>NZ_JABEQE010000014.1 GCF_014174375.1 Gluconacetobacter asukensis
AACTGGTGTGGGACGAGACGGGCCGGCTGCGTACCCATGCCCCCAGCACCTACAAGATCCCGGCCTGTTCCGATCGGCCGCGTATCTTCAATGTCGCGCTGCTGGAGCGCGGGCCCAATCGCGAGGAGACGATCTTTCGGTCCAAGGCGGTGGGCGAGCCGCCGTTTGTGCATGGCGTGGCGGTGCTGCACGCGATCTCTGACGCGCTGGCCAGCCTGGATGGCTATCGGTCCTGCCCCGGGCTGGATGCGCCGGCAACGCCCGAGGCGATCCTGCGCGCGGCCGAGCGGATGCGCGGAGCGACGGTCTAAGCCCATGTCCCGGCTCGCCGACATGATCGCCCGTGCCCGCGCCACCGGATCTGCCGTCGCGCGTGTGACGCTCGTGCAGGCGCGCGGGTCTACGCCGCGCGAGGCGGGGGCGTTCATGCTGGTGACGGCGGGTGCCCTGGCGGGGACGATCGGCGGCGGCCGGCTGGAATGGGACTGCGTGCAGGACGCGCGCGCGCTGCTGGCTTCGGGCGGGGCTTCCGTGGATCGCGTCATCGCCCTGGGCCCCGAGATCGGGCAATGCTGCGGCGGCGCCGTGACGGCCCGTATCGAGCGGCTGGATGACGCGTCCATGGACGCTCTTCTATGCGCGGAGGCGCGCGCGCGTCAGGATCGTCCCGCCCTGCTGCTGTTTGGCGCGGGCCATGTGGGGCGGGCACTGGCGCGGACGCTGGCCCTGTTGCCGCTGCGGCTGATCTGGATCGACGCGCGCGCGGAGGAATTCGGCGACGATGTGCCCGACGGTGTGGAGGTCCGGATCAGCGTCGACTGGGAAGGTGCGATTGCCTCGGCACCGGCTGGCGCGGGGACTCTGGTCCTGACACAGAGTCACGCGCTGGATGCTCTGATCGTGGCCGCCGCGCTGGAGCGGGGCGATTTCCGCTATGTCGGGCTGATCGGCTCGAAGACCAAACGGCGCCGTTTCGAGGCTGGCTTTCGCGATCTGGGCATTGCCGAGGATCGGATCGCGACCCTGGTCTGCCCGATCGGGGATCGCGGCATCCGCGACAAACGGCCGGAAATCATTGCGGCGCTGGTGGCGGCGGAAATCGTCGAACGCCTGTTGCACCCTGCGCAGAGTGAACCATCATGAAAAAGGAAGCGGAACATCGCATGAGCAAACATGATCGGAGTGGGTGGCACGTGGCGCGAGTCGCCTCCGTCCTTCTTGCAGGAGCGGCGTGCCTGTCAGCCTGTGCGGCACCGGCGCGCGCGGCGGAGGAGGTGAAGTTCGTTGTTGTTGCCAACTGGGAGAATGGCGCGGATCGCGGCGACGCGCCGGGCGAGTATCAGAACTGGGTGGAACGGGAGCATCTTGACGAGAAGGTACCGGTTCGGGGGGCGCCGGATGTCGTTCGACGCAACAAGGCGGGACTGTATGGGGTCGTCCTGCGCCATGGGGTGACGGACCTTGCGGCCTTCGTTATCGATCCACGCTTCGATTTTCATCACACCTATTGGCTGTTTACCGGAATTTCGGGCGTCAATCCGAATGCCGCCTCGGTCGGCAGCGTCGCCTGGGCGCGCTGGGTGGTCGACGGCGACGCACTGCGTGAGATCGACGACCGCACGATCCCGAAGGACTGGCCCTATGGCCTGTATGCGATCGGTGCCTCACGCCCCGACACGTTGCCCGCGAATCCCAATCATTACGGGTCGGTGACCGATGTTGCGGAACTGAGCAAGGCCTATACGCTGAACCAGGGGCTGGCACGCTGGGCCTATCAGATCAGCCGCACCGTCGTGCTGGCCGACGATCCGGAGGTTGCGGCACGGCGCAAGGCGTGGGTGGGCTTCCCCGCGGCGCAGAGGCCGCCATCCATCCTGATGGGCGAGACGCTGGGGGCGGAACGCTACTGGCATGGCGCGCCGCGCAATCTCTGGGCCGAGAACTGGGTGAAACTATGGACGAAGGGGCAGGGCCTGTTCGTGATGACGAACGAGGAAAGCCAGACCTACCAGCGTGAAATGCGGACCCTGGCGTCACTGGGCTTCGTGGATGCGAACCGGATCATGCTGCTGCGATCGGGCAGCAATTTTTCCATGCCGCCGCCGGGGGGCGACGTGACCCAGTCCATGGGGGATGAGGGCCCGGGGCAGGCGGTCGCGTTCGATAATAATGAACGGGCCGGCGCGCCGGTGGTCGCGGAAATCCTCGATCATTGGGGGCGGTATCGCGATCATATTCCTTCGGCGCCGTTCTGAGGGGGATTCGGGCGCTGCCCGGATCGCAAGGGGCCTTGAGCCCCTTGACCCCGCTTTGTCTGGAGATCCCGCGGCACCGGACGCCTATCTTCCCTGAATCTGGCTTTCAAGGATCAGGAACACCGAAAATACCATATCGAGGCCGATCAGCATGGGTGTCAGCCGCTGCCACCTGCGTGTCACGATGATGAGGCCAGTATAAAGGAGCAGCCCGAAGGCGAGGCTGACCATGAAATTGCCGGTCATGACGGTGACGAGTACCATCAGGATTGGCGGTAAAACATCGTCCGTCGTCTTGCGGGGCAGAGACGTCAGACCGGCAAGCATGTTCAATCCGACGATCATCAAAGCTGGTGCTGTGGCGATCGCCGGGATCGCCGTGATGAGTGGCCAGAAGAAAGCCGATAGCCCGAATAGCACGCCAACGACAACGCTCGACAAGCCGGTGCGGCCACCGGCTTCAACACCAACCAGCGATTCCAGGTAGGCCGACACGGTGCAGGTTCCGAGTGTCGCACCGACGACGCTGGCGATGCCGTCACTGACGAACGCCGCACGCCCAGGCACGATACGGCCGTCTTCTCGCGCCAGTTGTGCCTGCTGCGTAACGGCCATCATCGTTCCGGTGGCATCGAAGAAATCGCTGAGAAAGAAATAGGCCAGAATTGGAAGAATGATCGGCAATTCTGTCAGAAGGCCGCCGAAATCGAATGGAAACAGGAGGTGTGCCGGATAGGTCGGCCATTCCACGATTCGCGCCGGAAGGTGCATAATGACGTCTCCGTCCGGCTTGTGAAGGAAACATCCCGCGACGGTCAGGGCCAGGATGACGATGAGCATCGCCGCCGGAATGCGCAGTCTCATCAGGAGCGCGGTCGCCAGGAGCCCGGCGGCAACCAATTGGGTCGATGCATTCGCCAACGATCCGAATGTCAGGCCTTCATGTGAGGGTACAGCCAGACCGCCTGTCGTCATGCCGATGCGCGCGATGAAGGCGCCGATGGCAAAACGAATGCCGTGGGCGATGGGTTCGGGAAATCCCAGTACGATTTTCTGCCGCCATTGCGTGAGCGAGAGCAGCGTGAAGATCAGACCGCTGAGAAACACCGCGGCAAAGGCGACGCGCGGCGCGATGCCCATATGGACCACCACGATCTGCGCAAAGACGATGTTGCTGCTCATTGTCGGAGCAAGGGCGATCGGAAGGTTGGCGAACAGTGCCATCAGCAGCGTTCCAAAAGCGGCCGCGGCGATCGTCGTCATGACCATGTCGTGGCGATCCAGGCCGGCTGTCGCCATGATGGCCGGATTGACTGCCAGGATGTAGGCCATCGCGCCAAATGTGCTGAGACCGGCGATGAACTCCCGCATTGCCGTTGTGCGGCGTACGGACAGATGAAAGGTTCGGTCCAGCCGGCTATTATTCCTGGAGATGTGGTCTATCTGATCAATTCGATTCATTATGCGCCGGTCATCGTTCGGGCGATAACCCCTTCCAGGAATTCATGAAGTGGTTCAGTGGTCGCGACAGATCGCCACAACACCCTCTCGCGCGGTATTAAGCGAATTCGGACGCTACGGAAATGCACTGGGCGTAGCCTTTAACGCAACGGCTTGCTGAGTTTTTTCTGCTTCTAAATTGCCGTCCACATCCGCATATTTCGCTAACGAACCGTGTGATGGCTTTTTGCGCTCGTAATTCAATGGATTACAGCATTGGAGAGAGTCGCAGGCATGTCAGATACTCATGGTAATTCCTGGGACACTGTTGCCGATTGACCGGGGGGTGGTCGGGGCAGCTTTCGGCATGCGGGGCGCATCGCCCGGCTGTGCTCTAGAATCTTGAAATATTGGGGGACAGAATGGTGGATCAGAGATTTCGTGTGTGTTTGCTTGCGGCAACAATGCTCGGAAGTTGTGCGATTATGGTGCCTGTGGCGTCGCAGGCGGACGCACCTCAGGTGCGGCGACCTGCCGCGCCGAGTGCGGATAAGAGCGCACACGCAGCGCCGGCACCCAAGTCCGGTGAAGAAATCAATGTTTCCGCCTTCCATTCCGGCGGTGGCGGCATGATGCGTCACGAAACCGCACCGCATTCAGTGCAGACCGTGACCAAACAATATATCGAAATGCAGAGCCCGACGAATACGGCGCTGGATCTTGTCAAGAATCTGCCGAGCATCAGCGTCTCGACCGTTGATTCCTCGGGTATTCTGGGTGGCCAGATCAACAGCCGCAGCCTGACCGATTCCGACATGGGCATCCTGCTCAACGGTGTCCCGGTCGCAACCGCCTATTATCTGAACCAGAATGTCGATTCCGAAAATCTGGATCATGTGACGGTGACTCCGGGATCGGCAGCGATTGAACTGCCCGTGACGTCTGCCGCCGTCGGCGTCATGGATGCGCAGACCTACACGCCGGGGCACAAGTTCGGTGGGCTGATGGATTTTGCGTATGGCACGAACAATCTGTCGCGTGAATTCATGCGTGTCGAAAGCGGTGATATCGGCAATAGCGGCATCCGTGGCTATTTCTCGTTCTCGCATGAGCATGCGCGAAACTGGACCGGCCCATGGACCAACGAGCGGCGTCATCTGGATTTCGGCGCGGTAAAGGATTTCGATAACGGCTCTTCCGTCAACCTGTTCGTTTCCTGGAATCATCAGTTTACCGCAGCGCCGAAATATCCGACGGCTACCCAGTTCTTTAACAAGAAGCACGGGCTTGGAACCTACAATTACCAGGCGACCTACGACCCGTCGAACCCTTCGATGTACGGCGGCCTGGATGGAAACATGTGGGACCAGGTGTTCATCACCACGCCGGTTCACCTGCATCTGCCGGATAATTTCTCGTTCGATTTCAAGCCTTATTACGTCTATAACGGCGGCTACACCTACAATGGCACGTTGTTCAACGCCAATGTCACGCCTGTGACGCTGGGGCCGGATGGCAGTGCCCTGAGTGGCAAGGTGCCGGCGGCGTCCTATTACAGCGTCTTCCGTCCGCATGCGGGGGCCGTCGCCAAGCTCAATTACGATGTCGGCAGGCAGCATCACATCGAACTCGGATACTGGTTCGACTATCAGGACAATCAGGTGGTCAATCGCTATTCGGTCCTGTCCGCGACCGGGCAGCAGGCATTTCCGTACGCGGCGTCCACCGGGCTCTTTCAGGCCGGCTCTCGCTATATGCCCTACCAGGGTGATTCCGGATGGAAGAATCATTCCCTGTTCCTTCAGGATACGTCCAAATTCCTCGACAACAGGCTGGTCGTGAATGCCGGCTTCAAGGTCTCGATGATCAACCGCTGGAGCCAGAATTTCGCGTCCACGGCGCCGAAGGTCCAGAGCAACTTCGTCGTGCCGCTGCCGCAGCTTT
Source organism: Gluconacetobacter asukensis (assembly GCF_014174375.1). Taxonomy (GTDB): domain Bacteria; phylum Pseudomonadota; class Alphaproteobacteria; order Acetobacterales; family Acetobacteraceae; genus Gluconacetobacter; species Gluconacetobacter asukensis. The sequence continues at coordinate 5,640 of NZ_JABEQE010000014.1, forward strand.
CCATCGGCTATCAGATCGACACGCATAACCAGATCTATGTGAATGCCGAAGGCGATTATCGCATGCCAGATCCGGGATCGCTGTCACAGGTCTTCGACGCGGAAGCCGGCCGATATGTCGGAAATCCCTATAACGCGAAACCCCAATATTCCATCAAGGAAGAGCTGGGTTGGCGTTATGACAACCGCTATTTCATGACCGACCTGGAATTCTTTAATTATGCGATCACCGATCGTCTGGTTTCGACAAGTGTCTATGTGAACAACCAGTCCATCGGCACCACGATCAACGCCGGCAACCAGACGGCGCGCGGCTTCGATGCGATGATTTCCGGACACCCGTTCCATCACTGGAGCCCTTATGCGTCGGTCGAATATCTCGACGCGACCATGGATTCCAATTTGCCGGCGACAGGGATGCTCGCGAACGGCCAGACGATTGGCGATTACCTGCCCACCAAGGGGAAGACGGCTGTCCAGGCGCCGCACGTGCTGGCGAATTTCGGATTGACCTATGACGACGGAAAATTCTTCGGGAATGTCGGCGTTCATTACACGTCGTCTCAGTATGCGACCTTCATGAACGACCAGAAAATGCCGGGTTTCGTCACCGATTCGCTGTCGGTCGGCTACCACTTCCCGTCCTTCCGCTTCGTCAAGGCGCCTACGTTCCGGCTGAACTTCAACAATCTGGCCGGTGGGTTCGTCCGGACCGGTGTCAACGGGCTGGTCAATAATGCTGTCGCGGTGCGCGGCGTTCGTGGCAGCATGATCTCCGCCAGCGGTTCGCCGACCTATTATCTCTATCCCCGCTTCAACGTGACCGCGACGCTCTCCATGGCGTTCTGACCCTCCCTGGACCCGGCAGAGCCCGAGACCCTGCCACCCCGGTCATTGGATAACGATCGGGTTTTGGCAGGGATATCCCGGCGCATGCCCTGAAAACCATGCAGGCGGGCAATCTGGCGCATTTTCGCACATGCATGACTCGCACATTCCGGTGTCCGTTCGAAGGAAACGATAGATGAATGGATGCCGGGATATTTGCGGCTGGTGTGGTGGACTGGCGCTCACGCTGCTGCTGTCCACATCGCCACTGGCGACGCGCAGCGCATGTGCAGCGGGCGCGTCGGCGCCGGTCGTGGTGCTCGCGTCCGGTGCGCCTGCCTTCCATGCACTGCCGTCGGGTGTCGAATGGCGCCGTGGCGAAACGGTCGTTCGGGTCACGGCACTGAGCGAGACCATCGTGCGGGTGCGCATCGGCCGCGACGGCAGCCTGCCGGAGGACGCGTCCTGGGCAGTGCGGCCTTCCAGTCGGACCACCTCCGTGCCGATACATGGCATCGACACGCCCAATGCGGCAGGCTTTTCCACGCGTGGGCTGACGGTCCTGGTCGCCCGCGCGAATGGCGGGGTCACGGTCGCCGATGCCAAGGGGCATGTCCCTGCTGGCCGACCCGGGCGCGCCCTTTGTCGCGCACGACAAGGCGGGCTTCGAACTGGTAAAGTCCATTCCCGGCGACGGGCATTATTTCGGCCTGGGCGACAAGTTCGGCCCGCTGGACCGGCTGGGCCGGACGTACGCGATGTGGAACAGCGACAGTTACGCCTACCGGGAGGGGCAGGACCCGCTCTACAAGGATATTCCCTTCTTCATCGGCTTTACCGGCGGCGCGTATTTCGGGATGTTCCTGGACAATACGTGGCGGACGACCTTCGATTTCGGCCATCTCGACCCGGGCAGGCTGCGGATTGCCGCGCCGGACGGGCCGATAGATTATTATGTCATGGCCGGACCGACGGCCAGGGATGTCGAGGTGCAATATGCCCAGTTGACCGGAACGCCGGCGATGCCGCCGCGCTGGGCGCTGGGCTTCCAGCAATCGCGCTGGCGTTATCCGACCGAGAAGGATCTGCGTGGAATCGTCGGGCGGCTGCGCAAGGACCGTATTCCGTCCGACGCGGTATGGATGGACATCGACTACCAGCAGAAATTCCGTCCCTTCACGGTCGATCCGCAGGCCTTCCCCACCTTCGGGAAGATGGTCGCGGATTTCACCGCACGGCACATGCACACGGTGGCGATCACCGACCTGCATGTCGCCGAGCTGCCGAACGCGGGCTACGCCCCCTATGACAGCGGCATGGCGCAGGACCGTTTCGTCAGGACAGCGGACGGCAAGCCCTATGTCGGCCCGGTCTGGCCGGGCCCGACGCTCTTTCCGGACTTCACCCAGGCAGCCACGCGGGCCTGGTGGGGTGGACTCTACAAAGGGTTCGTGCAGCAGGGCATTTCCGGCTTCTGGAACGATATGAACGAACCGGCGGTCTTCTCCTACCCGACCAAGACCATGCCGCTGGACAATCGCCATCGCATCGACGAGCCCGGCTTTGCATCAAGGGTCGCAACCCATGCGGAGTTGCACAATCTCTACGGCATGCAGAATCAGCGCGCGACCTACGAGGGCGTGCTGGCGCTGAAGCCCGGCGAGCGCCCCTTCGTCATGACCCGGGCATCCTACGCGGGCGGCCAGCGCTATGGCGTGACATGGACGGGGGACAATGTCTCGACCTGGAATCATCTGGCACTGGCGGTGCCGATGCTGGAAAGTCTCGGACTGGGTGGCTTCGCCTTTGCGGGGGCCGATATCGGCGGGTTCGCCGGCATCGCGTCGCCCGAATTGCTGACGAAATGGTATGAGGTGGCCATGTTCACGCCGATCGCACGCTCGCATGCGGACCCGTGGAGCCATCCGCAGGAGCCCTGGGCGGACGGCAAGCGGCATGAGGACATCCGCCGCCGCTTCATCGAGGCCCGCTATCGCCTGCTGCCCTACAACGACACGCTGGCCGAGGAAGCCGCGCGTACCGGCGTGCCGATGATGCGCCCGCTCTTCATGGAATTCCCGGCGACGCTGATCGACGGGGCACCGATGGATCTGGCATCGGGGTCGGAATTCATGTGGGGGCGTGCCCTGCTGGTGGCCCCGGCCCCGGCACCGGAATCGCCGGGGGCGTACGATGTGACCCTCCCGCCCGGCGAATGGTACGATTACTGGACCGGTCGGAAAGTGACGGGCCTGCAGACGCTGCGGGTATGGGGCGCTGGCGGCTCCGTGATCGACATGAAAGACATGGACGCGACGACGCCGCACCAGGTTTCCGTCACCCCGCGCCTCGACCAGTTGCCCGTCTATGTTCGCGCCGGCAGTATCGTTCCTCACCAGCCGCTGGTGCAAAGCACGGACGAGACCCCGGCGGGGCCGCTGCAATTGGACGTCTATCCCGGCCCCGATTGTCACGGCAGCGTCTATACCGACGACGGGCACAGCTTCGCCTTCCGCACCGGCGCCTATAGTCGCACGGACCTGACCTGCACGACAGGGGCGGACGATCGTGTCACGGTGACGATCGATCGGCCGCAGGGGACCTATCACCCGTGGTGGACGGCCTATCGCGTCGTCGTTCATGGCGTTTCCCCCCTGGAGGGCCACGCGGTGAATCTCGATGGCCACGATATTGGCGCGGCACCCGCCAGGCCGGCAGACCGGTCATCTCTGGCGGTGACGATTCCCGCCGATGGGCACCGTGCAACGTTAATCGTAAGAAAGATATGAGCCGAAGGCGACGGCAATCGTAACGTGACGGGAAAATGCCGGGCGGAGCCGACGACCACCCCAGCGCGCTGATCGCGCTTGCGTCTCCCTACTCCCGCACCCGCTCGATCTGCGCCCCGCACTGCGCCAGCTTCCGCTCCACGGCTTCATAGCCACGATCCAGATGATAAACCCGGCTCAGGATCGTTTCGCCATGCGCCGCCAGCCCCGCCAGGATCAGCGAGAACGAAGCCCGCAGGTCGGTCGCCATCACCGGCGCGCCCGACAGCGAATGCACGCCGCGAATGATGGCAGACGAGCCATGGACGTTGATACGCGCGCCCATGCGGTTCAACTCGGGCACATGCATGAAGCGGTTTTCGAAGATCGTCTCTGTCACCATCGAGGCCCCTTCGGCGACCGACAGCATGGCCATGAACTGGGCCTGCATGTCGGTGGGGAAGCCCGGATAGGGTTCGGTCATGATGTCCACGCCGCGCAGCGCCCCGGTGCGGCGCACGCGCAGGGCGTCGTCCTCCTGGAACACTTCCACGCCGGCTTCCTCCAGCGTGCGGACCACCGCACCCAGATGATCGGCGCGGCCGCCGACGAGGCGCAGTTCGCCGCCGGTGATGGCGGCGGCGCAGGCATAGGTGCCGCATTCGATGCGGTCGGGCATCACGCTGTGCGTGGTGCCGTGCAGGGCTTCCACGCCCTCGATCGTCAGCGTGCCGGAGCCCGAGCCGGTGATGCGTGCGCCCATGCTGTTGAGGCAGGCGACCAGGTCGGCGATTTCCGGCTCACGCGCCGCGTTGATGATCTCGGTCCGGCCGCGCGCCAGGCAGGACGCCATCAGCAGGTTCTCGGTCGCCCCGACCGAGGCGAAGGGCAGGACGATGCGGTCGCCCACCAGCCCGCGCGAGGCACGGGCGTTGATATAGCCGCCTTCCAGCGAGATCTCGGCGCCCAGCGCCTCCAGCCCCTTCAGGTGCATGTCCACCGGGCGGGTGCCGATGGCGCAGCCGCCGGGCAGCGACACGCGGGCCTCGCCGCAGCGGGCCAGCAGCGGGCCCAGCACCAGGATCGAGGCGCGCATCTGCGACACGATGTCGTAGGGTGCCACGGTATTGGTGATGCGGCCGCCGACGGCCAGCGTGCCGCCGTCGCCTTCGATGTCCTCGACCGTCACGCCGTGCTGTTCCAGCAGGCGGCGCATGGTCGTGATGTCGGCGATGCGCGGCACGTTGCGCAGCACCAGCCGCTCCGACGTCAGCAGGCCGGCGACCAGCAGCTTCAGCGCCGCGTTCTTGGCGCCGCCGATGACGATGTCGCCGCGCAGCCGGTGGCCGCCGTGAATGATGAAACGGTCCATGGCGGGGTGTCCTACATCCGGGGGGTGGCGACGCCGCGCTGGCCCATATATTTGCCCGCACGGTCGGCATAGCTGACCTCGCAGGGCGAGGCACCCTGGAAGAACAGGAACTGGCAGATGCCTTCGTTGGCGTAGATGCGCGCCGGCAGCGGGGTGGTGTTGCTGATCTCGATCGTCACCTGGCCTTCCCATTCGGGCTCCAGCGGCGTGACGTTCACGATGATGCCGCAGCGGGCATAGGTCGACTTGCCCAGGCAGACCACCAGCGTATCGCGCGGAATGCGGAAATATTCTACCGTGTGCGCCAGCGCGAAGCTGTTGGGCGGGATGATGCAGGTCGGCCCGGTGCGGGTGACGAAGCTGTTGGACGCGAAATCCTTGGGGTCGACCAGGGCGTTGTCGACATCGGTGAAGATCTTGAATTCCTCGGCCACCCGCGCGTCATAGCCGTAGGAGGACAGGCCGTAGGAAATCACGCCGTCGCGCTTCTGCTGTTCCACGAAGGGTTCGATCATCCCGCCCTCCTGGGCCATGCGTCGAATCCAGCTGTCGGGCATAATAGGCATGTACGGTCCCTTGCGTCGCGTGGGGCGAATATCGTCTCGTATCTGCCCGACCACTAGCGAAGGCCGGGCCCGACCGCAATCAACTCCCGCTGTTTGTCGTCCCGGCGGCGGGGGCAGGCGTCTCGTCGGCGGCCGTGTCGGCGCGGGCGCGGGATTGCTGCTTGCGGCGGCGCAGGTTCGCCCGCAGGGCCGCGGCCTCGCGCGCCAGGCGCTCCTGCCGCGCAATCTCGGCCTTCTCGGCCTTGGTCAGGGGAGGGGGGGAGGAATCGGTCATTGAAACGGGTCCGTATTCGGAAAGATCAGCGGCCGCGGCGTCGGCCGGCCCACAGTATGACGAGGGATGCCGCCATCAGCAGCGCGCCGGCAATGTCCAGCCCCAGGATGGGCCAGCCCCGGCCCAGCAGCGGCCAGTGCCATTGCGATTGCCCGACTTCCAGCAGGATGCTGGCGCCGAAGCAGAACAGGGCGGCACTCTGGGCCCACGACACCAGGCGCGGCGTGGGGTGCTTGCGCGGCGGGGCGGCGCGGAACGGATCATTCGACATCGGTCTGTAGGGTCGCTTCCTGTAGGGGGGGCGTCTCGTGAAGAGCGTCCCCGGCCGGCTGGGCCACCTGCCAGGCGAACCAGTCCGCCAGGCTCGAGCCCAGGATTTCATCATAGACCGCCAGCGTCGCCTGCTGCATCGCCTGGGTGGTATAGCGGGCCAGCACATGGGCGCGGGCGGCGGCCCCCAATGTTTCGGCCTCGTCCGGCGTCAGGCGCAGCATGGCGCCGATCGCCTCCGCCAGCGCATCGGGGTCGCCGGGCGGTACCAGCAGGCCGGTCTGCCCGTCCACCACGGTTTCCATCGCCGCGCCATGGGCGGCGACCACGACCGGGCGGCCCATCGCCTGGGCCTCGACCACCACCCGGCCGAACGGTTCGGGCTCCAGCGAAGGCACGACCACCACGTCCGCCATCGCCAGCGCCGCCGGCATGTCGGCACAATGGCCGGCGAAGAACACCCGCCCGCGCAGGGCCGGGCGAGCCTGCGCCATCTGTTTCAGGCTGTCGCCGAACCGGTCGCGCCGGCGCGACGGGCCCACGAAGACGCACACCCAGGGGCGCCCGCAACCCCCTTCGGCTTCCATCCGCGCCAGGGCTTCCAGCAGCAGCGCCTGGCCCTTCCAGCGCGTGAGCCGGCCCGGCAGCATGATGATCGCGGCATCCTCGGGCAGGCCCCATTGATCGGCCAGCGCCTGGATGCGGGGGCCGCGTACCACGGCCGGGTCGAAGCGGGCGGTATCGGCGCCGCGCGGAATCACGCGCAGCCGGTCGGGCCCTACCCGGTAGTCGCGGGCCAGACGCCGCGCGATGAAGGCGCTGATGGCGATCACCCGCCTGCCGGACGCCATGACGGCATTATAGCGCCGCTTGCCCGGTACATTCTCGCGATAGACGCCATGCCACGTCGTCACCAGCGGCACGCCGGTCAGCCGGCAGGCCAGCGCCGCCGACCAGCCCGGCGCGCGCGAGCGCGCATGGACCAGATGCACGCCGCGCTCGCGGATCACCTGCGCCAGCCGCCGCGCGTTGAGCAGGATCGAGACCGGGTTCTTGGGCCGCAGGTCCAGCGGCACATGGACACCGCCGGCATAGGCCAGGCGCGGCAGCATGCGGCCGCCGGCACAGGCCGCGAGCGCCACGCCCCCGGCCTGCGCAATGGCCTGGGCCATGTCGACCGTGCCCTGTTCGATCCCGCCGGCATCGAGCGCGGGCAGAACCTGAAGAATGACAGGGCGGGCGACAGGCATGTCCATCCTGCCTCTCTAGCACGAACGGACCGGTCACGCATCGGCCGGGGAAGGTGGCTTTTCTGGAATTATCACGATTACGTGATATGTGATCGTGTAACATCGACACGGGCATCGTCCTTGGGTATAGAGAGGGTCAAGGGGCCGAAGCGCCTCCAAGAAGAGAGAAGAACAAGAAGAATCAAGAAGAGACGGAAACCTTCATGAAGAAGGGCCAGCATTTGCTGTCGTCCCTTTTCCCGGTGCCGCCCTGCCTGTGACCGACCTGTGTCGGCTTCCGGGGGCGGCGCCGGGCTATCCCCTGTTTCCTCTCCCGCTCCCATCCCGTTCGCCCTGCCGCCGCCCGGTGCTGTTTGCATCCCGGACGTTCTGGATTAATCAGGGCACATGACGCGCGTTCTCGTGATCAAGCTTGGGGCGCTGGGCGACCTCGTCCTGGCCTTCGCGCCCTTCGCGGCCATCCGCGCGCGCTATCCCGATGCCGACATCACCCTCCTGACCACCGCCCCGTTCGCGGCGCTGATGGAAGCCGCCCCATGGTTCGACCATGTGGTGGTGGATTCGCGTCCTGCCTGGCGCGACCTGCGCGGCCTGCTGCGCCTGCGCCGGCAGATGGCGGGGTTCGACGCGGTGTACGACCTCCAGACCTCCGGCCGCTCCTCGCGCTATTTCCGGCTGGCCGGCCGTCCGCGCTGGTCGGGTATCGCGGCCGGCGCCTGCTGGCCGCACGACAATCCGCAGCGCGACTTCATGCACACCCGGGCCCGCCAGCGCGACCAGTTGCGCCGGGCCGGGATCGATCAAGTCCCCGACCCCGATCTGTCCTGGCTGGCCGAAGGCGGCCCGATGCTGCCCGGCCCATACGCCCTGCTGGTGCCGGGGGCCGCACCCCATCGGCCCGCCAAACGCTGGCCCGCCGAACGGTTCGGCGCCCTGGCCCGCCTGCTGGCGGCGCGTGGGCTGACGCCGGTCGTCGTCGGCACGGGGGGTGAATCCGCCCTGGCCGCCACCATCCGCACAGCCTGTCCCGAAGCCGTGGACCTGACGGGCCGGACCAGCCTGGTCGAACTGGCGGGGCTGGCCGCGCGGGCCGCGCTGGCGGTGGGCAACGATACCGGGCCCATGCACCTGGCCGCCGCCATGGGCTGCCCCAGTACCGTCCTGTTTTCGCGCGACAGCGACCCGGCCCGCACCGCGCCGCAGGGCCGCACGCCCGGCCAGGTGCGGGTGCTGCGCGTTGACGATCTTGCCCTTCTGAGCGTGGATAGGGTTGCGGCCTCGGTCGCCTGACGCCATTACAGGCTCTTCCTGTTTATCGGAGCATCGACATCATGCCTGCCATCACCCTGCCTGACGGATCCGTTCGCCATTTCGACGGGCCGGTGACGGGGACGAGTGTGGCGGCCTCCATCGGGCCCGGCCTGGCCCGCGCGGCCCTGGCGATGGTGGTCGACGGCGCCGAGATGGACCTGTCGCGCGAAATCGCCCATGACGCCTCGGTGCGCTTCATCACCCGCAAGGACGATGCGGCGCTGGAGATGATCCGCCACGACGCCGCCCATGTGCTGGCCGAGGCCGTGCAGTCGCTGTGGCCGGGCACACAGGTCACGATCGGCCCGTCGATCGAAAACGGCTTCTATTACGATTTCTATCGCAACGAGCCCTTCTCGCCCGAGGATTTCGCGGCCATCGAGGCCCGCATGCGCGAGATCGTGGCGGCCAACGCCCCCTTCGAGCGCGAGGAGTGGCCTCGTGAGGAGGCGATCCGCTTCTTCGAGGCCAAGGGCGAGCGCTTCAAGGCGGAGCTGATCCGCGACCTGCCGGAGAGCGAGACGATCTCGATCTACCGCCAGGGCGAGTGGCTGGATCTGTGCCGTGGCCCGCATATGCGCGGCACCGGCGATATCGGCACCGCCTTCAAGCTGATGAAGGTGGCCGGCGCCTACTGGCGCGGCGACCATCGCAACCCGATGCTGACCCGCATCTACGGCACAGCCTGGCGCGACCAGAAGGAGCTGGACGCCCACCTGCACCGGCTGGAAGAGGCCGAGCGCCGCGACCATCGCCGCATCGGCCGTGAGATGGACCTGTTCCATATCCAGGAAGAGGCCGTGGGTTCGATCTTCTGGCACGCCAAGGGCTGGCGGATCTACACCGCGCTGCAGGACTATATGCGCCGCGCCCAGATCCGGGGCGGGTACGAGGAAGTCCGCACCCCGCAGCTCGTCGACCGCGCCCTGTGGGAGGCCTCGGGCCACTGGGACAAATACCGCGAGCACATGTTCATCGCGACCGTCGAGGATGAGGACAAGACCCTCGCCCTGAAGCCGATGAACTGCCCGTGCCACGTGCAGATCTTCCGCCACGGCCTGCGCTCGTATCGCGAACTGCCGCTGCGCATGGCGGAATTCGGCGCCTGCCATCGCTACGAGCCCTCGGGCGCGCTGCACGGCATCATGCGCGTGCGCTCCTTCACCCAGGACGACGCGCACATCTTCTGCACCGACGACCAGATCGCCGGCGAGACCGCGCGCTTCGTGCGCATGCTGGCCGAAGTCTATGCCGATCTGGGCTTCGAGAGCTTCCGCGTGAAGTTCGCCGACCGGCCCGAGGCGCGCGCCGGCAGCGACGAGACCTGGGACAAGGCCGAGGGCGCGCTGATCGAGGCCTGCCGCCTGGCCGGCGTGGAATATGAGCATAATCCCGGCGAGGGCGCCTTCTACGGCCCGAAGCTGGAATTCGTGCTGCGCGACGCCATCGGCCGCGACTGGCAGTGCGGCACGCTGCAGGTCGATTACGTCCTGCCCGAGCGTCTGGACGCCAGCTATGTGGGCGAGGACAGCGCCCGTCATCGGCCAGTGATGCTGCACCGGGCCATCCTGGGCTCGTTCGAACGCTTCCTGGGCATCCTGATCGAGCAATATGCGGGCCGGTTCCCGCTGTGGCTGGCGCCGGTCCAGGTGGTGGTGGCCTCGATCGTCACCGACGCCGCGCCCTATGCCGAGCAGGTGGCGGCGGAACTGCGCGCGGCGGGCCTGACGGTCGAGACCGACACGCGCAGCGACAAGATCAACGCCAAGATCCGCGAGCACAGCCTGGCCCGCGTGCCGGTGATCCTGGTCGTGGGCCGCAAGGAGGCCGAAGACGGCACGGTGGCCATGCGCCGCCTGGGCGGCGCGGCGCAGGAGGTCCTGTCGCTGGACGCGGCGGTCGAAAGCCTGGCGCAGGAAGCCCTGCCGCCCGATCTCCGCCGGGTGGCCGCGCCCGCGGCATAAGCCGGACTTTTCGTCCCGGACGCGGCCCGCCAGGGTCGCATCCAAGGCAAGAGGGAATGGCGGATGCGGGTCGTCTGCTGCCCGCGCATGGCTGAATCGAACGCCCATGCGACGAGAATGCTTGATCTGGATGGCCTCTTTGGGTCAATAACGGCCAGTCCGGAAAGCCATCGCGCCGTTCCGGCCCTATAGCTGGAACAGGTCCCGGGGGTGGATACCGCCCGGGGCGCGCGGGATGCGGTCACGCTTCATCCCGCAGACGCGGACGCGGCAGGCGAACGCGCCGGTCCTGGCGGGCTCGGGCGACAGATGCTCCGGACATGAAGACAAATACAGGAGCCGACCATAGCCAGACCTCCGATGCCCACTCCGCCTAACCGCGAGGGCCCCCGTGTCAATGAGGAAATCCGCGTTCCGCAGGTGCGTCTGATCGACGCGGAGGGCGAGATGCTCGGCGTCATGCCCACGCGTGATGCTCTGGCACGTGCTTATGCCGTTGGCCTCGACCTGCTGGAAATCAGCCCGAACGCCGAACCGCCGGTCGCCAAGATCCTCGACTACGGCAAGTTCAAGTACGAGCAGCAGAAGAAGCGGAACGAGGCCCGCAAGAAGCAGAAGGTCATCGAGATCAAGGAGGTCAAGGTCCGGCCGAACATCGATGAAAACGACTATCAGGTGAAGATGCGCGCCATGAAGTCGTTCATCGGCGAGGGCGACAAGGTCAAGGTGACCCTGCGCTTCCGTGGCCGCGAGATGGCTCACCAGGACCTCGGCATCAAGGTGCTGGAACGCATCCGCACCGAGATGGACGAACAGGCGAAGGTCGAGCAGATGCCCAAGCTCGAAAATCGCCAGATGATCATGGTGCTCTCGCCCCGCTGAGCGGGACGATCCCCTGACCAAAGAAAAAAAGCCCGGACGTTTGTCCGGGCTTTTTTTATGGCGTGTCGGCGTCCGGCAGCGGTCTCCACTGGGGTCGGGCGGCGCCCGCACCGCGCTTTTTGGCCCGGACCACGGCGGTATCCAGCGCCGAGAGGAAGGTCGAGCGATCCGCGCGGGTGAAGCCACGCCCGCCCTGCATGATCGCCCCCGTGGAGCGCAGGTCCTCCATCAGGTTGCGCATCGCCAGCGCCATGCCGATCGCGTCCGCGTCCAGGATCCGTCCGCGCGGGTCCAGCACGCAGGCCCCCCGCGCCACGCACCGCGCGGCCAGCGGAATATCGGCCGAGATGATGATATCGTGCGCACCCGCCTGTTCGGCGATCCAGTCATCGGCGACATCCATCCCCTGGGTCACCACCACCCGCTCGATCAGGGGAGAGGACGGAATGGCGATCATCCGGTTCGACACCACGAATGTGTGCAGCCCATGCCGCAGCGCCACGCGATAGGTCTCGTCCCGGACGGGGCAGGCATCGGCATCGATGAAAATCCGGGTCACATGTAGGGGCAAACGATCGTCAATCCGGTAGCGATGGTTTCAGAAGGGGGCGGGGCACAAGAAACGTGCCCGAACGGCCACGACCATGCCCTCAGGGCGTGAGCATGAAGGTCGCCGAGGCACTGGCCGAGACATCCTGCTCTTCGGCCGGCGCGCCGGGTGCCACGGGTGCCGAGGCGGCGCGGGCCATCATCATCATCGGCATCGGGCGCGGCATGCCATGGTCGGAGAGCGTGATGGAGCGGATCGAGGCGATCTTCAGCCCCAGCACCTTCGCGGCCGCTTCGGCCCGCTGCCGCACATCGGTCAGGGCGCCGGCCTCGGCCTGGCGGGTCAGGCTCTGGCGCCGGTCGGGCGACAGCGACCAGTCGAGCCCGCTCAGGGCCAGCCCCTTGGCCTGAAGCTGCCCGACCAGGGCCAGCAGCGCCGCGCCGTCGGCGCCTGTCAGGCGGACGGTTTGACGGGCCGTCCAGGCCGGTGCCTTGCCCCCTTCATTATGCTCGGCCGAATAATCCTCGGTCACGGTCGTGATGCCGCCGGCCGCCTTGGCAGCGTCGATGGCCATGCCGGCCAGGGCATTCACGCGCTCCTGCGCCGCCGCGGCACTGGCGGCGCTGGCCTCGGCAAACAGCGTGGCCGTCAGCCGGTCGGGCGCGGCATGGACGGTGCCGGTGCCCGACAGGGTCAGCGCGGTGCCGGCCGGGGCGTGGCGGGGCAGCATCTCCGGCATGCCCGGCCCCGGATCGGGCGGCATGTCCTGGGCGGAGGCGGCGAAGGGCAGCAGGGTTGCGGCGGTCAGGGCAAACACCCCAAGGGCAGGAAGGCGGAACTCGGTCATGAATGCGTGTCTTCCTTCAGCGCCATCAGGGCCCGGCGCAGTTGAACGATGCCCGAACGCACCTTGCCTTCATGGCACAGATGCGTGCCCTGGGCGCGCAGATCGTCGACCTCATGCCGCAGGGGCGGCCCATAGGCGTCGATGACGGCAGCCAGCCGGTTGCAGAATGCGCGGCTGTCGCTGGTGATGATGACGGGGTGATTGGGGTCGGCCGCGCCCCGGCCGCCCGTGGCCAGCGACGCATCCATGTCCGGCGGCGGGGCCATGCCGCACAGGCACAGGCCCATGACCGCCAGTGCCGTGATTGAAAGAGGCTGTGAATTCATGGGCTGGAGCCTAGGGTTCGTCATGTGTCGCCCTTGTGGGGCGATCGTGAAGTCTGCGTCACCCGGGTCGGGACCTGCGTGGGGGCGGCGGCGCGCCGGGGCTGCCGGCCGGTCTTGGGGGCTTCGCGCGGCACCGGCATCACCATCCGCACCGCCAGCCCCGGCTGGCGTGGATACAGGCGCAGCGTGCCGCCATGCAGTTGGACGATCGCCTGCACCAGCGACAGGCCCAGCCCGGCACCGGGCGTATTGCGCGCGGCCTCGGCGCGAAAGAACCGTTCCGAGGCACGGGCCAGGTCGGCCTCGTTCATGCCGATCCCCTCGTCGGTGACGGCGATCGAGACCACGTCGCGCGTCGGCGTGCCCAGGGTCAGCCCCGGCAGCGCCGGCCCCAGGGCGGCGGCCAGGGTCACGGTGCCGCCTTCGGGCGAGAATTTGATGGCATTGTCCAGCAGGTTGGCCACCGCCTGCTGCATCATCGCCCGGTCGCCATGGAAGGGCAGGCTGGGCGGCAGGCGCAACACCAGATGGATATGCTGCTCTTCGGCCACGGCTTCGTACAGGTCGCCGATATCGGTCAGCAGCGGCACAAGGTCGAACGGCGCGAAGGCCGACCGGCGGGACCCGGCCTCGATCTGCGCGATGCGCAGCAGGGCCTCGAACACGGCAGTCACATTGTCCAGGTCGCCCACCGCGCGCTCGACGGCCGCACGCAGCTCGTCCGTGTCGCGGGCATGCAGGGCGGCATCTTCAAGCTGGGTCCGGGCACGGGTGATCGGCGTGCGCAGGTCGTGGGCAATGGCGTTGGAGACCTGCCGCACGCCATCCATCAGCCGCACGATGCGGTCCAGCATCTCGTTGATCGCCTCGGCCACCTGGTCCAGCTCGTCGCCATTGCCCACCAGCGGCATGCGGCGCGACAGGTCGCCATGCGCGATGGCCTGCGTGGTCTGGGCCACCGACTTGATCATGCGGCGGAACATGCTGTGGACCAGCGCGGCACCGCTGATCGCCAGCAGCGTGACCATCATCCACGCCCAGATCAGCGAATCCGTCAGCAGCCGGCGCAGCACCGCCCGCGCCCGCACATCGCGCCCCACCAGCAGGCGAAAGCCCCCGGGCAGGCTGAAGGCATGGATCTGCGCCGTATCGCGCATGCCCGCACGCGTGACTTCCAGCGAATACCACCGGTCGTTGCGCACCACCTGCGCCGGCCATTCCGACAGATTGCCCGCCAGGCGGCGGCCGGTCGGGTCGACCATCAGGTAGATCGCGTCGTCGTCCAGATTCTGTTCCAGCCGGTCGTCGATCGTCAGCGCCAGCGTCGGCAGCCCGCCCTCCGCCCAGCGCTGGCTCAGCGCCCGCGCGTCGGCATTGATCGCGGTTTCCACCTGCCGTTCCAGAAAGCCGATCGTGCCCCACCAGATGAAGGACATGAACAGGATCGACGACAGGGCGAACAGCAGCCCATAGCCCAGCGAGAAACGCAGCCCGGCCGAGCGTGGCAGGCGGAATCGCCGCTGTGACCGTTCCGCGCTGCCCTGGGGCTTGGCTGGAAGCGTCTGCGGGGCAGAGGACATGGCCAGTTCGTGCGTTCCCGCCCTAATCCGCCCGCAGCATGTAGCCGGCGTTGCGGATGGTGTGGATCAGCGGCGTGTCGAAGGGCTTGTCCACCTTCTGCCGCAGGCGCGAGACATGGACGTCGATGACGTTGGTCTGCGGGTCGAAATGGTAGTCCCACACGCCTTCCAGCAGCATGGTGCGGGTCACGACCTGGCCCGCATGGCGCATCAGATATTCCAGCAGCCTGAATTCGCGCGGCTGCAGGTCGATCCGCTGGCCGCCGCGCCGCACGCTGCGCGACAGCAGGTCGATCTCCAGGTCCGCCACGGTCAGGCGCGTCTGCGGCGCGTTGTCGCTGCGCCCGCGACGCGACAGCGCCTCGACTCGCGCCAGCAATTCGCTGAAGGCGAAGGGCTTGGTCACGTAATCGTCGCCGCCCGCCTTCAGGCCCTGCACCCGGTCGTCGACATCGGCCAGCGCCGACAGCAGCAGGACCGGGGTGGTGTTGTTCTGCGCGCGGATGGTCTCCAGCAGGCGCAGCCCGTCGATGCCGCCGGGCAGCATGCGATCCAGGATGATCAGGTCGAAATTCTCGCTGACCGCCAGGAACAGCCCGTCCTTGCCGTTGTCCACCGGCTCGACCAGATGCCCGGCCTCGCGCAGGCCCTTGGCGACGAAATTGCGTACGGTCGGATCATCCTCGACGACCAGGATATGCATGTCGGTCCCGCTCCGCTATGGCTTCGCATCGGCACGGTCGAAGCTCGCTTCTCCGCACCAAACGAGGATCTTACCCCGCATGCGGGGGGGCTGGCCAGAGCGGGCAGGTTGCTAGTCGTCCATGTCCGCCGGGCGGTGGCCGACAATGACCGGTACCGTCAGCTCGGTGCCGCGGCGGCGGATATGCACCTGTACGGTCGATCCCGGATGTTCCGCCGCCACCGCGCGGATCAGCGTCCGCGCGCTGTCGACCGGTTCCTCGCCCACGGTCAGCACGATGTCGCCGGTCCGCAGCTTCGCCTTTTCCGCCGGGCCGCCCCGGTCGATGTCGGTGATGCGCACGCCGGCATGCCCGTCGCCATCGGCCAGGGTCACGCCCAGCCAGCCGCGATCGATATGCCCGCTGCGGCGCAGTTCGGCCACGATGGGGGCCACGATTTCCGACGGAATGCCGAAGCCGATCCCCACCGATCCGCCGGTGGGCGAGACGATGGCGGTATTCAGCGCCACCACCTGCCCGCCCAGATTGAAGGACGGCCCCCCCGAATTGCCCGGATTGATCGGGGCGTCGAGCTGCAGGAAATCGTCGAACGGGCTGGCGCCGATATCGCGCCCGCGCGCCGAGACGATGCCCGCCGTCACCGACGAACCGAGCCCGAACGGGTTGCCCGCCGCCATGATCCAGTCGCCGACATTGACCTGCCTACTGTCGCCCCAGGTGACATAGGGCAGCGGATTCGGCGCCTGGATGGAGATGACCGCGATGTCGGTCAGATCGTCGCTGCCCACCAGCCGCGCCGGATATTCGGTGCCGTCGGACAGCGAGACGGTGATGCGGTCGGCCTCGCCCACCACATGGGTATTGGTCACGATCACGCCGCCAGGGTCGATGATGAAGCCCGACCCGGCGCCGATCATCTCTTCACCGCGCGAGCGCATCCGGTCGCGGAACCGGTGCTCGAAGGGCGTGCCCTTCACGCCCGGCGGCACCGGCTGTCGTTTGGCCCGATCGTCCGCATCCTGCGTCACCGCGATGTTGACCACCGCCGGCACCACCTTGCGCACCAGCGGCGCGAAGGTCAGCGGCCCCGAGGTGACGATTGCAGGCACGGGGGGCGCGAGCAGCGCCGTGTCGTCGGCCCGCGCCGGCCCGCCCGGCAGGGCAACGGCCAGGGCGGACGCAGCGAGGAAAAAGAGCCGGCTAGCCGTCCGCCGCATGGGCTGGGAATCCTGATCAGGGCGCATGGTCGGCGCGTTGTGCTAGGCCCACGATACCGCAGGATAATGTCGCCGTCATGATCGTCCGCCCCGCCGCGCGCCTGTCGGCGGCGCGGCCTCGGCCGGGTTCTCGGGCCAGTCGTGCCGCGGGTAGCGGCCGC
Organism: Gluconacetobacter asukensis; assembly: GCF_014174375.1. GTDB lineage: Bacteria > Pseudomonadota > Alphaproteobacteria > Acetobacterales > Acetobacteraceae > Gluconacetobacter > Gluconacetobacter asukensis. Next base: position 22,509 of record NZ_JABEQE010000014.1, read on the forward strand.
GCATATCGCGGCGCATGTCCGCCCAGCCCCCGGTCCAGAAACCGGCCAGGTCCGCCGTGATGGCCTGCGGCCGCCCGGCCGGCGACAGCAGGGCGATCAGCAGCTTCACCTGCCCGTCGGCCAGGCGCGGCGTCGCGCGCAGCCCGTAGAAGGTCTGGGCCCGTGCCGAGGCCGTGGGCACCGGCTGCATATAGTCGATCGGCACCCGCCCGCCCGGCAGGTCCAGTGCGGTGGGCAGGGCCCGGTCCAGCCAGGTCAGGCGCTGATGGTCCAGCCGCGCCCGCAGCATGGCCAGCACATCCAGCGCCGCGACCTCGGACAGGCGGCTCAGCCCGCCCAGCCACGGGGCCAGCCACGTCGCGGCCTCTGCCGCCAGCGCGGTATCGGACAGGTCGGGCAGGTCCTCCTGCCCCGGCAGGGCGCGGGCCAGCGCGACACGGGCCTGGAACTGCCGCGCCGCCGGCGTCCAGCCCAGCGTGGTGTCCAGCCGGTCGGCCGTCTGGCGCAGCAGCAGATCCGCCACTTCGTCGGCCGCGGCCGTTACCGTGCGGTCGCGCAGCACCAGCGCCCCCAGCCGCAGGCGGTGCCGGGCCAGCACCGCGCCGGTCACCGGGTCCAGCGTCGTTTCCACCTGTTCGGTGGCGCGGCGGCGGATGGTCTCGGGCAGATTGTCCGGGTCCAGCTTCGCGGCCAGCCGGATTTCGGCCGCCGTGCGCACATGCAGCGTGGCCACCGCCAGCAGGCCGGAATCCGCCAGCCGGTCGGCGCGCCCCAGCTTCGCCCCACCGCCGCCCGACAGGCGAAAGCTGCCGGCCTCACCCCGCCGCTGGGCGATGCGGTCGGGGAAGGCGGCGGCCAGCAGCGCCGCCGCATCGCCCTGTGCGGCGACATTGGCGCGCAGCCCCAGCCGCCGGCGATACTGGTTCGCCGCCTGGCGGATACGCACCAGCGCGCCGCGATCGGCATCCGGATGGTCGCCGCCCGCGATCAGCTCCAGCCGCAGGGCGATGTCGGCGGGCGGCACGGCAGGGGCGCCCCCTCTGCCGCCCGGTGCCGGGCGGGCGCGCAGCGGGTCGCGTTCTTCCAGCAGCGCGGCCAGGTCGGCGGCCAGCGCGGCCTCGTTCGCATCGCGGGCCGACAGCATCATCGCCGCCAGGCGCGGATGCGCGCCAAGGGCTGCCATCCGCTCGCCTTCCTCGGTGACACGCGCATCCTCGTCCATCGCCCCCAACGCCGTCAGCAGCGCGCGCGCGGCCTCGAACGCGCCATTGGGCGGGGCATCGGGCAGGGGCAGTTGCTCGGGTGGCGTGCCCATGGCGGCCTGCCAGGCGGCGCTATCCAGCCGCAGGCCGGTCAGTTCGGCGTCCAGAATCTCCGGCCGGTCATGCGGGGCCATGCCGCGCCCGGTCGCCTCGCTCCACAGCCGTATCCCCACACCCGGCGCCTCGCGCCCGGCACGGCCGGCGCGCTGGGTGGCGGCGGCGCGCGAGATCCGTACCGTATCCAGCCGCGTCAGTCCGGTACCGGGGTCCAGGCGCGGGCTGCGCCGCCAGCCGCCATCCACCACCACCCGCACGCCGGGCACGGTCAGCGAGGTCTCGGCGATCGAGGTCGCGAGGATCACGCGCCGTCCGGTCCCCGGCCGGGGCCGCAGCACGCGGTCCTGCTCGCCCGGCGGCATCTCGCCATACAGGGGCAGGATCTCGGCCGGCGCACCCGCCAGCGCCGTCTGGGCCCGGCGGATCTCGCCCACGCCGGGCAGGAAGGCCAGGATGTCGCCCTCATGCTCGGCCAGGGCGGCGCGGATCGCGCGCGCCATGGCGTCGGGCAATTCGCGCAGATGGGTGATGTCGCGCGGCGCGTGGTGGATGGTGACCGGAAAGGCCCGGCCCGCGCTTTCGATCAGGTTGGCGCCCATCAGCGCGGACAGGGCGGCACCATCCATGGTGGCCGACATCGCCACCAGCCGCAGGTCGGGCCGCAGGCTGCGCTGGGTATCGAGGCAGAAGGCCAGCGCCGCATCGGCATCCAGCGAGCGTTCGTGGATTTCGTCCAGGATCACGCAGGCCACGCCGTCCAGCGTCGGGTCGGACAGCAGGCGCCGCACCATCAGCCCCTCGGTCACCACCTCGATCCGCGTGCGGTCCGAAACGGCGGATTCCAGCCTGGTGCGATAGCCCACCAGCCCGCCCGCCTCCTCGCCGATCAGGGCCGCCATGCGCTGGGCCGCCGCGCGGGCGGCCAACCGGCGCGGCTCCAGCATCACGATCCGCCCGTCGCCGCGCCACGGCGCATCCAGCAGCGCCAGCGGCACGGTGGTGGTCTTGCCCGCGCCCGGTGGGGCCACCAGCACGGCGGACGGGGTCTCCATCAGGCTGGCGCACAGCTCGGGCAGGATCGCGCTCACCGGCAGTTCGGCCGGAATCGAAAGCCGGGGATGGGCGGGGCTTTGCAGGGCGGGGTCGAATTCCATATCCTGCTTATGCGTCCATGGCCTGGAACCGGCAATCCACTGGCTTGCACCGCCGTTCCGCCACTCGCTCTTCCTGATTTTCCGGAGCCTCCGTTCTTGATCCTGTCCCGGTTCATGTCCGCGTTCGCGGCGCCTTGCCAACCCCGCCCGCTGCTGTCGTGGCTGGTGCCGATGCTGGTCGTCCTGTCCCTCGCCCCCGGCGCCGCGACCCACGCCCTGGCGGCCGAAAGCGCCGCGCAGACGAGCGAGCGCGATGTCGCGACCCTGGTGACCGATACCGACCATTATCGCCCCGGCACGAAGCTGCATGTCGGCCTGCGGCTGCGGCTGAAGCCCGGCTGGCACACCTACTGGATCAATCCCGGCGACGCGGGCGAGGCGCCGACCCTGTCGGTACAGGCCAGCGGTGGCGCCTCCGGGGCCTCCGGCGCCATCGCATGGCCGGCGCCGGAGCGCCTGCGCGACGGACCGCTGATGTCCTACGGCTATACGGGCGACGTACTCCTGCCCGCCGAATTGCAGCCCTCGGGCACCGGCGACGCGCCGATGGTGCTGAAGGCAACCGCCGAGTGGCTGGTCTGTGCCGCGGTCTGCGTGCCCGAACAGGGGCAGTTCACCCTGACCCTGCCGGCCGGCGACCCCGCGCCTTCGGCTGAAGCGCCGCTGTTCGCGCATGCGGCGTCGGCGCAGCCCGTGGCCTCGCCCTTCGCCGCCACCATCGCGCCCGACGGCCTGCTGAGCCTGACGGGCGCGGGCCTGACCCCGGCCGCCGTGCGCGAGGCATGGTTCATGCCCCTCACCACCGGCGCCATCGACCAGGACGCCGACCAGCCGCTGAAGATCGCGGACGGCACGCTGACCCTGGCGCTGAAACCCGGCGACGCCTTCCATGCCGCCCCGACGCTGGACGGCGTGCTGATGCTGAAGGACCCGGCGGGCGAGACACGCGCGCTGTCGATCGCGGCCCGCCCGGGCCCGGCGACGGCCGCCCCGGTCGCCCCTGCGGGCGCGCCGGCCGTTGCAATGCCCCTGCCCGCACCGGAAGGCGCGGCGGGCGGCCCGCGCATGCTGCTGCTGGCCTTCGCGGGCGGGCTGATCCTGAACCTGATGCCCTGCGTGTTCCCGGTCCTGATGATGAAAGCAATGGCGCTGACCCGTCTGGCCGGCGCGCAGACCATGGCCCGCCTGGCCGGGGCCGGGGCCTACGCCGCCGGCGTGGTCGGCGCCTTCATGGCGCTGGGCGGCATCATGCTGACCCTGCGCGCCGCCGGGGCGGTGGCCGGCTGGGGCTTCCAGTTCCAGTCCGCCGCCTTCGTCGCCGCCGTGTGCTGGCTGCTGTTCGCCGTGGCGCTCAACCTGCTGGGCGTGTTCGGCATGGGCAACGGCATCGCGGCCCTGGGCGGGGCAGGGGTCACGCGCGGCGGCTATCTGGGCGACGCGATGACCGGCGTGCTGGCGGTGCTGGTGGCTACCCCCTGCACCGCGCCGTTCATGGGGGCGGCCATCGCGGGCGCGCTCACGGCACCGGCCTGGTTGGCCATGGCGGTGTTCATCGCCATGGGCGCGGGGCTGGCCGCGCCTTACCTGGTCCTGGCCGGGGTTCCGGCGCTGGCGCGCCACCTGCCGCGTCCGGGGGCGTGGATGGATATCCTGCGCCAGGGGCTGGCCTTTCCCATCCTCGCCACCTGTGTGTGGCTGATGTGGGTGCTGGCCCTGCAGGCCGGCGCGACCGCCATCGCGGTGCTGGGCGCCGGGCTGGTGCTGGTCGGGCTGGCGGCGTGGCTGACCGGGCTGGCCCAGGGCATGGCCATGCGCGACGGTCCGGCGCGGCAGATCCGGCTGTGCCGCGCCCTGGCCCTGGCGGCGCTGGCGGTGGCCATGGCGATGCTGCCCGGCCTGCGGGCGGGCCGGGCCGGTGCCGATGCGGGCCTGGTCGCCTCCGGCCCGGCGGGCACCGAGGCCTTTTCGCCCACGCGGCTGGCGGCGTTGCGGGCGGAGGGGCGGCCGGTCTTCGTCGACATGACGGCCGCGTGGTGTATTTCCTGCCTGGTGAACGAGCGGGTGGCGTTGTCATCCGCCCCCGTGCAGGCGGCCTTCCGCGACCGGCATGTGGTCTACATGAAGGGCGACTGGACCAATCGCGACGCCACCATCAGCGCCTTCCTGGAGGCGCATGGCAGGGCAGGGGTCCCGTTCTACGTCTATTACGCGCCGGGCGACGCGCAGGGCCATGTCCTGCCGCAGATCCTGACCAGCGGGCTGGTCCTCGACGCGCTGAAAGGATAGGCGCGGCGGGGGCGGATCGTCTCTCCGCCCCGCCCGTCGGCTCAGTAGCCGTTGCTGGTGTTGGGCGCGCTGGTCGCGGCGCCCGTGGTCGCGGTCCCGGGCGGCAGGGTCAGGTAGCCGGGCTGGGGCGATTTCACGCGCGGCGCCGGGGCGGCGCTGCTGTCGGTGGCCGGGCCGCCAGTCGGGAAGATCGCATTGGGCTCGCTGGGAACCACGGCCGGCGCCGGTGTCGCGGGTGCAGGCGCGGCCGGGGCAGCAACGGCCGCGGGCGCGGCGGCAGTCGGGGCGGGCGCGAGGGAAGCCGTGGCCGGAGCCGCCGCCGCCTCGGGGCTGCCGGGCAGACCGAGCTGCTGCTGCTGGATCGCGCTGGGCGTGGTGCCGGCGGTATCGACCAGCCAGTCCGTCAGATGATGCCGGATCTGGAACTCCAGCTCGACATTCATGTCCTTCATCATCTGCGACGTGATCGCATACAGGTTGGCCGGCGAATCCGCATTGCCGTCGCTGTCCGAAGCCGTCGAGCTGAAGGTGCGCCGGACATGGGCCTCGGCATAGCCCTGGCGCTGGCCGTTGGGGCTGGAGACGTCGAGATGCACGTCCATCTGCCCCTCCAGCGTGCCGCCAGGCTGGTGCAGGATCGAGGCCCGGTCGATGGTGAAGACGGCGCCGCCGGTGCTGCCGGCCGCCATCAGCCGGTCGGTGGCCATCTGGTGCAGCGCCTGGTCGGGCGGTGTGGGCGCGCGGCCGGAAATATCGCCCGGCACCGCGCCCGGCTGCCCGTTATCGACAATGTTGATCGTCGCCACATTCAGGCGCAGCACCGGCAGGTAATCGTAGCGCATCGGCGCGAAATTGGGCGGCGGCGCGTCGCTGCACGCCGCAAGCGGCAGGAGCGGGCAGGCGAGCAGAAGCAGCATGGGCAACCGGGCAGCCCGGCGGGACGGACGCATGAAGGAGTTCTCCGACGGTGGGATCGACACAGGACGTCGGAGAAAACTGCCGCTCCAGCCCTGTCCGGTCAATCCGTTACGGGGCCGCCCACCTCGTCGCGACCGAAGCGGAAGCTGATATTGCAGAACGCGCAATGCATGCTGATGGTGCCGTCCTCGGCCATATGGTCCAGATCCTCGCGGCCGAAGGTCTCCAGGATGCCGGACAGCCGCGCCCGGCTGCACCGGCAGCCGAAGGCCAGCGCGCGGGGGCGGTCGGCGCAGACATCCTCGGAATGGAACAGGCGATAGAGCAGGTCGTCGGACGACAGATTATCGTCCAGCAGTTCCGCGTCGGTCACCGTCGCCGCCAGCGTGACGGCGGTGGACCATGTCTCGTCCTCGTCGCTGTCGGGCGGCGTTTCGGCCGCGATGCCGCCTTCGGTCGCGATGCGTTCCAGGATCAGGGCCGACGCGCGCCAGCCGGCATCGGTATGCGCGCAGGCCAGTCGCACCCAGCAGGCATGCTGCTCACTGGTCTCGAAATAATGGGCGGCCATGTCCGACAGCGACGCACCGGCAATCGCGACGATGCCCTGGTGCAGGTCGGTATCCGGCCCCTGGTCGACCGTAAAGGCCAGATAGCCGCTGCCCAGCAGCCGGGCCGCATCGGCATCCGGCTCGCTCACTGCCAGCGCCGCCACCGCATCGTCGTCGGAATGGGCATGGAAACGCAGCGCGCCGGCATTGGTGCAGTCCGCCACCAGCAGCGAGACCGGGCCGTCCCCCTTGGCCTGGAGCGAGAACGAGCCCTGGAATTTCAGCGCCGAGGCCAGGCCGCCCACCAGCGCCAGCGCCTCGCCCGCCAGGCGCAGCACGATGTCGGGATTGTCGTGCCGGCTCAGCAGCGCATCCGCCAGCGCCCCCAGCCGCACCAGCCGCCCGCGCACCGGCCGCCCGGCCAGATAGAACGGCGTCACCCCCTGCGGGATCACCAGGTCGGGTACATCCGGTCGATGGGCGTCGAGAAAGGCAGGGGTATCGATCATATTGAGATCCGGTTGCGGTGGCACGGCGTGGCCGAAACCGACACCGACACGCGTTGGCGATTGCTGTCTGCCAGATCTTATAGGTGATGATGAACGGAACGTGCCACCTTCAATGCCAGCATGACGTCCTGCGGGGCTTTCCCTTGTCATGCGCATTCACCATGCGCATATTGACCGGGTTGCAAGGAGCCATCCCATGCCGCGTTCGACCGATATCCGGCGTGCCACCAATGTCACGCTGCCGGTCCATCTGCTGACCGAAGCGCGCGCGCTGGGCCTCAATATTTCCCAGGCATGCGAGCAGGGTCTGCTTGCCGCGCTTGCGGCGCGCCGGCGCGAGAACTGGCTCGCGAGGAATGAAGGGGCGATCCAGTCCTGGAATGACCATGTCGAGGCACACGGCCTGCCGCTTGCCGCGTATCGGGCCTTCTGATGGCGCGCCTGGATATCTATCCGATGCCGGGCAAGCAGCGCACGGGCTATGTGGTCGACGTCCAGGCGGAACTCCTGTCCAGACTGGCGACCCGCATGGTCATTCCCCTCCTGCCGGTCGCGGACGCACCCCCGCCGATCAGCGAATTGAATCCCGTTATCGCGATCAAGGACGTGCCGCACGTCCTGCTGACACAGGCCCTGGCCAGCATTCCCGTCTCGGAACTCCGCAAACCCGTGGCTTCCATGGACGCGCATCACGACATCATCACCCGCGCACTGGATACGCTGTTCGTCGGGTTCTGACAGGCCGCCGCCAGCGGGGCTTTTGAAACCGCCTCTTAAATACGGGCGCTGATCTCGGCTTCCACCGCTTCCAGCCGGGTTTCGAAGGCGCGCAGCGCCTCGGGGCCGATTTTTTCCCGCGCCGCCAGCGCCTTCAGCAGCGCCTGCCGGCAGCGGTCATGCGCCGCGTCCAGGTCTTCGGTGCGGGGGGCGTTGGCCAGGCAGTCCAGATAGGCGTTGCGCAGCACCATCACCCCCGGCCCGGAGCAGGGCAGGGTGGCGAAGGCGGCCTCGACGCTGCCTTCCACCCAACCGGGGGTGGACGGAACATCCTCGGTTGTCGTCGGGTGGGCGGGCGTCTCGGCCGGTCCGGTCATCGCGACGGTTCCTCTTCTCCGTAATCCTGCCAATGCTCGCCGCCCAGGGCCCAGACCAGCAGGCCCTTCTGCGCGTGCAGGCGGTTCTCGGCTTCGTCGAACACCACCGAACGGGGGCCTTCGAACACGTCCTCGGTCACTTCCTCGCCGATATGGGCCGGCAGGCAGTGCATGAACAGGGCATCGGGTGCGGCCAGCGCCATCAGCCCCGCCGTGACCCGGTAGGGATCGAAATCCAGCAGCCGCTGCGCCGACCCGCTGTCGGACATGCTGACCCAGGTGTCGGTCACCACGCAATCCGCCCCCGCCACGGCCTCGCGCGGGTCGGTGGTCAGGGTGATGTCGGCGCCGCCCTCCCGGGCCCACGCCACGGCCTCGGTCGACGGCGCGTGGCGGTCGGGGGTGGCGAGGCGCAGGCGGAAGCCGAACAGCCGCGCCGCCTCGATGAAGGAGGTGGCGACATTGTTGCCGTCCCCGATCCAGGCGATCGTGCGGCCGGCGATCGGTCCGCGATGCTCCTCGAACGTCATGATGTCGGCCAGGATCTGCACCGGGTGCGAATGCGGCGTCAGGCCGTTGATGACCGGCACGCTCGACCAGTGCGCCAGTTCGCGCAGCGCCGCCGCATTGCCGGTGCGCAGCACGATGGCATCGACGAAGCGCGACAGCACGCGGGCGGTATCGGCGACGGTCTCGCCGCGCCCAAGCTGCATGTCGGCGGGCGACAGCAGGATCACCTCGCCGCCCAACTGACGCATCCCGACCTCGAAGGACACGCGGGTCCGCGTCGAGGGCTTGGACAGCATCAGCCCCAGCGTGCGGCCCAGCAGCGGCAGGCGCGGGTGCAGCGGGCGCGCCCGTCCATGCTGCATCCGCTTGATGCGGCTGCCCAGGTCCAGGATGGCGCGCAGGGTCGCGCCATCGAAATCGCGCAGTTCCAGAAAGTGGCGCGGCGCGGGGTGCGTGACGGGGGTGGCAGGCAGCGCGTTCATGCCGCGTCCTCCGCCGAAGCAGCCAGGTGGGCCCGCACGCGCAGCGCCGCACGGCGCAGCCGGCGTCCGGCCTCGGCGCAATCCTCCTCGGTCAGCACCAGCGGCGGCACCAGGCGCAGCACATTGTCGCCGGCGGTGACGCTTAGCACGCCTTCATGCATCGCCGCGTCCTGCATCAGCGCAACCGGCGCGATGCAGCGCAGGCCCAGCAGCAGGCCGATGCCGCGCCACTGGGCGAACAGGTCGGGGAACTCACCGACCAGCGCATCCAGCACCTGCCCCAGCTGGGTGCCGCGTGTCTGTACCTGGTCCAGGAAGCCCGGGGCCAGAATCACGTCCAGCACCGTGTTCGCGGCGGTGCAGGCCAGCGGGCCGCCGCCGAACGTGGTGCCGTGCGAGCCCGCCGTCAGGTATTTCGCCGTCGCCTCGGTGGCCAGGATGGCCCCCATGGGAAAGCCGCCGGCAATGCCCTTGGCGGTCGACAGCACGTCGGGCGTCACCCCCGACCATTCATGGGCGAACAGCCGGCCGGTCCGGCCCATGCCGCTCTGCACCTCGTCCATGCCCAGGAACAGGCCGAACTCGTTACAGGCGGCGCGCAGCTCCTGCAGAAAGCGCGGATCGGCGACGTTGACGCCGCTTTCACCCTGCACCGGCTCGATCATGATGCCGGCGGTCTCGGGCGTGATCGCGGCGCGCAGGGCGTTCATGTTGTTCATCGGCACATGGTCGAACCCTTCGACCACGGGCCCGAACCCGTCGAGATATTTCGGATTGCCGGTGGCCGACAGCATCGCCAGCGTGCGGCCGTGGAAGGCGCCGTTGAAGCAGATGATCCGCGTGCGCTCCGGATGGCCGCCATGGGCCTGCGCGCGGCGGATGATCTTGACCATGCCTTCGTTCGCCTCGGCGCCCGAATTGCAGAAGAAGACACTGTCGGCAAAGCTGGCGGCGACCAGCCGCGCGGCCAGCCGCTCGGCCTGCGGCACCCGGTACAGGTTCGACACATGCATCACCCGCGCCGCCTGCCCGGCAATGGCCGCGACCAGCTGCGGATGGTCATGCCCCAGGGACGAGGTCGCGATCCCCGCCCCGAGATCCAGGAATCGTCGCCCGTCCGCCGTGTACAGCCAGGAGCCTTCGCCCCGCTCGAAAGCGAGATCGGCACGGTTGTAGGTGGGCATCAGGGCGGGAATCATGGAGGTCGGAACCTTATCGTTTCGTTGTCCGGCTTCGTCGGATGTCGGTAGGGTTGATCATGTCGAACGCGAAATGGCCCACGCGCCGCGGCGGGTGGGCCATTTCGCCTCCACCCGCATGATGTGGGTTGGCACGGCTTCAAGTCAAATTCTCTGTGCATCACAGGCCGCGCAACGGCCATGCGGCAGGCGGCCCACACGCGCCGGGCCGTGCCCGGCGCGCGTTCTCGACGGTCCTTGAGAGCCTGACCGAAAATGTGGGCTGGCGAGCGAGAGCGGCCCGGAACGGGCCGCGCCCGTCGTGTGTTTCCGAGCATCGGAGCGGAGCGGCCTTGATGGCCGCCCGCCGCGAAGCGCAGGAAACGCGCGCCGGATCGCCGCCAGCGCGCATTTTGGTCAGGCTCAGAGCGAGGCGATCACTTTCAGGCCCACCACGGCCGCATTGGGAATATGCGAGGTCTCACCGGGGCGGATCATGTACTGGAATTCGGGCTGGATCAGCAGCCCCGGATAGGCGTCGATTCCGTAATAGGCCTCGATGACGTGGGAGTCGGTCTGCGGTCCCCGCACCGTGCTGCCCAGCGACAGGCCGGCATCCTGGGCGATCATCTGCCCTTCCCGCTTGCGGTCGCTGACATGATACCAGGAATACAGGATGCCCAGCCGGTCGGTCACCCGCCCCGGGATCAGCCCGTTGAACGAAATGCCGCCATAGGCCTCGTCGGAAATCGACGCCACATGCGGCGTGTTGTGGATGTAGCCGGCCATCAGGTAGCCGCCGGCCATCTGGCCGCGCCCACCCATGCGGTAGATCATCTGGTCGCTTTCGAACCAGAACATGTCCATCGGCGCGCTGCGCTCACGCCCCGGCTGCGCGACCAGCGCGGCCGGCTTGGTCCCCAGCGCGTCCGGGTACCGCGTGGTGTCATGCGCATAGCCGACGACATAATGGCCGGGCAGCTTGTCGTGCGTCAGGAAGGGCTCCCACGTGAATTCCGTCGGCAGCATCAGGCCGGTGGGCGTTTCGCTGGCCCACGCCCAGCCGCTGGGACCGTCGGCCAGCGGCTGGACCTCGTAGGCGCCCACTTGGATGGCCGTGTCGCGCGTGGGGCGGAAGCGCGCCCGCGCGCCCCAGGTCGCCTTGGGATACACGGCAAAGCCGGGGTCGACCTTCAGCGCCACGGGCGCCGAACAGGTGACCATGAACGAGCAGATCAGCGGCGAGGTCGCGAAGACGTGGGTCAGCGACATGCGGCCGAACGTGACGTCGAGCCGATTGTTCAGCATCTTCTTCTCGGCATAGAAATCGACAAGATGCGCCACGACATGGCCCGACAGGCCATAGACCTCCATCAGGTTCACATAGTAATCGCCGACCAGATCATGCGAGACCTCGCGTCCGGCGCGGTTCATCACCAGCGTATGGATGGTCCACCCATCCAGGGATCGTGACATCTTTCCCAGGTCGAAATTCATCTGCAGCGTGAATTCGTGCACGTAATCCATGCCGCGACGGATGCCGCCGTCGATGTCGGCCATTCCTTCTCCCTTGTAGGTCAGGGAGAAGGTGAAGCCCTTTTTCTGCAGGCGCTCGCGGAAAGGCATGATCTGCGGCAGCAGATGCCCGGCGGCCCCGGTCGGCACGTAATAGGGGTCCGCCATGTCGGTGCGGCGCTGGGCATCCACCTCCGACGGCAGCAGCCATGACAGGCCTTCCTGGTCGGTCAGCGCGTCCAGTTCGATCGCATGATGATGGTTGGTGCGATCATAGGCATTCGCGGCACTGGTGCCCGTCGCGGTCTGGCCGGCCTTGGTCGTCCGCACGGTGCTGCGCGGCGGAAACACCACGCCCGGACTGGACGGATCGGTGCCGGTGTCGATCCCTGTCTTGGTGGTGGGGGCCGCAACCTGCGTGGCGGCCTGCGCGGCGGAAAGGGCTCCGGCTTCACCGGCCAACCCGACAAGAGCGGCCAGGCAGACACCGCCGACAGTCAACCGGCGGAACGAATGGGGGAATAAAGTTTCGCCGTTTGTTCTGGCAGTGAAAGTTATCACAACGACGAGGCTCCATTATTGTTATATATTAACCTAACTAACGATAACAAGAACACGATGCTCCGCCTTTTTTCAAGGGGAGGTCCCGTTACATGCCTTGTGCAGACTTGTTATTACATAAAAGCGCCCAGTAAGGCCGCAATAATGGCGGCGCAATACGGCCGACAGCCATATGCAGGCCCGATGCAGGCAAGATCGCGGTTTTTTCAGAATGGGGGCAGGCGCGCATGCCCGGATCGAACCGGCATGAAAACGAAATACCGCCGCCGGAATCAAGCCGGGCAGGGGGCTGCCTTGTACGGTTTCAATTAATTTTTATTCATGTTTTATAACCAGAAATGAACTGGGTGTAATGTTCTCTCCCGCCCTCCCGGGCCACGCTCCCATCATGATGCGGGAGGTACCTGACAGGCATGACGCGACGAAAATTGCCCCTGTGAAGCAGAAATCCTGTTTTTCCTGCTCCGAAAACAGAGCAATCCGGCACCGGTGTAAAATACTTAAACCGTCATCCATCAATACCTGATCGGTATCAATGATCGCGGCGGCATCTTGCTGCGACCCGGCATCCGTCCGGAGAAAAACTAAAAAATATTATAAAAACAAGATGATGCGTTGAAATCTCTTGCAGGATGCCGGGCGGCCGGACCATTGACGCGGCTCCGCATGGCACCGGAAAGCTGGCCATCACAAGCATGTGAGAGGGACTCTCTACCCCGTGGATGCCCTCGCCGCGACCGGATGAAGCAACGCGTCACGCGCAAAAGAGGACGATCAGGTATCAATTAAAAAGTTTTAATAAAAATCGTAACAATGTTTCCCTTCCCGTTATGGAAAGAGCGCGGGAACAGGCGTAGACATCCCGGACATTATCGGGTGGAGGATGAAAGCATTCCCATGCGTCTGCTCCCGATCCGGCTTGGCCCGAACGCGATGCGTGTGACAGCGAAGCCTGCAACCTTGGAACGATAGAATGGACAATACAGCAAATCAGCGATCTATGATCAGTGACGGATGCCGGATTGCGTTCGTCCTGATCAGCCTGGCCGTCGGGCTGGCCCTTGTCGCCGGCGGGTTCCAGCTCGTCACTCTTGGCGGCTCCTTCTATTATTTTCTGGCCGGCATCGCCTATGTGGCGCTGGGCGCGCTCTTCCTGGTCAGGAGCCGGGTCTCATGGGCGCTCTCCCTCTCGGTCGCGATCTTCGTCGCAACGGTCCTGTGGGCGCTTTACGACGCGCCGCAGCTTGCCTTCTGGCCGCTGCTGCCGCGCCTGATGGTGCCTGCCATCCTGTTCATGCTCAGCCTGCTGCTGGCGGCGGTGCTGCCCTATGTGCCGTCGTCCACCCGGCGGATCAGCGCGGGCGGCGGCCTGGCGCTGCTGCTCGGGGTGGTCGTCACCCTGGTCGAAATGTTCTCGCCCCATGGCGGAATCCAGGGCGAGGCGCTGGACAAGAATGCGCGCGTCGCCTCCGCCGTGCCGGCCCAGCCGGACGACTGGCAGTTCTACGGGCGCAACGCCAGCGGCACGCGCTACGTGCCCTATACGCAGATCACCCCGCACAACGTCACCGACCTGAAGGTGGCCTGGGTGTATCACACCGGCCGCCGTACCAAGGGTCCCGGTGCCGGCGTCGATGAAAACACGCCCGCGCAGATCGGCTCGGTCCTGTATTCCTGCACGCCGGAAGACGTGATTTCCGCGATCGATGCCGATAGCGGCAAGCAGATCTGGCGCTTCGATCCGCACGCCCATAGCGCCGAGCATGTCTCGTGCCGTGGCGTGGGCTATTACGACATCACCAAGGATGACAGCCTGACCGATGAGGACCGGCAGGCCGCTTCCGACCAGCCCTGCCAGCAGCGTATCCTGGTCTCGGCCATCGATGCCCGCCTGTTCGCGCTGGATGCCCATACCGGCCAGCTCTGCCCGGGCTTCGGCGAAAACGGTTATGTCGACGTCAAGAAGAACATGGGCCCGACGGAAAACGGCAAGCGCTATCACCCGACGGCGGTGCCGGTCGTCATGGGCCATCTGGCCGTGATCGGCGGCTGGGTGCGCGACATCGTGCATGGCGAGCCCTCGGGCGCGGTCCGTGCCTATGACGTGCGCACCGGCGCCCTGGCCTGGGCGTGGGATGTCGGCAACCCCGACAGCCCGGTTCCGCCCGATGCCGACAGGCAGTTCACGCTGGAAACGCCGAATGTCTGGGCCATCCCGACCTATGACAAGGCGCTGAACCAGGTCTACCTGCCCACCGGCAACGGCCCGCCCGACTATTGGGGTGGTGACCGCGACGCGGTGAAGAACAAGTTCGGCGCGGCCGTCGTCGCCGTCGACGCCACGACCGGCAAGACCAAATGGGTCCGCCAGTTGATCCATCATGACGTGTGGGATTTCGACCTGCCGTCGCAGCCGGTGATGTACGATGTGACCAACCCGCAGGGTGAGAAGGTCCCGTCGCTGATCCAGACCACCAAGACCGGCCATATCTTCGTCATCGACCGCCGCACGGGCGAATTCGTGACCCCGGTCGAAGAGCGGCCCGTCCCGACCACGCCGGCCGCGCAGGGTGAACATCTGTCGCCGACGCAGCCCTTCTCGGTCGGTATGCCCACCATCGGCGCCGATCCGCTGTCCGAGCAGGCGATGTGGGGCGTCAGCACCTTCGACCAGCTCTATTGCCGGATCATGTTCAAGAACTCGGTCTATGAGGGCCCCTTCACGCCGCCCGGCGAGAAGCCCTATATCGAGTGGCCCAGCCTGCTGGGCGGCATGAACTGGGGCGGCATTTCGATCGACGAGGCGAACGACATCATGTTCGTCAATGACATGCGCATGCCGCTGCGGATGATGCTGGTGAACCATGAGGACGCCAAGCATTACAAGATCTCGACCGACGAGGTCCCGGGCTTCATGGGCACGCTGCGTCCGCAGATCGCCGGCCCCTATTCCGGCGTGCGCATCGACATCCTCCAGTCGCCGCTGCAGGTGCCATGCAACACGCCGCCCTTCGGCACCATGAGCGCCATCGACCTGCGCACCAAGAAGCTGCTGTGGCAGGTGCCGATGGGAACGGCCGAGCAGCTCGGGCCGATGGGGATCAAGAGCCACCTGCCGATGCCGATGGGCATGCCCACCCTGGGCGGCCCGACGACGACGGCCTCCGGCCTGCTCTTCTTCGCCGGCACGCAGGATTACTATCTGCGCGCGCTGGACAGCATGACCGGCAAGGAACTGTGGAAGGCCCCGCTGCCCGCCGGCGCGGTCGCGGCTCCGCTGATCTACAAATCTCCCAAGACGGGCAAGGAATATGTCGTGATCTCGGTCGGCGGCGCCAGCCATTCGCCCGACGTGGCCGACGACGTGATCGCCTACGCCCTTCCCGAAGGGACCACTGCCCAGTAAGGCGAGAACAATCGCGCCTTGATCTGAAAGGGTACAGACTTCGCCCCGCCGCACTTGCGGCGGGGTTTTTTTGTCGACGATACCGTTGCGGGCAGAACAAATTGCGGCTCAGTTGCCGCCTTTTTCAAAGTCGAAGCCTCATTGAATGAAAAATCGCAACAAAAGGGTGCGATAACCCGTTAGCCTTGCATGCAGGGAGCGGGCAGGAACGCATCATGAGAACACGGCGTCTCATCTTACTGTTTCTCTGCCTCGCCCTGATTCTCCTCGCCATGTTCCACCGGCGCTGGCTGCCGGCGGCCTACGATCCCACCCGGCCGCTCGATCTCAGGGCGGGCTGGACCTTCATGACGCCCGTAAAGCTCAGCCTGTTGTCCCATTCGCCAGAACTGTGCGATGCGGCCCTTCGCACATCCGCCCTGCATGTTCAGGAACATGCACTCAGCGGTACCGCCGCCTGTCCGCTGCATGACGTCTTTACGGTCAGCGGCCAGGATATTCCCCTGCACCCCGCCAGCTTTCTGGCGTCGTGCAATCTCGCGGTGCGCTGGTCCCTGTTCGAAACCCGGGTTGCCGAACCGGTGACGCAGGATGTGTTCCATACCGGCCTCGGGCGCATCCGGCATGAGGGCAGCTTCGCCTGTCGCGACGTCCGCGACCGGCCCGGTTCCCAGAGCAGCCATGCCACGGCCGACGCGATCGACGTCTCGGCATTCATTCTTGCCGACGGGCGGGAAATTCCGATCAGCGCCTGGAACGAGGCCGGGATCCGCGGCCTCTACCTGCATCGGATGCGCGACAAGGCCTGCCCAATTTTCGGGACTGTCCTGTCGCCCGATTATAACAGCCTGCATGCCGGGCATTTCCATCTGCAGGTCACCGGTTTCGGCCTCTGTCGCTGAGGAAATCTCCCCTGCACGAAAGCGTCTTCACGTTTCGGCGGGTACCGGCGCAGCCTGCGCAATCAGCTTTTCCTGTTTCAGATCGCTCCAGAACGCGGATGGAATCGCGACTTCCATGGATTGCGCATTGGCCTGCGCCTGCGCGGCATTGCGTGCGCCCGGAATGACGGCCGCGACGGTCGGGTTGGCGGCAGCGAACTGAAGTGCTGCCGTGCGCAGGTCGATACCGTGGCGCTTGGCGATGGCATTCATCTGCGTGCGCTTGCGTTCCATGCCGGCCGGAATACTGCCCCCATAATCATAGCGCGCGCGGCCAGCCGCAAAACCGGCATTCAGCGGTGCGCCCACCACGACGGAAATCCCCCGCCGGGCGAGAGCGGGGAGCGTGCGCTCAAGCGCCTCCTGATGGTGGAAGATGGAATATTGCGTCGCCAGCAGAATGATGTCGGGGTTGCCGATGTCCAGCGTGCGGAACGCCGCCTCGGGCGTATTGATGCCAAGCCCCCAGGCCTTGATCATGCCCTCTTCGCGCAGTCTGGTCAGCGCGGGGATCGCGCCCTTGGCGGCCTGCTCGAAATAGCTTGTCCATTTCGCCCCCATGTCCCTGTTCCCGGGGGACAGATCATGGATATAGACGATATCGATCCGGGAAATGCCTAGCCGCTGCAGGCTGTCCTCGATGGATCGCTTCACGCCGTCTGCCGAATAATCGTAGCGATAGGCGAAGGGCGAGGGGTCCTGCCACATTGTCCCGCCGGGCGGCTGGGGGGCCGCCGTCAGCAGCCGGCCGACCTTGGTGGACAGTACGAATTCATCGCGCGGCCTCGTGTGCAGGAAATGGCCGAACCGCCGCTCGCTGAGCCCCAGCCCATACCAGGGCGAGGTATCGAAATAGCGAACCCCGGACGCCCACGCGGCCTCAAGGGCGGCTTCGGCATCCTGGTCCGTGGCGGGGGCGAAGCCATTGCCGATCGGCACCCCGCCGATGCCAAGCCGCGTGGCGGGCCGGAAGCGCTGCCCCGGCTGGCCCGCATTCAGCGGGAGCGCATTCCGGGTCACACGCCCCAGCGTGGGCATGACGTCCCCAGCATGCTGGGCATCCTGCGCGTGCGCGCTGCGGGACATCAGGACCGCAGCACCCCCAAGGGCAGAGATGGCGAGAAGATCGCGTCGGGTTGCTGTCATCGGGCCCTCACATGACATGGACCCCCCTACAATGCCCGTGGCACGGTATCCGTTCCCGATCCTGAGCGGACGAACGAACGGCCCGGCCTTGAAACAGGTCCATGGCGCTCCACGTCCTGACTGTTCGCACCGATCGTGCGCTGGGGCTCGGGGAGAATATCCATGCCCGGAAAAATCGTGACCTGCTTGTGGTTCGACCATGGCGAGGCGCGGAAAGCGGCGGAATTCTACGCGGCCACCTTTCCGGACAGCCATGTCGGGCAGACGCTTCGATCGCCCGCCGATTATCCGGGCGGGCAGGAGGGCAGCGAGCTGACGGTGGAATTCACCGTGCTGGGCCAGGCCTTCGTCGGCCTGAATGGCGGGCGCGGCTTCATGCCGAACGAGGCGGTGAGTTTCCAGGTGATGACCGAAGACCAGGCGGAAACCGACCGCTACTGGGATGCCATCGTCGGGAATGGCGGCAGTGAGAGCGCGTGCAGCTGGTGCAAGGACCGCTGGGGCTTTTCATGGCAGATCGTGCCCCGCATCCTGCTGGCCGCATTGCAGGACCCGGATCGCGCGGCCGCGAAGCGGGCAATGGAAGCCATGATGACCATGGGCCGGATCGACATCGCGCGGATCGAAGCCGCACGAGCGGGCGCCGGCACAGCCTGACGCCCGATGAGGGGGCCGCCCGGCCCCGGATGGCAGGGCGGCCGGCCGCGTCAGGGCGCGCTCGCCTGGTCCAGTGCGGCGATATCCTCCGCGCCCAGCGCCAGCGCGACGGCCTTCGCGAAGCTTTCCACATGGCTGCGCTTCGTGGCGCTGGCGATCGGTGCCGTCACGCCTTCGCGGGCGATCAGCCAGGCCAGCGCCACCTCCGCATCGCTCGCGCCATGGCGGGCTGCGACGTCATCCAGCGCCGCGAGAATCCGCAACCCGCGCGCATCGAGATATTTCCCGATCCCCTCGCCACGCCGGCTCTGCCCCAGATCGTCCTTGCTGCGATATTTCCCCGAGAGAAAGCCCGAAGCGAGACTGTAATAGGTCACGACCCCCAGCCCCTCGCGCAGGCAGAGATCGCGCAGCGGGCCGTCGAAGCTGCTCCGGTCGTAGAGGTTATATTCCGGCTGGAGCACCTGATAGGCCGGCAGATCCTTGGCCCGCGCGACGTGCAGGGCCTCGTCCAGTTGCATGGCGTCGAGGTTCGACGCCCCGATGGCGCGGATCTTGCCGGCCTTCAGCAGCTTGTCATACGCCCCCAGCGTTTCGGCATAGGGCGTGTGCGGGTCGGGCCAGTGGGAGAAATACAGGTCGATCCGCTCCACCCCCAGCCGCGCGAGCGAGGCCTCGACGGCCTGGAGGATCCACGTCTCCGAAAGGCCCTTCTGGCCCGGCACGCCCAGGTCGGAGCCGACCTTGGTGAAGATCTTCACCTTGTCGCGCATGCCGGGCCGCGCCTTCAGCCAGTTGCCGATGATCGTTTCCGACTCGCCACCCTTGTTGCCCGGCGCCCATGCCGAATAGACATCGGCGGTGTCGATGGCATCGAACCCGTGATCGACGAAGGCATCGAGCACGTCGAAACTCGCCTTCTCGTCGATCGTCCAGCCGAAGACATTGCCGCCGAAGACGATCGGCGCGATCTCGAAGCCCGCATGGCCCAGCGAACGTTTCTGCATGGCGTTGGCTCTCCTGTCTTTCTGTTTCAGGAAGGCGGGCGGCGAGAAGGCGCCTGCAGAATCGCGGGGCCCTCCCGTGCCTTCCGCCCGGTCGGAGCACGCATCGCGCCATGGGCCGGGCGGTTCCCCGCTCCGGCCCGCACAGGCTTCAGAACAGCACGTTCAGCGCGGTGCTCAGGACCACGGCATCCTTGAACACCGTCGTCCCGCCGACATGGTTGACATACTGGAAATCGGGCTGAAGCGACACGCCGGTCATCAGATGGGCCGAATAGAAGGCCTCGTAGATGCTTTCATGCCCCTGGATGCCATAGGGCGTGCCGAAATTGGCCCCCTGGAACGGCAGCCCATAGGCTGCCGCCGCTTCCTGCGCCAGCGTGGCGCTGCGGCTGAAATTGGCCCACTGGAAGTTGATGCCGACACTGTCCAGCGGCCGGCCCCACAGATAGCCGGTATCCAGCAGGGCGGCGACCAGATGGTGGTTCATCTGCGACGTCCGGCCGTCGGCGTAGGAATATTGCCCGGCCAGCACCAGCCCGTTCGACTCGCCCGGCCCATGGCGGATCAGCATCTGGTCGGCCATGACCCAGGCCGATGTCTGTCCGCTGTGCCGGCGGGCCGGCAGGCCGCTCACGATCCACGGCCGGCCGTTCACGCCCTCGTACAGATCGTCATAGCGCGAATTGTCGTAGAGGAAGCCGACCTTGTAATGGCCGACCAGCTTGTCGGGCCCGAATTCCGGAATCCAGCCGATCTCGACCTCGGTGCCCAGCTTGCCCAGATTGTCCTGCCCCCAGGCCCAGCCTGAAATGCCGCCATTGTAGGAATGCGGCGACACGGCAAACAGCCCGCCCATGACATAGAAATGACGGGTCGGCATCAGGCGCAGCACCGAGCCGATATTGCCCGACGGCCAGTCGCGCCCCGATGTCAGGTATTTCGTCGGCGTCACGTTGCCGCACAGCCAGACGTTCATGAAGCTGCACACCCAGGGCGAGTTGTTGAAGAACGTCCCGGTCGGAATCCAGCCCACGGCCAGGTCGACCTTGTGCTGAAACCACGATTTCTCGAAATAGGCCCAGACCAGATGCGCCACCACGTTGCCGCGCGCGCCATAGATCTGCTGCACCTGGTTGCCGTTGTCGCCGAACAGCCGGCTGAGATTCTGCCCGTTGCCGTTCACCGCCAGCATATGCAGCCACAGATCGTTGGACCACGCGCCCGCGCCCAGCAGCTTCTGCCAGTCGATATCGACCGTGCCGCCGACCTGGCCGGCCAGCGTGTAGCTCTGCGTCTTGCCGCCCGAGACATTGCCGGAAATGCCCTCATAGAGGGCGAGGGCGACATAGACGCCATGCTTCTGCAGCCAGGGCTGCGCGCCGCCCCAGTCGCCCAACGCATGGGTGGTGCCATAGGGCGCGCCGAAGGACGGGGGCCCGTAGGGCGATTGCAGGAAGCCGGGGATCGTCTGTTCCAGATTGCCGGCCGGCTGGGTATCCGCCGCCGTCTGGCTCGGCCGGGCGAAGGGCGACGTGGCCGGGGCATCCGGGTCGGCGGCCCGGGCCGGAAGGGCGCCCGGCGCCACGAAGGCGGCCGCCAGCGCCAGCGCCAGCGCGGCCAGGCCGGCACGCCGCGTGGCGGTCAGCCGGCGCGAGAGGGCGCGCAGGGCCCGGGCTCCGGGAAAATTGGTCACGCCTTCGCATCTTGTCGGGGCGGATAAGCCAAAACGACAGTCCTTTTCAAGGGAAACGGGGAAAGAGGGGATGGCGGATGGGGCATTGCCGCGTGATTTTGTCCACATCGTCGATATTTCTATGTATTTTTATTGCGGAGTTCTAGCCCAAACCTCGGGTACGCCACGTTTTTCCTTGTCGGGTATGGCGCAAACCCCACGGTACGACATTTTATGTTGTACGGCGCGGCGATTGGAAAGTTCTTATCTTTGTGGCCAATCCTGGGGAATATCATTTTCGTCCGCCCGTGCCATGCACATGAAAGCGTGATTCCGACGCGGGAAAGGGAAACCGGCGCCTGCGCGTCATAAACATGCACGGAGGGGCGCGGTTCCGCATGGCCTCGCACCCTGGCCGCTCCCAGCCCGGCGCCACCCCCTGTCAGAGACGGAATGACCGGTCCTGCCGCCGCAGACGCAGGTCTGGGTGTGGCTGGCGGCGATGGTCGTCTACCGGCCGGTGATCTGGTTCCTCAACAGCGCGCAGCCGGGCCGCCCCGGCAGCGTGGCGATGGTCAACCGCGCCATCGGCATGATGTGGAGTGGGCTGGGGACCGGGATCGGCGTGATGTTCCTCGCCGGCATGATCCTGGCCTGGCGCTGTACGGGGCGGGATGGAGCGCCACGGCCTTCATCTCCGGCCAGGCATGGCTGCGGGCGGTGGCGGTGGGGGCGTTCGCCGGCGCGCCGGCCGTGGCGGCTGCGATCGACAGCCCTGCCATCCTCCTGCTCTACGGGCTGCTGGTCCTGCTGGTCCTGCTGATCCTGCTGCGCCGCGAAGGCGGGGCGGCGTGGCAGATTGACGACGTGATCCACGGCCGCGTGCGGCCGGTCCGCCTTCATCAGAATGCGCCGGGGGACTGAGGCCCGTCCCCCGGCGGCGCGCAGCGGGCGGCGTCAGTCCTGTGGCGGATGGTCGACGCCGTCGCCCACGACCGTTGCCGGCAGGACGGGCAGGATGACCGACGAACGGTGCGTTGCGTCATGCCAGATGGTCTGGTTGGCGATCACCGCCGTGCGCGCCGTGGCGAGCGGCTCCCCTGTATTGGGGTTGGGCGCGAACTGCGGATAGTCGCTGGAGGAAATTTCCAGCCTTATCCGGTGGCCCGGCTTGAACAGGTTGGAGGTCGGCCAGACCTTGATGTGATATTCATAGACCTTGCCGGGAACGATCGGGGTTGGATGACTGAGCGAATCCCGGTAGGCGGCGCGGATGATGCCGTTGTTCAGGTTGATCGCCCGGCCGTCGGGCAGGACATCGATCAGCTTGGCCGTGAAGTCGGTATCTTTCGCGTCCGTCGCCGCGAACAGGTCGACCGTGATCGGGCCGGTGACATCGAGCGCCTCCTTCAAGGGGGCGCTGGTATAGACCAGGATGTCGGGACGCTGCTCGATGGCCGACTGGTCGAACTGTCCCTGCGGCCCCGACGTCCAGGAGCAGCAGGAATGACCGCCCAGGCTGGGAACCGGGTTGGCGGGATTGTAGATGAAGTGATCGGACGGGGAGCCGGCGGGTTTGTCCAGTGTCAGGCTGCCGTCGCCCATCGAGGAATTCGCCCGTCCCTCGCTGCCCAGATACCAGGTGCGGTATTGCGTGCCCGCGACGGGGAAGGACGTTGCCGTGTGCCACCGGTTTTCGCCCATCGTGAAGTAATCGACGCGCGGACCGTCGGTGTAGCCGTTATCCTTGCCTTTCAGCACATGGTCGAGGAAGCGGACGGTCAGTTCGTTGACGGGGCTGTTCGCGACGGGCCCGATATCCTTCAGCATGGGGCTGACAACCGCGTCGGGGCGTCCCCAGCCGATATGTTCCCACGGGCCGAGCACGAGCCGCTGGTTGGCGCGCGCCTGCGCGCTGCCGCCCGACACTCTCATGCCGTTGAAATTGTTGATGGCACCGGTCAGGAACGAATCATACCAGCCGTCGAAGGCCAGGACGGGTACCTTGACGCGGTCGTAATGGGTGCGGATCTGAAACGCCTCCCAGAAACTGTCGCGTGTCGGGTGGGCGACCGTATCGTAGAAATAGGGGGCGACCTCGGGCTTTTCCGGATGAAGCGGCGGGAAGGCACCGTAGGGCGTGAAGGACAGCCAGGTGGACGGGTTCTTGCCATCGGCGAAGAGCGCCTTCGACAGGTCCTTGTCGCCGCGATTGGCGGCGGCGGAGGAGGCGATGGTCTCCATCATCCAGGGCGTGATGAAGGCCAGGCGGAAGGCGCCGTCCTCGTAGCTCCAGCCATCGTAGTAATCGTCGCCCGTGTTGGAGGGGATGATGGCCTTCAGTGCCGGCGGCGTCGCGGTGGCGGCCAGCCACTGGGTCGCGCCGACATAGGAAGAACCGTACATCGCGACCTGCCCGTCCGCGCCCGGCAGCGCGGCGGCCCATTGCACGGTGTCGTACCCGTCGTCGCGATCATAGCGATATTCATAGAACGTACCGCCGGATTTTCCCTGTCCCCTGATGTCCTGGACAACGACGATGTAGCATTGCGACGCGAACCAGGCGGGTGACTGGAAGCGCGAAGGCTGCACCTGCGCGGCCTCCTTGCCGTACTGGGTGCGCATCAGCAGGACGGGCACCTTCCCGGTGGTGGCCGGGGTGTAGACATCCGCGCGGAGAATGGTGCCGTCGCGCATCTTCGCCGGAACATTCGATGTCTTGGTGACGGCGCAGGCTCCGCTCCCCTCACTGGTCGGCCAGGGGCCGGACGCGGCCAGGGAGGGGGTGACGAGGGAGGGGGTGGCGAGGGCGGTCGAGGCCATCATGGCGGCGAGGCCCAGGAAGGAAAATCGAGACATGGTGCGTCTTGAACCCTTGAATGAAATCAGAAGCCGGTGCTGAGCGATGCGATGGCGGCCACGCCGCCGGCGCTGAGATAAAGCGGCGAGGAGCCGGCGATGGTGGTGCCGCGAATGCCCTGCGTGGGTTGCGCGTTGGTGGAGATGCTCTGGAACCCGGACAGGTAGTTCTTGGCTCCGATATTGACGACGTTGAGCTGGAATTGCGGATGCTCGGCAAACCACAGTTTGCGCATACGATAGCCGAGCGTGATGTTGGCGGTCTCGTAGCCGGGAATCTTCTCGTCGTTCATGATCGTGGAGTATTGGGAACTGACGTAATTGAACGCAAAGTTTCCGAAGACCGAACCATCGTCATACGAAATCCCGACGGCGGCCGAGAATTCGGGGCTCTGCACGGCGCGCTTGCCGCGCGTGGGCAGCAGGTCGTTGCCCTTTATGATATTGTTATCCGTCGTCGCGTGCAGATACTGGGCGGAGACATAGGGGCTCCAGTGATGCCAGGGGCGCAGGCCGATTTCGCCCTGTGCGCCGCGCGACGTCTTGCCACCCGCCTCGATCGGCGAGGGGAGGGGAATGCCGTTGATATATTGCGACGAGGTGATCTGGTTGTTGGTGATGTTGTAGTTGAACAGAGAGAGGGCGACGTTGACCGTCGAATAGTGGCGATAGCCGATTTCCTCGCCGATCGCATATTCACCCTTGAGCGACGATTGCTTCGAGGCCGGATTGGGGCTGGAGGTGGAGAAGACCTCGCCATAGACCTGAACGGAGGCGGGCGCGCGGTAGGAGGTCGTTCCGTCGATATAGATCTGGTCGTTGGGCGTGATCTGGTAGCTGGCGGAAACCTGGGGCAGGGGTTGGGAATAGCTGCCACCGACATTGTAGTGGGTGACGCCAGGGATCAGGTTGGTCGCCCAGCGGGTGATCATCAGATAGCGCAATCCGGCATCCAGCGTCAGTCGCCCTCCCAGAAGCTTCAGCTCGTCATCGATGAAGATCTCGTTCATCTGATGCTTGAAATTCATGTCGAGCGTTCTGTACTCGCGGCCGTCGGGAAGGGTGACCATGTATTTGCTGTATCGGTTGGCGATGCCGCCGTCATAACCGACGGGCGCGTAGTAGATGGGCTCTTCCAGGGCGATATAGCTGTAGATATATCCGGCGCGGAAGGTATTGGTTCCGGCTTTCCACGTCAGGGCCGCGTTGAGGAACCCCGTCTTCTGCGGAACGGGGTTGATGCTGGAGGCGGTCATGACGCCATTGGTCTGGTAGGGCAGGTTCAGGTCGGGAATGGCCTGGTTCCCGAAATACGAGCCCTGGTTCTTTATATTTACACCTCCGAAATAGAACTCGGAATAGTTCATGTAGGCAGGTGTGATGTCCAGCGTCGTGGAGCGGCTCAGCTTCAGCTTGATCGGGGCGATCAGCACGGTCGACCGGCGCTGGTACTGCTGCAGGCCGATCCAGTTCGTATTCCCCGGGAAATATTCCTTCGTATAGTTGAAGGATGTCCCATATTGTTCCCACTGCGTCAGCGTCACGGGGCGGTAATTCCCCTGCTGCCAGTTGTCGTAGGAAAAGGTCAGGCCCGCACTGCTGCCTTCGCCCCAGTTCTTGATAAGTTTCGAATCGACATGATATTTCTTGAAGACGCCCGATCCGCGCCACTGGTCGTTGGTGGTGGAGGAGAAGGAGGCGAACGCCTTGACCCCGCTATGGCCGATCTCACCCGTGTCGTAGCGGATATATTCCCGCTGCAGGGATTTCGAGCCGAAGCTGAAATCGACCATGCCGCCCCGGTGATCCTGCGGGCCGCGCAGGGCGACGGTCACCAGGCCGCCGACATCGTTATAGACCGGCGCGCCGATATCGGGCGCGCCCTGGGCGACCGTGACGGACTGGATGTTGTCGGTATCCACCATCGCCTGTGTATAGGGCGTGTAGTTGATGCTGTCGTTCAGCGGAATCCCTTCATAGACGAAGCCGATTTCCGCCTGCTGCAGGCCCCGGATCGACATGGCGGTGTTCGATTGGCCCAGCGGGTCGGTGCTGGCGGAAATGACGCCCGGCAACGCGGAAATCATGGCGATCGCGTTGCCGGTCGGCGCCTGCTTGGCGATGAAATCGCGCGTCACCGTGCTCTGCGAGCGTGCCAGGGTCTGCCGCGCCATCAGGCCGCCGCCGGGCGTGGTGTTGGTCACGCCGTTGGCCGTGCGCATGCCGCCGATGACCGAGACGTCTTCGCCCCTGGCGGCCTGGATACCGGCGGGCGGCTTATGCGCGGCCGCCGGGGTTGTTGCCTTCGCCGGCGCGGCGGTGGCCGGCGTGGCGTGCCGTGAAACGGGATGAGGGGGTGCGTGCCTGGAATCGTACGGCACGCGGGCCTGCGCCGTGACGGAAATCAGGGTGGTCGAGACAAGGAGCAGGGCAAGGAGGGGGCTGGGCGAGCAGGACAAGGGAAGGTCCTCAGATTGGGCGGGTAGCCGGGAATTTTTCCTTCGCACACTGTTTTGGTTTCGAAAGGGATCGTCAAATAACGAGTTTTCTGCTTTATTATAAATCTTATGAATATCTCGCGGATAGACCTGAATCTGGCCCAGGTGTTCCTCGCCCTGTGGCATGAACGCAGTGTCAGTCGCGCGGCGGAGCGGCTGGCCCTGACCCAGCCGGCTGTCAGCGCGTCCCTGCGGCGCCTGCGCGCCCTGTGCGGTGACGAGCTGTTCGTCAGGACGCGCTACGGCATGCAGCCGACGTCCCGGGCGACGACGATGGCCTCGATCCTGGAGGAATGCGTCGATACGTTGCGCGGCGCCCTGGGGCAGCGGGGTGAGTTCAATCCGGCGTTTTCGTCGCGCAGCTTCGTGGTCGGCTGCGATGGCGGTCTGGATTATGCGCTTGGACCGCACCTGATGGCGAAAATCAGGGAGGTGGCGCCAAACGTGACGCTGACGGCCCGGGCCGTTCCGGCCGATACGATGAACCTGACGCTGGACCGCCGGGAAATCGACCTTGCCGTCACGATCTATCCGTTGACGCGCCCTGATTGCGTCACGCTGTCCCTGGCATCGTACCGCATGGTGTGCGTGGGGGACCCGGAATTCGTCAATCTGCCCGAGACCCTGCGGCTCGAGGAACTCTGCGTGTGGGATCAGATCCTGATCGAAGGCGCGCGGCAGCATAGCGTGTTCGACCACGCCCTGCGCAATCTGGGATTCAGCCGGACCATCCGTACGGTGGTGCCGTCTTTCGGACATCTTCCGTTGTTTCTGCGAAAGGCGCGGACGGTGGCCGTGGTGCCCGAATATATAGCCCATGCGTTCCGCGAGATGACCGGGCTGTGTGTTGCCGGCCTGCCCGATATCGTGGGGCCGCGCGAGATCCGTCTGCTGTCCCCCGTCGCGAACAGGAACGATGCCGGGCTGTGCTGGCTTCAGGGCCTGGTTCTGGACGCGCGCCATGTCTGGTCCGTCTGAAACGAAAAACCGGGCGGAACGTTCGAAACGACATGATGACGGGTTGCTGGTCGCGGACGAAGGGGGGCGGTTTTCGCACGTGACGGGGGCATTGCGACCTGCAAGGATCGGGAAATGACCGCCTATCCCGCCGATTTCCCGACCCTGAGCCGGGCCGCCGCTCTTTCCACCCGGCGCGAACGCCATGCCGGCGGCCGCGCCCTGCGGCATAGCCTGCCGCGCGGCGCCCATGCCGACTGGACGCCGCCGCCCGGCCGCGCCGACCCGGTCGCGATCCTGGAACGGCAGGGGGCGGACCGGATCGCCGGCCTGCTGCCCATCCGCCATCAGCGCATGGCGGCCTCGCCCTTCGCCTTCCTGCGCGGCGCGGCGGCGGTGATGGCGGCGGACCTGGCGCAGACGGTCTGGACCGGCCCGCGCGTGCAGGGCTGCGGCGACTGCCACCTGGCCAATTTCGGCGCCTATGCCTCGCCCGAGGGCGCCCCTGTCTTCGACATCAACGATTTCGACGAAACCCTGCCCGCCCCCTTCGAATGGGACATCAAGCGCCTGGGGGCATCCCTGGTGCTGGCGGGGCAGGAGACCGGCCTGTCGGACAAGGCGGCGCGCGCGCTGGCCGTTCTGGCGGCACAGGCCTACGCCACCGAGATGGCGCGCCTGGCCCCGCTGACGCCGCTGGAGATCTGGACCAACCGGATCGACCTCGCCGCCGCGATTGACGCGTTCGACGACAAACGGGCGCGGCGGCGCGCGGGGATGCTGCTGGCCGAACGGATGGACAGCGCGCGCCGCCATTTCGGGCTGGTGGCCGACAATGGCGGCACGCCGTCACTGCGCGAAAAGCCGCCGCTGGTGATGCGCCTGCCCGAGCATGACGAGATCGTGCGTGGCGCCTTCGCCCGCTATGTCGCCACCCAGCCGCCCGAGCGCGCCATCCTGCTGGCGCAGTACCGCCTGCGCGACGTGATCTTCAAGGTCGTGGGGGTGGGCAGCGTCGGCACGTTCTGCGCCATCGGCCTGTTCACCACCGCCGATGGCGACAGCCTGCTGCTGCAGATCAAGGAGGCACAGGATTCCGTGCTCGCGCCCTTCGCCGGGGTTTCGGCCTTCCGCAACCAGGGGCAGCGGGTGGTGGCCGGCCAGCGCATGATGCAGGCGGCGTCGGATGTCTTCCTGGGCTGGACCCACACGCAGGACGAGGCCGAGGATGCGCATTACGATCTCTCGGGCGCCGGCCGGCAATTCTATGTCCGCCGCCTCAAGGATTCCCGCCTGGCCGCCATCGGCACCGAAGTCGCGCAGGACGGGCTGGCCGATTACGCGCCACTCTGCGGCCGCACGCTGGCCCGCGCCCACGCCCGCACCGGCGATGTGGTGGCGCTGTCGGCCTATCTGGGCCGGGGCCGCGCCTTTGCCGATGCGATCGGCGGCTTCTCGCTGCTCTATGCCGCACAGACCCACCGCGACTGGGCGGCGTTCCGGGCAGCGATCGCCGCCGGGCGCCTGCCGGCGGGGAATGGAGGGGTCTGAATCATGACGGCCGGAACCGGGCCGCAAGACGGGGCCGCGCCGCCTGGGGGCCTGCTGGCACGCCTGCGGGCGCAGGGGCCCAGGGCGGCGGCGGCCCTGCGCGCGCCTGGCGGGTGGCACGACGCGCTGGCCGGGCTGACGCTGGCCTCGATGAACATCCCGCAGGTCCTGGGCTATGCCGCCATTGCCGGCATGCCGGCGGTCACGGGCCTGTATACGGTGCTGCTGCCGCTGGTGGCCTTCGCCCTGCTGGGGTCGTCGCGGCATCTGGTGGTGGCGGCCGATTCCGCCACCGCCGCCATCATCGCCAGCGGGCTGGCGGGCATGGCGGCGGCGGGCAGCCCGCGCTACGTGGCGCTGGTCGGCGCGGTGGCGTGGCTGGTGGCGTCGTTCCTGCTGGGCGCGCGGCTGTTCCGGCTGGGCTTCCTGGCCGATTTCTTCTCGCGCACCGTGCTGGTCGGCTTCCTCACCGGGGTCGGGGTGCAGGTCTGCATCGCCATGTCGCGCGACATGCTGGGCGTGACGGCCCCGGCGCATAATCCGCTGGCGCAGCTGCTGCAGGTCGCGCGCGGGCTGCCGGGGGCCAGCTTCCTGTGCGCCGGGCTGTCGCTGCTGGTGGTGGCGCTGATCCTGGCGGGCGGCCGCCTGCTGCCGCGCGCGCCGATGGCGCTGGTCGCGGTGGTGGGCGCCATCGTGGCCAGCCGGGCGCTGGACCTGGCGGGGCACGGGGTAGCGGTCATCGGCCCGATCGCCGGCGGCCTGCCGTCGCTGCGCCCGCCGAACGTGACGTGGAACCAGATGCTGGCCCTGCTGCCGGTCGCAGGCTCCTGCGTGGTGGTGATCATCGCGCAGAGCGCCGCCACCTCGCGCGCCTTCGCCCTGCGCTGCCACGAAGAGGTGGACGAGAACGCCGACATACTGGGCCTGTCCGCGGCCAACGCCGCCGCCGCGCTGACCGGGGCCTTCGTGGTCAATGGCAGCCCCACCCAGACGGCGATGGCGCTGCGGGCGGGCGCGCGCAGCCAGCGGGCGCAGCTTGTCTTCGCGCTGGCCACGCTGGTCGTGCTGCTGGTGCTGACCGGCCCGTTGCGCGACCTGCCGCGCTGCGTGCTGTCCGCCATCGTCTTCGCCGTCGCCGCGGGCATGATCGACTGGCGCGGCCTGCTGGCCATCCGCCGCGAGAGCCCCGGCGAATTCCAGCTGGCCCTGGCCACCGCCGCGGCCGTGGTGGGGGTGGGGGTGGAACAGGGCATCTTCCTGGCGATCGCGCTGTCGCTGTTCCGCCATGTCCGCCACAGCTACCGCCCGCACAGCATGGTACTGCTGGTGGATGACGCCACCGGCATGCTGGAGCCGGTACCGGTCGGCCGGGGCATGCAGACCGAGCCCGGACTGATCATCTATCGTTTCGGCGCCGACCTCTTCTATGCCAACTGCTCCCGTTTCGCGGACGATGCGCGGTTGCTGGCCGACAGTGCGCCGGCCCGGCTGCGCTGCCTGATCGTCGATGCCAGCGCGATCACCGACCTCGATTTCTCGGCCGCCGGCACGCTGCGCGACCTGCTGGCGGAGCTGCGCGGGCGAGGCGTGCGCGTGCTGTTCGGCCGCGTTTCGCCCTATCTGCGCGCCGACATGGACCGGCACCGGATCACGGCGGTCGCCGGAGCGGACGCCTATTTCACCGCCCTGCATCCCGCGATCCGCGCCGGCCGCGCCATCGTCCAGGCGGCCGGGGAGATTTGATTGTCCTCATGATCGAACATGGCTGTCACCCGGTTCCCGAGGCGGCCAAGGTCGGCTATGAAAGTTAACGGGGGATGTACGGGGTTTGATGGCGCGTGGTGGACGATTTTCATGACGTCATGGCACTGGCGATCGAGGGGAGCGGGACCGGCATCTGGGACCGCGACGTCATCAGCGGTACAATCAGGTATTCAGCCGGCTGGGCCGAAATACTGGGTTATGCGCGCGACGAGATCTCGGCACGGGTAGAGGACAGCTACGGCCGCGTGCATCCCGACGACCTGGCCTATGTCCAGGCGACCATGCAGGATCATTTCGAGGGGCGCACATCGGTCTACGAGGTCGAGCACCGGCTGCGCTGCAAGGATGGCAGCTACAAATGGGTGCTGAGTCGCGGCATGGTCATCAGCCGCGATGAGCAGGGCCGGGCGCAGCGCATGGTCGGCACGACCGCCGACATCACCTCCACCCATCTCATGGCCGAGCGGCTGCGGCAAACGACCAATCTGGTCGCCAACCTGACCAACAAGATCCCCGGGCTGATCTTCGAGTCCCGGCGCGCGCCCGACGGCGTGGCCCGCATGACCTATGTCAGTTCCGGCATCGGCGAGATCTTCGGGCTGACGGCCGAAGATGTGGCGATCAGCACCGCGGCCATTCATGACCGTATCCATCCCGACGACCGGGCGATGTATCATGCGTCGCTGGATGCATCCCAACGCGATCTTGTGTCCTGGCAATGCATCTTTCGTGTCGACCTGCCGGCGCGGGGACTCTGCTGGCGGCAGATCGATGCCCGGCCGGCCCGGCTGCCGGATGGCGACACGCTGTGGCACGGGCTGGTGACGGACGTGACCGAGCGCATGGAGATGGAGCAGCAGCTTCACGACCTGGCGCGGCTGGATCATCTGAGCGGCCTGGCAAACCGGCGGGCTTTCCTGGAACGGATGGAAAAGACCTGGTCCGCCCTGATGCAGGAACGGCACGACCGGGTGGCGGTGATGATGATCGACGTCGATCATTTCAAATCGATCAACGACCGGTACGGCCACGCGGCGGGCGACGAGGTGATCCGCCATGTCGCCGCGATCATGTGTTCCGTCCTGCGGTCCAGCGACATGACCGGACGCATGGGGGGCGAGGAATTCGCCGTCTGCCTGCCCGGTCTCGGCCTGGAGGAAGCCGGTCGCATCGGCGACCGCCTGCGGGCCGAGATCGCGGAAACGCAGGCCTGGTTCGAGGACATTGCCATTTCGCTGACGGTCAGCATCGGCATTGCCCCGATGCTGCCCACCGACAGGAACGGCGAGCAGGTTCTGGCGCGGGCGGACAAGGCTTTGTACGCGGCCAAGCAGGCGGGCCGAAACCGGCTGGCCTTCGCCGAGAACACGGACTGAGCGGCGGCATGGGGCATGACAGGCGGCGTGCCGGGGGCGGGTCGTGACGGCCGGACTCGGGGCGGGGCTGGGATACGGCGTGGCGGCCGGTGCGTTCTGGGGGCTGGCGTTCCTGGCACCGGCGCTGGCAGGCGATTTCACGCCGGTGCAGATCTCGATCGGCCGTTATCTGGCCTATGGCGCGTTCTCGCTGCTGGCGCTGGCGCCGCGCTGGCCGACGGTGCGCGCGATGGTCGGAGCGCGGGAAATCCGGGCCCTGTTCGTGCTCGGCCTGCTGGGCAACATCCTCTATTACGTGCTGCTGTCCTATGCGGTGCGGCTGGGCGGGATCGCCGCCACCTCGCTGATCATCGGCCTGCTGCCGGCGGTGCTGACGCTGATCGGCAGCCGTGACGACGGCGCGGTGTCGCTGGGGCGGCTGGCGCCCTCGCTGCTGTTCAGCCTGGCGGCGATAGGCTGTATCGGCTGGGGGGCGATCGGCGTGGCCGGCCAGGCGGCGCCCGGGGCGCCCCTGCTGGGCTGGCTGTGCGCCCTGGGCGCGATGCTGTCCTGGGCGGCCTATGCCGTCAGCAACCAGCGCTGGCTGGCGCGGCTGGGCCACATCTCGGCACAGGACTGGAACCTGCTGACCGGGGCCGCCACCGGCATCCTGGCGGTGCTGGCCGCGGGGCCGGCCTTCCTGCTCGGGGTGCCGGGCACGGCCGGCGGATGGGACTGGGCGCGGTTCGTGGCCGTGGCGGCTGGCAGCGGCCTCCTGGTGTCGATCGTGGGCAATGCCTTCTGGAACCGCATGAGCCGCCTGCTGCCGCTGACGCTGGCGGGACAGATGATCCTGTTCGAAACCCTGTTCGCGCTCCTCTACGGTTTCCTGTGGGACCAGCGCCTGCCGACCGCGATCGAAATTGCGGCGATGCTGCTGGTCTGCGCCAGCGTGCTATCCGGCATGGCCGTCCACCGCCCGGCCGCCGGAATCCCGGCCACCGCGCCCGAACCATCCTGATCTTCACAGGCTACTTGAAAAGCCGGTCTGCCGAGCCAGAGTGCCGCGGAGCGGCACGCCCGGCGTGTATTTTTGAGCATCGGAGCGGAGTGGCCTTGATGGCCATGAGCACCGAAGCGCAGGAAATGCGCGTCGGATCGCCGGCAGACCGGCTTTTCAGGCAGCCTGGTCGTCCAGGTGGCGGTACATCACATGACAATCCACCGGCCCCAGCGTGGCGTGGCGATAGGCGCCGGGCAGGGTGCCGACGATCAGGAACCCGTGCCGGCGCCACAGCCGCACCGCAACCTGGTTGCTGGCCACCACCATGTTGAACTGCATGGCCGCAAATCCCATCCGCGCGGCCTCGGCCAGCGAATGCGCGCACAGCGCGGCCGCCACACCCTGCCCGCGCGCCGCCGGCGCCACGATATAGCCGGCATTGCAGACATGGTCGCCCGGCCCGGCGGCATTGGGCTTGATGTAGTAGCTGCCCAGGATGACCCCATCGCGCTCGGCGACGAAGGTAGCGCGCGGCGCCTCGCCCCATAGGGCCCAGCCCGCCGCGCGGTCCAGTTCGGGGTCCAGCGCATAGGTTTCGCGCGCGCGGGCAATGTCGCGCAGGACGGGCCAGACCGCATCGAAATCGGCCGGGATCATGGGGCGGATCAGCATGGTCTTCCATCGCGCCCTTTCCCCCGGGGCGTCAAGGCGGGGCGGGCGGTTCGTCTCCCGTCCGCTCGGGCAGGCGGCAGGTGGCGAAATAGCCGCGTTTCTCGTCGTCGCGATAGGCGGCCAGCAGGCAGAGGACGATCGACAGGCCCAGCACCGGAAAATAGACGATCGAGCCCGGCAGGCCCGGCAGGACCGGGGCGGCGGTGCCCAGCGCCAGATAGACCGGCGGCAGCAGGGCGGCGGCCAGGTTGCCGATCATCCACGCCACGACCATCGTGGCACGGGGGCGGGCGGGGCTCATGCGGCATCTCCCTGCGCCAGGGCGATGGGGGGCGCGGTGTCACGCCGGCTGGTATCGGCGCCGGCAAACAGCCGGGCCACGCGGCGGGTCTCGGCCACCGGATGGGGGGCCAGAAGCGACAGGGCGACATAGGTGGCGGCATTGACCGCCAGCCCGATCACGCCCGAACTCAGCCCCCCGACATGGGCCGCCGCGCCGTGGAAGAATGTTTCCAGCAAAATGGCGGTGGCAAAGCCCGCGACCATGCCGGCGATGCCGGCGGTGGCGGTGCCCCGGCGCCAGAACAGCCCGCCATATTGCGCAACCGCAACCTGGATGATCCCCTGATAGGACAGCAGCGCCAGCATCGACAGATGCGCGATGGGCAGGCAGGCGATCCCGGCCGCCAGCGCGGTGGCGACGACCATGGTTCCCTTCGCCGTCAGGATCGACGTCCGGTAGGGCAGGGTCCGCCCCGCCCCCACGATGTCGTTGGCAACCTGCGTGCCCATGGCCTGGATGATGGCATCCACCCCGCCCATCGTCGCCGCCAGCATCACCGTGCCGGCCAGGCCCAGCCCCACCGGCCCGGCCGCCAGGCGCGCCACCTCGAACCACGCCATGTCCGCCTCGCCATGCAGGCCGGGCAGGGCGGCGGCCATCAGCCCCATCACCACCAGCGCCATCGAGAACAGCATCGACAGCGGCGCGCTGAACACGCCCGCGCGCAGCATGCTGCGCACGCTGTCGGCCGTGTAGAGCCGCACGAAGATCGGCGGCCAGCACCAGCCGCCGAGCGTCCCGGTCAGGATCATCGAGAACAGCGTCAGCGGCCCCCCGCCATCGCCGCCCACGCCCGGCACGCGCAGCATGTGCGCGGGCAGGTGGGAAGGCGACAGGCCCTGGCCGGCCATCCAGGCAATCAGCCCCAGGATCAGCGCCGTGCCGCCGACATAGGCGACGATGCCCTGGTACATGTCGGAAATGACCAGGCCGCGCATGCCCATGCGAATGGTCCAGACCTGACGCACCAGGATCAGCGCCACGCCGCAGGCCACCGACTGCCCCGGCGTCAGCCGCCCCATCGACAGGGCGGAGAACATCGCGCCCAGCCCTTTGAAACCCAGCACCAGCCAGGGCATGATCGACAGCACGCTGATGACCGAGGACGTGACCGCCAGCGCCGTGGAATCATAGCGCAGCCGCAGCAGGTCGGCCTGGGTCTTCAGGTCGTTCGCCGCCCCCCACAGCCACACCCGCCGCGCCATCAGATACATCAGCAGCACGGTGAGCAGGCTGTAGATCGGCATGTAGAAGGCCACCACCCCGCTGCCCAGCGCCATGCCGGTCAGCGACAGCAGGATGCCGCCGGGCCACCAGCTGTTCAGGAACGACATGGATTGCAGCCACGCCCCGTACGACCGGCCACCGACCGCGTAATCCGAGAACGAGCGGTCCTTGCGGTAACTGGCCTGCAGCAGCACCACCAGACCGGCGCAGAACAGTCCGACGATTCCGAACGCGATACCCATTGGCGGGCCTCCCTTGTCCCTGGTTACGCGCCCAGCCGCTCCACGAGTTGCGACGGCGCGCGGCGCCCTTCCACCAGCAGCCCTTCCAGGGCGTAGCAGACGCGCATGACCGTCACATCGTCCTGCCAGCGGCCGGTCACCTGCACGCCGACCGGCAGGCCCGAGGCCGAGAACCCGGCCGGGATCGACGCCGCCGGCTGCCCCGTCATGTTGGCCAGGAACGCAAAGCCCCCCCATTCCAGCCAGTCGGGCCAGGACGGGTCGGGCACCGTCTGCCCGGCGGTGAACGGCAGCACCGACACGCTGGGCGACAGCACCACATCCATCGTCTCATGCAGGCGCGCGGCGTCCTGCCGGTAGGTAATGCGCCGCATCTGCGCGTCGATCAGGTCGCCGGTCGCGATGGCCGCGCCCTTGAAGGCCTCGGTGCGGAATTCCGGATCGACCAGCTCCAGCCGTTCGGGTGGCAGGCGGCGCAGCGCCTGCCACGCCCCGGCCTGCCACAAGGTGCGGTAGGTGGGCCGCCAATCCTCGAAATCCGGCACCGGCACCAGGGTCGCACCCGCCAGTTCGGCCAATGCCACGCTGGCGCGGAAGACGGCCCGCACATCCGGGTCGACGGGCAGGAAGCCGTAATCCTCGGCCACGCCCACGCGCAGGCCCGAAAGCGGCAGCGGCCCGGCCAGAAAGGCGCCCGGCGGCGCGGGCGGGAAGCTGTAAGGGTCGCGGGGATGATACCCTTCCATCACCGAAAGCATCAGCGCCGCGTCGGCGACCGAGCGCGCCAGCGGCCCATAATGCGCCATGTCGGAATAATGCGGCCCGATCGGCCATTGCGGCACCCGCCCGAAGGTCGCCTTCAGGCCGAAGACGCCGCTGAAGCTGGCGGGCACGCGCACCGATCCGCCGCCGTCGCTGCCCAGCGCCAGCGGGCCGCAGCCCGACGCCACGGCAGCCCCGGCGCCGCCGCTGCTGCCGCCGGGGCTGACGGCCGGGTCGTGGGCATTGCGGGTGATGCCGGTCAGCGGGCTGTCGGTCACCGCCTTCCATCCATTCTCGCATGTCGTGGTGCAGGCATAGATGATCGCCCCCGCCGCGCGCAGCCGCGCTACAGCCGGGGCATCCTCCGTGGCGGGCGCCTGGCCGATCGACAGGCGCGATCCGCGCCCCAGCACCCAGCCGCGCGTCATGGCGGTGTCCTTGACCGACACCGGAATCCCTTCCAGCGGCCGGGTCGGCAGGCCGGCGCGCCACGCCCGCGCCGACGCGTCGGCGGCGGCCAGGGCCTCGTCGGCATCGATGCGCACGAACGGGTTCAGCACCCCCTGCATGGCATCGGCGCGCGCCAGCACCGCGCGGGTCACCTCGACCGGCGACGTATCGCCGGCGGCGTACAGCGCCAGCAGGGTCGTGGCGTCGAGATCGCACAGATCGGTCATGGCGTCGCTTCCTTAAGGCAAAGATCGAGCGTGGTGCGCAGGGCCGCGACAATGGCGTCGATCCCCTCGCGGTCGATGATCATCGGCGGGCAAAAGGCCAGCGCGTCACCCATTGCGCGTGAAATCACGCCCTGCTGCTGCAGCAGCAGGGCGGCGCGGCGCCCCAGCGCACCCGTGGGCCACGCCGGCGGGTCGGCCAGGCGCGCGGGCGTCAGCTCCACCGCCGCCATCAGCCCCACGCCCCGGACTTCATCGACCAGCGGGTGGTCGGCCAGCGTGGCCAGACGCTCCTGCATCCAGGCGCCGGCCTCGGCGGCGCGGGCCACCAGGTCGCGCTCGTCGATGATGCGCAGCGTCTCGATCGCCACTGCGGCGGCAACGGGGTGGCCGCCGCCGGTAAAGCCATGGCCGAACGTGCCGATACTGTGCGTCAGGTCGGCAATCGGCTCGAACATCCGCTCGTTCAGCAGGATGGCGGAAATCGGCAGGTAGGATGACGATAATTGCTTGGACAGCACCATCACGTCCGGGCGGATGCCATAGGTCTCGCAGCCGAACATGCAGCCGGTGCGGCCGAAGCCGCAGATCACCTCGTCGGCGACCAGAAGGATTTCGTATCGTTCAAGAACCGCCTGTATCTTTTCCCAATAGGTCCGTGGCGGCATGATCACGCCGCCCGCGCCCATCACCGGCTCGCCGAAGAAGGCGGCAATGGTCTCCGGGCCTTCACGCAGGATCAGCTCTTCCAGCTCGGTGGCCAGCCGGGTGGCGAAATCTTCCTCGCTTTCGCCCGGCAGCGCGAAACGGCGGTAATGCGGGGCGGTCAGGTGCAGAAAACCGGGCAGCGGTAGGTCGAAACCGGTATGATTGGCCGGTATGCCCGTCAGGCTGGCGGCCGCGATGGTGATGCCGTGATAGGCGCGATGCCGGCTGATGATCTTCTTGCGCTGCGCCTGGCCCAGCGCGTTCGCGCGATACCACAGCATCTTGATGACGGTATCGTTGGCCTCGGAGCCCGAATTGGTGAAGAACGCCTTGCTCATCGGCACCGGCGCCATCGTTACCAGCCGCTCCGCCAGATCCACCATCGGGCCATGCCCTTTCTGGCTGAAAGGGTGGTAGTAGGGCAGGCGTTCCATCTGCCGCGTCGCGGCCGCGACCAGCCTGGGCTCGCTGAAGCCCAGCCCCACGCTCCACAGGCCCGCCATCGCCTCGATATAGCGGTTGCCCGCCAGGTCGTAGACATGGATGCCCTCGCCCCGGTCGATGATGAGCG
Organism: Gluconacetobacter asukensis; assembly: GCF_014174375.1. Lineage (GTDB taxonomy): Bacteria > Pseudomonadota > Alphaproteobacteria > Acetobacterales > Acetobacteraceae > Gluconacetobacter > Gluconacetobacter asukensis. The sequence goes on from NZ_JABEQE010000014.1 coordinate 60,601, forward strand.
GCCCGCTTTGCAGATTGGCGCGGGCATCGGTCAGCGGGTGCATGACGTAGCGTGCGTCACGCATTTCCGGTGTCATGATATCGTCTGTCATGGACTGGATGGTTCCTGTCTGTTGCGCACGCTGCCTCCCTCGTCAGAACCCGACCGTGACGGCACCGGCAATCGCAAAGCCGCCGCCGATCTGGTAGGTCGGGCTCTTGCCCGCGATGGTGGTGCCGCGCAGGCCCGTCATGGTGTGCGCGTTGGATGTCAGGCCCGCCGTCTGGGCGTAGTAGAGATTATTCCCGATATTCATCAGGTTCAGTTGGATCTGCGGCCGGTACAGCGTGGCGTGGGCGACATGGACATTGGGCAGCCGGTAGCCTAGCGTCACGTCCGACGTCAGATAGCCCGGAATGCTCTCGTCATTCATGAAAGTGCTGTAGCGGCGGCCGATATAGTTCAGGTTGAAATTCCCGAAATACGTGCCGTCATCATAGGCCAGCCCGATCGCGCCGGTGAAGCTGGGCGTGTTCACCGCGATCTTGCCGGCGGTGGGCAGCACGTCATTGCCCACCTTGAAATCGTTGTCGGTGGTGGCGTGGACATACGAGCCCGAGACATAGGGGCTGAAATGATGCCACGGCCGCAGCCCGACCTCGAGCTGCGCGCCACGGATCGTCTGCCCGCCCAGGATGATCGGCGCCGTCACCAGCGATCCGCCGACGAAGGCGGTCGACAGCACGTCGTGATTGACCATGTTGTAGTTGAACAGGGCGGCCGACACATGCACCAGCCCGCTATGGCGATAGCCCAGCTCCTCGCCGATCGCATATTCGGGCTTCATGTCCTGCGGATGCCCCTGGATCGGAATGGGCGAGGCCGCGTCGTAAATGTCGATATAGGCTTCGCTGCGGTCGGGCGCCTTGAAGCTGGTGGTGCCGTTGACATAGATCTGGTCGTTGGGCGTGATGTCGAAACTGGCCGAAACCTGCGGCAGCGGTTCGGCATAGTTCGCGCCGTTCTTGTAGGTCGCGGCACCGGGGATCAGGTTGCTGACCCAGCGCTGCATCATCACTTCCTTGAATCCGGCATTCAGTTTCAGCCGGTCGTTGAAAGCCGTAAACGTATCCTCGATGAATATGGCATTGGTCTGCTGGCGGAACACGATGTCCCATCCCGACATCACCTGCCCGTCGGCGGTGGTCACGCCAAAGCGCCCCCAGGCATTGGCCGGCAGCCCCTGCGCGCTGGTCGCGGCGTAATTGGCGCGCTCGGTCATGTCCAGATACGAATACCAGTAGCCGACGCGCAGCGTATTGTGGCCATGGGTCCAGGCCAGGTCCGTCATCAGGCTGAGCGTATGCTGGTGCTGTGGATCGACGACCTCGACCGTCTGCTTGCCGTTGGCTCCGACATCGGGCAGGCTGAGCGGCCCGACCAGGTGGGTTCCGTAATAGCTGTTGTTCTGGCTTATGGCTTCGCCATAGTTGGTCCATTTGTCCCAGTTGATGAAATAGGGCGTGGCCGACAGCTTGAACCCGCTGCCCAGATTCAGATGCACCGGTGCGATGATGGACAGCACGTCGTTGCGCAGGCGCGCCAGCTGCCAGTAGCTGCCGACGCCGGGCGTGTAGTGGGTGTTGTAATACAGCGAAGACGTGCCGTACTGTTCGAACGCGGCCTTGGTGGGCGTGGCCGAACCGTTGGCGTTGATGCCGGCCGAGGTATAATGCCCCCACAAAAAGGTCAGGCCCGCGCTGTTGCCGTGGCCCCATTCCTTGATCGCCTTGGCATCCACATGGTGGCGCATCAGCGAGCCGGGCGTCTGCCAGAACTGGTTGTAGCTCCACGAATAGGACATGAAGGCCCGCACGCCGGTATGGCCGATCTCGCCGGTATCGATCCGGGCGAATTCCTTCTTCATGTTCCAGCTGCCATAGCTGGATTCCAGCAGGCCGCCGGCGGTACGCGCCGGGTCGCGCAGGGTGGTGCGGATTTCCGCACCCACCGAATAATAGGCCGGGCTGCTGATATCGGGCGAACCCTGTGTCAGCGCCACCGACGATACGTTTTCCATGTCCGGGCTGCCGCCGATGGCATCGGGGCTGAGATAGACGCCGTCGGTCAGCGGCACGCCTTCCACCAGATAGCCGACCTGCGTGTAGTTCAGCCCCCGGACCATGATCCCGCGCGAGATCTGGCCATAGGGATCGGAGCGCGCATAGGACACGCCCGGCATGCTGGCCAGCATGGCCTGCACGGTGGTGTTGGACGGTTTCTTGGCGATGAAGTCGCGCGTGACCTCGCTGCGGGATTTCGGCGCGGTCTGCACCGGCATCATGCCGCCGCCGGGCGTGGTGTTGCGCACGCCGGTGGGGGTGGTGATGCCGCCGGTAACCGAAATGGTCTCGGCCGCCGGCGCGGCACGCGGGGCAGTGCGCGGGGCCGGGCCGGACACGGGGTGGGCAGGCGGCGCGGCAGGGCGCGCATGGCCGGTGGCGGGCGTCGCGGCCTGTGTCGCGGCCCGGCTGTCGGGGGCCGGTGCCCAGATGCCGGTACAGGCGATCATGGTTCCGGAAATCAGCAGCCGTCGTCGGGAAATGATCGGTGATCGCATGACAGGACCTCCTGGGGGCGAAGTATCTGGCCGCATCCGGCCTGCACAGTCTCGTTCCGCGGAATAGTCGGCGAACAGAAAACAACGACTGTATTGGTCGCATGTGTCTTTGGATTTATTCAGAAATGGAGAGAAGAACCATTTCATTACGGTTGACGATATCATCGGTCGAGAATGTTTCGGAAGCGACTTTTTCTTCGCGCATGGAAACCAGAAGTTTCCACCCAGGGCATGCGCGCGTCGCGCCGGGTCCAAGGTCAGGCGCGCGCGATAATCCGGTACGTTACGGATATGGACGGCGATAACGGGCGCCGCTCAGTGTCGGCCGCTCAGTGTCGATAGTCGGGCTGTTCCCGGTCCAGCTTGCGCCGCAGCGCCGTCCACGCCAGTCGGCCCTTGTCGGGCTCGTTCGCGAACTGGGCATGGGTGCGCTCCAGCGTCGCGGCGCCGGGCAGGCTCAGGGGCACGCCGGTCGATTGCGCGGCGATCTGGATACGGCAGGCCTGCTCCAGATAGTACATGCGATAGAAGGCCTCGGCCACCGTGGTGCCGACGGTCAGCAGCCCGTGATTTTCCAGGATCATCGCCGGATGCGCGCCAAGGTCGCGCACCAGCCGCTCCCGCTCGCCCAGATTGTCGTCGGCGGCGATGCCTTCGTACGCATGGAAGGCGACATGGTTGGTAAATTCCATGCTGATCTGGTTCAGCGGCAGGATGCCCTGCGTCTGGGCTGCGACTGCCATGCCCGCCAGGGTGTGGGTGTGCATCACGCAGGCCGCGTCGTGCCGCGCCCGATGAATCGCGGAATGGATGACGAAACCCGCCGGATTCACCGGAAAGGACAAAGGCTGGGCCGGCTGGCCGTCGGCATCGACCTCGACCAGCGAACTGGCGGTGATTTCCTCGAACAGCCAGCCATACGGATTGACCAGAAAGCGGTTTCCATCGCCGGGCCGGCGCACGGACAGGTGCGTGTAGATCAGGTCGCTCATGCCGAACAGGGCAATCAGCCGGTAGGCCGCCGCCAGGTCTTCGCGCAACTCTTGGTCGTTCATGATCATGGTCCCGGTTCGCTGACGGAAATGCAGGGCCCAGGGTAGAGGGCGAAACGGCCCGTCGCGAAGGTGACTTCCTGTTCGCGGGTGGGAACCCTGGGTTTCCAATCGCTTTACAGCGCCGGTCGCCGCCCCGTAAGATTCCGCCGGACAGCCCGGCGGATTGAATCGTGTCGACGAAGAAACGGCTACTTCTTCCACCCTTCGGGGCGCTGCGCGCCTTCGATGCCTATGGCCGCACCGGCGGCGTACGCAAGGCGGCCGAATATCTGGGCGTCAGCCACACGATCGTCGGGCGCCACCTGCGCACGCTGGAGGATTGGGTCGGGGTGGCGCTGATCGACCGGGCCAGCGGCACGCTGACGCAGAAGGGCCTGTCCTATCACAAGGACATCACCGAGGCGCTGGAGGGCCTGTCCCGCGCGACCGAGCGGCTGCGTCCGCGCATGGAGGACTCGATCCACATCGGCTGCGTGTCGGGCTTCGCCTCGCTGTGGCTGGCGGGGCGGGTCGGCGCCTTCCGGCGCAGCGAACCGTCGATCAACCTGGTGGTGCGGCCGTTCGACCGGTTCCCCGATTTCGATCGCGACGACCTGCATGCCGATATCCGCTACCTGCGCGACCAGGATCTGGAAAGTTTTCCTGCCGGCTTCAAGAAGGTGCTGCTGGCGCGGCCCGCCATGTTCCCGGTCGCCAGCCCCGTCCTGGCGGCCGAGGTGGAGGGGCGCCTGCGCACGATCACCGACCTGCTGGGCGAGCCGCTGATCGAGGCGGAAGACAGCCGCGAATGGCATCTCTTCCTCGCGGGCCACAAGGTCAGCCCGGCCTCGTTCGTGCCGTTCGGGCGGCTGGGCCATGCCAGCATCACCCTGGCGGCGGCACGGCACGGGCAGGGCATCTCGCTGGCCAACATCTTCCTGGTGTCGGACGATCTGCAACGCGGGACCCTGGTGCGGGTCACCGTGCCGGGGCAGGCATTCCGCCGCGTGTTCATCGGCGGCTATTACCTGATCGCGCCCGAAAGCAACTGGAACCGCCCGCAATTCGCGCGCTTCCGCAACTGGCTGACGGCCGAGGTCGCGTCCTTCCTGGCCCGCGAGGCCCCATAGGCCCGCCCCGGCGCGCCCGGTCACGGGCAGGCGCGCAGGGTCAGGAGAAAACGGCCCGGCCGGCCCCGGCCGACTGCCCCGGCCGCCCGCTGCGCGCCAGCAGCGCGCGCAGATGGTTGACCACGGGAAAGACCTCGCGGTTCCGGTCGCCGCCCTGGGCGTCCCAGGCCTGCTGTTCCAGTTCCACCACCTCGCGGTCTTCCTCGAAGATCCGGTTGGTGAACACCGCCAGCGCCGGCCAGATCAGGTCGATCAGGAACGGAATCTTCGGGCGCCGCACCGATAGCAGGCCAAAGGCGCGGGTCGTGCGCTGGTCGGCGCTCTGCGGCACATAGGCCACCCACAGATCCATCATCAGGTCGCCATCCTTGTCGACGATCCGCAGCGTCTGGTACGGATATTCGGTCCGCACCGTCACCACTTCCTCGACCGGCTGCTCGCGCCCCTTCAGGTCGCGGTGGCGGCCGAAGATCAGCGCCTCGGCCAGCGGCTGGTGGGTATCGGTCCGGGCAAAGCTGTAGCGGGCCTCGACAAAGTTCTCGCCCCGGTCCTGGCTCAGGAAGCGCGCGCGAATCTGCCCCATCTGGCGGCGGTGCAGGAACTGATGGTTCATGTCCATCAGGTTCTCATGCATGAACGTATAGTGGCAGGCCACGCGGGGCCCGAACTGCCGCGTGCGGAAATCGGGGTCGCCGACATGCGCCAGCGTGGGCATGGGGATGGAATCCGCCAGGGCCGGATCGCCGGGGAAGATGAAGATCAGCCCGCCCTGTTCGCGGCACGGATAGGTGCGCACGCCATTGGGCAGCTTGCCCTTGCCCAGATAGGGCACGTCGATGCAGCGCCCCGACCGGCCATACGCCCAGCCATGATAGCAGCACTGCACCGCCTGGCCCTTCACCGTGCCCTTGCTCAGCGGCACCTGCCGGTGGGCGCAGCGATCCTCCAGCGCAAAGACCTCGCCCTCGGTGGGGCGGACCAGCGCGACCGGCTGGCCGGCATAGCGGGTGCCGATGGTCTTGCCGGCCTTGAGTTCGTGCGACCAGGCCACCGGGTACCAGAAATCGGGGTCGCAATCGACCGTGCGCAGGTCGTGCATCCCGATTCCGATGGCGTCGCGCTCGGTAAGGGAGATCTGGTCCATGGCCATATCCATTCCGGTTCTTTCCTGATCCCGCATTGTCCCCCCTCGGGAACGCCCCTGTCTTGCTCCAGTTGGGAAACCGAGCCTTGCAGAAGACGAAACCATGCGTCCGCCGGGCTTGACAGCGCACGCCGCCGCGCGCGCCGCGGCCGACTCAGAAAAACAAAAGACGAAAATGAAACGAATATAAATGCAGATCCGATACGATCGGACATTGGGTATCGGAAATAGACAATTTCGTATAACAATATTACTCGGCACTTATTCGCATAAATTATATGTTTCATTATAAGAGTTGTGAAAAAATGAAACATATTGTATTCACAAATGTGTCATATTTGCCGCATCATTAAAGAATGAGACGCGATCATCTTCCGGGTATGTTGCATTTTCATCTCGGATTACGCTTGATTTAGTCCCAATGGCTGCCCGGGGATGCCGGCGGCCACAATCCCAGTGGAATGCGACGAAGGGAGCCCGGGCGCCTGACATGACCGACATCGTTCCAGACGCTTCCCGCCGCGATTCCTGATTCGCCAAAACGCGGCGCGACGATCCCGTCCGACGCGATCGACAAGGGGGCATGACGGTCCCGCGGGCTGCCGCACGGCACCGCGCGCGGGCGCGCGTGCCCTATCCTGACAAGGTGAGTATGACCAGACAGACCGGATTTCTCCGACGCCACGGCCGATCGTTCCTGCTGGGATCGGCTTCTCTTCTGATGGCCTCGGCCAGCCTGCCCGCGCTTGCCGCCAGCGGCGAGAACGGCAAGGCCCATGCCCGCCATCGTGCCGCCAAGGCGGCGCATCATGCTTCGGCCGCCGCTGCCGCGCAGCCGGCCGCCGCCGCCCGTCCGGCGGCACGCGCGGCCACGCGGGCGGTCCGCCCGGCGGCACGCGTCCGTGCCGAGGCCGAGACGGTCGAGGTCAGCGGCGCGCGTTTCCATTCGCGCGGGGCGGAAACGGCCGTGACGCGCGCCACCATGGACCAGTTCGTGGCCGGCACCAGCCCGCTCCAGGTGCTGGCACTCACCACCCCCGGCGTCAGCTTCGGCTCGGATGACGCGCTGGGCCTCGATACGGTGGCCAGCACGCTGTATATCCGCGGCTTCAACCAGACCCAGATCGGCGCGACGCTGGACGGCATCCCGATGGGCGGCCAGGGATTCCATAACTGGAACGGCCTGGGCGTCGACCAGATGGAAATCCAGGAGAACCTCGCCGGCATGACGGTGTCGCAGGGCGCGGGCGCGCTGGACACACCCTCGGCGCAGACGCTGGGCGGGGCGATCACCTACACCTCCGCCGATCCGCTGGACAAGACGGGCGGCCGTGTCAGCCAGAGCTTCGGCAGCTACGACGCCTTCCGCACCTTCGCCCGCGTGGACAGCGGCGTTCTGAATGCCACCGGCACCAAATTCTACGCCTCCTATGCCCGCACCGCGCAGGATCTGTGGAAGGGTTTCGGCGACCAGCAGGAACACCAGGCCAATTTCAAGCTCGTGCAGCCGCTGGGCGACAAGGGCAAGATCACGGCCATCTTCGACTACTCAAACTTCATCCAGTACAATTATCTGGGCCTGACCAAGAACATGTGGGAAAAGATGGGCCGTGACACGACCTATCTGAAGCCCAATTATGCGCTGTCCAAGGAATGGGCGGCCAATGCCCAGGCGGGCACGGTGCCCACCAACCTGCAGGGCGTGCTGACGCCGGACGAAATCGGCGACTACGCCTATGACGGCACGCAGACGCAGCGCAACTACCTGTCAGCCATCAAGGCCGACTATCAGTTCTTCCCCAACGTGCTGTCCAAGACCGCGGCCTACGCCCACGTCTCCAGCGGCGATTACAGCGGCACCAATCCGTTCCTGATCTCGCCCACCTCGCAGGTGCCGATGGCGCTTGAAACCGGGCATGTCGACGTCCGCCGCATCGGCTTCACCCAGAGCTTCGACATCACCGTCAACAAGAACGACATCAAGACCGGCATCTGGTACGAGAACGACACGTTCAACTACGCGATGCGGATGTACGAAGACGGCGTGGACGCGGCGCACAATTCCAAGAGCGACTTCAAGGCCTCGCAGGCCACGACCTGGTGGGCGGATTCGTTCAACACGAACACGTTCCAGTACTATTTGCAGGACACCTACCACATCATTCCGGGCATGACCGTCACCGCCGGCTTCCGCTCGCTGCTGCAGACGACGCATGGCGGCACCAGCGTCGACAATACCAGCAGCCTGTCGGACTGGGGCGTCTATTACAGCCATCCCGCATCGGGCAGCATGACGGCGGCCAATGCCTTCCTGCCGCACTTCAATTTCGATTATCACTTCCTAGATCATCATGAAGTGTATTTCGACATCGCCGAGAACATGCGCGCCTACGATTACGGCACGCAGAGCGGCAGCGGCAATCCGTGGGGCGGCCTGGGCAATTCCGGCAACCCGGCCCAGACGGTGTTCAACGCCAACAAGAACAGCCTGAAGCCCGAGCGGACATGGAACTATGTCGTCGGCTACCGCTACGATTCCAGGATGTTCTCGGCCAGCGTCGATTACTATCACACGGACTACTACAACCGCCTGGCGGCGATCACGGCCGGTTCCACCAGCAACATGTACAGCTCGATCGAGAATGTCGGGCGTGAAAGCATGAACGGCGCGGACGTGATGGGCGCCATCCGTCCGGTGCGCGGGCTGGAGATTTCGAACAGCTTCAGCTGGAACGACGCGGTGTATCAAGATGCGCACGTGCCCTATAACGGCAGCACCATCAGCATCAAGGGCAAGCACCAGGTCTTCTATCCGAAGTTCATGTACAAGGCCAACCTGTCCTATACATGGCGCCAGGCGACCTTCAACTTCAACGCCACCTACAGCAGCGCGCGGCCGATGACGTACATGAACGACGTCAAGATCCCCGCCTACTGGACGTCGAACCTCAGCGCCGCCTACAATTTCGGGCGCATCGGCTTCGCCAACAATCTGAAGACGACGTTCGGCATCACCAACCTGTTCAACAAGAACTATATCGGCGGCGTCTACGGCGCGGCGTCGATGTCGGGTGACGACAACCCGGTCCTGTATGTCGCGGCCCCCCGCGAATTCTTCGGCACGGTTTCCGCCGAGTTCTGAAGACACAGCCGTCCGCGAGGTCGTATTCCTCCGGACGGACTGACGAAAAACCATTGTCCCATCAGTCGAATTCGCCTGAACATGTGATGTTTCAGGGAAGGGACGGAAGCCAGTGTGTCTCCGCATCCTGTCCGGCAAACCACGGTCGGATGCGGGGCCGCTGCGTCGGCCAGAGTTCTTTCAGTGTCGCGGCATCGTACAGGTGCCCGTCGCGCATGACCTGCGCCACCGCGCGCGCGTTGCGGATATCGGCCAGCGGATCGGCGGTCAGTACCACCAGATCGGCGATCTTGCCTGGTTCGATGCTGCCCAGGTCGGATTTGCGTCCGATCGTCTCGGCCGAACCGATGGTGGCGGCATGCAGGATTGCCCGCGCTGTCATGCCGCCCACAGCATGCAATTCCATTTCCTGATGAAAGCCGATGCCGGGCATTTCGCCATGGCTGCCGATTCCGACCAGCCCGCCGCCGGCGGCAAGTGCGGCGGCGTCGGCGGCAATGGAGGGGAAGCGGTATTCGGACAATGGTCGCCAATCGTGCCGCAGCGTCATCTGCTCGCGGAACAGCTCCGGCCAGAAGGCCCGCACGCGCGGGTCGCCGCGCGGATCGTCACGCGCGATCGCCCAATCCATGCCGGGTGATCCGCCATTGGTGATGCTCAATGTGGTGGTGTAGCTGGTCCGGGTCGCGCGCAGCAGGGCCTGCACGTCTTCCTGCAAGGGAGAGGCCACCAGCGCATGCTCGTTGCCGGCGTAGCCGTCCAGAATCTGGGTCAGGTCCAGCTTCATCGACAAGGCGCCTTCGGTCGTCGGCTGCATGTCCAGCATCCGGCATGCCTGCGCCACCCATTCGCGTACCTGGCGGCTGCCGGTGCGATATTCCTTGATATTGCGCAGACCATAATCGTCGCGGTAGCGCCGCATCACCGCCAGGACGTCCGACAGCGAGGAAAAACGCTGCATCGAAAACAGCGCGATGCCGGTCTGGCGGATGCGCGGCCCGACCATCAACCCCGCGTCCAGCAGATCCTGATAGGCCAGCATGTCGATCGACAGCGTGGAGGGATCGAAGCTGGTCGTGACGCCCCATGCCAGGCGCGCCGCGATCCCCCAATCCTCCAGCCCCAGCACCGCGCGGCGGATCGTCGCCACATGGTCATGCGTATCGATAAAGCCGGGGACGATGATGCGTCCCGTCATGTCGCGGATCGTGGCATCCGCCGGCACGGGAAAGCTGCCTGTGGGGCCGACCTGCCGGAAGCGGCCCTCCTCGATCAGAATGTCGGCGCGGTCGATCACCGGGTCGCCGGCCGCCATGGTCAACACCCGCGCCCCACGCAGCAGCAGCCGGCCTTGCGCCATCGCACGGGGGACGGTGACGTCGGCGCGGTATCGCGTCTCGGCCGGTGCCGGGGGCGCGGCGCGCCAGTCCGGGCGGTCTGGCGGGTCGAGCGGTATATCGGCGCGCGGACGGGTGTGAAAAACCGGGCCGGTGGACCAGTCGATCGCCCGCCCGTCGGTGGACCACGCGATGGAATCGGCACCCGCGTCGGTCACGCGGCGATGCGGCAGATGCGGATCGGTCAGGTCGATGCGCTGCCCCGGCCGGGCAGGCATGGCGAGCAGGTGGAGCTGCTGAGAAACCTGTGCCAGCAACCAGTGCCCGTCCGGACTGATCCGCACATCGTCCACCGGTACCGCGCCATCCTGGAAATACCAGCCGGGACCGTTCACCCGTACGGCCAGGCGGCGCGTGCCATGGGTCAGGTCGATGCTGTCCAGCCCTTCGTCCGTCTGGAGATAGGCGCCGCCACGCGCGAACTGCACGGGGCCGCCGAGCGTGCCATGCGTTATGGTGCGTGTCGCGCCGCCATCGGCTGGCAGGGCGATCAACTCGGCGTCCCGCAGCCGGCCATATTCCATGTAGATGTCCAGCCGTGCCTGCTGGCCGGAGCGCACCGCCAGCACCTGCCGTCCGTCGGGGGTAAAGGCCGGGTCGGTATAATAAGCCGGCAGGTCCGACAGACGCACCGGGGGGGCAGAGCCATCGGCGGGGGCCGACCAGACGGCTCCTGCACCGCGTTCGCTCCACGTCACCCATGCCAGGCGCCGGCCGTCGGGGCTCCAGGCGGGCTGAAAGGCCGGATCGCCGCCAGGGGCGAAAGGTGAGGGCGCCGCATGACCGTCCAGCCGCATCAGATACAGCCTGCCCAATGCCGAGAAGGCGAGCGTGCCGCGGTCGGGAGAGGCCACGGGCGCCATCATCAGCCGGGCATGGACGGGGCCCGTCTCCTCGTGGATATCCTGGCGCGTGGACGGGCCGAGCGCGACATCCAGATGGGCGGTGAACGGGATCGGCGTTGCGGTGTCGTCAGCCAGGGCGATCCGTTCGAACCCGCCCCGCACGCTCAGCACGATCGCGCTATCGTCCGGCGTGAAGGCGTAGCGCGGCACAAGGTCCTGCCACATCGAGGATTGAAGCTGGTCATGCGCGATGGGAAAGGCCAGCCGCCTGTCCTGCCCGGTCTTCAGGTCGCGCACCCGCAATTCGGTGTCCCCGTCGCGCCGGGCGGCATAGGCCAGCAGACGCCCGTCATGCGACAGGCACGGGCGGAAGAACGCACCGGGAAACAGCGCCGTGCGCGGGCCATCGGGCAGGGTCACCACCGTCTTTTCGGTGCCGGTGGCCAGGTCGCGGCGGATGATGGTCCAGTGATCGGTGTCCTCGAAGGACAGGCCGCCCAGATGGCGCGCGGCATAGACGCTCCGTCCGTCCGGCGTCGGAGCCGCGCCCAGTGTGCTGCGCCAGGCGGCGCGGGGGGTGTCGGGCCCGCCACGGACCGGCACCGCCAGCGTGCCGCGTCCTTGCAGGTCGTAGCGCCACAGTTCGTAGGCATTCAGGTCCGCGCGATAGCGGCTGACCAGAAGCGACCGCCCGTCGGGTATCCAGGCCGGCGAGGTCAGCACCGTGTCGTCATCGCCGAAGGTGATCTGCCGTGCCGCGCCGCCATCGGGGTGGGCGATCCACAGATTGTCGGCCCCCGACCGGTCGCTGACATAGGCGATCCATTGCCCGTCGGGCGAATAGGCTGGGGCGGTGTCGAAGGGCAGGCCGTCGCTGATCCGCGTCGCCCGGCCCCCGTCTACCGGCAGGGTATAGAGGTCGCCCAGCAGGTCGAAGACGATGCGCCGCCCGTCAGGTGACAGGTCGAGCGACATCCAGGTGCCATGGTGCACATCGGCGACCAGTCGCCGCGCCGGTGTCATCGGCAGGTTCTGCCCCGGCGGCTGGATCGGGCGCGCGCGGTCGGGCAGCGCATGGCCGATCGCGGCGGGCGACAGGAATGGCAATGGCGGCTCTCCGGCCTCCTGGGCCCTCGCCGCCGGAACGGCCGGTGTCAGGCCCGCCGGCAGAAGGGCGGAAAACAGCAGGGCGCGGGCAAACGGGCGCATCGGGACTCCTCAGCGATAGGCGGGCGGCAGGGCGGTGTCGCGCGGCGGAGCATCGGGTCGTGCCGGCGCGTAGCGGTCCCGCAGCGCGCTCTGGCGGGTGGACAGCGATAATTCGTGCCCGTCGATGAACATCAGCGCCGGACTGCTGGCCGGTTCCAGCGGGTCGCCGTCCCAGAGCACCAGATCGGCGCCGGCACCGGATACCAGGGTTCCGGCGCCACGCACGCCCCAGATCGCGGCGGGCGCCGCCGTGATCGCACGCAGCGCCGCCGCGTAGGGCAATCCGTTGGCGACCGCGATCCCGGCCCCCTCGCGCAGATCCAGGCCGGCGTCGTAACTCAGGTAGATCCCGTTGCCCGGCACCGAAAAGGCGATTTCCACGCCCGCCTTGGCCAGCAGCGCCGCATTGTCCAGCCGCGCGCCCAGGGAGTCGAAGGTCTGCAGCAGGTCGGCTTCCGGATCGAGGATGATCGGTACATGCGCCGCCGCCAGGTCGGCCGCAGCGCGCCAGGCCTCGGCTCCGCCCAGCACCACCACGCGGATCGCAGTCTCCCGTGTCAGGCGGATAGCCTGGCGAATGTCGGATTCACGGTTCGCCACGATCAGAAGCGGCATGGTGCCGGCGATCACCGGCGCCAGCGCCACGCGATCGACCGGCGCCAGGATACGTCCGGATGCCGGGTCGTGCGCGGATGGGGGCTGCCGTGCCTCGGCCAGGGCGGCACGCAGCAGGACCCATTGCGCGGCCCGCGATCCACCGGCCGGTGCCAGCGCAATGTCGCCCATGGCGGCCACCATCGCCGCGCCGGCATGGGCCAGGATGTCGCCCGAGGGACGCAAATGGATCAAAGCGCCCTGGCCGGCAAACGGCGCCAGCTGCGTGCCGCCGGGGTAGCTCATCGCCCAGGCCAGACCGTCGGCCCGTGCCAGCGGCAACAGGCTGGAATGCCCGTTCAGGGCATATTGCACGTCGAAGGCCGGCCCGAGCGGCCCGCGTGACACGGTGCGATCATCGGTATCGCGGGCGCCGGAAACCTCGACCAGCCCCAGTTGCGTCGCGGCGCTGAACAGGCCGGGGGTGACGATCCGCCCGCGCGCGTCGATCCGCCGCGCGCCGGGTGGCACCGGTCCATGCGTCGTGACCGAGCGCACATGCCCGCCCGCGATCAGGATGGTGGCGTCGGCAACGGGGGGCGTCGCAACGGGCATGGCCAAGGCATGCACGATGGCGATGACCGGTACAGGCCCGTCAGCCGCCCGCGCCTGTGCCCATGGCGGCAGCGCCGCCAGGATTGCCAGGGCCGCGATGCGCGCGGCCCGTATCATGGCGCCTCCGGTGGCGTGCGGCCCAGCTCGAAATCCGTCCGGGGCCGCCGGTGCGGATCGGCACGATCGAACGCCACCGCGCCGTCGATGAACACCATGTCGGCATGGGCATAGACGCTGAACGGTTCCGCCGACCAGATCACGGCATCGGCGTCCTTGCCGGGTTCCAGGGTGCCGATCCGCGTCTCCTGCCCCAGGGCACGGGCGGGATTGGCCGTCAGCCAGCCGATGACATGTTCGGGCGGCAGGTCCAGTCCGGCGCGCCTCCCGGCGGCGGCGGCCTTGCCGGCCTCGATGTTGAGCCACTGACCCAGAAAGGGGGAGTCGGAGTGCATCATGGCGCATCCGCCCGCGGCGTCGATGAAGGCGGCATTCTCGCGGATACCGTCCAGCGCCTCCATCTTGTAGCCCCACCAGTCGGACCATACGGCGGCACAGACATGCGCGCGGGCCAGAAGCGGTGCGATCTTGTAGCCTTCGACCGCGTGGTGAAAGGCGGCGATGCGAAAGCCCAGGGCCCGGCTCAGATCGAGCATCACCGCCATTTCGTCGGCGCGGTAGCAGTGCATATGCACCGCGATCCTGCCGTCCAGCACCGCCGCCAGCGTGTCCAGCCGCGCGTCGTCGTCGGGCTGTGTGCCCTGTCCGGCCAAATAACGCCCCCAGGCCTGCCGATACCGGTCGGCCTTGGCGAAAGCCGCGCGGATAAAGGCGATTTCTCCCTCGCGGCTCGTCGGTCCCCGCCTTTTTTCGGCATCCTCGCTCTTGGGGTTCTCGCCGCAGGCCATCTTCATGCCCCAGGGCGCGCCCGGGACCTTCATCGCCTGCATCGTGGTCGCGGGGATCGGATGCAGCACCACCGAGCGGCCGCCGAAGATCGGGCTGGAGCCCGGCAGAACCTGCAAGGTCGTCACCCCGTGCGCCAGCGCGCGGGCAAAGGCCGGGTCCTGCGGATTGATCGCGGTCTCGATCCAACTGTCCGCCGCATTGGGGTCGGACAATTCGCTCACGTCCGACGCATCCTCGTCCGTCGCGGTGATCGGTACGACATAGGTGCCGTCGTGACTGTGGATATCGATCAGCCCGGGCGTGATCCAGCGCCCCCGCGCGTCGATCATGTGCGCCTTCGCGTCCGCCAGATGCGGCCCGACCGCCGCGATCCTGCCGTCACGCATCAGTAGCGCTCCGTCCTCGATCCGGTGGCCCACCCCGTCCAGGATGGTCGCATGGACGATCAGCGTGTCCTCGCGCGGCAGGGGCCTGTAGGTGCTGGGGAAGAGGTCGCGCAGCCAGGGCGGGGTTGCCGCCGCTCCCGGCTCCGTGGCGGTCAGGCAGGCCATCAGCCCGATCATCAGGCAGCGAGGGGCGCGGTGCATCGTCATGCCCGCCGGTCGGAACGTGCCGGACGGCACTGCCGCCGCAGCCAGGGCAGTACGCCGGAGACGATCATGAAGCCGGTGGCGATACCAATGGCCAGCACGCAGCCCATCGTCGGCCACCCGGCGACCTGCCCGCTATGCAGCGGATAGAGCGCGCGGATCGCCAGCGTGCCGGCACCATCCAGATGCGGATCGTCGATCCATGCGATATGTCCGTCATGTCGGTCGATATGGCAGGTGATCCGTCCGAAACCGGTATAGAGCGCGGTGCCGCCGGGCGTGAACGATACCCCATACAGATCCCGCGCCGGGTCGTCGGTCAATGCGATTGGCAGCATGTCGGGATGGACATGCGCGGCCCAGGTCCGGGCAATGGCCTCGGCTGCCGCGTAGCCCAGAAGCGGGCCGGCATGGATGGCAGGGGGCGGCGCGTCGTCGGCGAAGGGCGAGCCGGCACGGGGCGGCGACAGAAAGGTCGCGACGGGCGCGAAGGCCTCGTCGAAGAAATTCATCGCGACCGATGTCAGCGCCATCACGATCATGAACGGGATCGTCCAGAGTCCGATCACGCGGTGCAGTTCGGGCCAGGGGCGGCGTGCCAGCATCTGGCGATTGAGGCGCCACGCCGGTTGCCAGGCTGCCAGCAGCGGCCGGCGGCGGGGAAGGGTGATCACCAGCCCGGCGACGGTCAGCGCCAACCAGCAGACCGCGGCTACCCCCATGAACAGCCGCCCGGCGGTGCCCAGCGCCAGGGTGGCATGAAGGTCGTACATCAATTGCATCGCATGGGCCCGGTCCAGTCCTGCCTGCCGGGAGCGGGTGCCGACCACGCCCCCGTCGAGCGGGTCGATGAACACGTCGTCGGGTGCCGCATCGGGCGTGCGGACCATGACGGCACGCAGCGCTTCGCCGGAATGCGGTTGCAGGGCGAAGCGCACGACGCGCCAGGTCGGATGGTCGGCCAGGACGCGCGCCACCAGTTCGGGCGCCGGCCGCACCGGGCCCGCCGACACCCGGAACAGTCCGGGATTCAGCATGGCATCGGCGCGGTCGCGGAAGGTCAGGAGCGTGCCGGTTACGGCCGCGACCATCAGGAACAGCGCAATGCCCAGCCCGGCATAACGATGTGCCAGGAACAGGCCCCGGCGCAGCGTCATGTTGCCGGCTCGCATTCGGCGCAGCTCGCGCGCAGCCATGCGACCTGTTCCGCCACCGCGCTGGCGGCGACCCCGGAGATGTCCAGCGCCTCGAGGAAGGAATGGGTGGTCCCCGGATAGGACCGGGCGATGACGGCATTGCCGGCGGCGCGGAGATGCTCGGCCATGGCGTGGTTCTCGTCCGCCAGCACGTCGCATTCCGCAATGGTCATGAACACCGGCGGAAGATCCGCGACATCCGCCCGGAGGGGAGAGGCCAGCGGCAGCGCGCGTCGGTCGGCATCGGGGATATAGCGTTGCCAGAAGAACAGCATCTCGTCGCGCGTCAGCATGAAATCAGGCCCGGCGAAACGAGTATAGGATTGGGTGTCGCAGGCGCTGTCATACACGCCATAACTCAGCAGCAGCCCGTGCAGCCTGGTCGTGATTCCGGCGTCGCGCAACCCGATCGCGGCGGCCAGCGACAGATTCGCGCCCGCTGAATCCCCGCCGACGAACAGCGGCAGGCCCCCAAGCGCGGGCAGATGGACAGGCAGCGTGCGCAGGCAATCCATGATCTGTTCGAGCGCCACGGGGAACACGTATTCCGGCGCCAGGGCATAATCCAGCCCGACGACGGCCATGTTGGCCCCCGCCGCATATTCGCGCATCAGCCGGTCATGCGTATCCAGGCCGAACATGGTCCACCCGCCGCCATGCAGATAGACCAGCACGCCATCCGGCGACGACGGGCCGGGGGAGAAGATCCGCGCGCGTAGCGGCGGGGTGGTTTCGCCAAGGACAATGTCGCTGACGTCGGCCAGGGCCGGCGCCCTGGCCGGCAGCGTCGCGCGGGCCTGGGCGGCCAGGCTGCGGGCGGTTTCGGGCGGCAGGGTCTCGAACGGCGGAAAATCCCGTCCGGCCTGCGCCATATGCCGGCGAAATGCCGCGATCTCGGGGTCCAGAAGGCCTGGAGGAAGGGCTGAGGTCACGATTGTGGGGCTCCGCTGTCTCGAGCCCATTCTTGTCGAAACTGGTGCGGCGGGCGTGTCGGAAAGGGTCAAAGAGGCCAGCGGTCGGGCCATGAGGCGGAACGATCTGGAATCGTTACGATCACGGCCCGGTGGCGGCATGTTCTGGCCCGGTGACAACGGCCTGTCGGCGCGCGGGTGGTAGGATGTGCGATCCCCACTCAGCCGGAAGCCTCTGTGTCATGTACGTTCCACCAGACTATGTTTGCGACGATACCGCCTGTCTGCACGACCTGATCGCGCGCGCGCGTCTGGGCACGGTCATTACCATGTCGGCGGGCTCCGATGGGGGTGCGCCTGAAGCCTGTCATCTGCCGTTGCTGTTGGATCGCCATCGTGGTCCGCTAGGCACGCTGGTCGGCCATCTCGATCGTCGTAACCCGCAACTGGCCGATCTGGCCGCCGGCCGGCCGGTGCTGGTGACGTTCCTGGGGGCCGACGCCGGCGTCTCGCCGGATTGGTACCGCACCAGCCCGCGCGTTCCGACCTGGCTGTACAGCGCCGTCCATGCGACGGGCATTCCGACCGTGATCGAGGATGCGGCTGCCTTGCGCGATATCCTGGAGCGCGGCAGTGCCCTGGCGGTGCCCGCCGGGGGGACGTGGCGGCCGGCGCAGGTCGCAACCTATATCGATCGGCTGCTCGGCGGCATCGCAGGGTTCGAAATCCCCCTCGACACGCTGCGGGGGCAGATCCGGCTGGGTCAGCATAATGGCCCCGAGGACTGGCAGGGGGTGCATGACGCGCTGTCATGCGGCACCCTGCAACAGCGCCGTGTGGCCGAGGACATGGCGGCGTTCGGCCGCGTGATCTCCGGCGCCTGAAAAAGCGGGACGGGGGCGTCAGAGCCCCCTATCCGCACCTTCACCCCCGCGACGGCGGGACTGGCGGCGGGCCAGCAACGCCCCCGCCGCCAGGTACAGCAGCAGGAAGATGGCGGCCGACGGCCGGCCGGACACGGCCTGCTGGCCGATACCGGCCAGGACGATGCAGATCGTCCCCACCGACACGATCAGGGCGCAGACCGGCACCATCCCCAGCCAGAGGCCAAAGGCATGCACGCCACCCAGCGGGATGCGGAACGGCCGCGCCATGTCCGGGGCGACCACCCGCAACCGCATGGCGCTGAGCGCCACGCCCGAAAAGGCGACCATGGTGCCGATACTGACCAGATCCGCCAGCACGCCGATGGGAAACAATGCCGCCAGCAGGCCCGCAAGTGCGGCGGCCAGCACGATGCCCAGCCCCGGCGTGCCGTGGCGCGGGTGCAGCCGCATGAACCATCCGGGCAGCAGGCCGTCGCGCGCCATGGCGAAGCAGATGCGCGAATGGCCGTAAGTATTGACCAGCATCACCGATGCCAGGCCCGTCAGCGCGCCGATCCGCAGCAGGATGCCGATGCGCGGATAGCCGACCGCCGCCATGGCCTCCGCCACCGGATCGGGCACGTCGAGGCCACGGAAGGGCACCAGGCCCGTCAGAACCAGCGAAACCAGGGCATAGAGCAGCGCACTGACCAGCAGCGTTCCGATCAGGCCGATCGGCAGGTCGCGTGCCGGGCGGCGGGCTTCCGCCGCCGCTGTCGCGACAGTGTCGAAGCCGAGATAGGCAAAGACGACGATCGACGCGGCGCGCAGCACGCCGGGCACGCCGAAACGGAACCCGCCCTCGGAGGGTGGTAGGAAAGGCGACCAGTTGGCCGGATTCACATGGCCGATCCCGATGCCCAGGAACACCAGCAGAACGCCCGTCTTCACCACGACGAGGGCGGTGTTGACGCGGGCCGATTCCCGCACCCCCCGCACCAGCGCCGCCGCGATCAGCATCAGGGACAGGAATGCGGTCAGGTTGGCATGCGGTCCCGCCATGCCGGCGGCCGACCCCACGCTGGGCTGGATCAGTGCCGCCGGCAGCCCGTGCCCCAGCGCCACCAGCAGGCTTTGCAGATAGCTGGCGAAGCCGGTGGCCACCGCCGCGCCGGCCAGCAGGAATTCCAGCGTCAGCATCCAGCCGACCCACAGGGCCGCCCCCGGCCCGAACGCACGGGTGACGTAGCTGTACGAGGCTCCGGCGATCGGCATCGCGGTCGACAGTTCGGCGTAGCAGATCCCCGTCAGGCCGCAGGCGGCCCCGGCGGCCAGGAAGGACAGGGTGACGGCCGGCCCGGCATATTCCGCCGCCGCGACACCGGGCAGGATATAGATCCCGGCCCCGACGACGCAGCCCACGCCCAGCAGCAGCAGGTCCACCGGGCCCAGCGCCCGGCGCAATGTCCGGGGCGCGCTCATGGGGCCGGCCTCAGGATGGGCGTCAGCCATGCCAGGACCCGGCGCTGCACGTCTTCCTCGACCATGGCACCGACCGCGCCGCCGAACCAGTGCGGCGCATCGGGATAGCGTACCAGCTCCACGCGCGTGCCCTGCGCCTTCAGGCTGTTGAAGAATATCGTCGCCTGCTCCGGCGGCACGCGCGCGTCGCTCATGCCGTGCAGCAGCAGGATCGGCATGTGCGCCAGGCTGGCCGCATTGATCGGCGAATGGGCGGCATAGTCCGCCGCCCGGTCGATCGGATCGCCAAAATAGGGCGGCAGGAAACCGGGCCCGACATCGGTCGAAAGCGCCATCGTCCGCAGGTCGGTGATGCCCGCGCCGTCGATCACCGTCAGGAACCGCTTTTCATGTCCGGCCATCCAAGCGGCCATGAAGCCGCCATAGCTCCATCCCCCCAGCGCCAGGCGGCGAGGGTCGGCAACGCCCTGGCGGGTCAGCATGTCGATGCCGTCCAGAATGTCGCGTGCATCCGCGCCCCCCCAATCGCCGCGCGTGGCCTCGGCGAAGGCGGTGCCGCGCCCATCCGACCCGCGCGGATTGGGCATGAACACCGCAATGCCATGGCTGGCAAGCAGGCGCGCCCAGTCATGCCAAGAGCCCAGCCATCCTTGTGCCCAGGCATCGTACGGTCCGCCATGAATCTGCGTGAACAGCGGCAGGTCGCGCGATTGCCCCGGCGGCAGGACCAGCAGGCCGCTCAGCGCGGTGCCGTCGCGGCCCTGCCAGCGAACGACCCGCTGCGCGCCCAGGGGCCAGCCGCTCACCTGCGGATTCAGGTCGGTCAGCGCCCGGCCGTGGCCATCCTGAACGATCCATACATCCTCGGCGCGCGTCGGCGTGCTGGCCGGCAGTGCGACGGTGCCGTCGCGGGCCATGGAAAACGCATAGGGCTCGCCGCCCAGATCCACTGTCTGGCTTATTGTGCCGTTCGCGGCATCCATCCGGCCGAGACAGGGCGCGATGTCATGGAAACCCAGCACCGTCAGGCTCCGTCCATCCGCGTTCCATGCCATGGCGCGGACCGATCCGGGCCAGCCGGCACCTATCTTGCGGGCGCGTCCATCCGCCAGATCGTAGCGGCTGACGGTGCCCACGATTCCATCCTGGTCGAAATGCCCCCATGCCAGATGGCTCCCATCGGGCGAAAAGATCGGATGCACCGCCGTCGCCCGGCCCGGCAGGCGGTGCAGGACATGACCGGCGGTATCGACGATGCTGATGGCGGATTGGTACCAGAATGCGTCCAGCCCGTCCGAGCGGCCGGCGCGCACGGCCAGCGACTGTCCATCGGGTGCCCATTCGACGTCGAACACCGCATGCGCGTCCAGCGCGACCGGCCGTATATGCCCGTCCGCCAGGGTCAGGATCACCAGGCCAGGCCCTGGCGGCATGTCGTCCGGCGCGGACCCGTCGACCCGTGCGACGGGCGCGGACGGAGGGACGGGACGGACCAGAACCGCCAGACGGCCACCATCGGGAGACCAGCGAAAATCGATCGCGTCCCCCGCGAAGGGCCCCAGGTCGCGCGGGGCCTCGCCCGCCGGGCCGGCCAGCCATATCGTGTCATGTGCGCCGCCATGCCGGCCGATATAGGCCAGATGCCGCCCGTCGGGCGACCAGCGCGGATGGCCGTCATTGTCCTGCGACCCCTCCAGCCGGACGGCGTGCGCATCCGGCGCGACGGGCTGGAACCAGAGCCGTGTGACCGGCGGCCGTGCCGGATCGGCAAACGCACGCACGCCATAGACGATGTGCCGGCCGTCCGGTGCCAGAGCGATATCGCCGACGCCGCGCAGCGTGCTGATCTGTTCCGGCGTGATCGCCGGGGCGGCGGGCTGGGTCGCGCGGGCAAGGGAGGACGCGCCGAGCAGCGCGCACAGGGCAGCGGCGGAGCGCGCCAGCGGAAGACAGAAGGAAAAACCGTATCGCGCCATTATCGGGTCCCGGTCTGGGCAGTGCGTCATGGGGGCGGGCAACGGGATTCGTTGCGATTGTCGGGATATCGTTTCACCGGCATGCCATCTTGTCCATGCGGTCGTCTCCGGGCTGCGCCGAGGGTGGCTTTCTGGCCAAGAGATTGATCTGGAACCGGAAACGGCGCATGTGACCTGTTCCGGGGCGCCGGGGCGGCCTGTTCGAGACAAAGCTCGGCCCATTGCCGACAGCCCGGGCAGCCCGTCCTGGCGGATCTGTTTTGGCCCTATCGAGACGGTGGCTGGCCCTGCCTGAACAGACCGAAATCGCAACGACCTATTAACGTAACGATATGGTCATGAGCCAGTGCCACCAAAAACCGGGGTGAGGGAGGGGAGGGAAGAATGTCAACGCAGGCGAAGATCCTTCCGATCAAGCGCAGCAGCGATCTGCCGCATGATGCCAGCCCGGTCGTTGGGCTGGCCGATCATTATCCGCCGGGTTTTTCCGATCCGTTCCATGCCCATGAGCGCTGCCAGCTTGCCCTGACCCTGTCGGGCATCATCACGGTGACGACCGGTTCGGCCAGCTATATCCTGCCGCCCAACCGCGCCATCTGGATTCCGGGTGGCACCCACCATCAGGTGACGACCCGCGCGGCGGTACAGTTCCGGACGCTCTATGTCGACAACACGCTGAACAAATGGCTCGATCGCTGCCATGTGTTCGAGACCACGCCGCTGGTGCGCGCGCTGATCGATGAAGTCCTGCAATTCCGCTTTCCCTATCCCCCGCAGGGGCGCGAGGTCAGGCTGACCAGCCTGCTGCTGGACGAGCTGGATCGCATGCCCAGCGTCGGGTTGCAGATCAGCATGCCCTCCGACCGGCGGCTGGTGCGTGTCTGCCGTGCCCTGCTGCTGAACCCGACCGACGGGCGCGACCTGGATCATTGGGCGCTCGAGGCCGGAATGGGGCGGCGTACCTTCACGCGCCTGTTTCGCGAACAGACAGGCATGGGCCTGGCCAGCTGGCGCCAGCAGGCCAGGATGATCGAGGCGATCGCCTTGTTGGAGCAAGGGCATTCGGTCACGACCGCTGCCTACGATGTCGGCTACGACAGCCCCAGTGCCTTCAGCGCCGCCTTCCACCGGATCTTCGGCATGTCGCCCAGCGCGTATTGCCGAGGAAGTATAAAAATATAGAAAAGATTGTTCCAATAAATATCTTTTCCAAATCATATCTTCAATGCCTCGGTCGAGGCGCAGCATCGCGAGTGCCCCATCATGCCCAATCCCTGTCGTCCGAACCGCTCCGGGTATAAAAGGCCCTTCAATCTGGCATTGCTGGCATTGATGGCGGGCGTGTCGCCCCATGCGATCGCCCGCGCGGCCGGCAGCACGCAGACCGATGGCCGAAAGCCGGCCGCCACGCATGCGGCACAGGGGGCAGCGCCGGCACCGGTGAAGCAGGCGACGCGGGACGAGGCCATCGTGGTGGAGGCCAAACGCCGCAACCAGATGCAGGTCTCAAGCGGCGGGCAGCTCGGCGTCCTGGGCAACAAGAAAGGGATCGACGTTCCCTTCAACATCCGCAGTTACAATGCCAGCCTGATCCTGAATCAGCAGTCGCAGACGCTGGGCCAGGTTCTGGAAAACGATCCGTCGGTCCGCACGACCTATGGCTACGGTAATTTTTCCGAGATGTTCATCATTCGCGGCTTTCAGGTCTATGGCGACGACGTTGCCATCAACGGCCTGTATGGCATCACGCCGCGCCAGCTCGTCTCGCCGCAGCTTTATGACCAGGTGCAGGTCCTCAACGGGGCCAGCGCCTTTCTCAATGGCGCGGCGCCGGGCGGATCGGCGATCGGCGGCAATATCAACCTGATGTTCAAACACGCCACCGATGCCCCGATCACCCGTCTGACTGGCGATTACACCAGCAGCGCCATGGGGGGCGGCAGCGTCGATGTCGGTCGGCGCTTCGGTACCGACCATGCGTTTGGCGCACGCATCAACGTCGCGGGTATGGATGGCACCGATTCCATTGCGCACGAACGCCGCCATTCCGTCGCGGTCGGCGGCGATTTCGATTGGCATGATGACCGGACACGCGTGAGCCTGGATATGAATTTCCAAAATCAGGGCGTCAACTGGGGGCGTCCGGCCATCTTCCTCGGCGCCGATGTCACGCATGTTCCGCGCCCGGTCTCGCCCGGCGCCAATTTCGGTCAGCCCTGGACATATAACGATCTCAACTACATCTTCGGGATGCTCAATGTCGAACATGACCTGTCGAAGCACGTCACGCTCTATGCCGCCTTCGGCGGGCTGAGCGGGCACGAGCAGGGCAATTACCAAGTCCTGACGGTCAATGACGCAAGCACGGGTGACAGCACCAACGGCAATCTCTATGTGCCATATGTGCAGACCAACAAGAGTACGCGCGGCGGCGTGCGTGCGCATTTCGCGACCGGGCCGGTCAAGCACGAGATCAATGCCGGCGGTTCCGCGTTGTGGGAAGAAAGCGACAGTGCCTACGCTTATGCATGGCCCTACAGTTCCACGAACCTCTATCACCCTGTCTATACCGGGGCGCCAGACCAGACCCTGACCGGGGGCAATGTCGCCAACCCCCAGCAGATCAGCGGTACACGGCTCTATAGTCTGTTCTTCTCGGACACGATGTCATTTTTCGACAATCGCGTGGCGCTGACGGGCGGATTCCGGTACCAGAACCTGATGGTCGCCGGTTTCGACTATAACGCTCCCGGACGCGGGGCGCGCAATGCCGATTACGATCAGGGGGCGATCACGCCGGTGGTTGGGCTGGTCGTGCATCCGACACGCCAGACCTCGATCTATTTCAACCGGATCGAAGGCCTTTCGCAGGGGCCGACGGCATCGGGCAATGTCGTCAATCTGGGACAGGTCTTTCCGCCCTATCGCTCGGTGCAGTACGAGGTCGGCGCGAAATACGATATCGGGCGTTTCGCGGCGTCGCTGGCTTTCTACCAGATCTCGCAGCCCAATTCCTATACGGCGGCCTATGGCACCAGTGGCCAGTATATCTTCACGGTCGACGGCATGCAGCGCAATCGCGGGGCGGAACTGAACGTCAACGGCGAACTGATGCCCGGCCTGCGCTTCAACGGGGGCGCCACGCTGATCGACGCGGATCTCAGGCGTACCGCCGGGGGGCTGCAGAACGGCCATAGTGCCATCGGCGTGCCCAATTATTCGATCAACGCCAATATCGAATATGATCTGCCGTTCCTGCGTGGGGGCACCATCACCGGCCGGGTGGTCAATACCGGCAAGCAGTGGGTCAATACTGCCAACACGCTGCACCTGCCGGTCTGGACGCGCTTCGACCTCGGGGCCCGCTATACGTTCGTCACGGCGCACAAACCGGTCACGCTACGCTTCGGCGTCGATAATGTGGGCAATGCCCGCTACTGGGCGTCGGCCTATGGCGGCTATCTGCTCGAAGGCTTGCCCCGGACCTATAAATTTTCCTTCACGACGGATTTCTGATCGCCGGGATCAGGGCGGCGCGCTCAGCGTGTCGCCCTGCAACGCCGCATTCGCGCCCCGACCGTCGTGTCCGCTGTCGCGCAGCGCCAGCGTTGCCCGTTCGGCCAGCATGATCAGCCCCAGCGTCAGCGCCCCCAGCACGATCTCGCGCCTTGTGCCGGGGCTGGCGACCAGCATGGTCAGCAGCGACATCACCAGCGTGGCCAGCGTGGCGTAGGACAGGAACGGGAAGCACCACATCGGCAGCGCCGGCCGCGCGCCCCGCGCGATAGCCTCCCGCCGCAGCCGGATCTGCGCCAGCGCCACCAGCACATAATCGAACAGCACGAACGTACCCGTGGCACTGACCAGGAAGGCGAACACGCTCCCCGGCGCCGCCATCCCCGCCAGCGCCACGATCGCGGCCACCGTGCTGCCGGCCAGGATCGCCACGCGCGGCGTGCCGTTGCCGCCGCGCGCGCCGAAGCAGCGCGGCGCATCCCCGGCCTCGGCCAGTTCGCGCAGGATGCGCGAGGTGATGTACAGGCCCGAATTCAGCGCCGAGAGCGTGGCCACCAGCATCACCGCCGTCATCAGCATGGGGGCATAGGGCAGGCCCACATGCTCCAGCGCCGCCAGGAACGGCGAATGGCCGGGCACGATCCGGTTCCACGGCATCAGGCACAGGATCAGCCCGATCGACCCCAGATAGAAGACCAGGATCTTGATCACGACCGACCGCGCGGCCCGGCGCACGCTGTCGGCCGGATGGCTGGATTCGGTGGCGGCGATGGTCGTGATCTCGGTCCCGGACATGGACAGCATGATGGCCGGAATGCTGGCCATCAGCGCAAAGCCGCCATGAGGAAACAGCCCGCCGCCCGCCATCAGGTTGGCCGCCATGTCGACATGGCGGTGTCCCACCCCGGCCAGCACGGCCACGCCAAGCGCCATGAACAGCACGATGGTCAAAATCTTGGTCATGGAAAACCAGTATTCGAATTCGCCATACCCCCGGACCGAGAACAGGTTGATCGCGGTCATGGCCGCCAGCACGGCACATTCGATCGCCAGGAAGGGCAGGGGCACGAACGGGGCCAGGAAACTGGCACCGGCGATGGTCTCGATCCCCAGGATCGTCGCCCACATCACCCAGTAGGTCCAGCCGCCGATGAAGGCGGCACGCGCCCCCAGCCCCCGGCGGATATGCGCCACGAACGACCCGGCCTGGGGCGCCTCCACCGTCATTTCCCCCAGCATGCGCGTGACGCACAGGATGATCAGCCCGCCCAGCAGATAGGACAGGAAGACCCCCGGCCCCGCCGTGGCGATCGACGCGGACGAGCCCACGAACAGGCTGGCGCCGATCACCCCGCCGATCGAGATCATGGCCACATGCCGCTTGTGCAGGACGGAGGGCGCGGGCTGTTCGGTCATCGGCGTGGTGTCCTGTCCTGCTCTTCCGGGGCCTGTCCGGTCCGATTATAGATATCGGTATCGAAATGTCATGGGCAGGAACGGGGGGCAGGAACGGGGGCAGGAACGCTCGGGCGGGCGGCCGTTGAATCCGGTCATGTCTCATGGCCTTTCGCCTGTTCCCAATCGGTTTTATGCTCGTCTCGCTTCCCGGCAGGGCAGGCCGGCTTCGGCCCCGATCCTCCCGGCAGTTGACAGGGCGGCAGACCGGCCGCCGGCGCGCCGCAGCGGCGCGGGTATGGAGAAACAAGGCATGGCCGTTCGCAGTCTTCTCGCCACCGTCATGATGGGCACGGTTGTCGCCGCCGCCATCGCGCCGGCTTGCGCGCAATCCCCCCTCTATCAGGGCCGCCGCGGTGCCGCGGTCGGCATCGCCGCTGCCGTCGCCAGCAAGGACCGGCCGGACGAGGACGTCGCCCGCGACGCGGATCGCAAGCCCGCCAGCCTGCTCGCCTTCGCCGGTCTCAAACGCGGCATGAACGTCGCCGACATCATGCCCGGCAAGGGCTATTTCACCCGCCTGTTCAGCAACGTGGTCGGTGGCGACGGACATGTCTGGGCCATCGTCCCGACCTGGCTGGTGGCGAAGAAGCCGGCGGCGGCCGATGCGGTCAACGCCATTGCCGCCATGCCGGTATTCGCCAATGTCTCGGTCCTGGTCCAGCCGCTGGACGCGATCCAGGTGCCGAAGCGGCTCGACCTGGTGTGGACGTCGCAGAATTATCACGACATCTATTACGCCAGCGGCCCCGACGCCGCGCTGGCGTTCGACAGATCGGTCTTCGCCGCGCTGCGTCCGGGCGGCGAGTTCATCGTGATCGACCATGTGGCCAATCCCGGGGCAGGGGGCGACGTGGCGAAGCTGCACCGGATCGACCCGGCGATCATCCGCCAGCAGGTCCAGGCCGCCGGCTTCCATTTCGAAAGCGAGAGCAAGGTGCTCGCCAATCCGGACGACACCCACGACCTGCCGGTCTTCGACCCCGCGATCCGCGGCCATACCGACCAGGTCGTGCTGAAATTCCGCAAGCCGGCACGATAATTCCCGCGCACGCCAGGTACCACAGCCAGAATCGGGCCATGCCATGAAACTGCGATCCCTCCTGATGGCGGCGTGTCTGCCCGTTCTCGCCGCGTGTCAGACCGCGCCGCGCCCGGCGCCGCCCGCGCCAGTCATCCGCGCTGCCGGAATGCTGACCGGCCAGGCGCCGCTCGATCCGGCGGACGGCATTCCGGGCTCCGGCCGGGCGCTGAGCGTCACCTATCTCTCCACCGACGGCGTGACGGGGACCGGCCTGGTGCCCGTGACGGGCGAGGTGATCTATCCGGCCGGCACGCCCCCGGCAGGCGGTTGGCCGATCGTGGCATGGGCGCATGGCACGGTCGGCATCGCCAATGCCTGCGCGCCGTCGCGCAATCCGCATTCGGTGCGGGACCAGGATTATCTGGGCGCATGGCTGCGCCGGGGCTTCGCCATCGTGGCGACCGACTATCAGGGCCTGGGCAGCGCGGGCACGCATCCCTACCTCAATGCCCGCGCCGAGGCCTACAGCGTGCTGGACGGCGTGCGCGCCGCCCTGTCCGGCCTGCCGGACCTGCGCGATACGGTCATGATCGTCGGGCAGTCGCAGGGCGGGGGCGCCGCCTTCGCCGCCGCCGCCTATGCGCCCTCCTATGCGCCGACGCTCGACATCCGGGGCACGGTCGCCACCGGCATTCCCTACATGACGCCCGAGATCGCGAAGGCCCTCATGGCCGGCTCGCACGGCGGGGCCGGCAAGCCGCCGAAAGGGCAGGTGGACCCCGTCGTGGCCTACGCCTTGCTGATCGGGGCATCGACAGCAGGTCTCGACCCCGCCTTCGACCCCGCGACAGCCTTCACCCCCAGGGCAATGCGCGCCTTTCGTGCGGCGTCTGATACATGCCTGTCCGGCCTGCTCGATATCGTGCGCGACGATGGTCTGACACGGGCCAACAGCTTCCGGCCGACCCTGCCGCGCGCCCTGGCCCCCGCGCTGAAGGCCATGGCCTTTCCAACCCTCAAGCTGGCGGCTCCGCTTTTCGTGGGAACGGGCAGCGAAGACCGCGACGTCGCGCCTCAGGGGCAGCTTCTTCTGGTGCGCGACGCATGCCGGGCCGGCACGACGGTGCAGGCCCATCTCTATCGGGGGCTGGATCATTCGCAGACGGTGATGGCGTCGCTGCCCGATTCCGCCGCCTTCACCCGTTCTGTCATGGGCGGTATGCCCGTCACGCCGGACTGCGCACCCGTCGCACGCCGGCCAGAGGCCGGACCGACAGAATCCGGCAAGAATATGTCTTCCTTATCAGGAAAATAGAGGAAAACAGGAATCGCGCCGAAGAATTATTTCCACTTGTGCAAATAATTTCCAATTGTAACGTGATGGGCATCACGGCTTTCCATGCCGGTTTCTGCTGCTAGGGTCCAGTTCACCTGTTTCGACCGGAGGACAAACCGTGGCTGCCCACCAGAAGACGATGTCATCCCTGCCGGCGGTCAAGGAAAGCAGTACCTCCGACCGGGCGCCCGCTTCCTCGTCTTCCGCGCGGGCCTTCGCGCATGTCACCCGCCTCATGGGCTTCCGCCTGCCGACCGACATCCATGAATGGACGGCACGCGCCGGCATCCGCCTGCCCATGGGCGTCAAGCGGCGCGAGCGCATGGCGCTGATCGCCCGGCGCGGCGTCCTGTTCGTCCATGTGCCCAAGAATGCCGGGACCTCGATCGCCACCGCGCTGTATGGCCGCACGCTCTCGCACGAATCCATCCGCTATTTCCAGGACGTGGTGCCCGGCCTGGTGCGCGACCTGCCCAGCTTCGCCATCCTGCGCGACCCGGTGGACCGGTTCCTGTCGGCCTACAGCTATGCCCGCAACGGCGGCACGCGCGACCGCATGGTCGCACCCGGCTTCCGCGACCGCTATATGGGCTTCCAGTCGCTGGACGACGCGCTCGATCATGTCGAACAGGCCCGTTCGGTCTATGGAATGGACCATATCTTCCGCCCGCAATCCTGGTACGTCACCGGCCGGGCCGGCCAGCCGGCGGTGCGTCACCTGCTGCGCATCGAGGATGTCGCACACCTGTCCGACCTGATGCCGGAACTGGGCCCCGTCCGCCTGCCGCGCCTGAACGCGGGCCGGCCCCACCTCCTGGTGCCGACCGATCGGCAGCGGGCGCGCATCCAGGCTGCCTACCGCCAGGATATCGCATTGTTCGACCGCATAAGCACCCGAGAGGCGGTTTCAGAAGCCCCGCTGGCAGCGGCCTGACGGCAGTTTTCTGCGCTTAGCGGCGGGCGGCCATCAAGGCCGCTCTTGCTCACCAGCCCGCATGACCGGACAGGCGCCGGCACTTTCGGCTGCTTCAGCTCCCGCCGGAGGCGGCAGGTGGCCCTTCGGGGGGCAGGAACGCCCCGGCAACATGCGTCAGCCAGGAGCGCAGCCGCATCAACGCCGGGCGCTCCCAGCTGTTTTCGGCGATGAACAGCGTATAGGCGCCGATCGCAACGCCGTCGAACGGCGCCTCCGGCGGCCCTACCCGCACCAGCGTTCCGTTGCGCAGATCGTCTTCCAGCAGAAACGGATTGGCCAGGGCCACGCCCTGTCCCTCCCGCGCCGCGGCCAGCACCAGATGCGCATGCCACAGCCGCACCGCCGGGATCATGGATGGCGCCGCCACCCCCTGCCGGGCCAGCCAGGTCAGCCATTCGCGACTGTCTTCCTCCGCCAGCAGCGGGTGCGCCAGCAGGTCGCCGACCGCGCGAATCGGCCCGGCCCGTCGCAGGAAATCCGGACTGGCGACAGGAAAGACCGGCGGCCGGGCCAGTTCCGCCTGGCGAATGCCCGGCTGCGGTTCGTGGGGCTTGCCGTCGATCTGGTAGCGGATATCGGCATCGACACCGTCGGACCAGAAGCGCGCGCGCGCGTCGGTCGGGCGCAGCAGCAGGTCGATGTCCGGATATTCGGCGCGGAAACTCCCCAGCCGGCGCACCAGCCAGTGAAAGGCGAAGCCCGGCACGCACCACACGCTCAGCTGCGGCAGGTCGCCGGCGCGCAGGGCCTCGGTCGCGCGGGCGATCTCGTCCAGCGCCGTGGCGATCCGGTCGTGATAGATCCGGCCCGCCTCGGTCAGCCCGCCGCCGGCCCGATCCAGCAGCGGCACTCCGGCCCATTTTTCCAGCGCCCGTAGATGGCGGCTGACGACAGCATGGTCGATCTGCAGCCATTCGGCCGCGCGACGGATGCCGCGCGTGCGGCCGAACGCATCGAAGGCACGGAGCGGCCCAAAGGGCGGGAAATTGCGTCTGTCTGCCATGGCATGCCGGAAACGGGAGGAAGCGAACGGGTCTCGGCAACAGGATAGTGGTGCCTTTTGGTCACCACAATGGCAACGAAGGCAACTTTTACATATTATTTCGATGGATTAACGGGTGTGTCACGGGCGCATCTGTTTCACCGAAAGCGGACGCCCCGGAACAAAATGTCTTGTCAACGGAACTTTCTTGTTTCGAGACTGAATTGAAGCGGGCAACCGGGATCGGGGACGCGCGACGCGGCGTTTGGGGGGAAAGACGGCACATGCGATCAGGACGGGTTTGGGTGCGAAACGGACAATTCTTGCGTGCGCGACTTCTCGGAACGGCGGTCCTGGGCGGTGTCATCGGCAGCATGATCGGCGCCCCGGCGTTCGCGCAGACGGCACCGCAGCCCGCCACGTCATCGGCCCCCTCTGCGAAGAAGCCGGCCCATGCGCGCCACGGCGCGGCGAAGGCCGCGGCACCCGCCGCCTCGTCCGGCGGCACGCATGTCTCCGTGCGCCCCACTGCCGCCCCCCGCGCGGCGGCCGAGGCGCTCGACGTCACGGCCAGCCGCCATGTCTCGCACGGCGCCGAAGCCAGCATCAGCCGCGCGATGCTGGAATCGCAGGTCGCGGGCACGAACATTCTCAAATCGGTCGGCCAGCTTCCGGGCGTCAGCTTCAGCTCCAGCGATCCGCTTGGCATCGATACCTGGGGCACCAGCGTCTATGTGCGCGGCTTCTTCCAGGATTCGATCGGGATGACGCTGGACGGCATCCCGCTGAACGACCAGACCTATACCAGCGTCAACGGCGTCAATATCGCCGATGCCTGGATCTCCGACGACATCCAGGGCGTCGAGACCTCGCAGGGCGCGGGCGGCGTGGACCTGCCGGGCAATTCCAGCCTGGGCGGCACCATGCGCTTCCACACATCCGATCCCAAGAACAAGGCCGGCGCCAAGGTGTCGCAGGTGTTCGGCAGCTACGGCACGCTGCGCACCTATGCGCGCGTCGACAGCGGCGCGCTGAACCAGACCGGCACGAAATTCTACACCGCCTACTCGCGGTCGGACGAGCGGAAATACGATGCCGACACGCCGGGCTTCATGCAGACGGTCAACGGCAAGCTCGTCCAGCCGATCGGCCATGACAGCCGCATCACCGCGATCTTCAACTGGAACGACGCCGAGGTCTGGGGCTACGCCGACAAGTCGCTGAGCATCCTCAAGAATGCCGGCTGGCGGACCGAATCCTGGGCGCCGAACTACCGGGGCGCCTACAATGCCTCCGAATATGCGTGGATGAATGGCGACGGCAACAGCGGCACCTGCACGCCGGCCTGTACCGGCCCCGGCGCCTATGATGTCGGCAGCGGCACGCCGCTGGTCTTCCCTGCCGGTACCACGCCCACCATTCCGGCCTCGTGGCAGAACACGAACGAAGGTGTCGGCACCGCCTATTACGATGCGGGCCAGTCGACGCGGGATTATCTGGGCGGCATCGACGCCGACCTGGCGCTGACCAACGCCCTGCGCTGGAACACGGTCTTCTATGCCGGCGCGTTCGACGGTCATGCCACCTATGGCGATCCCTGGACGCAGTCGCCGGGCACCGGCGCGCCGCTGTCCGAAGAAGTGTGGCAGAACGCCTATCGCCGCTTCGGCTTCACCAGCGCGTTCACCTGGCATGTCGGGCGCCACACCATCAATGTCGGCGGCTGGTACGAGAACAATTCCCAGCGCGCCGGCCTGTACTGGTACAACGAGCCGGTCTACGGCCAGGGCACCCCGTTGCAGACGGTCGGCCCCTACACCACCTATGGCGCCGCGTTCCAGCAGGGCTATGGCTTCACGTGGAACACCAACAGCTTCCAGTTCCACGTGATGGATGCCTGGCGTCCGGTGGAAGGGCTGACGGTGACGTACGGCTTCCGCTCGATGCTGCAGACAACGTCGGGCGGCGCGGATTACGGCAATGTCGATGCCGGTTACGGCACCGGCGTGGGCGTGAAGTCCGGCCTGCCCAGCGGGTCGATGACCTCGGCCGCCGCGTTCCTGCCGGCCGTCAACCTCGATTACCATTTCGGACGCGGTCACGAGGTCTATTTCGACTTCGCCGAGAATATGCGCCCGTTCATGGTGGCCCCCTCGGGCGGCTCGGTGTCGCCCTGGGCGGTCTCGTCGCAGCATGCGTTCCGGGAGCTCCAGCGCCATCTGCCGAACGAGCGTGATTTCACCTATGTCGTCGGCTACCGCTACACCTCGCGCAAGCTCCAGGCCTCGATCGACGGCTATCATTCCGACGTCTACAACCGCCTGATCTCGGCCTCGGTCGGCTCGCTGAACAATCCGATCACCTCGGTGGTCAATTCGAAGCACGCGGTGATGTGGGGCATGGACGCCGCGCTGACCCTGCAGCCCTTCGAGGGGCTGGCGCGCGGCCTCGCCTGGACCAACTCCATCAGCTACAACCACTTCACCTATGCGGACCACGTCAATATCTGCCCGCTCTCGGGCGATTGCGACATCAAGGGCACCAAGATGCTCGCCTATCCGCAGGTGATGTACAAGACCAGCCTGTCCTACGAGTACAAGGGCGCATCGGCCCATTTCGATGTGAACTACTACGGCAAGCGCTATTTCTCGTAC
This sequence comes from Gluconacetobacter asukensis, assembly GCF_014174375.1. GTDB lineage: Bacteria > Pseudomonadota > Alphaproteobacteria > Acetobacterales > Acetobacteraceae > Gluconacetobacter > Gluconacetobacter asukensis. The sequence continues at coordinate 94,180 of NZ_JABEQE010000014.1, forward strand.
ATGAACGACACCCACATCTCGCCGTACTGGATGGCCAATCTGGGCGCCAAATACCGCTTCGGCAATCTCAGCGTGCTGAAGAACGTGACCCTGGCGTTCGAGGTCTATAACCTCTTCAACCAGAAATATATCGCGATGATGGGCGAGAACGGCTTCCCCATCGGCGGCCAGTCCGGCGACGGCGGCGACTACCAGTCGCTGGAGCGCGGCGCGGTGCGCGAATATTTCGGCACGATCAGCGCCGAATACTGATCGGCGGCACGTGTCCGGGCCATGCGGTCCGGACACGCCACGTTCAACAGGGGGCAGGAAAGCCGCGATGGTGGGTTGGAACATGAAGACCACATGCCGTGCTGCAATGGCCGCCATGCTGGCAGTCCCGGCGGGCAACGCCCTGGCCGCGTCGCCGGTCCTGCAGGCCGAACAGAGCGACGTCGCCACCCTGCCGCCGGTCGGTGCGCACTGGGTCCTGCCCGCGACCGATCGCGAATCCTACACGATCTACGATGCCGATGCCGGCAGGATCCTGGGCACGGTGCCGGCCAGCATCCTGGGCAATATCGCGCTCTCGCCCGACCGTCGGACCTTCTATGTCGCCGACACGATCTGGTCGCGCGTCGATCACGGCACGCGGCAGGACCTGATCCAGGAATATGACGCCCACACCCTGGCCCTGCGGCGCGAGATCACGCTGCCGCCCCGGGCGCTGGCGGTCTACAAGGGCCAGGATTTCGATGTCAGCCCCGACGGCAAATGGGCCTATGTCTTCGACATGAGCCCGGCAACCTCGGTCACCATCGTCGATCTCGTGAAGGGCGCAGTGGCCCACACGGTCGACATCCCCGGCTGCGCCCTGGTCTTTCCCTGGAAGCAGGGCGGGTTCTCCAGCCTGTGCGGCGACGGGTCGCTGACCAATGTGGGCTATACGGGCGACAAGCCGACCGTCACCCACAGCGCCCCGTTCTTCGACGCCAATAACGACCCGATCTTCGAGCAGGGGCTGGTCGACCACGCGACCGGCCACGCCCTGTTCATCTCCTATACCGGCAAGGTCTACAACGTCACGCTGGGCCAGACGCCCGACATCGCCGCCCCCTGGTCCATCCAGGCAGCGGCCGGCCAGCCCGTCGCCGGCACCGGCGTGCAGGAACAGGCGTGGCGCCCCGGCGGCAAGCAGCCCTTCGCCTGGAACCGCGCCAGCGGCCACCTGTTCGTGCTGATGCATGTCGGCCCGCACTGGACGCACAAGACCGACGGCATCGAGGTGTGGGAGCTCGATCCCACCCACCACACGCTGCTGCGCCGCATCGACCTGCCGCAGCCCGCGCGCGGCATCGCCGTCAGCGGCGACGCCGCCCCGCTGCTCTACGCCACGTCGCAGGACGGCACCATGACGGTGCTCGACGCGCGCACCGGCACCGTCCGCCGCACGGTCGAGGCCCATGCGGAATCGATGATCGTGGCGCCGGACCTCATGCCCGGTCATAACGGGTGATGGATTCCGCTGCCTCGATCACCGTCCTGGCCTGGGCCCAGGCGCTGGACTGGCTGCTGCTGCTGGCGCTGGTGCCGGTGCTGGGGCTGCTGTTCCGCCGCATGCGCCATCTGTTTGCCAAGGTCGCCCCGGTCGGCGCGCTGATGACGTCCGGCGGCCCGGCTCCCGGCCAGACGCTCCCGGCCCACCCCCTGCGCGCGCTGGACGGCACCATGCTGACGGTGGGCGGCCCCCAGCCCGAGGGCACGCGCACGCTGCTGCTGTTCGTGTCCGGCACCTGCCCCATCTCGCGCAAGATGCTGCCCATCGCGCAGGATTTCGTGCGGCGTGAGGCCATCGCCCTGCTGTGCCTGGGCGACGATACCGACGCCATGCAGCAGGATCTGGTCGCCCGCTTCGGGCTGGCACCCTCACGCTTCGTCAACGATCCCGAGATCGGGCGCATACTCGGCATCGACAAGCTGCCCTTCGCCCTGCTGCTCGATGCATCGGGCACCATCGTGGCCAAGGGCCTGGTCAATAACCGCGAACATCTCGAAAGCCTCGTTGTGGCCGGGGAAACGGGCCACGTCTCGGTGCAATCCTATCTGGACGCGCGGCCCCACGCGGCATGATCGCGCCGGCTCGCCCCGGCCTCCGGACCTTTCAGGAGTAACACGCCAATGCCGGTTTCCTTCCTCGACACGCTGGGCGAAGCCGTCACGCGCCGGCTGGCGGCCCGCTCCTCGCGGCGCGGCGTGCTGGGGCGCATGGGGGCCGCCATGGCGGTCGCCCCCGCCTTCCCGCTGCTGCCGGTACGCCGGGCCGACGCCGCGCCGACCCCCGCACCCAACCCCGCCGCCACCCTGACCGATTTCGAACGCCGGGCGCAGGGCAACGACCCGACCAAATGCAATTACTGGCGCCACTGCGCCATCGACGGCGTGCTGTGCGGCTGCTGCGGCGGCGGCATCCACACCTGCCCGCCGGGCACCGAACCCTCGCCCGTCTCCTGGATCGGCACCTGCCGCAACCCCGACGATGGCCGCTCCTACGTCATCGCCTATCGCGACTGCTGCGGCCGCAATATCTGCGCCGCCCCGAAATCCTGCGACTGCAACACGGCCGATCGCGAAATGCCGATCTACCGCCCCCAGGCCAGCAACGACATCATCTGGTGCTTCGGCACGGCCTCGACCGCCTATCATTGCTCGACCGCCGCCATCATCGGCCAAGCCGGATGAAGGGCAGGGGCGCCGCCCACGGGTGGCGCCGGACGGCGATGCGTCAGCGATTCCTGCTCCTCTCCCTGACCATCCTGCCGGCCCTCGCCGTGCTGGGGCTGGCCCGCGCCGCCCCCATGGCGGGCGCGCTGCCCGTCATCCCGGCGACGCAGGGCCATTACCTGATGGGCTGCGGCGGCTGCCATGGCATACAGGGCCGCTCGGGGCGCGAAGTCGTGCCCGACCTCGCAGGCCAGGTCGGCTATTTCCTCTGCACGCCCGAGGGGCGGGACTATCTCGTCCGCCTGCCCAACGTCGCCTTCGCCAACCTCTCGTCAGAGGATCTGGCCCGGATGATGAATTTCGTGGTCTTCACCTTCGGCGGCGCCAGCGTGCCCGCCAACAGCCGCCCCTACACCACGGCCGAAATCGCCGCCCTGCGCGCCAACCCCCTGCGTGTGGCCGACCTGCACACCTACCGCGAGCAGATCGTGCGCGCCGTCACCCGCGCCTGCCCGGCCGCAGCCGGCCTGCACGGTTATGATGTGGCGCAGGCCGCGCGCGAAGGCCAATAATGGCATCCCGAACAGGGCAGACGGCAGACCGGACACGGACGAGGCAGATGACAGACTCTTTCCATCACAGGGCCCATTCATGACCGGCCCCACCATCCTCCCTCTCGCCGGCACGCTGCTGGCCGGCGGCATCGGCACGCTCCTGTTCGCCGCCGGCCTCGCCAAACTGCGCGATCACGACGGCTTCCTCACCACACTGGCCGCCTACCGGCTCGTGCCCGCCGCCCTGCTGGAATCCACCGCCTGGGCCCTCGCCGGGGCCGAAACCGCCGTGGGTGCCACCCTGCTGGCCGGTCTCGCCCCCCTCACAGCCGGCCTCGGCGCCGCCCTGCTGTTTGCAATGTTCGCCCTCGCCATGGCCATCAACCTGCTGCGCGGCCGGACCAACCTCTCCTGCGGCTGCCTGCCCGGCATGGCATCCGCCCGCCTGTCCTGGGCCGCCGTCGCCCGCAGCGCCCTGCTGGCCCCCGCCTCCCTGCTGCCCGCCCTCACGGGCCAGCCTGCTTCCCTGCTGCTGCGCTACCAGGCCCTGGCCGCCGGCGCCTGCCTGCTGGCGCTCGCCCTCGCCCTGTCGCACCTGATATCGGCCACGCCCGCCCCCGAGGAACATTCCGCATGATGACTGCCCTGATCGTGTCGCAGGTGCTGCTGTTCGCCGCCATCGTCGCCCTGGTGCTGGTGGTGCTGGCCCTCGCACGCCAGATCGGCATCCTGCACGAACGCATCGCCCCCATCGGCCAGCAAAACCCCCAGCGCGGCCTCGATGTCGGCCAACCCATCCCCCGCATCACCATGCGCACGCTGGAAGGCACCCCCTTCCCAATCGGCGAGCGCCTGCCCGCCGGCACCATCCGCATGCTCCTCTTCGTCGGCGCCGATTGCCCCGTCTGCAAACGCGTCCTGCCCATCGCCCTCGAAGTGGCCCGCGAACGCGGCCTGGACCCCGTCCTCGTCGGCGACGGCGCCCCCCCCGAACTCACAGCGATGCGCGACCGCCTCGCCCTCACCAACATCCCCTTCATCACCGGCGTCGAACTCGGCCTGGTCCTGCAAGTCAACCGCCTCCCCACCCTGGTCCTGCTGGACGACAACGGCTCTATCCTCGCCCGCGACGTGGTCAACACCCGCCGTCAGGTCGAAGCCCTGCTGCCCACCATGCCCGGCCGTCCCGTGGCGGCATGAACCGCGGCCAGAGCTTTGCCCTGGACCCACCAAAGGGCAGTCGCCCTTTGGAAACCCGGTCGAATGGAAAGGAAATGTTCAGTCCGTTTCGATTTCGGTCTGATATAGGAAAGTGGTGCAACGAATCCCAAGACCAGTCATTCCTCGGCGTCGGTCTTCAACGGCTCTATGCCCAAATCCGTCGCCTTAAACGTCATCCACAACTCGCCATAATAGGGGATAGCAGCTTAAGGCATTTCATCGGGCTGCCCATTTAGTGTATATTACAGAATAGGGGCATAAATCTGCCCATTAGCGCTGACGGAGTTTAGGTGTTTAGTCCCGGGGTTTGATGGTGCGGATTTTGTATGAACCGTGATGGTTCTTTTTCCCACTTCTGGCAAATGAATTCGTATGGAGTGAGTCCCCGCAGGGTCTTGAGTCTGCGGGCGAAATTGTAGGCGGCAACGAAGTCTGCGAGGTGCTGGCGCAACTGGTCATGCGTTTCGTAGTAGAAGCGCTTGACGGTTGCGTCCTTGATCGTGCGGTTCATCCTCTCGACCTGACCATTCGTCCAGGGATGCTGCACCTTCGTCAAACGGTGCTCGATATCGTTTTCGTTACAGACCCGATCGAAGATGTGGTGGAAGGCATACGTGTCGCAGGCCCGATTGGTGAACTGGATGCCGTTGTCGGTCAGGATCGTATGGATTTTATAGGGAACGGTCTCGATCAGGCGCCGAAGGAACTCCGCTGCGACCATATTGCCCTCTGCCGTCTGCACCTCGGCGATATCGATGTGAAAGTAGCCGATCGATGAGAAGGCGCCGTTCACATAGACGTAAATCAGCAGCGCCAGCATCAGGCGCGGATGATACTGCGGCCTTGCCGCCAGTCCGCATGGGCACTGAAAATGCCCCCAGCGGCACCCGCTCCATCATCGCCACGATGAAATGCGCCACATCGTCCGCAGGTAGCCATGACTTCAGATCCGGCGGCAAAAGATACGGCCGCGATCGATCAAACGGGATGAAGCTGCTCATCCTGAAAGCTTACCGCAGATCCCCCAACCCGACAGCCTGCTAGATCCAGTTCCGGACACACGCTCGGGGAAAATAATAATATTTATATGTCTTCATGTTAGAATAGTTTCATTCAGGCGTTGATACTATATATCATCACATTTTTGGAGTAGAAGTTTCTTGATTTCTACTCCAAAAATTTTCCAGAGACTGTATTTTATATAGTGCGTCTATTGGGCCGCGATAACGTATATTGCTCCCTGGTCAAGCGCCTCGGATTTATGGTTTGTTCCCGCTGGTAGGAAAACTCGGTCTCCTGGCCCGACAGTTCGAGGTTCATCGTCAATGGTAAAAACGAGCGCCCCCTGAATAACAAAAAGAACTTCATCGACTGGGTGCGTATGGAAATCATGCACCTTATGCGGAACGTCACGCTGTAATTCTACACTCCCCTGAGATGGAAGTAATTCGAGAATCTCATCTGGAATAATTATGTTTCTGAATGGCGCATTGTCCTTCATGCCGCAGATATCCTTTTCGGGGTGGAAGGAGAACCGCTTCGTGCCAACTCCTTAAACGGGCACTCCAAAGCTGCTATATTATCATCGGGAAGGAAGTACTGTTGGAATTCACGCCCGACCGGATCACCATAACGCCCAAGGGCCGGTGAAGGCGCTACCCCGTCATATGGGATTAGTCGTTCTCGAACAGTTCCAAAAGCCGCCTCGGCAGCCGCGTCAGTTCCCAAAATTCGATCAAAGACCCATCTTGGCTGAAACGTAAGCATAAAGGACGTCGATCGTCTGCTCTGACGCATGACATGCGCAGGCGTATTGCACACTACGAATATTGGTTCGCCATGGAAGCAAAACTCCCACAAAGGATGATCGATCTGCTGAGGAATTCCCCTGGGCCACTCAGCCCGATCGTGACGTGAAAGCTGATCGAGGACAAGCCAGAATTCCCGATAATAGGCCTCAATCGTGCGAACAGGCCTCGGACGGGTAAAAACCACCAAAGAGGTATTAGCACCGAAGGTCCTCGCATTTTCGACAAAATCTCCAAGTTCTCTGGCCAGTATATTCACATCGAGATCTTCCAGAAATAGGTACCTAAGTTGATCCTGACGATATCCGGCGATACCAAAAACACACGGAAATGCTCGGGTAGAACTCTCCATGAGTGCCTTGAATTCGGAGAAAACAAGATTCTCCCAATTTCCGTTGCGAATTTTTCTTTCCGCCTCATGACGGCTTAAGTATAGACGTGTCATTAATTTCTTCCTTGACTGATCTCAAATCAGTCATCATTGATTTTGCCATTACCATCGGTCCAAGAACGCCGGGAATTGAAAGCGCCACGAGAATTTCGATTAAGCTTCGATATCCAGCGTCATTTACCAATGCGTGGGAAAAGGTCGGATCAATAGCTGCCTCGTTCGATGCAGTCATCGCGATTCCGATGACTGGCTGGGCAATAGCAGCTACGATACCGGCCGTGGTTGTGTTTATGGAGGCTCCAACGCCAATGAACTCGGACGTATAGAGCCTCTTGGTACACTTAAGGACCAAAGGAACGGTACCCCCCGCGAGAATCCCGATAGTCGCGAAGTCACATGTAATGAAGGCGAAGCCGAGTCCATGTGCGAGTGCCGGCGTTAGGAATACTATCAAGACTGCGCGAAAAACACAGAGAACGATTAAAGTCCGATCTGGTCTACGAAAAATGTCCGCCGCGTGGCCAAGAAGCACAGAGCCTACGGCATTGCCGATCATGAAGCCGAGTAAAGGTATTCCTGCACTCGATGCATCGACCCCGAAATAATCTTCGATCATCGGCAGGCCCCATATCCCAGCCAGCGTGGTAACGATTGCGAAATGGGACGCGAAGGTCATGGCGCACCCCCAGTTCGCGCTCTTCTTCAGTGCGCGAACGGCAGAAAATATAACGCTTCGAAGCGTTATGTTTTTTTTCTGTAGTTTCGCTATTTCTGGCAATACAAACCAGCCGCACAAGAGATTGAGCGCGCTCACGGCCGCAATAAGACCAAATGATCCCCGCCAGCCTATATGAGTGAGAGCGACGGCCAGGGGGGTTGTCGCCAATGCGCCTCCGATATATCCAGACACCTGCGACAGCCCTGAAAAGAGCCCAAATCTCCTTCCTGGGAAGCGCAATGCAACCAGCTTCAGCAATGACGTGAATACTAGAGCATCACCCGATGCCACAATTACCCTTGCGAAGAATGCTGTTGCTATGCCATCGGATATTGAAAAAACGGTGCTTCCTATTGAGGAAACGCCGATACTTAGCAAAGCGATACGCCTTACCCCATATCTATCTACGAGCAGCCCCGCTGGGATTTGAAACAGCGCATATCCCCAAAAATATGCTGATGCGAGCGTCGCAACACCACTGGTTGTCGTTTGAAAGTCCCTTATAAGGTATAGATCAACCGTCTGGGGCGACGACCGCTGCATGAAAGCAACGGTATAAGCAAATGACAAGATACCCCACTCAAGATATCGACGCGGAATCAGCCGAATACCCGATGTCATTCTCATTTGAATTATAACCTCACGATCCCGACGGAAAAAAGAGCGTCCCTCGGATCCGGGATCTCACGTTCTATGACGTCCTGGATCATCGCAACCGTTCCGCGAGACTTCTGACCCCGATGAATGATATGGTCATAACATCCCCTCATGATCATCGCTGGAGTTTCCAGTATTTGTCCGGGGTAAAGCGCCCCACAGATTTCTGTAGCGGCCTCCTGCAATTCTCCGTCTTCCACACCATCATGAAGCGACGGCACTAATCTTGAGCAAATCTTAGAATTTGCCGCCCAAATTATCGGGTTACGTGTGCGCCAAGCGTACAAGATCTCGCTCTCTTCGGGCTGGAGATCGCTTGCAGTGAGTTCAATAGAGGTGGCTGTTAGAAAATGATAGAGTCCGCGACCTTGATGTTGAGGCAGTACTTCACTGCCGCTTCTATATAGCGCGAGCATTCCTCCGATGCGAAATCTCTTATAAACTGAGAATGCGATTATTTTATTATGAAAATATAGAAGGATTATACCAAATTCCCGTTCAAACGGAGTTCTTGATGAAGTCCAATGCGGCTCATATAGTATCCAGTTTTTTGCTATTATTGCGTTCATTTCCTCCATCATTTCTGATCGTCTGGCGACTGGAACCTCGGACGCATCAGCAAAAGCTGCAGCGGAATAGCCCATCGGGAGCTTGTTCGTAGGTACGATGTGGTTTGGAGAGATGATATCCGACATGGGATGGACCTTCAGAATAAGCACCCTAACAGGCACAGAACTATAGATTCTCCGTGACAGGCGTCGGCATAAAGGACATTATTCCCTCGTTTTCTGCCAATTGTTGAAGGGCAAGTGACAATGGCCGAAATTGAAGTCGTGCGAGAGATTCAAAAGACATTCGTCATTTTATTGTATCCTGGCGTTACCCTTCTTGATGTTTCCGGCCCAGCACAGGTATTTGCTGCCGTATGCCAAGAAAACGAACAAGAATTTGGTAATATTAATTTAATATATGTTTCTGAGCATGGTGGATCAATCGAGACGGACGTTGCGCTTTCGGTGAACACAGTTCCGTTTTATTGTTTAGATACTGTTATGATTGATACTCTTCTGATTCCCGGCGGCCCGGGCGTATGGAAAGCTATTAAGAGCGATGTACTGGTCGCGCGGATACGTGACTGGGGAAGATCTTTGCGGCGCGTTGCCTCGGTGTGCCTTGGAGCATTTCTGTTAGCTGAGGCTGGGCTTTTGGATGGGCGCAGGGCGGTTACGCATTGGCGCCAATGCGACTCTCTGCGGCAGCGCTTTCCACGGATAGATGTCCGGGAAGATTCACTGTTCCAAAGAGATGAGAATATATGGACGTCAGCTGGTGTTAGCGCGGGCATTGATCTCGCCCTCGCGATAGTCGAGCAAGATTACGGACGAGCAACAGCGCTCGCGATCGCTCGAAGATTAGTTGTGTTCCTAAAGCGTCCCGGTGGGCAAAGCCAGTTCAGCACTCTACTACATACGCAGATTTGTGACGTCGATTGTCGACTGACCACGCTTCATGCCTGGATAGCAAGTAATCTGACATCGAAGCTTAGCGTAGAGGTTCTGGCGGCGAAGGTCGGCATGTCTCCTAGAACTTTTGCTCGTTTTTACAAAATGATTGCCGGTTCGACACCAGCAGCCAGCGTTGAAGCCTTTCGGGTGGAGGCCGCCCGTCGGATGCTTGAAGACGGTGATTTAGCAAGTATTTCCGAGATCGCTCGTCGCGCAGGGTTCGGCGACGATGAGCGAATGAGGCGAGCCTTTATTAAGTTGCTAGGAATTTCTCCCACCGATTACCGCCGAAGCTTTTCGATTTAGCGGCCTGTCGGACAGCGCCTGTCGCGATGATTATGAGGCGCGGAGAGGCAACTCTAGCAGGTTGGCCCGCCGGGAGGCACTGAAGGCAAAGCTGGATGAAGCCCGTACGCGGCTGGAATTGGAAGCCTGCGAGCAGGCCGAGACCGCCCGGCCCGAATACGAACGCAGGAAAGCAGCCTTTGATGCGAAGCGGGGACGGCGCGGCCGCCCGCCGAAAGAGCCGGACGATGAACCGCCATCAGACTGGTAGATCAACCTGGCCGATCCGGTCATTGGGCCGTCCAGCATCATCGGCGCCGTCATGCCGGACAGGCGCAACCCGCCGATGAACGTCGTGGTTCCAGTACCCTGGGGTATAGAGGCATCCGACAGCGCGTGCCGCGACGTGACCGTCCCCGTAGACGGACCATCTTTGTCGAGACGGCGGTTTCGTCGATGAAGACCCGCGTTGACGCAATCCACCATCACCCGTAAAAACCCCGCATCCCTAACCAGCGAAGCCCCAACAGGCGCAGCCTTGACTTAAGCGCCGGAGGCGCCGCTTGACCATGTCCATGACGTTTGCCGACCTCTCTCTGGCACCGACCCTGCTGAGCGCACTGGCCGAGGAAGGGTATGTCACCCCCACCCCGATCCAGGCCCAGTCCATCCCGCTGCTGCTGGAAGGCCGCGACCTGCTGGGCATGGCCCAGACCGGCACGGGCAAGACCGCCTCCTTCGCGCTGCCGCTGCTGCACCGCCTGGCCGCGTCTCCCCGCCCGGCGCCCAAGGGCGGTGCCCGCGTCCTGGTCCTCGCGCCCACGCGCGAACTGGTCTCGCAGATCGCCGACGGTTTCGAAAGCTTCGGTCGCCATCTCAACTTCAGCGTGACGACGATCTTCGGCGGTGTCAGTCAGTTCCATCAGGTCAACGCGCTCAAGGAAGGCGTGGACATCATCGTGGCCGCACCGGGCCGCTTGCTGGATCTGATCAACCAGGGCCTGTGCGACCTGTCGCAGCTCGAGGCACTGGTGCTGGATGAGGCCGACCAGATGCTCGATATGGGCTTCGCCAAGCCGATCGAGCGCATCGTTGCGACGCTGCCCAAGGACCGGCACACAGTGCTGTTTTCGGCAACGATGCCGAAATCCATCGCAGCACTGGTCGAAAGCCTCCTGCGCGACCCGGCGAAGGTCGAGATCGCGCCGCCCTCAACCACCGTCGACCGGATTGAACAGTCGGTCATGTTCGTCGATGCCGCCGACAAGAAGGCGGCATTGCTGGAACTGTTGCAAACGCCCGGCATGGGCCAGGCCGTGGTCTTCACCTTGCAGAAGAACATCGCCAACGAAGTCTGCGCCTTCATCACCGAGGCCGGCATCACGGCCGAGGCCCTGCATGGCAACAAGTCGCAGGGCCAGCGGGAGCGCGCGCTCGATGCCTTCCGCGCCGGCACCGCGCAGGTCCTGGTGGCGACCGATATCGCGGCACGCGGCATCGACGTCGACACCGTCACGCATGTTTTCAATCATGACCTGCCCAGCCTGCCGGAAAGCTATGTCCACCGCATCGGCCGCACCGGCCGCGCCGGGCGCAACGGCTTCGCCATCACGCTCTGCGATGCCGAGCAACGCGCCTGGCTGCGGGATGTGGAGCGGGAAATCGGTCGCACCCTGACCGTTCAGGACGATCACCCGTGGCATTCGGAAGCGGCGCGCAACTCGACCATGCGTCCGCCCCTGCTGGGCGGCGCGCCGCCCAAGGAAGCCAAGCCGCAGGAGAAGCGCGAGCGAAAAGTCTGGACCGAGGAAGAGAAGCAGGCCGCACGGGCAGCGGCCAAGGCGACTGCCGGGGCAGCCTGATCAGGCTGGCGCTGCCCTTGAACCCACCAAAGGGCAGCCCCTCCGTTGGCATTCCATCGGCCGTTCCGGCCGACGGAACCTTGGCCAACTCCGCCCTTTGGAAACCCATTCGTTATCAAATGATTGGGGTGCAGGGCCTCAGGCCCTGCCGGGGCCAGGGCAGAGCCCTGGATTCAAGCCTTCCCGGCAAATAGTCCGGGAAAAAAAGAGGCTGTTCCAAAAAATTCCGTCAGAGACGGACCTTTCCAAAACAGCCTCCCCACAATTCAGCCCGCCAGAGCCTGCTCGATAATCGCCAGCCCCTCCTCGATCACGCTGTCAGGCGCGGTCAGGGGCACCAGAATGCGCACAGTCTCGCCCAGCACACCGCAAGACAGCAGGATCAACCCACGTTCAGCGGCACGGGCGCAAATGGTGCCGGCGCCGCCTTTGTGCGGGGTCTTGCCGTCGGCTTCCAGAATATCGAAGCCGATCATCGCACCGGGCCCACGCGCGGCGCTGAAGGGCACCAGGCCCGGCTTGCCGCGCAGCGAGTCCAGCCGGTCGCGGATGCGCGCGCCGATCACGTTGGCGCGCTCCACCAACCCTTCCTCGACGATCACGTCCAGCACCGCCAACCCGGCGGCACACGCCAGCGGCGCACCGGCATAGGTGCCGCCCAGCCCACCGGGGCCGACAGCGTCCATCAACTCGGCCCGGCCGATCACGCCCGACAGCGGCATGCCGCCACCCAGCGACTTGGCAACGCACACCAGGTCAGGTGCCACGCCGGAAAGCTCGATGCCGAACAGCTTGCCGGTACGGGCAAAGCCGGTCTGCACCTCGTCGGCAATCAGCTTGATCCCGTGTGTGTCGCAGACCGCGCGCAGGGCTTGCAGCAATTCGGTGGGGGCGGGGCGGAAGCCGCCTTCGCCCTGCACGGGCTCGATGATGATGGCGGCAACCTGCGCCGGGTCGATATCCGCCGCGAACAGCAGGTCGAGCGCGCGCAGACTGTCGGCAACCGAGATCTCACCGGCCGGGAAGGGCAGGTGATAGACCCCGCCGGGCATGGTCCCGAACGGTGCCTTGTAGGGCTGCACCTTGCCCGTCAGGGCCGAGGCCAGCAGCGTGCGGCCATGGAACCCGCCGGTAAAGGCCACCACGCCGCTGCGCCCGGTGGCGGCGCGGGCGATCTTCACCGCGTTCTCGGTCGCTTCGGCGCCGGTGGTGAACAGGATGGTCTTGGCCGGGCCGGGGAAGGGGGCCAGCGCGTTCAGCCGCTCGGCCAGCGCGATATAGGATTCATAGGGCGAGACCTGGAACGCGGTATGGGTGAACAGGTCCAGCTGCCGCCGCACGGCCTCCATCACCTTCGGGTGACGATGTCCCACATTCAGCACCGCGATCCCGCCGGCGAAATCGATGTAGCGCCTGCCTTCGACGTCCCACAATTCGGCGTTTTCCGCGCGGGCGGCATGGATGGTGGTGGCCGAGCCGACGCCGCGCGGCACAGCCGCCTCGCGCCGCGCCTGAAGGGCGGAATTGCTGGATGACATGGTCGCCTGTCCTCGTTGTCTGAAGGGCCTGATCGCGGGGGAGGGGCGCCGCCACCGACGCCATACCGACGGCGCTTGTACTGCCCGCGCGCCGGGCGCGGGAGACGCCTTGTCGGTCGTCGGTGGTGCCTTTCTGTCACCATCCTGTCATAGCGCCTCAGATGGTCAGCATGGGGGGGCGTGTGTATGGTGCGCGCACTTCGGACCGGGGGTGGTGCCTGCCTCGCGCGCCGAAGCGGGGGAACGAGTCGAAGACCGCCCATGCATGACGTTATCCTCAGCCTGATCCTGTTGTTCGTCGCGGCCTTCAGCAGTCTGGCCGCCCGCCTGATGCCCGTTCCGGTCCCCTTGCCATTGTTGCAGATCGCCCTGGGCGTGCTGGGGTCGATCGCCGGGCTGCATGTCACGCTCGACCCCGACATGTTCATGCTGCTGTTTATCCCGCCGCTGCTGTTCCGCGACGCGTTCCATATGCCGATGCGCGAATTCGGCCAGTTGCGCGCCATCATCTTCGCCTTGGCGGGGCCCATGGTGCTGGCGACGACCATCCTGTGCGGCTACGCCATCCACTGGATGCTGCCCCCCATGCCGTTGCCGGTCTGCTTCGCGCTGGCGGCAGTCCTGTCACCGACCGACGCGGTGGCCGTGGGCGGCATGCTGGGCACGTCGGTGCCGCGCACCATCGTCCATATGCTCGAAGGCGAATCCCTGCTCAACGACGCCTCGGGCCTGGTCTGCTTCCGCTTCGCCACCGTCGCCGCCATGACGGGCGCCTTCTCGCTGCGCGGTGCGCTGACTACCTTCAGCCTGCTGTCGCTGGGCGGCATCGCGATCGGCATCGCCGTCTGCCTGGCGGCGGCCCGGCTGGACAAGATCCTGCTCGCCCGAGGCTATGACGACCCGCCGACGCAGATCACCTTCATGCTGCTGCTGCCCTTCGCCGCCTACATGTCGGCCGAGGCGGTCGGCTGCTCGGGCATCCTGGCGGCGGTGGCGGGCGGCATGACCATCAAGCTGACGGGCGTGCTGCAGGAAACCCAGATCACGACCCGCCTCCAGGCCCGCACGATGTGGGACATGGTCGGCTTCATCTTCAATTCCGTCATCTTCCTGCTGCTGGGCCTGCAACTGCCGGCCCTGGCGACCAACGGCATGGCGCTGGTGCGCGCCGCCGACCGCTCGCCATGGATGCTGCTGCTGCTGATCGTCGCCATCCATGTGGCGATGTGCATCCTGCGCGCGGCCGGGCTGGCGCTGATCCTCGGCATCGCGGCCTGGCGCGCCCAGCACGATCATGGCGTGTTCCGCTGGCCCGGCTGGCGCGGATTGCTGGTCAGCACCGTCGCGGGCGTGCGCGGCGCGGTCACGCTGGCAGCCGTGCTGTCCCTGCCGCAGGCGGCAGAGGGGGTCGCGGGCTTTCCGGCGCGCGACCTGCTGGTCACCGTGTCGGTGGGGGTGATCCTGGTATCGCTGCTGACGGCCAGCTTCTCGCTGCCGTGGCTGACCAGTGGCCTGATGGACGGAATGGGCGATCCCCAGGCACGGGAAGTCAGCTGGGCGCGGCTGGTCCTGGTGCGCACGATGCTGCGCGCGATGCGCGACGAGCAGCAGACCATGACCACCCGCGCCAAGACACGCGACGAGGCCGGCGAAATGCGCATCGAGATCATCGCCCGGCTGATGCAGGAATATGAAAACCGGCTGAACCAGCTCCGCCGCAACAGCAATGGCGAGGCCAGCGCGGCCCAGATCACCTCGATCCGCCGCATGCGCCTGGAACTGGCCCTGCGCCTGAACAATCTGCGCACCTCGCGGATCGAACTGCGCAACCTGCGAGACGCCCAGTATATCAATGACGAGACCGAATCCCTCCTGATGCAGGAGATGGATTACGAGGAGCAGGTGCTCAGGAATCGGGCCAGAAGCCTCCCCCGCGTCAACTAGGAGAGTGTTTTAAAAGCGCCGCTGCCGGCAATCCGACGCGCGTTTTCTGCGCTTCGCTGCGATGCTCGAAAACCCACGCCGGCCGCGGCCCTTGCGGGCCGCTCTTGCTCGGCAGCGACGCTTTTAAAACACTCTCCGAAAAGCCTGCCCGTCACCGCGCGCTGGTGGCGGTCCGACGCTCACGGCCATCAAGGCCGCTCCGCTTCGGTGCTCGGAAACACACGCCGGGCGCGGCCCTGCGGGCCGCTCCCACTCACCAGCCCACGGTGCCGGGCAGGCTTTCCCTTGTCTCAAACTGGTCTTGCTGCGGGAGGAACCGGCAGGGCTCTCAGGCCCTGCACCCCAATCATCTGATAACGAATGGGTTTCCAAAGGGCGACTGCCCTTTGGTGGGTTCAAGGGCAAGGCCCCATAGGCGCGAAGGTAATGGATTGAATTGAGTGTCCGACTTATGATTCAAGAGAAAGATGCGTTCTGTATCTCTTCTTGGCGGGGATTGGGGGTCTGTTGTCCGCGC
>NZ_JABEQE010000015.1 GCF_014174375.1 Gluconacetobacter asukensis
GTTCTTCTACATGGGCGAGCTGGTCGAGGTGGACAGTGCCGACCGCATGTTCACCGCCCCGCGCGAGCGGCGCACCCAGGATTACATCACCGGCCGGTTCGGCTGAGTTCGACGGGCAGGGGGAGAGGCACCGTGGTCAAGGAACAGGCGCACACCGTCAGCAGCTACGAGCAGGAACTGGATCAGGTCCGGGGCATGCTGGTGCGGATGGGCGGCATTGTCGAAAGCCAGATGGCGATGGCGATGGCCGCGATCGTCGACCGCGACGAGGACGCGGCGATGGAGGCATCGGAGCGTGATCCGCAGGTGGACGAGCTGGAGCGTGAGATCGAAACCTTGTCGATCCGCCTGCTGGCGTTGCGGGCGCCGATGGCGGGCGATCTGCGCGAGATCGTGGCGGCGATGAAGATCTCCGGCGACCTGGAGCGGATCGGCGACTGCGCCGCCAGCATCGCGCGCCGCACCCTGCGGCTGGATGCCGGGGACGCGCGCCTGTCGCCGGGTGGGCTGCGCACCATGGGCCGGCTGGTGCAGGAGAATCTGCGCCGGGCGATCGACGCCATGAGCCAGCAGGACAGCGAGCGCGCGGTCGAGGTCTGGCAGTCGGACGCGGCGGTGGACGAGCTGTATACCGCCATGTTCCGCGAGCTGGTGACCTATATGATGGAGGACCCGCGCACCATCCGCTCCTGCACCCATCTGCTGTTCATCGCCAAGAACCTGGAGCGGATCGGCGACCACGCCACCAATATCGCCGAACGTGTTTATTTTGCTGCCACGGGTGAGCAGCTGCCGGTCGTAAGGCCGCGTGGCCTGCCTGTGGTATAACGGAAGCGAAGCGATGTCGGGTACGATGACGGATACGGGTGAGGCAGCAGGCGGCGCGCGCCGGGCATATGTTCTGGTGGTCGAGGATGACGACGCGCTGCTGATGCTGGTGCGGTACAATCTGGAAAAACTGGGATACGAGGTCGGCGTGGCCGAGGACGGCAACCAGGCGCTGGCGCGTGTCGCGGAGCGCCGGCCCGACCTGATGATCCTGGACTGGATGCTGCCCGGCCTCTCGGGGCTGGATGTGTGCCGGCGCCTGCGCGAGCAGGAGGCGACTCGCGCGCTGCCGATCCTGATGCTGACCGCCCGGGCCGGCGAGGTGGACAATATTCGCGGGCTGGATGTCGGTGCCGACGATTATGTGGTCAAACCCGTCAGCATCGAGGCGTTGCAGGCGCGTATCCGCGCGCTGCTGCGCCGGGCGCCGCCGCAGGAACAGGTTCTGCGTTTTGCCGACGTCACGATGGACACCGTTGCCCATCGCGCCGAGCGCAACGGGCGCGCTCTGGCACTGGGACCCACGGAATACCGGATTCTGGAATTCTTCCTGCGCAATCCGCGCCAGGTCTTCTCGCGCGAGGATCTGTTGCAGCGGGTGTGGGAGCGTGGGGTCCATGTGGAACTGCGGACGGTCGATGTGCATATCCGGCGTCTGCGGCTGATCCTGAATGGGCCGGACGAAGGTGACATCGTCCGGACTGTCCGGGCCGCCGGCTATGCCCTGGATGATCCGCGTCCCTGAGTGCGGACCATCGTGCGCGTCGCGCCGGGAGTTGAGTCATGTCCGTTGTCGCGGCCGAAAATATCGTGGCGGCCTTGGGGGTGCTGGGGGCGGGAGCAATGGGGTGGCGCATGATGGCCAGCCGACGCGCCGCCGCCATGTCCGTGGCCGGAGGAGATTCCGTTCATGCGGCTCCGCCGTCGGCCGATGCCCTGTCGCGCATGATCGAGACGCTGGACCTGGTGCCGGCGGCCGTTCTGGTGCTGGATGCCGGGGGGCGTATCCTGCATGCCGGGCCTGGCGCGTGGGAACTGTTCGGCGACAGCCTGGGTGCGATTATGCGGCACCCGGCCCCGCTGTCCGCCGTGCTGGGGTTGCGGGACGGCGACCGGGCCGAAGTGGATATGATGCTGGATGTGCCGATCCGCCGTGCGGTGCGCGGGCAGTTCCGCCGGATCAGCATCGGGCCGGGGCAGTCGGTGGTGCTGGCCACCCTGCAGGACGGGAGCGAGCGCGATGCGCTGGAGCGCATGCGGACCGATTTCGTGGCCTATGCCAGCCATGAGCTGCGCACGCCGCTGGCGGCGCTGACGGGTTTTATCGAGACGCTGCGTGGGCCGGCTGCCGATGATCCCTCGGCGCAGCAGCGCTTTCTTGAAGTCATGGCCGGGCAGGCGGGCCGGATGCAGCGCCTGCTGGACCGGCTGCTGATGCTGTCGCGGGTGCAGATGATCGAGCACCGCAAGCCGCGTGGCATGGTCAGCCCTGCCGCCATCGTCTCGCGGGTGCGTGACGAGGCCATGCCCCTGCTGGAAGGTGGGCCGGCCAGCCTGACTGTCGACCTGCCCGCCGGCCTGCCGGATTTTGCCGGCGATGCCGACCAGGTGGTCCAGGTGCTGCTGAACCTGATCGAGAACGCGATCAAATACGGATCGGACGAGCGCGATCGCGCGGTGACGATCGGCCTGCGTGTGCGCCAGACGGTGCCGGCCGCGCTGATGGGCGTGGTGGGCGCGGGCAAGATCCATGGACCAGGAATGGAGGGTGGTGTCCGGCAGGGGATCGCCTTTACCGTGACCGACAATGGGCCGGGGATCGAGGCGCGTCACCTGCCGCGCCTGACGGAGCGCTTCTACCGCGTCGAGGGAAGTTCTGCCCGGCGGACCGGGACCGGTCTGGGGCTGGCGATCGTCAAGCATATCATCGACCGGCATGACGGGCGACTGACGGTCGAAAGCCGGGTGGGGAAGGGGACGGCCTTTACCGTGTGGTTCCCGTTCGGGGAGGTCGTGTCTTTGAAACGTCATGAAACTGTCATAGACACATCATGCCCTCAGCCGGCTGATCCGGGTTAGGAGGGGGCACCCGGGACAGGTGTGCCATATCGCTTGGTCGCCGTTGCCCAGGTTTGTCTGTCATGCTCGTCCAGGAACGGAACCCGATGCGTCGTCCTGTCAAATTCCTTGCCGCGCTTATGCTTGCGGCTGGTCCGGCTGCCCTCTCCGTCGCGCACGCCGCCGACATCACCGGAGCCGGCTCCAGCTTTGCTGCCCCGATCTACGAAGCCTGGGGTGCTGCCGCCAAGCGCGCCACCGGCGTCGCCGTGAATTACCAGAGCGTTGGCTCCAGCGCGGGCCAGAACCAGATCCTGGCCGGCACGGTCGATTTCGGTGCGTCCGACGCCCCGATGGATGCGGCCAAGCTGGAAAAGGGTTCGCTGTTCCAATTCCCGACCGTGATGGGCGGCATCGTTCCGGTGGTGAATGTTCCGGGTGTGAACGCCAACGCGCTGCGCCTGACCGGCGACGTGCTGGCCGAGATCTATGCGGGCACCATTTCCTCGTGGAACGACCCGAAGATCACGGCGCTGAACCCGGGCCTGAAGCTGCCGGATCTGCCCATCGCGACGGTCCATCGCGCGGACGGTTCGGGCACGACCTTCGTGTTCACCTCGTACCTGTCGCGTGAATCGCAGTCGTGGCACGATTCGGTCGGCGCCGGCAGCTCGATCGCCTGGCCGGGTGGCGTGGGCGCCCGCGGCAATGACGGCGTCGCGGCTTCGGTCCGCAACACCGAAGGCGGTATTGGTTATGTCGAATATGCCTATGCCAATCGCAACCACATGACGACGGTGCAGCTGAAGAGCAAGGCCGGCGATTTCGTCACCGCCAACCTGGACAGCTTTGCCAAGGCCGCCAGCGCTGCCGACTGGAAGGGCGCGACCAATTTTGCGGTCGACCTGCTGGACACGCCGGGCCAGGGCGCGTGGCCGATCGTCTCCGCGACCTATGTGCTGGTGCCGAAGCCGCCGAAGGATGCGGACAAGGGTGCGGCGGTGCGGAAATTCTTCGGCTGGGCCTTCGACAATGGCGATTCGGCTGCCAGCCGCCTGGATTATGTCGTTCTGCCGGCTTCGGTGAAGGCGGCGGTGCGCGCCGCCTGGTAACGGGCGCGCTCCATCTGTGCGGAAAAGGCGGGGATCTCGGTCCCCGCCTTTTTTATTTGTTCTGTGGTGAAAATATTATCTTTTGTCCAGTTTTCTGCCGTCGGACTGTAAATAATTCTGTCATATTTGTCCTGACCTATTTGGTATTCCTTGTTTCGTCGCCGGTGTTGTGTATTTGCAACGGTGTGTAATTCTATTAATTTCAATGAGTTGCAGTATTTTGTCATCGTTTTGTCATACAACAGTTATAAAATCATCACACCGAAAAAAGTCAGCGCAGTTTACGAAGCCGTCATCTTCTCCTTCGGAACGGATGATATGCGTCTGCGATCCTCTCTCTCTGCCTTGTTCTGCACCACGGCATTGCTTGGCACCGTCTCCATTATCCACCCGGCTTCGGCAGCCGACTCGCAGGACGCGCAGCTGCGTGAACTGCGCCGCGAAATGCTGGAGATGCGGAGCCAGATCAAGGCTCTGAAGTCCCGCCTGAACGAGCCGGAGACCACGAACACCCGGACCGCGCGGGTGGCGGCTGCGGCGCATCGTTCCGAAATGTCCAACCGCATGGCGCATGACATCAATATCGGCGATGCCGTCCGGCCGAGCGTTGGTGTGCTGAATGCGTCCGGCGCCGGCACGCCGCCGTCGGATCGCGCCGTGGTGGAATCCTGGAGGGATTTCCAGGCCGCCACGAAGAGCGATGAAGAAGTCGCGGTCGGCGGCATGAAGATCGGCTTCCCCAACGGGCGCTTCACGGTCCAGTCGAAGGACGGCGAATATGCGCTGTCGATCGGCCTGGCGTTCCATGAGGATTTCGGTGGCTTCATCACCAACAATCCGCGTGGCAACGAGGCGAAGGGCGCGTTCAATGCCTTTACGACGAACCAGCGCCGCCTGCGTATTCCCTTCATGTTCCGCTACAAGAACTGGGTCGCTGCCGTTACGCCGGATTTCGGCGCCAATCATAATGACGGTTATGTCGGCCTGTATGAAGGCAACCTGAACTATACGGGCCTGCGCAACACGGTGATGACGGTTGGTTACTTCCAGCCGCGCGTGACCGAAGAGGACGCGGAAAGCTCCAACGACTTCATGACGCTCGAGCGCCCGAGCATCACCGACATGGTGCGCAACATCGCCGCCGGCGATGCGCGCTTCAGCGTGGGTGCCATGCATTACGAGAAGCGCTGGTGGATCGCTGGTTATTTCACCGGCCAGGAATGGGGTCATCGTAACCCGTCGGACAACGGCGCGACCTATTATGGTGGTGGCAGCGGCTCGATCGTCGACAGCCAGACCGGCGGTGTCTTCCGTGCGGCCGGCCGACCGATCGCGACGAAGGACTGGGACGTGCATATGGGCGTTTCGGCGGTCTCGGCGTTCAAGGTCCAGGGCACCGGCACCAATAACCGCACGACGTCGTTCGGCCAGCGTCCGGAGTTCGATATCGGTGAAGGCAGCATGTCTGCCACCGGCACCATTCCGTTCGTTTCGCATATCTGGGCGGCCGGTCCGGAACTGGGTGTTCGCTGGCGCCGCCTGCTCGTGAAGGGCGAGTATTATCACGTCGGGATCGAGCGTTCTCAGGCGACGCTGCCGACGCTGAACTTCCAGGGCTGGTATGGTTCGGCTGCCTATACCATCTTCGGCACGCCGCGGATGTATAACTACAAGGAAGGTGCGTGGGGCGCGCCTGGCGTCAAGGAGACGGAAGAGTTCGATCCGGCTCACAACCAGTGGGGCGCCCTGGAGGTCGTCGGTCATTACAGCGTGATCGACCTGAACGACAACGCGCATGACCCGTCGGCGCTCAGCTCCAGCAAGATGTATAATTATTACGGCGTGAATGGTGGCCAGCAGACGGTCTGGCAGGGTGGGCTGAACTGGTACCCGAACCGGCATTTCGCGATCAAGGCGGACTACAGCCACTTCATCGTGTCGCGTAGCCAGCAGGCGACGGATACGCTTGGTCGCACCGGTGACTCGGTTGAGGCCCGCGTGCAGGCAACGTTCTGAAGCGACGGGAAGGAAATACGCGCTGAGCGCATATTTCCTTCCGAGATTGCTATTGCTGCAAAGGGCGTGCGGAAATTATTCCGCGCGCCCTTTGTTTTTATGTCTTTTTTCTCCTCCGCCTTTGCAAGGGTGGTGCGACCCCGTGGGTATTTTCCAATAGTCGCTCAGGCGTTGTTGTTGGATGCGGTATCCAGAGCCGTGCGGAATGCATCCGCCATCAGGCTGCTTTCGGCGTCCTTCTTGACGACGAAATGCAACTGGGTCGCCAGCGGGGGCAGGTCGGCGCAGGAGAGCTGGCGCAATTGTCCGTCGCGGACCATCGGAGCAGCGAAGGCTTCGGGCAGGAAGCCGAGATAGACGCCCGTCAGGATCAGCATCGCCCGGGAATCGATCGTCTCGGCCGAGGCGGAAAAGGTCAGGCGGCGGCGGATGGCCGGCCATTCGGATGAAGTGGCGGCGTCGGAGACGTCGATCAGGCGCTGCTCTTCCAGCATTGCCAGCGTCAACGGCCCCTCATGCTCGAACAGCGCGTGCCGCCGGCCGCAATACAGGTGCAATGTTTCCGAGACCAGAATGCTGGCGCTCAGGCCCGGCTGCACGTTGGGCATCAATGTCAGCGCCGCCGTCGCCCGCCCGTCCAGCAGCGCGTGTTCGATATCGACCGCGGCGGCGGACGTCATGCTGATGAAGACCTGGGGATGCTGGCGGGTGAAGATCTCCAGGGCCCGGATGATGCCGGTTTCGCCATAGACCAGCATGTTGTCGATGACGTAGAGCGCGAAGCGGCCGGAGAGTACGCCGCTGGCGATGTTGATCCGGTCCCGGAAGCGGTCGATGTCGCGCAGCAGATCGTCGGTTGCGTCAAGGACCGCGCGGCCTTCCGGCGTCAGGGCGAAACCGCCGCGGCCCCGGCGGCACAGGCGGATGCGCAGGCGCTGTTCGAGGGACGAGATGTCGATGCTGATCGACGATTTGCTCTTGCCCAGCGCCAGTTCGGCGGCGGCGAACCCGCCGCGCGTCGCCACGGTGCGGAATACGCGCAACAGGCGCAAATCGACTTCGGCCAACTGGCCGGAAAAGCCCTGGGGGGAGCGGGCCGGGGCAGGCCCGTGCCGGGGATCGGCCAAGGGAGCATCCTTCCTCTCTGCGGGGGAGGGTGCATATCATGGCCGGGCGGTGGAGCGCCATTTCCGGGCTGGCCCCGAACCCATCAGAGCACAGGAAACACGCGCTGGGTCGCCGCCGGCGCGTATTTCCGGCCAGGCTTTTCAGGCGAAGGGGCGCGGCGGTACCGAGGCGTAGCCACCGTCCTGCATGACGTAGGCACGCATCTCGCGCGCCAGGGTCTCGGCCTCCTCCAGCCGCATCCTCACGATGTCGCCGATACTGACCAGGCCGACCAGATGGCCGCTGCCATCGAGGACCGGCACATGGCGGCTGTGGCGGCGGGTCATCTTGCGGGCGACCGACTGGATGTCCTCGGAGCGGGTGGCGGTTGGGACCTCGCGTGTCATGATGTCCCGCGCGTTCAGGCGTTCGATATGCGCGCCGTGATGCGCCAGGGCATCGACGATCGAGCGTTCCGAGACCATGCCGGCGAGATGGCCGGACGGGTCGACGACCGGCACCGCGCCGATGTGGCGTTCGACCAGCAGGCGGGCGATTGCCGTGACGGGCTCGTGCTCGCCGACGGTGATGACGGCGGGGCCCTTGTCGTTGAGGATATGCAGAACGGGGATGCTCATGGGGTGTTCCTCCCTTTGGCGTCCACGCTTCATGGGTGGCGTGGTTGCTGTGTGGTGACATGGGGTTTTCTGGCGCCCGAACAATGTCCGGCCTGGTCATGACGACGTGAAAGCGCGGACGTATGGGGCGTGGTGCTTCACGGCGGGGGGAAACGTCTCATATAAGGGGGGCGCGCCGGGACGCGGCGCATCGGGGCCAA
Organism: Gluconacetobacter asukensis; assembly: GCF_014174375.1. GTDB lineage: Bacteria > Pseudomonadota > Alphaproteobacteria > Acetobacterales > Acetobacteraceae > Gluconacetobacter > Gluconacetobacter asukensis. Next base: position 7,960 of record NZ_JABEQE010000015.1, read on the forward strand.
CCGGCCTCGTCCCGACCTGCCCTGTCCGGAAAGGCTTTATATATCATGCCCGCCTATCGTTCCCGCACCACGACGCATGGCCGCAACATGGCCGGGGCCCGCAGCCTGTGGCGCGCCACGGGCATGCAGGAATCGGATTTCGGCAAGCCGATCATCGCCATCGCCAATTCCTTCACCCAGTTCGTGCCGGGGCATGTCCATCTGAAGGATCTGGGCCAGCTTGTGGCGGGCGCGGTGGCCGAGGCGGGCGGAATCGGGCGGGAATTCAATACGATCGCGGTCGATGACGGGATCGCGATGGGGCATGGCGGCATGTTGTACAGCCTGCCCTCGCGCGAGTTGATCGCCGATGCGGTGGAATATATGTGCAATGCCCACTGCGCCGACGCGCTGGTGTGCATCAGCAATTGCGACAAGATCACCCCGGGCATGCTGATGGCCGCGATGCGGCTGAACATCCCCGCCATCTTCGTCTCGGGCGGTCCGATGGAAGCCGGACGGGTGACGGAAGGCGGTATCGAGCGCCATGTGGACCTGGTGACGTCGATGGTCTCGGCCGCCGATCCGCGCGTCAGCGATGCCGAGTCCGAGTCGATCGAGCGTTCGGCCTGTCCGACCTGCGGATCGTGCTCGGGCATGTTCACCGCCAATTCGATGAACTGCCTGACCGAGGCGCTGGGCCTGGCGCTGCCGGGCAATGGCAGCCTGGTGGCGACCCATGCTGACCGGCGCGAATTGTTCCTGGAGGCCGGGCGGCGGATCGTCGGGCTGGCCCGGCGCTGGTACGAGCAGGATGATGCCAGCGTGCTGCCGCGCGGTATCGCCACCATGGAGGCGTTCGAGAACGCGATGACGGTCGATATCGCCATGGGGGGATCGACCAACACCGTACTGCATCTGCTGGCCGCCGCCCATGAGGGTGGGGTCCCGTTCACCATGGCCGATATCGACCGCCTGTCGCGTCGGGTGCCGCATCTGTGCAAGGTCGCGCCGTCGAAGGCCGACGTGCATATGGAAGACGTGCATCATGCGGGGGGCATCTTCGCCATCATGGGCGAGCTGAACCGGCTGGGGCTGCTGCATCGCGAGGTGTCGATGGTGCATGCGCCGTCGCTGGCGCAGGCGCTGGAGCAGTGGGATGTGACAGCGGCCGACGCGCCCGAGGCGGCGAAGACCCTGTTCCGTGCCGCGCCCGGCGGGGTGCGGACCACGCAGGCCTTCTCGCAGGCCAGCCGGTATCACGCGCTGGATCTCGACCGGGCCGCGGGGGCGATCCGCGATGGTGCGCATGCCTTCAGCCAGGATGGCGGGCTGGCGGTGCTGTATGGCAACATCGCCGAGGACGGCGCGATCGTGAAGACGGCGGGGGTTGCGGCGAGCCTGCTGCGCTTCAAGGGGCCGGCGCGGATCTTCGAAAGTCAGGATGATGCCGTGTCGGCCATCCTGGGCAACCGGATCGTGGCGGGCGACGTGGTGGTGATCCGCTATGAGGGGCCCAAGGGCGGCCCCGGCATGCAGGAGATGCTGTATCCGACCAGCTATCTGAAATCGAAGGGGCTGGCCGAATCCTGCGCGCTGATCACCGACGGCCGGTTTTCGGGCGGCAGTTCGGGCCTGTCGATCGGCCATATCTCGCCTGAGGCGGCCGAGGGCGGTGCGATCGGCCTGCTGCGCGATGGTGACGTGATCGAGATCGACATTCCCGGGCGGGTTCTGCGTGTCGACCTGCCGGATGCCGAGTTGTCCGCGCGCCGGCTGCAGATGGAAGAGACGGGCGATGCCGCCTGGCAGCCCGATCGGACGCGTAGCGTGTCGGTTGCGTTGCAGGCTTATGCGGCCCTGACCACCAGCGCCGCGCGGGGTGCGGTGCGCGATGTCGGGCAGCTTCGCCGCCGCGGATGACACGACAGACGAGGCCGGCGCGCCGGGGTGACCCGGCCGCCGTCTCGTAATTACAACGTAATGATGTCTGGTTTATGTTACGTTGCGCAATAATTTATCTGAGAATGATGAAGAGTTGGGCATAGATTCGCCCTCTCCCTGTGATGACACGGGCTTCATGAAATTTGTTTTCTGAACATGGACATTTTTTCATACATATTTTGAAATATACCTATGTATAGGCTGTTGGGAGACAGCGTCGCTCTTGCGGGCACGCGCGCACGGGGAGCCAAAGATGACCATCACACCGCATAATCCCTGATCCGAGCAGGAATAGTCCCGCGCCAAGCGCGGTGACGAGGCCGGACCCGGCCCTGGCTGGCGGAAGGGCGCGCCGATGATCATTTCGTTCAAAAAATGATCTGGCGAGCCCGCCTTCCGGACGTGGTCGTGCGGCCTGTTTCCTCCTGATGCCGGTAAAAGCCCTGGACGGGGAAAAAGTCACCTATGAATGCAATCGTCGTGACGGCCCTGCGGCGGCCGTACACATTTGTCGTTCTGTCGATCCTGATCGTCTTGTTCGGCGTCATGTCCGCCCTCAAGACGCCGACAGACGTCTTTCCCAATATCAAGATTCCGGCGATCGCCGTGGTGTGGACCTATGCCGGTCTGCTGCCCGACGAATTCGCCGCCCGCGTCATGTACAATTACGAGCAGGGCGTGACCTCGACGGTCGAGGGAATCGAGCACATGGAGTCCGATTCCTATTACGGCCGTGGCATCGTGAAGATCTTCTTCCAGCCCGGAACGGATATCGGATCGGCCGAGGCGGATGTGACCGCGATCTCGCAGACGGTGCTGATGCAGTTGCCGGAGAAGATTCCGGCGCCGATGATCATGAAACTGGAAGCCTCGTCGGTTCCCGTCATCACGCTGGAACTGACCTCGCCGACCATGACGCCGTCGGACCTGTTCAAGCTGGCGCAGATCCGCATCCGCACCCTGTTGGTGACGGTGCCCGGTGCCATTGTGCCGCATCCCTATGGTGGCATGGACGCCTTCGTGATGTTCGCGCTCGATCAGAAGCAGTTGCAGGCGCACCATCTGTCGGCGATGGACGTGCAGAACGTCCTGGACAAGCAGAACATCGTGCGCCCGGCCGGTGACCAGAAGATCGGTGCGACCGACTGGATGGTGGCGACCAATGCCCAGCCGCGCACGATGGAGGAATTGAGCAATATCCCCATCAAGCGTGTGGGCAATTCGGTCGTCTACATGCATGATCTGGGGCAGGTCTATCGCGGCGGCCATCCGCAGACCAACCTGGTGCTGGTCAAGGGCCGGCAGGCGGTCGTGATGGTGGTGATGAAGAGCGGAGAGGCCTCGACGCTCGACGTGGTGTCCGGCGTGAAGGCGCTGATGCCGCGCCTGGAGAAGGTGATCCCGGCGACCGCGCATCTCTCGATCCTGAACGATGCCTCCGGTTTCGTGAAGGATTCGATCCAGGACGTGCTGCGCGAGATGGTGACGGCGGCGTTCCTGACCGGTCTGGTGGTGCTGCTGTTCCTGGGCTCGTGGCGCTCGACGGTGATTATCGCCACCTCGATCCCGCTGGCGATCCTGTGTGCGGTCATCGGGCTGGGCTGGGCTGGGCAGACGATCAACGTCATGACGCTCGGCGGTCTGGCACTGGCCGTCGGCATCCTGGTCGACGACGCCACCGTGATGATCGAGAACATCGATACCCATCTGGAGATGGGCAAGGAACTGGAGGTCGCGATCATCGACGCGGCCAACCAGATCGTGATCGCGACCTTCGTGTCCACCACCTGTATCTGCATCGTCTGGCTGCCGCTGTTCGAGCTGGGCGGTGTTGCGGGCTGGCTGTTCATGCCGATGGCCGAAGCCATCATCTTCGCGATGATTGCCTCCTTCATCCTGTCGCGCACGCTGGTGCCGACCATGGCGAAGTTCCTGCTGGCAGGGCAGACCCATGGCGCGCATGGGCATGATACGCATGAGGATCATCTGCAAGGCGGGAATATCTTCTCGCGCTTTCAGCGCGGGTTCGAGCGCCGTTTCACCGCGTTCCGCGAGAGCTATGGTGCGTTTCTGGAGCGTGCCATCGCCAACCGGGGGCGGTTTGCCTCGATCTTCCTGGGTATTTCGGTCCTCTCCATGGGGCTGTATACGGTGGCGGGGCGCGACTTCTTCCCGGAAATCAAGTCCGACCAGTTGCAGATGCATATGCGCGCGCCGCTGGGCACCCGTATCGAAGTGGCTGGGCGGATTGCGACGCTGGTCAGCGACCGCATCCATGAATTGCTGCCCGGCAAGGTGGACGATGTGGTCAGCAATTGCGGTCTGGCCGAAGCGCCGCATAACCAGGCTTTCATTCCCACGCCCACCATCGGCACGCAGGATTGCGACCTGACGATCACGCTGACCGAGGCGGAAGCGCCGGTGTGGGATTACCGCGCCGTGCTGCGCAAGGGCCTTTCCGCCAGCTTCCCCGGCACGGTCTTTACCTTCCAGCCGGCGGACCTGACGGCGAAGATCCTCAATTTCGGTTCGCCTTCGCCGATCGATATCAAGATCACGGGGCCGGAGCTGAACAAGAGCTACAAATATGCGGTCGAGCTGACGAACAGGCTGCGTCTCGTGCCCGGTGCCAGCGACGTGTCGCTGCAACAGACGATGAAGACGCCGACCCTGTTCGTGAAGGGGGATCGGACCTTCAGTCAGGCCACCGGCGTTGATGCCGCCGACCTGGCCGATAACGAGTTGATGACTCTGTCGGGCAGTTCGACCGTCGATCCGCAATATTGGTACGATCCGGTCTGGGGCGTGACCTTCCTGCTGAACACCTATGTGACGCAGAACCAGCTGACGCACTTCAACGACCTGCTGTCGATCCCGGTCGACAAGGGGGATGGCAATCCGACCGGCAAGGGCATGCAGCTGCTGGGCGCGGTCAGCACCATCAGCGCGACCGGGACGCCGGGCCAGGTCTCGCACTTCAACTCGATGCCGGCGTTCGACATCTACGTGTCGGCCGAAGGCACCGATCTGGGGACCGTGCTGGCGGGTGTGAACAAGGTGATTGCCCAGACGGCGGCTGATGTGCCGCGTGGTGCCGCCGTGGATGTGGAAGGCCAGGCGACGACGATGCGCAGCGCCTATGCGCAGCTGATCGGGGGGCTGGCGATCTCGATCGTGCTGATCTACCTTCTGATTGTCGTCAACTTCCAGTCGTGGCTTGATCCGTTCATCATCATCTCGGCCCTGCCGGGAGCGCTGGCGGGGATCGCCTGGAGCCTGTTCCTGACGCATACGCACCTGTCGGTGCCCGCCCTGACCGGTGCCATCATGTGCATGGGCACGGCGACCGCGAACTCGATCCTGGTCGTGTCCTATGCCAGCGAGCGGCTGGAAATCCATGGCGATGCGCTGAAAGCGGCGCTGGAGGCCGGATATGGACGTATCCGCCCCGTGCTGATGACGGCTGCCGCGATGATCGTGGGCATGGTGCCAATGTCGATCAGCAACTCGCAGAACGCGCCGCTGGGCAAGGCGGTGATCGGCGGCCTGATCGTGGCCACCATTTCCACGCTTCTGTTCGTCCCTTGTGTCTATGCGATTATCTACAACCGCTCGTCGAGCCGGAAGGAGACCGTCTGATGGCTTCCATGTCACGCAACACCCTTCTGGCGACCGGGGCATGTGTCCTGGCCGTGCTGGTCGGCTATCAGGTGGTCACCCGGGTTCACGCGGTGTCGGAACTGCGCGCCGAAACCCTGAGCAATGCGCTGCCCGACGTCGCGGTGATCCAGGCGAAGCCTTCGCCCAAGACCGTGACCCTGACCCTGCCGGGCAATATCGACGCCTGGTATCAGGCGCCGCTCTTCCCGCAGGCCTCGGGCTACCTGAAGATGTGGTACAAGGATTACGGCGCCGAGGTGAAGACTGGCGACGTGCTCGCGGAGATCAACGCCCCCAGCCTGGATGCGCAATACGCCCAGGCCAAGGCTGATCTGGCGGAGGCGCAGGCCAAGTACAACCTGACCGTGGTCAGCGCCAATCGCTGGCGCGCGATGGGCAAGTCGCAGGCGGTGTCGGGCCAGTCGGTCTCGGTCGCCGACGCAAACGAGAAGGCTGGACTGGCGGTAATGCAGGCGGCCGAGCACAAGGTCGATCAGTTTGAGGCGCTGGAACGCTTCAAGACCATCGTGGCGCCATTCGACGGTGTGGTGACGTCGCGCGACATCAATGTCGGCGATTACGTCAGCAGCGGGGCGGGGGAGCATGGCAGCAATGGCGATGCCAGCCAGCTCTTCACCGTATCGGACATGCACAAGATGCGTCTGTTCGTGTCGGTGCCTGAGACGTTCTCCTATATTCTCAGGCCCGGCATGACGGCTGAAGTCAGCGTGCCGCAGTTCGCGAACCGGACCTTCAAGGCCGATTTCCTGACCATCGCGCGGGGATATGATCCCAACACCCGCACGGCGATCACGGAATTTACCATCGACAACGATAAGCACGAGTTGTGGCCGGGCACGTTCGCGTCGGTGAAAATGACGGCGCCGTCGACGCCGGGTGTGTTCCAGATTCCGACCGCTGCGCTGGTGTTCGAGGAAAAGGGCATGCAGGTCGCGGTGCTCGATGCCAACGACGTCGTGCATTACCGCGACATCGAAGTGGGGCGCATGGCCGATGCCGAGACTGACGTGACGTCGGGGGTTTCGCCCACCGACCGGATCATCAACAACCCGCCGGCGGACCTGCTGGAAGGCCAGAAGGTGCATGTCGTCCAGCCGGCCAAGGGCTATGACGAAGAAGCCGAGGAAATCGAGGGATGATCATGCGGTCATTGCGCCGGACCATGATGTCCGGCGGGGCGATGCTGTCGCTGGCGGCGCTGTCCGCCTGCGATCTGGCGCCCGCCTATCATCCCCCGACTTATGTCGTGCCCGCAAGCTGGCATGGTCAGGGGGTGTTTGCGACCGCGACGCCGGCGGATACGCAACTGCCGTCGCACTGGTGGACGCTGCTGCATGATCCGCAGCTCGACGCGCTGGAGGACAAGGCCGTTGCCGCGAACGCGGATTTGCAGGCGGCTGCCGAGCGTTTTGTCCAGGCTCGGGCCATGGTCATGAGTGCGCGTGCCGACCTGCTGCCGCATTTCGGTCTGGCTTTCGGCGCGTCGGACAACAAGCAGTCGGCCGACCGGCTGTTCCGCTACAAGGGTGCGCTGACGCAGACCGACGAATTCTATGGCGGTCTGGCATCGTGGGAGCCGGATTTCTGGTCGGAGATTCGCAATCAGGTGCGCATGGCGAAATTCTCCGCCCAGGAGAAGGCGGCGGATTATGCCGGGGCGCGGCTGAGTTTGCAGGCGGAACTGGCCAGCGATTATGTCGCCCTGCGCGGCTATGACGCGCAGGATGCGATCTATCGCAAATCCATCGCCTATTACGAACAGGCGCTGAAGGTCACCCAGACGCAGCTTGCCAACCAGGCGGCGCCGCGCCTGGATCTGGCCCGTGCGCAGAACCGCCTCTATGTGACTCAGGCGGCCGAACTGGACATCCAGGCCGAGCGTGAAGTGACCGAACATGCGATTGCGGTGCTGACCAACAGCGCGCCATCCGGTTTCCATATTGCGCCAGCCGATAGGCTGGCGTTCGTTCGTGCGGCCATTCCGGTCGGCGTGCCATCCGACCTGTTGCAGCGGCGGCCGGACGTGGCGTCGGCGGAACGCGAGATGGCGCAGGCCAACCGGGCCATCGGGGTGTCGCGGGCGGCATTCTATCCGCATGTCTCGCTCAACGCCAATGGCGGGTTCGATGCCAATGGCTTCGACCTGGCCAATCTGGCGAACAGCATGTGGTCCTATGGTGCGTCGGCCTCGATGCCGATCTTTGAAGGTGGGTTGCGTCGGGCGGCATTGCAGGCATCATGGGCCAGCTATCGTGAAACGCGCGATCACTACCGGTCTTCGGTGCTGGGGGCATTTCGCGAGGTGGAGGACGGACTGTCGCGCACCGACCGTCTGTGGGCAGAAAATAACAGGCTGAAAGCGGCGACGTCGGCGGCGTTGGACATGCAGAACATGACCATGACCCTGTACAAGGGCGGTGTCTCGCCTTATCTGGACGCGATCATCGCCCAGGAAGCCGCGCTGGAAGCCCAGATTTCGCAGGTGCAGGTTGAAACCCGTTATTTCCAGGCGGAAATCGGGCTGATCCGCGCGCTGGGCGGCGGGTGGAGCGACAAGTTGCTGCCGACGCCGGACCAGACGATGACGTTCTCGGCCCTGCAATATGACGGGCTGCGTCATCCCGATCCGGCAGGGGGCATCGACAGCGTGCGGGACGAGACGCCGTTCGACAATCTGGCCGGATCGACCGCGGCACCCGAAGTCGGGACGGCGCCGGTCCAGACGGGGCATTAGCAACCGGTCGCCGGACTGGCGGAGGTGAAACAGGGAAAGGCGGGGCGACTTTATCGCCCCGCCTTTTTTGTGTTCATGCCGAGCTTCCGGGCCAGTTTTTCGAACAATGGCATGCGCGGGTCGGTGGTGCGCCACCACAACCCGATGGTCCGGCCGATTTCAGATGATGCGAATGGGATGGCTCGGGAGAAGCCTCGTGCGTCGGTGCCGGTATCGACCGCCAGTGCAGGCATGACGGCGATTCCCTCGCCGGCGTCGACCATGTAGCGCAGCATTTCCACGCTGGTCGCGACAGGGCCGTCCAGATCGGCTTGGGGCAACGCAGCCGGGCTGCAGAGCGATAGGGTCTGGTCGCGCAGGCAATGACCCGGATCGAGCAGGATCAGGTCGGCATTGTCGAGGTCGGCGGAAGACAGCGCGGATTTCGTAGCCAGCGGATGGGTCCGAGGGGCCAGAACGCGAAACGGCTCGAAGAAGAGGGGGGCGGCGGTGATGCCAGCCTCTGGAACGGGGAGCGCCGCGATGGCGACATCCAGCGTGTAATCGAGCAATTGCCGGGCCAGTTCGGCTGTCCGGTCCTCGGTCAGGCGCAGCGCGATGTCCGGATGGGATATGCGAAGGTGCCGCAACAGGGTGGGCATGTAATAGGGTGCCAGCGTGGGAATGATGCCCAGCGCCAGGGTTCCAGTCAGGTCGTGTCCGGTGCCGTGTGCCTGCTCCATCAGGACATGCGCGTCGCGGACGATGCGTTCGATGAGCGGGATCAGGGCCGCGCCGCGCTCGGTCGGGCGTGTGCCCCGGCGTCCGCGTTCGAAGAGTGTGCAGCCCAGCAGGGCCTCGACCTTGCGGATCTGCTCGCTCAGGCCCGGCTGACTGACACCGCAGATCTGCGCGGCCCGGCCGAAATGGCCGGTGCGGCTGACTGCCAGGGCATAATCCAGATCGCGTAGTGTGAGGCCGGCGAGGGAGCGGGGAGAAGGGAGTGTCATATCGATAGGTATAACCTATAGATATGATAAAAAGAATCGATTTTATCTATCTATAGGAGGTTGGTACGCACGGTCCTGCATCATTTCCGGAGAGGGAAACGCCATGTCCAACCAGATTGCCCGTCCCGTCCTGACGACCAGTGCGGGTGCGCCTGTGCCTGACAATCAGAACAGCAAGAGTGCTGGCCGTCGCGGGCCGCTGCTGCTGGAGAACTACCAGTTGCTGGAAAAGCTGGCTCATCAGAATCGCGAGCGCATCCCCGAGCGGGTTGTCCATGCGAAAGGTTCGGGAGCTTACGGCACTTTTACCGTCACGGGGGATGTCGCGCGCTATACGCGCGCCGCGATTTTTGGTGAAATCGGCAGGACGACGGAGATCCTGGCCCGTTTTTCGACCGTCGCGGGTGAGCGGGGAGCGGCGGATGCCGAGCGGGACGTGCGGGGCTTCGCGCTGAAATTCTATACCGGTGAAGGTAACTGGGACCTTGTGGGCAACAACACGCCGGTCTTCTTCATTCGCGATCCGATGAAATTTCCCGATTTCATTCACACGCAGAAGCGTCACCCGCGTACCAACATGCGTTCGGCGACCGCCATGTGGGATTTCTGGTCATTGAGTCCGGAGAGTCTGCATCAGGTTGCGATCCTGTTTTCGGATCGCGGATTGCCGTGTGGGTTCCGCTTCATGGATGGGTTCGGCAGCCATACCTATTCGTTCTGGAATGATGATGGCGAGCGGTTCTGGGTGAAGTTCCATTTCAAGACCCATCAGGGCCATCGCCACTGGACTAACGAGGAGGCCGCGCACATCGTCGGGCAGGACAGGGAGAGTTCGCAACGCGACCTGTATGATGCCATCGAGGCCGGTGATTTCCCGCGCTGGACGCTGTCGGTGCAGATCATGCCGGAGGCGGATGCCGCGCTGCAATCCTTCGACCCGTTCGACCTGACAAAGGTATGGCCGCACGGGGCCTTCCCGCTGATCGAAGTGGGCGTGCTGGAACTGAACCGCAACCCGGCGCATTATTTCGCGGAAATCGAGCAGGCGTCGTTCTCGCCGTCGAATATCGTGCCCGGAATCGGCTATTCGCCCGACAAGGTCTTGCAGGCGAGGCTGTTCGCCTATGCTGACGCCCATCGCTATCGCGTCGGCACCCATTATGAGAGCCTGCCGGTCAACCAGCCGAAATGTCCGGTTCGCACTTATCATGCCGACGGGGCCATGCGCTTCGACGCGCCGCGAGGCACGGATGCCTATTACGAGCCGAACTCCTTCGGCGGCCCGGTGGAAGACCCGCGAGCGAAGGAGCCGCCGCTGAGGCTGGAGGGGGAGGCGGGATATTACGACCATCGCGTGGACAATGATGATTACAGCCAGCCGGCCGCCCTGTTCCGTCTGTTCGATGAGGGGCAGAGGCAGCGCTTCTTCGGGAATATCGCGGCGGCCATGCAGGGTGTTCCGGACGAAATCGTCGAACGCCAGTTGGCGCATTTCGCCAAGGCCGATCCGGCGTGGGCGGAGGGAGTGCGCCGGGCGCTGGAGCGCGCTGCCGGATAGAGAGGGGCTCAGGGCCGGGGTGCCCCCCGCCCGGCCCGGTCAGGCGGCGGAGAAGGCGGCGGCGGTGACGGTCTGGAAAGGGGTGAAACCCAATGACCTGTAAAGCGCGATCGCACCGGTATTGGTCGCGTAGCAATGCAGGAAGGGAATGTTTCCCCGGGCCAGAATGCGTGCCGCCACTTCCCGCATCAGGAAGCCGGCATAGCCGCGTCCGCGATGGTCGGGATGGGTGCAGACGCCGCTGACCTCGACATACGCATCGGGCTGCGTGCGCTCACCGGCCATGGCGACCAGACGGCCCTGGTCCCGGATACCGATGAAATGGCCCAGCGCATGGGTATGGGCGCGAAAGGGACCAGGCTGCGTCAGGGTCGCCAGTGCCAGCATCTCCGGCGCGTCGTCGGCGCCCAGTTCTACGATATCAAAGCGGAGAGGGGTGGCTGTGACCGTATGGGCCACCATCTGCACGCAACCCGCCTGCTTGAGCCTGACCAGACCGGAGATGTGCCGAGGCGGATTTTTTTCCAGCAGCCAGATCTCATCTTCCGCCGCCAGCATGGCCAGATCATGGAGTGCCGCCCCCGAAGCGTCGATGGCCGCCGCGAACGGGCCATAGGCGGGGTCGAATCGCACGGCATGGCCTCTCGTGACGGCGAAATTGTGCTGGCGGCCTGTGAGGGCCTGCCAGACGGGCCGGTCAAGAGGATGGCCATCCGACCGTTTTCCAAACTCGGACATCAGGGTGCTTTCGGACGCGTTGAAACCGGGCTATGCGCCTGCTCCGATTTTTTGACGAAGTCAACAAATCGGCCGAAAGGCCGGAGAGGCCGCGCGCCGGCCGCCCTGTGGAATGAAGCCGTCAAAATCTTGTTTTGTTTCGTCATTCCTTCTCAATGGTTTTGATTCTCTTTGCAGGGTGATGTTATTGGATGAAAATGTAACGACATGGAAATAATTTGGCAGAGAGAAGAAACGATTGTCATGAAATCATAACGAGACCTGATCGGGCGCCAATCATATGAAAGCGGCCATAAGCCCGGAACGGCGTCATGGCGACGCACAGCCAGCAGGACGGAGCGATATGAACAAGAGCGCGGCCCTTTTTGTGACGACCTGTCTTACCGCTGTCATGATCCATCATGGGGCAATTGCCGCCACCGCAAGCCACAAGCACAAGGTGCACAAGCCTTCGTCGCAGGCGGCTCCCGTGCGGGCTCAGGCCGCGCCGGAAGCTGTTGTGCCGGTTGCGGTGGCGCATCCCGCTGTCGTGCCGGCCCCGGCAGCGCATGTCGCGAGCGGGAACGAGGCGATCGTCGTGCTGGGTGCGGGGGCCGCGCGCGAAACGCAGACCGTGTCGCATCTGGCGATCCAGCAATATGTGCCGGGTACCAGCCCTTTCAAGGCGCTTTCGAAGCTGCCGGGTGTCATGTTCACCTCGTCGGACCCGCTGGGGTCCTACGAATGGTCGCAGCAGATCATCATCCGCGGGTTCGACCAGAGCCGGCTGGGGTTCACGATGGACGGGGTGCCGCTGGGCAATCTGGCCTATGGCAACGATAATGGGTTGTCGATCGGCCGGGCGCTCCAGACCGAGAATAACGGGCGCGCGACGTTGACCCAGGGTGCGGGGTCGGTGGGTGTCGCCGCGTCGAACAATCTGGGTGGTGCGCTGGAGTTTACCTCGATCGACCCGACCAGAAAATTCGGTGTGGATGTGGCGGGAACAGTCGGTTCGGCCGCGACGTGGCGCACCTTCATGCGCGTCAACAGCGGCGTGCTGCCGGGCGGCGGGAAGTTCTATGTCTCGTACGATTACCAGGACGCCAACAAGTGGAAGGGCGATGGCATCCAGCGCCAGCAGCAGGCCAATGCCAAATTCGTCCAGCCGCTGGGCGAGCATGTGAAACTGACCCTGTTCGGGGACTGGTCGCTGCGGCAGGAAAACGACTATCAGGATCTGTCGCTGGCGACGATCGCGAAATATGGATACCGGGTCGACAATATTACGGGCAATTACAATCTGGCCAAGCAGGTCGGCTATGCCTACCAGAACGGTACGCCCTATCCGGTCGGAATCGGCAACACCAACTACGGCAGCTATCCGGACTTCGTCTATTACAACGCGGCCGGTCTGCGTCAGGACGCGATGGGCTATGGACGGCTGGATTTCGACCTGACCGATCGCCTCAAGGGATTCGCGACGGTTTACGGCCATACCAATAGCGGCGAGGGCGTGTGGGCCACGCCATACCAGGCGACGCCGGCGGCTCTGGGCGGCGCGCCGCTTTCGGTCCGGACGACCGAGTACGACATCCATCGCGAAGGCTTCCTCGGCGGTCTGACCTATCAGGCGGGTCACCACACGATCGAAGGCGGGTTCTGGTTCGAGAACAACGATTTCGAACAGGCGCGGCGCTTCTATCCGCTGGGTCTGGACGGTACGCCGAGCAGCACCTACTGGTACAAGAACAACTGGTTTGCCACCCAGTGGCAGGGTGCGTTCAATACCAAGACCTATCAGGTTCATCTGCAGGATACGTGGCAGATCACTCCGGCCCTGAAGCTGAATTATGGCTTCCGGTCGCTGATTGCGGACAATAATGCGCGTCAGATCGGCAGCAATATCCTGGGTGTGAAGGGGCCTGACGGCTATCCGTCGGGTTCGATCGAGGCGAGCAACGGCTTCCTGCCGCAGGTGGGGGCCAATTACCGCGTCAATGCGCATAATGAAGTGTTTGCCGATTTCGCGCGCAACATGGCGGCGTTCGACAATTCGAACACCGGGGCGACCAGCCCGTTCGCCACGACGATTGCGGGCTATGAAGCGATCAGGAACAAGCTCAAGCCGGAAATGTCCTATTCCGAGGAGATCGGCTACCGCTATCACGACCATAATATCCAGGCATCGATCACCGGCTACTATGTCGAGTTCGAGAACCGGCTGCTGACCATCACGCAGGGAACGGGCGTGCAGGGCAATGCGTCGGCGCTGGCCAATGTCGGCGGCGTTACGGCGCGCGGCGTCGATCTGGCTTTCAACTACCAGTTCGCCCCCAACTGGTCGATCTATGCGTCGTATGCCTTCAACGACTCGAAATATGACGACAACGTCAATAGTGGCGGCACCATCTATGCCACCCGGGGCAAGGATGTGGTGGGCATGCCGCGCAACCTGGCGAATGTGCAGATCGGCTACGATGACGGGTCGATCTGGGGCAATATCAACATGCAGTTCCAGGACAAGCGGTCTTATACCTACCTGAATGATGCATGGGTGCCGGCGAACGACGTGTTCAATCTGAATGTGGGCTATCGCTTCCATAGCAGCAACTGGTTGCTGCGTGGGGTGGATGCCCAGGTAAACGTGAGCAACCTGTTCGACAAGCGCTACGTGGCGTCGGTCGGCACCAACGGGTTCGTGTTCTCGGACCCGACGCACACCTTCGCCACGCTGCAGGCAGGGGCACCGCGCATGGTGTTTTTCACCCTGCGCAAGCATTTCTGACCGGCCCGATGCGTAATGCCCCCGGACGCCGGCGCTTCCTGCAATGGAGCGCCGGGCTGGCGGCCGGGGGTGTGTTGCCCGACAATCTGCGCCGGGCCCTGGCCATTCCCCCGCATCGTGTGACCGGCACGATCGCGGATGTGGCGCATGTGGTGATCCTGATGCAGGAGAACCGGTCGTTCGATCATTATTTCGGCTGTCTGAACGGCGTGCGCGGCTATGGCGACCCCAGGGCCGAACGCCTGCCGGACGGGAGTTCCGTCTTTGCCCAGCCGGACGGCATGGGCGGGCGGGTGCTGCCGTTTCGCCTCGATACCGCCCATACTTCCAGCGCCTGTCTGGCCAGCCTCGATCATAGCTGGAAGGGAACGCAGGCGGCATGGGATGACTGGAATAACTGGGTGCCGCGCAAGACGGCCATGACGATGGGCCATTTCACCCGAGCGGAGATCCCTTATTATTACGCGCTGGCCGACGCGTTTACGATCTGCGACGCCTATCATGCCTCGATCTTCGGGCCCACCAATCCGAACCGGCTTTATTTCTTCACGGGCACCAATGGCCTGGCGGTGGGCAATCTGGGTCGGCAGGCCATCGAGAATGTCGATGACGGCAACTGGACCGCCGACATGGCGCATGACCGTGCATCGTTCGCGCCATTCCGTTGGATGACCTATCCCGAACGGTTGCAGGCTGCCGGGGTCTCGTGGCGGGTCTATCAAGAATATGATAATTTCGGTGACAATCCGCTGGCATCATTCGCCGCATTCCGGAAACTGGAGCGGCGGTCATGGCGATATCAGCGCGCGCGGCGCGTTGTTCCGGGGTCCAGCCGCGCGAACATGAAGAATTCGGACGGCCGGTATCTGGTCGAGGCGTTCGAGCGGGATGTGGCGAGCGGCCGCTTGCCGCAAGTATCGTGGATCGTGCCGCCCACCGCCCTGTCGGAGCATCCCGACGCGCCGCCGGGTTATGGCGAATTCCTGATCTCGCGCCTGATGGACGTTTTCGTGCGGTATCCCGATATCTGGGCGAAGACGGTCTTCATCCTGAACTACGACGAAAATGACGGGTTCTTCGACCATGTGCCGCCCCCGGTTCCCGCCCTGGAGGCGGCTCAGGGGGGCGGCACCGTTCCGGTGACGGGCGAGGTGTATGAGGGTGTGCCGGTCGGGCTCGGCCCACGGGTGCCGGCCCTTCTGATATCGCCCTGGAGCACGGGCGGCTGGGTCAACTCGCAGATTTTCGATCATACCTCGGTTCTGCGCTTTCTTGAGGCGCGGTTCGGCGTGGAGGTGCCGAACATCACCCCGTGGCGCCGCACGATCTGCGGGGACCTGACCTCGGCCTTCGACTTCACGCGCAAGGATGCACTGTGGCCGGCGGCCCTGCCGGATACCTCAGGCTATTTGGTTCGGACGCGTGCCTCGTGCCGTCTGCCGCCGCCGGTGATCCCCGACCGGCAGTCTCTTCCCCGTCAGGAAGACGGGCAACGGCCGGCCAGGCCCCTTCCTTATGACCTGCATGCCGATCTGGACGCGGGGGGTACGCTCCGGCTGGGCTGCGCCGGCACGCAGGGGGCCGTGTTTCGGGTGCGCGACGGGCATGGCGTGCGCCATTATACGATTGGGGCCGGGGGCGGCCATGCCGTCGCGGTCGACGGGGCGGTGACGGTGCAGGGGCCCAACGGCTTCTACCGTGGCTTTACGACCTGTGCCGGCGTTTCGGTGGCCTTGCGGGCGGGGACCTCCTTGGACGCGGTCGTGCTGCGGTTGGGCCGGGATGCTGGTGCTGCGCGCAGGGTTGTCGTTGTGGATGTCTATGGAGATAGGCGGTGGGAGGTTACGGTGCCACCGTGGGGATCGGTCGATGTCACGATCGAGATCGGCCGGAGCGACCATTGGTACGACCTGACGGTTGAACTGGACCAGGGAGGCCGGCGCGTTATCCGGCTTGCCGGTCATCGCGAGACCGGACGGCCCAGCCGCACCGACCCTGCCATCGGCAGCATGGCAGGTCTGCCCGCCTGACAGCCGGATTGCCAACGCGCCCTGATGACGATTCTGTGTGCGTTGGTGGGCGCCGATACGCAAAAATACATGCCTTACGTGATCTTTGCGGGTCTTTTTTGCGTATCGGACCATATTTCCAGTCAGCCCGTCAGTGTCCGGCCGGATTATCTGCCGTCTGGACTGGTATTGAAAATTTATATAACAAAAGGAATGACGTGATGTTTATGGATTGGGGGCGTTCGTGTCTCGGTGGAGGGTAATGAAGAATCGCCCAATGTTCTTCTGAAAGATGTGGAGCCTGCCTCGCATCCGGCGGGTGAGGGGGGACGGCGCGCGCTTTATATTTTGATTTTGGTACAAAAGAGTGCCAGCCTCTTCGGCCGTACGGGGGGCGATTGATAGGCTGCATGCAGTCCGTGTTGAATGGCATTTATTTCTCGCGGTTATCAGGGTACTGGTTGTACTGGATGCGCTGCGCGAGGGGGCAGGGTTGGGCTGGAGACCTTATCGTTCAGCAGAAACCAGACGAGGCATTGGAACGGCCGCGATGCTTGTTGCGGTCTTTGGTGCGAGTTGCCTGATTTCTCGTTTCTTCTTTACGGACGAATTCGGCTATTCCTCCTTCTGGCCACCAAACGCTGCGATGCTGGTCGCGCTGCTGACCTTGCGGCCCCGCCTGGCGATGGGGGTTCTGGCCGCCTGTCTGGCCGTCAATTTCGGGATCAACAGATTCGCCGGTGCGCTGTCGCCGCCCGAGAGCCTTCTGGCGTGCAGTCTGAATGTCATACAGGTATTGCTGGCTGCTCCCATGACGCGCCGCTTCTGCGGGGCGAAGATCGATCTGACGCGCCCGCGCCGTTTCGCGGCGTTTACCGTCATCGCGCTGCTGTCGGCCGCTACCGAGGCGGCGATCGGCGTCGCGATCGAATACTTGTTTCTGGGAGACGCCGCGCCGCCTATTGGCGAATGGATGCAATGGGTTCTCTGCGACGCGCTGGGGTTGCTGCTGGCCACGCCCGCTGTGTTGAATCTACTTCGCTACTCGCGTCCGGGGCAGATCATCCGGCGGGTCGAGAAAGAGAACGTGGCCTTGCTCCTGTCCTGTGTCGTGCTGACGATCCTCAGCTTCGCCTGGACGCGCTCACCATTGTTCCTGTTCCTCTACCCGGCCCTCGCGATGCTGGCCTTTCATGCCAGGCCCGCATGGAGCCTGACGGCCGTCTTCTTCGTCTCTGCCTTTGCCTCGGCGCTGACGGCGCGTGGATTGGGGCCGATCGCCCGATTATCGCCGGACGGCACGCTGATGCGCGAAGGCATGATGCAGCCTTACCTGTTCTCGCTTCTGCTGGTCGTGTTGCCGATCAACAACGCGGTGGGTGAAAAACGGCGCGACACCCGCCGGCTGATGATGATGAAGGCCAATCTGGAACATGCCGCGACGCATGACATGCTGACCTCGACCATGAATCGCCAGAAATTCGAGGCAGTTCTGAAGTCGGTGGTCGAATGGCTACAGCCGGGAGTGATTCTCTTCATCGATATCGACGATTTCAAGGGGGTCAATGACAGTTTGGGGCATCAGGCGGGAGATGCATTCCTGAAGGCGTTCAGCGTCCGGCTGCGGGGACTGGTTACATGGCGCGGCGGTTGTGTCGGCCGTTTTGGCGGCGACGAATTTGCGGCGTTCGTTCCGGGCAGGTTTTCGCCGGAGGAACTCGATGCGCTATGTGGCATGATTTCCAGCGCGCTACGCGCACCCTATTGCTTTGCGGGAGTCACGCGATCGGTGACGGCCAGCATCGGTGCGGTGATGACCGGTATGGATCGCATTACCGCCGATGAACTGATTCACCGGGCTGACACGGCCCTTTATGCGACCAAGGCGGCCGGTCGCGATGGGTATACGCTCTTCAGGGAGCCCGCCGCCGACGATCTGGTCCCTTTTTCGGCGGGCCGAGCGCTGTAAGACGGGGCGAGGCGGCTGCCCTGCCGAGATCAACCCGGCGTTAATTGTGTGATCAGGCGAGGGACCAGCCCGTTCGGGCCGGATCGAAGCGGGAGAGGCGCCCGCCGTCTCCCGCTGCCGGTTGCATTGCATATGATATGACATGTCATGTCGTATTCGAAATAAGAGGCGTCGCCTCCGTTCATGAATGGCGCCATCCGGTCCCTTAACCTGGCATTGGTAACGATACGAATCAGAGCCGTTGCGGTTTCATAATGTTGTCGTGGCGATCAAATGAATTGGCGCCATTTAGAAGGCAATTCGTGTCCAGTGCAGGGCAGAGGGATAATACTTTCAAATATTTTTTGGTTCTGCGGGGGCTGGGGGATCGAGGGCGGATGGGAGTTTCTCCGCCATATGTGTCAACATATGTCAGGGTGCCCTCCGTATCTGACAATTAAATCAATATAAACAGAATATTGAGGTGGTCGTTTCGGATTTGTCGTTTCTATATTCCCGATTGACCAAACATTGCCGAAATGTAACATTACTCTGGTCCGTAACTGATCTGCGTCACGAACATCGATCCTGGAGTCCTCAGCAGAATGCGACGACTTTCAAAAAACAACAGTGCGCGCCTCGCCTCGATGCTTTTTTCTTCAACCGTCATGGTGTCTGCTCTGACGGTCGGTCACGGAGTACAGGCTGCGTCGGCCCATGACCCGCATCACAAGAAGACGGCCAAGGCCGCAAAGGCTGCAATGCCGGCCCCGGCGAATGCGGCACCGGTCGTGCCTTCCGTCGCACAGGCCGGCGGGAAGGCCCATGCGGCAGCGACACGGGCTGCGCTTCAGGTGCCGTCGCAGGGCGAGGATATCGCCATTTCTGCGCAGCGCCGTGCCCATGGTACGATGATCACCGTTGGATCCGCTGCTATCGCGCGGGCGGTGCCGGGCACCAATCCGCTGAAGGTTCTGGCGCAGCAGCCCGGCGTCATGTTCCAGGCGGATGATCCGCAGGGTGTCGATACATGGTCGACCCAGATCTATATGCATGGATTCCTGCAGAACCAGATCAGCACGACGCTGGACGATATTCCGCTGGGTGAACTGGCCTATCGCAACTATAACGGCCTGAACCCCATACAGGCCATCAGTTCGGAAAATGTCGGCCGGCTGGACGTTTCGACCGGCGCGGGTGCCGAATCGGTGGCCAGTACGAACAATCTTGGCGGGTCGATCGAGTACCATTCTTCCGACCCGAAGAAGACGGCGGGTGGCACGGTTGCCCAGACCTTTGGCAGCAATGCGCTGTTCCATACCTTCGTGCGCCTGGATAGCGGTGAGCTGAACCACACGGGCACAAAATTCTACGTGTCGTATATGCGTAACGACACGGATAAATGGAAAGCGGGTGGCAACCAGTTCTTCCAGCAGGTGAATGCGAAATTCGTCCAGCCGATCAGGGACGACAGCAAGATTTCCGCCTTTTTCGATTTCAGCCAGTATGCCCAGTTCAACTACCAGGATTACTCGCTCGATATCTGGAAAAATGGCGGAAATTATATCGACAATTATTATAATGGCAAAGCGAGTGGCTATATCGCCGCCATTGAGGCCGCGCGGGGCAATTATCCGTCGCGCCTCAACGGCATCAGCGACAAGGCGGACGCCGCCTATTATGATAGCACCTCGGCCTCGACCGATTTCTTTGGCGGTCTGACGGGTGATTTCCGCCTGACGGACAGAGTGCGCTGGAAGACCACATTCTATGGGCACGGCGAACACCAGCATAATGACTGGACCAATCCGTTCTATCCGTCGCCTTCGGGTGCGCCGATGTTCGAGCAGGTGAAGGAACCGAGCATCCGGCGTTTCGGCGCTCTGTCCTCAGTGCAGTACGAGGTTGCCCACAACCATATCGAAGGTGGCGTCTGGTACGAAAACAACCAGTTCAATTCGACGATGTTTGGCTATTCACAGCCGAACGTGGTCGATGGCGTCATCCTGGGCAAGCCGATCAATCCGCTGGGCAATTTCTCGAACAAGACGCCCTTCATGCAGCTTTTTGGCCAGATCACGAACACGAACACCTTTACCGCCTTCGTCCAGGATACCTATAACCCTCTGCCGAACGTTGCCCTGCATTTCGGGTTCAAGTCGCTGCTCAATACGTCGCGCGCTGGCGACGGCTATTACAATACGGCTTATTATGGCCCGGGTGCTTCGGCGGCGGGTACGCTGACGACCGCGCGTGCCTTTCTGCCTCATATCAGCGGCGACTGGCATTTCCTGAGGCATCACGAGCTTTACTTCGATGTTGCGGAGAATGTGCATGCCTATCCGCAGGGGCAGTTCAAGACCGTTTCATCGCCCTTCGCGGTGACGCAGGCGGCCTTCGATTACGCACGCCCGAGCTTGAAGCCTGAAAGCGACTGGGCCTATGCGGTTGGCTATCGCTACTCCGACCATTTCATGGATGCGACGCTGCACGCCTATCACACAAATTTCTTCAATCGTCTTCAGCAGATCACGTCCGGCAATATCGTGAACCCGATCTCCACGGTGCTGAATGTCGGCGATATTACGATGAATGGCGTCGATGCCGGCCTGACCTTGCGGCTGGCGCGCGGTCTTTCGCTCTATAACAGCATCAGCTGGAACCATGCGACCTACGACGACAATGTGACGGCACAGGGCACCACCTATTACACCAAGGGGTCGCAGGTTGTCGCCTATCCCCGCCTGATGTACAAATCGAGCCTGAGCTACGCCTATCGTGGCTTCGATGCGAGTATCGACGCCTCCTACATGTCGCAGCGTAATCTGAGCTATACGGGCGACGCGAAGGTTCCGTCCTACTGGCTTGCGAATTTCAGGATGGGCTACAAGTTCGGCAATATGGGGAAATATGCCCATTCGCTCGGCTTCATGCAGAACCTGCAACTGGATTTCAACATCTACAACCTGACCAACCAGTTCTATGTCGCGACGATGGGAGAAAACGGGTTCCCGCTTTCGGGCGATTATCAGTCGTTCCTGCTGGGCGCGCCGCGCCAGTTCTTTGGATCAATTCGCGCGGAGTTCTGAGCGTCTGAGGCTGCATCCTGCCCCCGCGTCGCGGGGGCAGGTTCTCAGAGGCTGTTCCAAAAGCTCTGATGGTGAGTGGAAGCGCGGCATTGGCCGCGCGTCTGCCGGTGGTTTTTGAGCATCGGAGCGGCCTTGTAGGCCGCCCGCCGCGAAGCGCAGGAAATCGCCGTCAGGTCGCCGCCAGCGGGGCTTTTTGAAACGGCCTGTCAGGCCGCCCGGATCGTGCGGAGGGGGATGTCTTCAAGCCCGAGGGCTTCGGTCGCCTGAATGATATCGGTAAAATGCCTGCCGCGTGCCGGTGGGTGGGACAACGTGGTGCGGATTGTCAGGTCGGGATCGACCACATAAACCGTACGTTCCGCCATTGGCGTTGCCGGAACGATATCGCCGATATCCTGCATAACGCCCTGCCAGACCCTGGCGACGCGGTTTGCATCCTGTGGGGTGACCATCGTGAAGCCCGGGCCATGTGGGCTGTCATCGTCATGGCAGGGTGACAGGCCGAGCAGCCGCACGGGCTGTGTGCGCGCAAGTGCCCATGCGACGGCGCGGCGCAGGCTATCCAGATCGTAATCGGCCGGATGCGTGATGACGATGCCCCAGCTTCCTTGCAGCCATGTATGGAAATGAATCGGGCCCGCATTCGTCTCCGCCGCGAAATCAGGGGCCTGCCATCCCGGGAACAGCGTCATCGTGAATTCTCCCTTTCAGCGTGGCTGGGCAACCAGGCGCAGATAGGGGCGCAACGTCTTCCAGCCATTGGGGAAGAGGGCGCGGGCCTGCTCGTCGCTGACCGAGGGGGCGATGATCACGTCGTCGCCTTCCTGCCAGTTGGCGGGCGTTGTCACCTTGTGGCGGTCCGTCAGTTGCAGGCTGTCCAGCACGCGCAGGATCTCATTGAAATTGCGGCCGGCCGAGGGCGGGTAGGTCAGGGTCAGCCGGACCTTCTTTGCTGGGTCGATGATGAAGACTGTCCGGACGGTGACCTTGGGGTCCGCCGCCGGGTGGATCATATCGTAGAGCGCCGCGACTTTTCCGTCGGCGTCGGCGATGATCGGAAAATTGACCGTGGCCCCCTGGGTGTCGGCGATATCGGCTGCCCATTCGGCATGACTGCCGACCGGATCGACGGACAGGCCGATGACCTTGGTGTTGCGCTTCGCCCATTCCGGGGCGAGTTTCGCGACGGCCCCCAGTTCGGTGGTGCAGACAGGGGTGAAATCCTTGGGGTGGCTGAACAGGATGCCCCATGAATCCCCCAGCCATTCATGGAAGCGGATGCGACCGATGGTCGTCTCCTGCTCGAAATCGGGCGCGACGTCGCCGAGATGAATACTCATGATGTTGGTATCCTTCCAACCAGGCCCCGACCTGCTGGGGCGTTCGATAACGATCTTATATCGTTATATTAAACATTCAACGCAAAAATTGGTATTATAGGCGGCGTTCGTGATGCGCCTGGCGCAGGCATGTAGGCCTGACCCGTAAGGCAACGCGTCGTGCGAGCCGGACCTTTTAAGGAGGCTCTATGATAAAAATCACAATTAAAACAATTATATGAATGGATTTACGTTGCGATCCGCGCATTAATAACATTAATCATCGTAATATGATTAATAATACGATTCTATGATGTTTTAATCTTGACGTATGCCGGAGAGCCTGTATCGTCCCGCCTGTCGCCATCGCATGATGGCGTGATCATCCGGGGTATGGAGTCCGATGACCCTCATGAGTGCGCGAATGTGTCGCAATAATCGATGTAGCGTGGGATGGTCCGGCCACATGGGGCCGCCGCCCGCCCGATAATGCGCCGGCGGTGAATGCTGCCGGCGGACCCGCGCAAGCGGAACGACAAGGCAGCAGGCAATGTTTGAATCACGGATCGTCGAAATCGAAGGCACGTTTCTGGGTGCGCTGATTGTGGAGGCTGACCGCAAGACGCGGCGCTTCTA
Source organism: Gluconacetobacter asukensis (assembly GCF_014174375.1). Classification (GTDB taxonomy): domain Bacteria; phylum Pseudomonadota; class Alphaproteobacteria; order Acetobacterales; family Acetobacteraceae; genus Gluconacetobacter; species Gluconacetobacter asukensis. The sequence goes on from NZ_JABEQE010000015.1 coordinate 31,351, forward strand.
CGCAGCGCATGAGAGCGTGCGCCCCCTCCATAACCGTGTCCTGGCCGAGCCGGACGAACTGACGCGGCAGGTCGTGTGGCAGTTCCGCCGCGCCCACGCGGACAGCCTGACACAGGTGCGGTAATCCGAACGCGGAAATTCTGAAATCGCCGGAAGGTTTGAGACAATGAGTGGATTTCGTCCTCTGCATGACCGTGTGGTCCTGCGGCGTATCACCCCTACCGAGCGGACGGTGGGCGGTATCATTATTCCGGATTCGGCGCAGGAAAAGCCGGTCGAGGCCATCGTTGTGGCGGTGGGACCGGGCGCGCGGGATGAGCGGGGGCAGGTGGTGCCGCCGGACGTCCATGAAGGCGATCGCGTCCTGTTCGGAAAATGGTCGGGTACGGAAGTGAAGATCGACGGTGAGGATCTTCTGATCGTCAAGGAAACGGACCTGTTCGGCATCATCGCCGGCACGCGCTGACATTCGGAGAGCATCATGGCTACGAAAGACGTCAAATTCGCGGGTGACGCCCGGGCGCGGCTTCTGGCGGGGATCGATATCCTTGCCGACGCGGTGAAGGTCACCCTGGGCCCCAAGGGCCGCAACGTCGTGATCGAGAAGAGCTTCGGCGCGCCGCGTATCACCAAGGACGGTGTATCGGTCGCGAAGGAGATCGAACTGGCGGATCGATTCGAGAATCTGGGCGCGCAGCTTCTGCGTGAGGTCGCCAGCAAGACCAATGACCTGGCGGGTGACGGTACCACCACCGCGACGGTCCTGGCCCAGGCGATCGTGCGGGAAGGGTTGAAATCGGTGGCGGCGGGATTCAACCCGCAGGATATCAAGCGCGGAATCGACCATGCTACCGCCGCGGTAATCGAGGAACTGCGTGCCCGTACCCGCCCGATCGCAACCAAGGAGGAAACCGCACAGGTTGCGACCATTTCGGCCAATGGCGAGGCGGCGATCGGCCGGATCATCTCCGACGCCGTGCAGAAGGTGGGCAAGGACGGTGTCATTACCGTCGAGGAGGCCAAGGGTTTCGAGACCGAGCTGGACGTGGTCGAGGGGCTGCAGTTCGACCGGGGATATATCTCGCCCTATTTCGTGACCAATACGGAGAAGCTGATCGCGGATCTGGAGAACCCCTATATCCTGATCCATGAGAAGAAGCTGTCGTCCTTGCAGACGCTGCTGCCGTTGCTGGAGAGTGTGGTCAAGTCCGGTCGTCCGCTGCTGATCATCGCCGAGGATGTCGAGGGCGAGGCGTTGGCAACGCTGGTGGTCAACAAGCTGCGCGGCGGGCTGAAGATCGCGGCAGTCAAGGCGCCGGGTTTCGGTGACCGGCGCAAGGCGATCCTGGAAGATATCGCGATCCTGACGGGTGGCGAAGTCATCAGCGAGGATCTGGGCATCAAGCTGGAATCCGTGACGCTGGCCCAGTTGGGGCGGGCGCGCAGGGTGGTGATCGACAAGGACAATACCACGCTGGTCGATGGGGAAGGCGACGCCGAAGCCATCAAGGGACGGGTGGCGCAGATCCGCGCGCAGATCGAGGAGACGTCATCCGACTACGATCGCGAGAAATTGCAGGAGCGTCTGGCGAAACTGGCGGGCGGGGTGGCCATCATTCGGGTCGGCGGGTCGACCGAGATCGAGGTGAAGGAGCGCAAGGACCGGGTGGACGATGCGCTGAACGCGACGCGTGCGGCGGTGGAAGAGGGCATCGTGCCGGGTGGTGGCACGGCACTGGCAAGGGCGGCGTCGGTCGTGGCCCGGCTGCAATTCCACAATGAAGACCAGCGGATCGGTGGCGAGATCGTGCGTAAGGCCCTTCAGGCGCCCTTGCGCCAGATCGCGGTGAATGCCGGCGAGGATGGGGCCGTCGTCGCCGGCAAGGTGCTGGAGGTCGACGATTATCATTACGGCTTCGATGCCCAGATCGGCGAGTACAAGGACCTGGTGGCGGCCGGCATTATCGATCCGACCAAGGTGGTACGCACCGCGCTGCAGGATGCGTCGTCGGTTGGCAGCCTGCTGATCACGACCGAGGCCCTGGTGACAGAAAAGGCCGAGGCGAAATCACCCGCCGCCGCACCGCAGGGTGCGGACCTGGGATATTGACGAAAACGGAAGATCGCGTTCGTCCGCTCGGGCGGACGCGATCCCTTTCGCCTTCGGGGATGGGACTGGAACAGAGGATGGACGCGGACGTCACCAGCCTGCGTGCCTATTTCGAACGGGGCGGGGTGGATGCGGCGGCGGTCAGTGCCGTCGCCCCTTCGATCTCGCCCGCCGGGCTGTGGGAATTGATTCGGGGCGAAGCCCGGGCGCACCGCGACCCGGTTCTACGGGACCTGACCCGGCCGAGCATTCTCGATCAGCCGGATTTCGCGACCGCGCTGGCCTATCTGCTGTCGCGCAAGCTCAGCAACGATCTGATGCGCAAGGCAAGTGTCTTTGCATTGATCAGGGATTTCCAGATCGGTCATCCGCAGGCGGTCGATATGGCAGTTGCCGATCTGGCGTCGATCCGCGAGCGCGATCCGGCCGCCAGCGGGCTGCTGGTCCCGTTCCTGTTCTTCAAGGGGTTCCATGCGATCCAGTCCTATCGGGTCGCGCATTGGCTGTGGCAGGAAAACCGCCGCCCGCTGGCACATTATATCCAGGGTCGGGCGTCGGAAATGTTCGCCGTGGATATTCATCCTGCCGCGCAACTGGGGCAGCGGGTCATGTTCGACCACGGAACCGGCATCGTGGTGGGCGAAACTGCGGTGATCGAGGATGATGTCGCCCTGTTGCAGAACGTCACGCTGGGTGGGACCGGCAAGGAGGCTGGCGACCGGCATCCCAAGGTGCGGCGGGGGGCGCTGATCGGAACCGGGGCCAAGGTGCTGGGCAATATCGAGATCGGCGAGGGCGCGAAGGTCGGCGCCGGGTCGATCGTGCTCAAGCCTGTTGCCCCGTTCACGACCGTTGTGGGCAACCCGGCGCGGGTCGTCGGTGCGCCGCACAGGGGCCTGCCATCGCTGACCATGGATCAGAGCCTGCCGGCTATTGAGTATGAAATCTGAGGGCCCGGCGGTTTTTCCGGCTCACGATCCTGACTGCAATTGGACGATATGCACGATATCGGCCAGGGGTGTGCTGGGGTGTTGGGTCGGGGTGAGCAGGACCGTGGCCTGACGGGTTGTGCGGCCACCCTGGCCGTCCTGGACGATGATCTCGGCCCTGAAGCTGCTGGGTCTGTTCTCGTTGCGGGAGGGCGGAGGGGGCACGGCGTCACCTGCCTTCCGCAAGGCTTGTCGCACCGTGGCGTCGGCTTGCGTGATATCCGGATCGTTGGGCTGGATGACGGAGAGATGCGGCGCCATGGCGCGCAGCAGGGCTGGATTCATGCCCATGACCAGTCCGATCTCGCCGACTGTCTGGAAGGAGCCCTGCGGCGGACGATAGGTCAGTCCTGCCGCCAGATAGCGGGCGCGCATGGCTGCGACATTGCCCTGTGCGCTGCTGCGCCATTCCACCATGTTGGCCGCGACCGAGGCCGCCTGGCTGGCGGTCGCGCCGCATTGTTCCATCAGGGCGGCCAGCAGGGCGCGGGGTGCGCTATTGGGGTTGATCAGGCCGGCTTCGCTGCGTAGTCGCGTGGTCAGGGTCAGGCCGTCCATTTGCGTGACATAGGCGCGGCCATCCATCGCCCAACGCGCCGGGGATCGGTCCAGGGCGTGAAAAATCGCCTGCCAGATTGCGCCATCCGCTTCTTCCTGCATCTGGGTTGCGCCACGCAGCGCCCGGATTCCGCGCAATTCGGTGTCGGCTGTGGCGATGACGATGGAGACGAGCAGAGACAGCCCCACCAGCGTCCACAGCACGATCAGCAGGGCGAAGCCGCCCTGGCGGTCGCGCCCGGCCGATGTCGGGGCGCGGCACGTCACCGGTCCAGCCCCACCCCCCGTCGCAGCGGCCGCAGGGGGTCGGCGCTGCCGGTCGTGTGCATCGGCGTCAGTTCATCGGGCACGTTTGCGGCATTCGGATGGGTGTCGCGCAGATCTTCCATCAGGCTGACCGCATCGCGCTCATCATGGATGACGTGGGGCGTGATGAGGATGAGCAGTTCGGTACGCTGGCGATTGTTGTTCTGGTTGCCGGCCAGGAAGCCCAGAACGGGGATGTTCTTCAGCCAGGGGATGCCGCTGTTGGCGCGGCTGGAATTCTCGGTGATCAGCCCGGCCAGCCCCACCGTCTGCCCGTCCTGCACCACGACGCGCGAACTGACCGAGCGGTCGTTGAAGGTGGGGTTGGTGGTGGTACTGGTGGTCGTTACCGCCGAGGTGCTGCTGACCGAGCTGACCTCCTGCGCGATGTCCAGCGTGACCAGGCCGGCATGGCTGACATGGGGCGTGACTTCCATGATCACGCCGGTCGGCTGGTAGGTGAACTGGTTGTAGATCGACGTGCCGATGGTGCTGGACTGCGATCCGATCTGGACCGGCACCAATTGCCCGACCTGCAACCGGGCCGGGTGATTGTCCTGGACCATCAGCTGCGGCGAGGACAGGACATGCACGGTGGTGACGTTCTGGAGCGCGTCGATGGCGAACGGTGCGCCGCCGCCGCTGGCGCCGCCGATGATGAAACCTGGCAGGGTATGGCTGAATGCGGCGGTCGCCAGCGTGCCGGTGGTGATCGTCTGGCTGTTGGTGCTGAGCACGCCGTTGATGCCGCCGGACTTGAAGAAGAACTGCGTGCCGTATTGCAGCGCGTCGTTGAGCTGGACCTCGGCGACCACGGCATCGATCCGGACCTGGAGCGGCATGACGTCGATGCGGTTCAGCATCAGTTCCACATTGTCGCTCTCCTGGTCGGTGGCGTAGACGAGGATCGCGTTATGCTGGCCATTGGAGATGATCCGCATGCCCTGCGTGCGGGAGGACTCGCTGCTTGCGGAACTGTCCAGTCCGCCCAGCAGGGGATTGTTGAAGGAAGCGGCCTGCTGCTGGCCCGTGCCTGTCGCCCCCTGGGTTCCTGCCGGGGTTCCTGTCTGGGTGCCGGTCGCACTGTTGGTGCCCAGGCCGCCGGTCGTGCCTGCATTGCCACCCAGTCCGCCCAGGCCGCCGGTGGTGCCACCCGTGGCGCCACCGCCCAGATTGCTCATGGCGTTGCCCATGCCGCCGGTGAAGCCGGTCTGGGTGAGTTGTGAGGTCGTGCCCGGTGTGGTGCCGGGCGGCAGGGCCGTCACATTGTCCGGGGTGAAGGCCTGTTGCAGCGTGTAGGTGACGTCGTTCACGTTGGAATTCTGCACATAGAAGATGTGCCAGGACCGGATCGTAGCGCGGCGGTTGCGTTCGATCAGTGCGAACAGGCGGCGTGCATCGTCGATATAGCGCGTATTGCGTGCCACGATCAGCACGGCGTTGACGCGGGTGAGGGGCAGAACCTGCACGATTTGCGCCAGGGAGCCGCCGCTGCCGTGCAATGCCGTCTGCAGGGCCGACGCCATGTCCTTGGCATTGCCGGAATCGACCGGAAGAAGCGCATAGGATTGGCTGCTGAGCCAGTCGACGTCGAATGCGTGGATCACCTCGACCAGGGCGTTGCGTGCCGCCGGGTCGCCGCTGACGATCACCGCGTTGCCGCTGTCGACCGGCGTGAGGTGCGCGCCGGACTGCACGAAGGGCTGAAGGGCGCGTGTCAGGCTGGCAGCCTCGGCGTAGCGCAGCGGGACCATGATGTTGCCGCCCAGCGCGGGGTTGTCGGTCATTCCGGCCATGCCGGACGGGGAATTGCCGCCCTGCAGACCGCCGGGTTGGCCTTGGGCGGGGACGATGCGGTACAGCCCGTCGCTGTGCAGGAGCACGGCCTGGACCTGGGCCAGGAGCATCTGCAATGCCGGCAGTACCTGCGCATTCGTCAGGGGGGCGGAGGTATGCAGCGTCACCGTCCCATGCACCGCCGGGTCGATCGCGTAGTTCACATGCAGGATATCGGTCAGGATCTGTGCTGCGGCATCGCGTATGTCGGTATCGGTGAAGTTGAGGGAAATCTGTCCTTCGCCGGCCGCGATGCCCGAGGATCGCAGGGACGGCAGGGTATTGCGGCCGTAACTATACTGCACCTGCCCGGACGCATCGGTCGTGCCGATCCGCCCCTGGGCGCCCTCGGGAGCCGGAGAGGCCAGTGGCAGCGCGCCGGGCAGCGGTTTGACCCGTGGCGGCCCATTGTCGCACCCCGCCACTGACAGGCAGAGGGCCAGGCCGGTCCAGAGGGAAGGGGCATGACGAGGCATCGGGCCCTCGGGCAGGCGGCGACGCGTTGTCATGCCTGCCAGGGAGCGGATCAGAATATTCATCGCGTAAGGCCTCGTCATTGTTCTTCTGGGCGGGGGTTTGGGGGTTGGGACGAAAGGGATGCGGGCGAGGTGCCGCGCGTCCCGCTGTCGGTCCGGCGATCCCGGTCCGGGCGCATGGCCTGTTCGCCTGCCGCGCCGCGAACCCGGATCGCACCGTTCTCGATCGCGATGATCTGCCATGGGCCGACAGTTTCGCCGACATCGGCGATCCGGCCGCGCGCCTGTCCCGGGATCATGAAGATGGCGCGCCGCCTGCCACGGCTGACAACGATGCCCGTCAGGCGGGGGGTAGTGTCCCCCATGGCCTGCATTTCGGCCGGGCGGCGGATTGGGCTGAACAGGGGGCGCGCCAGGATCGTCTGCTGCCATGAGTCGATCTGCGCGGTATCCGGCTGGTTCTGTGCATTCTGCGTGGGCGGGGCGGCGAGGGTCGGTACTGCGCAGGCGCCGAGCATGATCGCCGCCAGGCAGGCGGCGGGGGGGCGGCGCGATCGGGATGCGGTGTGGATCATGGTGCGTCCTTCTGCGCGGGAGCCGGCGTGCCGTCCGTTCGCCGGAACGCATGAACCACCATGTCGCAATCCATGGCGGCGGGCGAGCCGTCCGCATCCTCGGCGCCGTGCAGATGCAGCCCGTCGATCACGATTGCAGGGGCGGATTGCTCCAGCCGGGCGAGCAGTTGGATGAGTGTCGGAAACGGCGCGGTGACCACGACATGCAGCCCGATCCGCCGGTAGCGCCCGGCTATGGCCGGGGCCACGTTCTCGACACTTGTGATCTCGGTTCCCGTCATGGTGGCGATCTTTTGCAGCATGTCCTGCAGATTGGCGCTCGCGACGGCGTCGGTGGTGCCGTCGATCAATTGCGACGGGCCGGGCGAGGAGGTGGCGGCTGTCTGGCGGAGCGCCGGCAGGGCGGTGGCCAGCCGTTCCATGCGGGCGAGAGTGGCGCGTTGCAGTTCCAGCCCCTGTGCGCGGTCGGCATGGAGATTCCAGACCGGCCCCAGCACCAGAAGCCACGCCAGTCCCAGCGCGACTGCCAACATGCCCAATGCCAGTGCCTGCCCCCGCCGTCCTTCCGGGAGGGTGCGCACCCATGTCAGCAAGGATGTTGTCCCGTGATTCATGCTTTTTCCGTTCAGTGGCCGACATCGACGCGAATGGAAAACACGCTGGCATTCTGCCCTGTCACACGCGTGACCGGCGCGACAAAGGCGGGATTGCGGAAAAGCGGCGTCCGGCTCAGCACCTGGATCAGCCCCGTCGCCTCGGGCGATTGGCCGCTGATGATCAATTGTCCCTGGCGGAGGCTCAGATCGGTCAGGAAACTGTTGTCGGGCAGCATTTGCGTGGTTGCCGCCAGTACCGCCATCGGGTCGCCCCATTGCCGGCGCGTCGCGGCGATGACGGTCTCGCCGGCCTGGCGATCTTCGGCCTCGCGGCGCAGCATGGCCGCCTGCAGGGCGGCCGGGCGCAGCGCCGTGATCCGCGCCGACAGTGCCGCCTGTTCGGTGGATTGGCGCCAGAACAGAAGCGCCACCACCAGCGCGGGCAGCAGGGTGGCACCGGCCGCCACCAGGATGCGGGTGTCCTTCAGGCTGCGCCAGGGCGACCGGTCCGTCTTCAGCGGGATGGGAACCGACCGGGCGGCGTCTTCCAGCCGGTCCGGCTGGATGCCGAGCGACGCGAGCATCCCCAAGGGGGGAGCGACGGATGCCCGGAGTACGAGCGACAGCAGGATGCGCACCTGATTCAACGCGGCGTCCCGCCGGATGATGGTGTGGCTGTAGAAGAGCGCATCGGCGGAAAAGGGGGTCAGCCGGTCCATCTCATAGGCCAGGGTTCCATCCAGGTCGGTCTCGGTCGCGGCGGGCAAGGTCACCTCGCGTTGCATCACCATGCCGGGTGACAGGAGCAGGATCGTTTCGGTCGGGCGATGCCGGCCTGCCTGCATGGCCTGGCAGGCGACCTGTGTTTCGGCATCGGCGGCTTCGGACAGGCCGAGCGTGCCCAGTGGCGTGGAACGACCTTGCCGTTCCAGCGACAGGGAAAGCGATTGCCCGTTCCATGCGGCGACCAGCCGGGGAGGCGACGGGAGCCGTGCCAGCCGCATCCGTTCCGGGATCAGGCTGCGGATCTGTCGCCACCACCAGGCGAACAGGAGCCTGGCAATCATGAGGTGCGCTTCATGATGTTGGCTCCTATCACGGCATCGGGTCCAGAAAGGGGGCCGCGACGATGTCCGGCCAGTGCCGGGGATCGCCGTCGGGGAAGCGGATGCGGATGCGCACCAGCGCCGGCAGGTGGTCGCCGTCCCATGTCGTATTCCAGTGTCCGTTCGAGAAATAGGAGCAGTCCAGGTCCGTAACGTTTGTCAGCAGGGTTTGCTGCCGTTCGCCTGCCGCGGATTCGATGACGTGCCGGTAGGGAATCCAGATCAGCAGCAGGCGATGGCTTGAATCGACCGACAGGCGGATGTCCGCCTGGGCGTCCGGCTGGTTGCCCAGGGCCATCGGCAGCGCGCCGCGCAGCACCAGCCCGTGCGCCTGCCCGACGAAGAGGGGGCCTTCCCGGCCCGCTCCGGGATCGGCGCGCGTGATCAATCCGCGCAGCAGGCGATCGACCGCGCCCAGTTCGGCCTGCGACGCCAGCATTCCGTGCTGGCGTTCGAACAGCATCGTCGCCGTCTGGAACCCCTGTTGCAGGACCAGAAGCACCAGCGAGAACACCACCAGCGCGATCAGGATTTCCAGCAGGGTGAAGCCTGCCTGCCTGTGACATCTGCCGCTCATGGACCTGCCTCGCGCGTGGCCAGGCGGAGGGTGTGCAGTTCCACCGAGCGTCGGCCCGATGCGGCGGACGGATCGGGCCAGGATTCGGTGACCTGTACCCGGTACAGCACAAGGCCGGATGATGTGCCGGCAGTTGCCTGTGCGGGCACGATCCGGACGTGCCAGTGCAGGGCGCTGCCGTCGTCGCCATCCTGTTCCAGCGGGCCGATCCGCATGCCGTGGCCGACCGCTGCCAGATGCGATTGGGCGCGGGAGAGGGCGTCCTGCGTGCGGTTGGAGAGTTGCGTGGCGGCGACGCCGTCCAGCATGCCCCGATAGGCGACCGCCAGTGCCAGCATCACGATGACGAAGGCGACCAGGACTTCGATCAAGGTAAAGCCGTCCTGTGGGGTGGATGGGCGTGGCGGGGTCATGGACCCTCCACGCCGACGGCGCCGGTCAGCCAGTTGACGCGCAGTATGACCTGCCGCCCGCCTTCGACCAGCGCGGTGGCGGGGCCGGCGGCACTGCCGTCGGGATAGAAGAGGAAGCGCGCCGGCCCCGCGATCGATACCCCGGCCGGCAGGGGGTGGCGAGGGCCGGGTTGCAGCCCGTAGTCCCGGTGCGCCGCGTCGAGTGTGAAGAGCAGCGTGGTGCCGGAATAGATGGCCTGCATCCGGGCCTCGCGCATCGCCGACGCGACCTGCCGCGCCGCGCCCTGCAGATCCAGCGTGACGGAATGAAATGGCCCGCGCCCGACCATGATCGCGCCGACCAGGCTCAGGATCAGGACGACCACGATCATTTCGATCAGGGTGAAGCCGCCCTCGCCGGGGCGGGCGGGGCGTCTATTGTGCAAGGTCGTTCAGGCTCAGCATCGCCAGCAGCAGCGAGGAGACGATTCCGGCGACCAGCAGCCCCATGATGACGGTGATCGCCGGCACCAGCAGCGCCACCAGGCGCTGGATGGCGATGCGTGCCTGGTCCTCGTGAATGTCGGCGGCGCGCAGTGCCATCGACCCGAGCTGTGCCGTTTCCTCGCCCAGCCGCAGCAGGTGGATCATGCGGCGCGGGAAGACCGACGCGCCTTCCAGCGTCGTGGCCAGCCCATAGCCGGCCTTGGCGCTCTGCGTCGCCGAGTCGATCGCGGCGACGGCGGCGCGATTGGTGGTCGCCTCGCGCACGATCGCCAGTGTCGTCAGGATCGGCACGCCGTTTTCCAGCAGCGTGCCCAGGATGCGGGCGAAGCGGGCGGCGAGGATTTCGCCGATCAGCGCGCCCACGACCGGCAGGGCCAGCAGCCGGCGGTCCACCATCAGCCGGATGGGGGGGCGGCGCAGCAGGGCGCGGCCCAGCAGAACCAGCGCCAGCAGGGCCAGCGGCACGGCCAGCCCATAATGGCCCAGCCAGGCGCCGGCCGCGATCAGGAATTGGGTCGAGGCCGGCAATGCGACCCCGTTCTGGGCGAACAGGGGCGTGAACTGGGGCAGGACGGTGGTGAGCAGCAGGGCGATCGACCCGATGGCCGCCAGCGTCAGGATGGCGGGATAGATCATCGCCGACTGCACCGTCGCGGTCAGGGCCCGTTCGCGTTCCAGCAGCACCGCCAGCCGTTCCATCGTCGGCGCGAGGTCGCCGGTGGCTTCCGCCGCGCGGACCATGCCGAGATACAGGCGCGGGAAACTGCCGGGATAGCGCCCCATGGCCACGTGCAGCGCGCGGCCGTCGCGCACCATCGTGCGGACGCCGTCCAGCACGGTGCGCACTCGCGCGCGGGGCGTGGTCTCGGCCAGGAAGCGCAGGGCGCGGTCGATATCCTGCCCGGCCCCCAGCATGACCGCCAGTTCGCGCGTGATGGCGGCCAGTTCGGCGCGGCGCAGGCCGGGGCGGCGCAGCGTGCCCGCCAGGCCGCCGAGCGCACGCGTCGGGGCGAAGTGTGGCGGCGCGCCGATCCGCATCGGGATATGGCCCTGGCGGCGCAGCGCTGTCAGGACCGCGTCTTCTGTTTCGGCCTCCAATGTGCCGCGGATCAGCGTGCCCTGGGCATCGACGGCGGTGTAGGCGAATTCAGTCATGTGGTTGCCTCCCCCGTCAGGTACCGGCGCTGACGCTGCGCGTGACGTCCTCGATCGTCGTCTCACCGCGCAGGGCGGCCGCCAGGCCGGCGGTGAACATCGGCACCATGCCGGCGGCGATTGCCGCGCGCTCGATCGCCATGTGGTCGCTGCGTGAGAAGATCAGGTGCTCGATCGCCTCGTCTGGTTCCAGCAGCTCGGCGATCGCCTGGCGGCCGCTATAGCCGGTCTGGCGGCAGCGGGGGCAGCCGACGGCGTGGAACAGGGTCACCGGCGCGTCGCCGGCCAGGCGGCGCAGGTCGAGCCGGTCCACCAGTTCGGGCGGCGGGGTGTAGGGTGTCTTGCAGGCGTCGCACAGCCGGCGCACCAGCCGTTGCGCCAGTACGCCGCGCAATACGGCCGTCAGCAGGTAATCCTCGACCCCCATGTCGCGCAGGCGGATGATGGCGGCGGCGGCCGAATTGGTGTGCAGGGTGGAGAGGACCAGATGCCCGGTCAGCGCGGCCTGCACCGCGATCTGCGCGGTTTCGATGTCGCGGATTTCGCCCACCATGATCACGTCGGGGTCCTGGCGCAGGATGGAGCGCAGCAGGGTGGCGAAGGTCAGGCCGATCTGCGGCCGGACCTGAACCTGGTTGATGCCGTCGAGCTGGTATTCGATCGGGTCTTCGATCGTCACGACCTTGCGCGTGGTGGCGTTGAGGTCCGCGAGGCCGGTATAGAGCGTCGTGGTCTTGCCCGAGCCGGTCGGGCCCGTCACCAGCACGATGCCGTTCGGTTGCGCCAGCAGGGCGCGCATGCGGGTGACGATGTCGGGTGCCAGTCCCAGCGTGGCATAGTCGAAGCGGACGCTGGAGCGGTCCAGCACGCGCAGCACCACCGTCTCGCCGTATAGTGACGGGATGGTGGAGACGCGGAAATCGATCTCGTGCCCGCGCACGGCCAGCTTGATCCGCCCGTCCTGCGGCAGGCGGCGTTCGGCGATGTCCAGCCGGGCCATGATCTTGATGCGCGAGATGATGGCGGGGATCAGTTGGGCCGGCGGGCTCTCGACCTCATGCAATACGCCGTCATAGCGGTAGCGCACGCGCAGCCTGTCCTCGAACGGCTCGATATGGATGTCGGATGCGTGGCTCTCCACCGCGCGGCCGATGATCTGGTTGACCAGGCGGATCACCGGCGCCTCGGAGGCCAGGTCCTTCAGCCGCTCCGCATCGTCCTCCAGCGGGGCCTCGTGATCTTCGGGCGGGGGCGCCTCGGCCTCGGTGCGTGGATAGAGGCGGTCGAGCGCGGCCTCCAGCTCGATCGGCACGCCGACCTGGCAGGCCACGCGCAGGCCGGTGGCGGCTGCGATCGATGCCGGCGTGAACCCGTCCAGCGGGTCGCGCAGGGCGAGTGTCAGGATATCGTCGCGCACGGCCAGCGGCACCGCGTGCGCGTCGCGCAGGAAGCGGGCGCCGAGCGTATCCGCCAGCACGGGGTCATCGGGATAATGTTCGGGCGCTACCAGCGGGATGTGCAGCAGGTCGGCATAGCTCTGCGCCATTTCCCGTTCCGACACCAGGCCCAGTTGCAGCAGGATCTGGTCGAGCCGGCCGCCGCTCTGTTCTGCCGCGCGGCGCGCGCGTTCGACGGCGCGCGGATCGCAGCGCCCGCGCGCGACCAGCAATTCGGCCAGGTCTTCGACCGGTGAGGCCGTCGTGGTGCGATCGGCGCTGATGCTTCTATCCATGGAGCTGGTAAGCCGTTTGCCATAGCCAGGTTCCCCACATCGACGCGGCGAGGCCGGGGCCGAAGGGAATGGCCATGTCGCGGCCGATCCTGCCGCGTGTGATGACGAGAATGCCGCCGAGAGTCAGGAGCGCTGCCGCGAACACCACCATGGGCAGCGCGGCCGGTCCCAGCCATGCCCCGCCGGCCGCCAGCAGTTTTGCGTCGCCCAGCCCCAGCCCGTCATGGCCCCGCAGCCGGCGGTAAGCCAGCGCGATTCCGGTGAACAGGGCATAGCCGAGCAGGGCCGCCGTGCCGTGCGCCAGGAACGTGGTCCATCCGCCCATTGCCGCCAGTACCAGCCCCACCGCCGTCAGCGGCAGGGTCAGGCTGTCCGGCAGGCGGAAGGTCTTGAAGTCGATTGCGGCCAGGACCAGCAGCCACCACCCGAACAGGCAGCCGCGCCAGATCGCCGCCGCCGCGAGCGGGCCGGTGGCGCCACCCGCGAAGGTTGCCAGCATGGCCAGGGCCGCGACGGCCAGGGCCAGGATTTCCATGGCCGGATGGGAGGGGTCGATCGGGGCGTGGCAGGTGCGGCAGCGGCCCTTCTGCGCCAGGTAGCTGAGCAGCGGCACCAGTTCCCATAGGGTCAGGATCGTCCGGCAGCGGGGACAGGCCGAGCGGGCCAGGACCACGGGGTCGGCGCGGGGCAGGCGCCAGGCCAGCACCCCCAGGAACGACCCGATGAAGGGGGCCAGAAAGAGAGGTAGCCAGGGGGACGGCAGAGGGGGAGGGAGCTGCATCGCCGGGGCGTTGTTCAGGGGTTGCAGATCATCGTTGCCCGATCGGCGGCATTGCCGCTGGAGCCGGCCGAGCACAGATCGTACTCATGCCCCGGCCGCTCGGAGGGATTGCGATAGATATAGGGATGGTGCCACGGATCGAGCGGGTCGGTGCCGTCCTTGACGTAGGGGCCGTTCCAGCTCTCGGCGCCGGACGGCCGGGCGACCAGGGCGTGGAGCCCGTCTTCGGTGCCGGGATAGCTGCCCATGTCCAGCCGGTACAGATCCAGCACCTCGCCCAGCCGCTGGATCGACTGCCGGGCCACCGAATTGCGGGCGCCGCCCAGCTGGCGCAGCGCGGCCGGGGCCACGAGGCCGATCAGCAGGCCGAGGATGGCGATCACGACCAGCAGTTCCAGAAGGGTGAAGCCGCCGTCGCGGCCATGCGGGGCGGAGGAAAAGGCGTGAGAAGATTTCGGCATCTTGAACCCGCTTTGCTGTGATAGGAAACGAGGCCGCCGCATCAGGGCCGGCATTCAGGATGGAAGGGCAGGACCCCGCCATGGCGATTGCGTATGTCGGCTGCATGGTGTTTGCGGCGTCGCTGTACCATCTGCCTCCGCGCATTCTGCCCTCGATCCAGGCGGTGGAGAATGGGCGGAACGGGCTGGTGCATCATAATGCGAACGGTACGGATGATCTGGGTATCATGCAGGTCAATACGCTCTGGATCGATCCGATCGCCCGATTCACCCATGTCGCGCCGCAGATCGTCTATCGCAACCTGCTGGACCAGCCTTGCTATAATATCAGCGCGGCGGGTGCGATCATGCGTGTGTATCTGAATGAAACGCGCGGCGACCTGATGCGGGCGGTCGGCAATTATCATTCTCATACTGTCCTTCTGAACCAATCCTACCAGGCGCTGGTGCTGGCCTGGGCGCGGCGCCTGTTCCAGCCGACCTTGCCATAGATGGGGCGTGCGATCATCGGGCGGGTGCGGAGATGCTAAGGCCGGTGAACTGCGTGTGACCGCCATCGGAAAACAGCGACACACCGTTGCTGCCCGCGGGTGGGAAGACCAGATCGGTCATGCGCAGCACGCCGCCATTGGCGAAGAGTTCGACCGAATTGCGATCGACCACCAGATGCAGCGACACCACCCCGCCCGGCGCGGACAGGTGGGCGACATGCGCCAGGCTGAAACGGGGTGAGAACCCGACCTGGCCGGAATGGCTGCGATCGAGCGTGAGATTTCCCGATGTGAAATCGTAGCTGATCACGGTCCCTGTCCGGCCGTCCGGCGTCTGCCGCACGACGATGCCGGCGCGTGGCGCATCGCCCCGTCGCAGGGTCAGGTGGACATCCAGCACGTCTCCGCCCAGCGGGGCATGCCAGCTCTGGCCAGGACCCAGTTGCCGGTCGGAAAAGGCGGAGACGCCCTGCCGATGCACCAGATCTTCGTACGTCGCGGTTGGTGTCTGGATCAGGACGGGTTGGCCGTCGACCGTCTTCAGCGCCAGTTGGACGGGTAGCGTCATCTGTCCGCGCCAGGGAGATGTCGGGAGGGTGTCCGCGTAATCCCAGTTGCTCATCCACCCGATCAGCAGCGGCGCACCGGAGCCGGTATTGGCGAAGCGGATCGCCGCATACTGGTCGGCGCCGTGATCCAGCCAATGATAGGCCGATGGATCTGACCCTTCCGGCGGCAATGTGTCGGGCGTGAAGCGGGTGCCGTCGAAGCGTCCGACGAAATATTGCACGCCCGATCCGCCGGCGATGCTCCAGGGATTGACGCTGACGATCATCGCCCAGCGTGTGTCATGCGGATTGCCGTCCAGGGCCAGCGGTATCAGCAAAGGCATTTCCCACAACATGCCCGGCTTGCGGTAGCCGGACGGCTGGAAATCGCTCAGGAAGGACCAGTGCAGCAGGTCGGTCGACCGGTACAGCTTGACCAGCTGCGCATCGGCGACAACCGTGGTCATGATCCAGCATTGGCCCTGCGGGTACCAGACAATCGACGGGTCGCGGAATTGTCTTGAATCCGGCTGCAGGGTCAGGATCGGATTGTGATCGTAGGCCTGCCAGTGCGCGCCGCGATCCAGACTGTAGGACAGGGACTGGGCCTGCGTGTCCTCAGGGTGCGCGGGATTGCCGTGGAAGACCGAGGTATGAAATGCCAGCAGTGGCGGTGCGGAGGCGCTGCCCAGCCCGGAGCGGTTCTGGCTGTCATAGACGACGGTGCCGGAGAAGATATCCTCCTGCGGGGTGGCGGGGAGGGCGATGTCTTGCTCCTGCCAGTGCAGCAGGTCGGTGCTGGTGGCGTGCCCCCATGACATGGGGCCCCAGACCATGCCGGCCGGATTGTACTGGTAGAAAAGATGATAGGTACCGTCGAGAAGAAACGGACCGTTCGGGTCGTTCACCCAATGTTCGGCGGGTGAGAAATGCAGGGCCGGCCGCCATTGGGGTGTGGGTGCCTCCTGCGCCCGCAGGTGCGGCGGCAGCATCAGAAACAGGCATGCCACGGCGAGCACGCGGCAGCGAAGGACAATGTCGAACCGGGCCGTATGAACGGATCTTTTCATCTTCCTGGGCATGGTTCCCGCGAATCGGAAAACCGGCCCCTTCCGGGATGGTCCCGGAAAGGGCCGGTCTGGCCTTGTACTATTTGTTCGTGTTGACGAAAGCGTTGACCTGGCCGGTGGTGTTGGGCCCGATCGAAACATTCTGGCTGATCAGGTCCTGGATGAAGGCGGAGACGTTGGTGTCCGCGCTGTTGGCCGGGATGTCGCCATAGCCGCCCAGGCCGCCATTGCCGTAGCGCAGGTCGACCGCCGAGGCGTCGGCGCGGATGCCCAGCTTGACCGTCGGTGACAGCGTGCCGCCGCGACGGTTTTCGACCGTGTCGATGAAGGATTCGACCAGGCCGCCTGGCATCACATAGTGAGAGTAGGACTGGAAGGCCCGCGGGTTCTGCTGCGGATTGGCATCATAGTCGGTGCCTGCCGCCTGGTTGAGGTCCGTGGGGTTGCCCAGCACGAGGCCGCTGCCATAGTTCATGGGCTGGAAGTCGCTGCGGATGCCGTTGCCGACGAAGCCGTATACGCCGTCCGGACCATCCACACCCGCCGCGTAGGTCGTGCGGTGGCTGATGGTGAAGATGTAGTATTTTCCGTTCTTGATATACATCTGGGGACGTTCGGTCTGATCGTTGACGCAGTTGGCCGAGATCAGCGGCGTCAGGAACTTCCATTTCGATAGCGATGAATCCTCGGCCACCGCGAGGCCGATCGCCGCCTTCTGATAATAGGCGCCGCTATCGAGGACTTGCTGAACGGTTTCGGCGTGCGGATCGTTCGGGCGGTAGCCCAGATCCTCGGCGGTGCAGTTCGCGACACCGCGCTGGCCGGCGGTATTGCCCTCGAACACCATGTAGTTCACGCCGGGATGGTTCGGGTCCTCGAAGGTGAACGGATCGCGGAAGTTATAGTACGGGTTCTGCGCCCCGTTCTGGTAAAGCACGCCGTCAGGACGCAGAAGCGGTGTGTGGGTGGTGAAGCCGGTGAACCAGACATGGTTGAAATCGGCATGGATCTGGCCCAGGCTCTGGGTGATCACCGCCTGGGCGGGGGTGATATCCTGCCCGGACGCGTCGCGGTTGAACGCCATGTCCGTGTAGAACAGCGATACCTTGTTGTCGCGCGGGTCCAGCAGGCGCATCGAGCCCGACCATTCCGCCGTGATCGTGTAGGTGGTGCCGGCGAAGACCTGTTCCTGCGCGCCTTCCGGAATCAGGAGGCCACCATAGATCCAGCCGCCGTTCGCGGGGCGCTGGTCGGCCCGAATCCCGGCGCGGCGATAGAAGAAGCCGATGCGGGCGTGGGTATGGCGATCGTCGAAGCCATATCCGGCATTCTTGTCCGCCGTCAGGCAGAAGATGACTTCCCAGCCATTATAGCTGAACTGATCGGCATGCTTGTCGATCAGGGTCCAGGTGTCCCATACCCAGACATCCGGATTGATGGTCGGGAAATCTGCAGGAATACCGGGCATGATCAGCTGGGAGGGCAACGAGTTCTGCCCCGCCGGGACCGACGGGTTCGACTGTGCCTTGATCTGCAGCGCGTCGGCGCGTGTCCAGCGGGCCGTAAAGTCCCCGTCGGGCGCATAGGCCTGTTGGGTATGGATCGTCGGCAGGGGGAAGCCAGGCACGCCGGTCAGCGAACTCCCCGGGAACATCCGGCCCGCGTGGGGCATCATGCCTGGATGGGGGGCGACACGGAGCGCCTCCTGCCGGGCATTCTGCGTCTGCGCGAATGCTGTCTGGGTAGCCGTGGCGGCGATCAACGATCCGGCCACTGCCATTGTGAATATTGATTTTTTCCGGCGTATGTTTGCCATATCACCCTCCTTCCGTATGACGCACTCCTGGTCGAGGAGCATGCCTCATGACCGTGCATTCGTCGACAAAATGTTGATTTACAACGGCTTATGTCTGTCGCCTTCGGGGCAGGGGAGAGAAGATCACTTTTTGGTTACAGGAGTCAAATTTAATTTGATGACGAATTTGCGGCAAATTCGTGTCGGTTTCGATGAAATATCAATATTAAACGGCACCATTCGTGTAAAAAATAGTAAATTTTTCATTAAAATAAATGTATTCAAATGAATATGCCGCTTCGAATCGGTCTAAAATGTGGCAGATTTATTTTTACTTGATCTCTGCCTGAAGGGCATCGTCGTGGCCGTGATCCCAGCGTCCGACGGATAGGCGAGAAACGATGCGGGCAAGCCCATAGTTCCCGTTCGGCCCGCGAATGGAACATGGCGGTGCCATGAACCTGGAGCATCACCAGCCGGATGTGTGGAGGTCCATCATCCGTCGCATTGCGGATCGTTCGATGGTCATGTCTCGCGGCTGCGGGCGGAAGGATGTGTTGTTGAAAGCAGGAAACTGAAGCATTGTCGGTGGGCCGGTGCGGGCGTGCCCGCGTGAACGTGACGGCGGCCGCGATATCGTCGATCGCGGCGCATGGAGGAAATGACCGGACCGATGACCCTGTCCAGACGTTCGACCCTTGCCCTGGGTTTCGCCGGGTTGGCGCTGCCCCTGCGGGCGCCGGCCGCGCATGCTGCGGTTACGGCCATCAGGATCGGCTACCAGAAATTCGGCACGCTGATCCTGCTGAAGCAGAAGCGTTTTCTGGAGGAAGCCCTGGCGCCGCGAGGGATTGCGGTACAATGGGCGCAGTTTCCGGCGGGGCCGCCGATGTTGCAGGCCATGGCCGCCGGTGCGCTGGAATTCGGCCAGACGGGCGATCTGCCGCCGATCTTCGCCCAGGCGAGCGCGCCCGGCATGCTGGTCTATGCGGGGCATGAGCCGCAGGTGGGGTCGAGCGAGGCGATTATCGTGCCTGCGGGAAGCCCGATCCATGCGATCGGAGATCTGCGGGGGCGCAAGGTTGCCGTGACGCGGGGATCGGATGCGCACTGGCTGCTGCTGGCCGCGCTGCTGAAGAATGGATTGAGCCTGCGTGACGTCGATGTGACGTACCTGCTGCCTTCCGCCGCGCGCCCGGCATTCGAGACGGGGGTGGTCGATGCCTGGTCGATCTGGGACCCGTACCTGTCGGCCGCGGGCAGCGATCTGCGCGTTCTGGCGACCGGTGCCGATATCGGGGGCGGGGTCCAGTTTTTTATGACCCGGCGTGAATTCGCGCGGCTTCAGCCCGATCTGCTGAAGACGATCCGCGATGCCGTGGCGCGATGCGATGCGTGGGCGCAGGCCAGCAAGCCGGAGGTGGTGCGGATTCTCGCCGATGCCACGGGGCTCGATCCGGCGGTGGTTGGACGGTCGGTGGAGAAGATTACCTACGGCATCCAGCCGGTGGGGGCCGATATCCTGGCCGGGCAGCAGAGAATGGCGGATATCTTCCACCGGGAGGGGCAACTGCCGGTGGCAGTGGATGTCCGCAACGCCGCGCTGCCGCCATAGGCAGCGCGCCAGGGCCGCTCTCGGGACCTTTCGCTGTTATCATTCGTTACTCTGTCCATCCTTTCCTCGTGGTCGTCGGATCTGCGAAGGAGGGTAAGAGGCTTTTGAAACAGCCTTTGAGAGCCTGACTGAAAACGCGCGTCGGATCGCCGCCAGCGCGCATTTCCGGTCGGGCTCCTGGATCGGATCGGGGATACGACATCATGAAGACCATCCTGCGCAACCGGTCATGGCGCTGTTGCCGCTATTGTCGCCTGGGCTGACGGAGGCGGACCATGGCAGGGACGGTCGCGATCGTTGGTGGGGGTGCGAGCGGTGCCCTGGCGGCGATCCATCTGGCGCGACAGGTGAATCCGCCGAACCTTGTGGTGATCGAGCCCCGGGAGGAACTGGGGCTGGGCATTGCCTATGCGACGCGCAGCCCCGCCCATCTGCTGAATGTCCGCGCGGGGAACATGAGCGCCTTTTCCGACGTGCCGGACCATTTTCTGGACTGGCTGCGGCGGGAGCATGATCCCTCGGCCGACGCGGGCACCTTCGCGCCGCGCATGGTGTTTGGACGGTACCTTCAGACCCTGGTGGCCCGGTCCGGTGCCGTTCATTGCCGGCGAGGGGCCGTGGCGGTGAAGGTGGAGGGCGAGGCGGCGTCGGTCGTCCTTGCGGATGGCGGGAGCATCCCGGCCAGTCGCGTCGTGTTGGCATTGGGGCATTTTCCGCCGGTCGACCTGCCGCGAATCAGCGCCGATGCCCTCTCGGGGGGCCTCTATCATCGCGATCCCTGGCGTGATTTTCCGCTGCCTTCCGATCGCGATTCGCCGGTCGTTCTGATCGGGACGGGGCTGACGGCGGTGGATATGCTGCTGCGCCTGCGGGAAAAGGGGCATCGCGGGCCGGTCACCATGGTGTCCAGGCACGGCCTGCTGAGCCTGGGCCACGCGCCCTGTGCGCCGGGTGCGGGGCCCGCGGTGCCGGATTCGACGGCGCCCTCCGCCGGCGCCTATCTGGCGGCGTTTCGGAGCGCTGTGCGGAATGGGGCGGCCTGGCGGGCGGCCGTCGACAGTCTGCGGGGAACGAGCAACCCGTTATGGGCGCGCCTGCCGACGGGCGAGAAGGCGCGGTTCAGGCGGCATCTGTTTCATTACTGGAGCGTGGCACGGCATCGCATGGCGCCGTGCATCGCGGAACAAGTGGAGCGGGAGCAGCGAGCGGGGCTTCTGGCCATTCGCCGCGGGCATGTGCAGGATCTGGCGATGTCGGGCGGGGTTGGACATCTGACGATCGTGACGTCAGGGGTGACGGAAAGCCTGGCCGCATCATGCGTCATCAACTGCACCGGGCCGGTCACCGACTACCGGAAGGTCCAATCCCCGTTGCTGAGGGCGCTCTTCCTGGACGGACATGCGGTCGCCGGGGATTTGGGCGTGACGCTGGCGACCGATGCCGAGGGTGCGCTTGAGGGGGCATCCGGTGCCTGTTCGCGGGTGTTGTACGCGATCGGGCCCATGCGGGCCGGAACCCTGTTCGAGACGACGGCGATCCCCGAGATCCGGCAGCAGGCCCGGGACCTGGCCATGCATCTGGCGGGGATGCATTCGTAACCAGGTGGCACGCACCGGCTTCTATCGGGAGCAAAAGAGTGGACAATAAAATCGTCCGTTGCGATAGAGAATACGATGTTCTTTAATCGTCCGGATGGTGCTGTGGATCTGATGATCCTGGTATGATGTCCGAAATAAAAAATTCTTGTTCAGATCGGATGTACCTGGTCGACTGCGTGAATTCTATGTATTTTTGTTTTTTTATGTGCGAAATGGTCGTAATTCATTGAGCATGCAGTTGAAGGTTCCGCAATGACGATGCTGGAGAATGGCACGGTGGCCGCGCAGACGATGCGCGATATCGCGGCCGTTGTGCCCATCCTGCCGGAAACGGCCGTCGGCGGCGATGTCCAGCAGCATTTCGAGAATGACCCCCACCTGCTGTATGTCGTCATCGTCGATCGGGAAGGGCACCCGCTGGGCCTTGTCGACCGCCATACGTTTCATGTGCGCATGGCCGGCCAGTACGGATATTCGGTCTATCACCGACGCCCTGTCACGCTGCTGATGGACCCGCGCCCGACCATCGTCGAAGCCGCCGTGCTGGTGGCGGACTTCCTGCCGCAGGCCCTGGGTGCGAACCCGTCGGAATTGCTGCTGGGCTTCATCGTCGTCGAACACGGGATCTGCCTGGGGGTCGGCTCGGCCATCGACCTGGTCCGTCACGCGCATGCCGCCAAGAAGACGGCGCTGTCGGAGTTGCGCACGGCGACGGAGAGGCTCCATGAGGCGAATGAGAAGATCCTGCGCGATAAGCTGTTCATCGACCGCATCGTCCAGAATGTGCCGTCGCCGCTGATCGTCCGGTCCGTCGGGGATGGGGAGGTCATTCTGATGAACCGCGCGGCCAGGCGGTTCGGCGATTCCGCCCTCTCTGAAAGGACGTCTCATATGACGTCCTGCATGACGGATGCGGCGCCGGCGGCTGACGGGCAGGCGAGCATGGAGTTTTCGCTCGAGGACCCGGAGGGAAATCGGCGGGACCTGATCCTCAATCGGCTGATGATTGCCGACCAGTCGGGAATGCCGCTGTGGGACCTGTATGTTTTCGATGACGTGACGGTCTATCGGGAGAATGAGCGGCAGATCGAGCGGCTGGCCCATTTCGACAAGGTGACCGATCTGGCCAATCGCCGTCTGTTCAGCATGCGGCTGGAGGCCTTGTGCGGCAGGAACAGGCCGGCTGTGCTGTTCTATATCGACCTTGACTATTTCAAGACGGTGAATGACGTCCATGGTCATCCTGCGGGGGACGCCCTGCTGCGCCTTGTCGCGGAACGTCTGCGCGAGCACGGGCGGCCTGGCGACCTGATCGCCCGCCTCGGGGGGGATGAATTCGCCATTCTATGGTCCAATACCGCCTCGCCGTCGGAAATCGAACTGCGGATGACGCCGCTTCTGGCGTCGCTGAGCGCGCCCTATCTGGTGGATGGCAAGCGGATCGTGATCGGGGCCAGTATCGGGTCCGCCCGTTTCCCCGAAGATGCCGACAGTGCGGAGACCCTGCTGCAGCACGCGGATATGGCGATGTATCGCGCGAAGACCCAGGGGCGGAATCGCTTCCTGCAGTTCCAGGCCGCGCTGAGCGACGAGGTCAGGAGTGCCGCGATCCTGACCGAGGAACTGCGCGACGCGCTGGCGAGCGAGACCCTGACCCTGCATTTCCAGCCGATCTACGAGCGTGAGGGCCAGCAGGTCAGGAGTTGCGAGGCCCTGGTGCGCTGGTGCCATCCGGCGCGCGGCACCGTCCTGCCTGACCAGTTCATCGGGCTTGCCGAACAGAACGGGCTGATCCACACGCTGGGGCAGTGGGTGATGCATGCCGCGTGCCGCGAAGCGATGTTATGGCCGGACGGTATCAGGGTGGCGGTGAATGTATCGTCGATCCAGCTGGGCGATGCGGCCTTTCCCGACATGGTAAGGCGAATCCTCCGGCAGACCGGCCTGGCGGCGCACAGGCTGGAAATCGAGATTACGGAAACATCGTTTCTGAAAAACGAGAAAGCGAACCATGCGGCGCTGCGAAAGCTGGCCGAGATCGGTTGCCGGCTGGTGCTGGATGATTTTGGAACCGGATATTCCTCGCTGAAATATCTGTGGTCCTTTCCGTTCAGCAAGATCAAGATCGATTGTGGGTTTGTGCAGGCTATGTCTCAGGAGAAGGTCGGCAGGATCGCGCGGACCATCCTCAGCCTCGCGCATTCCCTGGATCTGTCTGTTACTGCCGAAGGTGTGGAAACGGACGAACAGCATCGGCTGCTCGTCAGGATGGGTTGCGACGAGGTCCAGGGCTATCTGTTCGCCCAGCCCCGGCCGGTGGAAGATATTCTGCCGGCTCTGAGGGCATGTGCCTGATCAGCGGGACGGGCAGAAAGGGGCGGCCCGGTGCGCCGTCTTCATGGTCAAAATGAAATTTTCTTTTATGATTTGATCGCGTTGTCGTGCGATTTTGCAACACATTCCTATGATGCTATGGCGTGTGCCTCTACACGCTCGCGATGCGCGGGGCTGCAACTGTGCGGTGGGGAAGGCGTTCCCATGCCGTTATGGCCGACCGGATGTTATGCATAAGACAATCAAGAATACTCTGACCTATCCTGTCTGGGCACTCCAGCTTTTCACCGGGGTGAAATCCTTTCGCGACAATCCGCTGATCGGCAGCCGTCGGCTGAATGAGACGGGGCTGCATGTTCTGCGCCAGAGCCTGGCCCATCGGGCCTCATCATGGCGCCGGCGGCGGCTGAAACGTGCGATTCCGCCGCATCTCGTGACCGAGTTCGACTGTGACGGGTTCGTCGTCATCCGCGACTTTCTGCCGGCCGCGACGTTCAGCCGGCTTCTCGATGATGTCCGGCAATATCGGGGAGAGGCGCGCGAGACCATTCAGGGCGATACGGTGACCCGCCGCATCGCTCTGGAGCCCCGGGTTCTGGCCCGCATGCCCGGTGTCCGGCAGTTGCTCGACGTGCCTCTGCTGGGCCGGCTGATCCGGCTGGCCGGCAGCCGCGACTGTGAACCGCTTTATTATATCCAGACGATCCTGCCGCACGCCGTTACCGGTGTTCCCGATCCGCAGCTTCAGCTTCATGCCGATACGTTTCATCCCACCGTCAAGGCCTGGTTCACGCTGACCGAGACGGCGGAGAATAGCGGCCCGTTCGTGTACGTTCCCGGTTCGCACAGGCTGAATCCGGCACGGCAGGCGTGGGAAAAGCGGATGAGCCTGGAGGCGGCCGGTTCCGCCGATCGTCTGAGCGGACGTGGGTCCTTCCGTGTCGACGAGGAGGCGCTTGCCGCCATGGGCTATCCGGCGCCACGCGCCGTTGCCGTGCCCGCCAATACGCTGATCGTCGCCGATACCGGCGGCTTTCATGCGCGCGGGGCCAGCGAGCAGCCCGGTATCCGGGTGGAAATCTGGGCGTACGAACGGGGCAATCCGTTCTTTGCGCCCCTGGTGGATCTGTGGCGCATTCATGCGGTCGGACGGCGTCGCGCGCCCGCCTTATGGGCATTCCATGACTGGCTGGAGGAAGGTGGGGTGGGTGTCCATGTCTGGCGGAAGCGCGGACATGTCGGCGCCTTCGACCAGGATGTCGGTGGACATGCCAGCGTGCATGTTCCCCCCGGTGTGTCCGGTCGGTTCGGGCAGGTGACCTCTCGCATGCTTCGTCGGTTCCTGCGTCGGTAGGCTGGTCACCCCGGCAGGCTCTTCCAGGTCGGGCCGCCCATGCCTGGGGGGAGGGTTGCCTCATAGACGCCGCGCGCCACGGCGCGGGCCAGCACGTCGGCCGCCAATGCGCCCAGCCGTGCGACATGGAGCGGGCGCGGGCCGGCGGGCAGGGGGCGGCGGCCCGTGGACAGGGCGAAAATGACGTCTCCGTCGAAGGGCGAGTGAACCGGGCGAATGGCGCGGGCAAGCCCGTCCTGCGCCATCATGGCCACGCGCTTGAGGTCATCGGCATCGATATCGGCATCGGTGGCGATGCAGGCGATGGTGGTGTTGGCGCGGGCCGCCGGGTTGAATTTCGCCCGGCCCCAATCCTCGGGTTCGACATGGGCGGCGCTGGCGCCCAGCCCGCCGAATTCGCGGCCCATTTCGAAGGCGCCGGCCCAGAAATGACGCGTGCCCGGCACGACCACCGAGCCGAGGCTGTTGACCGCCACCAGCGCGCCGACGGTCAGCCCGTCGGCGGTGACGAAGGAGGCCGAGCCGAGCCCGCCCTTGAGCGCGCCGGCCTGGGCCCCGTAGCCCGCGCCCGCCGTGCCGAGATCGACAGTGCGGGCGGGGTGGTCCATGGCCCGCAATGCCAGGTCGCGATAGGGCGGGTTGAGGCCCCAGCTCTTGTCGCCGCCATTGGCCAGGTCGAACAGGATCGCGGTGGGCACGATGGGCGAGGGCGGGACGCCGGGTTGTTTCGTCATGGAAAAGCCGCGCCCGTGCGCGCCCAGCCACGCAGCGACGCCGTCGGCCGAGCCCAGCCCGTACACCGAGCCGCCGGACAGCACGATGGCGTCGACACTGCGTACGAGATTGCCGGCGGTGAGGGCATCGGTCTCGCGCGTGCCGGGGCCGCCGCCGCGCACATCGACCGCGCAGGCCACCCGCTGGTCGGGCAGGATGACCGTGACCCCGGTGCGGGCCTTCGCGTCATGCGCCTCGCCGATGGTGAGGCCCGCGACATCGGTGATGAGGTTGGTGGGGCCTACATGGCCGGGGCCGGGATGCAGCGGGTCGCCCGCTGCCGCGCGGGCCTGCGTCGCGCGGGCCGCCAGCATCGGCAGGGCGGCCGTGAGGCCGAGAAGCATGCGTCTTTTCATCGGGTAGCGGACCTTGTGCGACGGGGCGTTCAGGGGACGTTCAGGCGAGGGGCGGGGGCTGGGGGGATTCGCCGGGCCAGTGGGGCACGCGTCCATATTCCTGTTCGAACCACCGGCCCAGGCGGATGGCCTGCAGGTCGGCGAAGCGCCTTGTGACGATCTGCAGCCCGATGGGCGTGCCGGCGCGCGAGAAGCCGCAATTGAGGGTGAGGGCCGGCTGTTCGGACATGTTCCACGGCAGGGTGAAGGCGCAATGTTCGAACGGGAGGGATGGATCGTTGGTGGGCGAGGCCCAGTCGGCCGGGAAGGAGAGGTTGGGCGTGGTGGGGGACAGGACCACATCCACCGTGTCGAACAGGGCGGCGCAGGCCTGGCGCAGGGTGAAGGTGCCGCCGAAGCCGCGTGCGGCCTCCACGCCCGTGACATGGGCGCCCGCGCTGACCCATTCTAGGATATAGGGCAGGATGCGTGCGCGCCGTTTTTCGGGCAGCCGACTGACCTCGTCCCAGAATTTGGCGCGCCAGAACAGGTCGATGCCGTCGAGGATGTCCCGCGTGAGGACGGGTGGCGCTGCGACTATGGTGGCGCCCGCGCGGGCGAACAGGGTGGCGGCGTTTTCGATGGCGGCGGCGATTTCCGCATCGGCCCCGAGGCCGCAGCCGGCATCCAGCATCACGCCCACGCGCAGCCCGGCCGGCGAAAGGGGGGCGGCCGACCAGGCGATGGCCTCGTAGGGCAGGGCGGTGGCATCGCGCGAGTCGGGCAGGGTGAGCGGCCCCATGGCCAGGGCGGCATCCGCCATGCCGCGCGTCATGGGGCCGGCGCAGCGGCCGGTATAGTAAGGATCGATGGGGATGCGGCCCAGCGTGGGCTTGAAGCCCACCGTGCCGCACCATGCGGCGGGCAGGCGTACCGAGCCGCCGATATCGGTGCCGACATGGATGGGCCCGTAGCAGGCCGCCGCCGCCGCCGAGGCGCCGGCGGAAGAGCCGCCCGGATTGGTGGCGAGGTTCCACGGGTTGCGCGCCAGCGTATGGAAGCTGGAGAGGCCGGAGGAGAGCATGCCGTAATCGGGGATGGTCGTCTTGGCGAAGATGATGGCGCCGGCCTCGCGCAGGCGGGCGGCGCAGGGGGCGTCGGCCGGGGCGGGGGAGAGTTCCACCGCCGCCGTGCCCAGGGGTACGGGGTCGTTGGCCGTGGCGATCAGTTCCTTGACCGTGACGGGCACGCCGTCCAGCACGCCCATGGGCTGGCCCTGCTGCCAGCGCGCGGTGGAGGCGGCGGCCTGGGCTTCGGCCTGTTCGGGCCGCCAGAGATAGAGCGCGCCGAGCGTTGGTTCCCAGCGGGCGATATGGGCGTTGAGCGCGCGCATCACCTCGGTGGGCGTGAACATGCCCGTGGCGTAACCGGTGAGCATTTCCGTCGCGTCGAGGGCAAAGAGGGGTTTCGTCATGACTGGCGCCCTGCCTGTTCAGTAGGAAATGGCGGCGCGGACGCCCCAGATCGCGGGCATGCCCGCAAGGGCCACCGTGTCGCCGTTGACGAAATAATTGCGCTCCACGTCGTAGCGTTTGTTGAAGATATTGTTGCCGAAAGCCGCGACCGTCCATCGGTTGTTCTTCGGCCCGAAGGAGAGGTTGGCCCCCCAGAGCGTGTAGCCCGCCACATTGTAGAGCGGCCCGAACAGCGAGCGGTAGGTGGAGCGCAGCGAATAGTTCATGCTCGTGGTCAGCGTATAATCGCCCATGGACCAGCGATAGGCGGCCGAACCGTTGAGCGTGAGCTTGGGGGCCGGCAGGCTGTCGCCCTTGCGGCTGGCATAGACGCCGACATAGGTGCCGTTGATGCGGTCGGCCCGCAGGATGGAATAGAAATTGTCGAACTGGCCGATGGCCCAGCCGCCGGACTGGGTGAGGGTCAGGCCCGGCAGCGGCGACCATTCGGCCTCGAACTCCAGCCCATAGAGATGGGAGTGGGGGGCGTTGACGATGGAGCCCACCAGACCGGTCTGCGGGTTGACCACGGCGGACTGAATCTGCTGGCCGTGATAATCGTAATAGAAGGAGGAGAGGTTCAGCCGCAGGTTCTGCCGAGGCAGGTCGAGCTTGTTTCCCAGTTCCCACGCATCGATGGTCTCGGCCTTGAAGGGCTTGGTGGAGATCTGCGGTGCGGCGGTGTTGTAGGTGGTGAAGCCGCCCGACTTGATGCCGTGGCTGTAGGAGGCATAGAGCATGTCGTTGCGGATGGGGATATACTGGATCGCGAACTTCGCCGAGGGCTTGGTGTAGTCGTAATGCTGGCGCGGGCCGAACGGCGCGTTGCCGGGGTCCGACCCGGAGAGCATGTAGGACTGGAAATCATAGAGGCTGCGGGCCTCGTGCTCGATCCGCAGGCCGCCGGTGATGGAGAGCTTGTCCAGCAGCCTGTAGGTGGCCTGGCCGAAGCCGCTGATGGTGTTGACCATCTGTGAATATTTCACCACGCGGTCGAAGCCGTAGGCGTTCATGAAGCCGGAATGGTACTGATCGGACAGGTACTGGTTGGAATAATAGATGCCGCCCACCCAGGACAGGCGTGACGGGCCGCGTGAGGTGAAGCGCAGCTCGTTGGAGAACACGTTGGCGCGGGACTGGTAATAGACGTCGGCGATGGCAAGCGACGAGGCATCGTAATTGTCGTATTCCTGGCGGGCGGCGGCATCGTAGCTGGCCAGCTCGGTCAGGCGGAAGGCGGCGAAATCCTGGTCGATGCGCAGGGACAGGCCGCCGGTGTCGATATGCGAGAACGGTTTGGCGTTGGGGCTGATGCCGATCTCGCGCGCGAATTGCGGGGAGGTGCCCCAATGCGCGATGTCGCGGTCGGTATCCGCCGGGTAGATGGGATAGGCGTTGCCATACAGGATGTTGAGCGACCGGAGCGGCGAATAGAGATGCAGGCCGTTGGCATCCGAGCGGTCGCGGCTGCCATGGATGTTCAGCGTCACCTTCATGCTGTCGGTGGGGGCGGCCTCCACGAGCAGGCGGGCGGCGCCGCGATCCACATTGCCCAGATGCGCGCCCTGGTCGTCATGCTGCCAGGCGCCGCCCTGCTGGGTCTGTCCTGACAGGCGGACCTTGATGTATCGCCCCACCGGGCCGGAGAGATAGCCCTCGACCTTGCCGGCATCGAACCGGCCGTACTGGCCGGTCAGCCCGGCGTGGAAACTGTCGGTCGGGTGGTTGAGGATATAGTTGATGGCGCCGCCCGTGGTGTTGCGGCCGTAGAGCGTGCCCTGCGGGCCGCGCAGCACCTCGACCCGGCTGATGTCGAACATCATGCCGTTGCTGGCGAAGGGCACCGGGTTGGCGACTTCGTCGAGATAGATGCCCACGGTGGGCGCGTTGTTGCTGGCATAATCGTTGAAGCCCACGCCGCGAATTGTGAAGGCCGGCTGGCCGCTGCCGAACTGGGGCGTCACCTGCAGGGATGGCGTGAGATATTGCAGGTCGAACACGGTGTTGACGTTGCGGGCCACCAGGTCCCTGCCGGTGATGACGGCGATGGAGCTTGGCACGTTCTGCGCGTTCTGGCTGCGGCGATCGGCGGTGACGGTGATGGCCTCCAGCCGGCTGGTGCTTTCGGCGGGTCGGGGAGGCGTCGCCGCCGGCGGGTGGATGGTGGCGGTGTTCGGCCGCGCCTTGGCGGGATGGGCCGGCCGGGAGGCGGCCGTTCCGGTATCGGGCGCGGGGGTGGCGGCGGCGGCGGCCACGCCGGGCGCGCCCATGCAGAGGATGGTGGACAGGGCGGCACGCAGCGGCAGGCGGACGGTGCGGGCGGGCAGGGCGCCGCCGGGTGCGATCAGGTTCACGGGAGGCATGCGCGGTGTCTCCGGGCTGACCCATGTCAGCATAGGGGTGATGCGATGGGGCATGGTTGCATGGTCGAAATAAAATGCGTGAGTTCGAAAAGCGGAGCAGAGTAGAACGGTTTCCGTAACACCCCGGCGACGTGCGGTGGTGTATGATCTGGCGTGCCGGCGGTGGCGTATATGACGGGATGCGGGGCGGGGTGCAATAACGGTTGCCTCGGCGGGTGGTCTGCTTCACATTGTTGTTGAATCATAATGATATGTGGCGCGCCACGCGTCAGACTGTTTCCGGGTGGCTGCCATGGATCTGAAAGCCCTGCGTGTTTTCATCGAGGTTTCGCGGACAGGCTCGTTGCGGCAGGCAGCACAGCTTCTGGGCATGTCGCCGGCTGCCGTGGCGCGCAAGCTGGATCATCTGGAATATTATTTTCGGACCCCGTTGCTCGACCGCTCGCCCAGCGGCATGGCCCTGACCGAAGCGGGCGAATTGCTGGCCGAGCGCGCGCGCCTGACCCTGGGCGACATGGATACCACGCGCCAGCTGATCGACGACCTGCGCGGCCTGCGGCGCGGCAGCGTGTGCATCTACGCGGGCGGTGCGCTGGTTTCCGAACTTCTGGTGCCGATCCTGACCGAGATCCATGACCGCTATCCCGGCCTGCGTTTCCGGGTGAGCGAAGGGCGCACCAAGGAGCTGTTCGAGGCCCTGCGCCATGGCGAGGCCGATCTGGGCGTGGCCATTTTCTCGCCCGAGAGCGCCAGGCCCTATGTACAGGCGAGTACGCCGCTGGAGCATGCCGCGATCGTGGGGGCGGACCATCCGCTGGCGACGATGCGGGGTGTTACCCTGCGCGATGTCGTGCGCCATCCGCTGGCGGTGCCCGATGCATCCTATTCGGTGCGGCAGGAGATGGAGCGTGTGGCCCGGAGCAACGGCCTGAGCATCGACCCCGTTTTCGTCACCGGATCGTTGATCGTGCAGAAGGAACTTGCCCTGCAGGGGCGGGCGGTGCTGATCCTGCCGCCGGAATGTTTTCGCCGCGAGATCGAAGCCGGGTCGCTCAGGAGCGTGCCCCTGCTGGGCGAGGACCGCATCGGCACCAGCCTGGATGTGTGCCGCCATCCCGACCGCGCCCTGACCTATGCCGCGCGTGCCCTCAACACGGCCCTGCTGGAGCATATGCGCCGGCGTGAGAAGGGGGTGGGCGGCCCGGACGCATGCTGGCAGACTATGGGCGTCTCCGACCCGATCGGTGGGGGCGGGCCCGATATGGCCGGGCTGCGGTATCGGGCATGAACCCGCATGACACGGCCGGAATCCGCATGGGAGCGGCACGGACCGGCATGTTGGCCGGATCTTCGTCCGGCACAATTCCGCATGGGAGGGCAGCGCACTGAAGCCGCGATTGACAGAGGGACGCATGAGAGATGTGTGGCGTGTCGGCCTGGGGGTTGGCGTGCCGTTCGGCGCGATCGTGCTGTTGCTGCCCATCCTGAGTTCCAGCCGCCTGCTGATCTTCGGGGTGCCGCTGGTGGTGTGCTGGCTGTTCGGCTGGTTCTTCCTGACGTCGCTGTGCATGGTCGTCGTCTGGCTGGCGTTCGATCGCGGAGGGGATGATGGCTAGTATCGTCTTCTTCCTGGTCATTCTGCTGTCGATCCTGGTGGCGCTGTTCTCGCGGCGTGGCCATGGGCACCAGGACAGCCGCGATTTCTTCGTGGCGTCGGGGCAGTTCGGCGGCATCCTGGTCTTCATGCTGGCGGTGGGGGAAACCTACAGTATCGGCAGCATCATGGGGTTTCCGTCGGCGGCCTACAGCACCGGCACGTCCTTCATCATCTGGTTCCTCAGCTATATCGTGCTGGCCTATCCGGTCGGTTATTTCATCAATCCGCTGATCTGGCGGGTGGGGCGGCATTACCAGGCCCTGACCATGGCCGATCTGTTCCGTGCCCGTTTCGGCAGCGTCGGGCTGGAACGGCTGGTGGTGCTGACGGCGATCCTGTGCCTGCTGCCGTTCGGCGAATTGCAGATCGTCGGCCTGCTGCGCGTCATCGACCAGTTCCACTGGGCGTTGCCCGAGCAATGGACGACCACCGCCGCCGCCGGGCTGACCTTCGCCTGGATCATGCTCTCGGGCATCCGCGCGCCGGCCTATGTCTCGGTGATCAAGGACAGTCTGGTGCTGATCGCGGTGACGGTGGTGGGGCTGGCCGCGTTGCGGGCGGGGGGCATGGCGCATCTGCCGCCCGTGGACTGGAGCGGCCATCCGGTCGCGCTGCGGGACCAGATCTATGCGCTTTCCACCATTCCGCTCCAGGCCGTGGCGTTCTGTGTGGCGCCGCAGACGGTTGCCTTCGTGTTCACCGCGCGCTCGGCGCGGACGGTGCGCCGCAACCAGATCGTCATGCCGCTGTATATGGTGATGTTTCCGTTTCTCTATCTGGTGGCGCTGTATGCGCGCTCGGCGGCGCTGCCGGTGCCGTCGCCCAATGCGGTGTTCATGGTGGCGGCCGGGGCGCTGCTGCCTGATTGGATGGTGGGGCTGGCCGCCGGTGCTTGCGCATTGTCGGGACTGGTGATCCTGGCCGGTACCTGCCTGGCCATCGGCCCGCTGGTGTCGCGCAACCTGCTGCATGGGCTTTCCGATGCCGGGCAGCGGCGGGGGGCGCAGGCGGTGATCGCGTTCTATCTGCTGTTCTCGATCCTGGCGGCGGAGCATCTGTCCGGCCTGATGGTGACGCTGACCAGCTTCTATTATCTGGGGGTGTCGCAATTCATCCCCGGCATTGCCGCGATCATCTGGCGCTGGCCGCTCTCGGCCCGGGCGCTGGGCGCCGGGCTGGTTGTCGGCGATGTCGTGGCCATGGGTGGTGCGCTTGCGGGTTTGCAGCCGGCCGGGCTCAATACCGGAATGGTCGGGCTGGTGGCCAATCTGCTGGTCGCAGGCGCGATCTGGTGGATGGAACGCCGGAAGCGTGTCGCGGGGCCGGTTTCCGAGACCGTCTGACGAAGGGAGACGCGCATGTATACCAGCCGGGAAGACGTCACCGAGGCGATCGTGATCGCCCGGGTTCGCAAGGGCCTGAACTGGGCCGATATCGCCCGGCAGGTGGGGCGCAGCAAGGAATGGACGACCTGCGCCTGTCTGGGGCAGATGGTGTTTTCGGAGGATGAGGCGCGGACGGTCATCGGCCTGTTCGACCTGGACCAGGCGGCGCTGCCCTGGCTGTGCGCGGTGCCGTACAAGGGCAGTTTCGACGGCGGGGCGCCCGGCGATCCTCTCTTGTATCGCTGGTATGAGATGCTCAGCGTCTACGGGCCGGCGCTGAAGGAACTGATCCATGAGGAATTCGGCGACGGAATCATGAGTGCGATCGATTTTCGCATGCAGGTCGGGCGCGAGGCCGATCCGGCGGGCGATCGGGTTCAGGTCACGATTTCCGGCAAGTTCCTGCCCTACAAGCCATACTGAAGCCGAGGCGAGCCGCCGGGCCGGCCCCTTCTCGGGCTTGCCTGCGTCGCTATGGTGGCCCTTCGGGGCTCGGTTCATGATTGCTGCCGACGGTCAGCAAGGGATTTCCTGTCGGCGCATCACGATTTGCCCTGGTGGGCGCGGTGCCTGTCGCTCGTGGCGACCTGCGGGCCGTGCCGGGACCTGGCGGGGTGTGTTCGCCATGGCCATCCTGATGACAGATAAAAGAAATTTGTGACGATTGACTTCGGTCAAACGGCTCCCGGCCTGTTCGATGTTATGACAAATCCGGCGAATCCTTGAGCGGGTATCCGATCCTGGGGCGAGGATTTATCTGGATCGGTATCGAAACAATGATCTCGCGATATCGGTCGTGCGGCAGGAGGCTTGTCACGCGCTCATAATGCGCGGGCGGGCCCGACGGGCTGGGGGTGGGGATGGCTTTGAAACTTGATGACATGACGCAGGTGCTGCAGGAGACGACGCGGCGCGGGGTCGGCAGCCGGCGCTGGCAGAAGCCCGTCTACAGGCATTTCCTGCCGCCCTGTAACCATGCCTGCCCTGCCGGCGAGGACATTCAGGGCTGGCTGGCCCTGGCCCAGGCGGGCGAGTACGAAAAGGCCTGGCGGGCGCTGGTGGCCAACAACCCGATGCCCGCCATTCATGGGCGGGCCTGCTATCATCCGTGCGAAGGCGGGTGCAATCGGGGCGAGCTGGATTCGCCGGTTGCCATCCATGCGGTCGAGCGGTTTCTGGGCGATCTGGCGGCCGAGACGGGCTGGCAGGTCTCGGTTGCACCCGCCACCGGCAAGAAAATTCTGGTCGTGGGCGCGGGGCCGGCCGGTCTGTCCTGTGCGTGGCATCTGGCCCGGATGGGGCATCAGGTGGAAATCCGCGATGCGGCCGAGCAGCCGGGTGGGATGATGATGTACGGCATCCCGGCCTATCGCCTGCCGCGTGACCCGATGAACAAGGACATTGCGCGCATCACCGGCCTGCCGGGCGTGACGCTGCGCTGCGGGCAACGGGTGGATGACGTGGTGCGCGCGAAGCAGGAAGGCGGGTTCGACGCCGTGTTTGTCGGCGTTGGCGCGCAACTGGCCAACCGGCTGAACATCCCGGCCATGGATGGCCGGAAGATGACCGATGCGATCAGTATGCTGGGCGCTGTCAGTCGCGGCGGGCGACCGGCGCTGGGGCGCGTGGTGGCGGTGGTCGGCGGCGGCAATGTGGCGATGGATGCCGCGCGCACGGCGCGGCGGCTGGGTGCGACCGATACGGTCATTATCTTCCGCTATGATCCGCAGCATATGGAAGCCCTGCCGGCCGAGGCGGCCGAGGCCGTCGCCGAGGGGGCGAAGGTGCGCTGGCTGAGCGTGGTCGATCATTTCGGTGCCGATGGGCTGGTGGTCGAGAAGGTGACCATGAACCCCGACGGCAGCGTGACGCCGACCGGCGAGACGGAGCGGCTGGCGGCCGATGCGGTGGTGCTGGCGGTGGGGCAGCATAGCGACCTCGGCCTGCTGGCCGATGCCGTGGGGGTGAAGGTGCAGAAGGACGGCACCGTCGCCGTGGATGCCGAGCTGATGACGGGACAGGCGGGCATCTTTGCCGGCGGCGACTGCATCGGCGGTGCGCGGACCATGACCACGGCGACGGGGCATGGCAAGCTGGCGGCGCGGGCGATCGATGCGTGGCTGGCCGGTGGGACGTATGAACACCCGGCGTCGCATCCGCTGGTCCGTTTCGACATGCTGCATCTGCCGGATTATCGCGATGCGCCGCGCAGTGTGCAGGCGGAGCGACCGGTGGCCAAGCGCATGGGCTTCGACGAGGTCGATGCCGGGCTGGATGCGCGCCATGCCCGCTATGAGGCGCAGCGCTGCCTTTCGTGCGGCAATTGCTTCGAATGCGACAATTGCTATGCCGCCTGTCCGGAGCAGGCGATTACCCGGCTGGGACCGGGGCAGGGCTATGCGGTGTCGATGGATCTGTGCACCGGCTGTGCCACCTGTTTCGAGCAATGTCCCTGCCATGCGATCGAAATGGAGCCGGAACCGGCCGGCCAGGATTCCGCCCCGGCGCCGTCGGGATTCAAGGTGCGGGCATGAGCGACATGACAGGAACGGAGAAGGTCGGCATGACCGAACAGACCGCCACGATGGATGGCAACACCGCCGTCGCGCATGTGGCCTATCGGGTCAACGAGATCTGCGCCATCTATCCCATCACCCCGTCTTCGCCGATGGCGGAACTGGCCGATGCCTGGTCGGACCAGGGGCTGCGCAACATCTGGGGCGATATCCCCGAAGTGCAGGAAATGCAGGCCGAGGGTGGGGCCGCGGGCTGCGTGCATGGGTCGTTGCAGAGCGGTGCCCTGACGACGACCTTTACGGCGTCGCAGGGGCTGATGCTGATGCTGCCCAACATGTACAAGATCGCGGGCGAGTTGACGGCCACGGTCTTCCATGTCGCGGCGCGGGCGCTGGCGGCGGGCGGGTCGTCGATCTTCGGCGACCATCAGGATATCATGGCGGCGCGGCCGACGGGTTTCGCGATCCTGGGTGCGGCCTCGGTGCAGGAAGGGCATGATCTGGCGCTGATCGCGCAGGCGGCGACGCTGGCGGCGCGGGTGCCGTTTATCCATTTCACCGACGGGTTCCGCACGTCGCACGAATACAATATGCTGAAGATCATGCCGGACAGTGTGATCCGGGCCATGATCGACGACGATCTGGTGCATGCCCATCGCGGCCGCGCGCTGACGCCGAACAATCCGTTTATTCGCGGCACCTGGCAGAATCCCGATACCTATTTCCAGACGCGCGAGGCGGTGAACCCGTACTATGCGAAGGTGCCGGGTATCGTGCAGGAGGTGATGGACAAGCTCGCCGCCCAGACCGGCCGCGCCTATCGCCTGTTCCGCTATGATGGGCCGGCGGATGCCGAGCGTGTGATCATCAGCATGGGATCAGGCGCGGAAGTGGTGCGGGAGACCGCGCTGTGGATGAATCGCCAAGGAGCGAACCGGCCCGGCGAGAAGGTGGGGGCGTTGCAGGTGCTGCTCTATCGCCCGTTCTCGGCCGAACATTTCCTGGAAGCCCTGCCGCCCGGCGTGAAGTCGATTGCGGTACTCGACCGCACCAAGGAACCGGGCGCGCCGATGGAGCCGCTTTATGCCGACGTGCTGGGCGTGCTGGCGCAGGCGTTCGGCACCGGGCGGATTGCCGCGATGCCGCGTGTGATCGGCGGGCGCTACGGGTTGTCGTCGCGCGATTTCAATCCGGGCATGGTCAAGGCGGTCTTCGACGAGCTGGCGAAGGCGACGCCGAAGAACAATTTCACGCTCGGCATCGATGACGACGTGAGCCACACCACTCTGGAATATGACCAGAATCTGGATATCGAGCCGAAGGATACCGTGCGCTGCCTGTTTTACGGGCTGGGCGCCGATGGCACGGTGGGTGCGAACAAGAACAGCGTGAAGATCCTCAGCGAGCAGCCGGGACGGTTCGCGCAGGCCTATTTCGACTATGATTCGCACAAATCGGGGGGCGAGACGATTTCGCACCTGCGGTTCGGCACGGCGCAGATCGCCGCACCCTATCTGATCCGGCATGCGGATTTCGTGGCCTGTCACAAGTTCGAATTCCTGTTCAAGCGCGATATCCTCGGGCCGGCCATCGATGGCGCGACGTTCCTGCTGAACAGCCCCTATGGGCCGGACGCGGTGTGGGACAAGCTGCCGCGCCGGGTGCAGGACCAGATCGTGGCCAAGAAGCTGCGTTTCTTCGTGATCGATGCCTCCGACGTGGCCTTGAAGATCGGGCTGGGGCCGCGTGTGAACACGGTGTTGCAGACCTGCTTCTTCCATCTGTCCAAGGTGTTGCCGCCCGAGGAGGCGGTGGCGCAGATCAAGCATTTCATCACCAAGAGCTATGGCGCCAAGGGCGATGCGGTGGTGAAGCTGAATTTCGCCGCCGTGGACGCGGCGGTGGCGGCGCTGCACGAGGTGATTGTGCCGCAGGTGGCTGCCGGCACCGTGGCGATGCCGCCGATCGTGCCGGCGACCGCGCCGTTGTTCGTGCGGGAAGTCACGGGCGAGATCATGGCCAGCCGGGGCGAGGCGATTCCGGTCAGCAAGATCCCGGCCGATGGGACGTTCCCCTGCGGTACCACGCAATATGAAAAGCGCAATATCGCGGTCGAGGTGCCGATCTGGGATCAGGATGCGTGTATTCAGTGCGGCCAGTGCAGCATCGTCTGTCCGCACAGCGTGATCCGCGCCAAGATCTATGATGAGGATGCGCTGGAAGGGGCGCCGGAGCATTTCCGCTCGGCGCCGGTCAATGCGCGCGGTTATCCGGATTCCCGTTTCTCGCTGCAATTCTATGTCGAGGATTGCACCGGTTGCGGCGTGTGTGTGGAAAACTGCCCCGCCATTGCCGAGGATGGTGTGCATCGGGCCATCAATATGGGCGAGAAGCTGCCGATCCTGGAGCAGGAGCGGAAGAATATCAGTTTCTTCGAAACCCTGCCGACGCCGGACCGGACCTTTGTGAACCAGGCCAATGTCCGGGGCGTGCAGTTGCTGGAGCCGCTGTTCGAGTTCAGCGGGGCCTGCGCGGGCTGTGGCGAGACGCCGTATCTGAAGCTGATCTCGCAGCTTTTCGGCGACCGGATGCAGATCGCCAACGCCACGGGCTGTTCGGCGATCTATGCCGCCAATATGCCGGCCCATGCGTGGAAGGCGAACGCCGAAGGGCGCGGGGTGGCGTGGGCGAATTCGCTGTTCGAGGATAATGCCGAATTCGGGCTGGGTTTCCGCCTGGCGGTGGACAAGCAGACCGGGCTGGCGCGCGACCTGCTGACCCGGCTGGCGCCGAAGGTGGGCCAGGATCTGGCGGATGCGATCCTGGCGAAGACGCAGCACACCGAACGCGATTATGCCGAGCAGCGTGAGCGTGTGGCAGCCCTGAAGCAGCGCCTGGCGCCGCTGGACGGGCCGGATGCGAAAAACCTGCTGATCCTGGCCGATTTCCTGGTCCGGCGTTCGATCTGGATCGTTGGTGGCGATGGCTGGGCCTACGATATCGACTATGGCGGGCTGGACCATGTGCTGGCGCAGGGCCGCAATGTGAATGTGCTGGTGCTGGATACCGAGGTCTATTCGAACACCGGTGGTCAGTCCTCCAAGGCGACGCCGCTGGGGGCGAGTGCCAAGTTCGCGGCGGCCGGCAAGCGGGTGCCGCGCAAGGATCTGGCGTTGCAGGCCATTTCCTACGGCACGGTCTATGTGGCGCAGATCGCGCTGGGGGCGAATTCGGAACAGGCGCTGATCGCGATGCGCGAGGCCGAGGCTTATGACGGGCCGTCGCTGATCCTGGCTTATTCGCAGTGTATCGCGCACGGGATCGACATGCGCACCGGCATGAAGCAGCAGGCGCGGGCGGTGGCATCGGGATACTGGCCGCTGTTCCGCTTCGACCCCACGATGCGCAGGAGCGGGTTGAATCCGTTCCGGCTGGATTCGCCGCGTCCGCGTATTCCGCTGAAGGAGTATGCCTATCGCGAGTTGCGGTACAAGACCCTGCTGCGCACGCATCCGGAATCGGCCGGGCATCTGCTGCAGCAGGCCGAGGCGGCGGCGCAGGAGCGTTATCGCATCTATGAGGATATGGCCGCCCGTGACGGCAGCCGGTTTCTGCCCCACTGGGAAGACGTTCCCTGAGTTTCTGCCCGTAAACGCGCGCTGGTGGCGATCCGGCGCGCGTTTCCTGTGCTCCGATGCTCACGGCCATCAAGGCCGCTCCGCTTCGGTGCTCGGAAACGCACGACGGACGCGGCCCGTTGGGCCGCTCTCGCTCACCAGCCCACGTTTCCGGGCAGAAACTTCGATTTTCTCAGGCCGATTTTTTGGAATCCGCTAGCGGAGAGAGTTAAAGACATGGATTTGAGCACGACTTATCTCGGTCTTGAGCTGAAGCATCCGATTGTCGCTTCGGCGTCGCCGCTCAGTGCCGAGCTGGACGGCATTTTGCGGCTGGCGGATGCGGGGGCGGCGGCGATTGTGCTGTCGTCGATCTTCGAGGAGCAGATCATCGCCGAGGAACTGGCCGAGGCGGTCATGATGGATCTGGGCACCGATTGCCAGCCGGAAGCGGCGGGGTATTTGCCGCCGGCCCCCGGCGGCAATGTGCTGGACGGGCGGTTGGAGACGCTGCGACAGGCCGCCGAGCGGGCGGGGGTGCCGATCATTGCCAGCCTGAATGGCTGTTCGGCCAGCGGGTGGGTCGATTTCGCCCGTAAGCTGGAGCAGGCGGGGGCGTCGGCGATCGAACTGAATATCTATCGCGTGCCGGCCGATCCGATGGAAAGCGGCCCCTCGGTCGAGGCGGCGGCGCTGGAGATCCTGCGCCGGGTGAAGGCGGCGGTGGGTGTGCCGGTGAGCGTGAAGATGGCGCCCTTCTTCAGCGCGCCTGGTCATATGGCGGCGCGGTTTGCCGAAGAAGGTGCGGACGGGCTGGTGCTGTTCAACCGGTTCTATGGTCCCGACGTCGATCTGGCGGCGCTGACGGCGCGTGATGACCTGCATCTGAGCAATCCGTACGACATCCGCCTGCCGCTGATGTGGGTCGGGCTGCTGGCGCGGCGCATTCCGACTTCGATCGCGGCTTCGACCGGGGTCTGGAGCGGTGGGGACGTGGTGAAATACCTGCTGGCGGGCGCGGATGCGGTCATGACCACCTCCGCGCTGCTGCGCCATGGGCCGGGGCATCTGGCCACGCTGCTGGGTGCGCTGCGGGGCTGGATGGAGCGCCGGGGCCATGAGTCGGTCGCGTCCTTCAAGGGGCAGCTTGCGGCCGGAGGGCAGCCTGACGAGGCGGCGCAGTTCCTGCGTGCCCAGTACCGGACGATCCTGACCAGCTATGACGCGCAGGCGGCGTCTCAATTATAAAACCGGGACCGGCGGGGTCGTTTTGACCGGGATCAACGCGGCCCGTCCGTTCACCGGTATCATGACGGGGAATTGATCGTTCGGCCCTTCTGTCCAAAGGAATAAAGCTGGTGGATGAGACCCAGGAACTTGTGACCAACCGGTTGTTCAAGGATATCGCGGTCGGCGAGAAATCCGATCTGACCGAGATCCTGACACGCGACAATGCGGACCTGCTGGGCGGATGGCAGCCCGATGGGGCCGGGGTGGAGACGGCCTCGGTCAGCCAGTCGGTGGCGAGCGTGTGGATCGGCATTCTGGTCATGCGGCTGGTCAGCACCCGCTTTCCGGGGGTCGGCAGCGTGGTGCGCAGCTATGCGCTGACGCTGGAAGGCGGATTGTCGGTGGGCGACCGGGTTGTCGTCACCTGCCAGGTGATGGCGAAGCACGAGACGGATGCGCTGCTCGACCTGTCCTTCGTCTGCGTGCGGCAGGATGGGGGCGAGGTTGCGCGGGGCACGATGCAGATCGTGGCGCCCGAGGCGCCGCAATCGGTGATGATGGCCTGTTCGTCGTTCGAGCATATCGTCACGCATCGCCGCTTTCGCGCCCTGTGCGAGAAGGCGGCCCAGTTGCCGGTCCTGCCGATCGCGGTGGCCTATCCGTGCGACGATCTGTCGCTGCGCTCGGCCTGCGATGCCGCCAAGCGCTGCCTGGGGCAGCCGATCCTGGTCGGGCCGAAGGCGCTGATCGAGTCCGTTGCCAAGGAATCCGGCCTGTCGATCGAGGGGTTGGAGATCGTCGAGGCCGAGGACCCGCATACCGCCTCGGCCCAGGCTGTCGCACTGGTGCGCTCGGGGCGGGCACGGATGCTGATGAAGGGGGCGGTGCATACCGACGTGCTGCTGCACGAGGTCGTGGCGCGCCCGACCGGCCTGTGTGGCGAGCGGCGGTTGAGCCATGTCTTTGTCATGGATGTGCCGTTCTATGACCGGCTGCTGATGATCAGCGATGCGGTCGTGAACATCGCACCCGATGTGCGGGCCAAGCATGACATCGTGCAGAACGTGATCGATTTCGCGCATGTGCTGGGGCTGGCGGAACCGCGCGTTGCCATTCTGTCGGCGGTGGAGACCGTCAACCCGGCGATCCAGTCGACGCTGGATGCGGCCGTGCTGTCGAAGATGGCGGACCGCAAGCAGATTACCGGCGGGATTGTCGATGGCCCGCTGGCCTTCGACAATGCGGTGAACCTGAATGCCGCCAGGATCAAGCATATCGAATCTCCGGTGGCTGGGCGGGCGGATATCGTGATTGTCCCGACGCTGGAGGCGGGGAACATGCTGGCCAAGGAACTGTCGTTCCTGGCCGGTGCGGATGCCGCAGGCGTGGTGCTGGGGGCGAAGGTGCCGGTGATCCTGACCAGCCGCGCGGATTCCGAGCAGGCCCGGCTGACCTCCTGCGCCATCGCCCTGATCATGGCCCATGGCATGACGTGATTCCGGCCTCCCTGCGTGGAGGATGTCCTTTTCGATTCGGTATAATAACAAAAACCCGCCATTGCCTGGCGAGGGAGGATACGCCGATGAATATGGTTTCCACGTTGCCGCCATCCGCGCAGCCATCGGGCGGTGTGCAGGCGAAAGGGGGCTTTCAGCCCGGCTATATCCTCGCCTGGGCTTTCTGCCTGCTGTTCTATTTCCTGCAATATTCCGTCCGCTCGGCGCCCAGCGTCATGATGGACGAGCTGACCGCCACCATGGGGCTGACGACGGCGGGTCTGGGGTCGTTGCTGGGGCTGTATTACTATACTTATTCCGCCTGCTCGCTGATTTCGGGCGCGTCGATGGACCGGTGGGGTGCCAAGCTGGCGATCCCGGTCGGCACGCTGGTGCTGGCCGTGGGGATTGCCATGTTCGGCGCCGGGCCGGTGTGGATGGCGGAACTGGGGCGCCTGTTGCAGGGCGCCGGGGCGGCCTTTGCCTTTGTGGGCGCGGTTTATCTGGCCTCGCACGGTTTTCCGGCGCGTTATCTGGCGACCGCGATCGGCGTGACCCAGTGTGTGGGCATGCTCGGCGGGGCGATGGGGCAGTCTACCGTGGCGTGGCTGATCCATGGCGTCGTGAGTTGGCGGTCGTTCTGGGTTTATGCCGGGGTGGCGACGGCGATTGTGGCGGTGGCCATCTTCCTGGGCACGCCGCGTCCGGAAAAGAGTGCGTCGAGCGGGCGGGGGTCGATGCTGGCGCCCTACAGGGTCGTGCTGGGCAACCCGCAATCCTGGCTGTGCGGCCTGTGTTCGGGCCTGCTGTTCCTGCCGACCACGGTGGGCAGCATGACCTGGGGCGTGTCCTTCATGACGCATGGGTGGCACATGAGCTACCATGAGGCCGTCAGCCGGGCGGCGATGGTGCCGATCGGCTGGGTCTTCGGCTGCCCCGTCCTGGGGTATCTGGCCGATCATCTGGGGCGCCGGAAGCCGGTGCTGTTCGGGGGGATCGTGGTGATGCTGCTGTCCTCGGCCGCGATCATCTATCCGCCGCCCGGATTTTTCCCGCCTTACATCCTGGCCTTCATCCTCGGCTTTGCGTCGGGTGCGGCGATGATCCCCTATAGCGTCATCAAGGAGGTCAATCCCGACAGTGTGAAGGGCAGCGCCACGGGGGCGATCAATTTCCTGGTATTCGTCATGAGTGCGGTGGCGTCGCCGCTGTTCGGATGGTTCCTGCAAAGGCTGGCCGGCGCCGGAGGACTGACGGAGACGGTCTTTCGCGAGGGATTTTCGGTCGGCGTAGCGGGGATCGTGCTGGCCGGCGTGGTGGCCCTGTTTCTCCGCGAGACCGGAGCGGCGGTGCGGGCGGGGTAGTGTCGGATCGGGATGAACAGGGATCGGGCGGAGATGGCGCGGAGAATCCTCATTGCCGCCGGTGTGGCCGGTCTGGTGATCGTCGCCGGTGCCATCGGGTGGCTGTGGGTTGCGCATGCGGACCGGTCCGTGCCGGGTCTGTATCATTCCAACGGGCGGCTTGAGCTGACGCGGATCGACGTTGCGGTGAAATATCCGGGGCGGGTCGGCGCGCTGGACGCGCAGGAAGGCGATATGGTCGCGCGGGGGCAGGTGCTGGCCCGCGAAGACGATGATGAGGCGCGGGCCCAGCTTGCGGCGGCCATGGCCCGGCAGGGGCAGGCCGAGGCGGCGACGGGCCGGGCGCAGGCGGAACTGGCGGCGCGGACCCAGGCCGCCCTGCTGGCGGGCGACGAGCTGGCCCATGCCCGTACCATGCGGCGCGAGATGCTGGTCTCGGACATGGAAGTGACACAGCGGCAGACCGCGTTCGACGTTGCCGAACGCGCGCGCGACGGCGCGGCGCAGGCAGTGCAGGAAGCCGGTCGCGCGGTGGATGCGGCGGCGGCGA
Source organism: Gluconacetobacter asukensis (assembly GCF_014174375.1). GTDB lineage: Bacteria > Pseudomonadota > Alphaproteobacteria > Acetobacterales > Acetobacteraceae > Gluconacetobacter > Gluconacetobacter asukensis. The sequence goes on from NZ_JABEQE010000015.1 coordinate 75,114, forward strand.
TGGTGACGCAGGCGCGGGTGGTGGTGGAGGATATGGTGATTCATACCCCGGTCGCGGGGCGGATCGAATATCGTGTGGTCGAGGCCGGCAGTGTCCTGCCGGCGGGCGGGCGGCTCTATTCGCTGCTGGACCCGGTCGATCCGTATCTGACGGTCTTCTTCCCGGCGCGGGTGGCCCGGCAGCTCCGGGTGGGGGATGAGGCGCGGATCGTGTTCGATGACCTGGAGACCGGGCCGGTCGCGGCCCGGATTTCCTATGTCTCGCCCGAGGCGCAGTTCACGCCGAAATATGTGGAGACGGCAACCGAGCGCGAACAACTGGTCTATCGCGTCCGGCTGCGGGTGGAGCGGGCGGCCCAGAAGGCGCTGGGCGGGGTGCTGAAGGCCGGCATGACGGGGGAGGGGTATGTGCGGACCGAGGCCACGGCGCCCTGGCCGGCATCCCCCGCCGGAGCGCATCGGGCCGTGCCGTGAGCGACGCCCCGCCCCCGACCGGCGTGCCGCCTGCCGCGTCGCACGGGGCGGGGATACGGGTTGCCGGTGTACGGCATCGCTATGGGCGGGCCGAGGCGCTGCGTGAGGTGTCGATCGACCTGCCGGCGGGCACGACCATCGGCGTCATCGGGCCCGACGGGGTCGGCAAATCCACGCTGCTGGGGTTGATCGCCGGGGTGCGGCGCCTGCAGGCGGGGCGGGTGGTGACGCTGGGATGCGACATGGCCGACCGGCGGGCGCGGGAGGCTTTTCTGGGCCGGGTTGCCTTCATGCCTCAGGGATTGGGGAAGAATCTTTATCCGACGCTGTCGGTGCGGGAGAATATCGATTTCTTCGCCCGTCTGTTCGGGCTGGATGCGGCGACGCGGCAGGCGCGGATTGCGCAGTTGCTAGACGCGACCGGGCTGGCGCCCTTTCCGGATCGTCCGGCGGCCCAGCTTTCGGGCGGGATGAAGCAGAAGGTCAGCCTGTGCTGCGCGCTGGTGCATGACCCGGACCTGCTGATTCTGGACGAGCCGACGACCGGCGTCGATCCGCTGTCGCGCCGCCAGTTCTGGACCCTGGTGGACCAGTTGCGCGCCCGGCGGCCGGGCATGAGCGTGATCGTCTCCACGGCCTATATGGAGGAGGCAGAGCGGTTCGACTGGCTGGTGGCGATGAAGGATGGAAGGGTGCTGGCCTGCGACCGGACCGGGTCCATCCTGCGCCGTACCGGCCGCCCCACACTGGAAGAAGCCTATGTGTCGCTGCTGCCGGAGGCCGAGCGGGTGGGGGCGTCCGCCCTGTCGATCCCGCCCTATCGCGACCCCGGTGGGGGGCCGGCGATCGAGGCGGAGGGGCTGACCAAGCGGTTCGGGCGTTTCGTTGCCGTCGATCATGTCAGTTTTCATATCGGGCGGGGCGAGATCTTCGGGTTTCTCGGCTCCAATGGCTGCGGCAAATCGACCACGATGAAGATGCTGACCGGCCTGTTGGATGTGAGCGAGGGCAGCGCCAGGGTCTTCGGCCGGCCGGTGCGGGCCGGCGATCTGGAGAGCCGGATGCGCATCGGCTACATGTCGCAGGCTTTCTCGTTGTACGAGGAGCTGACGATTCGGCAGAATCTGATGTTGCAGGCGCGGCTTTTTCGTTTTTCGGTCGGTGAGTCGGAGCGGCGGGTGCAGGCGGCGCTGGCGGATTTTGCGCTGGAGGGGGTGGCCGATCTGCGGCCGGGGGGATTGCCGCTGGGTGTCCGTCAGCGCCTGCAACTGGCGGCGGCGTGCATCAACGACCCGTCGATCCTGATTCTGGACGAGCCGACATCGGGTGTGGACCCCGCCGCGCGGGAGATGTTCTGGAAACATCTGGTCGCGCTGTCGCGCGGGAAGCAGGTGACGATCTTTGTCTCCACCCATTTCATGAACGAGGCCGCGCGCTGCGACCGGATCTCGTTCATGCATCGGGGCCGGGTGCTGGCGGTGGGCGCGCCTGAGGCGCTGGTGCAGGCGCGGCATGCGGCGACGCTGGAGGATGCCTTTGTCGCCTGCCTGGAAGAGGCCATGGCAGGGGACAAGGACAGCGTGCCGGTGGGGGAGGCGGCCGTTCCCGGCATGGCCCCGGCAGGTCGGCACGTGCCGGCGACGGGGATCGGGGGCTGGGTGGCGCGGGCCTACGCATTCGGCCGACGCGAGGCGGTGGAATTGCTGCGCGACCGGCTGCGGCTGCTGTTTGCCGTGGGTGGGCCGGTCGTGCTGCTGCTGATTGCGGCCTTCAGCATTTCGTTCGACGTGAACACGATCCGTTTCACGGTTTGCGACCATGACCACACGCAGGCCAGCCGGGAGCTGGTGGAGCAGTTCCAGGGGTCGCCCTATTTCGTGCAGCAGGCTTCGTCGCCGGATCGTGCCGCGCTGGAGGCACGGCTGCGGCGTGGGGAGGCGGATATCGGGATCGATATTCCTGCCGCCTTCGGCCGCGATGTGGCGGCCGGGCGGGACCCGGCGGTGGGGCTTGCGATCGACGGGGCGGTGCCGTTCCTGGGCGCGAATATCCGCGCGTATGCCGAAGGGGTGGTCATGCAGTATGAGCAGGCCATGATGAGTGAGAAGGGGGTGATCCGGCTGGAGCCGTCGCCGGTCCAGGTGCTGCCGCGCTTTGTCTATAATCAGGAATTCCGCAGTGTTTACGCCATAACGCCCGGAATCATCATGCTGGCGCTGATCCTGATCCCGACCATGCTGACGGCGCTGGGCGTGGTGCGGGAGAAGGAAATCGGCTCGATCATGAATCTCTACGCCTCGCCGGCCACGGTGGGGCAGTATCTGCTGGGCAAGCAGATGCCCTATGTGCTGGTGGCGTTGGTGGCCTATGCGGCGCTGGTGCTGCTGTCGGTGACGTGCCTGGGTGTGCCGCTGAAGGGGTCGTTGCTCGCGCTGTCGGTGGGGGCGTTGCTGTATCTGTTCGCGGCGACCGGGCTGGGGCTGCTGGTTTCGGCCTTTACGACCTCGCAGGTGGCGGCGATCTTCGGGGCCGCGCTGATCTGCCTGATTCCCGGTGTCAATTTCTCGGGCCTGCTCTATCCGGTCTCGACCCTGTCGGGCCTGGGTTATGGGGTCGGCGTGGTCTTTCCCGCCGGGTGGTTTCAGATCATCAGCCTGGGCAGTTTTACCAAGGGGGTGGGGGCTGCGACGTTTACCACCGCCTATCTGGTGCTGGCGGCCTCGGCGATGGGCTGCATGCTGGGCGCGCGGCTGCTGATCCGGAAGCAGGAGCCATGAGGCGCTGGGGGATTACCGTCTGGCTGCTGTGCCGCAAGGAGGCGCTGAGCCTGCGCCGCGATGGCGTGCTGCTGGGGCTGATCGTCTTTGCCTTTACCGCCGCGATCCTGATCGTTGCCTATGGGGTGAAGGCGGAAGTGTCGCACGCCACCATCGCCTTCATCGACGAGGATGGGTCCACGCTCTCGCGCCAATTGCGCGAAGGGGTGCAGGAACCTTATTTCCAGGCGCCGGTCCTGGTGGACCGCAGGACGGCGCGGGAGCGGCTGGACCGGGGGACGCTGATCTTCGTCGTCGATGTGCCGCCGCGTTTCGAGGCCGATCTGCTGGCCGGGCGGGCGCCGTCGCTGGATATCCAGGTCGATGCCACCGCGATGACCCAGGCGGGGCTGGGGGTGGTGTATCTGCAGGAGATCTTCCTGCAGCGGATCGCCGATGCGATGCCGCGCCCGGTTGCGGGGCCCGCGCCGCCCTTTCATCTGGTGCCGCGCATCCGCTTCAATCCGAATTCGGAATCCGCGTGGTTTACATCGGTCATGCAGATCGTGACCGATGTGACCGTGCTGTCGATCATCCTGGTCGGTGCGGCCGTGATCCGCGAGCGGGAGCATGGCACGATCGAGCATCTGCTGGTGCTGCCGGTATCGGCCGGCGAGATCGCGGTGGCCAAGATCATTGCCAATGCGCTGGTGATCTTCGTGGCCGCCCTGCTGTCCCTGCTGCTGGTGGTGCATGGCTGGCTGGGGGTGCCGCTGGCCGGATCGCTCGGCCTGTTTGCCGTTTGCCTGTTCGCCTATGTGATCGCGGTTTCGGCGCTGGGGATGATGCTGGCCACCATCGCGCCGGCGATGCCGCAGTTCGGGCTGCTGGCAGTGCCGGTTTACGCCGTGGCGTATCTGCTGTCGGGTGCCGCGACGCCGGTGGCGAACATGCCCACCCTGCTGCAGCACGCCATCAGCGTGCTGCCGACGACGCAGTTCGTCAGCCTGACGCAATCGATCCTGTATCGGGGCGCGGGGCTGGAAACGGTGTGGCTGCCGCTGCTGGTGATCCTGATATCGGCTGCGCTGTTCCTGCTGGTCGCGCTGGTTCGGTTTCGGTCCATGCTGGCCCGGCAGGGGTGAGGAGAGTTGGCGTGACACGATTTCGACCCCTCCGCCTGTGGCCGGCGATCCTGGCGCTGGGCGTGGTTCTTGCCGGTGGCTGTGCCGTAAAGGACAGTGCCGCGCCGCCATCGCGGGTTGTACTGCCTGCACGGTTTGCCGAGGCCCCGGTCACGGGTGGGATGCATGCGGATCTGGGCCGCTGGTGGACGCAGTGGCACGATCCGGTGCTGGATCGGCTGGTCGACGACGCGCTGGCGGCCAATCCGGACCTGGCCGTGGCGCGCGATCATGTCCGCCAGGCCCGCGCCTATGTGGCGGTGGCGCGTTCGGCGTTGTACCCGACGGTGGGGGCGACCGGCGATATCGCGGGGGGCGGGCTGGGCTGGAGCAATCCGGCCGTGCCGGCGGCGCTGGCGCCCAATCTGGGCGATCCGGCGACGGATGGGCATCTGGCCGGGCTGGCGGCGGCGTGGGAGCCCGATATCTTTGGCGGTCGTGCCGCCGATCTGCGGGCTGCGCGGGCCGCTGCCCAGTCGGTGGAGGAGCAGCTTCACGGCACGCGCATGCTGGTGGCCGCCGATGTGGTGGAAAATTATGTCGCGTCGGTGGACGATCTGCGCCGTGTGGCGCTGATCGATCGTGCGGCGGCGGTGCTGGATCGCATGGAGGCCTATGCCGGGGCGCGGATGGCGGCGGGGCAGGCGACGCGGGCGGATATGGACGCCATCCGTGTCCGGCGGCGGACGGTGCTGGCGGCGCGGCCGCTGCTGGTGGCCGATGTGGATACGCGGCGGCGGCGGATGGCCGTGCTTTCGGGTCGGCTGCCGGAGCAGGCGCCCGTTATTCCCCAGCCGGCTTTGTTCGTGATCCCGCCCGTGCCTGTTGGCATTGTGCCCGTTGCGGTGATGGATCGGCGGCCCGATATTCGGGCGCGGCGGGATCTGGTCCGGGCCGCGCTGGAGCGGTTGCGCAGTGCGCGGACCGATCTGCTGCCGCGTTTCGGCCTGGAATTCTTCGGGGGCAACGGGCGGTTGCGTTTTGACGGATTGCCCGGCCTGTCGGGCAGTGGCGGGCTGATGGCGTTGACGACCTATCTGCCGCTTTTCACCGCCGGGCGGATTCACGCGCAGATCGATGTTGCCGATGCGCGGCTGGATGAAGCCGTTACGCTCTATGACCAGGCCTTGCTGACGGCGCTGTCCGAGGTCGAGAGCGCCTATGAAAGCCGGGCGGCTTTGGACGCGCAGGGGGCGGGCCTGTCGGCCGCGCTGGCGGTGGCGCGGCGCGCGGCCGAGGATCGGCTGGGCCTGTTCGATGGTGGGCGATCGACGTTGCTGGATGTGTTGCAGGCGCGACTGGATGCCGTTGCGATCGAGGATGCGGGGGTACGGTCGGAAGATGGGCGGGCCATGGCGACGATCAGGCTGGCGGTGGCCCTGGGTGGAGGGACCCTTTGACAAAATAATTGGGGTGCAGGGCCTCAGGCCCTGCCGGGTCCAGGGCAGCGCCCCATAGGCGCGAAGGTAATGGATTGAATTGAGTGTCCGACTTATGATTCAAGAGAAAGATGCGTTCTGTATCTCTTCTTGGCGGGGATTGGGGGTCTGTTGTCCGCG
>NZ_JABEQE010000016.1 GCF_014174375.1 Gluconacetobacter asukensis
CCGGACCAAACGCCGACCACGCCGAAAGCCCGCCCCACGCCAGAACCGCAATCAACCCACCCAGCAGGCCAAGGATCAGCCACCCGGACAGACGCACCAGGCCCGCAAACAGGCGGTCACCGATTTCCGTGTTTGTGGTTTGTCTCACCGGGACCATGTCCCGGGATCGCGGCATCCGCTGCATCCATTTATTCCCGATGCCGTCCTTAATCCGTTCCTCCAATACATTTCGCCCCCTCGGGCTTCAATCGAACAGGATCGGAAGGGCAATTAAGTTTTTATGACATCCCCCACCCTCTCCATGAGAGGATACTTCGGAAATACCGGTGGAGAGCCGGAACGCGGCGAACATCACCCGTGCAGCGCCTTTTCGCCCCGCCGCACAATGCCATCAGGATCGCAGGAAACAACGCTCGGCAATCCGGCAGTCACGGCCCGTCATGTTCGTACGAAGCTGGCGCCCGGCGTGCGCACTCACCCCGCCGGCGATCCGAAGCGGATGCACGTCGCCCCCGCCCATGCAGCCTAGCTACGCCGCGGGCAGCCGCGCCAGCGAGGCCGGATAGGATTGCTGCCACGTACGCACCCAACCCGGCAGATGCTCGACCTCCAGCGGATGGGAAATCAGGAATCCCTGCACCACCGGGCATCCCAGCTCGTCCAGAAGCTCAAGCTGCTGCTTCGTCTCGACCCCCTCGGCCACGATGGACATGCCCAGATTGCGGCCGATACCAAGGACGGCGTTCACGATCAGACGGCTTTCATCGACCCGATTCAGCCCGTCCACGAAGCTGCGATCGATCTTCACTTCATTCAGCGGCAGGTTGACCAGATTGGCCAGCGTCGAGAAACCGGTGCCGAAATCGTCCATCGACAGGCCGACCCCCAGGGCCCGGATGGCACGCGCCGCCTGGATCGTGCTGTCCACATCGGCGATCATCGTGCTCTCGGTCATTTCCACCATCAGGCGGTTGGCCGGAATGCCGGTCTCCTGCAGGATGGCGGCAATCATCGACGGCAGGCCGGGCTCCCGGAAATGCCGCGCGGACAGATTGACCGACACCGACGGAATCCCGATCCCTTCCGCCATCCATCGCGCCATCTGGCGGCAGGCCTGGCGGAGCGCCCATTCCCCCAGCGCCTGGATCAGGCCGGTTTCCTCTGCCAGCGGGATAAAGCGCACCGGCGAGATATCGCCGCGCACCGGGTCATGCCAGCGCGCCAGCGCCTCCACTCCATGGATGGCGCCCGTATGCGGCGAAACCTGGGGCTGATACACCAGCCGCAGCCGATCGGACGCCAGCGCGGTCCTCAGCGCACTGCCCAGAATGACGCGGTCATGGGCTCGCTGGTTCATCGCCGGACTGAAGAAGCGGTAGCAGTTCCCACCCGCATCCCGCGCGCGGGAAACCGCAATCCGGGTATTGCGCAGCAACGTATCGACGGTGCCGCCTTTCTCACCGCCGGCACAGATGCCGATGCTGACGCCCGACGTGACCGGCAAGCCGTTGATGACGAACGGAAGCGCCATGCTCCGCAAGATGGCACTCGCAACCACTGACGCATGATCGACCGCGATGAACCCGTCCCGGTCCACGCAACAGCCCGGCCCCATCGGGGTGCGGCCACACCCGGTCACGATCGAAAACTCGTCTTCGCCGGTACGGGTCAGGATACCGTCCTGCCCCACCGCGCGTTTCAGCCGCTGGGCGACCGTCTCCAGCAGTTCATCCGCCCCCGCGCCACCCAGCCCGTCACGAATCGTCCTGAACTGATCGAGATCAATCGCGATCAGCGTCAGGCCGCACCAGCCCGGCCTGTCCTGCAGACCTGCGAGATGCTCGCGAAGCCACGTCCGGTTGGGCAAGCCGGTCACCGCGTCGTAATGCGCCAGTTGCGCGATTCGCACCCGTGCGCGCTCCTGTTCGACCGCCAGCGTGCAGAAATGGATGCAGGCCTCCACGACCCGGCGGTGCCACAGCGTCGGCTCCCGCCGGTCGAGAAAATATATGGCCAGCGCCCCAGCCACGCTGCCGTCGCGCAAACGCACCGGTATCGACCAGCTGGCGCGTATTCCCAGCGGGCGCACCTTGTCGCGCAATGCAGGCGACCAGCGCGGATCGGTCTCGATATCGGGGGCCAGGACCTCATGGCCGGAATAGATCGCTGCTCCGCAGGTCCCCACCATCGGGTTGACGGCCATCCCGTCGAAACCCGAGGCAAACGATTCCGGCATCGCGCCCCGGCCCGCCATCCAGGCCGTGCCCTCGTCCGTCACCAGCAGGACCGACACCAGGACATCCGGCAAAATCGCCTCGACCCTCTTGCAGATCAGCGCCATGACATCATTGAAGTCCGTCGCACTGCTCAGGGCCGTCGTCACGTCCTGCCGCAGGCTCTGCAATTCCATCGCCCGGGTCTTGTCGGCCAGAAGGACGATGACATCGCCATCCGCCGCGCCATCATCACTTACCGGGCTCACGGCCGTGCTCAGCCAGATCTCGCGTCCCCCGCGCGACCGCGCCCGCAGGTCGATCTCGAATGCCTTTCGGCCCCGCAGATTGTACCGGAACTCGCGCAGGACCGGCATGTCGGCCTCTTCCGCCGACAGGACGACCGAGACATCCCGCAACAGCACATCTTCCGGACGATAGCCCAGCAGGTGCTTGAAGGCCGGATTGACGTAGGTGATCCGGTCCAGCCCATCGAGGACCATCACACCCCGGTCGGTCCGATTGACAACGGTGGAACACAGTTCCCCGGCCTCACGCCGAGCGACCTCCACGCTCACATCACGCAGCGTGACGATCCATGCCGCACCGTCAGATGCGTCGCCACGCGCGACGACCGCTTCCAGCCAACGAACCGGGCAGCCGGGCCGGAAGAGCGGCAGTTCATGGGATGCCGGACCAGATGTCAGGTCCAGCGCGGGCACCATGTCGCGCACCGGCCGCCCCACCCACGAATCAGCCCCTCCGCCGCACATCGCCACGGACGCGTCGTTGACGAAAACCACCATGCCGCTGTCGTCGACCATGATCACGCCATCGGCCAGCGCGTTCAGAACCGACGAAAGAGATGACGGCCCATTGTGCAACGCCGGCTCCCTCATGAATCAATTCTCCACCCTGCAATCACCTCACGCAGGACATTCAGGACTGCTTGGAGACGATAGCGACGGTCAGCCCACCTGACCCGATATCTGGCTTTTTCTTATTCCATACCGCTGGCCGCCCGCAATGTTCGACAGGTCATATCCGCACACTTTCTACACATACCTGCCATTCAGCAAGTAAAAATGTAACATGATATAACTCAATACACCCTACGTCACTTTGGCGTACAGGCCGCCGAGCGGGCATGGAGATTCGGAGCCGCTTATTTTGTCATATTGTTGCAGAACCGCACTCATGACACCGGTTCCAATGTTCGCTTCCTGCCCCATCGAGAGGGTCCAACATTCTACGCCGGCCCTCCTCCCGGTCAGGAATTGGCAGCCTGATGCGAGATCGTGCACGCCCAAAAACCGGAAACCATCCGTACGCCAACGCACATATTCATTGTGTCAAAATATGCCTACCCACAGCCCCGATCAATAGTAACAAAACTGAAACAATTTTCTATAGTCTTTTTTCCCCTACAGTCTTAAAAAGACACACAAAAAAACAGTCCCATGGCATTGTCCCGACAAAGGCACCCCGTAAGCCGACCACCGCGCGCTTTCACCTGAATGACCGGCCTCGGCCCGGACAGGCGGCAACAATCCCGTCAGTGGACACCGCGCTGCCCGCCGAACCGATCACATGCCGACACGCAGAGTTTCAAGAAAATGCGCGAAAGGTTGGCCGACAGGAAGATCCCGCCCCAGACTGGTCATCCTGGCGAAAGCGGCGATGCCGGGCGAAATCGGAAACGACACGGCCTGTCGGCCGCAAGACGCCGCCCGCCCAGTCAGCCCGGGCCGGCGCCCTGGGCCGGGCATTTGGCGTAACGCCCTTTTTCGTCACGGCATTTGGCAGGCTTCGGCTTGGGACAGGTCGTAAACTTGCCCTTGGCGTCCCGACACGGCGCGGCGGCGGAAACCGGAGCCGACACGCCGATCAGGGTGACGACGGCCAGGCTCGAAAGAAGCAGGCGCAAGCGCATGTGAAAACATCCTTATCGCAGTGGAAGGCCGCCAGCATGCCAGCGTTGCCCGGCACCGGACAAGCAAATCCCCTATCGGGATCATCCCTCCGGCAGATCGTGGGGATGTGATCATGCGACACGCCTTGTTCGCGCGATGGCACATCCCACGTCCAGCAACGGGCAGACGGGTAAGAACGACCCTCGGCAAAGGAGGCAGTCATGGCCCATACCATCACACGCGGCATCTCCGCCACGCCACCCCGCTCGATCGGTTACTGGACCATCATGGTCGGCGGGATCGTCGCTCTTGTCATGTTCTATGCCGGCGTCCTGCTGTTCGGACAGGCCTGGTAAGGAAATGACGGCACGGTCCGGCAACATGGAGCCGGGACCGTCGCAGCAGGGCTTTTCTTTTCCGGGAAACATGCTCAGTCTGGCAGGACATGATGCATGGTCACGGGTGTATCGACGCGCCCGTTACACCGCGCGGGGCCGAAAGACGATGACGATAAGGACAAAGATCATCCTGTCCGCATTCCTCGCGGGTGTCGGCCTTGCGGGGCCGGCGCTGGCGGCTCCCGGCGTGGTCGTCGGCGGCACGGACATTTTCGCCGGCCCATCACCGGCCTATCCCATTGTCGGGGCATTGCCGCCGGGCGCCCCCATCGAAATTTTCGGATGCCAGCCGGGCTGGGGATGGTGCGACGTGGCCGGAGGCCCCTATCGCGGCTGGGCCCCCTCTGACAGGGTGCAGATCCTGTATGACGGCTCGCCGGGACCATTGAGCGAATATGGCCCCATGATAGGCCTGCCCCTGATCGGTTTCGCCTTTGGTCATTACTGGGGCGCGCATTATCGCGATCGCCCATGGTTCTCCAGTTACGATCGCTGGGGCGGTGGCCGTGGTCGCGGAGAGGACATCCGCGGCCGGGGACCAGGCGATGGTCCTGACAGACGCTGGGGCGCCGGTCCCGGAAGACCCGGACCAGGCAGCGGTTACGGCGGACCGGGCAACGGCCCCAGGGGAGCAGGTCCCGGAGGACCGGGACCCGGATGGAGTGGCCGAGGCGGCCCGCCGCCGGGCGACCATCGCGGAGGGGGCTTCCCCGGCGGCGGACCCGGCAATGCGCGCGGTGGCGATAACAGGGGCGGTGATCATCGGGGCGGCGGCATGCCCCATGCCGACATGCCCCATGGAGGTCCCCCCGGCGGCGACCGTGGGCATGATGGCCATGGCGGCCATGACAGGGGGCCCCGGTGATCATCATGGCGGACAAGTCTTGGGTTTGCGTCTGAACTTTGCTGATCTCTCCGGGTTCAACGCCCGGCATCCTGGGCAGGAGGACCATGTCGATGACACACGCGGCCGGCATCATCGGACATATCCTGGTCCGTGACTGGATCGGCACCAGGCAGCCCGCCCCCGCCGACGACCATCAGGGCATATGCCTGACACAGAACCCACGGACCCGTCGCGCCGACCGGCAGCGCTGGACAGGCAATCGGTCCCTGTCATGGCCCGGCTATGTCGCCTCGATGCGCCAGATGTCGGCGGGCCTGTCGCGCCGCGTCGCCTTCCGCCGACAGCGATAGACGCACAGTCCCGCCTACCCTGCACGAGGACCTCGCGCGGTGCCCCGGCGTCGTCCTCATTGACACATCGCAACATCCGCATCCTCATGGCAGGACATCGTGTCCACAGCCGTCCGGATTGCCATGCGCCGCGCCTCGCTCCTTCTTGCCGCCTCCTCTCTCCTCGCGGCCCATGCCACGCTTGCCGCCCCGGCACCCCCGGCCGATATCCTGCTGACCAACGGCACCATCCGCACCGTCGATCATGACGACAGGACGACCGAAGCCCTGGCCATCCGTGACGGACGGATCGTCTGGACCGGCTCCAGCGCCGATGCACCGGCCCACGCCGATGCCCATACGAAGACCATCGACCTCAAAGGCCATATGGTCATGCCAGGCCTGACCGACGGCCACATGCACCCGCTGGAGGGCGGCCAGAACCTGGTCGGCTGTTCGCTGGACTATCTTCCGCTGACCGCCGACCTGTTCACCGCCCGCATCCGCGCCTGCGCCGCCAACCCCGCCTATCGCACCACGTCCGGCTGGCTGGTCGTCCGCAACTGGTTCCAGGAGGCGATGCAGCCCGCCGGCCTGCGGATGACGAAAGCCGCGCTCGATTCCATCGACAGCACGCGTCCCATCATCGTCCTCTCTTCCTTCGGCCATTCGCTGCTGGCCAACAGCGCCGCCCTCCGACGCGCCGGCATCACCAAAGCAACGCCCAACCCCACCGGCGGCCAGATCATCCATGGCCCGGACGGACAGCCAACCGGTATCCTCGAGGACACGGCGCTGGATCTGGTCATGACCGTGCTGCCGCACCCAACCACGCAGGAAAATATCGCGGCAGCATCGGCAGCCCTCGCCGCCATGCGCGCCCAGGGCATTACCGGCTTTCTCGACGCCTGGGCCCTGCCCGAAGATCTGGATTCGTTCACCGCCCTGCAAAAACAGGGCAAACTGACTGCCCGCGCCCATTTCGCGCCCGTGATCGAGCCCGCGCAGGGCAAGGATATCGCGGGCGACATCAGGCGCCTGACCACCATTCGCGCCCGCTACGACCAGGGCCCCCTCACCCCCGCCCCCTCCATCACGGTACGCAACGTCAAGCTGTTCATGGATGGCGTCATCACCGCCCCATCCCAGACCGGACTGCTGCTCGCCCCTTATCTGGTCAACAAGGGAACGAAGGACCATCCGGACTGGCAACCCGGCCCGTCGAAGGGCCCCGCCCCCTACTTCCCGCTGGAAACCCTCAGCCCGCTGCTGAAGGCCCTCGTCACGGCAGGCTTCGACCCGCACATGCATGCCGATGGCGACGGCGCCGTCCGCCTGGCGCTCGACGCCATCGCGGCCACGCGCAAGGCGCTGCCCGCCAACGATTTCCGTCCGGCGATCGCGCATGACGAAATGGTCGATCCCGCCGACATGCCCCGCTACCGCGCGCTGAACGCCACCCCCGTCCTGTCCTTCCAGTGGGAAAAACAGGCTCCGGACACCACCGAGGGCGTACTGCCCTATATCGGCCCCGGCCGCGCCCCGTATCTCGAACCCGCTTCGCAGATGGAGAAGGCCGGCGCCCGCATCACCTATGGCAGCGACTGGCCGGTCGACCCGCTCGACGAATGGTTCGCGCTCAAAGTCGGCGTCACCCGCACCAACGCGCCCGCCGCCGGCGCGCAATACGGCAAGCCACTCGGCACGGAACCGGGCCTGTCGCGCGCCAGCGTGATGCGCGCCATCACCATCAATGCGAATGACGAGCTTCGTTCCGACCCGGTCGCCGGCTCGCTCGAACCGGGAAAATTCGCCGACCTCATCATCCTGGACCGCGACATCGCCACCATCCCGGCCGAGCAGATCGCCGGCACCAGGGTCCTGCTCACCATGGTCGGCGGCCGCATCGTCTACAGTACCGGAACCTTCAGCCCACCCGTCAGATAGGCCAGGGCCAGGTCAATGCACCGGCACGCCCGCTGTCACCAGCAGGGCGTGCAGCAGGATCAACATCAGCACCAGCCCGATCAGAACGGCGAACACACCCCCGAACAAGCGGAAGGCACCGATCGCCAGGCTGACCAGCAGAATGATCAGAAGCGCAGTCTGCAACTCGCCCCGGATGCCCATACCGGCAAGGACCTGCCGTGCCAGGTTCTCGATCGCGGCAACCGCCGTCAGGATCAGGCCGAACAAGCCCAGCAGCAGGCCCGTAACAACGGCAATGACGCCCTCCATGACGATTTCCCTTCCTGGCAGAGCCGGGGTCATCCCCGGCGCCCGGCCCCGTTACGGTGTTTTCGGCCGTCGGTCCATCCCGTCGAACCGCCGTAACCGGAAACGCCCCGCCCGGTCAGCCGTTCAACGCGCGGACATATTCTGCGCGCGTGTAAGGGCATCGAGGAACATGCGCGCACAGGCCTCCCAGGTAAACCGGGCGGCATGAGCCCGGCAGGCGGCACGATCCCCCCGCAACGCCGCCAGGATATTGCGCCGCAGGTCGGGCCCGATCGCACCCACCGCCGACACGCCCGGCGGCAGAATATCCCGCGGCCCGGTCACTTCGAAGGCCGCAACCGGCACTCCGCAGGCCAGCGCCTCCAGAATCACCAGCCCGAACGTGTCGGTCAGGCTGGGAAAGACGAACACGTCGCTGGCCGCATAGGCCGCCGCCAGATCCGCGCCGGTCAGATAGCCGGTAAACAGCACGTCCGGATAGCGCGCGGCCAGAGCCACCCGGTCCGGCCCGTCCCCCACCACGATCCGGGTGCCGGGAAGGTCCAGCGACAGGAACGCCTCCAGATTCTTCTCCACCGCCACCCGCCCGACATAGAGCAGGTACGGACCGCGTATGTCATACCGAACATGCCAGTCGATCGCAGCAGCATCGGGGTGGAACCGGTCAGCATCGACACCCCGGGTCCAGCATTCCAGATGCTGGAAGCCCCGCTCGCGCAGATCTTCAAGAAGACTGGCCGTCGGCACCAGCGTCAACGCCGCCGCACCATGGAACCAGCGCAGGAAGCGATAGGGCAGCGGCGTCGAGAACCCGATACGGGCGCGGATATATTCCGGAAAACGCGTATGGAATGACGAGGTGAAGCACCGCCCATGGCGGATCGCCCAGCGGCGCGCGGCCAGGCCCAGCGGCCCTTCGGTCACGATATGGATCGCATCGGGCCGAAAGGCTTCGATCAACCGCTCCAGCCGGCGGCCGGGCAGGATGCACAGCCGGATCTCGGGATAGGTCGGGCACGGCACGGTGCGGAACAGATGCGGGCCGATGATCTCGACCGTATGCCCCATCGCTTCCAGCGCGTCCCGCAGGCGCGAGACGGTGCGCACCACGCCGTTGACCTGCGGATACCACGCATCGCTGACCATCAGGATGCGCAGGGGGCCCTCCGCCGTGTCCTCCTGCCGTTCGGCAGCGGCAGCCACGCCGTCCGTCACTCAGGCACCGGCGGCAAACAGGGGCGACGCCAGCGGCGCAGGCGCCGGGAACCGGTTGCGGACATCGGTCACGTCCAGAAGTTCCATGCTGCCGTCATGATGTTCCACCAGCGCACTGCAACTTTCGACCCAGTCGCCGTCATTCATGTACAGCACGCCGTCCAGATCCTTGATCACGGCATGATGGATATGGCCGCAGATCACCCCATCCATGCCCCGGCGCCGCGCCTCGTCCGCCACGGCGGTCTCGAACCGATCGATGGCCATGACCGCGCTCTTCACCTGACGCTTCAGCCATTGCGACAGCGAGCGGTAGGGCAGCCCCAGCCGGCGCCGCGCCAGGTTGAACCAGCGGTTGACGACCAGCGCCAGCGTATAGGCCCGGTCCCCCAGCATCGCCAGGAAGGGGGCATAGCGCACCACGCTGTCGAATTCGTCTCCATGCAGGACAAGGAACTTCCGACCGGTCGCCGTCACATGCTCGGCCTCGCCGCACAGGCGGATGCCGGCGACTTCCAGCTCATGCGGCAGCCAGCGGCGGAACATCTCGTCATGATTGCCGGGAATATAGATGATTTCGGTCCCACTGCGTCCCATGCGCAGAATCAGGTTCAGCACATCGTCATGATGGCTGTTCCAGAACCACGACCGCTTCAGCTTCCAGCCGTCGATGATATCGCCGACCAGATACAGGCGCTGACAGGTCAGATTGCGCAGGAATTCCGCCAGCAGGTCGGCACGGCAATCGCGCGTTCCCAGATGGACGTCCGAAACAAAGACGGCCCGATAACTGGCGGATGCAAGTCGATCGTTCAGAATCACGTTCATCGCAAGCGGCATACCCTGATGAAGGACGTGCCCTCTCTAGCCGCATCCGACTATTTCTTTCGTGTATCTTTCATGAAACTATCTGCTCTCCTTCGGAACGGCCGCGCGGTCGGGCAAGGCAGGACCATCCAGGGCGCCCCCAGGCACCGGAACGGTCGTGCGGGTAAAACTGTCCAGGCTGCCCAGCGCCAGCAGAATCGTCAGCCAGAACAGTCCACCAAGCGCGAAGATGATCGCAAGCGGTGGCCCGCGCAGGATCTGCATGAAACCCAGCACGATGACCAGAACCATCAGGACCGCCACCACACAGACAGCGATACCGAGCCCTGCCCACGTGGCCGCCAGCTCCGCCGCCAGCAGCAGCACCAGCATCCCCCAGCAGGCCGCGATGCGCGCCATCACGCCCGCCCGATCAGATAGAGCAGCGGGAACAGCAGCATCCAGATCAGATCGACGAAGCTCCAATACAGCCCCACGACATCGACGGGCGTGCTCCATGCCGGACTGAATGCCCCCTGACGGGCCTTGCGGCAGATCCACAGGATCAACCCGATCCCGACCACCATGTGCATGCCATGCAGGAAGGTCGCCAGGAAATAGAAGCTGTAGAACAATGCAGCTGCCCCGGACGCCGGACCATGAAGGGCGAAATGCGGCCCGGGAAACAGGTTCTCGCTGAATTCCTGCCCCCATTCGACACCCTTCAGGACCAGGAACGCCAGGCCCAACCCCGCAGCGCCCAGTCCGGCCCGAACCACGCCGCGATTGTCGCCGCGCCTACCCGCCTCGACCGCCAGCGTATAGACCGCGCTGCTGGTGATCAGGATCAGGGTGTTGACCGCGCCGATCGTCAGGTTCGTATGGCGCACGCCCTCGGCCCATCCCCCGGCACGGGTCTGTGAATAGACCAGGCAGACCAGAAACAGGCCGCCGAACAGCAGCGCCTCGCTGGCCAGGAACAGCCACATACCGGCAATCGCGCTCTCGTCGCGATGCAGCGGCGTCTCATAAGGGGAATGGTGGTCCAGCACCGACCCGTCAGACATGATGCGGCCCTCCCGCATCCGCCCGGCCAGCACGGGCGTCCAGATCCCCGTAATCATAGGCATCGGTGGTCACAACCGGCGTCTCGGCAAAATTTTCGGTGGGCGGCGGCGATGCGGTCCGCCATTCCAGCCCCGTCGCCCCCCAAGGATTGTCGGGCGCCCGCGCGCCACGAAACAGCGACCAGCCGAAATAGACCAGCGGCATCACATAGGCGACCGCGAGGATACCCGCCCCCGCCGAGGACAGCACGTTCAGGATCTGGAACTGCGCGGGATAGGTGGCATAGCGTCGGGGCATGCCTTCGAAGCCCAGGATGAATTGCGGAAAAAAGGTCAGGTTGAAGCCGAAGAAGATCAGGGCGGCAGCCAGCCGTCCCCAGATCTCGGGATACATCCGCCCGGTGATCTTGGGCCACCAATAATGCAGCCCGCCGAAATAGGCCGACACCATGCCGCCGACCATGATGTAGTGGAAATGCGCGACCACGAAATAGGTCTGCGTCAGATGCACGTCAGCGGCCAGCGACGCCAGGAACAGCCCGGTCAGCCCCCCCACGGTGAACAGGCCGATAAAGCCCATCGCATAGAGCATCGGCGCATCCAGCCGGATGGACCCGCCATGCATCGTCCCCAGCCAGTTGAAGACCTTGATGGCCGACGGCACCGAGACAAAGAAACTGAACATCGAAAAGACGATCGCGGAATAAAGCGATTCCCCGGCCACGAACATGTGGTGCCCCCACACGATGAATCCGATCGCCGCAATCGAGACCGAGGACCACGCCACGAAGCGATAGCCGAATACGGGCTTGCGGCAGAAAGTGCTGACGATCTCGCTGACCACCCCCATGCCGGGCAGGATCATGATGTAGACGGCGGGATGGGAGTAGAACCAGAACATCTGCTGGAACAGCAGCGGATCACCGCCCAGTGTCGGATCGAACACCCCCACCCGGAACAGCCGCTCGAACGCCAGCAGCAGCAGCGTAATGCCCAGGACCGGCGTCGCCAGCACGAAGATGACGCTGGTGGCATACAGCGCCCACAGCATCAGCGGCAGCCGGTACCACGTCATCCCCGGCGCGCGCAGTTGATGGATGCTGACGATAAAATTCACCCCGGTGGCGATCGAGGAAAACCCGTTGAGGAAGATACCCAGCACGACAGGCAGCACCCTGCCCTCGCTATAGTCCGAGGAAAGCGGGGTATAGAAGGTCCACCCGGTCTCCAGTCCGCCCCGAAACAGGCCATAGAGCACCAGCAACCCCGACGCCACGAACAGGTACCAACTCAGAAGATTGAGGCGCGGAAAGGCGAGATCACGCGCACCGAGCATCAGCGGCACCAGGAAATTGCCCAGCGTGACCGGGATCGACGGCACCAGGAACAGCCAGACCATCACCACGCCATGCATGGTGAACATCCGGTTATAGGTCGCATCGGACAGGATGGTCCCGGTGGGTTCCAGCAATTGCAGCCGGATCAGCGCCGCGCCGACGCCCCCCAGCGCGAAGAAGGCGGTGATCGATCCCAGATAGAGCAACGCGATCCGCTTGTGATCGCGCGTCAGCAGCCATGATCGCAGGGTGCCGTCCTGCCAGAGATAGCTTTCCGACATCGCATTCAATTCCCTGCTTCTGGAGGAAGGGCGGGCGAGAGGGTCTGCAGATAGGCGACCAAAGCGGCCAGATCGTCCTCGGCCAGCACCCCGCGAAAGGACGGCATTTCGGTCGCGAACGACGCACCCGGGCGGTGGGGCGGATCAAGGATCGAATCATGCAGAAAGGCGGCATCGGCCACGATCGCCCGCCCATCCGCCAGCGCCACCCGACTGCCGTACAGCCCGACCATCGACGGCGCCCGGCTGGTATCCCCCGCATCCGGGGCATAGCGGCTGGAGGCATGGCAGCCGCTGCAACCGCTGCGGATGAACAGCGCCTCCCCCACCGTCGCCAGACTGCCACTGGCCGGGGCGCTGTTCAGCCAGCCGGCATAATCCGTGGCATTCATGACCGTCAGCGTGGCGGTCATGCGGGAATGGCCCAGTCCGCAGAACTGCGTGCAATAAAGACGAAACGATCCGGTCCGCGTCGCCGTGAACCACAGGCTCTGATACCGGCCGGGCAGCACGTCGTGCTTGATCCGCAGCGCCGGGATCGAGAAATCGTGGATCACGTCTTCCGATGTCAGCAGAAGCTGGACCGGCCGGCCCGCCGGCACATGCAGCGCGTTGATCTCGCGCTGGCCGCCCGGATACTGGATCTTCCACATCCATTGCTTGCCGGTGACATAGATCTGGATCGCATCCGCCGGCGGCCGGAAGCCCACGACATAAAGCTGCGTCGCCCACAAAAACAGGCCGAAGAAGATCACCAGCGTCGCCGAGGTCCAGGCGATTTCGAACCACCAGCTCTTATGTTCGGCGATGGCCCGCGCGATGGCCGTCGTCCGGCCGGCGCGAAAGCGCAGCACGTTCAGCACCATCAGCCCGAACACCAGCCCCAGCACCGCCAGGCTGATGATCACCAGCCCGGCCAGCAGGATATCGATCCGCATGGCATGGGCCGAGGCTTCGGGCAGCCAGGTCATCGCACCCTCCGCCAATGCGCCATGCCCAGCATGGTCCCCAGGGCCAGCACCGTCATCAGCGCGCCCAGTTGCAGCAGCTTGCGAACGGCCAGCGTATAGCGCCCGGTGACCGCATCGTAATGAAAGCACAGCAGCAGCACCGGCGACGCCTCGGCCCGCTGCCCCGCCGCCGCCTGCATCACGGCCTGGCGCACATCGCCGGAGCGGTAGCCCACCCCCAGCACATAGCCCGAAACCATGCCGGCCGGCGTCGTGAACACCAGCCCCATCGGGTGCAGATACTGCTTCAGCCCCGGATCGTAGCGCGCATGGAACCCCACCGCATCCGCCAGCCGCCGGATCGACGGCCCCTCTCCAACCAGAAAGTGCCAGCCCCGCTCCGCGCCCGGCGTGGCATGGCGGCCCAGATCGTCCTCCCGGGCCTGACGGGCCAGCGCAACGGTTTCGGCGGGGTCGATACTGACGACGATCAGCGTGTAATCGTCAGGCGTCTTCAGCCCGCTGCCATCCAGCGCATGCAGCAGGTCCTCGCGTTCCAGCGCGCATAGATTGGGGCACGCATAATAGCCGATCGACAGAATCGCCGGATGGCCGTCCACAAACGCCCCCAGCGGCAAATTGCGTCCCGCCGTGTCGGTAAAGCGCGCGTCCAGCGGCAGTGTCGCCCCCTGCCGCTGGGTGAAGGCCAGATCCCGCATCGTGCCCGCCCATGCCGGCATGGCAATCACCAGCACCAGCGCCGCCATGACGGCACGCCCGACCCTCCCCCCGCGCATCATGGCCGGTCCGCCACGGCGGCAGGCCAGTCGGGGATACCATCGCGGGCCACCTGCCGCATCGCCTGCCCGATCGGCACATGCGCCACCCCATGCGCGCGATCCACCCAGCCGAACCCGTTCAGCCGCGCCATGTCCGCCGCGCGAAAGGCCGCCATATCGGCCGGCGGATCGCTTTGCAGCGCGGGTGCTGCCATCGGCGGCAGAGGCGCGGCCAGCAGCCGGTCCAGCCGGTGCTGCGGAAACAGCAGATTGGCCACCACCGCCAGCATCACCAACGCCACGCCTACCCCAAGGCCAACGGCAAGGACGGGGCGCAGCGCAACATCCCGGGCCTCATGCCGGGGGCGGGAAAAAGGCGGGGCGGCAGCCGGCGCGGGATCGTCAGGCATGGCGTACCTCACGCTGCATCGCCCGGATGCCAAGCGCCGCCCCCGCTGCCCCAAAAAGCAGAAGCGACGCCAGCGTCAGCAGCACCGAAACCGACGCCTGCCCGGGCAACACCAGCCACAGATTACGCACGACCTCCATGGCCACCAGCAGCCCCGCCGCACCCAGAACAACGGGGCGCCGAACCTGCAACGGCGCAAGCATCAGCAGCGCAAAGGGCAACAGGAAATGCAGCAGCACGATCCCCACCGCGACGCCCCCCCACCCGCCATGCAGGCGGCGGCCATACCACGCCGCCTCGACCGGCAGATTGGACTGCCAGACGATCAGGAACTGCATGAAATCCAGATACGCCCACAGCACCGTCAGCCCCAGCAAGAGCCGGGCCAGTTCGCGCAGCACGATCCGGTCGGCCTGCGGAGCACCCGCCAGCAGCACCAGCAGCATGGCCAGCGCCAATGCCAGCAGGCCGGCCCCTGCGGAGGCAATCAGCCCGTAAGCACTGGAATTGAAGTGCGGATCGAGCGATTCCGTCAGATCGATGGACGCGAAACTGAACGTCAGGGCCAGCAGGATCAGCCCCGCCGGCGCAATACGCGCCAGCCCCTGCCCACGCAGGCACAACACCCCCAGCGTGCCCCAGATCCCGGCATACAGAGCAATCCGCAGCAGGGCGAAGAGCGGGTTCAGATAGAACCGGTTCGCGGCATGCGCCGCTCCCTCCCCATGCAGCCAGGGATAAAGCTCCCCCGCCCCGGCCAGCAGAACGGCCAGCGCCGGCAGCCCCAGCGGCAGGGTCGCCACGCCGGCACGCAGGGCAGGCCGCAGGATCTCGCCCCAACGCCCGCCCGTCAGCGCATGCACCAGCATCAACGCCATGCTGCCCAGCGGCCAGCCCAGCCATGCCGCGCACGCCCCCAGCCAAGGGCGATAGACAGCATGAGGCATCCACACCAACCCCGCCAGCACCGCCACCCCCGCCAGCCCGGCAACGGCCCATGCAACGCCTTCGACGGGGAGCCGAGCCCCGGTCATGGCGCAACCCGCTGTTCCGGCGTCAGGTCGGCCACCATCATATGCTGGCTGCGCTGCAACGCATGCACATAGGCAACGACGGCCCAGCGATCCTCCGGTGCGATCCGCTGGGCAAAACCATACATCACGCCCCGACCGTTGGTTATGACATCATAGACAAACTGCGGGCGCTCAGCGGCCAGCGGCGGCGGCGCGGGAAAGCCGCGCTGCACGATCATCCCGTGCCCATCGCCGGTCTCCGCATGGCAGGGCGCGCAGAAGACGTGATATTCGGTCTGTCCACGCTCCAGCAGCGCCATCGTCACCGGCGGCACCGGGGCAGAAATTTCGCCATACGCCACCGTACCGGCCGGAACCTCGCCAGGCGCGGTCGCACGACTGGCATACGGATTCTGCTTCTTCTGCTTAGTCATGTCGTCGCAGCCGGCAACCAGCACCAGCGCGGCAGCAAGTCCAAGGACAGTAGCAGGACGCGGCATCATTCCGCCACCTCCTCGATCCTGATCGGGGCATGCCGGGCCAGCACCCGTCGCGCGCACGCACTGTCGGCAGGGCGCACGACCAGCACATAGGACCCCAGCATGGCCCCGCGCATGCAATCGGCCTCATCGACCGGCTCATACAGGCGCAGCATCCCGGCCAGCAGCAGAAACCCGGCCATACCGGCGACGACCGCCCCCAGAACCGCCAGTTCGAAAGTCGCCGGCACATAAGATGGCCAGGACAGATCCGGCCGCCCGCCGATATTCTGCGGATAGCTGACGGTCGTGGCATAGGCCTGCATCAGAAAGCCTCCCACCCCGCCCACGATTCCGCCACCCAGCATGACGGTCGGCAGGACGGAGCCCCCCTCCACGCCGACCTCGGCCTCCCACGGCTCCATCGCCATATAGGTTTCGACAAAACCGCAATCGCCGCGCCGCATTTCGGCGGCAGCCTCCCTCATCCCCTCTTCGGTGGCGAAGGCGGCGACGATCATCCCACCCCTCCCCGCAGCATCGCGCGCATTTCCGCCATCGCCACCACCGGCATCAGCCGCACGATCAGCAGGAACGTGGTCAGGAACAGCCCGATCGTGCCGAACAGCAGGCTCCATTCCCATATCGTCGGCGTATATTGCCCCCACGAAGAGGGCATCTGCGTCCGCGCCAGACTGGTCACGATGATCTGGAACCGCTCCAGCCACATGCCCACCAGCACGCCCAGCCCGATCAGCCAGACCAGGGGCGCAGTCATTCGCACCGCGCGCCACCACAACAATTGTGGCAACACGATATTCAGGACGATGGTGCCCCAATAGACCGGCGCATACAGGCCAAAAACGCGCAGGACGAACATCGTCCGCTCCGCCGGGTCCGAACCGTAGAACGTGGAAAACGCATCCATGAGATAGGCATAGGCGACACACAGCGAACTGGTCAGGAACAGCCGGCCCAGCACATCGATATGCCGCGCCGTCACATAGGCCTGCAGCCCCAGCAGCGCGCGCAGCGGCAGAATGGCCACCAGCACGACGGCGAACCCCGACAGCGCCGCACCGAACACAAAAAAAGGCGGAAACTGCGTGGAATGCCAGCCGGTGGCGGCACTCCCCGCGAAATCCATGCCTACGATGCTGTGGACCGACACCACCAGCGGCGCCATCAGCGCGGCCATGACGGCATAGACCGCCCGATAATGCCGCCATTGCCGGCCCGATCCGCGAAAACCCAGGGCCAGCACACCATAGAACACACGTTGCCCCGGCCGCCCCGCCCGATCGCGCAAGGTCGCCAGATCCGGCAGCAGCCCGAAATACCAGAACAGGATCGACGCGAGAACATAAGTCAGGATCGCAAAGAAATCCCACACCAACGGACTGCGGAACTGCGCCCATAACCCCATCGTGTTCGGATAGGGAAACAGCCAGTAGAAGAACCATGGCCGCCCCAGATGCAGAATGGGAAAGATCGCGGCACACAGCGCCGCGCATAGGGTCAGACTTTCCGCCAGCCGATTCAGCGCCGTGCGCCATTCCACCCCCAGCAGAAAGAACAGCGCGGAAATGAACGTGCCGCCCGAAGCAATGGCGATCCACCAGACGTAATTGAGAATATCCAGCCCCCAGACCACCGGCCAGTCGATGCCCCAGATCCCCAGCCCGGCATAGAACAGCCACGCGACCGAAATCACGCCCATCCCCAGCAACCCCAGCGAGACTGCAAAGGCTACCCACCACCATAGCGGCGTCCAGGGACGTGCCCCCTCCCGCAGCGTCACCGCACAGATGCGCTCGGTCACCGATTGCGCGGTCTCGCCGGCGGCAATAACGGCCGGGGCACTCATGATTCGAGAGCCGGGTTGGGGTTGCGGATGCGCGCCTCATACGTCACGCGCGGATGCGTGCCCTGCTCGGGCAGCACACCATAAGTCAGCGGACTGGCCTTGCGATGCCTGACGGCAGCATCGGGATCGTTGATATCCCCGAAGGTAATGGCCTGCGTGGGACAGACGGCCTGACAGGCCGTCACCACCTGTTCCGCCACACCATCCCGGTCGGCCGCAATCCGTGCCTGCGCAATCCTCTGGACGCAGAAGGTGCATTTCTCCATCACCCCCCGCGCGCGCACCGAAACGTCCGGATTGCGGCTGATCGGCGGCCGGCGCTCCTGCTCGGCAAAGGCGAAGTAGTTGAATCGCCTGACCTTGTAAGGACAATTATTGGAACAGAATTTCGTGCCGACGCATCGGTTGTAGACCATTACGTTCAGGCCCTCCGAATCATGCGTCGTGGCACCGACGGGGCAGACCGTTTCGCACGGCGCCTGTTCGCAATGCATGCAGAGCATCGGCTGGAAGAACGTGTCCGGGGCATCCGGCGTTCCTTCATAGGCGCGATCGATCCGCAGCCAGTGCATCTCGCGCTGGCGCAGCACCTCATCCCGCCCCACCACCGGCACGTTATTCTCCGCCTGACAGGCGATCATGCAGGCATTGCAGCCGATACAGGCATTCAGGTCGATGCTCATCCCCCACGCCACCGGCGCGCCGGGGTCCCGCCGGTACAGGGCAGCTTCGGATGCCCGATGATCCTGCGCGGTACCGAGAAATCCCGGCTCCTGCCGAAACCGCGCCAGCGTGCCATGCCGCACGATGTCGGAAGGCGTATCCGCAACCAGCGTGGCATGATGTTCCGTGCAGGCCACGTCGACCCTGCGGCCGGTAGCGGCAATCCGCACCGGCCCCACGGCATCGCGCAACGGATACAGGTCGGTACCGACCCCATCCCCCGTTTCCCCGGCATGCCGCCGCCCCGACCCCAGCAGCCCGACGACACAGCCCGATGCCTGTCCCGGCTGCACCCAGACCGGCAGCACGGCCCGGCGTGCGTCCACCGACAGCACGATTTCATCTCCATTGCGCAAACCCATTGATCGCGCCAGATCCGGCGGAATCAGCAACGGATTCCCCCAGACACTCTTGCTGAGCGGCCGAGGCAATTCCTGCAACCAGGGATTATTCGCCTCACGCCCGTCCCACAAATGCGGGTCGGGCCGCAGCAGCAACGTCAGATCCGCGGATGCTGCCCCACGGGGCGAAACAGGCGGCATGACGGGCGAAATCGCCGCCTCGAGGCGCGCGCTGGCCGTACCGGGAATAACCCCGGCAGCCAGCGCCGCCCGCCAGTCGCGTTCCGACGCCAGATGCTCCCGCCAGACCTGCCGCACCAGTTCCCGCGCCGGGCGGCCAACCTCTCCGGCACAGAAGCGCAGGATGGTCGCGGCGCTGGTTCCGCCATAGAGCGGCATCGCCTGCGGCTGGAGGATCGTCGCCGTACCATCATCGGCACGCGCATCACCCCACGCCTCGAACCCATGCGCCAGCGGAACATGCCACCGCGCCGCCCGCGCCGTCTCATGCGGCCGATCCGCCAGCGCGACGCTGAGAGGAACACGCGGCAGCACCGCCGCAAAGCGCGGCACCTGATGGACCGGATTGACGTCCAGGATCAGCAGCGTGCGCACCCGCCCCTTTTCCATATCGTCCATCAGGTCCGACAAGGTGGAAACGGGCTGCACCGGGCGATATTCAGGCGGTTCGAAAACATCGAACACCTTGCCCCGCCCACCCAGCGCCTCGTTCATCGCATGGATCGCAGTATGGGCCGGTGCCCCGTAATCAGGGCCGAGATGAACCAACGCCCGCCCGCGATGCGCGCGCAGATCGGCCACCACCGCCCCCAGCCAGTCCGGACCGCCCGAAGGTTCCTCATTGTGCAGCAGAGCCGCAGCCAGACGCCCGATGATCTCCTCACAGGCACCAGGCGCCGCGATGAAGCGATGGTCGGCCGCCACCCCCGTCAGGCTGGGCGTCGGTTCCACGGCATACAGGCGGCTCATGTCCCCCAGCACCGGATTGCGCCGCCCGGCGAAGGCCCGCGCATGGCGCAGATGCCCCGGAGCGCTGTCCAGCAGGTCGCTATCCACCGCCAGCGCGACATTGACCTGCCGCAGATCCGGAATCACCATCGCCGGGCGCCCATAAGCCCTGGCCGCGCCCTGCCGCACCGCCTCCCGCCCGATCGCGTCCCAACGATGCCAGATGGCACCGGGATGGGCCGCCAGCAGCGCATCGATCGCCGCCCCCAGCGTAGGCGAGGTCACCGTCCCGGTCAGGATGCGCAAACCCGCCCCACCCGAGGCGCCCGCACCATCCGGCCCCGCGCGCAGAGCCTGAAGCGCGGTCGTCACCTCCTGCCACGCGGCAGGCATCCCATCATGCAACGGCCCGCTGGCCCGGTCGGGGTCATAGAAATCCTGAATCGCGGCCTGCGCGAACAGATCGGTGGCCCCCAGGCTGGACGGATGCCCGGGATTACCCTCCACCTTGATCGGCCGCCCCATCTGATGGGTGACGAGAATGCCGTTGGCATAACCATCGCGCACATGGGCACTGGCATAGATGTTGGGCACACCCGGTACCACCCCCGGCGCCGCCCGCACCGCCGAGACGAAGCCGCGATCCGGCGTCCCGGGATCACATCCCGCCAGCCCGCCGCCGGCCAATGCCAGGGCCAGCAGCTTCAGCGTCCGCCGCCGGTCCAGCGGATGCGCC
This sequence comes from Gluconacetobacter asukensis, assembly GCF_014174375.1. Classification (GTDB taxonomy): domain Bacteria; phylum Pseudomonadota; class Alphaproteobacteria; order Acetobacterales; family Acetobacteraceae; genus Gluconacetobacter; species Gluconacetobacter asukensis. Next base: position 20,912 of record NZ_JABEQE010000016.1, read on the forward strand.
AGCGCCTGCTCCAGTTGCGGAAAGCGCCTGATCCAGTCCTCTTCGTCGCCCGGCAGCCCCTCTAGCGATGGCATAGTGAGCACTCCGTCAGGTTGCGCCCGCCGATATGATAGGCACGCATCAGATCCGCCGGAGGCGGCGTCGCATGGTCCGGATGCCAGTCCATGTCATAGACATGCGCAAGCGGACGCAGGTTCGGCCCCGGATTGCGATGGCAGTCCAGACAGAACTGCATCGTCAGCGTCCTGGCTTTAAACGTCAGAGGCATGCGCGCCACGTCGCCGTGACAGCTCTCGCACCCAACCCCTTTGGAAACATGGATGCTATGGTTGAAATAAACGTAATCCGGCACATCCGTCACCCGCGCCCAGACAATCGGCCGGTCTTCCGTCAGGCTCTCGCGAACCGGCGCCAGCAGGGCGGCATTCGTCCAGATCTGCGAATGGCACGTCATGCAGGTGAAAGTCGGCGGCAGGCTGGCCTGCGCGCTACGCTCCACGCTGCTGTGGCAGAACCGGCAATCGATCCCCAGTCCCGCAACATGATGCTGGTGGCTGAAAGGAACCGGCTGCTGGATCGCCCACCCGACATGCCGGACATAATCCGACCGCGGCCATGCAAACCACCACAGGCACAGCCCCACGACGGCACCCACGGCCCCCAGCATCGCCACCGCGACGATGACGTTGGCGCGTGGACTGAATACCGCCGCCATCAGCCATGTTCCACCTTGCAGACCGGGGCGGCCCGATCCACCCGGGCATCGTTCCTGCCTCGAACGCATCCGAAGCAAAAAACGATCCCATCACGTCGCGGTGACTGACGTCAGCCGTTCAAATCCCCCGTGTTTTTCGCGTATTTTTCACGAACCCGTTCGTTCGTCGTCGGCCCGCCCATCGGTCAGGCTCCAGGGCACGACCGCATCACCCACCCGGCGGACAGTCACACGATAGACCGCGCGCATGGCCCTGTCGGTCAGGATCTCCGCCGGACGCCCCTGCGCCACGATCCGCCCGTCCCGCATCAGCACCAGCCGATGACAGAACCGCCCGGCCAGCGTCAGGTCGTGCAGCACCACCGCCACCCCCATGCCCGCGCGCGCCAGCCGACCGAACGACGCCATCACCGCCAACGCATGCGCGGGGTCCAGCGCCGCCACCGGCTCATCCGCCAGCAGATAGGGCGCCTCGACCGCCAGCGCCCGCGCCAGCCGCAGGCGGGCACGCTCACCACCCGACAACTGGCTGGCCGGCCGGTCGCGCAGATCCAGCAGCCCGGTTTCCGCCAGCGCGCATTCCACCGCCGCCCGATCATGCGCCCCGTCCCGCGCCGCACGATGCGGCAGACGCCCAAGTGCCACCAGATCCTCGACCCGCATCGGCGGCGGCGGCTCCCCCTCCTGCGGCAGAAAGGACAGGCGCCGAGCCCGCTCGCCCGGCGTCATCCCCGCCAGCCCGCGGCCTTCCAGCATCACCTCTCCCGCATCGGCAGACTGGATGCCGGACAGCACCCGCAGCAGCGTGCTCTTGCCCGCGCCATTGGGGCCGATCACCCCCACAACCTCACCGGGGGCCACCGCAACACACGCCTCATGCAGCACCCTCCGTCCCCCCAGCGACAGCGTCACCCCACGCGCGACCAGGCCGGTCATGCCTGGCTCCGCCGCATGGCGATCACCCGATGAAAGAAGACAGGCGCCCCGATCAGCGCCGTCAGCACGCCGATCTGGATCTCGGTGGCACCGGACAGCAGCCGCACCGCCGCATCGGCCACCAACAATAGCAGCGCGCCCCCCAATGCCGAGGGCAGCAACAGGCGCGACGGCTGGTGCCCCGTCAGCGGACGCAGCAGATGCGGCACCACCAGTCCCACAAACCCGATGGCCCCGCTGACCGCGACGCAGGACCCGACGGCGACGGCCGCCCCCACCACCACCCGCGTCTGAACACCGGACAGGCCGCGCAGGCGAAAGCCCATGCTCTCGGCCACCTCATCCCCCAGCGCCAGCGCGTCCAGCGCCCGCGCGGTCGTCAGCATCAGCAGGCAGCCCGCGACGGTGCCGGGCAGGCTGATCGACACATCGGTCAGGGTCCGGTCGGTCAACGACCCCATCACCCAGCGCATGACCTCATAGGCCGCATAGGGGCTGGGCATCAGATTCATCGCCATGGCCGTCAGCGCGGCGGCAAAACTGCTCAGCGCTGCCCCCGCCAGCAGCAGCACCAGCGTCCCGCCCTGTCCCACCAGCCCCAGCAGCAGCAGCACCGCCAGCAGCGCCCCCGCCAGCCCGCCCGCCGGCAGCAACAGCGCGGACACACCGGCCAACCCGGTATAGAAGACCAGCACCGCCCCCAGCGCCGCGCCGCCCGACACGCCCAGCAGACCGGGATCGGCCAGCGGATTGCGCAGATAACCCTGCATCACCGCCCCACACAGCCCCAACGCCGCCCCGATCGAAACCCCGAGAATCGCCCGAGGCAGGCGCAACTGGCCAACGATGATCGCCCCCACACTATGCCGGCCAGCCATCAGGTCGCGCAGGGCCGACGGCAACGAAACGGCGCTGTCCCCCCACGCCAGCGACAGCACCAGCATCACCAGCACACCCAACGCCAGGGCAGCGATCAGCGGATAGTCGCGGCGGTCGATCATCGGGACATCTCCAGCGCCTTGCGGGCCGCAATCAGCCTGTCCAGCGTATCGAGCGTCTGCGGCAGGCCGCATAGCCACATCCGGTCGGGCAAGGACAGACGATGCGAGGCGGGAAAGGCATCGCGCAAGGCCGGATGGTCCAGCATCGCCTGCGCCATCGACGTGCCGACATCGGATCGTGCCACAATCAGCAGGTCAGGCGGCCGGGTCAGCAGGCTCTCCAACGGCACAGCGAGCGCATGCCGCCCATCCAGCCCGTTCGCCGCATTGCGAAAACCGGCACGCACCAGCATATCGTCCGCCAGCGACCCCGCGCGGGTCACGAAACCATTGGCGGCATAGATCACCGCCGAGGGAACAGCCCCACCACCCGCCGAAACAGAATAAGCCGCGAGACGAGAGTTGAACGCGTCGGCCAGTTCCCGCCCCCGCGCAGGCACGCCCGCCGCATTTGCCACGGCCACGATCTGGCCCGGAATATCAACCAGCCGCTCGACAGGGTCGAACAGTTCGACCGGCATTCCCGCCTGCCGCGCCGCCAGCAAGGCGGTAACACCCGCATAGCGCCCACCCAGTACCAGATCGGGACGCGCCGCCACCACGGCCTCGGCCGTGGGGCGCACAACAGGGACCGACCGCGCCTCGCCGCACATCACGGAATAGGCGCAATCCCGCGCCAGCGGCGACAGGCCCGCAATGTCACGGGCCGGCACCAGTTGCAGCAGCAACTGGTCGGTACACAGATTCAGCGAAACAATCCGATGCCGGGGCTCGGCCCGCGCTCCTCCCGCCAGCACCACCGCCAGCAGCATGATCGCGGAGCATCGAGCCCAGGTCCGCATCCCGTCAGTAGGACAGCGTAAAGCCGCCATACCCGCCACGCCCGGGCTGCAGATAGCCGATCGGCTCCTCATATTGCCTGTTCAGCAAATTATCCGCATGGGCGTAGACCGAAACAAACCGGTTGATCTTGTAATTGGCCGCGATGTCGATCGTGACATAGCCATGCCCCTTGGCGCAGATGCTGCATGTCTCGCTGCCGATCACCGGCAGGTCACGCCAGCCGCTGGTATAGAGGATGTTGCCCGAGAAGGTCAGATCCCGGATCGGCGTCCATGTCGTATTGAAATTGAACTTATGCTGCGGGCGCTGCTGCAATTCCGTATGCAGCGTCTCGTCCCGCGCATGGGTCCAGGTGTAGCTCAGGTTGAATTCCAGGTCGCTGCGGGCCTTCCAGTTCAGAAAGGCCTCCACGCCATACATGCGCGCCTTCGCCACATTCTCGTATGAATAATTGTAGTTATACGAAGAGTCGATCGACAGGGACGACTGGATCAGGTTCCTCACCCGGTTGTCATACCAGGTGGCGCCGAATTTCAGGCGCTCATGCAGCAGCTTCTGTTCGACACCGGCATCATAGCCGATCAACTGTTCCGCCTTCAGGTTCGGATTGCCTTTTTCCGAATACCCCACGCCGACCTGATTGGCGAAGAGCTGATACAGCGAAGGCCCATGGAAGCCGGAGCCGGCGCTCGCCTTGATGATGGTCCCGGTCCCCGGCACATGGATGGCAGGCGCCACCCGCCAGGTCACATGGTTGCCGTAGCGCGAGTTGGCATCATAGCGGATATTGGCCGCACCATAGAGGATGCGGTTCCAATTCCCCTGATACTGCCCATATCCCGCCGTCGTATCCATGCCGGCCGAATTGTTATACCCGCTGTCCCACATGCTGGACGCGGTATGGCTGGTGTTGAAATTATCGTGGAAATGTTCGGCACCGATCAGGAACTGCCCATACTGCTTCAGGTCGAAGGTCCCATGCCAGTCGATCTTCAGCCGGTCGGAACGATAATAGCTGGGGTCCGGATTGAGCGGGCTGCCATAGCTCGTGCCGGTCTCCGTCCAGCGATTGCGGTTGGTCATGTATCCCAGCCCGATCACCTGGTCGAACAGCCCGTTGAACGACACAAGATGCGCCGTGCCGCGCACGATCGCCTCATTCTTGTTGTTCTGCTCACGCACCCCGGACGCCCCATACAGGTTCTCGCTCTGCAGGTCGTACACCGAATAGGAATGATAATTCGACTGGATCAGGCGCGCCGTCAGGCCCAGGTCGAACGTCCGGGTCACATCATATCCCAACCGGATATTCGCGCTCCGATTGTCGTTGCGGTTCCCTTCGCTCCGTTGCTGGCGGTCGGCACCGTAATACCGCTCGATATAGGATGGGATATTGTTGAACCCATCCATGCGGTAATGGGACAGCGCGACATTGTAATGAAACCGCCCCTTGCTGCCACGCGCACCCAGCACCTGGTTGAACGTGCCATACTCCCCACCCTCGAGCCGGACGAACGGCGCAAAGCGCCCCTGCCCCTGCGCGGTGGTGATGTCGATGACGCCCGCCATGGCATCGGCACCATACAGGCCGCTCTGCGGCCCGCGCAGGATTTCGATCCGCCCCATGCCATCGGTCACGAACTGTCCAGCATCGAACGCACCGCTGGTCGAACTGCCATCATTGATGTCCATGCCGTCCAGCCGGACCTTGACCTCGTTCGAATTGTTCCCGCGCATGAAAATCGAGGTCGTGCCGCCGAACCCGCCCGTCTGCACGACATTCAGCCCAGGCTGCCGCTCCAGGATATCCGCCAGGCCACGGCGCTGCTGGGTCTGGATCTGCTGTTCGGTCACGATCGTCACGCTGGAGCCGATGTCATCAACGCTGACCGGGCGGCGGGCGGCACTGACCGTAATGGTCTCCCCTCCATCCCGCTGCTTCAGCGCGACATGGTTGCCGACAGCCGCGACCGGGCGCGTCGTCGCGGTAGCCGGACGGACGGGAGGAACCTTCGCCGGCACGGGCGCGGACGGCACCTCCTGCGCCAGCGCACCGGACAGGCCGACGGCGGTAAACAGCGTGGAGAAAAAAAGAATCGAGCGAAAATCGTGCATCAGGACCGTTCTCGTGACCATGCGCGGCTGCCACGAGACCACGGGCCACGATCCGCCATCCGATGCCGTGATGACGTCCCTGTCCCGTCCGCCAGATCACCCCGCCTGACGGTTCCCGGTCGCAACCAGTGCTGACGGCAGGTCTCCTGGCTCGCGGTTGTCGTTCCGCATGGCCTTCCCGGGTTGAACGAAACCCCAGTGGCCCCGGGCCATGACGCCCGGCGATGCGTGAACATGCCGCCTACAGTTGCGGGGACAGCCACAGGCTTGGGCCTTCTGGCCCGCACTGTGTTCCCTTTTAATCCTCGTTGAGAGGAACCATCGCGCCCTTCATAGAATCTGAGCCCCGCCTGTCAAGAAAAACGCATGGCCAGCTTCAATAGAACCGCCACACTTCGTCCCAGGCACCACGACATGAAATGGCGGCGAAACTCCCTCGTCCCGCGCAATTGTTTCTTTTCCCTTGATCGCCTGCGCCCGATCCCGATTGATCGGGTCATGACCGCTCCCCCCGCCGCTCCGACCGATACCCACTGGCTGCTCCTGGCCCGCCACCCGCCCGTGGCGATTGCGCCAGGCACCTGTTACGGCCGGCTGGACGTCGCCTTACGCCCCGGCTGGGAACGCCATGCCGACGGGCTGGCGGTGCTGGCGCGCGGCGCGGCACTCCGCGTGATCCACAGCGCGCCGGCCGCCCGCTGCCAGATGGTCGCCGGGCGGCTGGCCACCACGACCGGCCTGCCGTTGCGGATCGACCCACGCCTGGCAGAACTGGATTTCGGCACGTGGGAGGGCCAGCCGTGGGCGGATATCGACCGCGCGGCGCTGGATCGCTGGGCGGCAGACCCGGAAGGGTTCGCCCCCCCCGGCGGCGAGAGCGGCGCGGCCCTGCGCCGGCGCGCCCTGTCCTTCTGGGCCGACCTGCTGCACGAGGGGCAGCCGGCCGGAATCATCGCTCATGGCGGTCCGTTGCGCCTGTTATGGGCGCTGGCGCGCGGCAGGGCGCCGGACCTGCTCGCCTCCCCGCCGCCGCAGGGGGGCGCCGGCCTGTTCCCCCTGCCGGCCGTCAGCCGGTCAGCACATCCCACAGCAGCTTGCCGTTCAGCCCCAGAATAATCAGCGCCACCCCCCAGGACAGGACGGCAACCGGGCGGGAGATGGCAAAGGGCCCCATCATCCGCCGGTCGGACACGAACCAGACCAGCGGAACGACGGCAAACGGCAATTGCAGCGACAGCACCACCTGGCTGAACACCAGCAGCCGGTCGACGCCCGCATTACCGTACAGGGCCGTCACCACCACCACCGGAACGATGGCGATCCCCCGCGTGACCAGCCGCCGCGCCCAGGGCGGCAGGCGCAGGTCCAGGAACCCTTCCATCACGATCTGCCCCGCCAGGGTCCCGGTCACGGTCGAATTCATCCCCGCTGCCAGCAACGCCACGGCGAACAGCGTGGCGGCAGCCCCCAGCCCCAGCAGGGGCGAGATCAGGCGCCAGGCCTGCCCGATATCGGCCACGTCGCGATGCCCGCTCTCATGAAAGGCGACGGCGGCAACGATCAGGATCGCGGCATTGACGAAGAACGCCATCATCAGCGCCAGCGTACTGTCCCAGGTCGCCCAGCGGATCGCATCGCGCCGCCCGGCCTCCGACCGCTCATAGGCCCGGCTCTGCACGATCGAGGAATGCAGGTACAGATTATGCGGCATCACCGTCGCCCCGATGATGCCGATGGCAACGTACAGCATCCCCGGGTCGGTCAGGATCTCCGGCCGGGGCACCAGCCCCCGCAGCACCGCCGCCACGGGCGGGGCCGCAGCCACGATCTGGATCGCGAAACACACCGCAATCACGCTCAGCAGCCCGATCACGAAGGCTTCCAGCGCACGAAACCCCCGGTTCATCAGCATCAGCACCACGGTGGCATCCAGCGCGGTCACCACCGCGCCCAGCAGAAGCGGAATGCCGAACAGCAATTGCAGCGCGATCGCGGTGCCGATGACCTCGGCCAGGTCGCAGGCGATGATCGCCGCCTCGCACGCCACCCACAGCATCACGGCCACCGATGGCGCGAAACGGTCGCGGCAGGCCTGTGCCAGGTCGCGCCCGGTGGCAATGCCCAGCCGCGCCGACAGGGCCTGCAGCAGGATCGCCATCAGGTTGGACAGCATGATGACCGAGAGCAGCGTGTAGCCGAACGCCGAACCACCGGCCAGGTCGGTCGCCCAGTTGCCCGGGTCCATATAGCCGACCGACACCATGTAGCCCGGCCCCAGAAACGCCAGCAGCCGCCGCCAGCCGACCGCCCCCGGCGGAACCCGTATCGAAGCGCTGATATCGTCGGGGCGCGAGGGCGATGCCGCGCGCATCCTGCCGCCACCACCCTTCACGCCGATGGATGCATCCACACCAGGGAAACGATCAGACATCGATTGGAACGCCCTCCGCCGGAAACGGGATTACGGACCGCCTATGGCCCAGCCTAGGACCGGACGAGAGGAATATGCAACATGCTATATGATGTGGCCGAGGCAATGTGACCAGACGCACAACCCGCTGCCCCCGCCGGGTTTTCCGTCCCTGCCGCATCGCGCGAATCCGATCGGGCATCACGCACATTGTAAAATCCGTGAGATCAGTCTTGAGTGAGGAGCCGCCACCGGCACGCACCCTGTCGAGGAGGATGCAGCGTGAAGAAATTCCTGTCCGCCGGACTGACTCTCTACGCCCTGGGCCTGCACACGGCGGTTTGCGCGACGCCCGACCCGGCAGCCATGACGACCGGACAGGTCACCTTCATGATGAAGGAGATCGGAGTCGGCGCCGGCTACACCTGGGGCACCGGCCAACTGGTCTATGGCGGCCGGTCCTACGACTTCACAATTTCCGGCGGTGGGCTGGGCAGCCTCGGATATTCCTACATCAAGGGCCACGGCACCGTGCGCAACCTCGCCCGCCTGCAGGATTTCGACGGCACCTACTGGGCCGTGCAGGCCGAAGCGACGATGGGGCGAGGCCTGGGCAGCAAACTGATGGAAAACAACCACCAGGTGGATATCGACCTGACAGCCGCCACCGCCAGCGGCGCCCGCCTGTCGGCGGAAGCCATGCGGATCACGCTCCACCTGCGTCCCCCCGGCTGAGAGGCTGGCCGGCAATGCGCGCTGGTGGCGATCCGGCGCGCGTTTCCTGCGCTTCGCTGCTCACGGCCATCAAGGCCGCTCCGCTGCGATGCTCGGAAACACACGACGGCCGTGCCGCTGCGCGGCACTCTCGCTCACCAGCCCACATTTCCGACCAGCCTCTGCGAGGCGACACGCTGTTTCAGAAGCCCTGCTGGCGGCGGCCGTAAGGCCCGTCTCCCCCGCCCGGCTGCTTTTCAGATCTTACGATCCCCGCATGGTCCCCCATCCCGCCCCGAGCGGGTGGAATGCGCCCGGCACAATGGACATCGGCACACTTAAATATTAAGTATTATTCTCAACTGAACCTCACGTGCCGAAACGGACCCGGGATGCGACTGAACGAACTGAAACTGGGGGGCAGCGCCATCATCGACCATGTGGAAGACCACACGGCCGGCGACCCGGTCGCCGAACGGCTGCGCGCCCTGGGTTTCGTGCCGGGCGAGCCGATCCGGATCGTGGCCGTGGGGCCGATCGGCGCCGACCCGATCGCGGTCGGCATCGGCTTTACCCGCTTCGCCCTCCGCCGTGCGGAAGCGTCGCGCGTGCTGCTGCGCGACGCGGCCTGATCCCCCGGGCCCCCGACATGAGCCTCCTCTGACATGAGCGTCCTCAACGCCGCCCTGGTCGGCAATCCGAACTGCGGCAAGACGGCCCTGTTCAACCTCCTGACCGGCAGCCGGCAGAAGGTGGCGAACTATGCCGGCGTCACGGTCGAACGCAAGGTCGGACGGCTGACCACCCCGGGCGGGCTGGCGGTGCGCCTGCTCGACCTGCCGGGCGCCTACAGCCTGGTCGCCACCAGCCCCGACGAGGCCGTGACGCGCGACGTCTGCGCCGGCACCTATCGCGGCGAACCCGCGCCGGAACTGCTGGTCTGCGTGCTGGACGCCACCAATCTGCGCCTGCACCTGCGCTTCGCGCTCGAGGTCCGGCAGATGGGCCGGCCGATGATCCTCGTGCTGAACATGATCGACGCGGCAAGGCGGCAGGGCATCGCCATCGACGTGCCGCGCCTGGCCGCCGAATTCGGCGCCCCCGTGGTCACCGCCGTCGGCATCCGCCGCAATGGCGGGCAGGAGGTCCTGCGCGCGCTCGACCTGCCCCCCCCGCCTCCGCCGCCCGCCCTGCCCCCGGGCAGCGATTTCCATGCCGAGGCCCGCCGCATGCTGGCCGACTGCGTCGCCCGCCCGTCACGGCTGGGCATGGCGCTGGAAGAGCGGCTGGACCGCTGGTTCCTGCACCCCGTCTGGGGCATGGTGATCCTGTTCGCCCTGATGTTCGTCATGTTCCAGGCCGTCTTCTCCTGGGCCCAGCCGGTGATGGACCTGCTGGATGCCGGCACCGCAGCCCTCGGCCAGGCCGTCGGCACCGTGCTGCCCGACGGCCCGCTGCGCAGCCTTATCGTCGACGGCGTCATCGCCGGCGCGGGCAGCGTGGTGGTGTTCCTGCCGCAGATCCTCATCCTCTTCCTGTGGATCCTGGCACTCGAGGAATCCGGCTACCTGCCCCGCGCCGCCTTCCTGCTGGACCGCATCATGGCCACGGCAGGGCTCAGCGGCCGGTCGTTCATCCCCCTGCTCTCCAGCTTCGCCTGCGCGGTGCCCGGCATCATGGCCACGCGCACGATCCAGAACCCCCGCGACCGGATGATCACGATCCTGATCGCCCCGCTGATGACCTGCTCCGCCCGGCTGCCGGTCTATACGCTGCTGATCGCGGCCTTCGTGCCCGAACGGCGGATCGGCGGCCTGTTCAACCTGCACGGGCTGGTGCTGTTCGCGCTCTACCTGGCCGGCATCCTCAGCGCGCTGGTCGTGGCCCGGGTGCTGAAGAACCGCGACCGGCAGGAGGAACATCCCCTGCTGCTGGAACTGCCGGCCTACCGGCTGCCCAACCCGCGCGACCTCGCCCTCGGGCTGAAGCAGCGCGCGGTGATCTTCCTCTCACGGGTAGGGTCGATCATCGTCACGGTCAGCGTCCTGCTCTGGGCGCTCGCCAGCTTTCCCGCCCCGCCGGCCGGCGCCGTCGGCCCCGCGATCGAATGGAGCCTGGCCGGCCGGATCGGCCACTGGATGCTCCATGTCATGGCGCCGATCGGCTTCAACTGGCAGATCTGCGTCAGCCTGATCCCGGGCCTGGCAGCGCGCGAGGTCGCGGTCAGCGCCCTGGCCACCGTCTATTCCCTGGGCGCCACGGATGGCGACGCCGCCCGCCAGCTCCAGCCGCTGCTGTCGGCACATTGGAGCCTGGGCACGGCCCTGTCGCTGCTGACATGGTATATCTTCGCGCCACAATGTTTTTCAACCCTCGCCGTAATCCGGCGTGAAACCGGGTCCTGGCGTATGGTAGGCATAACGGCAGGCTATCTGTTCGCCATGGCCTACGGCGCCGCCTTCATCGTCTGGCACGCATCGCTTCTTCTGGGTTGGGGGGGCAGTCCATGATCGAAACCATCGTGATCGTCACCATCGTCACGGCCTCCGCGCTCTACTGGGTGCGCCGGCTGGTGCCCGCCAGCCAGGGCATGTTCTGGCGCGGCAGCGCGGACATGCTGCGCGCGGTCCACGCCCCGCGCGCGCTGCGCGACCGGGCCGCGCAACGGGCCCTGCAGGGCGACAAGCCCCCTTCCGGCTGCGGCGCCTGCACCAAATGCGGCGACGGCGGCGGCTGCCACTGAGAAGACCGGGCCGGCCAGAATCTCCTCAACCGGAGCCCCTTGAACCTGCAGGGGCACATGCCAACGTCACGTGCCGGCCGTCTGGCGGCCTGGCCGAGGATATATGTCCCGGGGGGATGGATCATGAATGCCATCACGCTTGTCCTGTCGGCGGCGCTGCTGCTGGCCGGCGCCCTGCTCGCGCGCGAACAGGGCCTCTATCACCCGATCATCGCCCTTCCATTCGTCGTCCTGTCGGCATTGACGTTCCTGTCGCTGCGGATGGCCAATGTCTGGCAGAAATTCGTGGTGCTGCGGATGGGCCGCCTGCAAGGCGTGCGCGGACCGGGCCTGTTCATGATCATCCCCGTCATCGACCGGATCGTGGCGGTGATCGACGAGAGGATTCAGACCACCGCGTTCAATGCCGAACAGGCGCTGACCCGCGACACGGTGCCGGTGAATGTCGATGCCGTGATCTTCTGGCACGTCCGCGACGCCGAGGCCGCCGCCTTGCGGATCACGAACTACCGCGAGGCCATCGACCGGGTCGCCCAGACCTCGCTGCGCGAAATGATCGGCGCGTCCATGCTGGCCGCGCTGCTCTCCGACCGCCGCTCTTCCAATGAGCAGTTGCGCGCGGAAATCGGCGCCAAGACCGCAGCCTGGGGCATCGACGTGATGTCAGTCGAAATCCGCGACGTCGCCATTCCCGTGGCATTGCAGGACGCGATGTCGCGCCAGGCCCAGGCCGAGCGTGAAAAACAGGCCCGGATCATCCTGGGCTCGGCAGAGGCCGAGGTGGCGAGCCGCTTCGTGGATGCCGCCGAGGCCTATGCCGGCCACCCGGCCGCCCTTCAATTGCGGGCCATGAACATCATCTACGAAACGACCAAGGAGCGCGGGGCCACGATCCTGATCCCCACTTCCATGATCGACAGCATGAACCCAGCCTCGGCCCTGATCCTCGCCAACGTCGCCGCCCAGGGGGCGGCCACGTCGGTGCGCACCGCCGCCGAGTGACATGGATTCCACGCGGTTCGGCTAATTTCTGTCCTTAATCAGGTCGGGGACAGCTTGTCAGCCTGTGCCATTTTCCGGGGCCGCCTCTCGAACCGGGTTCAGTTGAAACTGACATCAACACCGGCAAAGACGCCGAAACCGTCTCCGACCAACTCGGCAGCTGCATCCCCCTTCGTCGACGTGTAAACGGGAACCACACCCATCGCGTAATGCTTGTTGGCAAGGTTATAGAACTGAAGATAAACGCGACGGCTCTTCTGCGGCCAGAGATAACCGAGTGTATAGCTATAGATATGATACGGCGCCGTTCTCGCTCCATTGTCGTAGGATGCGACGATTGAAGACGCTGCCTCGACATCGAACGTGGTATAGAAACCGTTCTTGAAGTCCGCGTGCAGTTCACCCTGATAATAATGCTCCGGCACACCGGGAAGACGATTATGACCGAAGACCGGATCATGATTGTAATGGAAATCCGACCATGTGTAGGATTGCATGTAGGTAATGGCGTTCCCGTTCCATTTGAACAACGTGCCATTTATTCCAGCTTCGACACCCTGATGAGTCGTGCGCGAGGCGTTGGTGAAGACCGCACTGTTATAGAGCTGCGAGACCGCCGTGACCGCCGAGAGAAGCTCGTTATGCACGGCCGAATGGTAGTAGGAGACACTCCAGTGCTGGCCCCTGTATGTCCCGTCCGAGCCGACCTCGAAGGTCGTCGCGGTCTGCGGCTCCAGCTTCTGCCAGCCTTCGGTCTGCCCCTGCGCGAGACCGGAGGTGTAATGCGTGCCCGAAAGGAACTGCCAGTCCTGCGCGGACTGAACGCTGCGGCTCACATTGCCATAGATACGGATATCCGGCGTAAGCTGGTAACGGAATCCGCCACGCGGCGCAAAATTCAGCGGCGCCGTGCTGAAATGATTCTGAACCGGATAGACCACCGACCCGGAACGTGGATCGTAGCTCAGTCCGCCACCGGCCGTCAGCCAGAAGTTCCTGAAGATTTCGGTATTATTGCTGACATGGAATACCGTGCTGCTGCCACCCAGCTTCTGCTTGGTGAGGAGCGTGCCCACCGGCACGGTGGGATAGGCGGCCTGCCGGCGAACCAGGTTCATGAAGTTGCTTCCCGGCAGGTCACCTGTCGCGTAAACACCGGCGGTCGTCTCGGATTTATGACCAAGTATCGTGTCGTTTCGATTATAGTTTATGACGCCGCTCAGATAAAAGTTGTTGTAGATTGACGCGGTATTGCCGAGCTGGTGATCCATTGGCGCGTCGATATAGGTCGCCCCGATGACGACGCGGGAGGCATCGTCGATGCGGACAGTCGTCCGATTGCCGAAATACTTTGTTCCAGGCTCGATCGTATAGGTTCCCCAGGTGCTATAGGGATATTGGGCCTGTTTCGGATTCTCCCTGACCTGCGCGCGCGTCAGATAATAGGGATTGCCCTCATAGGTCTGGCGGTAGCGGAAGAAGAAGCGCGTATCGACCGAATCATTAAAGCGGTAGCCGTAGTTGAAATTGATGCCGAACGAAGTCGCCTTCGTCTGGTCCTGGTAGCCGGCACGATATGAGTTCGTGACACTGATATAGTAATCCGATTTGCCGATGACCTTGCCGGAGGAAAGCTGCTCCTTCACATAGCCGAAGCTGCCCGCTTCGACGCGTGCCTGATAGGTCTTCGCGTCGTAGCCAGTGAAACTATGGAAGTTGATCAGGCCGCCGAGCTGGAGCGAGCCGCTGTCGAGCCCGTTACCACCACGCAGGACCTCCGTATACTGGATGCCCAGCGGCTCCATGAGTTCGTTGAACGAGCCGATGGGCGTGGTCGCCGGCAAGTCGTCGAACAGCACGATGACGCCGGCACGCGTCGCGTTCGCTCCAACCTGGAGGCCAGACCCGCGGATGGACAGGCGGAGATCGTCCGAGCCGGCCGGGGCCTGCGCGTACACACCCGGCTGATAGCTCAGCAGATCGGCGGAAGTCGCGTTGCGCTGTTTGAGCACCATCGCGGAATCGATGATGTTGGTCCCACCGGGGATCGAGAGAAGCTGTGCGCCTGCCCGCCGGATCGGGGCCAGACGGGCAGCCGTCACGTCCACCTTCTCCGCGTCCGACGCGCTGGCGCCCCCCATATACATGCCGCCCATGTCGTCATCCGCAGCGTTCACGGCATTCGCGGCCTTCACAGCCGGCCCGGCCTTGCCCGACGAAGCCTTGGCCACAGGCTTCTGTGTCACGGCCTTCGCCGGTGTCGCATTCGTCCCACGATGATGGCCGTTCGTCTGAACATTCGTCCGGGTCGCATCCGCCGACTGGGCACGGGCCGCGTCAAGGCTTTCAAACGACACCGAGCCCAGCAGCAGCGTCGCCAGCGATGTCGTCACCGCATGTCTCATGGTACCGTAACGGGTCCTGTCCTGATAAGGCATGATCTGTCCTATTTGTAACATCTTTGTCCTGGTCTCTATTCTTCTTCCCTGAAGGACAGCCGACATCGGTCCGCCCATCGGGCACCGCGCGAAGCAATGCTCACCGCGCGAATTCCTCGCCATGCCCAAGGGCAATCAGGATGTCCCGCCGAGGCGCAATGAAGGCCGGGTCGCGCCTCCAGTGACCACCCATCGCCAGCCCGGCCACAACCCACGCCAGCCCGCTGACAAGGCCCGGCCACCGCGGGCGGAAGACAGGCCGTACGAAAACCGGCAGGGCAGCACTGCCGACCGCCTGCCCGGTCAGGTCAGACATGCGCCGCCTCCCCTTTTGTCACGTCATCGACAATGCCGCGCGCGAAACGCTGCGGGTCGAGATCGGGGCTCATCACACCGATGGTCTTGAGCTGCGCCGCGTAGAACGCCACCTCGGCCGCAAGATCATGACCCAGCGGATGCATATGGTGCGTCTGCATCCGCAGGACGGCGGCAATATCCTCGACCGGCGCCTTGACCGCACCATATTGCGCAAAGGCGCGCGCCACCTGCATCGGATCGGCGGCGCAGATTTCCGACGCCTGCACCATGGCATCGGCCAGCGCCAGCACGGCCGGCCGGTCGCGCCGCAACAGCATATTGCTCGCCGCTACCACGCAGCATACCCGCCCCTGCCAGGGCGCGGACAGGTTGGACAGGATCTCCACCAGATCCCCGCCCGACCGGCGCTGCGCGAGATACATCAGCGGATCGGAATCGGCGTAGGCCTGGATATCATTTTTCAGCAACGCGGCTTCCAGCAGCGGCGCCGGATAGACACGCCACGTCACATCCCGCAAAGGGTCCACGCCATTGCTCTTCAGCAGCAGGGCGAACGTATTGTAGGCAAAGCCGGTCGCATCCGCGATGCCGATGGTCTTGCCGCGCACGCTGGCGATATCATCCGTCACCCCGGCGCGGCGCGAGCCGACCATGCGCATGCAGCCGCCATGCGTTCCCGCAACCAGCTTCAGGTTGAACCCCTGTTCCAGCGGCTTGATGAACTGCATGATCATGCCGGCACCCAGATCGACCTTTCCGGTCGCCACCGCCTCCAGCAGGGTCGGGGTATCGGTCCAGTTCGTGAATTCGACCTTCAGCCCACGGTCGCGATACAGCCCGATCTGTTCGGCCAGGATCAGCGGCGCGACGCAGGGCGCATTCACCGGCAGCGACAGCCGCACGATGCGCAGCCCGTCCGCCGTGCGCGGCAGCGGGCGCGCGCCGGAATGCCGGGCCGCCAGCACCGTGCCGCCCGCCACGGCGGCCAGCGCACCCAGCACGACGGCCCGCCGCCCCCAGCGCACACCCGCTTCGGGCGGCGGCTCGACGATATCGTCGACCGAACGGTCATCCGATGGATGGGACATGACGCGCCTCAGCTCCAAGGATGCAGCGGCGGCCTGCGGCCATTGAAGTAGTAGTCGCCGACGATCGCGTATTTCCACCGCACCGGGTCATGCAGCGTGTGGGCCCGCGCATTGCGCCAGAGCCGGTCCAGCGCCAGCGAACGGTCGGTCGATGCCGTACCCCCCAGTTCGAACAGCCGGTTCGTACTCTCGATGGCGATCTCGGTCGTCAGGATCTTGGATTCCGCGACCGCGATCTGCGCGGCAGCCACCGAATCCGGGGTGGGCTCATCCAGCGCCACGTCGATCGCCCGGCCTGCCACGTCCAGCAGTGCCCGGGCCGCACTCAGCCGGACATGCAGCCCCCCGAGCGCATGAATCGTGTAAGGGTCATCACGCGCCCGCTCGGCGGCACTGTCCACCCAGGCACGGGTCCGCGTGCGGACAAAATTCTCGGTCTCCGCAATCGCGGCTTCCGCCAGCCCGGCATCGATCGCCGACTGGATGAATTGCGAAATCGCGCTGTCCGTCGTCGGGTTTTCAGGAAGATAGGCCTTCCAGGCCGCAACGACCCGCCGTTCCGGAACCCGCACATTCTCGATCAGGACCTTGCCGCTTCCGGTACCGCGCTGACCGAACGACGCCCAGTCGTTGATGACGGTCAACCCCGGCGCCGCACGATCGGCAATGGCCAGCCAGCTCCGCTCCTCCTCGTCCAATGCCACGATCTGCACCAGATCGGCCGCAAGCGCGCCGCTGGCATAATGCTTGACGCCATTGACGACCACATCGCGCCCATCCCGCACGAAACGGGTCTTCAGATCGCTTACGGTGCGCGTGCCGGTTTCGGAAAAAGCATTGCCAAAACGCCTTCCGGCCAGAATTTCAGCGAACAGATCCGCCTTCTGTTCTTCAGTCCCGGTGGACCGAATAACCGCCACCGTGGCCAGATGATTCTGCGTCAACTGGCCGATCGACGAATCCGCCGCCGAGATCAGCCGGATCACGTGCCCCACCGTCACATAGGACACATCGGCGCCGCCATAGGCGCGCGGCACGGTAACCCCCCACAGGCCCGAAGCGGAATAAAGGTCCAGTTCGGCAGAAGGAAACAAATCCCGGCGGTCACGCTCCACGGCCCCTTCCGCGATCCGCGCCGCGACATCCCGCGCAATCGCGATCGCCTCTTCATCGTCGCGGATCACATGCGCCGCAGGCCGGGCAGCCGGCGGCGGAACCACGCCGCCGTCACCGACAACTAGGGGAATGCTCATGCTTATTATCCGTATTCTGTCCCGTAAGTCGGGAAATCAGGAAGCCAGGACCCTCTGCCCGGCCTTGCGGCGAACCAGTTCTCCATGCGGCGCGTGAATCCGCCCGCACAACGCGTCCCGATGACATCGCTCCAGCGGATTGCGCGCGTTCAGCCCCGCATTCCCCGCCAGCGACAGCAGATGCAGCGTCAGATCCGCCGCCCCGTCGATCACCCGTGCCTTGATGACGGCCGCGCCACGATCGGCCGCCTCGGCCCTGCCGGCGGCGACGTCTCCCGCATACAGGTCGAGAAGCATCCGGTTCTCGTCCAGCGCCAGCACCACCCTGCCAACCGCATCCTGGACCGAGGGCAGCGTCGCCAGCGGCTGGCCCAGATTCGACGGCACGCGCCCGCGCAGAAAGCCCACCGTCCAGTCCAGGCCGGCGCGCACGATCCCGTCATACAGCGCCCCCAGCAGGCCGGTATTCCACCGCATCATGCCGCCGAGCACCGGATGCCTCGCGTCGCTTTCGACCAGATCCGTGACATCTCCGGCAGGGACGGCAACATCACGGAATTCGACCTCGTGACTATGCGTCGCCCGCATGCCCACATGGTCCCAGTTCCGATGCACGATCACCCCGTCCGCCCGCGCCGGCACCAGGAACAGCCCGACGCGCGGCGCGGGCTCGTCGGTCCGGGCCCGCACCAGCAACCATGCCAGTGCCGGGATGCCCGTCACATAGGCCTTGCGCCCCGTGATCCGCCATCCGTCCGGCATGGCGGTGGCCACCGTCTCGGGCAGGCCACCATAGGAGGCCGAGCCCAGATCGGGCTCCGCCAGCGCGGCATTGATCAGCCCCGGCCGCCGGACATTCTCGTCCTCAAGCCGGGCCGCCAGCGCCTCCGGCCACCCCGCCCGCGCCGCAATCGTCGCATGAACCATGTAATGATTGACGATCACCAGCGCGGTGGAGGGGTCCCCCTGCGCCAAGCTGCCGATCACCGCCTGCGCCGTCGCCAGCGATCCGCCCAACCCGCCCGCTTCCCCCCAGCTGGGCAGCGCCATCAGGCCGGAAGCAATGAAATCGGCGATATCGTCGAACGGAAAGCCCGCATCCCGATCATGCCCGGCCGCCCGGTCCGCCAAGAGGCCGCGCAGCGATGCCGCCCGCGCCAGGATCGCATCCTGGTTCGCGCCACCCACCTGTTCCGCACTCTCACCCCTGGAGACGACGCGGGACGTCGGAATCGAAATCATGAGGCTACCCGCGTCATGCCGGCACCCCGCCGGCCGCCGCATTCTGGCGCTTCAGCCCTTCGAGATAAGGCGTCCACAGCCGCGTCCCATTCAGCGCAAGGTCGCCCAACTCCCTCTGGCGCTGCGCCGCCGGATTGTGAGAGGCCAGGACACGGGCATTGCGCCAGTGCCGGTCATAACGCCGCGTCTCGCTGGTGGCGGACGCCCCTCCGACCTCGAACAGCAGCGTCGCCGCCTCGAGCGTCTGCCCGACGATGATCTGCTGCGCCTTGAACGCGATTTCCTGCGCGGTCTCGATCGCCGGATGGCCCGTCTCGCCCTTCTCCCAGAACGGCTCGGCCACCGCCAGCGCGTCGGATACCGTATCGACCAGGGCAGCGGTCGAGAACGCCAGCGCCGACAGCCGCCCGACCACGCCCTGGACCACCGGATCATCCTTCTGGATCACCTTGCCCGGCACGCCGAACAGGCGCGTCCGGGGCCGCACGAATTCCAGCGCGTCACGCAGCACCGCCTGCGCAATGCCGGCCAGCGCCGTGTTATGAAACTGCTGATAATAAGCCCCCAGATAATCCGGGGCGGGCAATTCCGTCAGCGGGGTCTGGTCCAGGATCTGGGCGGCGGGAACGGCAACATGGTCGAAGATCGTCGTCCCGCTGCCCGTCAGGCGCTGCCCGAACCCGTCCCAATCGTCGATCCGGGTCACGCCGGGGCTGTCGGCCCGCACGGCCGCATGGACACGCGCGGTCTCATTGGCTGCCCACACCACGATCCAGTCGGCGTAGAGCGTGCCGGTGGAGTAATATTTGGTGCCGTTCAGCACCCAGCCCTGGGGCGTCTCATGCAGGGTGGTCTTGATGACCGTCTCATCGTTCCGCTCGGCCATCGCCGCGCCGAACAGCGCACCGTCATTGATCACGTCGAACCAGGAACGTGAGTCCGATGCCTTCTGACGCCGCCCCTCGATAAAGGCAAAATGCGCCCGCACGATCTGCGGAATGTTGGAATCCGCCGCCGCCAGCCCGCGCAGGAGCGCAAACGTCTCACGCAGCGAGGCCCCCAGCCCCCCGGCCTCCTTCGGAACGCGCAACCGCCCGAAACCGGCATCCAGCAGGGCACGCACGGGCGCGCGCGCCAGTTCACGGTGCTGCTCCCGCTCCACCGCCCCCGCCGCGATCTCGGCAAAAAGCGGAGCGTAACGCGCCTCGAGCGATGGTTCGCGCGCACTCTCAAGGGACGACTGGGTCATGCCTCAATTCACCATTAAAAAACGTTATTATGCGCAGCGTAATTCACGAATCGTCCGTTGTATAGTTGATTTTATTTTCACTATCTATTGTAGTGATAAATGACCAAAGCACGGCAATCGGTCCACGACCGTCTCGTTCCGTCACCCAAAAGAAAGACGTGCCGTCAGCCGCACGACGGGGCATCATCGGCCGCAATGGCCCCGTCCCGATGGAGTGAGACGCAATGACCGGCTCGATCGCCGCCTTTATCGACGCCCTGCCCAAGGCGGAACTGCATGTGCATCTGGAAGGCACGCTGGAGGCATCGCTCAAGATGGAGCTGGCCCACCGCAACGACCATCCGCTGAAGGACAGCAGCGCAGAGGCCATCCGCGCCGGCTACACCTATCACGACCTGCTGTCCTTCCTGAACCTCTATTACGAGGGCGTCGAACTTCTAAGGACGGAACAGGATTTTTACGATCTGTGCTATCAGTATCTCAGGAAGGTCGCCTCCCAGAACGTCCTCTATGCCGAGATGTTCTTCGACCCGCAGCTTCACACAAGGCGCGGCATTCCCTTCGCGACCGTCATCACCGGCATCACCCGCGCCCGCAAGGCCGCCGAACGCGATTTCGGCATCCGCTCGCAGCTCATCATGTGCTTCGTGCGCGAAATGAGCGCGGAATCGGCCGACGAAACCTTTACCCAGGCCCTCCCCTATCTCGACGACATCATCGGCGTCGGGCTCGATTCCTACGAGACCGGCAATCCGCCCGCCAAGTTCGCCCATGTCTTCGCCCGCGCCCGCGCAGCCGGTCTGCATGTGACCATGCATTGCGACCTGGACCAGGAAAACACACACGAACATATCCGCCAGGCGCTCGACGACCTCGCCAGCGAGCGGATCGACCACGGGCTGAACGTGCTGGACCGCCCCGAACTGGTCGCCCGCGCCCGCGAACGGGACATCGTCTTCACCATCTGCCCGTCCCCCAACGACGTCATCCGCCCCGGATGCGGCCGGCGCGACCTGCGCGGCATGCTGGATGCCGGGCTGCGGATCACCATCAATTCCGACGATCCGGGATATATGAACAGCGCCTACATGACCGAATGCCTGCGCAGCGCGCAGCAAACGGCGGACCTGACACGGGCGGAACTGCTGGCCATCAGCCGCAACGCCTTCGATTCCGCCTGGATCCCCGACGCCGAACGCCGCCAGTATCTCGACGCGCTGGATCGCTTCGCAGCCCTCCAGGCCTGAAGGTCACGCCATGCACATCTTCTCGGCCGCGCAGACAGCCAGCCTCCTCCCCTTCCCCGAACTGGTCGACACCCTGCAGGACGTCCTGCTGGAGTACGCCGCCGGACAGATTCAATGCCCGGAACGCATGGTCCTCGACACGGCGGATGCCAGCGGCCACCTGCTCTGCATGCCCTCCGTCGCCAGCGACATCATGGCGACCAAGCTGATCACGCTCTTTCACGGCAACCGCACGCTGCCCGTCATCCAGGGGCAGGTGACCTGCTGCGACGCACGCGACGGCGCGTTCCTCTTCACCCTCGACGGGCCCGAAACCACAGGCCGCCGTACCGCCGCAATGTCGATGCTGGCTATCCGCCTGCTGCACCGCACGGCGCCACACCAAATCCTGATCATCGGCACCGGCACGCAGGCACGCGGCCACATCAACGCCCTGCGCGCCCTCCACCCCGACGCATCCATCCGCATCCGCGGCCGCAACCCGGCCGCGGTCGCCACCCTCTGCGCCACTCTCGACCCGACCGGCCACCATGTCCGCCCCGAGGCCCCCGGCGACGCCGAAGCCGCGGATGTCGTCATCACCACCACCAGCAGCCACGACATCATCTATGATGCAGCCTCCCGCGCCGGCCGCCTGGTCATCGGCGTCGGCGCCTACCGGCCCGAAATGATCGAAATCGGCCCGAACCTGGTCCTGAACAGCCGGCTCTTCGTCGACGATCCCGTCGGCGCACCGTCCGAGGCCGGCGACCTGATCCAGGCCGGCGTGGACTGGCAGACCGTCCACCCCCTGGCCACGTCCATCCACACGCCCCCGCCGCCCGACATGCCGGTCCTCTTCAAATCGGTCGGCTGCGCGGCGTGGGACCTGGCAGCCTGCCGCCTCGCCCGCCGCCTGGCAGAGAGCGTGGAATAACGAACCCGCCAGCCGGGTCGCTACCCATCCGCCTGGCCGCGCAACGCGCGCCAGGCGGCCAGGGCCCGCTCCCGCGCCGCCTCATGCACGACGATCGGCGCCGGATACCCCGCGACACCGCCCGCCAGCCACGGCGCATGGATCTGCGTATCGGACAGCCCCGCCAGTTCCGGCACCCAGGTGCGGATATAGGCGCCGGACGGGTCGAATTTGCGCGACTGGATCAGCGGATTCATCATCCGGAAGAAGGGCGCAGCTTCCACCCCGGTTCCGGCGACCCATTGCCAGTTCATGCCGTTGCTGGCCGGGTCGTAATCGACCAGCGTGCGCGCAAACCAGCGCTCGCCCTCCCGCCAGTCGATCAGCAGATGCTTCACCAGGAACGAGGCCGCAACCATGCGCACGCGGTTATGCATCCAGCCGGTCCGCCATAACTGGCGCATGCCCGCATCAACCAGCGGGTAGCCGGTCCGCCCGCGCTGCCACGCACGCAACCCGTCCGGATCGCGCCGCCACGCCATGGCATCGAATTCCGGACGCAGATTGCGCGACGCCAGATCGGGGCACGCAAACAGCACCGACCACGCGAAATCCCGCCACCCCAGTTCCGCCATGAATTTCGCCAGCCCGGCGGCGCGCGGCTGCGCAACGGCCGCCTGCCGGATCTGCGCGGGCGTGATATGCCCCCAGCACAGGAAGGGCGACAGGCCAGAAGTCGCCGGCCGCGCCGGAAAATCCCGATCCCGCGCGTAATCCTCCAGCGGACCGTCCAGAAACTGCTCCAGCGCCTCCCGCGCCGCAGCCTCGCCCGGCGTCCAGGCCTCCTCCAGCCCCTCCGTCCAGCCGGTCGCCCGCATCTCGCGCCCGACGGCCCCCACCTCCGCCGTCGGCGGCAGGCCAGCCGGGTCCAGCGTGGCAAACGCAATCCTCTCCGGCGCCGGCAAGGGCGGCCGCTCATGGCCCATCTGGCACGCCGCACGCCAATAGGCGCCAAAGACATGATAGGGCTGCCCCATCCGGGTGCGGATCGTCCACGGCTCATGCAGCAGCGCACCCGCAAAACTATGGGCCGGGGTGCCCTGCTCCTTCAGCATCGCCTTCAGCCGTGTATCCGTCTCCCGTCCTTCGGGGTCGTAGCGCCGGTTCCAGAACACCGCCTGCGCCCCGGTCGCCGCAACCACCGCCGGCAGAACCCGGATCGCCGGCCCGTGAAAAACATGCAGCCCCCCGTCAAGCGGCCGGAGCGCGGCATCGAACGATTCCAGCGCCCGGCCCAGCCACCAGCGCGCTGCAACCTGCCCGGCTGCATCGTCAAGAATATGGATGCACAGCACCGGCGCTCCGGTTTCCACCGCCGCCGTCAGCGCCGCATTATCCGCCAGACGAAAATCATGGCGAAACCAGACGATCACCGGAGCTGTCACAATCATCCGATCCTTTCGGGCAGCCTCCACCCGTCAGGTCAGATACCAGCCCCTACAGCGCTTTCAAACCCGTATCGATCTTTTCCAGGACCTCGTCCGTCATCACGCCACCCGAAAATTTCGCCAGCGTCTTCAGTGACAGGCCCTTGGCCATCCCGATCTGCGGATGTTTGGAGAACCCGGGCAGAACCGTTTCGACAACCGCCTTGGCCTGCTCATCGGCAAGAATCTCACGAACGGTCGAATTGATGGAAAACGACATGCCAGACACCTTTCAGATCCTATCGATCAACCCGAAAACCCTACCCTTTAACCACCCGCACGCACATGGTTCCCCTTCAACGCACGATCTTCTTCCGCCAGCAGGGCGAGCGTGTCCCGATATTCCCGCCGCAACCGGGCAATCAGCGTCGCGGCCGGCACAACGGATTCGACCGCGCCGATCCCCTGCCCCGCCCCCCAGATATCCCGCCACGCCTTCGCCCCGCCGCCCGAGAATGTCGACACGTCCATGCGCGACGGATCGGACAATGCGAGATCATGCGGGTCAAGACCGGCCTCGCGAATGCTGGGGGCCAGATAATTGCCATGCACACCGGTAAACAGGTTTGAATAGACGATGTCTTCAGCAGATGATTCCACGATCATCCGCTTGTAGCGCGGGTCGGCCGCCGCCTCCTCCGTCGCGATGAACGCCGAGCCGATATAGGCCAGGTCAGCCCCAAGCGCCCGCGCCGCGACAATCGCGCGGCCGTTCGCAATGGCACCGGACAGCGCGAGCGGCCCATCGAACCACGCCCTGATTTCCTGCACCAGCGCGAAGGGCGATTGCGTTCCCGCATGTCCCCCCGCTCCGGCGGCCACCGCGATCAACCCATCCGCCCCACGCGCCACCGCCTTTCGCGCGAACTCATTGGTGGTCACATCATGCAGGACGATGCCGCCATATTCATGCACCGCATCATTGACCTCCGGCCGCGCACCAAGCGACGTGATGACAACCGGCACCTTGTACCTGACCACCAGTGCCAGATCCTCGTCCAGCCTGGCATTGCTGCGGTGAACAATCAGATTGACGGCAAACGGCGCATCCTTCCCGGTCAGGGACGATGTCAGGCAGTGCAGCCATTCTTCCAGAACCGGCGCCGGTCGCGCATTCAGCGCGGGAAACGATCCCACTACCCCGGCACGGCAACAGGCCAGGACCAGTTCGACGGTCGAGACAAGAAACATGGGCGCGACGATAGCCGGCAACGCCAGCCTGCCCTGAAACGCCATCGGCATGGACATGCCCCTCTCCCACCCGTCACGGGTTCCACCCCGGCAATCGCACCCAAAATTTCTAACATTTGTTAGCCCCTATCTACTCCGGGCGCCAGTCCGCGTCGAGCCGCAAACGCGGCCCCTTCCATCACGGATGGTTGAGGGCACAAAACCTTACGATGCCAATAGAAAATGACAAATCCCCCAACAAATCCTGTATTCTTTCAAATGCCGGACCGACGGGCCGAAACAATCCAGTTCTGGAATCGACCGAGAATGACGATATCCCGCACGCCGCCGAACAGAAGAACCCGGGCGCCCGCCGGACGCTCCGTCCTCTCTGCCATGCGCGCGCTCCAGGGCAGCCCGAATGGCGAGGAATCCGGCACGCAGGCCGAACGCCGACAGGAAATCCTCGAGGTCGCCGCACAGCTTTTTTCCGAACGCGGCTACAAGGCCACCTCGATCCGCCAGATCGCGGACGCGGTCGGCATGATGGCCGGATCGCTTTACTACCATATCCAGTCAAAGGAATCCCTTTTCGTCGAGATCCATAACCGCGCGCTCGACGCGGCAGCCAGCCGGATCTTCTCGGCCATCGCGCCCCATACCGCGCCCTGGGCCCGGCTCGAGGCCGCCTGCGCCGAATTGCTGGATATCCAGCTCAGCCTGACATCCATCACGCTCCCGCTGATGAACAGCATCATCTCCGCACCGCCGGACGTGCGCAGCGCACTGATCAAGAAACGCGACGAATTCGAAACGATTTTTCGCAACATCATCGACGACCTGCCGCTGCCGGCCACGATCGATCGCGACATCTACCGGATCCTGCTGCTGCGCGTCCTCAACACCGCCAGCGACTGGTACCGCAGCGGTCGCATGTCCCACGACCAGATCGCCCACCAGATCTTCACCATTTTCAGGCACCAGGCCGAAACGGAAGCGGACAGGGAAACCGCCCCCACATCGACCAAGCCACGCAACCGCCCGACAGGACGCACGCCGAAGCCGGGACGCCGCCCCGCTGCCCAAGCCTCTTCCGATATACTCGACAAATCAATGGCCTGAAAAAAATCGCGGCCTCCGAAACCGCGAGGCCAGGCCCCTCCTCAGTTCGCCGCCCCCAGCAGCCCGTCGCGAAACCCTTCGGTCGGCGCCGCCGCACTCAACAGCGACTGCACAAGCCCCACCCCGAACGAGGGGTCAGCGATCGACGCCACCACCACACCGTTACGCTGCATGCTGACCCCCTGATCCGTTACGAGGATAAGCTGCGCCTCGCCCCTCTTCGCGGCGGCCAGATGGCCGGTAAAAGCGGCATAGGAGGCTTCGTTCTGTGCACTGCATGCATAAAGCTTGCAGTAGCGGGCATGGATCGAATCATATTCGTCCTTCACCCGCTCCAGCGGCGCATCATGAAGGAATTCGGTATAAATGACTTTCGGATTCGGCCCCTCGGCAATAGTTTTGCCATCATGGGCCGGCGAGACGAGGTAAAGCCCGGTCGCATACCCATCCACCAGATGATAGAAGACACGCAATCCCACGCCATTGAGCTTCAGGGACGTATTGCCGATCTTCAGATCATCGGGAAAGACGGCCCCTCCGACCCTGGTGTCCGCATGACCGGCGGATGATGCTCCCATCAACCCGGCCACCAGGGCCAGGCCGATATGGAATGACGACCTGCGCAATCCAGACATAAGGCAATCCTCCAGAGCATGCCGGACACCACCGCATGCGGCATCCCGGTTTGGACTTGACGGCTGAACAGTCTGAAACACAAAAACGCCCGATATACGCCACCCACCGGCGCAACCCGGCTATCCGCGACGGGAATTGCGATGCACAATCCGCGGCGGAGAAGCAACCCGGTCAGCTTCGCATGAAATCGCGCAGCAACTTTCCGGTATCGAGCGGAAATTCCGGGTCGGGCGCAATCCGTTTATAGACACCACTGGCCCGCCCGATCGGCTTGCCCTTCACCCGCGCCAGCCCCTGGACGAAGACGGTATTCCGCGTGATCCGCAGCACGTCGGCGCTGAATTCTATCCAGTCGCCGGGCATGCCCGGCGCCAGGAAATCGACACCCAGCGACATCGTGGGCAGGATCGGCACCTGCAGATCATTCTCGAACAGTGTCGCCATGGCCATATACCCGTCGAAGACGGTGGCGATCATCCCGCCATGGCAGATCCCCGCATGATTGCAATGACGAGGCTCCACGGTAAAGCCGGCCAGCAATCGCCCGTCCGATTCCGCCACGTCAAACCCACCGATCGCCGCGTCGAAGCCGGTTCCACTGAGCAGGGGCAGCGGACGAAATCCCGCGGGCCGCGCCCCCGCCGGCGAAGTGTCAGACAGATGGACCATCACATCGTTCCCCGGAAAGCAGGCAGATCCGCACGAAATGCCGTCCCGCTCCTCCACCCGGCGAAGCAGGACGGCACGCACGTCAGAATGCGTCGTCGGCCAGCGCCATCATCGACGCCTTGCCTGCCTTGATCTTCAGATAAAGCGACGCCGTTTCCGGAAGAACACGATCATAGAAGAAACGGGCGGAGGCAATCTTCCCGCTATAGAATGCCTGATCCGGCCCGGCGGCGAAGGATTTCGGCACGGCCACCGCCACCGTCCGCGCCCACAGATAGGCCAGCGAGACCAGTCCGATCAGCCGCAGATAATCCGTCGCGGCCGCCCCCGCCTCCTCCGGGTCCTTCATCCCGCGCTCGGCAATCTGCCCAGTCGCAAGCTGCAACGCCCCGAACGCGCGCTCCAGCCCGGTGACCATCTCGCCCAGCAGCGGATTCTCCTTGTTCTCGGCAATAAACGCCGCAATGGGGTGAAAGAGCCCGCGCAGATTGCGCCCCATATGCGGCGGCAGCTTGCGCCCCACGAGGTCGAGCGCCTGAATCCCGTTCGTTCCTTCATAGATCATCGCAATCCGCGAATCCCGCACCAGCTGCTCCACCCCATGATCGGCGATATAGCCATGCCCGCCATAGGTCTGCACCGCGAGATTGGCCGATTCAAACCCAAGGTCGGTGAACAGCGCCTTCACCACCGGCGTCATCAGCGCCACGAAATCCTCGGCGTCGCGACGCTGGCGTTCGTCGGCCCCATGCTCGGCCACATCCAGGGTCATCGCCACCCACGCCCCCAGCGCCCGGCAGCCCTCGGCATTGACGCGCATGGTCATGAGCATGCGCCGCACATCGGGATGCACGACGATCGGGTCGGCCGGCAGCGCCGGATATTTCGCCCCCGCCAGCGACCGCCCCTGCAGCCGCTCCTTCGCATAGGCCACGGCGCTCTGGTACGAGACCTCGGCAATCCCCAGCCCCTGGATGCCCACGCCCAGCCGCTCGGCATTCATCATGGCGAACATTGCCTGCATCCCCTTGTGCGGGGCGCCGACCAGCCAGCCCTTCGCGTCATCGAAGGCCAATTGGCAGGTTGCCGAGGCCTTGATGCCCATCTTGTGCTCGATGCCCGTGCACAGTACGCCATTGCGCTCGCCCGGCGTCCCGTCCTCGCGCGGCAGGTATTTCGGCACCAGGAACAGGCTGATCCCCTTGATCCCGGCCGGAGCATCCGCCAGCCGCGCCAGCACCAGATGGATGATGTTCTCGGACAGGTCATGCTCCCCGGCCGAGATAAAGATCTTCGCCCCGCTGACGCGGTACGTCCCATCCTCCTGCGGCACGGCCTTCGTGCGCAGCAGCCCCAGATCCGTGCCGCAATGCGCCTCGGTCAGGCACATGCTCCCCGACCATTCGCCGCTGATCATCTTCGGCAGATACAGCGCCTTCAGTTCGTCCGAACCATATTTGCGCAGCGCCACCATCGCGCCGCCGGTCAGGCCCGGATAGAGCCCAAAGGACAGGTTGGTCGCGCAGATCATCTCCGAGAGCATCATGCCAATGGTCTCGGGCAGCCCCTGCCCGCCAAACTCCGGCGGCGCGGACAGCGCCGACCAGCCGGCCTCGCAGAACTGCCGATAAGCCTCCCGGAACCCTTTGGGCGTGGTGACGACCCCATTCTCCAGCCGGCACCCCTCCCGGTCGCCCGACGCGTTCAGCGGCAACAGCACTTCGGAGGTGAATTTCCCCCCCTCCTCCAGCACCGTCTCCGCCAGATCGGCATCGACTTCGGAAAACGCCTCAAGCGTCGTGAGCCGCGAGAAATCATGCAGCTCGGTCAGCACGAACTTCATGTCGCGCAGGGGCGGTGTATAGGTTTGCATCTCTCTGTCTCCCCTTGCGTCAGTTTCTGAGGGGCTTGCCGGTTTCGAGCATGTGCTCGATCCGGTCCAATGTCGGAATGCTCTGGATCAGCTCCAGGAACGCCGTGCGCTCCAGCTCCAGCATGTCCTCCTCCGTCACATTCTCCGTGCTGTCATGCGCGCCGCCGGTCAGGATAAAGGCCAGCTTCCCCGCCACGGTCACGTCATGGGGTGTCGCAATGCCCTGCCGCACCATGCCCTCCACCGCCATGTCGAGCGCAAGCTTCCCGCCCGCCCCCGCCAGATGGAATTCCGGCTTCGGCGGCGGGTGGTATCCCTCGACCAGCGACAGCGCCAGCTCCTTCGCGTCGGCCAGCAGCCGGTCGCGATTCATGGTGATGCCATCGCGATCACGCAGGATATGCATCCGCCGCGCCTCGGCGGCCGATTTCGAGACCCGCGCCGTGGCGATCATCTCGAACACCTCGCGCGTCGGCGGCATCGGCCCCCCGGCCGTGTGCGGATCGGCCCGCAGCCGGTCCAGCATCTCGCCGCACCCGCCCCAGCCCGGGACCAGCCCCACTCCGCATTCGACCAGCCCGATATAGCTCTCCGCATGCGCCTGCACGGCATCGGCATGCAGCACGATCTCGCACCCGCCGCCCAGCGCCATGCCGGCCGGCGCCGCCACGACCGGGAACGGCGCATATTTCAGCGCCTTGTAGACAGCCTGCCCGCGCACGACGAGCTTCCTGATCTCCCCCCACGCCGCCATGTTCGCCGCAAAGGCCGCCAGGCCAAGATTGGCACCAGCCGAAAAATGCGTGGCATCCGAATAGAGCACCAGTGCCTTGAAATGCTCCCCGACATGGGCAATCGATTTTTCCAGGATCGCCATCACGCTCTCATCGAACGTGTTCATCTTCGTCGTGATCTCGAAGCACGCCACCCCGTCGCCGATATCCCACAGCGCGCCCGACCTGCTCGACAGCACCGGCTTGCCACGCTTGCGGAAATCGCCCAGCAGGATAACCCCTTCGGCCCGCGCCACCGGATGCCAGGCACCATCCACACCAAAAGCCTGGGTCACGCCGTCCCGGTCCTGATAGAACCGCCCGTCCCCGACCGCCTCGATCAGCGCCGGCACCGCGATTCCTTCCTGACGCAGCAATGCGGCCAGCTTCGCGGCCCCAATCTGGTCGATCAGCGCAAACGGCCCCTTCTTCCAGTTGAATCCCAGCTCCATCGCCTTGTCGACACCGACGATATCGTCCGAGATCTCGGGCACCAGCGACGCCGCATAGGCCAGCGTCTCGCCCATCACCTTGCGCGCATAGGCCCCGAACCGGTCACCGGAGGCCAGCAGCCCGGCCGCATCCCCCGCACCCGGCGGCAGCGTAAACCGTTCGGAGACCGCATAGGCACCCGTGGCCAGATCGATCGATTCCTTGACCTTCCCGCCACCCGCCTTGCTGACGCGGTAAAAGCCACCCTTGCCCTTGCGGCCGGTATAGCCCCCCTCGATCATCTTCCCGATCAACGGCAGATCGTCGGCAAAGGCATGGTACCGGTCCCCGGCCGCCAGCAGCGACTTCATGCTGGCCGAGATATGCGGCATCAGATCGATACCCACCAGGTCGAGCAACCCGAACACGCCGGTCTTGGGAATGCCGAACGGCCGGCCGATGATCGTATCGACCTGCTCCACCGTCAGCCCATGGTCCACCGCCACCCGCGCCGCCGCCTGCATCCAGAACGTGCCGATGCGGTTGGCGATGAAACCCGCCGTGTCCTTGGCCCGCACGACACTCTTGCCCAGCCACCGGTCGCAGAACTCCGTCACCGTACCGACATGCGCCGGATCGGTCGCCGGCCCGGTCACGATTTCCAGCAGCCGCATGTAGCGCGGCGGGTTGAAGAAATGGGTAATCAGGAAATCGCGCGTGAAACGCGCCGGCAGCCCCTCCACCAGCCGCGCCAGCGGAATGGTCGAGGTATTCGACGAAATCGGCGTGCCGGGCCGACGAACGGCGTCAAGCCGGCGATAGAGCGCCTGCTTGAGGTCAAGCCGCTCGATAATCACCTCGACCACCCAGTCGCATTCCGCGACCCGGGCGAGATCGTCATCGATATTGCCGGTCGTGATCAGCTTCGCCGCCGCCGGGTCCATGAAGGGCGCCGGATCGGTCTTCAGCGCCCTGGCGATCGCGTCATTGGCCAGCGCGTTCGGGTCCGCCCCGTCCGCCTTGCGGTCCAGCAGCAGCACCGGCACCCCGGCATTGGCAATCTGGGCGGCAATCCCCGCCCCCATCACCCCCGAGCCGATCACGCAGACGCGCGAGAAGGTCGGCCGTGCGCCGTCCGTCCCGCCAGATGTGACATACTGGATCATCAGATGCGCTCCAACACCGTGGCAATGCCCTGCCCACCGCCGATGCATTGCGTCGCCAGCGCGTACCGCGCGCCCTCGCGCCCCAGAAGCTGCGCCGCCTTGCCGACGATGCGCGCGCCGGTGGCGCCCAGCGGGTGGCCCAGCGCGATCGCGCCGCCATCGATGTTCAGCGTCTCGTCACGCAGCCCGAGTTCGCGCACGCAGGCGATCGACTGGGCGGCAAAGGCCTCGTTCAACTCCACGACGCCCACGTCCCCGATCGCAATCCCCGCACGCTCCAGCGCCTTGCGTGACGAGAGGATGGGGCCCAGCCCCATCACCTCGGGCGCACAGCCGGAAATGGCGATCGAGCGGATGCGCGCCAGCTTCGGCAACCCCTTGCGGTCGGCATACGCCTCCGAACAGACCAGCACGGACGCCGCCCCGTCGGTCAGCGGCGAGGACGTGCCCGCCGTCACCGTGCCATGGGCCGCGTCGAAGGCCGGCTTCAACCCCGCCAGCCCCTCCGCATTGGTGTCCGGACGCGGGCAGCCATCGACCGAGACCACACCGTCACGGGTCTGGATCGGCACGATCTCCGCCTCCAGCCGGCCCGCCGCGACGGCATCGCGGGTACGCGCCTGGCTGCGCAGCGCGAACGCCTCCTGCTCCGCGCGACCGATCTCGTATGTCCGCGCGACATTCTCGGCCGTGATGCCCATGTCCATGTACGCACCCGGGCGCTTCTTGTAGAGCGCCGGATTGGGCAGCGGATTGAACCCACCCATCGGAATGCGCGTCATGCTCTCCACACCCGCGCAGATAAAGGCCTCCCCGGCCCCCATGCGGATCGCCCCGGCCGCCATATGGACCGACTGCATCGAAGACCCGCAGAAACGGTTGACCGTCACCCCACCCACCGAAAGCGGCAGGTCGCTCAGCAGCGCCACGATCCTGCCGAGATTGAAACCCTGCTCTCCTTCCGGAAACGCACAGCCAAGGATCAGGTCCTCGATCTCCTCGGGCGCAACTCCCGTACGCTCCACCAGAGCCCGGACGACCTGGGCCGCGATATCATCGGGGCGCATCCTGACGAACTGCCCCTTGCGCGCGAGCTGAAACGGCGATCGCGCATACCCTGCAATGACAACGGAATTCATGAATGGCGCTCCTGGCAATGCCCTCGCCCATTATGTCTAACGTTTGTTTGGAACGAAGGCGCGCGTTGTGCCCCCTTTGATAATTGAATGGCAGCCTCCCAGCAAAGACGCTTTGTCGTGATGACACGGTTCATTGATGGAACCCGCTACCGCCCGGGGAAGGAAAACCCGCGCAATCCCGCAGATATTAATCATATATATCAATATATTATCATAATAACCTGCCCTTCATGCCTCACGCCACACCCCTCAAAAATTCTCAAAAATTCATACGAACGGTCGTTAGATTTTTTTCTTCCCTCCCCGGAATCGCGGGAAAGACCACCGCCGGCACCCGCCGGATATCCACGTCACACTCCCGCATCGACACCAGACCGAGCGCCGATCTCAAACATGTGACGGAAAGAGGAAAAACGGATAATTTCTTTTCTTATCATGATTCTATGCAATTTCCCTGCATACCCGGCCCCCTCTTCCACCACGCACGGGGCTCCACTCTCTACCTATCGACTGTTCGATAAAAACGCGGCGCGATATAGACTTCCCTTGTCGAACGGTACCACGCCCACCAGATGCCGCGTCCGCGCCGCCCGGTACCCGAACACTGGAGACCTCTACATGAGCCAACGGGACATCATGGAGTTCGACGTCGTGATCGTCGGCGGCGGCCCGGCCGGGCTGGCGGCCGCCATCCGGCTGAAACAGCTCATGCCCGACGAATCCGTCTGCCTGATCGAAAAAGGCAGCGAAATCGGCGCGCATATCGTCTCCGGTGCGGTCATCGAGCCCCGCGCGCTCGACGAATTGCTGCCCGACTGGCGCAACCGCAACGCCCCGCTCGACACGCCGGTAACGCGTGAGGAGATGTATCTCCTGACCGAACGCAAGGCATTCCGCATCCCCGCCCTGCCATGGGTCATGCCGCATCTGGCCAATCACGGCAATTTCGTCGTCAGCCTGGGCGATGTCTGCCGCTGGCTGGCCACACAGGCCGAGGCGATGGGGGTGGAAATCTATCCCGGCTTCGCCGGCGCGGACGTGCTGATCGAGAACGGTCGCGTCGCCGGCATCCTCACCGGCGACATGGGCATCACCCGCGATGGCACGAAAGGCCCGAATTTCGCGCCGGGCATGGAACTGCGCGGCAAATACACCCTGTTCGCCGAAGGCTGCCGCGGCTCCCTGACCAAGCGCGTCATGGCGCATTTCAACCTGCGCCAGGGCGTCGATCCGCAGACCTACGGCCTGGGAATCAAGGAAGTCTGGGAAATCCCTGCCGAACTGCATGAACCCGGCCTGGTACTGCACAGTTTCGGCTGGCCGCTGGACGACCGGACCTATGGCGGCGCCTGGCTCTACCATTTCGGCAGAAACCTCGTCTCCTACGGCTTCGTCACCGGGCTCGACTACGCCAATCCATGGCTCTCCCCCTATGACGAAATGCAGCGCACCAAGCTCCACCCGGTCTACCGCAAATATTTCGAAGGTGGCCGCCGCCTGATCTACGGCGCCCGTGCGCTGTCCGAAGGCGGGCTGCAATCCCTCCCCCGCCTCACCTTCCCCGGCGGCGCCCTGATCGGCGACACCGCAGGCTTCCTCAACACGCCCAAGATCAAGGGCACCCACACGGCCATGAAATCCGGCATGCTCGCCGCAGAGGCCATAGCCGCAGCCTATGCGGCAGACGCGCCGGAACCCGATACCTTCACCGACCGGCTGCAGGTGTCGTGGCTGCATCAGGAACTCTCGGCCGCCCGCAACATCCGCCCCGCTTTCGCCCGATGGGGCACGCTGCGCGGAGCGCTCTATGCCGGCATCGATGCCGCCATCCTGCGCGGCCGCGCTCCCTGGACGCTCCATTTCCACCATGCGGACCACGAGACCCTGCGCCCCGCCGCATCGTGCCCGCCGCTCTCCTATCCCAGGCCCGACGGCACGATCACCTTCGACAAACTCTCCTCGGTCTTCCTGTCCAACACGAACCACGTGGAGGACCAGCCGGTCCATCTTCGCCTGCGCGACCCGGCCCTGTGGAAGCCCATCAACTGGGACACGTACCGCGCGCCCGAGATCCGCTACTGCCCGGCCGCCGTCTATGAAGTCGCCGATGCCGAAACCGCGCCCCGGCTCGTGATCAACGCGCAGAACTGCGTCCACTGCAAAACCTGCGACATCAAGGACCCGCCCCAGAATATCGACTGGTACACGCCCGAGGGCGGCGGCGGCCCCAACTATCCGGGCGGCATGTGATCCGCCCCCAACCCTTCATTCTCCCTGAGGAACCATGAAAATCCTTGTCCCCATCAAACGCGTCGTCGATTACAACGTGAAGGTCCGCGTCAGGCGCGATGGCGGCGGCGTCGAGACCGCCGGCGTCAAGATGTCGATGAACCCGTTCGACGAAATCGCGGTCGAAGAAGCCCTGCGCCTGCGCGAGAAGGGCGTCGCGAGCGAAATCCTGACCGTCTCCATCGGCGTCCCTCAGGCCGCCGACACGCTGCGCACCGCCCTGGCCATGGGCGCCGACCGCGCCATCCTGGTCCAGTCCGAGGAAAGCCCCGAACCGCTCGCCGTCGCCAAGATCCTGAAAATCCTCGTCGATCGCGAAAAGCCCGATCTCGTCATTCTCGGCAAGCAGGCCATCGACGACGACATGAACGCCACCGGGCAGATGCTCGCCGGCCTGCTGGACTGGCCACAGGCTACCTTCGCCAGCCGGGTCGAGAAGACGGCGGACGGGCTCGCCGTCACGCGCGAAATCGATGGCGGCTCGGAAACCCTGTCCCTCGCCCTGCCCGCCATCGTCACCGCCGATCTGCGCCTGAACGAGCCACGCTACGCCGCGCTGCCCAACATCATGAAGGCCAGGAAGAAGCCGCTGGAGACCATCGCGGCCGCCGATCTCGGCGTCGACCTGACGCGCCGCCTCACCATCCTCTCGATGGCCGAGCCCCCGGCCCGCAAGGCAGGCATCAAGCTGGGCAGCGTGGCCGAACTGGTCGAAAAACTCCGCAACGAAGCCAAGGTGATCTGACCATGACCGCGCTCGTCCTCCTGGATGCCGAAGACGGCACCATCCCGCAGACCTCCCGCTCGGCCATCGCGGCGGCCACCAGCCTTGGCGACATCGACGTGCTGGTGACCGGCGGCGCCGACACCATCGCAGCCGCGGCGGCAAGTGCGGCGAAAATCCCCGGCATCCGCAAGGTCCGCACCGCGTCGGGCGAAGCCTTCGCCCACGGCCTGGCGGAACCGCTGGCGGCGCTGCTCGTCGCCCTGGCCCCGGACTATGACCATATCGTCGCCGCCGCAACCGCCATCGGCAAGAGCGCCCTGCCCCGCGCCGCTGCCCTGCTCGACGTGCAGGTGATCCCCGATGTCATGGATATCAAGGATTCCGAGACCTTCGTGCGGCCGATCTTCGCGGGCAACGTGCTGGTCACCCTGCATTCGTCGGACGCTAAGAAGCTCCTGACCATCCGCACCGCCAGCTTCGACCCCGTGGCCGCCGAGGGCGGCACCGCCCCGATCGAAGCCGTGACCCCACCCGATGACCAGCAGAAATCGCGCTTCGTCTCGGCGGAACATTCCAGCACCGAACGCCCCCAGCTCGAAGCCGCAAGGGTCATCGTCTCCGGCGGCCGTGGCCTGCAAAGCGCGGAAGGGTTCAAGATTCTGGAACCGCTGGCCGACAGGCTCGGCGCCGCCATCGGCGCCTCCCGCGTCGCCGTCGATTCCGGCTTCGTCCCCAACGATTACCAGGTCGGCCAGACCGGCAAGATCGTCGCGCCCGATCTCTATATCGCCTGCGGCATCTCCGGCGCCATCCAGCATCTGGCAGGCATGAAGGACAGCAAGGTGATCGTCGCCATCAACAAGGACGAGGAAGCCCCCATCTTTCAGGTCGCGGATTACGGCCTGGTCGGCGACCTGTTCCAGATCGTTCCCGCCCTCACGGCGGCCCTCGGATAATCCAGCCCCAGCGGGAAGACCATAGGGGCGCCCCGGCCTTCCCGTCCCCTCCCGACGACATATTCTACCTAACGATTGCTCTACATAATATCCGTCCCGCCATCCCCCACATGTAAGGACCGGCCGCGCGCCTGCCGCGCCGATAGTCGTTTCCCCATCAAAAAAAACGGCCCGATCCGGTCACTCGCCGGAACTCCCTTCTTTTTCAGACGTTTGGCACCGTCATTTCCGGCTTTTCAATCGAGAGAGTGTGAAGCGCGCCGCTTCCGACTCCTGCCGTAATTTTCTTGCAAGCCGCTGGGGCGGCGCTCATTGTTTTCCCGGATCAGAGACATGAGGGATGCATTTGTCCGCTTAACCTATCAAATGTTTGGTTTGAATGCTGAGATGGTCAGTCAATAATGAAAAAGAAAATCACACTGATGGCATGCAGCGCCCTCGTCGCCCAGACATTGCTCAACCCCGGCCAACAGGCCGCCGCCTCGGGCTTCGCCTTGCGTGAGACCGATGCGATTTCGCTGGGCAACGCCTATGTCGGCTCCGTCAGCCGCGCGGGGGACGCATCCACCGTCCTGATGAACCCCGCCGGCATGTCCTTCCTCGACTATAGCGAATTGCAGGGCAACGTGTTCTACGCCGGCCCGGTCGCCCGGTTCTCCGGCCAGAACTATCTGGGCCCCGGCATCACCACCCCGGGGGTGCAGGGCAATCGCGGCATCACCGACGCCGCCACCGCCGCCAGCTACGGCGTCCTGAAAATCGATCCCCGCTGGGCGATCGGCTACGGGTTCTATACCCCCTACGGCCAGCGCGCCAATTACCCGTCCAACTGGGTCGGCCGCTATCAGAGCCTCGTCAGTTCGATCACGGACTACGAACTCGGGGCGATGGCCTCCTACCGCTTCAACAGGCACTTCTCGGTCGGCGTCGGCCCGCGCTTGGGCTTTCTCACCGGCCGCTTCACCCGCGATGTCAATCTCGGCGCGCTGAACGCCTTCGGGCCGACCACGGCCGACATGGCCGGCAACGCCTTCGGCTTCGGTTACGATGCCGGCCTCCTGTACAAGCCCGATGACGCGACCCAGATCGGCATCAACTATCAGTCGCGCATCACGTACGATCTCTCCACCCGCACCCAATTCTCGCCCCCGCCGCTGCTGGCCGCCAACCGGCTGGTCAATGGTTCGCTGATCGCCCAGAGCGGCCATGGCGCCATGCAGGTCACCCTGCCCGACAGCGTCTCGTTCGGCGTCACCCGGGTCCTGTCGCCGCGCTGGACCATCATGCTGCAGGGCGAATGGACACACTGGTCCCTCCTGCACGGGCTGAACAATGTGTCCGATCACCCCGGCGGCGCCAGCACATCGATCGCGGTCAACTGGCGCAATACCTGGTTCGGCGGCATCGGCGCCACCTACCAGGCATCGAAAGCCGTGCTCATTCGCGGCGGCTTCAGCTACGACCAGAGCCCGACGACCCTGAAAAACCGCAACACGATCACGCCGGATACCGATCGTTTCGATCTGGGCGTGGGCGTCGACTACACGCCCATTAGGCGTGTGACCCTCACCCTGTCCTACGCCCACATCTTCGGCACCAACCCCAAAATCGACAATGCCGCCTCCGCGACCTCGGGGCGCCTGGTCGGCACCTACAACGATTACGGCAACATCGTCGCCTTCGGTGTGAGAACGCATTTCTGAACGACAGCGGGAGCCACCGGATCGACCCCCTCGCCAGGGTCTCCCCCGCCCGATTGAAGGGTTTTCCCCATGAATGCCATGAACGAGAGCACCATCCTGCGTCATGCCGCATCAGGCGATGCGGTACACGATCTCTTCGATCTTCTGCGCGTCTCGACCTTTCGCCGCCCCAATGCCCTGGCCATCGATTTCATGGGGCGCAAATTCACCTATCGCGACATCTTCCAGGCGGTGGAGCATGTCGCGGGCGGCCTGAACGATATCGGCGTCTCCAGGGGCGACCGCGTCGCTCTCTCGCTGCCCAACACGCCTTACTCCGTCATCGTCTTCTTTGCCGTCCAGCGCATCGGCGCCGTCGTCGTCAACCTCAACCCGCTCTACGTCCAGCATGAGGTCCACCAGATCCTGAAGACCGCCGACATCTCGGTACTGGTGATGTCAGACATCGCCGCCATCGCCGAACCCACATACCGGGCGGCCGAGAACAGTTCGGTCCGGCGCATCGTCGTCTGCCCGTTCTCGCGCGCGCTGCCGCCGATCAAATCGACGCTGTTCAAGGTCCTGAAGTGGCGGGACATCTACCATTTCCCGGCCGACAAACGCATCGTCTCCTACGACACGCTGGCCCACAGCAAGACGGTGGCCAAACATGTGACGATCGACCCCCAGCACGATGTCGCCGTCCTGCAATTCACCGGCGGTACCACGGGCATTCCCAAGGCGGCCAAGCTCACCCACGGCAATCTCCTGGCGAATATCGAACAGGTCAAGGACATGGCGCAGGAGGCCCTGCGCGAGCCACCGACCACACTGGGCATCCTGCCCCTGTTCCATGTCTTCGCGCTCATGGCCGTCATGCTGCTCACGATCGAACGCGGCGGCGAGATCGTGCTGCTGCCGCGCTTCGACACGCACGCAACGCTCGCCACCATGCGCCGGGTCCGGATCGCGCTCATGCCCATCGTGCCGACGATCCTGACCGCGCTGCTCCGCGATCAGGATCTCTCACCCGACCTGTTCACCCATATGCGCGCCATCATTTCCGGCGGCGCGCCATTGCCCGTCGCCCTGCGCAAGCGCTTCGAGGAAACGGCCCGCTGCCCGATCATCGAAGGATACGGGCTGAGCGAGACCTCACCGGTCCTCACCCTCAACCCGCTCCATGGCGTCCGCGACGGCTCCTGCGGCAAGGTGGTCATCCATACCGACCTCCAGATCCGCAGCCTCGACGATATCACCCTTCGCCTTCCCACCATGGAAAAAGGCGAAGTCTGCGTACGCGGTCCGCAAGTGATGTCCGGCTACTGGAAGAGCGATGAAAATGCCGCTGCCTTCACACCGGACGGCTATTTCCGCACCGGCGATGTCGGCTATCTCGACGCGGACGGCTATCTCTTCCTGGTCGATCGCCTCAAGGACATCATCATCTGCGGCGGCTACAACGTCTATCCGCATATCATCGAAGAGGCCCTTCATCGCCATCCGGCGGTGCTCGAGGCCCTCGTCATCGGCGTCCCCGACCCCTATCGCGGCCAGGCGCCCAAGGCGTTCGTCACCCTGCGCCCCAATTCCACGGCAACACCGGCCGACCTCGCAACCCATCTGGAGCAATATATCTCCAAGATCGAACGCCCGCGCGAAATCGTTCTTCGCGACTCCCTGCCCAAGACCCTTATCGGCAAACTGTCACGAAAGGACCTGAAAATTCAGGAAGGAATCACAGACTGAGGCTCAATGATGCAGAAACCCCATGCCGACCTGGGTCGCGGTCCGCAGGGCTTCCGTCCACAGCCCCTGCCCGCCGCCACCCATCCCGCCCCTGCCACCGCCGTGCGACCGGTTATCGTCGACAAAGGGCTGGCCGTCCTCATCCAGCGGTCGGTCCCGGTCGGCACAGGCGGAGAGCATCGGCACCGCAACCGCCAGGGCAAGGACCATTTTCAGGGCGGATGCGCGCACGGACAGGACCTCTGCATGGCCAACGGGATCGTGCCGGAACCCTAGCGAAGCAAGATCTTTCGTTAAGGCACTGAATTGTCACAAAGCGTCACCAGCTCCAGCCCCTGCGTCCGCAATGAGTGTCGCGATCCGCCGCAAAAATCCGTAAGGTGCGCCCCATCATCGCCACCAACGGCAAGAGGCATGCCGAAAAAGACCGCACCCTCCCCCCGCACCGCCCCGCCGACACGGGCAGGCCACCGCACACGCATGGCGCTGTTCGGCCTGGCGGCATGCGGCCTGCTGCTGGCGGCCGCCGGATTGCGCACGCTGGTCCTGGATCGCCCCCACGCCACCATCGGGGGACCGTACGCGCTGACCGACGAACAGGGCCGCGCCGTCACCCAGGCCGATTTCCACGGCCACTACACGCTGATCTATTTCGGCTACACCCATTGCATCGATGTCTGCCCGCTGACGCTGGCAACCGTCACCACGGCGCTCGACCAGCTCGGCCCCCGCGCGGCATCGGTCGTGCCAGTCTTCGTCACCGTCGATCCGGCGCGCGATACCCCTTCGGTCGTACGCGACTATGTGGCCCATTTCTCGCCGCGCATCGTGGGGCTGACCGGCAGCCCCGCCCAGATCGATCCGGTACTCGCCGAATTCCACGTCCTGGCCCGCCGGCACCCCGCGATGTCGAGCCTCCCCGACGGGGCCTATCTGATGGACCACAGCTCCGTCCTCTATCTGATGGACGGCAACAACCATCTGGCGGCCATGCTGCCGGTCGATTCCAGCCCCCAGGCCATCGCCGACCGACTACGCACCGTCCTGAGAACCTGACCGGACCTGCGCGCTGGTGGCGATCCGACGCGCGTTTCCTGTGCTCCGATGCTCACGGCCATCAAGGCCGCTCCGCTTCGGTGCTCGGAAACACACGACGGGCGCGGCCCGTTGGGCCGCTCTCGCTCACCAGCCCACAGGTCCGGTCAGGTTCTGACGGGCTCGTTGCCGGCAACCCGACTTGTCAAACCGTCTCCGTGCCGTCCGCCCGAACGCGGCGCCCCATCACCCATGCCGCCGCCGCCAGCAGCAATAGCGATATCCCCAGTTCCGGCAGCAACACGCCCAGCAGGACCATCACCGTAACGGCACCGACGCCCACACGCCGTCCCGGCAGGGCGGCCGGCACGCCCCAGCCGCCCGGCGGGCGCCGCCGCAGCCACAGAATGGTCGCGGCAATGCTCATGGTCGCCAGCCCGCTGGCCACCAGCAGGTTGAGCAACTGGTTGGGCCAGCCGAACAACTGCCCCTCATGCGCCGCCACACCATAGCCGACGGCGCGATCGACCAACCCCTTGCCGGCAAAATCCTGCCGCGACATCACCGCTCCATCCGGGGCGACCTGCACGCTGGCCCGAAGCGGCCGATCCTGCGTATCCGACCGCACCTGCCACGCCGCCCCGGCCGCCGCCGGCGGGGTCACAAGCACCGGCGCCGGCAGCCCCAGCCGCACACCCGTCGCCACCACATCGTCGAGCCCGACAAGA
The DNA here is from genome assembly GCF_014174375.1 of Gluconacetobacter asukensis. GTDB lineage: Bacteria > Pseudomonadota > Alphaproteobacteria > Acetobacterales > Acetobacteraceae > Gluconacetobacter > Gluconacetobacter asukensis. Next base: position 62,754 of record NZ_JABEQE010000016.1, read on the forward strand.
CCATCCGGCGCGACCGCCTGCCCGCCGCCCATCTCCATGCCCGGCATGCCACCCATGCCACCCATGCCACCCATGCCACCCATGCCACCCATGCCGGCATGGGCCGCAACCCGATGCCCGGCAATGGTGTCACGCACCGGAACGGCACCGATCTCCCAATCCTGCACCGCCATCAGCCGTCCCACCCGCTGCTCGACCGATTGCAGCGCATGCCCCCACACAAACGACCATGGCAGGCCGGACACCAGAAACAGCGCCAGGACCAGCGACAGCCAGACTCCGCTCACGGCATGCAGGTCGCGCCACCGCGCCCGCCCGGCCAGGCCGAGGCGCGGATAGAGAATACCCGCCAGCCCGCTGCGCCCTCGCGGCCACCACAGATACAGACCGGTGAGGATCAGCACGATGGTCCAGGACGCGACCATCTCCACGATGACCGACCCCACATTGCCCAGCAGCAATTGCCCATGCAGCTTGAACACCAGCCGCTCGAACCGCGCCTCCTCCGGCACCTGCTTCAGGATGGCCAGCGACGACGGATCGACATAGACCCGGATCGCCTCACCACCCCGCAGGACAATGATTCTGGCCGCGCCATGCCCTGGGCGCGGCAGTTCATAGGCCATGAACCGGCTGCCCGGCACTGCCTCCAGCGCCGCCCGCACCTCCGCCGACGGCGCGGCCGGCGCACCCGTCACCGCCAGATGGTCGTAACGCCAGTCGATCAGATCATCGACCTGCGGCTTGAACAGATAGATCGCCCCCGTCAGCGCCAGAAAGGCGACGAAAGGCAGGCAGAACAATCCCGCCAGCATATGCCAGCGCCAGATCGTCCGATAGTCGGGCCAGAAGGCGGATCGCCCCTCACGCATGCTCCGCTCCCCCTTCAAAAATGCACACGCACGCCGCCGAAGACGGCACGCGGCGACCCGGCATAGATCGACCCGGTCCGGGTCGCGAGAACCGCCGCCCCGGCCTGCGTGCCATCGGCCTGCAGTACGTCGGCAATGTTCGTCGCCCCGGCAACGTAAGTCTGGTTGGCAAGATTCTGCACCTCGATATAGGTATGCAGCCGGTGCACCCAGCCGAGACGTTTCGGCGGATCGTAATGCAGCTCCAGGTTCACCAGCTGATAGGCCGGCGCGCGCAGGCGATTGGCATTGTCCAGCCAGTAATCGCTCCGCCAGGTCACCTCGACATAGCCGCCCAGCCCTTCCAGCGGCCCATCCGGCTGGTCGTAGAGAAAACGCGCATTCAGAAAATTCGGGACTACACCGGGAATGCTCTTGCCACTGCGATCGAACGTGCGCGACAACCCGCTGCCGGACAGCCTCTCGGTATAATCGGTGTAGATCTGATTGTCGTATGTGTAGCTCAGCCTGACCCGCCCACCCGGCAGGGCATGCGGCAGCGGCGTCCATTCCGCCCCCAGCTCGACACCCTGATGCTGCGATGCCGGAGCGTTGAAGGTGAAGGCGCTGATGGTGTTGACCCCGGCCGACTGGCTGACCAGCTCGTTATTGTAGAATTCGTAGAACCCGGTGGCCTGAAGATCGAGCGTGGGCAACGGATGCCAGTCCGCACCCAGATCGACACCCACGCTGGTCTCGCTCTTCAGATTCGTGTTGTTGCCGTAATTTCCCTGCGGGGTCACGAACAGGTTCGACGTCGTCGGCGTGGCATAGGCGGTGCCGACGCGCGCATGCAGCGTCCAGTCCCGATCCGGCGCATAGATCAGCGCCGCCTCCGGCGCCAGATTGAAGAAAAAGCGATTGGCCGTGATCGCGCTGACGCTCTGCCCGGCATCACTATATTTATACAGGTTCTGGATCGCCCCAAGATCGGAATAGGTGCCCCCCAGCCCGATCACCGCATGCCATTGCGGCGCAAACTGCCAATCCTCCTGGAAACGGGCACCGAGATTCCATTGATGCCCGTACGAGGTCCCGTTCAGCCCGCCACGCGTCGCCCCGCCTGCCGGCGTGACGTTATAGACCTGCGATCCGAAATCCAGATAATCGAAGCTGACGCCGCCGAACGTCGTCAAGTTCGTGGCCCCCAGACGCGCGCGGTTCGTCACATCGCTGCTGGCATTGTAGGAATCATACGGCCCCACATAACTGGCAACCGAAGTCGGCTGGTCGATATGCCGCTGGTCATAGGTAAACTGGTTGCGCCAGGTGGTCCGGCTGTCGAAATCATGCTCCCAGCGCAGCCCGACGATGGTCCGCCGGTCGAACCGGCCCAGCCCCGCCTGCTGTGGCGTGCGCGCCGCCGTCGCGCCATACCGGCCGTTGACCAGCAAATTCACCGTGGCGCACCCCGCCGCCGCATTCGCGGCCACGGCACAGCCAAGCTGGTACGGATTGAGGCGATACTGCTCCAGCGACAGCCGCAACGGCAGGAAGGCATCGGTGACATTATTGACGAATTTCAGGATCAGCCGGTCCCGGTCCGTCAGGTTGACCCGCAGCCGCGCATTCTCGGTCGAGGTCGCGTAACTGCTGTTGGCAATAAAGCCATTGCCCCGCACATCGCTGCCAAAGACCGTCAGATCATAGGACCGGCCACCCACGCCCAGCGTGACGTAATTGTTGAACATGCCGAAACTGCCGAAATCCGATCCCAGTTCCAGCCCATGGATATCCGCGCCATTCCGGGTGCGGAAATTGATCGCGCCATTGATCGCGTAATTGCCGTACACGGTAGAGGCCGGCCCCTGGAAGACATCGACACCGTCATAGGCATGCGGGTCGATCAGGTCCGACCGCGCCGTGCCGTCCGGCTGCGTGACCGGAAACCCATCCTCCAGCACCTGGATATTCTTCATCCCGTAGGATTGCCGGTCCCCCGACCCGCGCACCGAAACGACGACATCGCGCGGCCCGTTCCCCGCGACGAAGCTGACACCGGGAACGGTCACGACCATATCGGCCACACTCTGCCCGACCTGGTTGGCGAAGCTGCTCCGCTCGGCGCTATAGGTCGTCTGCCCGGCCGGCCGGATCGTCGCCGGCCCACGGGCCGAGCCCGTTACGGTAATCCGCTCGGCCGGCGGCGCCACGGGCACGACAGGGGCCAAACGCTTGGCGGGCTGCCGCGCGGGCGGGGTGGCGGCGTGATGTTTCACCTCGGCCGACTGGGCAAACGCGGCATGGCCGCACGCCAGCGCCAGCACGCCGGCGATCGCACGCGGCAGACGGGTATGGATGATTCTGATAGGCATCGACTCAGACCTGAAAGAACGACACGAAAACCCACCGCGCCAGGGCACAGGGGTCGCGGGAACGTATGTCGAGCCTGATTGGAAATATGCGGTGGCAAGCGAAAGCGGCCTCGATGGCCGGTCACCGCGGAACGCAAAAAACGCACGCAGGACGACAGCGCACATCGCCAATCAGGCCCTCAGGCCTGGGCGGGCGGCCCCTGCGGATAAAGGCTGAAACGGTGCCGGAAGGGCGGCCCGCGCACGGGCGGAAACACCCAGCCCATCCCGGTTGCGACGGCAGCACGGACCACCAAAGCGGCACTGCCCACCGTCAGCGCGGGCGTATCGAGCGCCTCGGCGAGCAGGACGAACCCGTCCGCATGCCCCTCACCATGATGCGACCCCTCGGGGCCCGGCGTCACAGGATGATCGCTGTCGCAGAACACCGACAGGCTGGCCAGTTGCGCCAGCGGATCGTCGAACACCGCCTGAGGGCTCGCCAGCCCACCGAGCGCCAGCCGCGCGACCAGCGCAAGCAGAACCAGCGGCCATGCGGCCCGCCACCTCGCTCCCCTGTCACGCATCGCAACCATCATCCGCTCTTAGGACCTTTCTCCCGGCCTGCCTAGCGTATCCAGACTGTCATAAACCCGGGAACCCGCGCCCAGACCGCCGTCGGGGCATTTTTTCCCTTCCTTTTTTGGCGGCTTCGTCCATACGTCGGCCGTCCAGCAGGAAGAAGGGGGGACATCATGGAAGACGAAAACGACGTGATCGTCGGCTATCTCGTGATCAAGGAGATCGGCGACGACGAGGTCCAGTTCTGGGACCCGGAAGCGGGCTGGAACGACGACCCGGACGACGGCAAGCTGTACGAGACCGAAGAAGAGGCCGAGCGTGACGCCGAGACCCTCCGCGCCGGCAACAACGACACCATCACCGTCGAGCCGGTCTACGGCGACGATGACGAGGAAGAGGACGAAGAGGGCCTCTGATCTTATTCAGGGGGCATCGGAGCAACAAACCGAGGCCCCCTGAAGCGGCATCGGAAACGACCGCGGATGCTTTTCCTTCCTCGGCATCACACCAAACACATGAACTTCGGGATAGCCCCGGCCAATCCGGCGCCCTCGGCAAGCAGGCGCTGGGTCACCAGACGCAGCGCCCGTGCCATCCCTTTGATATGAACGTCGCGATCGCACGGCACCTCGTCTTCGGGCCACGCTGTCAACATATGTCGGGCCCTTGGCCCGCAGCACCGTACAGACGCACGGTGGGCCATCCCACCCTGGTGATGAAGTCGCTGCCCTGGCTCAGTTCATCATGAAAATTACGAACCGGGCATAACCCCGATCGGTGATGACGATGCGTCCGCATCAACCGGCGTATGGGCCGTCTCCTCGGCCCTCCTGTCGGCTGTCAGGCGCAGACTGGTGAAACGACCTCGACCGGGGTTGTAGCAGGCATGCAGCTTTCGCCATCCGCCATGGCCTGGGGCGCAGATCACCGAACGGCCCACCAGCGACAGAATCAGTCCGGCTCCATCGGAGGAGAGACCATCCAGCGCGCGAGGCCAGCAGGCACGCAAGGATATGGACCAGCTAATCCTCCACCCCGCGCACTATATTTTTACCTATTCCTGTGGCATGTTAAAAAAAGTAAATTATTTGGAATCTCCCCAGCATGAATCACGCCGATAATTTCTCTTATTTGTTTCCCACTCATCGGAAATGGTCAACCAGCGAAGAGACGGGATCTGTCGGAATCATAATGCGAACCAAGAACAGACCGGCTCTATTGCCGAGAGCTATAAGAAGTGTTCTTGGTCAAATCCATACGAAATGGAAGTTATATATTGTTAATGACGGCGGGGATCGAGCTGCTTTTAACGAGTGTATTTTCCAATATCAGAGCGCATTCGGCGACAAATTACATATCATACACAACCCCACCAGCTTAGGTATGGAAGCGGCGTCAAATTGCGCCTTGCGACTCATTTCAGAAGACTACGTTATTGTACATGATGATGACGATTCATGGCATCCCCTTTTTTTAACAGAAACCGTAAATTTCCTAAAAGGAAACCCCAATTACGTCGCCGTCACGGCAAACTGTATCGTTGTCAATGAAGTTATAGAGCAAAACTACATAAGGGAACTCTCTCGAGAAAAATGGCAATTGTGGCGTGCCACTATCGATGCATGCGATATTCTCACGCAGAATGGGGTCCCGCCAATATCTTTGTTAATAAGACGTAGCGTGGCGCAACTCGTTGGCGAATTTAACGAGAATATGCCCGTATTGGGAGATTGGGATTATATTCTCCGCCTCTTCCTCGAAGGTGATATCGGAACAATAGACAAAGAGTTGGCCTTTTATCACCACAGAAAGAATAGTAATGATTCTTACGGAAATAGCATTCATTCAGGAATAAGTAAGCATCAAATTTACCAGAGCCTATACAAAAACTCCCTTGTACGAAAAGCCATAAAAGATAATATGAATAATTTTGGAATTATCCAAGTTATGATAGAAAAAATGGAAAGAGATAAGCGTGAACTACTGATGCATATGCATTTCCTGAGCGGAAATATATTAAAAGAACTAAATGAAATAAAATCAAAAATAAAGTAACTGCAATTATTATTTATATATGCCCTACAAAATGATTGCCTATGCCTATCCATCAGGACAATGAATAGGCATAGAGACCAATCGTTGATCCATCGTCCTTACGATGCCACATTCGATTGCCCGGAATAGCCCTGTCGATATATCCAACAAAATGCTCATACCCCACCATGTCATTCCCCGGACCAGATTTATTGCGCCTGTCACCTGATCCTCGACCTCCGCTCCACCAAAGTAGCAATCTCCCCAGAAAACCCATTCATAATCAAACGATTGGATTGAAGGACCTCAGAAGCCGGCGGGTTCAGGTCAAGGCCCTGATTATGCGACAATCTCGAGATGATCTGATCTAATATGATTTGCAATACAGTTGCTGAATATTTCTGAAAGGCTCAACTTTCTGGCATAAAAATGAACTGCGAGCCTCGTGCCAGAAGAGAGCCAACAAGCAAAATTCGCCATCGACTTCTTTCCGGAGACAATTGACAATTGACAATTGATATTCAATATGTGAAAATTAATCGTTCATAAATATTTTTTATTTCACACACACCGAGAGTCATCTTCCGTGTCTAGCATGTCAGAAGAAAATACAAGATCCATACAATATTTGCAGGAAAATCTATTTCAGACATCCAATCGCTACGAATGGCTTTCCAAAAACTTTCATGAAGCCGTCAATATTTTTGAAAATTGTCTTCACGGCGCGAAGACTTTGTCTCTCGACGTCTTTGACACTCTTTTATTGAGAAACCACCTAGCCGAAGCTGAAAGATATCACCTTACCAGCAAGAGAATCGTCGACCACCTAAAAGAACAGAATAAATGGCTGTTCTTACGTAATATTTCAGCCGAAAGCTTTACCCTTCTGCGCGCCCAGGCAATGCAACTCACTTACCGCGCGCGCCCATCTATTGCCGGTTGTAAGGAAGGTTCTATATTAGATGTCGTAGCAAACATGGCATCAACCGTAAATGGCGATGCATCGCTAGCCTCTGCTTTCCTTCAAACCGAGCTTGATTTTGAAGCCTCTCAATGTTTGCAGCTGAACCCCGTCCTGATGGAAGTCATGCGGCGCTTTCAGGCCCGTGGAGGGAAAACCATTCTTATTAGCGATATGTATCTGCACGCAGATCATATCCAAGGGCTATTTGATAGAATAGACCCAGACTTAAAGAATTGTTTTTCAGAACTATTTAGCAGCGCCGACACAATAATATCTAAAAGAAGCGGTTTATTATATCCATATGTTGAGAATATTCTTGGAATTGATCGACGAACAGTCTTTCACATCGGGGATTCCCTGCACTCGGATATTGAGAAAGCAAATGCAGCCGGATGGAACGCTTTGTTCTTTCCGATTTCCAAAATTGAAATATTGGAACGGCAGAACTCGCTTAACAAAATCATAGCACACTATCATTCAAAAAATATCGATATCAGTAATTGGGCCAAGATATAATGACACACCAGAACAACCACTCCGAAACCCATGATAGTATCTACAATTTTGGAAGAGTTACTCTCGGTCCTGTCATCGGGCAATATCTTCAAGATCTTTATCAATCATGCCTTTACTTTCATCACAGCCGAAACGCAAAAATCCTTTTCATGACTCGGGCCGGCCTGCGTATTCGACAGGCGCTGGATGTCTATGTCAGACGGGTTGGACAATCTGTTCCCGAAACATGGGAATTGTTCTGGGCATCCCGGATGATGATTGCCAAAGGCACCTGGACGCTAAACCCGCTTGAGGCCGGAAAAATTTTCAATGAAGCTTTTGAATTCACCCAGCCGGAAGTGACCACGCTGGCCATAACAGGACAATTGGATCGTGGTGGATCTCCTTCCAGCAATTGGGCCTGGTCCGCTCATCGTACTTTTTTTGCAGACCGGTTGCTCAATGGCGACCCAGCCTTGAATGAAGTCACGGAATATCTGAAAAATCAGTCATTCTTGTTTCAGAGCAAAGTCTCTCAACTTCTCGCAGGACATAGCACAGCAGTTCTGGTGGATACGGGCTGGGTAGCCAGCAGCCAGCGAATGCTCATGAAAGCACTACCAGAAACAGAATGGTGGGGCTTGTATTTTGGTCTTTCAGGAAACCAGACCCACGACAGAACGCACTGGCCCCACGCGATTCCCTTGGTTTTTCAATCGGACCAAGTCGACCTGAAGAATATCAAAAGCTGCATTCTTGCGTATAGGCACCTTATAGAAAGCCTTTTTGAACCCGCGGCGCCCAGTATCGAGGCATATCGACAAGACGATAATGGCGTCATTTCCGCCGTTGGAGAGCATAAAAATATTTGTGCGACAGATTATTATGAAAATGATCCTCTATACAAAGGCGTTATGGATTATCTTTCAACCGCTCCCGAAGATCCTGCAGAAATCACCGCTGCCGCCAATGCAGCATGGCAGACCCTTTGTCGGTTCATCTTACTCCCGACACGATCTGAAGCACTGATGTTCAAGAACCTGACGAGATCTGCCGATCTCGGCCGGTCGTTCGTGGTCCCTGTTCTATTGGAAACGGATGAGACATCCGCCAACGACCGTATCGTCCGTGCCTTATGGCATGCCGGGCAGGTCGCTCTGGAATTTGATGAAAATACCGCTCCGGAAATACAAAAGAAAATAATAGGCCTCCAGAATACGTAACTGCTCTTTGTCAGGTCATGAACTCATAAAATTGTTTGTTGTTGAACGGCTCGGGTAATCCAAGGCTGCGAACTAGGCGCTGTCTGCATTCAGTGGTTCCCTTGGAGTTGAAGTTCTGATTCAAGGCTGTCGATGGAGGGCAAGCCTTGAGCAGACGGACACTGACAGACGAGCAATGGAGGCGGATCGAAGGCCATCTTCCCGGCCGGCTCGGAACGCCCGGGCGGAGCGGGGTCGACAACCGACTGTTCGTGGATGCGATCTTGTGGATGGCCGGCAATGCGGCGCGCTGGCGTGACCTGCCGAACGTGTTCGGCAAATGGACTGCGGTCCACGCTCGTTTTTGACGTTGCTCACACGCGGGCGTCTGGGAAAGGCTTTTCCATGCCCTGGCCGATACTCCAGACTTCGAATATGTCCTGATCGACAGCACCATCTCGAAGGTTCATGCCGATGCGACGGGCGCAAAAGGGGGGCTGAAGTTGCCGCCATCGGTCGTTCGCGCGGCGGATCAACTGGAGCCTCTACAAGGAACGCCATCAGGTCGAATGCTTCTTCAATAAACTCAAACGCTTCCGCAGAATCGCCTTGCGATGCGAGAAAACGCTCCCCGCCTTTATGGGCTTCATCCACCTCGCATGCGCCATGATCTGGCCACGGTGAATGCAGACAGCGCCTAGAGGAGCCTTGATAATGATAAGGCCGCTACGAACTTGCCAACCGCGAATGGTCTATCTTACCATTTTTGTTGCCCGACAAGCCGCGTGCGAGAAATGGCCTCGTTGGTTCGGACGGATTGGCGGTGGGATAAACTATTCCTGGCCGCGGCTATTCCGCTAGAGCACAATCTGACCTAACTGAGTCGTTTTAGGATTCCCCTCTGGGGCGAAATCTGATTCATCCTGATTGCCGGGATGGAGGCCGGCAATCATGACCCGAGCGCTATCGTCTGATCTGCGGCGGCGAGCCATTGCTGCGGTTTCCTCTGGCATGACCCGCCGGGCGGCTGCCGAGCGCTTTGGTGTCTCTGCCTCCAGCGTAATCCGCTGGGTAGCGGAATGGCGTGCGAGCGGCCGAGAGCACGCGCTGCGGCAGGGTGGCGATCGTCGCTCCCATCGGATCGAGGCCTGGTCGAGCGTCCTGCTGGCTGCGATTGAAGCCAGGGCTGACATTTCCCTTATCGAACTGGCGGAGAAACTTGCTAGGGAACATGGGGTCCGCTTCGCGCCGAGCACGATCTGGCGCTGCCTCGACCGTCACGACATGACCGTCAAAAAAAACGGCGCACGCCAGCGAGCAGACACGGCCCGACGTCGCAGAACGGCGCGAGGCCTGGTTCGACAGTCAGCCTGAACTCGATCCGGCCCGGCTGGTCTTCATTGACGAAACCGCTGTCTCGACGAAGATGGCCCGTTTACGGGGGCGGTCACGTCGTGGCACGCGCTGTCGAATGTCTGTGCACCATGGACATTGGAAAACCACGACGTTCATCGGCGGACTGCGCCTGTCCGGAATGACCGCGCCAATGATGCTGGACGGCCCAATGACTGGTGAATGGTTCGCCGCCTACGCCCGCAAGGTGCTCGCTCCAACGCTGTTGCCGGGAGACGTCGTCATTGTGGATAATCTTCCGGCACACAAGAGTGCTGAAGCGCGGGAGGCTGTAGAGGCAGTCGGTGCCCGCCTGCTGTTCCTGCCGCCTTACAGTCCCGACTTCAACCCTATCGAGAACATCTTCGCCAAGATGAAGGCATGGATCAGACGAGTGGCGCCCCGAACCATCGATGCACTCCAGGACGCGGTGTGCGGTGCAATCGACGATGTCTGTCACAGCCAGGCCGCCGCCTGCTTCACCGCAGCAGGGTATGAACCAGATTGATCGGATTATGCTCTAGTTCCCTGTATCGCCGGACGACACCACTGCCGGGATTTAAGCCTGGCAGTGGTGTTGGAGCGAATGCATGATACGCCCCGTCGGGAGTGCGGGCCATCTCGTCAGGCGCGCATAAAATTCTGATCCGATCTTGAAAGCGTGGAGATAACTGCCTGGAACGACCTCTCCCCCTCCCTGATACCGTCCAATCTATCGGATTCAGAAAAATGGACCCATATAGGTCAATGTCTACAATCCTTGGCATGAGAGAGATCTGTATGTCATCACGGAATCAACAAGAATATATCAGCCCAACATGCCTATATTTTCTTTTCCGTCTATTTTAACGTACCAATCGTCCCAGCGTGAAAGTTCAGGATGCCAACGTTCAAAATTATTCTTTTCAAGAAGTGAGCGTATTTTATTCCTCTTTTCTTCTTCCCCCGCGTGCTCAACAGTAATCAAGCGTACATCACATTTGTCAAAATGAAAGCTATTTAATATTTCAAACTCCGAGCCCTCCGTGTCAATGGAAAGATAATCAATTGTAGATGGTGCGCTATGCTTAACCAAAAGGTCGTTCAATGATATTGTGTCGACATAAGAAATCTGCGCATCGGCTCTGTTACCGTCATGTTCATGAACATCTTGTGGCACAACAGAAACAATTCTCGACAGTTCAGGCTGCTCCGTGACACACAGCATTTTAATATTTTCGCCACTACGCGAATAAACGCAAGAATGGTCTAAAATACAATTCCTATTATTTGTTAATTTATCAAACCAAATCGGGTTTGGCTCAGCCAAAATCCCATTCCAACCGTATTCTTTTTCCAAAAGAAGCGTGTTACTAAGAAAAACTCCGTCACAAGCACCAAATTCAACAAAGAATCCATTTCTTTTTTTGTTTGTCATCAACAAAACCCACAGATCTTGATAGATCTGCGCGGAACTAAAGAGAATATTTTCCTGACAAAATGCAAAAAAATCTAAAATTTCCGAAGATGAGACATCGCCTGATTTCTGCCTATCAAGAAGATTTAGGACAACTCCAGCAAGCGTTTGCTTCTCCCATTCTGGGAGTAGATCAAATTTTCCGCCGTCCATCAGACCTTTTGCGTGGGAAACTCTCCACATGAACCATTCTTCTTGAAAAAGAGTCCGCTTGCTCATGATTTCATTCCAAAAATATACGTTTCAGCTGAATTTTAAGAACGAATTATATACAAATCAGCCGAAAACCAAAAAAATTATAACAACCCCTCGAATTGAAGTCCAGCGCTGACGAATGATAGCTAATTCGATAGCGCCCCTTTGGGCTTTGAGAGAGCATGATCAGATCTGGCAAGGCCTCCACGCCATGGATCTCAAGCAGATGGCCCAGCATCTCGCGCCCACTCATCTTGCATACATACATCGAGATGATCCGCTCGTCGAAACCGGGAAAGCGCCGCCGGTAGCGATCAGTTGCGGATCGAACGTTCCTACCCGATCGCGGGCAATATCCAGCCGCCCCGGCCGATATCCATCAGCACGATCTTCTGGCCCCAGTGATTGCGGCAGTTCAGACGGACGGCCACAGCTTCGCCGTCCAGATGGTGATCCAGTTCGGCGTGCGACCGCAGCTCCGCCAGCGCCTCCTTCATATCGCAAGAAGGGCATCCGCGTCCGACATGATGCGGACCACGCGCCCAGCCAGAATATCGTCAAGGATCAACGGCTTCGTGCGTTGGGTCATGATGCTTCTCCTTCTCCGGCATCACACTGGACACACAAAATTCAGGGTAGCCTCCATCGAATTCATCTCCGTGATCGCGCTCTGACAGGCCTCAGGTCAGGCCATTACCGTCCCGTAGGTGCTGGTGCGCGAGAGCGCGCCTGACAGGACCGCCCATGTCGTGTGGTTCCGAACATCCGATGGCCCGCCACCACGAAGCATAGGAGTCAATACAACAAATAATCTCGGAAAAATTTCGTACATATCACATACAATATCTCAAAATCGGATCATTTCGTAATTGAATCTCCCAAAATCCTCTTTATAAATATCAGAAATGAGCAACATTTCTTCCCTTGAAATCTTATATACATCAGAAGCAGTCTTATGAATCTGACCGAACTCTCTTATTTTTTCTAAATCACTATTGTTTTCTCCATAAAACATAATAGAAATAGCCTGGAGATATATATTAAAATTCTCCAGACGACCAACAATATTGAATTTTACACTTCCACTTCCCGTCAAATAGTCCTGCGTCATAAAATGGATATCTCTTTCTTCGTTTCTTTTTTCCTTAACGGCGACCAGAACCTCCTCAAAAGTCGGCTCCGTGGATTCTGAAAATCCCAATGCTTTTTTGTGATAAGATCTCTCGTCCATTTTAAATTTATCAAGATAAGCACTGACTGCTCTCGAATATGGGTTTCTCACGAACGAAAAAATATTGCCGGATCTCTCCATGAGATCATACCATTCGCCTTCCGGCAGATCGAACGGCCTCAGCAAAGGAGATTTCTGCCTATCATGGATCAGAGAATGGTTCTTGTCATAATTCACATTCCCTGCCATTTTCTGAATGAGATATTTTTTTATACTTGAGCATCCCGCTTTGGGGACCTCAAAATAAACAATCTTTCTTACCGGATCAACATGAACCATATTATTGATGGTTTCTTTATACATACCATATTGCGGAAATCTCTTTTCCAAGCATTCCATTGTCAATATCCACCAGAAATTTAAAAACTGAGCCGAATTTTTTCTAGACAGCCGGAGCTATTATCTACAGGATATAGTTTGTATTTTCAAACACAAATCAAAATTTTCCAGAAATTTTCTATACACCAGAAATACTCGTTGCATGCCCAGAGGGCGGATCGCTCGCATGAGCGTATCTCCCAAAAGAATTAAACTGAAATAGCCTCCGGAAATAGGATCGCGGGCTAAATCCGACTGTTCTGCCGCCTTCGTATAATGGAGCGCTGACGACGAAGAAGACGAGACGGAAGCCGGACGCCAAACTGAAAGCGAAGATTGCACTGAAGGTGGTGAGGGACTATGTGACGATGATGGGTTTCGCGCAGGCGATATGGAATTCATCCGAACCAGATTTATGCCAGATCGCCTTGAGATTGACGCATGACCAGGGCGCTGTCCCATGAGTGCGAAGTCAGCATTTTCTGAAGGTTTAAGCTTATGAGATTCGTTTTCAACTTGGCTATGCCTGTCTTCATCGAAAGCGCTGGATGAAGACAGGCCTGTCGAACCTGATTGAGGGCAGGATGGCCTATCTGAGGATTTCGTACGCTTTTTGCCATGCAATCCAGATAACGCTGGGCACAGGCCCGGAGTCTACCACCAGGCTAAGAGTATCCGTTGTGATCAAGCGGCTTTTGGAGCCCATGTTCGATCATCGCGCAGGAGTGCGTTGGCGAGGATGACGAGCTTGCGCATGACGGCGGTGATGGCGACTTTGG
>NZ_JABEQE010000017.1 GCF_014174375.1 Gluconacetobacter asukensis
CCAAAGTCGCCATCACCGCCGTCATGCGCAAGCTCGTCATCCTCGCCAACGCACTCCTGCGCGATGATCGAACATGGGCTCCAAAAGCCGCTTGATCACAACGGATACTCTCAGAACTGAGGCACGTTGGGGGCAAGGTCACTGTCACATCCAGGAAGCAGGAAACGACAGCTTCCGCTTCGGGAACAGCTCCGCAATACAGATCGAAATCCAAAGGAAGCTAGAACCCGTTTGACGGGCCACGAAAACCCCGCTCACATCCCCCGAATCCGGGTCACTTCTCAATGGCATTCAAGAATCTGACGCGCCCTAGTTGAGGGGAGCCCAGCGTGTGAGAAGCCGTTCGATGGCGGCCACGACAACAAACAGAACAAGAGCGAGGACTGAACAGGCAAAGACCGCAGCATAAAGAAGAGGTGAACGAAAATTATAGGTCGCTTCGAGGATCATGGAACCCAATCCATAGGACGCGCCGATCCATTCACCAATAACCGCTCCGATCACACTGGCTGGGGCGGTGACTTTAAGAGCGGAGAATATGAAGGGCAAGGAGGATGGAACCCGGACCTTCACCAGCGTCTCCATATCGCGGGCGTATAATATTTTCATGAGTTCTATTGTTTGTGGACTGACCGACTTGAGACCCCGCACCGTATTCACCAGCATGGGAAAGAAACAGACCAGGGCAACAATGGCGATTCTGGGTGTGTACCCAGTCCCGAGGATCAAGACCAGAATGGGCGCGACGGCGAGGACCGGAATAGTGTGGACAACGACGGCAAGTGGATACACGCAACGCTCCGCCAGCGGATGATGCGTAAGCCAGACCGCCACGCAGACAGCAAGCCCGTTGCCCAGTAAAAAGCCGGACAGGGCTTCGACGCAGGTTGGCCACAGATTGGCCAGAATCAGATGTTGTTGGGATATCAGCTGCCCCGCAATGACCGATGGATCCGGCGCAATATAAGCTGGAATATGAAAGAAGAGAATCGCGCCCTGCCACAGGGCGAGAAGGCAGATCGCTGTCATGACAGGGGGAAACAGAAAATACACACCCTGTTTCACTCTCTGCCGCAGACGGGCCACGGATGCGCGTTCGATCGCCATCTGCAACATCAGCATGTCTCCAGAAGCCGGCGGAGCATCGATACATACGTCATGAATGTCTGGCTTTCACAATCGTCGGCTGTTGCGCGCCGGGGAAGATCGATATCGACAATCCGCTCGATTCGTCCGGGGTTCGCCCGCAGGACCAGGACCCTCTCCCCGAGCCGGACAGCCTCGCTGATGCTGTGGGTCACGAAGATGATCGTTGCGCCGGTTTCCTGCCAGATCCGCAACACTTCACCGTTCAGCTTGTCGCGCGTGATTTCATCAAGCGCACCGAACGGCTCATCCATGAGAATGATATCAGGCTTGCAGACCAGTGCCCGGGCAATGGCCACCCGCTGTCGCATGCCGCCCGAAAGTTCGTGAGGCATGGCGTTCTGCCTGCCCTGCAAGCCCACGAGTTCGAGGAGTTCTACCGGGCTGTAATGGGCGGTCTTACTGGGAGACGACGTGCGGATTTCGAGCGGAAGGCGTACATTCTCAAGCACCGATCGCCATGGCAGCAATGTCGGATCCTGGAAAACGAAGCCAATCTGCCGATTCCGCCTGGCCTCGGCCGGCGTCCCCCCAAGAATACCGACCGTTCCGGCCTGTGGTTGAAGCAAACCCGCGATCATGCGTAACAGTGTGGACTTTCCAGATCCCGATGGTCCGATGATCGTCGTAAAGCTGGAAGCAGGCAGGGAAAGCGAGACTTCCTCCAATATGTTGGGACGTGACATATCATCGGACATTCTGGCCGAAACATGCTCCAGCCTGACAGCGGGCCCGCGGACGGCCGTTCCATCAGATCGTAAGGATGCGAGAGGATGTGTCATCCGATTTTGGGCCGCTGATCTGCTGTGGCATTCAGTATGGATAACGTCATAACATCGTCGACGGTCGGTACGTCCTGACCCGAAAATTGTCCGATGGAAGCAAACAAGCGAATTTGATCCGCCCACGTATCCTTCTTCATGGTCCCCCAGCCTTCCATTTTCGTTTGTTCATCGAACACGAACGACAGGGCCACACGGAGCGCAAACAACTCACCATTCCGATCTAGCATTGGATAGGATCTTACTAGGATATCAACGGCTTGTTCCGGATTACCCCTGGCATATGCCCACCCCCGGGCCGTTCCCCGCATGAATGCCGCGATCACCTCGGGTCTTTCCCGCAACATGGTATCTGTCGTGTAATACGGATTGGCATAAAGCTGCACGCCAGAATCCCATAGGGAAAGGGCGACTCGATCCGGTCCCAGAGGCTTGAGTTTGGTCGCATCGGTCGCCCAGGCGCTGATGGCATCAACCTGACCGTTGAAAAGCGGAGCGATATCTCCTCCCAGGGCAACGATCTGTACCTCATCTTCGGGGATGCCATTTTTTCTCATCACGGCCCGCACCAGATTGAAGCCAGGCCGGGCAATGCCGATGCGCTTGCCCCTCATATCCTGCGGGCTGCGAATCGGATTGTCAGGCAGAGAATAAAATGTCAGCGGATGACGCTGAAAGCCCGCCGCGATGCATTTAAGGGGGATATCGCCCGCGCGCGCCGCCATAAGCGTGGGACTCGACGAGAGAAGGCCCAGCGTGGCATAGCCCGAAGCGACGCTGGCAACGCCGGTATTGTGAGGACCACCCAAGGCGATACTGAATCGAATCCCTTCATCCTCATAATATCCGAGATTCTGTGCAACCACTTCCCCCAATATCCGACTATTCGCGATCCAGTCGAACTGTTCCACGACGCTGGTCATCCTCGTGGAAACCGGTGTCGCAGCATCGGCCATACCGGCACCACACGTCAGAGATGCAGTTCCGATTCCGGCGATCTTCAGAAATACGCGCCTCTGCATCGCAAGATCTTCCATGCGCTCTCCTGTCGGTATGAACAGGGAAGAACTCCCTATAGACTCACTGGCGATGGAACGATCGGCATGAAATGACCAATCCGTTGATATCCTGTCCGGCCATCCATGCTGACCGGCGGCTCACCAACCAGAGAAATACGATGCATGACCCGACGGTGGTGATAATCGGCGACAGCCAGGTGCTGCGTCGCCTCATTATCCCACACCGCGATGTCACCGGGCGCCCAGCGCCAGCGAACAGTGTTTTCCGCGACCGTAATATATTGTTGTATGATAGAAAGCATTTCGAATGATGCCGCAGCACCAAGCCCAAGTATATGGCGCAGATGATTACCCGCTATGATCGTCGGGCGCTTTGTATGGGGGTGAATACGGACCAGGGGATGAATTGCCTCGAAGGGATTGCCCGAAAATCCCGTGCCACCGAAAGGCGATTCCTCACTGGTCGGCGGCAGATCACCGTCGATGGTACGAGCGTGCGCATAACCCCATCGGTTGCTATGCACGGCCCAGGCCTTTTCAAGGAAAGCCTTGAGATGCTCGGGCATATCCATATAAGCCTTTTCGGTATTGGCCCACATGGTATCGCCACCATAAGGCGGCAATGTTATGGCCCTCAATACCGCACCGGCCGGGATCGTATCCACAAAGGTGGTATCCGTGTGCCATCGATTTGTCTTGGTAATCTTGTCTTCCGAATCCAATGCGGAAATCATTGGATGACCTTCCTTGCCGCCATGGGTCGGGTGCGCGGCTGCAATAACCTTACCCATACGCGAGGCAAAGATAACCTGGGACTCATCCGTCATATCGTGCTGATCGCGCAGGAAAATGACTTTATATTCCCATAATGCCTCTCGAAGCTTCGCGGCGAGTCCATCACTGATAGGCGCCGCCGCATTCACCCCGCGAATGATCGCGCCGATATTGCCAGTCACCCGCTCCACACGGAATTCATTGTTTGTATCAGGCATATCTTGACATCCTCATACGTAAAAGCACGCGTTTTTTTGTAAAATACATTCAGTTCCAAATGCGTCTTAAATTACCAAGAAGAAACGTTCTGAGAAATCCCGTTTCAAATGGATATGTAATTTCAAATCTGCAGCCATGATAGAGGCTTTAAACTTCCTACCCTCTACGTATTATACATGAGTTTTTCGCAACGCAAAGGAGGCATGACACAGGCGCATGAAGCTGAGATATCGAATTAACTGACTGAATATTAATGACTTATTCGGTACATCCCTACACAGTCAGCATGTTTTTATTACGAAATGATATAGTATATCGAATATGATAATAGAATCCGTCACAGGCACGTTCTGCGCTTGGGCCGATCGATCGACACTGAAGGCCCATACACCTATGAAAGTGGCGAAAACGGCAACGGAAGCATCACACAATTCTCCATTTCATCACCGAAGAACCCGGCCGAGTCTTTCGGTGGCCATATGCCAGCCTTGACGGCTTCGGCCCGGATTTCGGCCCGAGCATCCAGGCTGGCATAGGGCCATATGTGCCTGAAGCGGGGCACCCCATCGAGCGCGGACATGCAGACGGTCAGTGCCGAACACTTCAGTCGCTCCGGAAGGGCATTCCTGAAGCGCATCAATGCATTGTCCAGACATCCGGGACGCACGACATATGTCCGAATCTCATAGATTGGACCGAATGCACCGGGAAGAATCGGCGGCAGATCGGCAAGAGGCCTCCATGCTTCAAACAGCATGGATTCGATCCCGCATTCCGGCACCCTGCAACGTTCATCCGACTGAAGAGCATACCGGTCCTCAAACAGGTCGGACAGGCTTGAAAAGCCCCTGAGGATAACGACCCGATTCAGACGCCCAATCTCGCATCGCCAACATCCCAGAAGTCTATCGGCCCGTGCTGGATCAAGAAACAGATCGATCAGGGCTTCCTGCATAGCGCGGAACGCCGCCGGAACCGCGGAAATGGTGATGGTTTCATAGAACATGCATGTCCCCTTCCGCGGCAACGATACCACGACTGACGCTTCAAACATCACCCCGTTGCGTTGCCACGGCCGTCACGGCCATGAACATGACGGCTGCGAGAAAGACAATTATTGCGTCCATCAGCAGACCAATCTGATAATGACCTGACTTTTCAAGAGTAAAGGAAAAAATAGTCGGTCCGAAAAAATTTCCCAGGTTGCCCACAGAGTTAATCAGGGCAACGCCCCCGGCAACCTTGGTTCCGCGCAAACGATCTCCAGGAATGACCCAGAGCAGCCCGAGAACGATAAACAGACAGGCAATCGCGATTGTCATGAACAGGCCCTGCCACATGACATTGCCGCCCCAGGCGGTCATGAACAGACCCATACAGGATGCAATCATCGCAACAAACAGCGCGGTGCGTGGGTTTCCGGTCCTGTCCGAACGCGCCGCGCAGACAATTAGCGCCAAGGCACCCAGAATATAGGGCACTGTGACCAGGCGCATGACGGTCTGCCGGCCATAACCGACAGAGGAGACGATCTGGGGAAGCCAGAAATGAATCGTGCCGTTCACGAACGATATGCAGAAGAAGATCGCGGCCAGCCTCCAGACCGTTCCATCGGCGGCGACAGACGCAAAAACGCGAAACGACTTGCTGGAAGAGCGCAATCCGCTCTCTTGGTGTCGCAAGGCAAGATATTCACGCTCGGCCTGCGTCAGCCAGGATGCCTCTTCTATCCTGTTGGGCAGATAGCCGTACAACACGAAACCCAGCAGAATCGACGGCAAGCCTTCCAACACGAATAGCCATTGCCATCCATGCAGACCAAGTACCCCATGCAGATGAAATATCAGACCGGACATGAAAGCGGACAGCGCGCTGGACACCGGGATGACAACAATAAGATAGCTAATGACCCGACCATGCCAGTGCCGGGGAAAAGCCTGCATCAGAAAGAACAGGATGCCAGGGTAAAAACCTGCTTCTGCCACGCCCAGCACGAAGCGGCCGCAAAGCAATTCCGTACCATTGGTAACGCACGACATACTGGCCGAGATCACGCCCCAGGCGATCATGCACACCGAAAGCCATAAGCGGGCGCCAATCCGGGTCAGAAGATAATTCCCCGGTATTTCAAAAAGAAAATACCCAAGAAAGAAAATACCTGCGCCCAATCCATATATCGACGCCGAGATCTGAAGATCCCGGCGCATATCCATGGCCGCGAAGCTTATATTGACCCGATCAACATACGCAAAAAAAAACACAACGTAAGAAGAGGAACCAGCCTTATCACAAGCTTCTTCTGTAGGAGCTCATCCTGAATCATGGCGCCACATCCCTCCCGGTGGAATTCTATGTCAAAATACGGAAAGACCGAGATTTTCTCTAAGATTCGTTCCTTCATAAGCCGTACGGAACAAACCCCGACGCTGAAGCTCCGGAATCAGATGATCACAGAAATCGGGAAGGTCGGGTGGCGCGGGCGGCATGATGTTGAAGCCATCCGCGGCATGATTGACAAACCATTCCTCCATCATATCGGCGACCTGCGTGTATGTTCCCACCGGCTGCCAGTGTCCGCGTCCGCAAACAGTCTTCTGATAGAGTTCCCTGATCGTCAGATTTTCACGCCGCGCCTGTTGCACGATCACGCTCTGCCGCCCTTTTCCGCCTTCCGTTTCAGGAATATCAGGCAACGGTCCATCAAGCGGATATGATGAAAGATCGAATCCACCCAGCAACGTGGATAGCAGAGAAATGCCGACTGCGGGATGCAGCAATTCATGAAGCTGCTCGTATTTCTCGCGCGCTTCGCTTTCTGTCGCGCCCATGATGGGAGAGATTCCCGGCATGACCAGCAGGCTGTCTTCCGCACGGCCGAATTTCGGCAATCTGGATTTCAGATCGCTATAAAATTCGATCGCGTTCTCCATTTTCTGCGTCGCGGTAAAGACGACTTCCGCCGTTCGCGCCGACAGATTCTTTCCTGGCTCCGACGACCCTGCCTGCACGATGATGGGTTCGCTCTGCGCGGAGCGCGGAACATTCAACGGGCCACGAACGGAGAAAAACTCCCCGACGTGATTGAGAACATGCATTTTCTCGACGTCGATATAAAGCCCGCTTTCCTTGTCGCACAGGAATGCATCGACCTCAAAACTGCGCCACAGACCGCGGACGACATCGACAAACTCCTCGGCCCGTCGATATCTGTCTGCATGAACCGGATGTGCTCCGCCGGAAAAATTCTTCGCCTCCCCCTCGAACATCGATGTCACTACATTCCAACCGGCGCGTCCTCCGCTCACATAGTCCAGCGAGGCGAAGCTCCGTGCCAGATGGAACGGCTGCGTATAGGTTGTCGAGGCCGTCGCGATCAACCCGATCCTAGATGTATGCTGCGACAACAGGGTCAGAATAACAAGCGGATCGATCACGCCCGTCCGATCGACACGGCTGTAATACTCGAGATCTTCCCAGACATTGTTTGTATCAGCGATAAAGAGAAAATCGAAGAGACTCGCTTCCGCCTTACGCGCGATGCGAATGAAGTTCTCGCTGCTTGTCGCGCCGGCGTGCGCCGCGTCGGGATGCCGCCAGGCCCCGATATGACGGCCGGACGGCTCGAAGAACAGGCCGAGTTTCATTTTTCTTGTGCTCACGATAGCCCACCATGCTGTTCAATGTTCGATCATATTTTACGCATGCATTATCGATCCCTGCCGCTACCTTCGATCTGCCCCTGTCATCGCAGACTATATGTTGTCGCCAGGATTGGGCAATCTACCCGGCAGATAGAAGCTGATGGGCCGACGGCAAGGATGATTTCTCAGACGATGCGGTTTTTCAGTTCTTTCCCACCTTCGAGACGCGCGATATTATCCAATAGCAGGCGACCGACATTTCCTGCGTAGAACTGGCTGTCTCCGGCGTCATGGGGCGTCATCAATACGTTCGGCAGACCCCAAAGCGAGGACGTTTCCGGCAATGGCTCGACCTCGAACGTATCGAGGGCCGCCCCTCCGATTTGACCCGATCGAAGGGCATCGATCATCGCGTCTTCCTGGACGACCTTGCCTCGTGCGACATTGATCAGCCAGGCCTTCTCATTCATCGCCGCAAGAAAATCGCGTCCGACAAGCCCTTGTGTCTGCTCAGTCAACGGGCAGCTCAAGACCACGAAATCCGCGCGCGGCAGGTTCTCCGGCACCTGGTCGGGAGTGATGATTTCAATATCGGCGTCATCCTGACGCGCCACCTGCCGTTTCACGGCGGTCACGGTCATGCCCAGGAGACGGCACAAATAGGCAATCTTCTGGCCAATCTGGCCATACCCAATAACGATGACGTGCTTTCCGGACACTTCCTGCGGACGATTCACCGTATGGTAGCCAGGGGGATTCCACCGCCGGGCCTTCTGGTCGTCACGGGCTTCGAAGAGCCTGCGCGAGATGTTCAAGATGCACGCCAGAACATGCTCTGATACCGCGGCCGCGTTCGTGCCGCCGGCGCTGCACAGGGGGATACCCCGCTCCCGCAACTGAGATTGTGGGAAATGGTCCACGCCAGCGCTGATAGACTGCACGAATTTGAGGTGCGGTGCCCGTTCCAGCACGCAATTCTGCCACATCATCGAAATACACAGCACATCCACGTCCGGAAGATAGGGCAGCAACTCTTCCATTGAGAACGCATGCGCGTGGATCACATCGTGACCTTGCGCCGCCAAGGCGGCACGTATGTCATAAATCGGATGCGCCGAAATAATCCGCGGTCTCGTGTTCCGCCACAGTGACGTCATGTTCGATATTCCGTTTTATGTATCCGTTTCTACCGGCGGCAATGACGCATGCCCGATGATCCACGCCCGGTCCGTGTCCTGGCGCCGGCCCAGCACCCATCCGTGTTTCCCATCCCTCACAACCGCCGTACCACGAAAGCCAAAAAACCGCTCTCTGACCGGGCCCCGGCAGCATCCGAGTGCTTTGGCCAGGTCGCTCTGTCACCCTCTCCATTTGCCTGTCATCCTGCGGGTCCGGCAGCCCGGAAAGCCGGCTGGGAGAGGAAAAGAGGCCGCATTCGACTTTCAAAACATACGATATTTCGAACCGACAGATAGCGGAAATTGAGCTTCATCTATTGATTTCCATATGATAAAATGTCGTCTTCAATTCATGGTGATTATAGATGAACCTGCGCCAGCTTGAGATCCTTCGTGCGATCGTACGGTATAATACGACAGTCGCAGCTGGTCAGGCCCTGGGGCTTTCGCAGCCGGCCGTAAGTAACGCCCTGAAAACAATGGAAGAGCAGGTTGGCTTTGCCCTCTTCCAACGCGTGAACAACCGTATCTATCCCACCGCCGAGACCAAGATCCTTCTGGCCGACGCGGAATCCATTTTCGAGATCCACAAAAGGCTTGAAAGCCGGATCAAGGATCTGCGCGATAATCGGGCGGGGCAATTACGGGTCGTCGCGACCCCGCCTCTGGGATACGGCGTTATTACAAAATCCATTCGCGAGATCCAGATCCGTCGCCCTCGCGTTCGCACGTTTTTCGACGTACGACGTTACGAGGAAATCATCGAAATCATCGAAACCAACCAGGCGGAGCTCGGCTTCATCATGGGTTTCGCGGAGCATCCCGGCATTCGATCCGAAATCATGTTCGAAGGCGAGATGATCTGCGTCATGCAGCCCGATCATCCGTTAACGAATAATACAACGGTTACGCCACATGATCTTCTGAAACATCGATTTATCGCGCTGGAACATGGCACGAAACTGGGCGTCGCGTTACGGCATGCATTTGACGAAGCCGGCGTCGATCTGAACTTCGCGGTAGAAGTGCGCTATGGCCTGACGGCCTGCGTGCTGGCGGATGCCGGCGTCGGTGTGGCGGTGGTGGACCCGCTGACGGCATCATCCGCGGGCCGGTTTTCACTGGTCAGCCGCCCGTTCACGCCACGCATTCCCGTTGCGGCGTCGGTCGTGTGGGCCGAAAATCGATCACTGACCAGGCTGGCCCACACATTTCTGAATGAAGTCCGGATTCATCTGCAAGAGCAGGCCGTGTAATCCGGCCCTGCCGTGGAAAACCTGCAGCCTCAGACTAACGCCGGATGCGTCATGAACTGCGCCGGCATTCCCTGAGGCATGTCCTGCGTCGCGCCATCTCGCATGACGGCATGACCGCGAATGATTGTCATGACAGGCCATCCGGTACATTCGTGACCGTCGAATGGCGTCCACCCGCACGGAGACGCAATCCAGTCTGCCGTGATGGTCTGCCGCCGCTGCACGTCGACGATCGTAAAATCGGCATCATTTCCGACCGCGATCTGTCCTTTGTGACGCAGACCATACACCCGCGCCGGTCCTGAAGCCATCAGCTGCACCATTCGCTCGAGTCCGAGCCGTCCGGCAGACACATGATTCAACATGACGGGCACCAGGGTCTGCACACCTGTCAGCCCCGCCGCAGTCCGAGGCCACGGACGCTCCTTGGCCTGACGACTATGCGGTGCGTGATCCGACCCGATACAGTCAACAAGACCGTCGCGCACCGCACGCCATGCAGCATCATAATGACGGCGATCGCGAATAGGCGGATTCATGATCGCGAAGCCACCATGAGTATCGTAGATATCCGGCGCTACATGCGTCAGATGATTGACCAGAAGCTCGGTCGTCACCAGATCCCGATAGCCGCGCAGATAGTGCAGTTCCTCCTCCGTCGAGACATGCAGGATATGGATCGGCCGCCCGGTTCTGCGCGATAGTGCCGCGAGGCGCCTTGTGCCAAGGAGTGCACATTCAACATCATGCCATTCCGCATGCAGACGGTATGGCTGCCCATCGGAGAAGAGCGCACGCCTCTCGCGCAGCCGGTCTTCATCCTCCGAATGAAAGCAGATCCGCCGACGCCCATGGCGCATGATTCGTTCGACATTCTCGTCATCATCGACGAGCAGCTCACCTTGCGCCGAACCGAGAAACAATTTAATGGCGCAGACGTTTTCCTGCCTCTCCAGAGTTTCCAGCTCCAGAAAATTATACTTCGTGGCACCGATATAAAGGCCGACATCACACCAGATCTTGCCTGACATCGCCGCCAGCTTACCATCGAGTCGCGCTCGATCGATAACAGGTTCCGTCGTATTGGGCATATCGAACAAGGTCGTTATGCCCCCAAGGACAGCCCCCCGCGTGCCATCGTAAAAATTTTCCACGGCGGGGTCTCCGGGATCGCGGAGATGTACGTGCGGGTCGATCAATCCCGGAAGAATCATCAGATGCGAACAATCGATACTCTGCCCGGCATCCGCCGCACCGAGGTCGCCAATCGTCACGATCCTGCCGCCACGACAACCAATATCAGCCTGCTGACGGCCGTGGTCGAAGACAACCGTCCCGTTCCGCAGGATGAGATCAAAATATTCCATCGCGCTTCCAAACATCTACAGTACAATAGGCGATTTTTCCCTATTCCACCGTCGTTCGTGACCCTTTCCGGTATTGTCTACCACGCATGATCGATGCGCTAATTAGGAACGATAGTCGGACCCCTCGTTTTTGATCAGACGCAGACAGGCATTCCATGCCATTTTTTCGATGTGAATCTGCTTGGGTGACACCGCCTGGGTACCCAGTCGCGCCTGAATGGCCTCTGGCGGCACCACCAGTTCCGGATTTCCTGCCAGCGCCGCGATCTGGATCTCGCATGCGCGTTCCAAGTTATAGACACGGTTCATGGCCTCCGCAGCATTTTCGCCGACCACGATCAGTCCGTGATTGCGCAGGATCACTGCTTTATTGTCGGCAACGTCCCGCACGAGGCTGACACGTTCCTCTTTCGACAGCACAAAGCCCTCGAACTCATGATAGCCGATCGCTCCATGAAACATCATGGCCTGCTGGCTGATCGGCAACAGGCCATGCCGTTGGGCCGAAACGGCAGCCCCCGCCTTCGTGTGCGTGTGGATAACAAAGCCGACATGCGGAAGAGCCTCATGGATCGCACTGTGGATATTGCATCCCGCGTCATTGATCTCGGCATCGGCATATTGGCTGGTGGGCACGCCGCTTTCATCGATTTCAATCAGGCTCGACGCGGTGACCTCGTCGAACAGCAGATTATAGCGGTTGATCAGCAGCAGGTCTTCGCGATCCTTTAACCGTGCTGATGCATGCGTATGAATCAGGTCGGTCATCCGGAAATGTGCAAGGATGCGGAAAATCGCCGCCAGCTCCTGACGCGTTGTCAGATTGGTCTGATCTGTCGGCAAATTGTTCCAAGTCATGAAAGAATCCTCCAGCTTTCAAAGCACTCTTTACGCGCGGACGCGATATGCGGCATGTCCGACGGCAGCGGATTCGGCCATCCGAGCATCTGCCGTCACATCTCTGCCGAGACCGAGAACATAGCAGCAAAACCAGAGCCCACAATATAGAGCGGTGTGCCCCCAGCGACCGAGGTACCATTTAAACCCTGGGTGGTCTTGGCATTGAATTGGGTGCTGTAAATACCAGCCAGATAATGATTATTCGTCAAATTCACAAAATTCAGCTGAAGCTTGGGTGCCTTCACGCGGCCCATATCGTGGAAACGATAGCCGAGAGACATATCGACCGTCTTGTAGCCCGGCAGTCTCTCATCGTTCATGAAGGTCGAGAATTGGCTGGAAACGTAATGCATCTGGATATTCCCGAACAGACGGCTATCGTCGTACGTCACGCCGATATTACCAGTCCATGTCGGCGACCCTGTTGCGGTTTTCCCTTTGGTTGGCAGAACGGTTCCTGTCGTTGGAATGTTGTTGTCGATCGTGGCATGCAGATATTCACCTGATACGAACAGGGAGAAATGATGGAACGGCGTCGTCCCGACGGACGCATCCGCACCGCGGCTGGTCTGCCCACCGGCATTGACATATTGGGTGACCAGGGCGTTATTCTGGCTGACCACCGTTTGAACCTGGCGATTCGTGAAGTTATAGTTGAACAGTGTCAACTGTGCATTCACCAGGCGGCCGGTATAACGATAGCCCAACTCTTCGATGATTGATGTCTCGATCTTCTGATCGCGCGAGGCGCGTCCGGTGATCTTGCCAGTCGTCGCACTGACAGAGTCCGCAATCTGGCTTGGATCCGGCACGCGGGAATTCACGCCGGCATCGAGGAAGATCTCGTGCTGGTCGTTGAAGTCGTAACGCGCACCCAGGCTCGGCATCGGCGCTGTCTGATTGTTATTGACGTTGTAAGTCATACCCGGAATTCGGTTGAAATCCTGAGCGCGGTAGAACATATATTTGAAACCGGCCTCCAGCGCGAGACGGTGGTTCAGGTAGGACGCCCGATCACCCAGGAAGATCTGGTTCGTCTGGATACGATTGAGGACATCGGACGTCGTATAGAGCCTGCCGTCGGGCAAGTAGACAGCAGAGGAACTCGCACCCCACAGGCTTTTGGGAGAACCCGACGCGGTCAGGTAGTTAAACTGCCCACGCGATGTCTGCTCGGTATAGGCATACCAGTCACCGAAGATCAGCTTATGATGCTTGCCCAGACTCCATGCCACGCTGGCATTGATACCTGAACGCATGAACAGTGCGGGCGCATTGGAATAAAGCGTCGCGGAATTGGGTGTAGTTCCATTCCCCGTGATCAGCGACAGGCCGCTGATCTTCTCCGTTCCGTAATAGGCAGACGATGTGGACAGCACTGACCCACCCGGGCTTGCCGCCCGAGCATAATACAGATAGGGATCGGCCTCGATAACCAGATTATCCGTTACAACGAATTTCTGGTTCAACGTGGCAAACATGCCCTCATAGACATTCTGGTGCAGCTTATAATAGTTCGTGTCGCCGTTTGTGAATTTTGACGTATAATTATAATTTTTTCCGAACTGTTCCCAGGATGCCATGCTGGGTGGGCGTTCGAGTTGGAAGTTCAGCTTCGTCCACTCGACGGCCAATGTGGTCTGGCTGCCGTTATGCCAGTCCTTGATCCACTTCGTATCAATATGCTCACGCCAGTTACGGCCGGGGCCGCGCCAGTCGTCGCCAAGAAAATTGGAATACGACACGAAACCACGCAGACCGGTGTTGCCGATGTCGCCCGTTTCGAAGCGGCCAAACACCTGCCTCGTATTGTAGGACCCGTAGGTGACATTCACATACCCACCCATCTTGTGGGCGGGGTTGTGCAGCGCCATGCGGATCGACCCAGCCGCGCCGTTCGAGCCCGGCAGGTCGAAATTACTCGCTCCGGGGCTCAGACGGACCTCCTCAAGGTTCAGGCCGTCCACGACTTCCTGCGGAAAGAAGGTACCATCATTGGTGATAGGCGAGTTTTCGTACAGCCAGATGATCTCGTTGTTATTCAGACCCCGCACCGTGATGTTACCGGGCTCCACGCCATACGGGTCCTGGCTGGCCACCACGGCCCCGGGCTGCATTGCCATCAGCTGCTCCGGATTGGCACTCGCGGGGCGGGTCAGGATGTAGGCCCGCGACGCCGCCACCGACGATTTGACATCCTTGGTCATGGACAGCAGGCCGCCGCCACTGTTGCGGCGCGTGGATCCCGTCACCGACAGATCCTCCCCCTCCACGACTGGATCGGGTTTCCGGTTTTTGGACGCCGCCGCACCCCCATGCGCCGACGCACCTCCCTTCGCCTTGGTTCCACCTTTCGCCTTCATTTGCGCCGTGGGTGAAGGCGATGGATCCGCTGCGACGGCAACGGATCCACCAGCCATGCCGACCGCCAGCACCGTCGTGGAGAGAAGTAGCATCCGCACAATCAAAAAATGCGACACGGCACCGCGCCCCTTTACTTATTAGATGAATCTCAGCCTGTTCTCATGACGAACAGGCGATCGATTCTCTGTTTCAACCAATCATTTTCGCCTAGAATACCGGGAAAAATCGGAATGTATGTTCCGAATCCGAGATGATATGTAAGCATGCTCGGATCAGCGCGAGCAATTATATTAACTATCACTATATCGGCCACACTATACTAACGAGTGATAGACCCCGACGCCTTGGATGCCATCCGTAAGGAAAAATCCAGTCTTAGTGCATATTTGACCTTGATTTCCCTGGTGAAAACCACGGCTTTCACGGTGCTTTAACTCCGCGATGGAGTTCGATAGGCTTCTTGTCAGGACGAAGCGTTATGGCCTCTTGCGTGGCCCAGGATATCAGGCACAGACTGGAGACCGACTTCAGGCAGGCAACGTCGCGGGGACTGTCGTCCGGTGCCACGACGAAACCGTTTCTGAACAAGTCTTTATTCTCGATATTTTGTTCTCTTTCGAACTCCCTGACTGGCCGCATAAGGGCAATCGGCGCCGCGAACGATTTTTTTTGGATGGATGGAATCATGATACTGATCAGAGGCGGACACATTCTGATTGACGCCACGACAATCGTTTCGGATTCTGCGGTCTGTGTCTCCGACACGCAGATTCAGGAAATCGGTTCCTGGACAACCATGCGTGCCAAGTATCCCGATGCCGAAGTCATCGGCGGTCCGGAATCCATCGTGATGCCGGGGCTGATCGATGCCCATTCGCACGGACGGGGCCTGTCGCCGATCCAGAAGGGCGTTCTATACGATTATCTGGAAAACGCTTTCCTGGACTGGTCGTCTATGGTCTATCTGCCCAATGACCTGTGTGCGGCGCTGTCGGCCGTCCGCCACCTGCGCATGGGCTGTACCAGCATCCACCATACCGGCTGGAACGACGAAGGCCCCAGGGCGCTCGAAAATGCCCGCCTGGCGATCGAAAGCTACCGGCGATCAGGCATTCGGCTGGCCTATTCGCCCGCCGTCCGGGACCGGAACCGCTTCTGCATCGACGAGGCCGAGTTCCTGAAAACTCTGCCCTCCGAGCTTCATGCGTTCGTGGCGCCCATGACCCGGTACGATGCCCGGAAGATCGCCGACGACTATATGGCCCTGTTCGACACGCTGAAGCAGTCGGAAGACGGTCCTATGAGCCGCGTGCTGCACGGGCCATCCTGGGCCCATGGCACGACGGACGAATTCTTCACGCGTATTCGTGACAGCGCCAACGCGGGCGGCGGAACGCCTATCCACATTCATACGTTGCAGACCCCCCATCAACGCGCGTGGAGCATCAAGACGTTCGGCTGCTCGCTTGTCGAACATCTGGACCGGCTTGGGGTGCTCGGCCCGAACACGACGCTGGGTCATGCGGTCTGGCTTTCGGAACGCGACATCGAGATTATGGCGGACCGGGGCGCCAGCACGACTCATCATGCATCGTGCAATCTTCATGTCCGCAACGGCATTTCTCCGATCTGGTACATGATGCAGAAGGGTATCAATGTCGCCCTGGGGCTCGACGACAAGTCGCTGAACGACGATGACGACCCGTTCATGGAACTGCGGATGTCGGCCATGCTCTCACGCGTGCCGGGCTTCGACCTGGGTACGATGCCGCCACTGACCTCCGCACAGATCCTGTCGATGGGCACGACCAACGCCGCGCGTACACTGGGCTTCGTTCCGCAGCACGGAACACTGCATGCCAACGCGCCGGCCGATGTCATCGTGCTCGACTCCGCATCCATGCTGCACGATCCCTGGACATCGGACAGGTTGGCGATTTCCGACCTCCTCCTGTGGCGTGCCAAGGGACAGGACGTGACGGACGTCGTGGTGGATGGACGTGTGGTGATCTGCAACCGCCAGTTCAAGACGTTGGATGTCGAAGCATTGTACGCGGAAATCCGGCACTATGTGAAGCATCACGAGGCCAAGGCGGCGACGCCCGAGCGGACGGCGGGTCTCCAGGCCCTTCGGCCCTATTTCCACGCGTGGCATCGAAACATGCTCTCTTACCTGGACGTCACCGAACCGTTCTATCGCGTGAATGGACGCATCTGATATCGTGGCGCACAGTGACGCACCAGCCGCGTACGGACCGCTGGACGTCCTGCCACAAACCGGGCGTAGTGTGACCCAAGGGACAGCAGGCCGGCAGACGCGCCGGCGCAGAACTTGCAATCTATCGGAGGATCCATGATTCGTCGTCGCTCCCTGATGATCGGCACAATGGCCAGCGTGGCCTGCATGCCGTTTCGCGCGGCGCTGGCGGCTGCGCCCACGCTCGATGAGATCCGCAAGCAGGGGTATATGCGGATCGCGACGACGGGCGCGGATGCTCCCTATAATTTCGTCGGTCCGGATGGCGCTCTTGCCGGGTTCGATATCGACTGGTCGCGGCTGATCTGTTCGGGCCTGGGGGTGGAAAGTAGGTTTTCGTACCTTTCCTGGAATGGCATCCTGCCCGGCCTGATGGCAGGCCAATACGACGGCGTGATGAGCGCGGTGCGCATCACGCCCGAGCGCGCGGCAAACTTTACGTTTTCCATCCCCTATACGTCGGATTCGGTCGCCGTGATGGTCCGTCAGGACAATACGGCCATCAAGGAAATCGAAGATCTGCGCGGTCTCGTCGTGGGCACGGCGTCCGGCAGCATCTTGGAGGCAACGGCCGAGACTATGGCCCGTGCCGGAACATTGCGGTCCTATCCCGGCTTGCCGAACATCATAATGGATCTGATGGCCGGCAGACTGGACGCGGGCGTGGTGGGCCGGGCCGGGGCACTGTATGCAATCAAGACGCAACAGCTTCCCCTGAAGGTCGTCGGGCGTTCGATCAACCCGCAGCCGATCGCCATGATCTTGCCGAGAGGCGCAACGGAACTGGCCGAGGCGGTCTCCCGCCAGATCAAGGCACGGCAGGATGACGGTCAGGCCAAGATTCTGTCTGAACGCTGGTTTGGGAATTGAGCAACAGAGAATGATTGACTGGCACTTTATCGCGATCATCATGCCTCGCCTGCTGCGTGCATGCGGCCAGACCATGGGAATCAGCCTGTGTTCACTCTCCCTGGCCACCATTCTCGGCCTTAGCGTCGCATTGCTGCGCCTTTCACCGATTCGGGTGCTGGGCACGGCGGCCTGGACATATGTCTGGCTTGTACGCGGCACGCCGCTTTTGCTACAATTGTTCGCACTTTATTATGCCGTGCCGCTCACGGGGCTCAGACTGGATCCGTGGCTGGCTGGCGTGCTCGCACTGGGCTTCAATTCCGCAGCCTATTTTTCCGAAATCTTTCGCGCCGCGATCCAGTCCATTCCCCCCGGGCAATCAGAGGCCGCGATCGCCATCGGCATGGGACCGGCCACGACTCTATGGAAGATCGTGCTTCCTCAGGCGCTACGGCCTGCATTACCGCCCTATATTGGCCAGGCTATCACGCTGATCAAGAATTCCTCCCTGGTTTCCGTGATTGCCGTACCGGACCTCATGCAGACGGCTCAAAGCATTTATTCCGTGACCTTCAAGGTGGTGGAGGTCATGCTCGCGACGGGCGTGCTGTATCTTTTCATGACCACCCTGCTCCAAATCGCCCAGACATGGCTGGAACGCCGCCTTAATTACTATACGGTAAAATGATATGAGCATTGTCACCTTCCGGAATGTCGGCAAGACGTTCGGATCGCGCCCGGTGCTGCAGGACGTGTCGCTCGACATCGAAGAAGGACAGGTCGCGGCACTTATCGGTCCATCAGGCGCGGGAAAATCGACCCTGTTGCGCTGCGTAAACCAGTTGGAGCGGCATTCTGCCGGCGAAATCAGCGTCGACGGGCTGGTGATCGGCACGCATACCCGCAGCCGCGATCTGACTGCCTTGCGCCGCCGGGTCGGCATGGTATTCCAGTCCTTTAACCTCTGGCCGCATCTGTCCGCGTTAGAAAACGTGATGATCGGCCCCACATCGATCTTGAAAACGCCCCTGTCCCAGGCGCGGCGGCAGGCGGAGCATCTGCTGGACCAGGTCGGCCTCGCCGCGCACATGGCAAAATATCCCGGACAATTGTCGGGCGGCCAGCAACAGCGTGTCGCGATCGCACGCGCCCTGGCCATGGAACCGCGCGTGATGCTGTTCGACGAGGCGACCAGCGCCCTGGATCCGGAGATGGTGCAGGAGGTCCTCGGCGTCATGGAACGGCTGGCGGCCGCCGGCACCACCATGCTGGTCGTTACCCATGAAATGAGCTTCGCCCGCCGCGTCGCGGATCGTATTATTTTTATGGCCGACGGCCAGATTGTTGAGGACGCGATGCCCGAGGATTTCTTTTCGGCTCCCAGGGAAGCCCGTAGCCGGGCATTCCTCGAACGGGCTCACCTTTCATGAGCCGCATTGAAGCCATCGATGGCCTGATGTTTCGACTTCCTTCGTCCCGAACCGGAATGGCGAGGAACGAGGAGTGTTTCCTGCTGCGCATCGTCACCGAAGATGGACGCGAAGGCTGGGGCGAGGCCCATGGAAGCCCCTACCTGTCTCGTGCCGTCGTCGATGCGCCCCTGACACATGTGACGTGCCAGGGTTTACGCTCCATTCTTCTGGGACAAGATACGACGGATATTCCAGCGCTGCGCCGGCGAATGGAAAAAGGGACGCAATGGATCGGCCGGGATGGCGTGGTCATGCAGACCATCGCTGCGGCTGAACTGGCGCTCTGGGATCTGGCCGGCCAGCGTGCCGACCTGCCTGTCTCCCGCCTGCTGGCCAGGGATGCGCGCGACAGCATGCCCTGTTATGCAAGCGATAAAGTCGCGGCGACGCCTGAACTGACCGCACGGCGCATCATGGCCGAACGGAAACTGGGCTTCAGGGCGCACAAGCTGGGCTGGCCCCCTTTCGGCCAATCCGAAGCCGGTGACGTAGCCTTCCTCGAAGCCGCCCGTGACGTAGCGCCCGACGCCACGCTGATGGTCGATGCCGCGCAGGCTTTCGACGAACAGACCGCCCTTTCGCGCGCCCGCGCTTTTGCCCGCTTCGACCTGGGATGGATCGAGGAGCCTCTGGACCGTGACGATCTGCTGGGGCAGGCGCGCCTGAAGGTCGCCAGCCCTGTGCCCATTGCGTCGGGCGAAGGCGAATGCGGCCTGCCCGGCCTGATGCGCATCGCTCCCCTGGTCGACATTCTGCAGGCCGATATTACCCGCTGCGGCATTCTAGCCGCCCGGGACGCTGCATGCCACGTTCCACGCGTCTGCAGCCACTCCTTTACCACCCCCCTGAACGTCGTGATGCACACGCACTGGCTGGCAGCGACTCCGAACAGTTGGTTCGTGGAATGGCCCGTCTCCAAATTTGCGATCTGGGAGGCCTATTTCACCGATGTGACGGCACATCGCCATGGCGTCGTCACCCTTCCCGACATCCCTGGCTGGGGGATCCGGCCCGACCTCACGGCGCTGTCGGAATTCCTGATACCATATCAGAACGGATTATGACCGGATGGCGCCGCTCTCCGAGAGCGGTGCGCACAGGATTTGTTACTTCCGGGTCGGATTCTTCCGGGCGGATGATGGCGGCGGCGATCAGCTTGATCGAACGTACTGCAGACAGGCCTTGGCCAGGGCATCGGTGGAATCGATATAAGAGATGAGTTCACCGATCACGTCGCGGATCAGTGGCAGTTCCGTGCATCCCAGGATAACCACTCCCGCCCCGCGCGCCTTCAGATCGCGCACGACCGTAAGAACCTGCACCCTGGCTGCCGCGATCTCCCCGGCCTTGATCAGCCTGATCACCTCATTAACCACCGCCTGTTCTTCATCGGTCGGAACCATCAACCGATAGCCCGCCCGCGCCAGGCGTTCTTCGTAGAAGCGTGAGCGAAGCGTTCCCGCGGTTGCCATGATCGCGACATCGCGCTCGGACAGACCAGGGAAACAATCCAGTTCCTGACAGACAGCATCGACAATATGCAGAACCGGAATCGTCACGCTGCCCGCGATCTGTTCATAGAAATGATGGGCGGTATTGCAGGGAATAACCAGGGCCGTCGCCCCGGCTTCTTCAAGCCGGGCCGCGTGATCGCACAACATCCGCACCGGAGAGGGCGCCATCGCATCAATGATTGCCCGGCTGCGATCAGGAATCGTGGGATCCGAAAAGATCAGCAACGGCACGTGATCCTGATCGCAGGAGGCCGTCGTGGAACAGATCACCTGCTGCATGAAATCGACGGTGGCCGCCGGCCCCATCCCGCCGAGAACGCCAACCAGCTTAGGAGGCAGATGCACGACCGTGTCTTCTTTTCAGAATGCATCGACCAATCGCCGCAGACACCGCCGACCCCACCGGATCGATAACGGGAATGGATAGCCTGTCCTCCAGCGGTTCGCGAAAGTGCGACATGCTCGCACAACCTGTCACGACGATGTCGGCCCCAAGATCCACCAATTCCCGTCCTGCGCGAACCATACGGTCCAGCAATTCGGGCGACGTGGCCTCTACCGCATTGGAATCGATGCCGCGACTGCCGACATACCGGCCCGCAACCCCCATCATCCTGACTTTCCGACGCTGCCGTCGGGTCGAGAATATCGACAGCGAGATGATCCCGAACTGATCCCCGTCTGTCATGGCTTGGAAGATAGCGTTTTCGCCGCATCCGATGACGATCGCATCATCGAATTTCTCCCGCGCACCAAGCAGGCCGGGGTCACTGAAACATGCGATGATATAGGCGCTGGCTTTCTCGCGCGCCATGGTCGCCTGGACCATCGGGCCGATGACATCGGCATCCGTCTGGTAGGACACCCCGGGCGGCGCCCCCGGCGTGCCGCAGACATCGATCGTAAAATCGCCATAGCGGCGAAACGGCTCGACCTCCCGGTCGATCGCCTCCGTCACGCAATCGGACGAGTTCGGATTGATGACCAATATTCTATCGCGATCGGACATGACACTCTCCTTCACAGCTTGCAGCCACACTGTACGGAACGGCCAAAACCGGCCGCCGGTGTCATTTCCTTATAACAACGCCCGTCTGTTCCGTTATCAGCGAATACCACTGCGGGCGGCGATGGGCCTCGAAATTGAACATCTTGGACTTGCCTTGCTGGCACAAATCCAGATCGCAGTCAGCGACAATCACTTCGTCTTCCAGAGTCTTGGTCTCGACGACGATGCAACCGTTGGGATCGACAATACAGGACCCGCCGATCAGGCCCGAACCATCTTCACTGCCCGCTTTCGCCACCGCAACCGCCCAGCACGCGTTCATATACGCGTTGGCCTGCACGACGAGCTGGGCATGGAATGTCCTGAGCTCGGCGCTTTCGGTATCGCCGCCATTCGGATCGTAGGCGGCTGAATTATATCCGACGCACAACAATTCCATTCCCTGCATCGCCAGGCATCGCCAGGCTTCCGGCCAGCGCCTATCATTGCAGATCAGCATGCCGATAATCGCTTCGTCCAAAGACGGCCCGGCATGTGTGACAGGAAAGCCCATGTCCCCGTACTCGAAATAGCGCTTTTCCAGCTGCTGGTAGAGGGCGCCTTCACGCGGCTCCACCGATCCTGGCAGGTGAACCTTGCGATATTTTCCTATAATTTCACCCTCTGGGCTGACCAGAATCGATGAATTGAAGCGTTGCCCTTCAGGAGACATTTCGGCGTAGCCGATATAAAATCCGATCCCAAGCTCCTTCGCCCTGTCGAAAAGGGGCTGGACATTGGGATTGGGCATAGAATACTCAAAATAACTGTCCAGGATGTCCCCGTCCATCAACCAGCGGGGAAAGAACGTCGTCAGCGCAAGCTCGGGAAACACCGCCAGCTTCGCACCGCGTTCAGCAGCTTTCTCCAGCAGCGCAATCAATCGACACAGGGTTTCTGCCCTGGCTTCCCGCTTTGGAATGGGCCCCATCTGGGCCGCAGCGATTCGGATAACGCGGCTCATTCTCTTTTGCATCCATATTCATGGTGGAAACAATATTCTTATGTTTTCAAGAATTTGTTCTATTATTTAATAAGATACGCGCGCTTTCTCAATCACGTATCTTATAAAGAAATCTCAAACCCTATTTGTAATGGTTATAAGATTGTCGCCTCAGGCCCCATTTCCGGTCGGCCGGAAATGCGGAATCGCGGAAAGAAGATCAATCGTGTAAGCATCCCTGGGCTGTCGGAATATCTCTTCGCAACTCCCACTTTCCACGACTTTTCCGTGACGTAGAATGAGCATTCGCGAACACAGCATGCGCACGACATGCAGGTCATGACTGACGAAGAGATAGGACATGCCTTTTTCGCGCCGCAGCCGTTCCAGCAGAGCCAGCACTTCCGCCTGAACCAGAACATCCAGAGCCGCCGTCGGCTCATCAAGAATCAGCAATTGCGGGTCGACCGCGATCGCCCGCGCGATGCCGACCCGCGCGCATTGTCCACCGGACATCTGATGCGGATAACGATTCAGCAAGCCCTCGGGTAACCCGACAGAACGAGCGCATGCGATCACGCGTTCCCCCAGTTCAGACGTCTCGCCCTGCTGAAGACGGCGTATCGGGTCAGCAATCGCATCGAAGGCGGTAAAACGTGGATTGAGGCTGCCGGCCGCATCCTGGAAAACGAACTGGATCTGGCGGCGCAACGGCGTACGATAGAAATGATCGGCCGGCATCTGGCCGATCGGTTGCCCGCCAAACAGGATTTGTCCCCCATCCGGATTGATCAGCCGGCTGACAAGACGTGAAATCGTGCTTTTACCAGACCCCGATTCACCAATCAGGCCGAGGCTTTCCCCGCGTCCGATCGTGAAGGAAACATCGTCCACGGCACGAAAATCCCGACCGTATGTCTTGACCAGGTTCCGAACGTCCAGAAGAGGCGCCGCGGAAGCCGGTGGCACCGATACGGATTGCGGGCCCAGTCTGGACTGTTCCGTCGGACAGGCATTGACAAGACGCCTGGTATAGGCATCGCCCGGATCGAGAAACAGCGCGTGCGGGTCTCTTCCGCTCTCGACAATGTAGCCTTTGTTCATGACGGCGACGTCATCGCAATACTGCGCCGCCATCCCCAGATCATGCGTCACCAGGATCATGGACATCCCGCGGGCACGCGTCAGATCCAGTAGCAGGTCCATGATGGCTTTCTGGGTCAGCACGTCCAGGCCCGTGGTCGGTTCATCCGCGATAATCAGATCCGGCGAACACGCAATGGCCATGGCGATCACGATCCGCTGGCACAGCCCCCCGGACAGTTCATGCGGATAGGCCGCCAGGCACCGGGCCTTGTCGGCTATGCTGACCTGCTCCATCAACTCGGCCAACCGCCGATGCAATTCCGCCGCTGTGGGCTTTTCATGCGCCAGGATGACATCCGCCAACTGGTTCCGAATCCGCCGTGTCGGGTTCAGGGCCGCACGCGGGTTCTGAAAAACCATGGCCATACCCGCGCCCCGCAATTCGCGCGGCACCCGGTGCGTAATCTCCCGACCATCAAAGCGGATACATCCGCGCGTGATGGATGCCTGCCGAGGCAACAACCCCATGACCGACAGGCCAGTCACGGACTTTCCCGAGCCACTCTCGCCCACCAACGCCAGAATCTGGCCCCGTTGCAGCGAGAGGGAAATACCGTGCAGGACTTCGGATACCCCGCGTGGCGACGTAAAGCTGACACGAAGGTCTTCGACTTCGAGGATTGGCGGCGTCATGCCCGTGTCCTCGGATCCAGAAGGTCGCGAAGACCGTCACCCATAAGATTGAAACACAGGATGGTTGCCATCAGGGCGCAACCCGGAAAGACAACCAGCCACCAACGACCCGATGACATAAAATGCGCGCCATTAGCCACCATGATGCCCCACTCCGGAGTCGGAACCGTAATCCCGAGCCCCAGGAACGATAAGCCGGCGGCATTAAGGATTGCCCAGCCCAGATTCAGGGAAGCCTGTACGGCGATCGTCGGCATGATGTTAGGCAGCAGAAACATCAGGACAATGCGCGACGGCCCGTTGCCCGAGACGTGGGCAGCCTCTACCCAGCCAAGCTGACGGCGCGCGGCGACCTCGGCACGTGCAATACGGATATAGAACGGAAAGTTGATGATCGCCGTCGAATAAACAAGATTTTCGACCGAGTTGCCCAGGACAGCCACCAGGGCCATCGCCATGACAAACAACGGAAAGGCGGTCAGAACATCCACGATCCGTCCGGTGATCCGGTCCAGCCAGCCACCATGATATCCGCTGAAACATCCGACGGTCACACCGACGGCCATCGACAGCCCCACAGCTGAGACGGCGATCGCGAGGTCAAGACGTGCCGCTGCGAGGACCCGGCTGAACACGTCACGCCCCAGTTCATCCGTGCCGAACCAGTGCATGCCGTCTGGAGGACGCAGCGCATGCGGTACGTCCGACGCCAAAGGGTCGTAACGGGTGATCACGGGTCCCAGAAGCGCCAGAATGACGATCAGGGTGAGTCCCGACATCGCGAAGAGCGTGACTGGGTTTTCCCGCGCGAACCGTAATGCGGTCGAAAGGCCTGCACGTTCCTGCCGGCCGGTGGACTGTGTCGTCATTCTACCGTCACCCGGGGATCGAGGACGCTCAATAACAGATCGATTACCAGATTCACCATGACGAACAGAAAAGCCATCAGCAGAATGAAGCCCTGTACCGCCGCGTAGTCAGATGCAACCAGCGCATCCAGCGCGTAGGACGCAACACCGGGCCAGGAAAAGATCTTCTCCACCAGCACATTGGCGCCCATCATCGTGGAAAAGACGATGCCAATCGTCGTTAGCACCGGCATCAGCGCGTTTCGCAGCGAATAGACGATGACGATGCGCCAGGTCGGCAACCCCATAGCGCGCGCCGTACGAATAAAGTCGGAATTGACGACGGACAGCATCGCCGCCCGTGTCATGCGGGTCAGCGGCGCTATCACGAACAAGGCCATTGTGGTTGCCGGCAGAATCAATTGCTCCGCCGCCTGTCGCCATCCCGCCCAATCTCCGGCCAGTGCGAAATCAATCAGCAACATGCCGGTCACGCGGTGGGGAAGCGGCGTGAAAATATTGATGCGGCCGGTTGGGTCCGGCGCCAGACCGAACATGTAATAGAATAGATACACCAGCAGGATACCAGATACGAAGGGCGGCACGCAAAAACACAGCGAGCAGAACGCACGCACCCACTGGTCCCACATCGACCCGGCCCACCACGCCGCCAGCACGCCCAACGGGAGGGAGATCACCAGACTGAACATCAAGGCCGTCAATGTCAGCTCCAGTGAAGCGGGCAGGCGCTCCCGCATATCCTGCGTAACCGTCTGTCCGGTCACCAGCGAATTTCCCAGGTCGCCTCTCACCAGTCCTTCCAGATAATGCAGAAACTGGAGCGGCATTGACTGGTCCAAACCCATTTTGTGCCGCAATGCATCGATTTCAGCCTGCCCGGCATTTGGGCCGGAAGCAAAATATACCGCGGGATCACCGGGCAGAACCCGCATCATGATAAACGCGAACAGAATCACACCCAGCAGCGCGGGAACCGCCGCCACGATGCGTAGACCGATGCGGGTCGCTCCCGCCCTGCTGATCATCGCGCGATTCCCCGAGCGTACGTCATCATGCCCTGCTCAAGGTACGAAAATCGACCTGCCTATAATATTGATAGGTAAATCCCTCCATATCCGAACTGGAAACGGCATCCATCTTCGGCTGCCAGAGCATGACAAGGGGAACCTGATCGATCAGAAGGGAAATCATGTCACGGCAGTCCTGTTCATAGGCGGCTTCATCGATTTCGAACCGCGCCTTTTCGATCAGGGAGACCATGCGCATGTTGCGCCAGTTGGAGAAATTCCACCTCTGATCCCGCGTAAAATACAGATAGAAAAAATAATAGGTCCGTTCGATCCAACCCGCGCCGGTATCGGTATAGAATGGCAACTCACGCTTTGCCTGCATCGTATTGAAGGTCGCATCCGGCAATTTGTCGATCCGAACCTTTATCCCGATCTTGCCGAGAGCTTCCTGCACCAGCGCCGCCATTGGTTCGGCCGTTGTCGTCTGGCTGGTCGTGTACGAAAATGTGGTCTCGAACCCCTGCGGGTAGCCGGCTTCGGCCATCAAGGCACGCGCGCGTGGCAGGTCGGTGGCAAGCGGCAATGATTGTGGAAACGAGATGTCCGGTGCGACATCATGCCATCGCGCGCCATAGAGCGGTTGACCACGCCCGAACAGGCAGGCCGCAAACATATCGTCATACGGCAGCGCCGCCGCGATCGCGCGCCGGACAAGAACGTTATCGAATGGCGCGCGCTGCGTATCGAAAGCCAGGTGAGTAAAGCAATTGCTCTGGACGATTGAGGAGATTTTGACGCGCTTGCGCATCGCCATGGCAATGATATCGTAAGCCTGAAGGTCGATGGCGATATCCGCATCCCCGCGCTCGACCAGACTCGCCCGCGCCGTTGCTTCAGGCACTGTCTGGCTGATCACATGCTCGAAGAATGGGCGCGAACCATCGGCGGTCGACTTCCAGGCATCGTTACGAGTCAACGAGACATTGATGCCCGGGCGGAAACTGTCCACGCGATAGGCCCCGCCGGCGGCTGTGTTATGTTGCAGCCATTGTTGGGCCCATGGATCGTCGTGCGTTGCATAACGGCGGGCAAGGCGGCTGTTGATCATGATGGCATAAGGCATCGCCAGATTCGCAACCGCCAGCCGATCGGGCTTCGGCAACGTGATCTGGATCATATGCTCGCCGACAATTCGGAACTGGTCCGGCGACGTCATGGACCCACTCGTGAATTGCGGAACCGCAAGCGAATGTCCCTGCACACACCGATCCAAGGACCATTTGATATCCTCGGCCGTAACAGGCGTCCCATCATGCCAGACGGCATCGGGCCGCAAATGCAAGGTGATCGTGCATTGGTCGTCGCTGACTTCGCATCGCTCCGCCAGTTCACCGCGCAACGTCTCCGGGTCGAACGTCCACATGCCGTCCGCGAGGGGCTTGCGCCCGAACGTCATGAGCCGATCGTAAACGCTCATGCTCAAGCCGAAAGACTCACGTGTAGAACCCAGCATCGTGGGGTCCAGCGTGTTGATGGATCCGCCAGTCACATGCCGCATCGTCGTGCGTCCGACCCGCGCGCGCGCGGCCGAAGCCGCCAGCGTCACCGGACCACCCGCAGCAAGCAGGGACAGGGCAGCCAGAACGCTCCGTCGATCTATGACCTGGGTCATCGCGTTCCCCTTTCCAGGCGCCGAAACACCTCGCCGATTCATGATCTTCTCACCCGCCAGATGTCACGCTGCAACGTCATTCTGGAACGGGCAGATCCTCCCAGACTGATAAAACACGCCAGATCCGGCCTCGGGAAAGCCCTAGTCCGGATGTCCTGCCGGCCAACGCATTTCGGCCTGGGGGATATCGTAATCACACAGTGACTGCCAGTATTGTTCGATATCGTCAGCGAAGAGCCGCCCCGTTATCCCCGCCACAAGTTTCGGAATGGCGAATTTCATCGCATTGATGGACGATCCGGACGGACCGAAGCTCATGGTCGAGGCAATCGAGAAAAGATGAATGTGACGCAGCCATGACGTCCGCCCGATCTCTTTTGGCTGCAATGCGTAATCATTGCCAAGATAGGGAAAACGCGCCAGCCGGTCGTTTTTTTCTTCTTCCGGCGGAGAAAAGCGATCGCCCCACGTCGCGATATTGTCAGCGCAACGCGCCAGTTCCGGGCGACAGGCTGGATTGACTTCTATACCAGTGGCGCAGATCGCGAAGTCGGCATGAAAGACACCCTGTGGAACATCCAGATCCACACCCTCACCCGCGACGCGCGCTCCGTGCCACGATGCACCGGTATGGAGTTTGAAATTGGCGTGGCGTGCGCATCGGTCCCATGTCGGTTGCGGAAACCCTTCACGAAGGCCCAGAATATAATTCATGAACCGCCATTTCCACGTGTCGTCCAGATCGGAAAAATGACGCAGAAATCCGGTAAAGGTCAACCACAGATAAGGCTGCACAAGCTGAGGCGCCGCCCGGCGGCAGAACAGGTGGACCTCCGCGGCACCAGCCTCCAGCGCCATCGCCGCGTTGTCGAACGCCGACGCCCCGGCCCCGAGCACGGCGACGCACTTGCCGCGCAAGGCAGAAAAATCGATGGCATCGGCGGCGTGCGCCCTGAGATGCTCCGGCAGGTCCCGCAGGAAATCCGGCATGGACCAACGACCGAGGCTTTCCTGTCCGGTTGCAAGAACAACCTTGCGTGTATAGCGCGTCTGAATCCGACCATTCGCCTGCTGCAGCGTGACGGCCAGACTATCGTTATAAGGCTGGATATCGACCACACATGTCTCATTCCACACGGGAACCCCAACCGTGTCACGCAACCAGAGAAGATATTCGGCCCAATCCCGACGGGGAATCAGGTGCAGGGTCCCCCAATGATCCGGTCCGAATTTTTCCTCGTGCCAGCTCTGATATGTCAGTGCCGGAATATCGAGATCAGGACCCGTGAAATCTTTCGGACTGCGCAATGTATGCATGCGGGCGTAAGTCAGCCATGGCCCCTCCATGCCGCGAGGCGCCTGATCGACGACGAGAATATTGGTCACATGCTCCCGGATCAGGCCAAACGCGGCAGCAATGCCGCTCTGGCCGCCCCCGACGATGAGGACATCGAGCATGATGGCCTCATCAGGCCCCCTCAGCGGCAGAACCCACGACCGTTTCGGATGAGAGATACGGGCCAGGTCGTCGCGGGCACGACGGGTCAACGCTTCCAGCCGTTTTCCCGCCTCAGAATCAAGCATATCGCCCAATAAGGCCTCCCGTCGCACCGTAATAACACCGTTACGACAGGAAGAAGAAGGGTAGAATGTTTTGCAAGTGGAATTGGCGGATTCCTCTATCAAAAATGGCCTGCGAGCATTTTAAAAATCAATTGCCACAAGTCATCTTGCAAGCGGCATCGCCATTGACAGATGGCAAAGAATACTTCGATATGATTCATAAGAAATCCAGATAATTTGGTCGCAACATTGCCGGAGGCCGGACATGGATCTCAATCTTCACGGGAAGAAAGCTGTCGTGCTGGGTGCGAGTCGCGGCCTG
The DNA here is from genome assembly GCF_014174375.1 of Gluconacetobacter asukensis. Lineage (GTDB taxonomy): Bacteria > Pseudomonadota > Alphaproteobacteria > Acetobacterales > Acetobacteraceae > Gluconacetobacter > Gluconacetobacter asukensis. The sequence continues at coordinate 29,948 of NZ_JABEQE010000017.1, forward strand.
GGGCGCGCCATCGCCTTGTCGTTTCTGGCCGAGGGGGTCCATGTCTACGCAACCTCGCGCCAGCCGGATGATATCATCAGTTGGCGTGATAGGCTTCCCGCGGAACAGCAGGAACGCGTAACCCCTTTGCCGCTCGACCTTTCCGAACCGGCATCCATCGCCGCCGCTGTGGAGCAGATCACCGTCACGGGTGGGACCGATATTCTGGTCAATAATAGCGGCGGACCGCCGCCGAGCCCGATCAGAGCCATAACGCCGGAAATATGGGCTGCGCAGTTCGACATGATGGCGACCCGGATTTTCCAGATCACGAGCCTCCTGCTGCCGCCCATGCGCGCCCGGCGATGGGGACGGATCCTGACGGTGGCGTCATCCGGCATCATCCAGCCCATTCCCAACCTCGGCCTGTCGAACAGCATCCGTTCGGCAATCGGTGGATGGTCGAAGACATTGAGCAATGAGGTCGCGAGTGAGGGCGTTACGGTCAATATGGTCATTCCCGGCCGCATTCATACCGATCGCGTCGACCAACTCGACGCACTCGCCGCACAGCGTCAGAACATTTCGGTAGAAGAGGCCGCCGCATTGTCATGCAGGACGATTCCGGCCGCTCGTTATGGCCGACCGGAGGAATTCGCTGCCGTGGTGACGTTCCTCGCCAGCGAGCAGGCAGGCTACATTACCGGCTCACAGATCCGCGTTGATGGTGGCATGATCAGAAGTATCTAATCATCGACATGGCATGAATGCGTGACCGAATGTCCTGCAGACCCCTTAATAGAATCCTCAATTATTCTTTGCGGTTTCCGATGAAAATTTCCTTGCATCCTTTATATCCCACCACCCTCTCATTCCTATAATAAGATTATATAGTCAGGCGAATATCGTAATCAGAGCCGTCCTTTTCTTTCCACGGCCCACGCCTTATCCTTGTATAAGATATGTCATGAAGTGGCGTGAGCGGCTGGCAAAACGGAAGAAGGGCAGCACGCATACGCAGTGCAATCTATCCATGACGGCGCTAGCCTATCCGACGGGCATCCTCCCGCAACCGTTCTGATAAACTCATGTAATAGTAAATATTTTTCAACATCAGGATATGTATCATCATGGTCCACACTGATCGTCGCCTTGCGAGCCCCTCAATCATGCGTTTGATCGTCGAGCGCTGGTCGCCACGGTCTTTTACAGATGCTTTGATTTCCGATGAAGAATTGCGCGCAATTCTCGAAGCTGCGCGCTGGGCGCCATCACAGTACAATTCGCAGCCCTGGCGTTTTATGTATGCGCGACGCGGTACGGAGAACTGGGATCTTTTTCTCTCCTGGCTGAAGCCCGTCAATCAGCGCTGGGCCAAATCGGCATCCGCGCTGGTTTATGTTGCTTCGTGCAAGACGATGATTCCGCGCATGACACCCGATCCCGTCTTTTCGAGAACGCATTCCTATGATGCTGGAGCAGCTGCCATGCTGATACTCCTGCAGGCGACCTATGCAGGATGGGCCGCCCATACCATGAGTGGTGTCAGCAATATCGAAGAAACTCATGCCGGTTTGAAACTCCCGGACTCTTTTGCACTGGAAACCGCAATCGCGATTGGCAAGCAAGGTGCCCTCAGTATGCTGCCCGACGACCTCGCCGTCCGAGAAAAGCCATCCATGCGCGTTGCGTTGGATGAGATAATATACGACGGTACATTTGCAGGACAAGAAAATCCTTATCGAAAGGCTCAATAAGCGATTATACCAACGTTATAGGCACTGACCTGTGTGAGCCCGCTTTCTGAGTCCGATGGATCGGATGGTATCAGACGCAGCGGCAAGATTGTTCCAAGCGAAACAGGCGGCGTCGATGATGTGATCGATGCTGTCGAAGACGGTATTGGACAGCCAGTTGGCGCGCAGTGAGGTGCCTCCCCCCTTCAGGGTGGTCCATTGGGTAAGATGGAATTCACTGCTGTGAAACGCTTGGCGACGGTGGTCCGGATCGAGAGTTAGTCTCCAGCTTTGCTGGCCCCATGGGGGCCAGCAAGATTTTTGCCCTGGCAGCATATTCTGCCGGTGGCGTGTGGTCGAGAGCCGAGTGAGGACGGCTCTCATTATAGTCCCGGCACCAGGCCTCGATCTGGCGCTGGGCCTCAGCGATCGAGCCGAACCAGTGCAGGTTCAGGCACTCATCCCTGAGCTTACCGTTGAACGTCTCGATATAGGCATTGTCGGTCGGCTTGCCGGGACGAGAAAAATCCATGCGAACGCCGTGATGGTAAGCCCATAATCTGCTCCAGGCTGAACCGCTTCGTCTTCATCCCGTGAACTCCCCTTCATGAGGAAAGTTCGCCAAAAAGACTGACACTCAAACCGGACCAGTTTCACAGAGGCAGATCAGTCAGGGAAGCACCCGCGCCGAAGAACGTGGAGTCCGGCAAGGGCTCGACGCCTCACCGTTCATCGCGATACGCGACGATTCAGCTAGTGCGCTCCGGCACGGTGCCACATCGGAGCACCAGAAACGCGCGGCGGACGCGCCGCCGGCGCGCATTTCCGGTCAGGCTACTTACGGCCGGAAACTGGTCGCGCTATCGGTCGCCACGGCATCGTCGAGATCATCGGTGGCGCCACTGACGCCGACCGCGCCGATGAGATATTTTCCGTTCATGACAGGGTGAGAACCCGGCACCGCCGTAATGCCGGGAAGCGTCATCAGGAAGGCCTGGTTCTGCTTGATGCGCTGGGAGAACTCCTTGCCGGGCGAGGAATACAGGGCAGCCGTCCGCGCCTTCTTGATGGCGGTCTCGTCCGTTCCCGTCTGGGAATCGTCCATGCGGGTAAAGGCCAGCAGGCGGCCCGATCCATCGACGATCGCGATGCTGACCCGCATGCCGCGCTGTTTCGCGTCGGCCTCCGCGGCATTCAGCAGACTTTTCGCACCCTCGCTGCTGAGAATCGCCCGTGTGAGCAATTTGCCTTCATCGGCATGGGCCGCCGCGAAGGCGGGGAACAGCGCCAGAACGGCCAGGGGGCCGAGATGTCTGATTTTCATGTGCACTCCGGATACAGGAATGGTGGGAACTATGTCGCGTCAGTGAAAATGCTTGGCCGCGTCGATGACGAGAGCCTGCTCATTCTCATTGGTGTCGCCACTGGTGCCGATGCTACCCACGACCACATCGCCCTGCTTGAAGACTGCGCCGCCTGCCGAAGGCAGGATGCCGGGGACAAAACCGATGGGCAGATTCTGCGCTCGCGCGGCATCGAAGAATTCGATCGTGTTCCGTGCGAACCGCGCCGCCGATTTCGCCTTGGCGATCGAGGCCTCGACGCAGCCCGCATACGCGCCCTGCATCCGGGTAAAGGCGACGAGATTTCCGTCGGTATCCTCGATCGCTATGCAAAGCTTGAGATGCCGGCTCTCGGCAAGCCCGACCGCGTAATGGGCCATGTTCAGCGCCGCCTCGGTGGTGATGTTGAGCTGCGGGGCCGTCGATGACGATTGAGCGAGCGCCGGGGCGCTGAAGGACGCCAGCGCGGCGAGAACTGTAAACATCCACTTCATGTCACGGGTTACCTTATTCTGATTGTTATTCGTGAACCCTGATGACGTTTCGATCGCAGCGCGAACACACAGGCGCCGAAAATAAAAACGTCCGCCAGTCAAAAGACTTTTACCTAGTTTACTTGATAGTCTTTACTATACTTCCCGAAGATATCAAACCACCCAGAGAGGGAACAACGAAACCTCTCATGCATGTGATAAGACATCATCACCTGTTTTCACGAATCCTGCCGCGCATGATCCGGCGCGGCCGGCACGCAGAGCGGCTGCAGGAAGCGCGGCATCCAGCCACGCGCGATCAGCCAGCCGTCGATCGAGAGTCTTCCCGCACCGGCCATCGAAAAACTCGCGAACAGCACGATCATGAGCATGGGATATTCCCAGCCCCCGACCGGCGCATTGTTCCAGGTGAAGCCATCCCCAAAATGACGGCCATATTGATTGGCGATCAGATAATAGACCGCCCCGCCCACGCCGGCCGCGCGGGTCAGCACCCCCATCCCCACGCCGATCGCGATCGCGAGTTCGCATAATCCGGCCGCGATCACGGCCAGCCCCCCCGACGGCAGGCCAAAGCCGATGAAAAGCTGCGCCATGTGATGGAAGGAATGAAATCCTGCAAACAGTTTTTCCGCGAAATGCCCCACCATGTCGAATCCGAAATATATGCGGATCGTCGCGACCTGCCATTGCATGAGGCTGCCCGATCCGGACACGCGAGAGGCCGCCCAGTCATGAACGGCGCAATCGACGTACAGCACGAAAAAAACCAGGAATGCGATCGTGGAACTGGCCATGCCCGGCACCGACCCATGGATGGCCGCCACCCGCCAGCTGATCACGAAGGGCAGCATCGAGCCCAGAAAGCCGACGATGAAATGTCTCGGCATCACCAGAATCGCGACAAGCAGCGCCAGCCCGTCGAGCCCGATCGTGGAGAGGCGCGCGAAATCCGGAATCACCGGATCGACGAACGAGGAATAGACCATCGCGCCGCCGCATGCCGCCAGCGCCGGCCACAGCAGCCAGCAGGGCACGAAGCGCGGACGGAGCGCCACGAATGACGAAGGCGGGATATGCGTTTTCAGCGACATTGTCTTTTCTCTTGAACGTCACAGGATGGCGTGGAAGTTGACGCCGAGGATCGCTGCATTGGGAACGCGGCCCGAGCCGCCCGGTCGCCAGAAATACTGAAAATCCGGCGCGATATCGACGCCGTCCCTGAGGTGGAAATTGTAGGTGGCATCGAAGATCGCCTCGTGGCTGGCAAGCAGCGGCAGGTCGGGCACAAGCGGATCGGGCGTGAAGCTGGTCGCGGTCGGCTGCCAGATCGACTTGACGTTGGGGCCATAGCGAAGGGTGGACCAGGTCAGCCCCAGCGCGTCACGCGGCCGGCCGGGAAACTGCCCGACATCCAGCAGGCCGACATAGGCCTGGTCCGACACCACGGAGATCGCGGATGTGACATGAGTATAACCGCCCTGGACGATGACGCCGCTGTCGGAATAGTGGCCGTTGCGCAGCACCATCTGGTCGAACGCGATATAGCTGATCATCTGGCCGTGCCGCCAGCGGGTTACGCCGTCAGCCGCCGGCACGTTGTAGGCGTGGGGGGAGGAATCCCACAACATGCCGGCCTTGTAATGCCCGTTGAGGCGATGCGGGCCGAAGACTGGCTCGTAACCGCCGCCGAAGGCCAGGGTCACGCCCGTCATGTGGTCGCCGCCCCAGTCGGTGCCGGCGGTGCCGCCCTTGATCGGGCTGGTTTCATAGGCGCCGAAGGTGATGTAGGTCGGCACTGTCGGGCGCACGCGCAGCATCGCGGACCATGCGGTGCCCGGCCAGGAGGAATAGCCGTCCGTGAGGGTCGTCGCCCGAGGCTGGCTGCATGTCGCTTGGCCCATGACCAGGCATTGCAGCGGGCTCGAATCGAAATCCGGTCCGGGCGCGTAGCGGCCCATCGTCAGGATCACCCGTCCATGCATCCATTTCTTCTGGGCGTAGAAATAGACCAGATGGATCACGACATTGCCACCGCCACCATAGATCTGCTCGGGGTTGACGATGCCGTCCTGCAACGCATCGGTCGACAGGCGCCTTCCATGGCGTTGAACGGCGGTGATGGTGGTGGTGAAATCGGGAATATGCAGGATCCTGTCCCAATCCAGATCGACTTCGACCGCGACCTGGCCCGCGAAATCCTGCGCCTTGCGGGTGCCGCCCGAGAGATTGCCGGCGAATTCGGACCAGTCGTCGATCAGCAGGTTGACCCCCTTGTTGGCAAGGGAATCATGCCAGCGCGCCGCCTCGCCCTGCAAAAGATGGGTGACGGGCGGAGGCGGCGGATAATTGGATTCCGGCGGAATCGCATTGAGGATTTCCGGCAGGGCGCCGGGGCCGGTATTCGTCGATTGGGCCCATGATCGCACGGCCGGCATTATCATGGCCGCGACGAGAAGGACGAACGCGGGAAAAAAGCGCGTCGCCCGCCTTGCATGCAGGATGTGCCCGACCGTATCAGCACGGCTGACCATGAAGAAACCTCGTATTTTTATTATTTTTTCAGATTTCTTGATAAGTGCGTGTCGTCTTCATGCCATGCGGATGATTTCCGTTATGGGCGGGAGGATTCCAGCCCGTGTCTGCCAGGCCGCGCTGATCCGGTGCCCCCCTTACCCGTGCGTGGGCATGGCGAATTCCGCGCCGCTGCGGATGCCCGTGGGCCAGCGCTGGGTCACTGCCTTCATGCGCGTGAAGAAGCGTACACCCTCAGGCCCGTGCATGTGATGATCGCCGAACAGCGAATCCTTCCAGCCGCCGAAGGAATGGAAGGCCATCGGCACCGGGATCGGCACGTTGATGCCGACCATCCCGGCCGTGACCCCGTGGGTGAAGGCACGAGCGCTGTCGCCATCGCGGGTGAAGATCGCCGTGCCGTTGCCATAGGGGCTGCCATTGACCAGCTTCAGCGCCGTCTCGAAATCGGGCGCGCGCATCACGCACAGGACCGGGCCGAAGATCTCCTCGCGGTAGATCTCCATCTCCGTCGTCACATGGTCGAACAGTGAGCCGCCGATGAAGAAGCCGCCTGCATGATCCTTCACCACCAGGTCACGCCCGTCGACGACCAGCGTCGCCCCCTGCTCGACGCCGGAATCGACCAGCGCGCGGATCTTCGCGCGATGCTGGGCGGTCACGACCGGCCCCATCTCGCTGGCCTCGTCGGTGCTGGGGCCAACGCGCAATGTCCGCGCCCGCTCGGCGATCATCGCCACCAGCGGGTCGGCAACCGGGCCGACGGCGACCGCGACCGAGATCGCCATGCACCGCTCGCCGGCCGAGCCGTAGGCCGCGCCGATCAGCGCGTCCACGGTCTTCTCCAGGTCGCAATCCGGCATGACGATGGCATGGTTCTTGGCACCGCCCAGCGCCTGCACCCGCTTGCCGGCCGCCGTCCCGGTCGCATACACGTGCTTCGCGATCGGCGTCGAGCCGACGAAGCTGACGGCGGCGATGGCCGAGTGTTCGAGGATGCCGTTGACCATGTCCTTGTCGCCATGGACGACCTGGAACACGCCGTCGGGCAGCCCGGCCTCCTTGAAGATATCGGCAAGCAGAACCGAGGCGGAGGGATCGCGTTCGGAGGGTTTGAGGATGAAGCAATTGCCCGTGGCGATCGCCATCGGCGCCATCCACAGCGGCACCATCACCGGAAAATTGAACGGCGTGATACCGGCGGCGATCCCCAGCGGCTGGCGCATGGTCCAGGCATCGATGCCGCGGCTGACCTGCTCGGTATATTCGCCCTTCAGGATCTCCGGCGCGGCGGTAGCAAATTCCACGACCTCGAGCCCACGCATGATCTCGCCCTTCGCGTCCGACAGCACCTTGCCGTGCTCGGCGGTGATGATCGCGGCGAGATCATTGCTGCGTGCCTCGATCAGGCCGCGGGCGCGGAAGAGGATCCGCGCCCGGGTAAGCGGCGGGGTTTCGGCCCAGGCCGGAAAAGCCTGCCGGGCAGCGGCAATCGCGGCCTCCAGGTCCTCGGCGTCCCCGAGAGCGACCTGGCATGCGACTTCGCCGGTCGCGGGATTGAAGACGTCGGATCGGCGGGTGCCGTGGCCTTCTGTATGCCGGCCGCCGATGACGTGGGGAATGGTATGGGTACTCATCTCTCTGCTCCTGAACTGCATGGGTGGGGGGCGGATTCACGCGGCCCGATCAATAGGAGGCCGAACCCGTGGCGGGCGCGCCAGCGTCGCCCGACTTGACGAACCGGCGGACCTCCGCGACGGAATCCTGCGCCGCCTGCACGAGCAGGCGGACATCATTGGAGACCGTGACCAGATCACATCCCCAGCCGATCGCGCGGGCCGCATAGGCGGCCGAGCCGTTATGCAGCCCCATGCGGATACCGGCCGCGCGGGCGGCGGCAATGATGCGCTGGATGACCTCCAGCATCTCGGACTCCTCGCGGTCGAAGCCGGTGCGGTAGCGCCGCCCGGTCAAGCCGAGCGTCAGGTCGGCTGGGCCGACATAGACGCCGTCGAGCCCCGGCGTGCGGACGATTTCGTCGAGATTGGCCATCGCCTCCGCCGTTTCGATCATTGCGAAGCACAGCACCTCGTCATCGGCGACGGCCCCGTAATCGCTGCCCAGCGCGAAATTCGCCCGCGTCGGCCCGAAACTTCGGCAGCCGCCGGGCGGATAGCGCACGTATGAGACCAGCCGCTCGGCATCGGCGCGGCTGTTGACCATCGGGCAGATCACGCCCCAGGCGCCGGCATCCAGCGCCTTCATGATCGAGGCCGGGTCGAGCCAGGTCGACCGCACCATCGGCGCCACGCCCGACGCCCGCATCGCCTGGAGCATGGCGAGCATGCCTTCGTAGCCGATGGCGCCGTGCTGGGTGTCGATGGTCACCGAATCATAGCCGGCGGAAGCCATGATTTCGGCCGAGAACGGGTTGGCAATCGACAGCCAGCCGTTGATCACGGCCCCGCCCTCTGCCCAGATGCGCCGAATCGGGTTCCTGTTCATGATTTCTGTCCTGACCTGTCGGAGCGGCGCTAGTAAATGACCGGCTCGGGCACCGGGGCCCCGAAATCGGTCTGGAGGAAATCGAAATCGCACCCCTCGTTCGCCTGGCGCATATGGTGTGCTGCCATCCAGCCATAGCCGCGCCCGTAGCGCGGCGGCGGCGAGGTCCAGGCGGCGCGGCGGCGGGCAAACTCCTCCTCGGGCACCTCCATCGAAATCGACCGCGCCTCGACATCGATCGAGACGATGTCGCCGGTTTTCAGCAAGGCCAACGGCCCGCCGACATAGCCCTCAGGGGCCACATGCAGCACGCAGGCGCCGTAGCTGGTGCCGCTCATCCGGGCGTCCGACAGGCGGAGCATGTCGCGATGCCCCTCCTTGATCAGGCGCTTGGGCATCGGCAGCATGCCCCATTCCGGCATGCCCGGCCCGCCCAGCGGCCCGGCATTGCGCAGCACGAGGACATGGTCGGGGGTAACATCCAGCGTCTCGTCCTCGATCGCCTTCTTCATGCTCGGATAATCGTCGAAGACCAGCGCCGGGCCGCTATGCTTGTGAAATTTCGGGTCGCAGCAGGCCGGTTTCATCACGCAGCCATCGGGTGCCAGGTTGCCGCGCAGGACGGTGAGCGCCCCGCCCGCCTGGCCGGTGAACATCGGCCGGTCGAGCGGCCGGATGACATCGTTGTTCCACACCTGCGCGTCCTTGATGTTCTCACCCACGCTACGGCCGGTCACGGTCAGGCAGGTGAGGTCGAGGAAGGACGAAATCCGGTTCATCAGCGCCGCGATGCCGCCGGCATAATAGAAATCCTCCATCAGATAGGTCGTGCCGGTCGGCCGGACATTCGCGATCACCGGCACCTCGCGGCTGGCACGGTCGAAATCATCGAGACCGATCGGAATGCCGGCGCGGCGCGCCATGGCGATCACATGGATGATGGCATTGGTCGAGCAACCCATCGCCATCGCCACCGCGATCGCGTTGAGGAAGGCGGCGTGGGTCTGGATTCTCGAAGGTTTCAGATCCTCGCGGACCATGTCCACGATCCGCCGCCCCGAACTCTTGGCCATGCGGATATGGTTGGAATCGACCGCTGGAATCGAGCTGGCCCCCGGCAGCGACAGGCCGATCGCCTCGGCAATGGCGGTCATGGTGCTCGCCGTGCCCATCGTCATGCAGGTGCCGGCACTGCGGGCGATGCCGGCCTCCACGCCCTGCCAGTCCGCCTGCGTGATCTTGCCGGCCCGCAATTCATCCCAGTATTTCCAGGAATCCGCGCCCGAGCCCAGTGTCTTGCCCTGCCAGTTGCCGCTCAGCATCGGCCCGGCGGGCACGTAGATCGCCGGAATATCCATGCTGGTTGCACCCAGCAGCAGGCCGGGCGTGGTCTTGTCGCAGCCGCCCATCAGCACTGCGCCATCCACCGGATAGGAGCGCAGCAATTCCTCCGCTTCCATCGCCAGCATGTTGCGATAGAGCATGGTGGTGGGCTTCATGAAATTCTCGGAGAGCGAGATCGCCGGAAGCTCGAGCGGGAAGCCGCCGGCTTCCAGCACGCCGCGCTTCACATCCTCGACCCGCTGCCTGAAATGCATGTGGCAGGGGTTGATGTCCGACCAGGTGTTGAGGATCGCGATAACCGGCTTTCCCTCCCAGTCCTGCGAATCATACCCCATCTGCATCGCGCGCGAGCGGTGCCCGAAGCTGCGCAGATCGGCCGGCCCGAACCACCGCTCGCTGCGCAGTTTGCGCCTCTTGGCGGCGCCCGCTTCCAGGTCGGGCGTCCGGGCTCCGGCATCTTCTGTCATGCGTTCTTCTCCTTGCCCGATCACGGCCGTCTGCCGCGGCGGGATGGCGGGTGCTCTCGGCTGCAAGTTAGGGCGCGACAGATCTATGGTGTCCAGATTAGATACGGCATGGATTGAGACAGGATTGGTATCGATGCTTCAGCTCACCCAGGTCCGATGCTTCGTCGCGGTCGCGGAGGAGCGTCATTTCGGGCGGGCGGCCGCGCGGCTGAACATGACGCAGCCGCCGCTGAGCCGGCAGGTCCAGCTTCTGGAACACGAGCTCGGCGTCGAACTGCTGGAACGCACCAGCCGCAGCGTCCGGCTCACCCAGGCGGGCACGGTGTTCCTGCCCGAGGCGCGGCGCCTGCTGCGCAGCACGGAGGATGCGATGCTCGCCGCCCGCCGGGCCGGACGCGGCGCGCTGGGGCAGATCGCGATCGGCTTTACCCCCTCGAACAGCTACGATTTCCTGCCCCGGCTGATTTCCGCCCTGCGCGCGGACTATCCCGATGTGGAACTCATGCTGGAGGAAATGATCACCCGCGACCAGCTCGCGGCACTGGCCTCGCACCGCATCGACCTCGCCTTCGTGCGGCCGCCCTTCGATGCCGCCGAGATCCGGTCCCGACGGGTACTGGCCGAACGCATGGTCGCCGCGCTTCCCGCCGATCATCCGCTCGCGGCGCGCAGCGCGCTGACGCCGGCGGACCTGGAGGGCCAGGAGCTGATCATGTACTCGATCCTCGGCAGCGGCTATTTTCACGACCTCGTGCGCCGCCTGCTGGTCAGCGCGAACATCCGGCCCCGACTTGTTCATCACCTGACGCAGATCCATGCCGTACTCTCGATGGTGAAGACCGGCGTCGGCATGGCGCTGATCCCGGAATCGGCATCCCGGCTCGGTATCGGAAATGTTATCTGCCGCCCGCTGGCCTTTGGGGAGGAGATCGAAGTCGAGCTGTTCATGGCGCATCGTGCGGGGGATGCAAGCCTGGTCCTTGAAAATGTCATGGCTGTTGCGGAGAAAATCGCCAAAGCGGGTCGGCTGCCCACTGCATCCATCCCCTGACCGGCGGGAGGCCCGAGCGGCCGATCCTGCCCGAACGATGCGTTCCCTGTATCGATCCATACGAAGTTTGGCTTTGACGCAGCCCGGCGCCACGCGTTCCCTATGCCGCAGGACCGCGTGACGTCGCGGTGCGGCGGCCCATCCATCATCTCCTGCTCCGCTGCCCGGCCCACGCACTGAGGGAGAAACGAGGGTGACTACAACAAGAGGGCCAACAATATGCCCCCCGGTCACGCATCCATCGGCGACCAACGAGGCGGCCTGGGCCGGGCAGCGCACGGTCGTGCGCTACGCCGTCCTCGCGTTCCTGTTCGTCATCACCGCAATCAATTACGGCGACCGCGCGACGCTTGGTATCGCGGGCTCCAGCATCGCGCATGATCTCGGCCTGACGCCGGTGGCGATGGGCTACGTCTTCTCGGCCTTCGCCTGGGCGTATGTGCTGAGCCAGGTGCCGGGCGGCTGGCTGCTGGATCGCTACGGTTCCATCCGCGTCTACGGCGTCAGCCTGTTCGCCTGGTCGGTCTGCACGCTGGCGATCTCCGGCATCGGCCGAATCCCGCATGACATTGCGTTTCCCGCGCTGTTCGTGCTGTGGGCCGGGCTGGGGCTGGTGGAGGCACCAACCTTCCCCGCCAACAGCCGCATCGTCTCGAGCTGGTTTCCGACCTCCGAGCGCGGTCTCGCCACCTCCATCTTCAACTCGGCGCAATATGTCGCCGTGGCGTTCTTCGCGCCGGTGATGGGCTGGGTCACTCAACGATTCGGCTGGGAATACATCTTCGCCGCCATGGGCATCGCGGGCATGGGGCTCGCGATCTTCTGGCTCGCCCGGATGCAGCCACCGGCCACCCATTCCGCCGTCAGCGCCGCCGAGCTTGCCTTCATGCGCTCCGGCGGCGCGCTGGTCGATATCGACGACCGCACCCGGCGGGTCAGGACCACACTCACGGAGCGGCAGATCCGCTTCATGCTGACCGACCGGACCCTGCTCGGCGTCTATGGCGGCCAATACTGCATCACCGCGATCCTGTATTTCTTCCTCACTTGGTTCCCGCTCTACCTGCACCAGTCCCGGGGGCTCTCGATGACCCAAACCGGTCTGGCGGCCAGCGTACCGGCGCTGTGCGGACTGGCCGGCGCGATCATCGGCGGCGCCCTGTCCGACATGCTGCTGCGCTCAGGACGATCGGAAACCCTGGCCCGCAAGGCGCCCTACGTCATCGGAATGGCCGTCGCCTCGACCATCTGCCTGTGCAATTTCGTCCATTCCGCGTGGCTGATCGTGGCGATCATGTCCTTCGCCTTCTTCGGCAAGGGCGTCGCCGCGATCGGCTGGGCGGTCATCTCCGACATCGCGCCCAAGGAGGCACCCGGACTGGCCGCCGGGATCTTCAACGGGATCGGCAATATCGCGGGCATCGTGACGCCGATCGTGATCGGGTACATCGTCGCCTGGACGAAATCCTATGACGGGGCGCTGCTTTTCGTCGCAGCGCACTGCATCGTCGCGATCCTTCTCTATCTCTTCGTGGTGGGCAAGATAAGGCGCCTTTCCCTGCCCACCTGAAACCGGCTCGCATTGTCGCGGGGGCGGCAGGACCGGCAACGATCAAAGACAACAATAATAATAAAAAGAGAACATTCCATGTCTCATCTCATCGACGCTTCCGGCCGAAAGCTCTCCCGGCGCGCCGCGCTGTCGGGGCTGGCCAGCGGCCTGGCGCTGGCCGGGTTTGAGGCCGCCGGTGTCCAGCTGGCCGCGGCGGCATTCCGGCCGCCACATCTCCAGGCGACCGTGATCGCGTCCTCCCCGCGTTATCTATGCAACGCGGTCGCCGCGACACGGGACGGCACCCTGTTCCTAGGCGCGCCACGCTGGGAACTGATGGAGGACACGCCCTGCGTGTTCCGCGCCGCGCCGGACGGCGCGCTCCAGCCGTTCCCTGGCGGAAGCTGGAACCAATGGAAGCCAGGCGCCGATCCGACCAATGCGTTCCTGATGGTCAACGGCCTGCATATCTTCAGCGACGATACGCTGTGGGTCGTGGACCAGGGCGTCGACCCGACGACCGGGGCCACGGTGCCCGGCGGGCAGAAGCTGGTGCAGTTCGACACAAGGACCGGCAAGGTGCTCCAGGTGCTGCGCTGGGGGCCCGACATCCTGCCGCCGGGCGCGGCGATGAACGATCTGCGCATCGCCGGTGACCTGATGTTCGTGACCGATTCCGGGCTCGGCGGGATTATCATCCATCACATGGGCAGCGGCGAGACGGTGCGCCGGCTGTCGGAGCATCCGCTGCTACGGGCGACCTATGCCAAGCCTATGCGCGGGCGCGACGGGCATATCTTCATGGACAAAAACGGCAAGCGGCCGCTGGTCCACTCGGACATGCTCGAAATCACCGCCGACAGGAAATGGTTCTATTTCTCCGCCCCCATCGGTCCGCTGCGCCGCCTCCCGACCAGCGCCCTGCTCGACATGGGGCTGACCGACGCCCAGCTCGCCGCGAAGATCGAGACGGTGCTGGAGATGCCGACGATGATGGGAACGGCCATCGACACGCTGGACAATTTCTATTTCGCCGATGCCGAGCGCGGGCGGATCGTGGTGCTGACGCCGGAGCGAAAGCAGTTGACGCTGTTTGAGGACGCGCGGCTGGTCGACGGCGATGCCCTGTTCATCACCGCCGATCGCCACATGCTGGTTCCGATTGCGCAGACCGAGCTGCTGCCGGGAAACAACGCGGGCCTGAATGCCCTGAAGCCACCCTTCATCAGCCTCGGCTTCCCACTTCCGGAGACGCTGTACGGCCATCGGCTGGGCAATGTCGTGAGCAGCCTCTGATGTCTAGATTTCGAAATTCCAAGTAAAATAAAATGACAAGATAATAATCGTCCGTACCCGGCCATCACGACGAGAGCGGATTCCCCTGGCTTCATGGCCAGAGAACCGGCTTTCAGGGTCAGGACCGATCTCTCCCGTGACCGCACGGTGCCGATCTCGGGAACGCATGAAGTCTATCAGGAGAAAGCAATGAAGCGACGCGACGTCATAAAAGGGGGTCTGGTGCTGATGGCGACCACCACGCTGGCCTCCATCTACAAACCCGCCTATTCCAAGACCTTTGTCGGCGGCAGCGGCCTGTGGAAAGCCGATCCGCCCCCGCCGCTGACGGTGGTCGACTCCAGCCGGCTGGTCTATCTGACCCAGGCCGAGGCAAAGCTGGTCGGCGCGGTGTTCGATATCCTCATTCCCCCTGACGAACTCGGGATCGGCGCGACCGAGGCTGGCTGCGTGACCTTCCTCGATCACCAGTTGGCCGGGCCCTATGGCGCGGCGGCGAAGGATTACAGGCTCGGGCCGGTAGTCGAGGGGTTGCCGCAACAGGGGCCGCAAAGCATCGCGACCCCGGCGGAGCTCTACCGCAAAGGTCTGGTCGAACTCGACCACGCCGCACAGGCGAAGTTCGGCAAACCGTTCATCGATCTGGCGGAAGACCAGAAGATCGATTTCATGAAAGGAATCGAAACCGGGACGATCGCCTTCGAAACGCTGAAATCGAACGAATTCTTCTCCATGCTGCTTCAGAACGTCCGCGAAGGCTATCTGGCCGATCCGATGTATGGCGGCAACCGCGGCATGGTCGGATGGAAACTGGTCGGATTCCCCGGGGCAATCTACGATTATCGCGACTGGATGGTGTCGAAACGGGGACAGAAGATCGACGTAGAACCCGTCAGCCTGCTCAGCCGCGCCTGATACCGGGGCGCCCGGCGGGACGTTTCGGGCAGCTTTGTCTTGATCGAGCTACAATAAAAAGAAAAAAGGTACGTCTTAATGAATTACAAAAGGCCAAAGGCCGATGTGGTCATCATTGGGCTCGGCTGGTCCGGCTCCACGATGGCCGAGGAGCTGACCCGCGCGGGGCTGAATGTCGTCGCGATCGAGCGCGGTGCGTGGCGCGATACCACCACCAACTTTCCCACGACGCGCGATCCCGATGAACTCAGCGGATCGGTACGCAAGGACATTCTCCAGGCGCCGGTCACCGAAACCTATACGGTGCGCAACAAGGCCGACCAGACCGCCCTGCCCCTGCGCAAATACAACAATCTGACGCTGGGCAACAATGTCGGTGGCGCGGGAACGCACTGGGCCGGCGCAAGCTGGCGCTGGCAGGCGTTCGACCACCAGCCCTATAGCCGCGTCATGGAACGGTATGGCGCCAAGCAACTGGTCGATGGGCTCATCCTCCAGGATTGGGGCATCACCTATGACGATCTCGAACCCTTCTACGACCGTTTCGAGAAGATCGCGGGAACCTCCGGCACGGCGGGCGTAATCAACGGCGTCAAGCAACCAGGCGGCAATCCGTTCGAGGGATCGCGCACCAGCCCCTATCCCACACCCGCCCTGGAACGCACACGCGCCAACCTGCTGTTCGCGGAAGCCGCGACCCGACTGGGCTACCATCCGTTCCCCGTCCCTTCGGCGATGATCGGCGCCCCCTATACCAACGCGCTGGGCCTCAATCTGGCGCCTTGCACCTATTGCGGCTACTGCCAGCTCTACGGATGTGGCAACTGGTCGAAATCCAGCCCCAATATCTGCATCCTGCCAGTCCTGATGCAGCGCCCGAACTTCACGGTCGTCACGGAATCGGAAGTGATCCGCATCAACACCACACCCGACAAGAAGATGGCGACCGGCGTAACCTTCGTCGATTCGAACGGCAATATCGGCGAGCAGCCGGCCGATATCGTCATCACCGCCACGTTCACGCTCGACAATACCCGCCTGCTCCTGCTGTCGGGCATCAGCACGCCCTATGATTTCGCGTCGGGCCAGGGCGTCGTCGGGCGCGCCTTCACCTTCCAGACCCTGTCGTGGGGCTTCATGTTCTTCGAGAACGAGTATCTGAACCCGTTCATGAACACCGGCGCCCTGGCGACACAGATCGACGATTTCAACGGCGATAATTTCGACCATACGGGTCTGGGCTTCATCGGCGGCGCCGGCATCCAGTCGCTATGCAACCAGGGCCTGCCGATCGGCATGGCCGGGCTGGTACCCGAAGGCAGCCCGCAATGGGGAAAGGGATGGAAGCAGGCCTTCCAGAAAGGCTACCAGAATTACGCGCAGATCCAGGGCCAGGGCACGAACTTCGCCCACCGCGAGCAGTTCATGGATCTCGACCCGACCTACAAGGACCGTTTCGGCCAGCCACTGCTGCGCATCACCTTCGATTATAACGAGAACGATCGCCGCTCCGGCCGTTTCGTCCGCGACAAGTGCATCGAGATCGCCAAGGAGATGGGCGCCAAGCAGGTCTGGGGCGATTCCTTCCCCGATCAACCCTACTCCGGCTACAGGCCGTGGGATTCGTCGCATGTCCAGGGCGGCGTCGTCATGGGCGAGGACCCGAAAACCAGCGTCCAGAACCGCTATCAGCAGAACTGGGATATTCCCAACCTGTTCGTGATCGGGGCGTCCTCCTTCCCGAACAATGCCGGATACAACCCGACGATCGCGGTAGGTGCGACCACCTTGTGGACCGCAAAGGCAATCAAGGATCTGTACCTCAAGAACCCCGGCCCGCTGGTGAGGTTGTGATCATGGCGAGATATTTGCTCCGCAGCACGCTGCGTTCCTGTATCCGCGGTGGCGTTGCGCTGTCCGTGGCAGCCCTGTTCGCACACGGCGCACAGGCGCAGGACGCGCCCGCCGATACGCGGATCGACCATGGCCGCTATCTCGCGATCGCCGGCGATTGCGTCGCCTGCCATACGGCCCCCGGCGGCAAGCCGTTCGCCGGCGGGCTGGACCTGAACACGCCCTTCGGCACCATCACGGCGAGCAACATCACCTCGGACACGGCGTCGGGCATAGGGTCGTGGAGCTTGCAGCAATTCGATGCCGCGGTCCGGCACGGCAAGGGCCCGAACGGGCACCTCTATCCCGCCATGCCCTATACTGCCTACGCCAAGATGACCGACGCCGACCTGGCGGATCTCTGGGCGTATATCCGGACCATTCCGCCGGTCAGCCAGAAGGTGGTCGAGAACAAGCTCCCGTTCCCCTACAATATCCGCTCAGCCATGATCGTCTGGAACGCCCTGTTCTTCGACAGCACGCCCTTCAGGCCGGATTCCGCGAAGAGCGACGCCGTCAATCGCGGTGCCTACCTGGTCGAGGCGCTGGCCCATTGCGGCATCTGCCATACGCCCAAGAACGCGCTCGGCGGTGATAGTGCGGCGACCTATCAGGGGACATCCCTGCAAGGCTGGCACGCGCCCGACCTGACCAACAACGACCATACCGGCCTGGGCAAATGGAGCGCGGAGGACATCGTCACCTACCTGCGGAGCGGCACCAACCGCTATACGGCCTCCTCGGGGTCGATGACCGAAGTGATCGTGAATTCCACCCAGCATCTCACCGACGCCGACCTGCACGCCATCGCCGCCTATTTCAAGGCCCTGCCGGCACGGACGGTCGAGGCTCCCCCGCCGCTTCCCGCCAACAACGCGCAGGTGGAGGCCGGCCGGCGCGAATTTGTCGTGCAGTGCAGCGCCTGCCACACCAGCAGCGGCCAGGGCGTGACGAACATGATTCCGTCGCTTCAGAGCAATCCGGCGATCAACGCGCGAAGCCCGGATAGTCTGCTGAATATCCTGCTCGCAGGCACCACTGGCCCCGCGACCGCCGCGAACCCCACGGGCGCCGCAATGCCCGGCTTCGCCTGGAAATTGCAGGATGATCAAATCGCCGATGTTCTGACTTACATCCGCAACAGCCAGGGCAATGCCGCGGCGGCCGTCTCGGCCGCCGATGTGGCAAAGGCCCGCAAGGCGCTCGGCGCCCAGCAGGTCGTCTGGCACTGACGATTGTTCCGGCCGCTGCTCCCGAAGAGTCAGGGGCAGCGGCCGTCGTCGGCTTGTCCCCCTGACAGGATCATGAAAACATGTTCTCGAAGATGATTTCCTGTTTGGGCATGGTTCCGCCGGTAGAATGCCGCGATTGATGAAAAGTTCGAACGGCTGGGCCACGGTCGCGGCCATGTTGCCCATCCACCCCGCCGCCACAGGGTGGCCTCGGCCGAGCGTTCGTCCCACAACTGGCGCCGCGCCTGTTCCAGCGCCAGCGTCTTGACGGTACGGATGCCCGACCGGCCGCATGAAGCCGAACACCACCATGCGCTTCAACCCTGATCTCAAATCCCGCTACGATGCCCTCGTCATACGCGCAAAACACGCCAAGATCGCCATCACCGCTATCATGCGCAGGCTCGTCGTCATCGCAAACGCGCTCCTCCGCGACAACCGAATCTGGGCACAAAAAGCCGCTTGATCACAACGGATACTTGTCTTGGCGGGCGCTATTCTTCATGACGGTTTGTCCGGTCGGTCTCGGAGAGGCGATTCCAGTCCGGCTCCCGGCCATCCTGCAAGGTCCGGACGAAGAATCCGAACTCCCGGCGCTCCGCATAGCCGATCGGCCCCTCCGAGCGCCCCGTCGCATGGCCGCCGCCGGGGACGACCAGAAGCTCGAAGTTCTTGTTCGCGCGAATGAGCGCGCTGGCGACCTGGAACGTCGAGGACGGATCGACATTGGCATCCTGCTCGCCGACGATCATCAGCAGGCGCCCCTGAAGGCGGCCTGCATTCTCGACGCCCGAGGCACGGACGTAGCTTTCGTCCACCGGCCATCCGAGCCACTGCTCGTTCCAGTCGATCTTGTCCATACGATTGTCGTAGCAGCCGGCGAATGCGACCGCCGCTTTGTAGAACTCGGGATGGAACAGCAGGGCATTCAAGGCGCTCTGCCCACCGGCAGAACCTCCGTAGATGCCCACGCGCGTGATGTCGTAGGACGGATCGCGCGCGGCCATGGCACGGTGCCAGAGGATCCGGTCCGGGAAGCCGGAGTCTGCGAGATTCTTCCAGGCCACGTCATGGAAGGCCCGCGACCGGTTCGCCGTTCCCATGCCGTCGATCTGCACGACGATGAAGCCGAGATCGGCGAGCGCCTGCATGCCGATGACCTTGTCGCCGCCGGAATGGTAGCCGAACGGCCAGAAATCCTTGGGGACAAAGCTGTCATGGGGGCCGGCATAGATGTTCTCGACCACGGGATATTTCCGGGCTGGATCGTAATCGCGGGGCCGGACGACGAGCCCCCAGATATCGGTCGTCCCGTCCCGGCCCTTGGCATGGAAGACCTCCGGCGGCCGGAACCCGGTGGCGCGCAGTCCGGTATCGTCGCCGGTCTCCACGGAGCCAACGACATGACCGTCCTCGGCGCTCCGCAGCATGCTCCGCGAAGCGAGATCGACCCGCGAATAGGTATCGGCCAGAAGGGCGCCGTCGGGCGAGATCGCCGCGTGGTGATTGGCCGTCTCGGGTGTCAACGCCGTCAGGTGGGAACCGTCGAAGCCGATCCTGTAGTAGTGGACGAAGTAGGGATCCTCGCCCGGCGTCATGCCGCTGGCGCCGAACCAGATCTCCCTCTTCCGGTCGTCGACCCGCAGGACCTCACGGACCACCCATGGACCTTTCGTGATCTGGCGCTCGATATGCCCGGTCGTCATGTCGAACAGGTAGAGATGGCGCCATCCGTCGCGTTCGGACACCCAGATGAGTTCCCTGCCCTCGTTGCCGACCACATGTTCATATAGCCGCCCGGCATCGACGAACGTTCGCGCGCGTTCATCCGCCGCGAGGTGGGCACGCCCTGTTTCCACCTCGACGGAGATGAAGCCAGCGCGCTGATAGCCGCGCTGGACAAACGGGAACATCAGGAACTTCCCGTCCCGGCTCCATCCCACGTCTCCGTTCCGAAGAGGATAGGCGTCAGCGAAGTCGTCGGTGCGAATATCGCGGCCCCGACCCGACGCGACGTCGAAGAGAACGGGCTGCTCGGAATCGATGATGTCGCCGGGTTTCGGGTAGAGCTGCGTATGGATACGTGGCTGCCCCCCGTCGCGGGGAGCGGCCTCGACGCGCGTGACATAGCGGGCAAAGCCCGGGCGGACACGAAGGACGGCGAGATGGCGCGAATCCGGCGACCAGACGATGGATTCCGGATCGTAGAAATCGCTCGCGGTACCGTCGAGGCTGAGGCGCGTCTCCGCTCCGCCGGCCTTCGCACGGACCACGACGTTATCGGCGCGGACGAACGCTTCCCAGGTTCCGTCGGGAGACGGAACGGGCGTGTTCCTCGCCGGCACGCGCAGATCCCGCACGGCATCGAAACCGCGCGGCCGCAGGCCGGTCTGTACGGGCCCGCAGGCATCGTCCTGCAACCCGCACGACCAGTCCTCGTCGTGGATCATGAACTCCAGATGCCGTGGATTGCCGCGGATCGTGAAGCTATCGAACGGGAGGTCCCGGCCCGTCACCCGCTCGCCCGTCGCGCGGCCCAGCGCGGCGGCGATGCGCTTCGCATCGAAAGCCGGGGCCTTGCGGAGCGTCGCGCGGTCCATCGCGACGAAGGCAAAGCCTTCCTGGACCGTCTTGCGGTAATAGAGCGTCTTCCCGTCGTCGCTCCACCGCGCCGGAAAGGGAACGTCGCGCGTCAGGTGGCTCCAGTCCCCGCGCAGGGCAAGAGAACGCTGGTAATCGGCCGCGACGGGCGGAGCCGCGACCCCCCGGGAAGGCATCGCCCCCGCGACGATGCCGGGAAGCAGGCTGACCAGAATCGCGCCGATCCGTCGCTTTATGACAGGCACCCTCATTCTCCGCAGGCAGGAAGGAACAGCTCAGATCGGGCGGCACGCCGCCCCAAGCCAGGCGGCATCGTCCGGCGGCAGAAGTGGACCGATCTCGTCGAGGACGCAGGCATGATAGGCATCCAGCCAGCGTCGCTCCCCCTCGTCCAGAAGTCCGACCCGCAGGGCGGAGCGGTCGATGGGCGCGCGGGTCAGCGTATCGAAGCGGCAGAACGCGCCGTCCCCGCCGCCGACGGCCAAGAGGGTCTCCATGGCATTCTCAAGCCGCATGCCGTGCGATCCCGGCGCGTAGTAGCCGGGCTCGTTGGTCAAGACCATGCCCGCTTCGATGGAGTCGAGGACCGGCCGCCGGGTGAAACCGAGCGGCCATTCATGGACACTGAGATAGCTGCCGAGGCCGTGCCCCGCGCCATGGTCGAAATCCAGCCCAACCTCCCAGAGCGCCTCGCGCGCAAGCGGATCGAGCCGATATCCGGGCGTCCCGGCGGGGAACACGGCGCGACTGAGCCGGATCAGCCCCTTCAGCACGCGCGTATACTGGTCCCGCCATGCCTCCGGCGGCGGCGCCGCGCCGACCCAGACCGTCCGCGTCACGTCCGTCGTGCCACAGCGATACTGGCCGCCGCTGTCGACAAGAAGGAACGAGCCCGCCTCGATCCGCCGGTCGGCGCGCCCGTCCGGCAGATAATGCATGATCGCGGCATTCGGACCGGAGGCGACGATGGAGGGGAAGCTCGCACCCGCGCATTCCGGCGACGCGCGTCGCAGCGCAAGGAGATGGGCGGCGGCCGCGCTTTCCGTCTCCCCGATCCCGTGCCGGTCGAGCCATGCGAGGAAACGACAGAGCGCCACGCCGTCGAGGCGATGCGCCTGCCGCATCCCAATGCGTTCAGCCTGCGTCTTGATCGCGCGGGGACGTAGACACGGGTCCGTCCCTTCCCGAAGCGTCGCGCCGGACGCGCTCAGGATTTCGGCGAACCAGACCGGGACGCGCTGCGGATCGAGCCGGACCACGAGGCCGCCGCACGCGCGAAGGACGCCCTCCATCGCGCCCGGCGGCACGACGGTCACGGACGCCCCCAGATGCGCGCGGACCTCGTCGCTCACCCGGTCCGGCGCGACGAACAGGATCACCTGCCCATCCGCCCGCAGCAGAGCCTGAGCCCGGATGATGGGCAGGCACGGAAGATCGGTTCCGCGCAGATTCAACAGCCAGGCGACGCTCGTGGGGTCCCCCAGAACGACCGCGTCCTGACCCTCCGCGCGCAGACATGCCGCGATCTCGGCGATCTTGCTTGCCGTCGAGCGACCGGACAGCCGCTCGGGCTGGGTTTCCGCGACGCCCGCCGGTTCGTCCGGACGCTCCCGCCAGATCGCATCCACGGGGTTTCGGGGCAGCGGCACCATCGTCACGCCGGCTGCACGGAACATCGCCAGGTCCTGCCCGGCGGTCACGCGCGGATCGTATCCCACCCGCCGGTCCCCCGCGTGGCGGGCAAGCCATGCGCCGGGCGGTGTCTCGTATTGATGGCCGATGCGCCAGATCGCAGGGTCGATCTGCCCGCGCATCTGCTCCTGATAACGCCCGTCGGAAAAGACGATCGCTTCGTCCGGAAGGACGAGGGCGAAGCCGGCGCTTCCGCTGAAGCCCGTCAAAAAGGCGAGGCGTTCGGCGCTGGCGGGCACGTATTCGCCGAGATACTCGTCCCCGCGCGGGAGGAAGAATCCGTCCACGCCGAGACGCGCCAGTTCGCCGCGAAAGGCTTCGAGCCGCTGTGCCGGGGTCATGGCCAGGCTTCCTCGTCGCTGGGATCGCCCAAGGGCGGCAGCCCGTCCGCCGCCAGCATGGCGACACCGAAGACGGGCCCGGCCGAATGGTCCGGATCGGGGCGGAACGTGATGGCGACCGGCCGGCCCGCCGCGGTCAGCGCCGCCGGCAGTGGATAGCGGACGCTGAAAAAGCGGTCGGGATGCCCGGCCTCCAGCATCTGGCGGGCGAGGACGGCACCATTGGCGAGGATGGCGAAGCGGCGGTCGCGCTCCCCGCCCCAATAGGTGACCTGCAACACGGCCGGGCCGGGCCGCGTGCGCATCGTGAACGTGAAATGCCCGCCGGACCGCGCATCCCGCCCGTTGCGGCCGCGATAGACGACCGGGAAGGACAGCGCGCTGCTCAACGCATGGTCCCGTTCGGCCTGCATCTCGCCGGGGTGGAAGACGTCCGCCGCATGGGTATCCAGAACGCGGCGACGTTGCTCGGCCGCCCGGAAACGCGCCTGCTCGCGCGTCCATTCCTCGGCCGTGAACACGGGGAGGTAGGGTGCCGCCCGCCGGTCGTGCTGGGCATGGAACGCGCTCAGCAGCAGGTCGCCAGGCCGCCCGGCGCCTTTCGTCCGCCACGTTCCCGGCGCCTCACCGGGAACCAGCGACCCGAGGGCTGCCTCGCTCACCAGGGCGGGGGCCGGGCCGTCGAACGGCGCATCGACCGAGCCGAGATCGGCGGCGAGCACGGTCGGGCCGTGCAGGAAGGCGATCATGCGGGGATCGTCGTTCGCCGCCTCGGCCCGCAGCGGCAGGTCGAGGATGAGCTCGATCACGTCGCCGGCCCTCCAGACGCGCCGGAGGACGACGTAGCCATCCTGGCGCCCGCCCGTCTCCGCCACGCCGTTCACGGCCAGCGTCACGCCCGGACACCAGGCGGGAACGCGCAGGCCGAGCGTGCGCTCCCCCTCGCCCGCGCCGCCTTCCACGGCAAGGCGGACCGTTCCGCTGTCGGGATAGGCCGTCTCGAGCCTGAGGCGCATCCCGCCTTCCTCCCACCGCACGCGCGATGGGATGAAGAGATTGACCAGGAGCGTCGTGCGACCGACCTGCCAGTAGATCGAATCGCCATGTTTCGCATGGCTCTCCATGCCCGTCCCGACGCAGCACCAGAAATCGTCGAACGACGTGGAATACTGGCGCGCCGCGCCCGCCATCATGGGCGTCATGTAGCAGAACATGCCGGTGCGCGGGTTCTGCGCGGCGCGGATATGGTTGAGATGCGTGCGCTCGTAATAATCGAAGAAGCGGCTGTCGCCCGACTGGCCGTAGAGCTGGCGGGTCAGCTTCAGCATGTTGTAGCTGCTGCACGTCTCGCAGGTCTGCTCGGTGAGATGACGGGAGATCGTGTCGGGCAGCGGGAAATATTCGCGGTCGCCATTGCCGCCGATGACATAGCTGTAGTGCCGCGTCACGCTTTCCCAGAAGGTGCGCGCGGCCGTCAGGGCCCTGGCATCGCCCGCTACTTCGTGGAGACGGGCCAACCCGACGAGTTTGGGAATCTGCGTGTTGGAATGCAGGTTGGCGAGATCGTCCCGCCCTTCCTGAAGCGGATCGAGCACCCTGCCGTCATGGATGAGGCGCGCGAGGCGAAGCCAGCGGGCCTCGCCGGTCCGGGCGTAAAGCTCGGCGAAGCTCTCGTTCAGACCGCCATATTCGCACGACAGCACGGCCTGAAGCTGCTCGTCGTGCAGCGGGGCGAGGATGCCCTCGATATAGCCGCCCAGCCGAATCATGATCCCCTGGGCGTGGAGATCGCCACAATGGGCCTGCGCGTCGAGAAGCCCCGCGAAGAGCTTGTGCCAGTTATAGAGCGGCGACCAGGCGCCATTCAGGTCGAAACCGGTCGAATGGATGCGGCCGAGGCGGATCTGCTCGAAGGCCACCTTGCCGGGCAGCGTGCGACCGTTCTGTATGCAGGTGAATCCCGCGACATATCCCACGGGGTCGCGCGACTGGCAGGCGACGAGTTCCGCCGTGATGTAATGGACGCGGCGCCTTGCCTCCACGTTGCCCGTCTGCGCGTGGCAGAGGCTCAGCGCGCTGAGGTAGTGGCCGAGCGTATGGCCGGCGATCGTCTCGCCTTCCCAGCCGCCATAGGCCGCGCCTTTCGGCTGCAAACCCGCCTGCTCGCGATAATTATGCAGCAGACGGTCCGGGTCCAGGCGCAGGAGATAGGCCGTGTTGACATCCTGCGCCACCAGCCAGGGCGACGGATCGAGCCGCACGTCGCGCATCGGGACGGCAGTCGCGACGCCCTCGCGCGCCGGGTCGGCCGCCTTCGCCTCCCCCCGCCGGGAGTCTGGAAAGGGAAGCCCGGAAACAGGAAGAACGGCGCCCGCGCTCAGAAGCGCCCTGCGGGACAGCGAGCCCTTCATCCGAAGGGCTGCTCGAAGCGCACGGCCGGTTCCGTGAACCAGCGCGGGCCGTCTTCCGTGACGTAAAAATGATCTTCCAGCCGGATTCCGAACCGGTCGGGCACCACGATCATCGGCTCGATCGACGCGCAATGGCCTAGCCGCAGGGCCGTCTCATTGCCGCGCACCAGATACGGCGTCTCGTGAATCGAGAGGCCGACGCCGTGCCCAGTCCGATGCGGCAGGCCGGGCAGCCGGTAGCCGGGGCCAAGGCCATGGCGCACCAGCACGGCGCGGGCGGCGTCATCGACCGCATGGCACGGCGCCCCCGGCCGAGCGGCGGCGAAGGCGGCGCATTGCGCCTCCCTCTCGATCGCCCAGATGCGCGCCTGTTCCGGCTCCGGGACTCCGAACGCGTACGTGCGGGTGATGTCGGCGTGATATCCGTCGATCCGGCACCCCATGTCCACAAGCACGAGGTCGTTCTCGCCGAGGACCTGGTCCCCTTGGATACCATGCGGGAACGCCGTGGCCTGACCGAACTGGACGGCGCAGAAGGTCGTGCCGTCGCGCGCCCCGAGATCGCGATGCGCCTGATCGGCGAACCGACGCACCTCGCTCGCCCGCATGCCGGGGCGCAGGGACGCAAAGACGGCCTTGTGCACGGCGAGCGTCAGGCCCATCGCGTAACGGATCAGGGCGATCTCGGCCGGTTCCTTGACCGTGCGCAACGTGTCGATGACCGGCACGTCGTCGAGAAAGACAAGATCGGGCCGCGCGGCACGCAAGAGGGTAGCGAAACGCAGCGACATGTCCGGATCCAGGACGACGCGCTGCCCGGCTTCCAGCGAGGCCAGCATGATCGCCGCGGCGGACTCGTCCTCCTCCCACGTCAGGACAGGAAGCGGCAGGCGCAGACAGTCGGCAAGCGAGCCGGTCTCGAACCGGGGGCACAGGATCCAGGGGTCGCCCGAGACAGGGATCGCCAGGGCCACCAGCCGCTCCGTCGCGCTCCACGGTACGCCGCAGAAATAGCGCAGGCTGTCCCCGGCGTTGACGATGAGCGCGTCCGCCCCCCGCGCGCGCAACAGGGAGCGCGCGGCCTCGATCCGTCCTGCGAACTGGTCCGGCCCGATGGGGGGTGGGGCCTCGGCATTGCTTCCCATGGTCACTTGCTCGCTGACGTTAACTCTATTTCTTTAAAATAGTATACGATAGACGGATTTTCCGTCAATTCGAGGCACGCGTGTCATGAGGCATCCATATGCGGAAACCTGTCTCGCGCGAACTGCTTTTCCCAATGTCCCAGCACAGGCAGCAGGGCGACGGCACCCGTGAAGGCGGCGGCGATGAGCAGGGCGAGGTCACGCAGCAGCGGTACGTAGGCGGCGGCGCCGACCATTGCCCCCGGCTGCCCGCCGATCGCGGACAGGACGCTACCCGCATAGAAAGCAAGCGCCCACAATAGATAAAGCGACCCCATCATGAAGCCGGACAAACGCGCCGGAACGTAGCGCGCGATGATGGCGAGCCCCAGCCCCATGGTCAGGAGCTCGGCGACCGAGGCGAAGCCATAGGCCACCACCATGACCCAGCCCGACACGCGGGCCTGCGCCTGCGCGGCGCAAAGCCACCAGATCATGAACGCCACCATGCCCAGCCCCAGGCCGACCACGATCTTCCAGGCGAGGGAAAGATCGCGTCCCCTGCCGGCAAGCACCCTGTAAATCCAGGCCAGGAAAGGGCTCGCAGCGAAGATCCAGAGCGGATCTAACGCCTGGAACTGGCCGGCGCTCAGATGGAAGAGGACTCGCCCGCCGAGATGGAAATCGCCGTCCACCGCACGCAGCGCGAAAAGCGTGAGCGACGTGGCCTGCTGCTGGTAGAAAAGGGCATATAGCATGGTTTCGGCGCACAACAGATAGGCGATCCGCAGCCCCGCCCGCTCGCCTCGTTCCACCCGGCGATAGAGCCAGATCCAGGCGAGGACGATCAGTCCCCCGGCAGCCCATACGCCATCGAGCGCCAACCTCCCGTCGCCGAGCACGGCCACGGACGAGATAAGACACAGCACCGTGCCAGCCGCCACGATCGCCGCTGCACGCCGGTCGGCCGGCGCCCCGTCGAGCGGGCCGTCCCGTCGGGCGAGCCAGTCCGAGCGCAGCATGTAATAGCCGAGCCCGACACCCAGCCCGGCGGCGCAGACGAAGAAGGCGACGGATGGGCCGAAGCGATCCTGAAGCCACGGGCACAGGAGCATGGCCACGGACGATCCGATATTCACGAACATGTAGTAGATCGTGAAGGCCGCATCGAGTTCGGCGTCGTCGCCTTCGTAGATCTGGCGCACGATATTGCCGGCATTCGGCTTGAAAAGGCCGTTCCCGGTTGAGATCAGCGCCATCGCCAGGATGAGCAGCGTGTGGTCGCGATCCACGAAACCGAGGCACAGATATCCCAGCGCAAGAAGTGCCGCGCCCGCCACCATGCAGCGCCGGGCACCGATCAGGCGGTCGCCCGCAAGGCCGCCAAGGACCGGTAGCATATAGGTAAGCGCGGAAAAGGCACCGATCAGAAGCATCGCGTCCGCATCGGAAAGGCGCAGACGCTGGACCATATAGAGCAGCAAGATGGCCTGCGTGCCATAGAACCCGAAACGCTCCCAGAGCTCGATCGCCAGGATGACACCGAACGACCGTCCCCGGGATGGCATGTCGGGGGCACGGGAAACGACGGGCATGGCGGTATCCGTAAGCTATGGAAAAACGCCTCCGGACCCGATGTCCGGAGGCGGTGTCAAGCAAGGGGGCAGAAGTCGGCGATCAGAATATCCGGCCGACCTGCATGAACACATAGCGGCCGATGATCTCCTCCGGATACATCGAAAGCGCGGTGTTGGACGCGCCGTCCGGAACGAAGGGCGGCTTCTTGTCCAGGATGTTGTTGACGCCGAGCTCGATCTGCCAGTCGGGCAGGTTGTAGCTGATCGTCACGTCATGGGAGAAGACCCCCGGCACCTTGCAGTATGCATAGACCTTGCAGGAAAGATCGTTCGACCCGTCGTTGAACTTCATCCCGCCGGTATAGCTCATCATGTAGGTCAGGCTGAACCGGTCATGCGACCAGGTGGCGGTGGCGTAATCGCGGACGCGCGGGAAGCCGTAGCCATTCTGGTAGAGCAGGCGACCAGCGTAATTGTACCAGGTGCCCCCCGGCTCGTTCTGCTGCAGGTACCCCACGATCTGCTGGAAGTTGTTGTTCAGCATGAGCGAGTCGTGCTTCGTCAGCCGGAACCGGTAGCTGAGGTCGAAATCGATCCCGTTCGTCCGCAGGCCGCCCGCATTCTCATACGTATCGTTTACCTGCGTCAGTTGCCCGGCCGAACTACGCTGAGAGACCAGGTTGCAATAGGACGGGCCGACACCAGTGTAACACTCGTCCACGATGAACTGGACCGGAACCTGAAGGATCGTATTCTTGACCGTGTAATGCCAATATTCGACGGAGGCCGTGAGGTTCGGGATCCAGCGCGGCGTGATCACGGTACCGAACGTGTAGGTCCGTCCTTCTTCAGGCTTCAGCGCAGAATTGCCGCCGCCGAGAGTCGGAATCTGGCTGGAATTGGCGTTGACGAAGGTTGCGGTGTTGATGCCCTGAGAGGCGCACTTGGCAACTACCGCCGCCGAATAAGACCCGTAGCTCGACGCCTGTGCGCATGGATCATTGCCGGAATTGTAGCCGATCTGATGACCCGAATAGAGTTCCGTCAAGGTCGGTGCGCGGAATGACGTGCCAAGGGTCGCGCGAAAGCGGATATCGCTGATCGGGGCATAGTTGATGCTCGCCTTCCAGTTATAGGCGTCGCCGAACGTATTGTAATGCGACCAGCGCCCCTGACCGTCGATCGTCAAGTCATGCGCGAACGGCACGTTGCGGAGCAGCAGGAGATTGCTTTCGATATAGGCTTCCGTGACGTCGTATCCGCCGCCGGTATAGGTCGCGCCGCCGCCGAGATCGCCGTTCACCGCCAGGGGATCGGGCTTGTAGCTGGCCTGCTCGCTCCGATGCTCCAGCCCCATCGCGACGCCTAAATGGCCGCCACCCTGCCAGGGAAGCTTGGCGAGACGGTTGTTGTGCACGCGCGCGTTGAAATCGCGCATGTAATAGGCGCTATGGTCGACCTGCGTGTAGCGCAGGTAATTGGCTGCCTGGCCGCTATAGGCCTGGAACGGGTTGACGAGGACGCAGCCGGCCGACGACTTGCAGATGGAAGGATTATAGACGACCGCACTGTTGGGATCGGCCGGATCGACCTGCTGCGAGCCCAGCTCGTCGAGATAATGAGCGTAGTTCTCCATGTTCTCGGTCGAGAGCTTGGCAAGACTCTCGCCGTAGGTCATGGAGACGTCGTAATGCCAGTCACCGACGATCCGCCCCTTGGCGCCGCCGATATATTGCCACGTATCGAACGCCTCTTCGTACTTGCGTGGTCCGATATCGGAGAAACGCTTGTAGAGATCGACGTCCTGACCCCAGATATTGTAAGGGTTTCCCGCCGGCAGCACCACCGAGGTTTCCAGCGTGGAGGGGTACGACGCGCCAGTCATCGGGTTCCCGGCGAGCGTATTCATCGCGTCCTTGTGCGTGTAGCGTACGGACGAGTAGAAATCGACGTGTTCGTTCAGTTCGTAATGCGCATCGCCAGCCAGAACACCCTGCTGGAGGGAGTTCGTCAGCATCTGCTCCGAAGCGAAGTTATAGCGGTCGCTCGTCGAGAAATTGTGGAACCCGTTGGCACCGCCGCCGGTGCCGTTGCTGACGAGATCGAAATTGCCGCTGGGATCGATAACGCGCGTATTCATCGGGATCGAGCTGCCGACCGCCGCATTCTCGCCTATTGCCGGATCAGAATTCCATGGCGTGGCCGACCAGTCGCGGTTCTTCTGCCGGATGCCGGACTGGGTCATGTAGGACCCGAACACTGTGATGTTGCCGCGTCCGTGATCGAAGTCGAACCCCTTGTAGCCGGAGAGCAGCCCCATCTGGCCGTCGCCCTTGTCGGTGATCCCGCCGCGGATCGTGATATTCCCCTTCGTCGTATTGTGCCGCAGCTTGATGTTGATGACGCCGGCCACCGCGTCGGCACCATAGAGTTCCGATCCGCCATCCTTGAGGATTTCCACGGATTCGACCATGTCCATGGGGATCGAGTTCATGTCGACGCACTGGCTGCCGTTGCCGAAGGTCGGCACCTGGCGCTTCCCGTCCACCAGGACCAGGACACGGTTCTGGCCGAGATTGCGAATGTCCGAGCACGACATGCCCAGTCCACCGTTCGTATTCGTATTATTCGTGCCGGAAGCACTGATGGACGGAAGACGCAACAGATAGTCGCCCAATGTCGTGGCCGATGTCGACTGGATGTCCTTGGCGGTGATGGTCTGCACCGGATTCGCGTTGGAATCGGCGCGCTGAGAAAGCGCCGATCCCGTGACGAGAATCGATTCATCGCGCGGCGCAACGAAGGCCGACGCTGCGCCGGATGACAGAGCGGCGGCGCGAACGGCAGGCTTGGACACGACGGTTGCCGCCGGTGCGGCAGAAGGGGCGGACACTGGAGCCGTATGCTTCACACGATGGCGGGTGTGGGTCTGGGTTTGCGCCGTCGTTGCGGCAGAAGCCCCGGATGCGCAGACGACCGCGACACCCAACGACGTCGAAAGAGCAAGCACCTTTTTCAGATTGATTGTCATATGGGACACTCTCGATCAGCAAGTTTTGGATAAAGTATACGTTTCTCGATCGACATAAAAGATTTTTTGAAGCCCCCGTGCCCTGAGCCTGCTAGATCCGAGCTACCGGAATGCTAAATTTCCGCTGCCCGCCTGCCGTTCCGTCGATCCGCACGCCAAACGCCGCGAAGGCAGTGCCGCTGCTTCCGTGCTCCACCGGCGCTCCGTGGCGATAGGAGGACGGAAGCCGCACATAGAGCCGGGTCTCTCGCGGCGCTGCGGAAGGCAGCGTCAGATCGACATCGATCCGTCGTGTCGCCTCGTCGTAACGCAGGATATAGGAGACCCGGCCCCAGCACGTCGGAATGCCGGCCACCTGCACGCCTTCCGGCGAGAGGAACCAGTCGCGCGGCAGGGCCTTGGCGAGATGAAGCGTTTCGGCACGGTCATCCTCGTAGAGCAGGGCCCAGCGCAGCAGGATCGGCACGGTCATCTGCGCTGGCAGGCAGAACAGCGCCAGTTCCCCGCGCAGGCCCGCGACCTCGGCCGCCGTCCAGCTTCCGCGCGTGTGGGCGTGATAACGATGACCGTAGAGAAAGAGCAGATATTCCTCGACCCGATCGTTGCGAAGAAGGGCTTGGGCATAACCGTAAGAAATAAAGCCGAGAATATCGCGTTGCGCATGACTGGGCGGTGTTAGGTTGCCGACCAGACCCATGACGGTCGCGCCATGGGCCCGCATCGAGTCGATCGTCGCCGCCTCAAGGTCCGGGGGCAATATTCCGGATTGAAGCATTTCGCAATAGACACGATGCGCCCATTGCTGCTCGCTGTAGCGATGCCGCGCGAGCGATTCCCTGAAACGCTCACGCACGCCGGGCAGGATCGGCACGTAGGGCGGGGCGCCGTCATGCTGGATCGAGGCACGCAGTGCGCCTTCGGTGCGCGCGGCCAGCGCCCCCGCCCGCCGCGCCCAATCGTCCGCGCGCGCGCCGTCTTCCGGCGCGATCCGGTGCCAGACCCGCGCGAGATCGCGAAACCCCCGGGCGGCGAACGCGCTGTTGCCGAAATAGGGCTTCCACCATACCGAGGGGTCCGGGAAGAGACAGGCGTCGCTCTCGCTCCATCCATGCAGAAGGCCGTGACCCGGATCGTCCGCCGGCAGGGCGAGCGCCTGGTCATGCAGCGCAGTCAGCACGCCCGCCATGGCCGCGACGCGCGCCTTGTGCCGCCGCACGGTCGCATCGTCGCCAGTCAGCTCCAGATAACGCGCGACCAGCGCCAGCGTAAGGCCCGTCTGGCCGACCTCCGGCCCGCGCATGGCGACGAGACCGTCATCTCCCACAAAATCGTCGAACTGATTGTCAAGGACGGCTTTCGCCTGATCGAACCGCCCCCATTCGAGGTTGGCGAGCAGCGACGCCGTGAAGATATCCTGGAACCCGTCATATTCGGGGCCTTCATAGTCACGGTCCACGACGCCGTATCGCGGCCAGACCCCGCCCCGCCTCACCATCGCCTCCTTGACGAAGGCATGGCGGGCGAAATCCGCCCAGTCGGGTTCCGGCAGGACCGGCGTCAGCGTGCCGGCCAACACCCCGTGCCAACGGTCCACGCACCGCAGAAGCGCCCCGTTGAAGGCCGCCTCGTCCGGCGCGGCGCGGAACGGGCCGAACGGGACGTAGCTGCCGCCATAGACGACGCGGGTCGCACGGCCCTGTTCCACCAGCATCATGCGCTGCCACGTCGGCACAAGACGCGCATGCTCCGGCGAGACCTCGGCAAAGACGATCACTTCCCAATAACAGCCGGGCCCAAGCGGAAACTGCTTGACCACGATCGGCAGGGCACCGCCGAGCAGCCCTTCCCGCCGCGCCGCCACGACCGCCGACCCGCGCGCCAGTTCCGGCACAACGCGTTCCACGTGCCAGTTGCGGGTGTTGCCGGCGGGCGTCAGCGGCATGACGGCGTCGCCGTCAGGCGGTCCGACGAACGCCGTCCAAAGGATTCGACCGGGCTCCTCGGACGCGAGGCGCGTATCGATGGGCGGCGCCGCGTCGCGCACAGCCGCCGGGTCGGGTTCGCCGCCCGCCAGCAGGCGTTCGGCCAGCAGGTCGCGCTCGGCATAGGCGAGTTCGCCGAACGCCAGGCCGCAATAGGGCGCCCGCCCCACCGGCCGGGCGCACCCTTCCATGAAGCGTCCCAATGTCAGGACCCGCCCGCCCGGCCCCCTGAAGACCAGGGCGCCGTCCGGGGTCGAGCAGTCCTCCAGGACCTCCCACACACCGTCGGGCCGATGCACCGGAGCGAGGGATCGCAGCCCGGACTCCGCGCGCGCCCCACGGACGCCGGCCCGCGCGCCAATGGCGGCCAGCCCGCCCAGAAGAAGACCACGCCGCTTCATCACGATGTCTTCTTCTTCTCCGCCTCGATCCAGGCCGCGACGCGCGCCTTGAGCAGGTCCATCGGCATGGCGCCCTCGTCGAGCACGACATCATGGAAGCGGCGCTCGTCGAATCGGTTGCCAAGCGCGGCCTCCGCCTGATGACGGAGCGACGCGATCGTCAGCTCGCCGATCTTGTAGCCCAGCGCCTGTCCTGGCCAGGCGATATAACGGTCCACCTCGTTCTGGATGTTCTTCTCGGCCACGGCCGTGTTGTCACGCAGACAGGCGACGGCCTGGTCGCGCGTCCATCCCTTCCAGTGCAGCCCGACATCCATGACCAGCCGGCACGCCCGCCACATCTCCATGGATAGCTGGCCGAACCGCTCGTAGGGCGTGGGGTAGAAGCCGAATTCCGTGACGAGCTGCTCCGAATACAGGGCCCATCCCTCCACGAACGCCGTCGTGGCATAGTCGCGCCGGAAACCCGGAAGATCGGCCATCTCCTGACCGAGCGCGATCTGGATGTGATGGCCCGGCGCGCCCTCGTGCGCGACGAGCGACGGCAGCTCGTACAGGGGCCGCTGGTCGAGATGGGAGGTATTGATCATCAGCCCGCCCGCGATTCCCAGCGCTGGGCTGCCGGGATTGTAGCGACCGGAGGTGTAGCCCTCCTCGATCGCCTCCGGAACCTGGCGCACGCCGTAGGGAAGGCGCGGCAGCTTGCCGATCACACCCGGAAGCCGGTCGTCGACCTCCTTGGCAAGGCGGCTCGCCTTCTCCATCAGCGCCTCGCGCGTCTTCACGTAGAATCGCTGGTCGCCCCGCAGCGCCGCAACGAAGGCCTTGAAATCCCCCTTGAAGCCCAACGCATCCATCTGGGCCTGCATCGCGGCGTGCAGGCGCGCGATCTCGGACTGCCCCAGCGCGAACACCTCGTCCGGCGTCATGCCCGTCGTCGTCTCGCTCCTGACGCGATAGGCGTAATAGGCGCGGCCGTCGGGCAGGTCGAAGGCACCGAGGGTCGCGCGGCTGGCGGGGAGATATGCGTCCTTCATGAACCGCGCGACGGCTTCTTCGGCCGGCTTGATCCTGTCGCGCACGATGGCCAGCCCCTCGGCCCGCAGCGCGTCGCGCCGGGCCTTCGGGATCGTGTTCGGAAGCGTGTCGAAGGGCGCCATCAGCGCGCTTCGCTCCGGCGGGAGTGCCGCGAGCGCCCGCGTCGCCTCCACCACCTTCAGCGCGATCAGCCGGGGCTGCACGAACCCGGTTGCGATGCCCCGTTTCATGTTGGCGATCTGCTGGTCGTAGAACGCCGGCAGGGCGCGCATCCGCGTCAGCCAGCGGCGCGCGGCCGCCTCGTCATGCAGCGGGGAATTCTCGGCGGCATATCCCGGCACGAGGTAGAAGCCCTCGTCGCTCGTGAAGGGCATGCGCCCCTCGTCGAAGCGGCGCCCCTCGATCGCCAGGTCCACCGTCCAGGCGATCAGCGCGTCGTTGATCGCGTCCTCGCCGGACAGCGCCTTCGTATCGATGGCGTCGAGCCGCCGGCGGAAATCGAGCAGCGTGCGGTAACGGGCCTGCTCCGCCGCCAGACTGTCGTCGGGCCACCGCTCGGCCGCCGCCTCGTCACCCCGCGCCGCCGCCGACAGAGGGTCCAGCGCGCTCGAAAAACGGTCATAGTCCTGAACGAGGGCATGGAGCGCGGAGACATTGCCCGCCGGGGCGGCAAGAGCCCGATGCATCCCCCCGGCCGCGAGGACCGCCGCCCCCACCAGAGCCAGCGGGAAAGACCACCGCCCCGACCGTCGCGCTTTCCACTCCATCGTCCGTGTCCCTGTCTTCGATCACCTATTTCGTATACGATATAATACGATCCAACATCAAACGAAAGGGTCGAAATGTCCTCAGGGCGTGACTTCGACGCGCAGGACAGCACCTTCCGCCGGCAGGGCCAGCCCGTAATCCGTCTCGTCGCCGTTCCAGAGCCGGGTCATGCGCCAGCACCCCTGGGCATCGACGATCCCTTCCTCCACGCGCTCCACCTCGTGAACGCCCGGCGCGGCGGAGCGGGGGAGAAAGCTCACACGAACGGACCGGCCCGCGACGAGGAAATGCGTGGCGTCGAGCCGCGCGACCAGCGCCCTCCCTGCGTTCGTCGCGTCCAGCGGCGTCTCGGGAGGATCCCCCTCCCCCCAGTGCGCCCCGAAGCTGCCTCGGACGGTCCAGTTCCCGAAAGCACGGGTCGGCGAGGGAACGGCTGGCTCCTGCAGCAACGCGGCGACGTCGCCCTTGGCCGCGCGGTCCAGCAGGACGGGCAGGAGCGGTTCGAACAGCGCATTGTCGAGGCCGTGCGCGGCGACGGCGGGGTCATGTCCGGGATCGTCCACCCCGAAGACCGAGGCGCCGATGCCGCCGCGCGCGAGAAGATCGTAGGTCCAGCGTGTGGACGCGACCGTTATGCCACTTTCCGACAGCCACGGCGCATTGTCGCGCCGCTGGTAGGGAAGCACGCCAGCGTGGAATTCGGCGAGGCTCTCCGTGTAGCTGTCCGTGCCCAGCACGTCGATCGCGTGCGTCTGGCTCTTCCAGATGTCGAGCACGTTGGCCGTGCCGCCACCGCTGGGATACTCGAAGCCGGGATGCGTCAAGCCGCGATAGCGCAACCAGACATTCACATAGAGCGGGAGCGGATAGACCGCCCTGCCGGCCTCCGCCACCGACTCGACATAACGGGACACGGCCCAGGCACTGAACGCTTCCGCCGCATCCGCTCCGAACACCACACCCCAGGTTCCGGGCGCGCGGCCCGTCGCCTTCAGCACCGCGTCGGGCACCGCCGCCGCGAACGCAGCGTCCGCGGCGGCACCATGGTCCCGAACCGTCCCGAGCAGGCCAGGCTCGTTCTCGACCTGCACCATGATGACGGTATGCCGGTCCGCGTCGTACGCCTTGAGATGACCCATGAGCGCCGCGAAGGCGGACCTGTCACGTTCCAGGGTCGCCGTGCCGAAGGGCGACATGCCGTCGAGCGGCTGGCGGTCGGCATCGAGCAGGCGCGGATAGCGCGCGGGATCGCGTTTCATCCAGAGCGGCACGTAATGGCCGGCGCCGTTCTTCCAGGTCCCGAACCAGAGAAGGGCCAGCCGGACATGATGAGCCCGCGCCCCGTCGATCAGCGCATCGACACCGGAAAAATCGAACCGACCGGGCTCCGCCTCAAGCGTTTCCCAATAGACCGGTGCCTGAACGGTGTTGACGTGCAGCCGCTCGGCGACACGAAAGAACGCCGGCAGGGTCGAGGGCCACGCGCTCGAATTGTGCATCTGCGCCGCCAGAACGAAGAACGGCCTGCCGTCCACTTCTAGCTGGAAATGCCCGCCCCCGCCGACAAGGCGGGGCATCGGAGACGCGGAGGCGCCGGCGCCGACCGCCCCCACGAGGACGAACGCCAACACCGCGAAGCCTCGCGCCACGCGCCCCGTGGCCCGGCTTCCCACGATCGGACCGCGCATCAGGCGACCTGGAAGCCGTGGCAGAACACGTCTTCCGGGTCGATCCAGATCGTGTTGAAGCCCGTCGAGACGGCGCGGCCTTCGATCAACGGAACGATGGCGGGAATCGGCCCGTCCAGCGAGGGAAGGCTCGTTTCGCTTTCCACCGTGCCGACGAACCGGCTGTGGATGTAGCTGTCATGCACGAAACGGTCGCCGGTCTTCAACAGGCCCTTCGCATGGAGATGGGCGAGCCGGGCGGAGGTACCGGTGCCGCAGGGACTGCGGTCGATCGCGTGGTCGCCGTAGAACACGGCATTGCGCCCGGCCTCGCGCGTCACGCCTTTGTCGGCCCACATGACATGGCTGACGCCGTTGATCGCCGGGTCCACCGGATGGACTGGATGGAACTTCGCCCGCACAGCCTCGCGGACCTTGGGACTCAGGTCGAGGATGCGCGCGGCACCGAGCGAATCCAGACCGCCGTAAGGACCTTGCGGCTCGACGATCGCATAATAATTCCCGCCATAGGCGACATCGACCGTGAGCGGCCCGAAACCCGGCACGTCGATTTCGATACCCCGTGCCGCGACGTAGGATGGAACGTTGCGGATCCGCACGGCCGTCACGCGCCCCGCGTCCTCGCGATAGTCGATATCGATCATCCCGGCCGGGACTTCGAGCCGAAGCTTGCCGGGCGCGCGCGGGTGGAGATAGCCATGCTCCAGCCCGAACGTCACCAGGCCGATCGTCCCGTGCCCGCACATGGGCAGGCAGCCGGACGTCTCGATGAACAGGATGCCACCATCGCTGTCCTCCCGCGTCGGCGGATAGAGAAACCCGCCAGACATCATCGCATGGCCGCGCGGCTCGAAGCACAGGCCGGTACGGATCCAGTCGAACCGCGCGAGAAAGTCGAGCCGCCGCTCGCCCATCGTGGCGCCGCGCAGCAGCGGCGCACCGCCCGCGACGAGCCGGACGGGATTTCCGGCCGTGTGCCCGTCGATGCAGAAGAACGTATGGCGCATTCGTCGGCCCCTCTTGCTCAGACCGGCCGGTTGGCGGCGGCGATCTCGACCATGCGCGTCACCTCGGCGCGGCGAGCGCCTTCGAGCGGCAGGCGGGGAAGGCGCACGCGCTCGTTGCCACGCCCCATGATCTGCTCGGCCAGCTTGATCGACTGCACGAGATCGTGCTCCGCGTCGAGATGCAGGAGGGGCATGAACCAGCGATAAATGCGCCGTGCCGTCTCGATATCGCCACGCTGGAGCGCCTCGACCAGAGCCACCGATTCCTTCGGGAAGGCGCTCGTAAGCCCGGAAATCCAGCCGACCGCGCCGAGCAGCAGCCCTTCGAAGGCCACGTCGTCCAGCCCCGCCATGAGGGTGAAGCGATCGCCGAACGCGTTGTACACGTCCGTGTAGCGCTTCGTATCGGCCGAGCTTTCCTTGACGGCGACGATCGTCGGCACGTCGGCGAGGCGCTTGAGCACGTCGATCTCGATATTGACGCGATAGGCGGTCGGATTGTTGTAGAGCATGATCGGCAGGTCGCTCGCCGCCGCGACCGCCTTGAAATGCGCTTCCAGCTCATGGGGCTTCGGCACGTAGACCATGGCGGGCAGCAGCATCAGCGCGTCGGCGCCGATCCGCGCGGCCTCCTGCGCCCAGCGCACCGCGCGCGGCGTGGTCAGCTCGGACACGCCGACGATCACCGGCACGCGCCGCGCCACGACCTCGACGGCGGCCTCGAGCACGCGAATCTTCTCTTCCGGTTCCAGCGAATTGTTCTCGCCGCAGGTTCCCATCACCACGAGCCCATGCACGCCGTCGCGGACGAGATTGTCGAGGACCGCCTGCGTCGCAGGGAGATCGACCGCAAGATCGGCTGTGAATTGCGTCGTCGCCGCCGGGAAAACGCCGGTCCATTTCATCGTGGTATATCCTTTCCTGAGGTGCCCCCGCATCTTGCCGGAAGCACGCTATACGTCTATCGTATACGATTATTGGTTCAGTTTGGGAATGGGGAAAGATCGCACCTTTGGCTCGCTTCACCGAACCCTCATGAAATCCGTCATTATCATCGGCGGCGGCGTCATCGCGCGATGCTGCGCCTTGGCTTTGCAGCGTCAGGGCATGTGCGTCACCGTGCTGGCGCGACATGACGAAACACCCGCTTCCTACGGCAATGCCGGCCATATCGCGGCCGAGCAGGTCGAGCCGTTGCCGCAATGGTCTACCCTCAGAACGCTTCCCTGGACGCTTTTCCCGATGGGACCGGTCGCGCTCGATTTCCGCTATCCGTTGGCCTGGCTGCCCTGGTCCGTCCGGTTCCTGCGGGCTTGCCGGCCGGCCGCCGTCGACCGGGGACGCGTCGCGTTACGTTGGCTTCAGGGCGAGGCCCTGCCCGCATGGGAACGGCTCGATGCGTCCCTGCCCGGTCCGACGCTACTTCAGCGCGACGGCACGGTGAAGCTCTGGGAGGGCCCGAGCGCCACGGCGCGGGCGAGGGCCGCCGTCAGAGCCGACTGCGGCACCGCGACGGCGCGGCTCCTCACGACGGCGGAGATCGGCCGG
The DNA here is from genome assembly GCF_014174375.1 of Gluconacetobacter asukensis. GTDB lineage: Bacteria > Pseudomonadota > Alphaproteobacteria > Acetobacterales > Acetobacteraceae > Gluconacetobacter > Gluconacetobacter asukensis. The sequence goes on from NZ_JABEQE010000017.1 coordinate 69,499, forward strand.
ATCGGCGCGGGGCTGAGCGTGCCGGCCGGCGCGGGTGCGCATTATGCCGGAACAGCCCATGTGATCTCGCCACGCGATGTGCTGGAGCGTCTCGCGCACGCCTTCATCGACGCGGGCGGAGAATGGCGCGACGATACGGCGATCCATGTCGCGCAGGAGGCCGACGGTGCGGTCGTCGCGTTTCAGGATCGCAGCCTGCGCGCCGATGCCGTTCTGGTCGCGGGCGGCGTGACCTCCGGCGCGCTTCTCCCCCATCTTCGCGTGCCGATGATCGCCGAGCGCGGCTATCACATCGAATGGGACCATGGCGGCGCGTACGATCTGCCGAACCTCGTCTTCGAGGATCGCGCGCTGGTCGTCACGCGCTTCGGCCCACGACTACGCGCAACATCCTTCGTGGAGTTCACCAAAGTGGATGCCTCGCCCGACCCGCGCAAATGGGCGGCGCTGGAACGCCATGTCCGCGCGCTCGGCCTGCCGGTCGCGTCGGCGTTCGCGCACTGGCATGGGGCGCGTCCGACCTTGCCCGATTATCTGCCGATGCTGGGCCGGCTTGCGGACCAGCCGCGCGTGTTCGTCGCGTTCGGCCATAATCACCTGGGCCTGACCCTGGCCGCCACCACGGCGGAGCGCATGGCGACCCATATGCTGGAAGACGTGGCGCTTCCGGCCGTTTTTTCTCCCGACCGTTTCACATGAACGACAAGCGAGGCCAGACATGACTACGAGCGATCAACTTCTCGGCGAGCTTCTCATCGGTTCCCGTACGCGCTCGCGGCCCGAAACCTTCCGCGCCATCGCCGCCGCCACGGACGAAGCTCTGCCCGTCGCCTTCTCCTGCGCGACAGCGGAAGATGTGCGCGACGCCTGCGCGCTGGCCGACGCAGCGTTCGATTCCTACCGCGCGGCCACTCCAGAGGTGCGCGCCACGTTCCTCGAAACCATCGCGGAAGAGCTCGAAGCGCTCGGCGATGCGCTGCCGGAGCGCGCGAGCCAGGAAAGCGGCCTGACGATGGCACGTCTACGTGGCGAGCGCGGACGCACCACGGGCCAGTTGCGGATGTTCGCGCGCCTGCTTCGCGCGGGGCACTGCCTTGCTGCGCGCATCGACCCGGCCCAGCCGGAACGCAAGCCGACGCCGCGCGCCGATCTGCGCCAGATCCGGATCGGCGTGGGGCCGATCGCGGTCTTCGGGGCCAGCAATTTCCCGCTGGCCTTTTCCGTCGCGGGCGGCGACACGGCCTCGGCGCTCGCGGCCGGCTGTCCCGTCGTCGCCCGTGCGCACCCGGCGCATCCGGGGACGAGCGAACTGGCCGGGAAGGCGATCCAGCGGGCTGTGGCGCGATGCGGCCTGCCCGAAGGCGTGTTCTCGCTGATCGGCGGGCCCGAACACGCGATCGGCGCAGCTCTGGTGCGCGACCCCGCCATCATGGCTGTCGGTTTCACTGGTTCGCGCAAGGGCGGATTCGCGTTGTCCGCCATCGCGGCGACGCGTCCGGTGCCGATCCCGGTCTATGCGGAGATGAGCAGCATCAATCCGGTCTATCTGCTGCCGGCCGCCCTCAGCCAGCGCGCGGACGCCCTCGGAGCCGCTTTCGTCGCGTCGCTCAGCATGGGCACCGGCCAATTCTGCACCTCGCCGGGCCTGATCCTCGCCATCGAGGGCGACGAGCTGGCGCGGTTCAAGGGTGCGGCCGTCGAGGCGCTGGCCGGAGTCGCGCCCCAGAGCATGCTGACCGCCAGCATCCATGCCGCCTACGACGAAGGTGTCGCGGCGCTGGAAGCAAGGCCGGGCGTGACAGTGCTGGCGCGCGGCCCGGAAGCGGGGCCGCACGCTTGCCGTTCGGCCTTGTTCGCCGCCGATGCCAGCATCTTTCTGAACGATCCGGTGCTGGCGCATGAGATTTTCGGTTCATCCTCCCTGATCCTTTCCTGTCCCGATGAGGCCGCGCTAGTCGAGGTCACCCGTGCGCTCGAAGGCCAGCTGACCGCGACGCTACATCTGGACGAAGCCGACACGGCGCTGGCCGGACGCCTGATGCCGCTGCTGGAGCGCAAAGCCGGGCGCATCCTCGCCAATGGCTGGCCGACCGGCGTCGAGGTCTGCGATGCGATGGTCCATGGCGGCCCCTTCCCCGCGACGAGCGATCCGCGCAGCACTTCCGTGGGCACCGGTGCGATCGAGCGGTTCCTGCGTCCTGTCTGTTATCAGGACCTGCCCGATGCGCTGCTGCCTGACGGGCTGAAAGCCGTCAATCCGCTCGGCCTAGCCCGAACGGTGGACGGGGCGCCGGCGCATTGAACGACCAGCATATGTTGAACGATCGCGGTCACGATCCGACCGCAGATGGGTTCAGGCGCCGGCTGGGCCTGCTCGATCTCACCATGATCGGCTTCGGCTCGATCTTCGGCTCCGGCTGGCTTTTCGCCGCTGCCCATGTGGGCGACATCGCGGGGCCGGCAAGCCTGCTGTCCTGGGTGATCGGAGGCGTCGCGATCCTGCTGATCGGGCTCGTCTATTGCGAACTGGGCGCGGCCCTTCCGCTGGCCGGAAGCGTCGTGCGTTATCCCGAGCGCTCCCACGGACCGGCGGCGGGATTCCTGATGGGCGTCATCACCACCATTGCCTTCTCAAGCCTCATCTCCATCGAGATCGTGGCCGCGCGGCAATATGCGGGCGCGTGGATTCCCGGCCTGACCCGCGACGCGGCGGGCGACCCGACCCTCTTCGGCTGGACCGTCCAGGCGCTGGTTCTCGGCGCGCTCTATCTGGTCAACCGACGCGGGATCGCGACCTTCGCCTTCATCAACAATATTGTCACGCTGTTCAAGTTCTGCGTGCCGGCACTGGTCATCATCCTGCTCCTGGCCCATCTGACGCAAGCGAACTTCACGGTTCACGGCTTCATGCCCCATGGCGCGGACGGCGTGCAGGTGGCGGTCTCGACCGGCGGGATCATTTTCGCCTATCTGGGGCTCACTCCGATCCTCTCGGTCGCGGGCGAGGTCCGGCAGCCGCAACGCACCATTCCGATCGCGCTGCTGCTGTCCATCTCGCTTTCTACAGTCGTCTATGTGCTGCTTCAGGCCGCTTTCATCGGCAGCCTGCCCGCGCGGTTCCTCGATCATGGCTGGACCGAGGTCGCGGCACGCCTGCCCCTGCCCTTCCACGATATCGCACTCGCCCTGGGGCTCGGCACGCTCGCTTTCCTGGTGGTCGTCGATGCCGTGCTGTCCCCGACAGGAACGGGGAACATCTATCTCTCCGCTTTGCCGCGCGTGATCTATGCCTGGGCACAGGCGGGGACACTGCCGACGTCGTTCCGCGAGGTGAAGCCCGGGACCGGCGTGCCGCAGCGCGGGCTCGACCTGGCATTCGGGCTGTCGCTCTTCTGGACGCTGCCTTTCCCGTCCTGGGAAGCGCTGATTACGGTCGTCTCCTCCTCGCTGATGCTCAGCTACGCGCTCGCCCCGACCAGCGCCGCTGCGCTGCGCCGGACCGAGCCGGACCTGCCGCGTCCTTTCCGCCTGCGTGGCTTCGCCGTTCTTGCGCCCTGTGCCTTCGCAATCGCGACCCTGATCGTGCTCTGGACGGGCTGGACCACGCTGGCCTGGCTGCTCTCCGTGCTCGTCCTTCTCCAGCTCGGGCTGATGCTCTGGCGGGGCAGACGGAAGGACTGGCGCCACACGGGCTGGATGTTTGCCTATTTCGCGGGACTCGCGCTCGTCTCGTGGAGTGGACCTTTCGACGGGCACCATATCCTGGACGGCGCGATGGACGATCTCGCCGGGATCGCGCTGGCGCTCATCATCTATGTCTGGGCGGCCCGCTCGGGGAAGACGGCCTGAAATGAAAGATTTCAGAGGGCCTGCCGCAGATCGTCCAACGTCATCCGGATATGATCACGCGTCAGCGTCTCGATCTCGCGCCGGCTGCCCTTCAGCCAGCATTCGAGCAAGGCGCGATGCTGTTGATTGGCGCGCGTGTCGTTGTCGTTCATATGCAGATGGAAACGCACATAACGGTCGGCCGTGACGTTCAGCAGATCGACCACATGTAGCGTCATCGGCCCGGCGCCTGGCCGGACCAGCGCCATGTGGAAGCGCCTGTTGTAGACGCCACGCTGGGCGTCTTTCCGGTCGATGGCCGCTTCCAACTCACCCAGCATCATCCGCGCATGGTCCGCGTCCGCGCTTGTCGCGTTCCGGGCGCCGAGGGCCGTGGCATCCGGCTCGACACGCAGGCGGAGATGGAACACGTCCTCCGCTTCCGCGCGGGTCAGCGGCGTAACGAAGAAGCCGCGCTTGGGATGGACGGACACGAAGCCATCCTGCTGGAGGCGCGCCAGCGCCTCGCGCACGGGAATTTTGCTCACATCGAACAGCGCCGCGATCGTATCCTGGCGGACAGGCTCGCCCGCCGCCAATTCCCCGGAGAGAATGCGTTCTCGCAAGATCCCGTAAAGCTGGTCCGAAATGGAGCGATTAAGGATGCGCTCCGGGCTAGTCACGATATTCATCCACAGGCATGTCCGTCCCGCCCCCGAGGCCGGGGAAAACACCATAACGTAACCCGCCCGCCATCCGGAAACAACCGACGAGCGCTGCCGTCGTTCCCGGCGGGGATCCCTGCCCCTGCCCTGACCTAGCCCCCAACGTGCCCTCAGTTCTGAGTTAGGGTCTGTGGGTTGTGAAGTGCTCCCCGAATTTGGGCCAGCGCGAGCTGGAATCTCCCGGGGTCAAGGCTCAACCGGCAGGTCCGCCGCAGAGCCGTTCAGCAGCGATATCGGCGGCTTGTTGCCGATGGCGCTGTGCGGCCGGACCTCGTTGTAGTCCTGACGCCAAGCCTCCATTTTTGCCCGGGCGTCGTCAAGGCTCATGAACCAGTGCGTGTTCAGACACTCGGCCCGGAATTTGCCGTTGAAGGACTCGATGAAGCTGTTGTCGGTCGGCTTGCCTGGACGGGAAAAGTCGAGCACGCCCCCCTTCTGATACGCCCATAGATCCAGATCCCGACTGACAAACTCCGAGCCCTGGTCGAGCCGGATGTTCCTGGGATAACCTATCTGCCCGCAGATCCGCTCCAGGGTCTGGACGACATCCTCGCCGCGATAACTGAACCGTGGATCAGTGGCCGGCGAGAAACGGGAGAAGGTGTCGATCACGGTCAGGATCCTGATCTTGCGGCCCGTCGCAAGCTGGTCGTGAACAAAATCCATCGCCCAGGTATCGCGGGTCGTGCGCCGCCGGACGACGGTCCTCGCGCACTTTCGCCTTGATCCGGCGCCTGGGCACCTTGTTGCGCAGTTGCATGCCCAACTCCTTGTAAAGACGGATAGATCCGCTTCGGGTTTACGGCCCAGCCATCCCGCTGCAACAGGATATGGAACGCGGCGGTAGCCATAGCGCACACGGGTTTCGCAGATCTCCCGGATCCGCTGTGTCAGTTCGGCCTGCGTGCCGCGCTTCGACTTGTAGACATAGAGGGAACGATCGATCTGCAGCACCGCACAGGCGCGCCGTGTCGAGATCTTCCACTCCCCCTGAAGCTTGTCCACGAGTTCGCGTTTGCGCGCAGGCCTCAGAGACCGTTTGAGAATGTGTTGATGCGGTGGCTTGGGCGTGATTCAAGCTGGGGATGTGGACCCGAGCGAGCCGTGGCCGGATGGCTGGATTTGAGAAGCGAT
>NZ_JABEQE010000018.1 GCF_014174375.1 Gluconacetobacter asukensis
CGCTTTAATCGCTTCTCAAATCCAGCCATCCGGCCACGGCTCGCTCGGGTCCACATCCCCAGCTTGAATCACGCCCAAGCCACCGCATCAACACATTCTCAAACGGTCTCTTAGATGTAGGAATGTACTCCGCGCCGATAAGCGCTACCGAGCTGAACAGCAACGACCTGCTCGCGGCCGGCGAGAAAAAACGCAGCAAGCCCACTGCATCTTGAGCAAGACGCAGCCCGCGCTCTTGAGCGAGCGTCGGCTCGGCCTCCATCGAAATCACCGCGGCGGCATAGCCCTGGATCTCTTGTCTCAATTTCTGAAATAATTCTGTGACTTCCTCTTCCTGCTCCAGTCGAGGCGAGGGTGCGCTGGTCCGTAGATGCTTCATTACAGCGGCGGTAATCGGTTCGATGCGAACGGGGCCGAAGTCGAAACCCACTTCGACCTCCATATTGGCGATCGGTGCCCACACATCGACTGCCGTGACCTCCTTTTGTGCTGACGAGCTTAAGGCCACAGCGAACGCCGGCCCATCCGCCTCAAATCGCTTCCTGGACCAATCGATGAAGGCCTTTTCGACGAACTCACGGCTCAGGCTGGCGCGAGCCCAAGCCGATTTCATGACGGCATCGATCAGACCATCCAGGGAACTATAGTCGTTCGCCGACAGGCCATAGGATTTGCCTTCGTGGTGGATGAACATGAAGGCTGCCTCTCCGCTCGCCTCCTGGCCCCAAAACGTGATGGGCCCGATCAGATCGCGGTCTGTAATGGGGGTGGTTGGTCTTTCGGTCGGAAACTCCTGTGGCGTCTGTTGAAAATTAACTTCTCGAATCTTGCTTAGAAGATCCGAGGCAATTTGACTGAGCTTAGTGGTCTGCTGCGACGTGAATTCAAAGGGCTCGACGGCCGAGTCCGGCGTTTCGACCGGCACAGCGTACGCTGGCTGTTTGGTTGGGCTAATCGCCTGGAGTTGTGCCTGGAACTGGCCGAGCTCTTGAAGGTCTGACTGATGGTGAGCAACGAGAGTGGCATCCAACCATCCATGGAATTGATTGACGAGCGTCATGTACTCTTGAGCAAATTCGTGAAGGTCTAGATGTTCCCCAGCCTGCTCCAGGTAGGCACGCGCCACGGGCTTCCATTCCTTCCAATCTAGAAGCGAAGCTGTGTCATAGTGTACACCGGTTTCCATCGCGCCGGATCCGTCCGTCGCACCCGGATTAGCCATAAATTTCATAAACATGCTGGAGTTGGGTAGGCCTCTATGCAGCATGTAGTTGCGAAGGCCCTGGACAAACTGCGCGATAGGCGATTGCACGAAAGTCGCCGTCACCTGCTTTTCGTACGCCGCCAAAAGTTCGGTGCCTGCGTAGTGCTTCCTCATAAAGATCCGTGTGTGCTCGACGAGGGTCAAGGCGGATGAAACGAAGTTATGGACGTGGCGGTTGAGTTCGCGATGGGCTTGGACTCCGGCTTCGCGATTTTTCTCCATCATTAGGGCCATGCCCTGATCAGGATCCTTGACCCTCTGAGCCGCCTCTATGAGCTCAACGGCATTCATCTGAAATACGTTGAGCGAAAAGCTGCGTTGATAGGCGAGATTGAGATAGCGTGAGCCCACTGAGTCTGCGATCTGCCGCAAAAGAGCAGCCGTGCTCGGTTCTTCCATCGTGTTGTTCCCTCGTCGGCTCGCCTATAGGATGATCTCCATACCATTCAGAGCCAGCGCTGCCGTTCAACGCAAGGTCTGTTATCTGGAAGCGGGGTTAACCCCCGGAACGCCCGGCATGAGCGCATGGCGGTTCCAAGCATCATGCATGTGAACGGCAGCTTCTTGCTTACCGCTTCCATCAGCGGACATTCCGCTTCCCCCCCCATAGCGGGCACCAAACCGGGGTGCTGGACGACCGCCATTCGGCAATTTCACTCTCCAGTCAGCTTACGACCATGACGCTGTAGTTGTGGGCAGTCGCCTCTCATCATCAATGACGGTTACGCGAGAGGGCAGACTGTCTGACCATGCCCAGAAGACGAGGTTTCTGTCATTTTGTGTTGCTCCGGGAGCAAAGCTCGGGACGATGATGCCAGCCGCTCCGTCGGCCATGAGTGCCTTTGCCAGTTCCCATGAAGGCGGCGCCTTGCCCCGGTCAGCAAGGTCTTCCCAGGGACAGGCCAGGGTGGAGAGGCAAAAGCCCAGATCGTTAAGACTGGATTGATCGGTCAGATCGACGACGGGTTCGCTATCGACGTCATAGGCACAGATGGTCAGAGGTTGCGGCTTGAATGGAAAACCCTGCTGGGCTTCAAGCCAGGCCGTCTCCATCCGAAGTGAGGTGTAAAGGGCAGGTGTGCCGACCGGGTTGAAGCGTCCACCGTGGAGCGCCGCACCGTCGCCTGATAGCGGGGTGAAAGACCAGCGGGGATTATGAGCCCGGAATACCCGTCCGGTAAACCTCACGCGTAGCCGCCGGTGGCAATACGATCCAGGTAGCGTCGGACGGCATTGGCGCGTCCCTCCCGGACGAGCGCCTCGGCAGTCTGATCACCGAAGGAGGGCAGGGGTTGTGACCGGTACCATGCGAAAGCCTGTTGGGCTGAGCCCGCCCATGGTCGGACGCGATTGAGGATCTCGACCATGTCGCGCAGCCTCGCCTGAGTGGCTGGGCGGCCGAGGCGGGCACTTTTGGAGACGGCGTCACGCGACAGGCCCAGCGTGGCGGCCAATTCACCTCTCGTGATGTGCAGCATATTGCTCAGCCGTTCCGCCGCGATCAGCCCGGATGGATCGAAGGCGTCGGAGAGGAATGTGGTCTCGGACATGACGGCGTGCCTCATATATTGACCATGATATGGGATCATATATGAGGCAGATTGCCTATGACAAGGATTCCAGCTGGATATGCCCATGCGCTTTGGCATGGTGACTCTGTCATGCAGCGAGACGGGGTATCTCGCGGTCCACCAATCGCAAGTATCGTTGGTTGTCTTCCCCCGCAACCATCTGAACTTGCGATGCGAACGCATCACGAACCCCAGTCCGGAAACGGGCTGGGGTTTTCGTTTGTCCGCTCGACGCCATCATCAGGATCCCGGCCAAGTCGCCTCGCACATCAATCTGCAGTCCCTTGTCGGACGGCGTGAGGATAATCGCCTCGATCAGAGAGCGGATCACCTCCGCTGCCTCCTGGCGTTTCTCGTCCAGCTCGGAATGCAGCATGTCATGCAGACGCGCGAGCTGCCGGTGGTAGAATTCCGCCATCTGGGGATGGAGCAGGGGCGGGGGCGCTTCGGCAGTCGCAAGGAACTCTTTGAGTTCTGCCTTGCGGGCTTCGAGCTTCGATCCGCGTTCCTTGACCGTGTCGATCGAGATCGCTTCGGAAAGATAGAGGTCCATCAGCCGCTGGATGTCGCGCTCAACCCGCTTCAGTTCTGACTCGGCCGCGCCGATGTCGGCGGAAGCCTCCATGCGCAGCCGGTTCATCTCCGTGGTGAACGCCGTGCAGAATTCGGCGAACAGGTCCGGGTCCATGAGGTGGTGGCGCAGGGCGTCGAGGACACGCCGCTCCAGTTCCTCGCGGCGCATATTGGTCCGGTTGTCGCAGGTGCCCTTGTTGCGTGCCGTCGAGCAGCCGAGCAGGGCACCGGAGATCATGGAATAGCCGCCACCACAGCAGCCGCACTTGCTGAGTCCGGAGAAGAGATAGCGGGGGCGGCGTTTCTCGCGGAAATGGTCGGGCGATGACGTGTCACGTGTGTCGCGGCTGGCGCTGACGCTCGCCTGTCGTGCCTTGACCGCCTCCCACAGTTCCTGGTCGACGATCCGCAGTTCCGGCACCTCCTGGATCACCCATTCGGATTCCGGATTGGGACGGGCCTGGCGTTTGCCGGTGTCGGGATCCTTGATGAAACGCTGGCGGTTCCAGACCAGCCTGCCCACGTACATCTCATTATTGAGGATACCCGTGCCGCGTAGCCGGTTGCCATTGATGGTCGAGAAGCCCCACGCACCACTGCCTGGTGCCGGGATACCCTCGTCATTGAGGCGGAAGGCGATGGCGCGCGGTCCCAGCCCAGCCGCGAAGTCACGGAAGATGCGGCGGACCACCTCCGCCTCTTGCGGGTTGATGGTCCGGTCGCCCCGGAGCGGTTCGCCGTTGGCGTCGAGCTTGCGTACGACATCATAACCATAGGCATTGCCGCCGCCGGACTTGCCCTGTTCGACCCGGCCGCGCAGGCCGCGATGGGTCTTCTCGGCCAGGTCTTTCAGGAACAGGGCGTTCATGGTGCCCTTGAGGCCAACATGCAGATGCGACACCTCGCCCTCGGAGAGGGTGACGATCCGCACACCGGCATAGTTCATGCGCTTGAAGACGCCGGCTATGTCCTCCTGGTCGCGGGACAGACGGTCCATGGCTTCGGCCAGCACGATCGCAAAGCGCCCGCGCTGTGCATCGGCGATCAGCGCCTGGATGCCTGGCCGCATCAGGGACGCGCCCGAGATGGCGTGGTCGGTGTATTCCTCGACGATGGTCCAGCCCTGCTTCTCCGCGTGGGTGCGGCAGATGCGAAGCTGGTCGGCGATCGAGGCGTCGCGCTGGTTGTCGGAGGAATAGCGGGCGTAGAGCGCGACCTTCATGACGAGGCATCCCTTACGGTCCGGAGCGGGGGCGCTGCTCCTGTTGCTGCGACCGGAACCAGTCCCGTGCCGCACGACCGGCCATGAGGCGGACAAGCGCTACAAGGCGCGGGTCGGGGGCATTGGGCCGCAGGATGAGCCGCAACTCGGGCTCGGGTGGCCGATACGCCGGGGCAATGGACTGGCTGGGTCTGTCCGTCATCGTTGCTCTCTTCCGACCGCATGGCAAGGAAAACAGACACACGATCCGGACAGATAACTGTTATTTCAATGGAAAATGGCAATGCGAGAAAGCGTTGTCCTGAGTGCTCCAGCGTACGGAATCGTAGTTATGGGTAGTCCCGGATACAGGCGCGTCGTACAAATACTGGCTTACGGCGGCGGCACGAGAGGGGAGGGCGAGTCATGACCGAGACGGGAGTGCCGTTCTTCCGGCAGGCCGGATGAGCGGACGCGCCACCGACTCTTCGCCCACGGAATCGCTGGCGGGACTGGTCGAGCGGGTGACGTTCCACAACGCCGAGAACGGCTTCTGTGTCCTGCGCGTGAAGGTGCGGGGCCAGCGCGATCTGGTCACTGTCGTCGGCCATGCCGCGATGATTTCGGCAGGCGAATTCGTGCAGATGTCGGGCCGCTGGTTCAACGACCACACCCATGGCCTCCAGTTCAAGGCGGAGTTCCTCAAGGCCAGCCCGCCGACCACGGTCGAGGGCATCGAACGCTATCTCGGTTCGGGCATGATCCGGGGCATTGGTCCCGTCTATGCCAAAAAGCTGGTGAAAGCGTTCGGCGAGGCGGTGTTCGACCTGATCGAACAGGAACCTGGACGCCTGCGGGAGGTGACGGGCATCGGTCCCAAGCGTGCCGAACGGATTGTCGGTGGCTGGGCGGATCAGAAGGTGATCCGCGAGATCATGCTGTTCCTGCACAGCAACGGCGTCGGCACCTCGCGGGCGGTGCGGATCTTCAAGACCTACGGGCAGGACGCGGTCAAACTGATCAGCGAGAACCCCTACCGGCTCGCGAAGGACATCCGGGGGATCGGCTTCAAGACCGCCGACCAGATTGCCCGGAAGATGGGGATCGCGCCTGACGCCATGATCCGGGTGAGGGCAGGGATCTCCTACGCGCTCGGCGAGGCCATGGACGAGGGGCATTGCGGTCTGCCGGTCGGGGAACTGCTGACCAGCACGGCCGAACTGCTGGAGGTCGGTGCCCCTCTGATCGAGACAGCCCTCGCGCTGGAACTGGAGGCGGGCGACGTGGTCGCCGACAGCGTGGGCGAGACGGGATGCATTTTCCTTGCTGGTCTCTATCGCGCGGAGCAGAGCATTGCGGAGCGGTTGCGCGCCTGCGCCGTGGGCCGGCCGCCCTGGCCCGAGATCGATGCTGACAAGGCCATGACCTGGGTGGAAACGAAGACCGGGCTTGCGCTGGCACCCAGCCAGCAGGGAGCAGTGCGTCTTGCCCTGCATAGCAAGGTGCTGGTGATCACAGGTGGCCCCGGCGTGGGCAAGACCACGCTGGTCAACGCCATCCTGAAAATCGTGGTGGCCAAGGGCACGGATGTTCAACTCTGCGCGCCAACGGGACGGGCGGCGAAGCGCCTGTCGGAAAGCACAGGGCTGGAAGGCAAAACGATCCATCGGCTGCTGGAGACGGATCCGGCCAATAATAGTTTCAAACGGGACGACACCAACCCGCTGACCTGCGATCTGCTGGTCGTGGACGAGGCCAGCATGGTGGACGTGCTGCTGATGCGCTCTCTTTTGCGCGCGTTGCCCGACAGCGCAGCCCTGCTGATCGTGGGTGACGTGGACCAGTTGCCGTCGGTCGGGCCGGGGCAGGTGCTGGCCGACATCATTGGCTCCGGTGCTGTCCCTGTGGTGCGGCTGACCGAGGTGTTCCGCCAGGCGGCACAGAGCCGGATCATCACCAATGCGCACCGGATCAACGAGGGCAGGATGCCCGAACTGAGCGCGGAAGAGGGATCGGATTTCTATTTCGTCGAAGCGGCCGAGCCCGAGGTCGGGCTGCGCAAACTGCTGGCGGTGGTGAGGGATCGTATTCCGGCGCGGTTCGGGCTAGACCCGGTCCGCGACGTGCAGGTGCTCTGCCCGATGAACCGGGGTGGGCTTGGGGCGCGATCGCTGAATATCGAATTGCAGCAGGCGCTGAACCCGCCAGGCGAGGTGAAGGTCGAGCGGTTTGGCTGGACCTATGGTCCGGGTGACAAGGTGATGCAGATCGCCAATGACTATGACCGGGACGTCTTCAACGGGGATCTCGGCGTTATCGACAGGATCGATATCGAAGAAGGCGAACTGACCGTTTCATTCGATGGACGGGAGGTCGTCTATGGCTTCGGAGAACTGGATGAACTGGTGCTCGCCTACGCGACGACCATCCACAAGAGCCAGGGATCGGAATATCCGGCGGTGGTCATCCCGCTGGTGACGCAGCATTACGCCATGCTGGCGCGGAACCTGCTCTACACCGGCGTCACACGGGGGCGGAAGCTTGTCGTGCTGGTCGGGCAGAAGAAGGCGCTGGCTATCGCTGTGCGGAACCAGGGCGGGAGGCGGCGGTGGTCGAAGCTGAAGGAGTGGCTGGTGCAAAGTGGCGCGTGATGCGAGCCATCATCAATGTTGGCTTCCGCCCTCATGTCGTACCTTATGTCAGAACAGATAGTTGCCGTGGCGGAAGAATAATGTCTATTGCTGGAAGGGACTTGCGATCATTCCCGGGACAGATCATGTTCTCTTGGCTAAGGCGTATCTTCAGCGGGTCCGAAGTTCCGGTTGCTGCTAATATCGTGGTCAAGGAAGAGGCTACCGCCTCATCTCTCGCATCGGTAAAAAAAACCAAAATATCGACCGCCAGCGCGATCGCTGGAACGGCGCAGTTTGATGCTATGCCTCAGACAAATCTCCCGAAACTGGGCGCCACCGCTCTGTCGTCACCACTACCAGCACAGCAGGCCCCTACACCTATGGACGTGCCGCCTGCTGCGCACATGCAGTTCCCGCGCAGCCAATGCATGATCGGCAACGACGATGCGGAATTTGTACCATATGGACAATCCCGGAGCCGCAAGAAAGACGACGCAGGCTGGGTACCTCCCGGCGTAAGCGTCACGGTTCACGGCTTCGAGATCACCAGCGGCATGGTCTATGTCGGCAACTTCTTGACCGCAGCCCCAGCCGGAGGCTGGAACGCCGACACCCCGGCGGCCTGCCTTATCCGACCATCGCTCAAAGTTGCGTCCGGGCCTCCGCAGACGAACTCGGATCTAGGCTATTGGCCCTCCTACACCGATATCACTCCCAATCAGCGATTGACTTACTTGCATTGGCTGGCGAGCGGGAAATCCGACACGGGCTACCCATTGGGCTATCCCTTTCTTTACTTCTATGGGCTTGAGCGCCGCTTGGTGGCCGATACTCCCTCGACTACCGAAGAGGCGTTATTGGTGGCCGAAGTGGAACGTCTGCGTAGCCTCTTCGGAAATAACGGCTCTTTTGCAAGCTACAGCACCGAGCTTCTCAATTTCATCCAGATGCGAAGAGCCTTGACTGATACGCAAGGGCTGGAAACATGGAAGCCGGATCTCTCCGCTCTGGGAGATGGCATGTCCCCGTTACTTCGGGTCAAATTGAGCCTGCATGCGCTACGAGGCATTCCGCTCGACTTCGACCTCGCTATGGCAGGCATTCTGTCTTTGCCCCCTCACCTAAGCGGCTTATGGACACGCATCGCAATGACACGAGCGCGTCCGGAGTTCATTGAACTTACACGCCACCGATTCAACCAGAAATATCCTCATGGTTTCCGTCTCAGGGACAAAAAAGATAGCCGTCTTGCCCTGACCTATCGGTCAGCAAGTCAGTATCTCCATGCCTCGGTCATGTTTGATGGCCTCGATCGTCTTCCAGATCCGACGCAATTGACCTGGACCAAAATGACCAAGCTTTGCGAAGGTGCTCGCGAGGATTTGACCCCATTTGCCAAGGTCGCGGGCAAGGAGCGCGAACGTGCCGACAGTGTGGCAGCCGCTTTGATGTTGCCTCCCGAGCTTGGGGAAGGTGAAGCCGTTCGTGCATTCAGAACTTGGCTGAACGGCCTGCCGCGACCGGTTGCCGACGTGCCGCTCAAAGAGCTCGGTCTGCGATGCTTCGGTGCTGGCAAGCAGGCCGCTGGCCTTCGGCAGACGCGCGACATGTCAGCCATGCTGATGCGATTAGGCTACGGCATGGAGCCGGACCCGACCCATGGCGGTGACAAGCCGAGCGCGGACGTGATGTTATTCTACGCCAGCGATGCCAAAGGCGTCATAATACCGCTCAGTGCCAACTTCCACACCGCCGCCCTGATCATGGCCGCCATCGGCCCGATTGCAAAGAATCTGACCTTGGGCACAAACTTGGTCGAGGATCTCACCATACGCCTGCGGCTCACCCCGCATGAGACGGCTCGGCTCACGGCCCGCCTGCGGCTGCTTCCAGAGCGTTTGCCAACGCCTGGCCGCCTCAAAGCCATCGCAGGCACTATAGAGCCTGCGCAACGAAGCACCGTTGCCGCGCTGGCAGTCTCGGCCGTCGCGACGATAGGCGAGATCAACCGAAGCATGATGGTGGCCTTGGAGCGGCTCTATGAAGCCTTCAGCCTGGACCGACGTGAACTCTACGCTGCCTTGCACCGGGGAGCGGCTGCGACGGCATCCTATGCCTCGGAACCGGTCATGGTCGAGGACGGCAAGCCGCAGGGGCGCGGCCACCGGATTCCGTCACCTCCTTCGAAAGCGAAATCACAGGACGGTATCGCCATTGATATGGTCAAGGTCGGCGCCATCCTGCGCGAGACCAAGGAGGTCGAGGAAATCCTGGCGCCAATCTATGAGGACGAGGTTCCTGAAATTCCGATTTCCGCAGCCGCTGTTTGCGCTTCGGGACAGGAAACGAGCTTCGCCGGACTTGGCGCCGAGCAGGCCCGTTTACTTGAGGTACTGGTCAGCCAGTCGGAATGGACACGCTCCGGATTCGAGGTCAAGGCGCACGAACTCGGGTTGATGCCGGATGGCGCGCTCGAAGCCATCAACGAGTGGGCCTATGATACTTTCGATGAAGAACTTATCGAGGACGGTGACCCTTTGATCATCAATATGGCGCTCCTCGCCGACGCGCCGGGAGCAGCACCATGACCAAACTTAGCATCGCAGTCTCCGACGGCGCGCGCGCTGCGGAGAAAATCAAGCCCAAGGACCGCGATAGTGTCATTCAGGCACTCCGCGCAGGCGTCGTGCCGCGATCCGGTGTCCAACTCGTTCAAGTCGGCCGCGCGGGTGAGGTCAACCAGGTGGTGCTGGACGTCAAGCGCATCGCGGACAAGGGCTCGGCGGTCCGCTTCATCATCGGCGACTATGGAGCGGGCAAGACCTTCTTCCTCAATTTGGCGCGCTCGATCGCCATGCAGAGCAAGCTGGTCGTGGTCTATGCCGATCTGTCTCCGGATCGCCGTCTGCACGCCAGCGGCGGCCAGGCCCGCAGTCTCTACGCAGAGCTTATGCGCAACATGGCGACCCGCACCAAGCAGGATGGCGGGGCGCTGGCCAGCGTGGTCGAACGATTCATCATGGAGGCTCAGTCTGCGGCGAAGGAGTCGGGCCGGAAGGTCGGAGATGTCATCCAGGAGCGGCTGCTCCCCATTCAGGAACTCGTTTCCGGCTACGACTTTGCAACCGTCATTGAATGCTACTGGCGGGCCTTCGAAGAAGGTAGCGAGAGCGGTAAGGCAGCAGCACTTCGCTGGCTCCGCGGCGAGTACACGCTCAAGACTGAGGCCCGCGAGGCGCTCGGCGTACGCTCTATCATCGACGATGCCTCGGTTTACGACTACCTGAAGGTCATGAGCCGCTTCGTGACCCTGGCAGGCTATTCTGGCTTCCTGGTCATGCTCGATGAGTGCGTGAACCTTTTCAAGCTGGTCAGTGCTCAATCGCGCAATGCCAACTACGAGCAGATTCTCCGTATCGTGAATGACGTGCTCCAGGGCTCGGCAGAGTCTCTCGGCGTTTACTTCGGCGGCACGCCCGAATTCCTGATGGACAGCCGCCGGGGGCTTTACTCTTACGAGGCGCTGCGGTCCCGCTTGGCCGAGAACAGCTTCGCCCGCAATGGCCTGGTCGATCTCTCCGGTCCAGTTATCCGGCTTCAGAGCCTAACGCCCGAAGATCTCTACATACTGCTTGGCAAGTTGCGGCATGTCTTCGCCTATGGCGACCAAGACCGTTACCTAGTGCCGGACGAAGTTTTCAAAGCCTTTATGACCCACTGCAACCAGAAGATCGGCGAGGCTTATTTCCGGACACCCCGCAACACCATTAAGGCTTTCCTCGACCTGCTCGCTATCCTGGAACAGAACCCGCAGGCTAAGTGGCAGGAACTGGTGAATCAGGCCGAGATCGCGCCCGACGCGTCCCCGGCGGGCGGAGATATTGTCGATGACGGCCATCGGGGTTCGCCGCTTGCGACATCCGCTTCGACGGCCGACTCCGCTCATGATTCGCCCGGCGACGATCTGGCGGATTTCAAGCTTTGAGCGACGCGCCGTCCGACCCGTCCGGGCAAGTCTCCGGCGACGGTGCGTCGACGGCCTTCGATCTGTTGCACGAGGGAGTCCGGCGCTGGATCTGGCGTCAGGGCTGGACAGAACTTCGTGATATCCAGGAACGATCCATCCCGGTCCTGCTGGAAGGACAGCGAGACCTCATCATCGCGGCTGGGACGGCAAGCGGAAAGACCGAGGCGGCCTTCCTGCCGATTGTTTCGCGGCTGGCCGTGGATGAACGTAAGTATGGTGCCGGGTTCGAGGCCATTTACATCAGCCCTCTGCGCGCGCTCATCAACGACCAGTTCGGTCGGATGGAGACCCTCTGCGAAGAGGTCGAGATCCCAGTCTGGAAGTGGCACGGTGACGTGGCCGGCAGCGTCAAGGAAAGGGCGCGCAAGCGGCCGCAAGGCATCCTGCTGACCACGCCGGAAAGCCTGGAGGCCATCCTCGTTCGCCGGGGAAACGAGGCTGCGCGGCTGTTCGCTGCCCTCGGCTATATGGTGATTGACGAGATGCATGCCTTCATGGATGCGGAGCGCGGACGCCAGCTTCAATCTCTGCTCAATCGTATCGAGATCGCTGCCGGACATCCGGTGGTTCGGGTGGGACTCTCGGCCACTCTGGCCGACATGAGGACGTCAGCTGCTTTCCTGCGGCCACCGAACCCGGATGGTGTAGAGATACTGGAATCCACGATGGGCAGCCAAGCCCTGAGACTCCAGGTTCGCGGCTACATCCAGCCGCGTCTGAAGCTAAGTGGAGAAAGTTCAGATGAGGGCGAGGTGCCCGAGAACACGGCGGACATGGAGATTGCGAGACATCTCTTCGACACTCTGCGGGGACACCGGAGTCTGATCTTCGCAGGCTCGCGACGGAATGTTGAACTCTACACCGTAAGGCTATGTGGACTCTGCGAGGCATTGGGCGTGCCGGAGGAGTTCTTCGCTCATCACGGCAGCTTGTCGCGTGAGCATCGTGAAGAGGCCGAACGGCGACTAAAAGAGGAGGATCGGCCAGGTTCTATTGTCGCTACCACGACCCTCGAACTGGGCATCGACGTTGGCCACATCGATTCCGTAAGCCAAATCGGGCCAGGGCACACTGTCTCAGGCATGCGTCAGCGGCTGGGACGTTCCGGTCGCCGTGCCGGACAGTCCTCAGTGATGCGGGTCTACACCACCGAGATGGCGATCGACGAGCGCATCCATCCCGTCGACGCCATGCGGCCGAGCACAGTGCAGGCCATCGCCATGCTCAACCTGATGCTCAGGCGCTGGAATGAGCCGTCGCAAGTCGGGCGGCTGCATCTCTCCACGCTGATGCAGCAAATCCTGGCGCTGATCGCCCAACATGGCGGTCTGACGGTCAAACAGGGCTGGAACCGCTTGATCGAGAGCCGGGTGTTCCCCGAAATCGATCAGGCTCTCTACATCGACGTGCTGCGGCGAATGAAGCACCCGGAGGTTAAGCTTATTGAGCAGGCCCCCGACGGGACACTTTTGCCTGGCGAAGAAGGTGAGCGGGTCATCAATGACCGTGGATTCTACGCCGTATTCATGACGCCTGACGAGTTCAAGGTCGTCACGGATCGCGGACGCAGCCTAGGCACCTTGCCGGTCGATAACCCTGTGATGCCGGAGCAACTCATCATCTTCGCCGGACGTCGGTGGCGGGTGCTCGAGATCGACAACCAGCGCCGGGAGATCCTGGTCACACGAGCGTACGGCGGCGTGCCGCCCAAATTTGGCGGCGAGGGCCTGCCCCCGGCCGAT
Organism: Gluconacetobacter asukensis; assembly: GCF_014174375.1. Lineage (GTDB taxonomy): Bacteria > Pseudomonadota > Alphaproteobacteria > Acetobacterales > Acetobacteraceae > Gluconacetobacter > Gluconacetobacter asukensis. The sequence goes on from NZ_JABEQE010000018.1 coordinate 13,012, forward strand.
GAAGTCGTGGCCGAGATGCGCCGGGTTTACGAGGACATCGCCGTTCCCCGCTTTCTCGACAAGGTGGCGCTCGAGCTTCTCACGGAGGCTCGGGAGATGTTCGATCATCTTGGGCTGCGGCATGCCAGCCTGCGCCGCCATGAGGACGAACTCCTGCTTTTCCCCTGGGTCGGCAACCGGGCGCAACTGGCCCTGGTGCTGGCGCTCGCCTCTCACGGCGTAACGGCCAATTCGGAAGGCATCGCGGTCACTGTTCCGGCTAAGGACGAGGGTAAGTTGATTGCTGCTCTGAGAGCTCTCGCAGCAGGACCTGGGCCTGACGCGGTAGTCCTGGCTAGATTGGTGCCAGACATGAAGCGAGCGAAGTACGACACCTATTTAGGGGATGAATTGCTGGCGCGTTGTTACGCCAGCGAGCATATCGACGCCGCACGCGTGCCGATCATTGCGGATGACCTACTTTTGCGGTTACCGACCGGCGCAACGCCGGTTCACGAAGTCAAAATGACCCTTCAATGATTCGGCGCTGATCGAACCTGTCGAAAAGGTGGATCGCCCAAAAATTGGTATGATGTCCGCTTTCAAATATCTCTGATGAAAGGCGGACAGACTATTCCCCCGGCCTATTGCGGCATGGTTTCATGAGACGGCCTCCAGCGATTTTTGTCCGATCCATTCTTCGGAGGAGATATCGGGAAATGTCTCGGCGGCACGCGCGAAGACCCCGGAACCTCGCCATTCGTCGTGATTCCCGACAATATAGAGCACACGTTTCGCTCGGGTCGCTGCGACATTGAGCAGATTCGGCGTTCCGCCGGCCCATGTCCGTGATCCAGGCCGCGCGCCACGTCCAGCCCCCAGCATGAGGATGACAGCTTCGGCCTCCTTGCCCTGGAAGGTGTGAACCGTGCCGACGTGACGTTCGATCCAGTCCTCTCGATCAGTCTGGTTCAATGCGGGCAAGACGCCTGGCGTTTGGGTTAGCAGTCGCCGCAGACGCATCGCCGGCACACGGAAGGGGGAAATGACGTAGAGATCCGGCCCCTTGGGCTGGATACGGCAGAGTTCGGCGATCGCGGTGGCGATAAGCTGTCCTTCTGCCTCGACCCACTTGCCGCTGGAGGGAGCTTCCACATCGATCCACGAGCTTGGACCCAGCCGTTCGCGAATGGTCGATCGTCCTGCTCCCGTGGCATGGACCATGCGTCCGGCATAGGCGATCCGATTGGCGAGATCGAACATCGGCCTCTCGCAACGGCGATGCACAAGCAGGGGCATGCCAGTATCCCGGGTCATCGGCCCTCCAGAGACTGGATTTTCAATCGGGAAACGCCCTTGGATTATGCTTGCGCGGTCGGCCAGAACCTGCGCCGAGACCTCCGGCGCCGCCCAGGGCTCCGCGAGCAGATCGTTGCCCTGGAAGATCAGGGCCGTCGTATGTTCCGGTGTGGTTACCACCGGTTCGATTTGAAGCGGATCGCCGATCACCACGGCGCGTCGGGCGCGCCAGAGGGCGCCGACCGCCTGTTGTGGCGCGGCCTGACCTGCCTCATCGATTAGCAGCCAGCCGATCGACGCATCCATGAAGGTATGGAACATCCGGCCGATCGACGCGAAGGTCGTGGAGACAACGGGCACCAGCAGGAAGAAATAACCCCAGTCCTGCGCGCTCGCATTTGCCGAGCCGTTGACGACCGTGTTCAGCGCTCGCTTGAGGGGTTGGGCACCAGCAACTACAAAGGCATGATGCAGGCGAATCGCTGCCACGAATAGCTCGTCGCGCGCTTGGCGAAATCGCCCGCCATTCCACGGGCTACCTTTCTGGAACAGGTCGTCCGGTTGCGACCAGAAGCCTGGGCCAGGGAAGCAGTCGCCAAGCTCTCGCCGTCCATCTTCCAGTTGCTGCCCGAACCGTGCCGCCTCGGCCAGCAGCGTTTCCAGATGTGCTTCCGCTTCGGCATGTCTTTCACCCAGCCGTTTATCTTCGGCGATCGCGAATTCGAGCCGCGCTCTGGCATCGCGTGTCGTCCGTTGCGCTTCATCCAGTCGCGCAACCTGCTCGCGGATCCCGCTTTCATGCGCCTGCCACGCCTGGGTGCGCAGCATTTTCGACAGAAATGAGGGCCGAACGGAGGTCAGGGCGGTAAGTTTTGTAGCCTCGAGCCCTTCGAGCCGATCGGCCTCACTTACCTGGTTTTTTGCTCCTATTACTGCGCGCGATGCGGCCTCGTGATCTTGTCGGAGCTGCTCGCGCATCTCGCTAGCCCGTGGTAGTTCCGTCTCCGCTTTGCGCAAGGCATCTCCCGCCTGCGACAGCGTAACTAGCTCGCCCCGCAGCCTTCGGCTACGGTCGCGAGCCTGACGGAACGCGTCCCTGGCTTCCCGCCATTGTGCCATAGCTTCGGGATTTCTTGGTGGTGGATCGAGTTCCGCCAGCTTGCCAGGTTTGCGCTCCCTGAGATGCTGTGCGTTCGGCCAAGCGGCGCGATTGAGCCAGTCGTTCAGGCCCCATTCCTCGTTCCACCAGACACGGTCGAAGAATTGATGTCGGTTTTTTGCCCGGCCCAGTCGGGCCGCGATCAGGCCCCAGGCCCGTTTCGCAGGTTCGGCGTCCTGCTTCAGACCGAGCAGATAGGTGGCGGTATGCCCGAAATGATCGAGGCCTTCATCCCGCCAGACAGATTCGTCGAGCGCTTTCTCGCGGACGGGCAGTTCGAGGCTGATATTCTCGACGGCGGCGTTGTTGCTGCTGGCGACGACGATGGCAAAATCCATCAGGTCGAGATCCCCGACACCATCGGCAGGAGACTCGATATCGGCCAGCTTTTCGGCACGTGCGACCATCACCTGTGCAACCAGATCGCGCAGCAGGGTTGTTTTCCCCGTGCCGGGAGGTCCGTTGATGGCGGCAAGACCTTCCGTCGCGAGATCACGGGTGACAGCGTTGACGGCTGCTTGTTGCAGGAGGGTAAGAGGATGCAGGCCGGGGCCAGGCCAGCGGCCGAGGGGAAAGAGTTCGGGCGAAAGGAGGGCCGCCAGTTGCGCGCGATCGGTGAGCGCGTCCCAAGGCGCGGCAGGCGGATTCAGGCCGAGATAGGCGGCGAGGGCAGGAGGGAGAGTATCCGCGTCTCGTAGGGCGCGACCGAGGTCTGGCAGGTAGAAGCTGGAGAGCAGGTCGCCATTCGGCGCGTTAACTTTCTCGCTCTCGATCACGCACGGAACGGGGATCCAGAGATCCTTCGGCACAGACAGCGCCTCCGCGAGTTCATTGGCGACGCCATGCAGATCCGTCCAGGTCAGGGAGCGCGGCTTACCGCCAGACCCTGGTGGGGTGAGGAGGTCGGTAAAACGAGACTGCAGATCCTCTGCTTCACGGTCCCATTCCGCCAGCCCGGCAGGACTGCCGCCGCCGAGAATGTGGCCCACACCCCAGGAAAAACTGGCGATGGCCAGCGTGTCGGGCACCATGATACCCCATTCGTCGAGCACAACACTGGCGGCGATCACGTTGCCCTTCTTGGTGGATCGGTCGGTCTTGTCTTCCTCGTCAGGGTCGTTTTCGCCAATGGCGGTATTCAGGCGCTCGAAGGATGCTCGCGTAGGCATGGCACCGAGAATGACGTTGTACCAGCGCCGTTTAACACGCTCCTTTTTCGAGGTTTGTGATTCCGGCGGCTTCTTCGGATCACTCTCGACGGAGGCGATTGGCGGCTTCGGAGGGGGATCGGGCAGGATAGGCCAAGGCGTGGAGTCGTCCGGCCGAGGCGGGTGCCAGAGGTCCGGACCGTCGGTCGCGTCGGTTCTCCGGTTCCTGACGCGGCCTTCGCGATCCGCAGCCACGTCGTTCCAGCCGGACTCCCGCGTGGCTTGAGGGGTCAGGACTTCCAGCGCGATCCAAGAGCGCAGGACACGGCGGACGGTATCTGGTGTGACGGACATGGCTGCATCTTCACCCCCGTAACGCAATGAAACAAGTCACATATGGCTGTCGAGGGACGCCGGTCAGGCAACCTGGATTGCATTCGAAATCGATCGAGAAAGAAAAAGAGCTAATGGCTCCGCCCCCGCGCCGGCAAGGATGCGCGCTGTGGGCGCCGTCCGGGCCGGTATCCCCAATCTTCCTGCGCTGCGCTTCGTGCAGATTGGGCGATCCCCCTCCGGCCCGGCCGCCCTTGCCGTTGCTACCCCGCTGCTCGCCGCGAGGCAGAGGAACAGCGGGGGCTGTTCCTCGCGGAACAAAGGGCAAAGACCATGACCGGCAACACCAACACGGCGACCGATTTCCGCAATACCATCCTCAACGGCGACAGCGTGCAGCTTATGCGCGCACTATCCCGTAATTCGGTGGATTTCGTCCTGACAGACCCGCCTTACCTGGTGAACTATCAGGGCAGGGACGGGCGGAAGGTTCGCAACGACGACAATGCGCGCTGGCTCCGGCCTGCGTTCAACCAGATGCACCGTGTTCTGAAATGGGGTGGCTTTGCCGTTTCGTTCTATGGCTGGAACCGGATTGATTTATTCGCTGATGCCTGGAAGGCGGCCGGGTTCCGTATGGTCGGGCATATCGTCTTTCGCAAGTCTTATTCATCCTCTTCCCGGTTTCTCCGGTATGAACACGAAAGCGCCTACCTGCTGGCCAAGGGGAACGTGACACCCCCGGCAAGCCCCATCCCCGACGTGATCGACATGCCCTATAGCGGCAACAAACTGCACCCGACCCAGAAGCCGGTGGCGGCACTCCTGTCCCTGGTGGAAACCTTTTGCCCGGTAGGTGGTCTGGTTCTGGACCCGTTCGCGGGTTCGGGTTCGTCGCTGATCGCGGCGCAGCATCTTGGGCGCGACTGGCTGGGCATGGAACTGGACCCGGATCATGCCGCGACGGCAACCCGCCGGCTGGCTTGGCACGGGGCAGGGAGGGCGGCGGCGTAAGCCGCCCCTTTCTTCATCTTACCGGACAGTCGGGCGACCGGAAAATCGCGCCGGTCCCGATGGACCGGCAGCGGGAACGTGCCGATGCCCGGCGCGTGAGGCGCTCGCCGGCAGGGCCGGCTCGCATTTTTTTCGTCTGCTTTGTCTATTGTTTTTGAAGAACGGTGACCGTCACGACCTGATGAGGAGTAAAGCCAAGCGACTGATACAATGCGATGGCAGCTTTATTGTCTGAATAAGTGTGGAGGAAAGGCGTCTCACCTCTATCCAGAATGCGCTGGGCGACAATACGCATGAGAAATCCGGCGTATCCGCGTCCTCGATAGTGAGGGTGAGTGCATACGCCGCTGACCTCCGTAAAATTTCCTGGTTTCATGCGTTCTCCGGCCATAGCGACCAGACGTCCCGCTTCGCGAATACCGACAAAACCACCTAATTGCCATGTGTCTGCCAAGAAGGGACCGGGGACGGTGAGCATCGCGAGATCTCGCATTCCAACGGCGTCGTCTGCCCCTAGATCAAAGAAAGAAAAATCGTGCTCACTATCAGACACCTGCGATGCCACCATCTGTAGGCATTCGGCAGCTTTCATGACTTTCAGGCCAGGCGGGGTGGGAAAGCTTTCTTTTTCCACGAGCCAGATTTCTTCATCCGGAGAAAGCAATTCCCCAAATGCCCGAAGATCAACGTCTCCAGTTCCGGCGGACGCGCCGAACGGAGTAATCGTCCTCTGGTAGCACAATGCATGACTATTACCGACAGAGAGTGAGCTTTGCCGTCCGGTCAGAGCATGCCAGACGGGGCGATTCAGAACATCTAACGGAGATGAGGCGCGCGTGCGGGTTAACAAATGCCGAACTGAAGTCAGTGCCTGCGCGAGTGTCTGCTGCTCAGTCTCATTCAACTGTAACAGGGTAGCCTCAATGACATCGTGCTGTCTTTGATCGACGTTTTCGAAAACGATACGTCCCTTGGTCGTCAGTTTCATGGGGCGCGAACGACCATCTTCCGATGATCGTTCGCGTGCTAACCATCCTTCATTCTCGAACCGACGTATTATGCGGCTCAGATACCCGCGATCCAGTGCCAGGACATCCTGCAGGACATTGGCCTGAACGGGTTCACGGTTTGCGATTTCCAGTAGAAGACGGGCTTCCGTCAGCGTCATGTCGCTGCCCAGAAAGCGTGAATCGAGCGCCCCGACATATCGCATGTAAAAGCGGTTGAAATCACGAACCGCCGCTATCGCCTGTTTCATATTCATCCATCCTGGCATATAGTTGCCCGAAGCAACTATATGCCGAGCCGGGAGACAATGCACGTGTTTTGAGCGGAAAGAGTCCACTCCATGGCGAACGGATCCTGTTGGAAGGTGCCGGGTATTCTGCGCCACGCACGGGGCGTCCAAGTTTTGCCGATCTCCGTAGGGCTCCTCTGCTGAAGAAATAAAAAACATCCGTAGAAGAGAGAGTGTATCGTCACTTCTTGAAGTAAATTTCATTCAACCTGATGCAATTCGTGTCATGTCTTGAACTTTTCGCCTACAAATTGCATGGTATTCGGAACATAATATTTGTCTGATGGTTATCCTGGCGACGGATACTGTTTGACCTGTATCCTGTCTGGAAACGGAGTCCTTCCTGACACCCTGCACCCCTGTCACGGAACACGGCGGACTGACCTATCTCTCCACAGGGCTGACTATGCCGCACACCATGGCCTCTCGATATGGCCGATCTGCCCGAGACCGGCTTCGCTTCGCCCGGCTGTGGCGCAACGGCGTCCCGCAACTTTCTTCCCCTGGGCTGCGCCCATTCCGCGCGGAGCAAGAAAGTTCCGTCCCGCCGTCCTCCGCATTGCTCCGGCCTGCACGCAGGTGCGCCGCCGATCGTCTCCGGGCTGTCGATGGCCATCGAGGCCACGGTGGTCGCGGCCCGATACAGCGAGGAGACAGGACAATGATCATCGGTTCATTCAAGAAGGTCGGCGAGCGCTACGAAGGCGAGATCGTCACCCTGACACAGAAAATCCGGGGTATCCGCTTCGTGCCCGAAGCCAACCGGGCCAGCGACAATGTTCCCAACTTCCGGGTCCAGATCGGAAAACTGGAAGCCGGGGCGGCCTGGATCAAGCACACCACGGACTGGCGCGAATATCTCAGCGTGAAGCTGGACGATCCGACCCTTCCCGGTCCGATCTTCGCCAGCCTCTTTGAAGAGGAAGGTGGCGCCTACAACCTGGTCTGGAGCCGCCAGCGTCCGCGCAACGGGGACTGACCGCCCACACTGGCCCTTCCCGGCTCAGCCGGGAAGGGCTTTCCTCATCGCCAGGCGGCCTATCGCTCATCACTGTCTGGCGTCACGGTCGCGGCGACATGAGTTTCGTCCAGCAGCACGGCCGGCCGCACGCCCAGCGCCTGTGACGCATGCCACAGCGAGAGTAACGTCGCGTTCTGGCGCCCGGTCTCGATCCAGCTGATATAGGCGCGGTCGACACCCATCCGTTCCGCCAGGGCTTCCTGGCTGAGACCGGCGGCGCGTCGCAGGCGCCTCACGTTCGCGCCGAAAAGTCCTCGGATGTCCATCCGCAGGATAGGAACGATTTGTGTATTATCGCGCTACGTATTATAATACACGGACGGTTTCTCTCCCGCCGGAGTGATGTGCCGCGCGCATCACGTAATGCCGGAAAAACCGACATTTCCCGCCCGCGTGGCCTGAATCTTCCTCCCTCCTCCAAATAATCCCTATCTGGTCAAAGATTTTCGGGATCACCTCCCTGAGTCTTCGGGACTACCCGTTTCGGCTTCGCACCGGATACTGGGTCGAATCCGTGATATATTGGGGAGGGGGAACGTGCCGACAATCCGGCCGTGGGATGCCGCGCCCCTTCGTCGCGCCTACGCCGGGCTCGATCCTGCCGGCCTCGCCCAGGAATGGCTGCGACATAATCCGGCCTATCGACGCGAGCATGCAGCAATTATTCGGATGGGCAAGATTGACGCCGAGGCATGGCGCGCCTTCGCCCGCCGCTGGGGGTTGCGTTTTCCCTGTCGATCCTGATCTCCCCGCCTGGCTTGCTCCCGCGTTCTGGGATCCGGACATCGCGCCGGAGGTCGCCGTGCGTGGCGACGGGGGGGACATCCTGTCCCGTCTCGCGCCATACGCGCGGGCACGACATGACGGTCCCGATGGCATCCATCTTGTGCTGGACGGCGTAGCGGGTCCGCTGCGCATCGTCATTGTCGTCGATCGGCAGTCTGTTGTGGTGGGAACCTGGTTCGTCATCGATGACGGCCATCTCGGCATCCGTCTGGCTTGCGTTGCGCGCTTAGGCCGCCTGCTTGCCGGCCAGGCGCCCGGTCCTCTTCCCTCCACCTTGCGCCTGAGTTCCCAGCAGAAACTGCGCCAGATCCGCATGCTCTGCATCGCGGAAGGCCGGCGCATGGGTGTGGCGACACGCCGGATCGCGGCCGGTCTTTACGGCGAGCGTATCCTGCACCTGTCCCGCAATGAATGGCGTGCCAGCTCATGGCACCGGGCTTTCTATCGCGATCTCGACGGCGCCGCGTTCTACCTGAACGGCGGTCACGTCGCCCTCCTTCACGGGTTGAAGCAGGGGGGTGACAGTCTTGCGGCCTGAACTTTGTCATCCCTCCCCACAGCCCATTCTCCGGCAGCGTCCTCCCATGAGCCGCGACATTCCGCACGCGGCCCGATCCACCGGGAGGAACACCCCATGCGTGTCCAGCCGACACTGCCACCGCGCTACCTGCGCACCCCGGACGCGGCCAATTTCGTTGGCCTGTCCATCCGCACCCTCGAAAAACACCGGAGTTGTGGCACCGGTCCGCTCTACCGCCAGCTTGGCGGCCGGATCGTCTATGCCGTGGAAGACCTCTGCGCCTGGGCCGATCTGAACGTCCGGCTGTCCACAGGTGACGGTGGCGGCATCCCGATGCCGTCCGACCCCCGCGCCTATATCATCCGCTTGCAGGCGAAGGCCCGCAAGGCGCAGCGGAGTGCCGGACGATGATGCCGGCCGCCGATAGCTGGCGTCAATCCGACCGCCGCTTTGTGGTCACAGGGTCGGCACGGCCCCGCGACATCCGCGACCTGATGGATCGTCCGTTCTTCGCGTTGGGGAAAACGCCACGTCAAGAGCCGATCCATCACCGGTGCGGCTACAGCGAGGTTCACGTCGTGTCCTCCGGCGATGGCGGGCTGGCGACACTCATGGATGCCGATGTGCTGCTCTGGCTTGCCGGCCAGCTCAGGGGCGCGCTGAACGAGGGGCAATGGATATCCCGCCATGTGCGCTTCACGCCCTGGCAGCTGTTTCAGGATCTTGGTTGGGACGCGGGCGCGCATCAGTATCGCCGCCTGCGTGGCGCGCTGGCCCGTCTCGCCGCCACGACAGTGGTCACGAATATCCGCAATGGTCTGGACTGGCGGGACCGACCGTTCGCCTGGGTCAGTGATGTCCGTATCTCCCGCAACGTTGGCGTCGCTTTGACCCTGCCGGACTGGTTCCTCGCCGCCGTCAGCGAACCGACGCGCGTGCTGACCGTGCATCCGACCTATTTCCACATGGGGAGTGGGATTGGACGTTGGCTCTACCGGTTCGTCCGCCGACGCGTCGGACGACAGAAAGGACGGTGGCTGTTCGATTTCACCGAATTGCACGGGCGTTCCGGCACCCTGATGCAACGATATGACTTCGTGCTCGCGCTGGGAAAGATCGTTCGGGCGCAATCGCTTCCGGGATACCATCTTTCGACCTGTCTGCGACATGGCACCGACTATCTGCGGATCCAAGCAACGACGCCGTCCACAGGATCTGTGGAGAAGCCTGTGGAATCACTCGTTGCCACAACGGTGGAAAAACACGTTGGAACAGATACGGTTGTATCGTTGGGTCGTTCAAAAAACCACTATGTAAACCATTGTTCCAGAAGAAAATACGAGAGCCGTAACTTCTTAACTTATAAGTACAATACTCTATGTAGTAGTTCTGGTGGTATTTTCCGCGACAATTCTGACCCGGCTGGACAGGTCAAAAAAGAGGCTCGGGAAGCGGTCGTAGATCGCGGGGCGGGTGTCCCATGACCGCGCGTTCTTTCCGATCGCAGGGCGACGCGCTCACGACGGTCGAACTGACCTGGATCGAGAAGCGCATCGAGCACTGGATTCGTTTCGGGCATCCCGTCGAGGATCGCATTCTCGACCGCAGGCGCAGGCTGATGAGTTTCTCGCCGGACAGCGTGTTCGCCTTCATCCGCTGGGCCGCGAACGATTTCGGCACCGTGGTGTCCTGCATCGACATCGTGCGGGCCGTTGGGGCTCAGGAAGCTTGCCAGACGGTGCCATTCGTGCGGCCCGGTGGCGAGAGCCTGCTGCGGCAGAGCGGCTGGCCAAAGGTGCGTCGGGTGCTGGAGGCCATCGACGGCGTGGAGGCGCTGGGAATTGATCCTGCGGCCGCCTGTCCCGATCATTGGCGTCACCTGCATCATCGCCTCACGGCGGCGCAGGAGCCTCGCCCTTACACGCAGGAGCGCCATGAGGCATGGCTGCGCAGGAGGGCCATGTTATGACCCGGCGCGCCTGGTTTTTCGCCACGCATTTCGCCGTGCTCGGCGTCGGTGCCTCGCTGGCGTTTCATCCCGCGCCACGCTGGGTCTGGAACGAGACAGCCAGCGTTCCGGTGGGCCTATATCGGATCCAGTCCACCACACCCGTCCGTGTCGGCGACATTGTCGCCATCCGCCTGCCGGAGCACGAGGCGATGCTGCTGGCGGCGCGCGGCTATCTGCCGTTCGGCGTGCCGCTGCTCAAGCCTGTGGCAGCACTGGCGGGGCAGAGTGTCTGTCGCATCGGCGTCCACGTCACCATCGACGGTAAGGCGGCCGGCGACGCGAAGACCGTCGATCATCGTGGCCGTCCGCTGCCGGTCTGGCAGGGCTGCCAACGCCTCGGGTCGGGGCAGGTGTTTGTCATGAACGCTGCCGTGCCGACCAGTCTGGACGGGCGGTATTTCGGCATCCTGCCGATGGACACCGTCATCGGCCGCGCCGTGCCGGTGCATGTCCGTACGGGAGAGGCTGAGCCACCGCCGCCGCATTTCGATCCCCTTCCGGAACTCGGCGCTCCGATCCGGGAGCGACCGCCTCTGGCGCCGCCCATGCTGCCCATGAAGCCGGGTGAACCACCCATCCAATGATGGTCGCCCGGCCATTGAATTTTCTGTCACTCCCAGCCTGTCTGAAAGGATTTTTCCCATGAGCCAGATCGGATTTTTTACCCGCACCTCGGACGGTTTTGCCGGGCGCATGCGCACCCTATCGCTGGACGCCGAACTGACCTTCGTGCCAGCGGAAAACAATGGCGCGGAACATACGCCGGATTATCGCATCCATCTCGGTGAAGGCGATTCAGCATTGGAGATCGGTGCCGGGTGGAAACGCACTGGGGAACGTGCCGGCGAGTATGTTTCCGTGCTCCTGGACGATCCTGCCTTCATGCAGCCAATCCGCGCGACCCTGTTTCAGGCCGGGCGGGGCGGGCGTGAATGGCAACTGGTGTGGAACCGACCTGCGAAGCGTCCGGGAGGTCGGGAATGACGTGCCGGCTTTTCATGTCCGCCGGCGTGCTGACCGTGCTCGCGCTGCCGCTTTCGCCCGTCCCGGTCCAGGCGCAGGATTGGGACGATCTCGTGCGGAAAGCGGCGGAGCAAAACGCGATTCCGGTGACGTGGGTGCGAGCGGTCCTTCATGCTGAGAGTGCTGGCGATCCGCACGCGGTTTCCGGCGCCGGTGCGATGGGTCTGATGCAGCTCATGCCCAGCACATGGAAGGATGTCCGGCGCGCGCTGAATCTGGGGGCCGATCCCTTCGATCCGCACGACAATATCGCGGCCGGGGCAGCCTATCTGCGATGGTTGCACGACCGCTATGGCGATGCAGGATTTCTCGCTGCCTACAATGCCGGACCCGGTCGTTATGAAGATCATCTGGCGACTGGTCGGCTGCTTCCTGGTGAGACGGTATCCTATGTCGCGTCTGTCGCCCGGCTGATTGATGACCCGTCGGTCAGCGCGCATTTTTCCATCCCGTTTTCCATCGCTCCCGCGCGTGACTGGACTTCCGCTTCGCTCTTCATTTCCGGCAGCGAAAATGCGTTTCCATCGTCATCCAAAGGCATTTTTTTAAACCGATCCGGGCAGACGATTTTCACTCCGTCCACGCTCTTCGCGGGTCATGTCCGTAAAGCGCCGGGAGCGGGTTCGACGCAGGGGGCGGAGCAGGGGAAGTGAATCACGAAAACCCCGGAAAAAGACGGAAAAAGTTAGGGCTGGATAAAAGGCCGCACATCGCGGCTCGGTTGGGGTGGCTGTTTTCCGGGGTTTTTGAGGTCTTGTCGCGAGGTGCGTGGATTTCTCGCACCTCGCGACAAGCTGTCATCTCTTTGATCTGACGCGATCTTTCGCGCGGTGCAGGGCAGTTTTCATGAACAGGGACGAGGAATTCCGGGTCCGGCCAGGGCGCATCCGTTCCACCCGCGCCCGGCAGGCGCGACCCTTCGTGACGCAGGTGCTGGCGTCCGTGCAGCGGGCCGGCGGCAGGGTCTCCCGCGCCGGGAAAATCAGTTCTGGGCGCCGCTCCAGTTTCGGGCGCGGCAGGGCCGCCGCCTATGCCGCCAATCGCCTGCTGACCAGCCGTTCGCGGGGCGTCGTCATCAAGGCCCGCGTCGTGCGACACGCGCCGCGTGCGACACCACTTGCGGCGCACCTGCGCTATCTCCGCCGGGAGGGCGTGACGCGGGACGGGGAGGATGCCCATCTGTTCGGCAGAGACAGTGACGACATCCGTGCCTCGGACTTCGCGGATCGCTGCGATGGGGACCGCCACCATTTCCGCTTCATCGTCTCACCCGAGGATGCGTCGGAGCTGTCGGATCTGCGGGCCTTCGCGCGGGATCTGATGGGGCAGATGGAGTCCGATCTCGGCACGAAACTCGACTGGGTTGCCGTCGATCACTGGAACACAGCACATCCCCATTTGCACGTCATCGTGCGGGGTTTGGCGGAGGATGGTTCCGACCTCGTGATCGCGCGCGATTACATCCGCGAGGGCATGCGCGCCCGTGCCCAGGATCTGGTGACGCTGGAACTCGGACCGCGTAACGATCATGATATCCGTCAGGCGGTCGAGCGGCAGGTGAACGCCGACCGCTGGACTCAATTGGACCGCCAGCTTCAGAGGGACGCGGGGCGGGATGGTGACATTGATCTCGGACGCGCGCCGGGCGAAACGCTGGACGCCTTCGCCACCGTGAAGCTGGGTCGCCTGCGCCGTCTGGAAACCATGGGGCTGGCGCACCAGATCGGGCCGGATCGCTGGCAGATGGACGAGAGCGCGGAGGCGACGCTACGGGAGATCAGCGAGCGCAACGACATCATCAAACGGATCCACCGGGGGCTGGCGGAGCAGAAGATCGATCGTGCCGCGTCATCCTGGGTAATGGCCGCTGAGAATACCACCGATCCCGTCATCGGCCGGGTGGTCGATCGTGGCCTCGACGATGAGCTGCGTGGCACGGCCTATGCCGTGATTGATGGGATTGACGGACGCACCCATCATGTCCGCCTGCCAAACCTCGAAGCCGCTGGTGATGGGGCGGTCGGTTCCATCGTGGAACTGCGACATTTTACCGACAAACAGGGACGTAACCGTGTCGCGCTGGCCCTCCGTTCGGACCTCACGCTGGAGCGGCAGGTGACGGCGGAGGGCGCCACCTGGCTCGACCGGCAGGTGATCGCACGGGAGCCTCTCCCTCTGGCGTCCACCGGGTTCGGCGCCGATGTCAAAGAGGCGATGGAAAAACGCACGGATCATCTGGTGGAGCAGGGGCTGGTCAGCCGCGACGGCGGGAGCATCCGTTATGCCCGGAACCTGATCGCCACGCTGCGCCAGCGGGAGCTGGACGCGCTGGGCCGGAGCCTCGCCGGGAAGTCGGGGATACCGTTCCGGCGGAGCGGGGAGGGTGATCCCGTTACCGGCACCTATCGTCAGCGTTTCAACTTGGCGTCGGGCCGGTTCGCGATGATCGATGACGGACTGGGCTTCGAGTTGGTGCCATGGTCGCCGTCGCTGGAAAAGCAGCGAGGGCGGGAGGTGTCCGGCATGATGCGTGGCGATGGGGGGATCGACTGGTCGTTCGCGCGTAAAAGGGGATTAGGGTTGTAATTACCTTCGGGTGTCGTGCTGATCCGTCGCATTGCTCTCACACGCTGTCGACGTATCCGGTCGGAAGACCGACTTTGCGGCCAACTTCGCGGAGTTTTTCGCGATACTCATCGTTGGTGACGCCTCTTTCCGGAGGTATCGGCAGATTGAAACAAAGGGCTGCGATGCTTGTGCTATCGGAGAGGCGGGCCAAGACAGCTTCTGCCCGGTATGAGGCGACGCTTTCGTCGGCGTAAAGACGGTCGATATCGTTGTGAGTCAGGTCCATGACTATTCCATGCACTGAACCAGATATGTCAGGGACAAGAGTAGCGCGCTTTCCAATACGAAGCGCCATTCCCGCGACCTCAGCCGGTCGAGGGTTCGCGGGTTCAAATCCCTGCCTCCGTAGGACATTCGCATCCATGAACAGGCCGTAGAAGAAAATCGAAATGTGACGTGAAATCATGTCCGCTCTCACTTCAATTTTTGTTCGCTCTGGTTCCAGTGCCGCCATCAGCGGAATAGCAGAACGCTGGTGTCCGGCCGGAAACGGAGAAGGAGATCCATATCGCGACGGTTCATCGACACCAGGATGGCATTTTGCTCGCGGGCGCTGAGGAAGAGCAGGGTGTCATTAATCAGCTTCCGGCGCAGGCCCTCCTGGCAGCACGCTTCCGCTGACGTCAGCGTGCTCTTGGGCTTTGCGAGATGCTGCGTCCGAGCCAGAATACCGGCGATCATGCCCGCTTCGGCCCAGGTTTCCGCGCTGGGGGCCACGATATCCGTTCGGTCGATTGTGTCGAGCATATCCAGCACGACTTTGCGGTTGTGCGGCGTGGCGGGATGAGTCGGATCGAGGATGCCTGCGCTGATGGCAAGCTCGCTACATGCGACGCCGCTATGCAGAATCCTCCGGCTGGCCACGAAGGCAGCCAGATCCGGCGCGAGCTTTCCCTGAAGGCGTCGCAGATAGAAATTCGTGTCGAGCATGACCGGCAGGTCCGGCGGCTGGGCCGTGATGTCGAACGGAAGCTCTGTGTCGGGTCGGCGTGCCATCGCCCGTGCATAGGCGTCGGGGTCATGCTGTCGTGCAATGTCGGCGGCGGTTTCGTTGCCGCGCGATCCTGCTGGCGTCTTCACGATGAATGCTTATACCGCGAGTTCAAAATCGTCCGTGACCGTGTCCTGGCTCTCCATGAGCCATGCCTTGAACCGATCTGGCGCTGCTGCCATCGCCAGGCTGGCGTTGATGACGTCGGCATCGTTGATCAGCCCGAACCGCTTCCGGGCTGCATCCATCACGCCGGGATCGACCCGCGTGGAAATCTTCTTCGAGCGGACGCCGGTGACGACACCCTGGTGCGTCAGGAAGACAACCGCGCGTGCAACCGACGGATCGCGCTCCATCAGGCTCGCGAACGCCTTGCTTTTGAACACCCGTATCATGTCGCTTTCCACGGTCGGCTGGCTGGTTTTCCCACGCCGGCGCGCCGGGCGGGCAGCAGGACCGATGCTGGCCGGTGCAGTCACACCGGATTTGGTAGCACCTTGCTGTCGGCTCGTATGTGCCATCGGAGTCTCCCTTATGTCGGACGTTTCTACCATAAATGTCCGACATATGCACGATTCAAGTGGAGATCGCCCGGCTCAAAGCGTCGGGAATTCATCGCTCAGGAAGCCGTGCTGCAAGTGCAATGCGTTCAGTGCATCAATCACAGGGTCGAGCTTCCTCCGTTCCTCCGTGCCTAGTTGATCAACGGCGTCGTCAGACCGAGGCGGGTTCTGCGGTCCAGTCATGGCTCGACTCCTTCCGAGAGATATCCCGCGCATGATGGGCGGGTTTGGCTGTAGCCCGCAACGCGCAAGTATTTCTTCGCTCCTGCCCGCTCGGGTACGATGGGTGCCGGATCATGCTTGCGCCCTGGAAAGCGCCGGTTCTTCGCTGTCTCCCATGACAGGGGGAGGGATCGATGGACCAGCCGGGAACACGCATCCAGTGGGGGCAGGCGCTGCTGGTCCTGTCCATGATCGTGCTGTCCTGGTGGACGGCGACACAATGGACGGCTTGGGAACTGGCGTTCCAGCCAGAACTCGGCCGACCGTGGTTTATGGTCCTGCACCGCTGGCCGGTCTACGCCCCACCACTGTTCTTCTGGTGGTGGTATGAGTTCGACGCCTATGCCCCGGCGGTCTTCGCGCGCGGCGCCTGGATCGCGGGTTCTGGCGGGGTGTTGGCCTTCGCAGCCGCCGTGGCGTTGTCCGTCCATCGTGCCCGCGAGGCGAAACGGGCCGCGACCTATGGCTCCGCCCGCTGGGCTGAGGACGCGGAAATCAGTGCCGCCGGGCTGCTGGGCGAGGACGGCGTGGTGCTGGGAAAATACCGCCGGGCCTATCTCCGGCACGATGGTCCCGAGCACGTCCTGACCTTCGCGCCGACGCGTACGGGTAAGGGCGTGGGTATGGTGATCCCCACACTCCTGACCTGGCCGGGTTCGGCCATCATCCATGACATCAAGGGCGAGAACTGGCAGATCACCGCCGGTTTCCGTGCCCGCTTCGGACGTGTGCTGCTGTTCGACCCGACCAATCCGGCGTCCTCGGCCTACAACCCGCTGCTGGAGGTCCGGCGTGGAGCATCGGAGGTCCGCGACGTGCAGAACATCGCCGATATTCTGGTCGATCCGGAGGGTTCGCTGGAGCGGCGTAACCACTGGGAGAAAACCTCCCACGCCCTGCTGGTCGGTGCGATCCTGCATGTGCTCTATGCCGAGGAAGACAAGACCCTCGCCGGGGTGGCGAAATTCCTTTCCGACCCGAAGCGGTCGATCGAGGCGACTCTGTCCGCCATGATGCGCACGAACCATCTGGACGGGAAGGGGCCGCATCCCGTTGTGGCCTCGGCCGCGCGGGAACTGCTCAACAAATCGGACAACGAGCGCTCCGGCGTGCTGTCCACCGCCATGTCGTTTCTCGGCCTCTACCGCGATCCGGTTGTGGCCACCGTGACCAGTCGCTGCGAATGGCGGATCGGCGATCTGCTGGACGGCGAACGGCCTGTTTCCCTGTATTTCGTCATCCCGCCTTCGGATATCAGCCGCACCAAGCCGCTGATCCGCCTGATCCTCAACCAGATCGGGCGACGACTGACGGAGGATCTGTCCGGTCGGGAGGGGCGGCGTCGCCTGCTGCTGATGCTCGACGAGTTTCCCGCCCTCGGCCGTCTGGACTTCTTCGAGAGTGCGCTGGCCTTCATGGCGGGTTACGGGATCAAGGCGTTCCTGATCGCCCAGAGCCTCAACCAGATCGACAAGGCATACGGCCAGAACAACAGTATCCTGGACAATTGCCATGTCCGGGTCAGTTTCGCGACCAATGACGAGCGCACCGCGAAGCGCGTGTCCGATGGTCTTGGGGTGGCAACCGAGATCCGGTCGCAGAAGAACTATGCCGGCCATCGGCTGTCGCCTTGGCTTGGGCATTTGATGGTCTCGCGCCAGGAGAGCGCGCGGCCCCTGATGACGGTGGGCGAAGTCATGCAGATTCCGGCACGGGAGGAGGTGGTCATGGTGGCAGGCTGTCCACCGATCCGCGCACGGAAGGCGCGGTATTTCCGGGATCGCCGCTTCGTCGAGCGCGTCCTGCCGCCGCCCGATCCCACGCAATTGCCCCGGCCTGTCCAGCCCGATGACTGGAGTGGGCGTCCGCTTCCTGCCACTCCATCATCGGATCAGAAGATGTCGCCGGCAGCGCCTGACAAGCCCGACGATGCCGATAGCGATGAATCCCTCGGCACGGGACGGAAATGGTCGCGCGAGCATGACCCGGCGGATATCGGCAAGCGCGGGGCGCGCACCGCCCCCGATCTGTTTGGCGAAGAACCGTCACAGGATCCGGAGGCACGAGATCGCGCCGACCTGACGCGAATCGCCCGGCAGGCCGGGCTCGACCGTGGCAAGGATCTCGGGCTGTGAGGGCGTGATGAGAACATCCCCGAAGAAGGCGCGGCTGTCGGTCTATCTGGAACCGAAGCTGCTGGATGTCCTGACCGCGCACGCGGCACGGCGCGACCTGTCTCTGTCCCTGGTGGCCGAGGCCGCCATCGCGTCCTTCCTGTCGCCCGATGCCGATGAGCGGCGGGAAGCAGCAATGAGCCGCAGGCTGGACCGCCTCGACCGGCAGGTCGCTCGCATGGAGCGCGATCTCGGGATCAGCCTTGAGACGCTGGCTCTGTTCATCCGCTACTGGATGACGGTCAGCCCATCCTTGCCGGAACCGGCCGCACCGGCGGCGCGGGCGCAGGGGGCGGAACGCTACGAGGCGTTCGTGGCCGCCCTTGGGCGACGACTCAGCCGGGGGCCGTTCTTCCGGCAGGAGATCCCAGACGACCTTCGGGCTGAGGCCGAATAGGGGCTTCCCGGCGTCGGTCGGCCCCTGCGCGTACTACGATGTTTTCGGCAACTCCCCCGCCTTGGCGCCGGCGCGATAACCGCTTTGCCGTTCGATCATCCAGCCCGGATATTCCGGCGGCAGGGCGCTGATCGCGGCCAGCGTCGTCAGGTCCTCGGGCGAGAGCGTGACGGTGGTGGCCGCGATATTGTCCTGCAGCTGGTCCGGACGTTTCGCGCCGATGATGACGCTGGTGACCGCCTTCTGGTGCAGCAGCCAGGCGATGGCGATCTGTGCTACGCTGCGTCCGTGCGCCTCGGCGATGGGGCGCATGGCATCGATGACCGCGAAGGCCCGATCGCGGTTGACCGGCGGGAAGTCGAAGCTGGCGCGGCGGCCGTCGCCGGAGACAGAACTGCCGTCCCGATGATACTTGCCCGACAGCAGCCCGCCCGCCAGCGGACTCCAGACCATCAGCCCGACCTGTTCCTCGGCCAGCATCGGCGCGATCTCGCGCTCCAGGTCGCGGCCGGCGATGGTGTAATAGGCTTGCAGCGAGCGGATCATCGCCAGGTTCTTGCGTTCGGCGATGCCCAGCGCCTTGCTAATCTGCCAGGCTGCCCAGTTGGAGACGCCGACGTAGCGGACCGCGCCCGAACGGACCAGCGTATCCAGTGCCTCCATCGTTTCCTCGATCGGGGTGATCGGGTCGACCCCATGGATCTGGTAGAGATCGATATGGTCGAGTTGCAGCCGCTTCAGGCTGGCGTGGCATTGCGCGATGATATGGGCGCGTGAGGCGCCGCGCGCATTCGGACCGTCGCCCATAGGTCCCAGCACCTTGGTGGCGACCACGACGTCGTCGCGCGCCACGCCGAGATTGCGCAGGGCCTGACCGGTGATCTGTTCCGAT
Source organism: Gluconacetobacter asukensis (assembly GCF_014174375.1). Taxonomy (GTDB): domain Bacteria; phylum Pseudomonadota; class Alphaproteobacteria; order Acetobacterales; family Acetobacteraceae; genus Gluconacetobacter; species Gluconacetobacter asukensis. Next base: position 32,469 of record NZ_JABEQE010000018.1, read on the forward strand.
AATCCGGTGGAATAGACGTTGGCGGTGTCGATGAAGTTGATCCCGGCATCGAGTGCGGCGCGGACCAGGCCATCGGCGCTCTCCTGCGCGAGACCGCCGATCTGTTCCCAGATGCCGCCCTGACCGCCGAAGGTCATGGTGCCGAGGCAGAGTTCCGAAACCAGGAGGCCGGTGCGGCCGAGTGGATTGTATTTCATGGTATGAGATCTCCGCAAAAAAGACGGACCGCGTGATGCAGTGTGGCGGCATAGTGCCGCCTGGGAGGGGCCTCGCGATAGGAAAATCCCATCGCATTCTTGCCCGATGCTATCAGAAGTGGACATCGCGCCTTGTGCGCCATCATCCACAAGAGCAGCTTGGTGGCGGAGGATCATGAATGTCCGCGATCAATTCCCTGCGCGATCTTATCGGGCGCCATGCGGCCGCGCGACGTACGCCGACTGCCGTGCCCGGACTCATGCTGTTCCGCTCTGAAAGCCGATCGGTACCGCTGAACTGCATCTATCGCTCCCGGCTCTATTTGATCGTCCAGGGCCGCAAGCGGGTCGAGCTTGGACAGCACGCCTTCACCTATGACGACAGCCATTACCTGATCACGACGGTCGATCTGCCGGTCAGCAGCGCGGTGATCGAGGCCAGTCCGCACCAACCCTATCTGGCGCTCAGTATCGATTTCGATCCGGCGGTGCTGGCGGACCTGCTGCTGTCCGTGCCCGTCGGCGGGGACAGAGGGGCAGGGGATGAAGCCGGTCTGGCCGTCGCATCGCTGGACGAGGCGTTCCTGGATTCCGTCCGCCGTCTTGTAGCGCTGCTGGATACGCCAGGCGATATAGCGGTTCTTGCCCCGCTGGTGCGGCAGGAAATCTATTACCGCCTGCTGACCGGCCCGCTCGGCGTTCGGCTTCGGGCGATCGCGGTGGCGGACAGCCACCTGACCCGGATTGCCCGGGTCATGGCCTGGATGCGGACGCATTATGCCGAGGAGTTCGGGATCGACGATCTGGCGCGCCTCGCCGGCATGAGCGCGCCTTCGCTGTTTCGGCATTTCAAGGCGGTGGCGCTGATGAGCCCGATGCAGTACCGGACCTGCATCCGGCTGCAGGAGGCGCGGCGGCGTCTGGTGGCGGACGGGGATGACGCGGCGGAAGCCGGTTTTGCCGTCGGGTATGACAGCCCTTCCCAGTTCAGCCGGGATTACCGGCGTATGTTCGGGATGCCCCCGGCCCGTGATGCCGCCCGGTTGCGGGGGGACTCCATGCTCCTTGCGCAGGAGGTCGAGGAAGAACGCCTTTCCTGAACGTGTCTGTCGGGCTTCGTCTGCCGGTTTCGATAAACCGTCAGGAGCAAGTAAAACCCGCATCCGTTACGATCTTGTACGATCGTGAGAAAAGGCTGTTGAAAATAGGAGAAAACAGCACTCTCTAATGATCCCCGTCGTCGTCCGGAGAAGTCGGATGACCTGGCCGGACGGGGATTTCCATGACGGTTACACCAATTGAAAATGGTGCCCGACAGCGCGGTATTTCTATGCTGCGCACGGCGATGGGACCGGCGATTGCGGGGCATCTTGCCGATTCCGCTGTGGTCGAGGTGATGCTCAATCCCGACGGACGGCTGTGGATCGACCGTCTGGCGGGCGGCATGGGGGACACGGGCGAAACCATCACACCGGCCGATGCCGAGCGCATCGTGCGCCTGGTCGCCCATCATGTCGGGGCGGAGGTGCATGAAGCAGCACCACGCGTCTCGGCGGAACTGCCAACCGGCGAGCGCTTCGAGGGATTGCTTCCGCCTGTAGTGACGGCTCCGAGTTTTGCGATCCGCAAACCCGCCGTCGCTGTGTTCACCCTCGACGACTATGTCGAGGCCGGGATCATGACAGAGGGGCAGGCGGAATATCTCCGTCGCGCTGTTGCGGAACGGAAAAACATCCTGGTCGCTGGCGGCACATCCACGGGCAAGACCACCCTGGTCAACGCCCTGCTGGCCGAGGTGGCCAAAACCGGTGATCGCGTCGTCCTGATCGAGGATACGCGCGAACTGCAATGCACGGCGCCCAATCTCATTGCCCTGCGGACCCGTGAGGGCGTCATCACGTTGTCGGACCTTGTCCGGTCCGGTCTCCGTCTGCGCCCCGACCGTATCCCGATTGGCGAGGTGCGTGGTGCCGAAGCGCTGGATCTGGTCAAAGCATGGGGGACCGGCCATCCGGGCGGCATCGGCACGCTGCACGCCGGATCGGTGCTGGCTGCCCTCTACCGTCTGGAACAACTGATCCAGGAAGCCGTGGTCACGGTACCGCGTGCCACGATCGCCGAAACCATCGACGTGATCGCGGTCCTGTCCGGACGCGGGACGGCCCGTCGCCTGTCCGAACTCGCCACCGTGGACGGGATTGATCCCGCCACGGGAACCTATCGCATTCATCCAGTACATACCAACGGAGATTCTCGATGAGCCGCGCTCTCTTTCGCGTGCGCCAGCACGCGCCTGTCATTGCCGCCATGCTGCTGCTTTCGGTTGCATGGTGCTCCTCGGCCCTGGCGTCCGGGTCGGACATGCCGTGGGAGGAACCGCTCAACCAGATTCTGGAATCGGTGCAGGGACCGGTGGCGCGCATCGTGTCGGTGATCATCATCACCGTGACCGGCCTGACCCTGGCCTTTGGCGAAACATCCGGCGGCTTCCGTCGCCTGATCCAGATTGTCTTTGGCCTGTCCATCGCTTTTGCGGCGTCCAGCTTCTTCCTGTCCTTCTTCTCCTTTTCGGGCGGAGCACTGATCTGATGGCCGCCGGATATGACGATGACGCGGTGCCGGGCTTCCATGTCCCGGTGCATCGCTCCCTGACCGATCCGATCCTGTTGGGCGGGGCGCCACGGACGCTGGCGATCGCGAACGGCACACTCGGGGCCGCGATTTCTCTGGGGCTGCGGCTGTGGCTGGTCGGCGCCCTGTTCTGGATCGTCGGCCACGGGCTCGCGGTCTGGGGAGCGAAGCGCGATCCGCTGTTCGTCGAGGTGGGCCGGCGGCATCTCCGCTATCCCGCCTGGTTGCGGGCATAGGGAGGGCAGGGCGATGATGTCCCTTGGCGAATATCGCAACCGTGCTGCCCTCCTGTCGGATTACCTGCCCTGGGCCGCTCTGGTTGAGAAAGGCGTTGTCCTGAACAAGGACGGTTCCTTCCAGCGCACGGCACGCATTCGTGGTCCCGATCTGGACAGCGCCACACCGGCTGAGCTTGTGGGCGTAACGGGACGGCTGAACAATGCCCTGCGCCGTCTGGGCTCCGGCTGGGCTGTGTTCGTGGAAGCGCAGCGCGTCCCGGCGACAGTGTATCCCGAGAGCGACTTCCCGGACGCAGCCAGCCAGATGGTCGATCTCGAACGGCGCGAACAATTCGAGGATGAAGGGGCGCATTTCGAGAGTCGGTATTTCCTCACCCTGGTCTGGCTGCCACCGGCGGAAACGTCGGATCGGGCTGCCCGGTTCCTCTTTGAGGGTAGGGAGCGCGAGGGGCCGGACCCGCATGGCATGCTCCATGCGTTCGTCGACCGCACGGACCGAATGCTGGCCCTGCTGGATGGTTTCATGCCCGAGGCCGCGTGGCTCGATGACGGCGAAATCCTGACCTATCTGCACAGCACCATTTCCACCCGTAACCAGCGGGTCCGGGTGCCGGAAATCCCGATGCACCTTGACGCCCTGCTGGTCGATCAGCCGCTCTCGGGCGGGCTGGAGCCGAAACTCGGTGATGCCTTCCTCAAGACCCTGACGATCACCGGTTTCCCCAGCCGTACCTTTCCCGGAATTCTGGACGATCTGAACCGGATGGCGATGCCCTATCGCTGGTCCACGCGGGCCATCCTGCTCGACAAGACGGATGCGACGAAGGTGCTGACCAAGATCCGGCGTCAGTGGTTCGCCAAGCGGAAATCGATCGCGGCCATCGTGCGCGAGGTCATGACCAACGAGGCGTCAGTCCTGGTGGACAACGACGCCGCCAACAAGGCGGCTGATGCCGATCTGGCCTTGCAGTCTCTCGGATCTGACGATGTCGGGCAGGCGTATCTCACCGCGACCATCACAGTCTGGGATGGTTCCGCCTCCATCGCGGCCGAGAAGCTCCGGCTAGTCGAAAAGATCATCCAGGGCCGCGACTTCACTTGCATGGCGGAGAGCCTCAACGCGGTGGAGGCGTGGCTCGGCTCCTTGCCCGGTCATGTCTACGCCAATGTCCGCCAGCCACCGGTTTCAACCCTGAATCTGGCGCATATGATTCCTCTGTCCGCCGTGTGGGCTGGGCCGGAACAGGATGGCCATTTCCGTGCTTCCCCCCTTTTCTACGGCAAGACGGCGGGCGCCACGCCATTCCGGTTCAGCCTTCACGTCGGGGATGTCGGTCACACGCTGATCGCAGGACCGACCGGGGCAGGTAAATCCGTGCTGCTGGCACTGATGGCGCTCCAGTTCCGCCGCTATCCGGGATCTCAGGTCTTCGCCTTCGATTTCGGCGGCTCAATGCGGGCGGCGACGCTCGGCATGGGCGGAGACTGGCACGATCTCGGGGGCGGACTGACCGGCGAGGATGATGGGCAGCCCGCCGTGTCACTCCAGCCGCTGGCAAAGATCGACGATGCCGACGAGCGCAAATGGGCCTCAGAATGGCTGGGGCAGATTCTCGTGGGTGAGGGCGTGGCACTGACGCCGGACGTGAAATCCCATCTCTGGTCTTCTCTCAACTCCCTCGCGTCATCGCCCGCCCATGAGCGGACCCTGTCCGGACTGGTAGCGCTTCTCCAGTCCAACGCCCTGAAGCAGGCGCTGGTGACCTATTGTCTGGGCGGTCCCTATGGCCGCCTGCTCGATGCTGACGCCGAACGTCTTGGCGACGCGGACGTCGTGGTGTTCGAGACTGAGGGGCTGATCGGCTCCGGCGCGGCGTCTTCCGTGCTGTCCTATCTCTTCCACCGCATCGAGGGCCGTCTGGACGGCCGCCCGACCCAGCTGGTGATCGACGAGGGCTGGCTGGTCCTGGATGACGGGGATTTCGCCGGCCAGTTGCGCGAGTGGCTGAAAACCCTGCGCAAGAAGAATGCGTCGGTGATTTTCGCCACGCAATCCCTGTCCGATATCGCCAATTCCCGTATCGCGCCGGCCGTGGTGGAAAGTTGCCCGACGCGGATCTTCCTGCCGAACGAGCGGGCGATCGAACCACAGATAGCCACGATTTATCGGGATTTCGGGCTGAATGACCGGCAGATCGCCATCATCGCCCGTGCCGCGTCGAAGCGGGAGTATTATTGCCAGACCCAGCGCGGCAACCGTCTGTTCGAACTGGGGCTGGGACCGGTGGCGCTCGCCCTGTGCGCGGCATCCGGGAAGGACGATCACAAGCTGATCGATGCAGTGCTGGCGGAACACGGACGTGCCGGATTCCTCACGGCATGGTTCGACGCACGCAGCGTGGCATGGGCTGCGGACCTTCTGCGGGAAGGAGACGTGCCATGACGGAAAAACTCTTCCGGATTCATGCAATACTTTTCCGTCGTATGGAACTGTTCGCATCCGTCACGGCGCTGGCCGTTGGTGCCTGCGTCAGTTCGGTGCAATCCGCCCATGCGCAATGGGCGGTCTATGACGGGGCTGCGCATGTCCAGACCGTGCTGATCGCGGCGCGGGAATTGCAGCAGATCGACAACCAGATCACGTCTCTCGCCAATCAGGCGCAGATGTTGGTCAACCAGGCGAAGAATCTCGCCCTGTTGCCATTGTCGACATTGTCGACGCTGCAATCAACGATTTCCCAGACCACCGCGCTACTCGCGCAGGCGCAGAACATCGCCTACAGCGTCACCTCGGTCGAGCAGCAGTACCAGCAGTCCTACACGTCCGTCTCCTCGGGGATGTCCGACAGTGCCCTGTTCAGCCAGGCGCAGACCCGCTGGCAGAATTCCGTCGGCGGGTTCGAGGATGCCCTGAAGATGCAGGCCCGTGCCGTCGGCAATATCCCGTCCGACAGCAGCGCCATGACCCAGCTCGTCTCAGCAAGCCAGAGTTCGAGCGGCGCGCTCCAGGCGGCGCAGGCCGGCAACCAGCTTCTGGCCCTGCAATCCCGGCAGCTCTCGGACGTGGTTGCCGTGCTGTCGGCCAACGGACGGGCACAGGACCTCGACCGGGCGCGTGAGGCGGCGGCCGAGGCGGAAGGCCAGGCGCAATACGAACATTTTGCGCAGCACGACGCCTATGTGCCGGGCGCCGTCTCCGTCTTCAATGACGGGAACTAACGGTCATGGCGGGCATGGGCATGGCGAATGCAGGCATCATCGACAATTTCCTGAACAGCTTCACCACGACGATCGATAGCGGTTTCGGTCTGGTGAAAAGCGATGTCGTGTCCCTGGCCGGTTCGCTGTCCGTGCTCGACATCGCGCTCGCCGGTCTGTTCTGGGCCTGGGCGGCAGACGAGGACATCATCCAGAGGCTGGTGAAAAAGACGCTCTATATCGGTTTCTTCGCCTTCATCATCGATAATTTCGACGGTTTGTCGAAAGAGGTCTTCGACAGTTTCGCCGCCCTCGGCCTGAAGGTTGGCGGCGGAAAGCTGGCGCTGGGTGATTTCGTGCATCCCGGCAGGCTGGCGGCGACGGGGTTTGACGCGGCCCAGCCGCTGCTGGACGCGATGCACCAGTTCCTTGATCCGATCCATTTCTTTACCGGCTTCGCCCAGATCGCGGTGTTCCTGATCTCCTGGTTCATCGTCATGGCGGCGTTCTTCGTGCTGGCCGTGCAGCTTTTCGTGGCGATCATCGAGTTCAAGCTCACCACGCTCGCGGGGTTCATCCTGATCCCATTTGCCCTGTTCAACCGCACGGCCTTCCTCGCCGAGAAGGTGCTGGGCAATGTGGTGTCCTCCGGCGTGAAGATCATGGTCTTCGCCGTGATCAGCGCCATTGCCTCCACGCTCTTCTCCCAGTTCAGCACGTCTTACGGCGATAGCCTGCCAACGATCGGCCAGGCGCTCTCGGTGGTGCTCGCCGCCCTCGCGATGATCGGGCTCGCCATGTATGGCGGCAGTGTCGCCAACGGGCTGATTTCCGGTGCGCCGCAGCTTGGCGCCGGGGCGGCGGCCGGGACTGGAATGGCGGTCGGTGCGATGGGAGCCGCTGCTGTGGCTGCCCCCGCTGCCCTGGCGTCGGGCGGGGCTGCCGCACTCGGCGCGACGGCAGCCGCCGCACGCGGAGGGGCAGCCGTCGCGGGTGCTGCCACGACGGCTTACAGCGCCGGAGCGGCGGGAGCGGGCGGTGCCGGAAGTGTGGCGTCCGGCATCGGCGGAATGGGCCAGGCTGTTGGTGGCGCTGCCATGAACGCGGCGAAGAGCAAGGTCGGCGCAGCGGCCTCGTCATTGAAGGAAAGCTACGCGGCCGGCGGACGCTGGGCCGCCGGTGCGATGGGCAGCGGGGGAGAAGGCGACGGTCCGTCGCATAACGGTGGGTCTTCAGGCCCGTCCGGCGGCGGGGATGACCCCGGTTCCGGGCCTGCCGGTAGCGGTAACCCTGGTGGCGGCCCCTCGGGAGGCGGCCCTGATGGTGGCGACGGCTCCGACGGCAAGCCGCCCCGCTGGGCGCGGAAGATGAAGCGCCGCAATGCTGCCGCCCATGCTGCCGAGGCCGCCAATGTCATCCGCTCCGCCGATGGCGGCGGCGGATCCGCTTCCATCAATCTCTCGGAGAAAGAATGATGTTCCGTCGCTCCACCACACGCTACGGGACCACGCCCGAGCCTGTCACCCCATACCAGAAGGCAGCCCAGGCGTGGGACGAGCGCATCGGCTCCGCCCGCATCCAGGCCCGCAACTGGCGGCTCATGGCCTTTGGCAGCCTGTTCCTGTCCGCAGGTCTCGGGGGCGGGCTGGTCTGGCAGTCCGCACGCGGTACCATCACGCCGTGGGTGGTGCAGGTGGACCGGCTGGGGCAGGCGCAGGTCGTCGCCCCGGCGACAGGGGTCTATATGCCCGCCGATCCGCAGATCGCTTGGTATCTGGCGCAGTTCGTTCACGACGTGCGCTCCCTGTCGTCCGATGCCGTGGTGGTCCGGCACAACTGGCTGCGCGCCTATGATTTCACCACCACGTCCGGGGCTGCGGCCCTGAACGATTACGCGCGGCTCAATGATCCGTTCTCGCGCATCGGGCACGAACAGGTCGAGGTGGACATCGCCTCGGTCATCCGCGCCTCGCCCGGCAGCTTCCGCGTTGCCTGGACTGAGCGCCATTACCGCGACGGGGCGTTCACCGGCACCGAACGCTGGACCGCCATCGTCTCGGTCGTTCTGCGCACGCCCCACGATGCCGATCATCTTCGCCGCAATCCACTCGGGATTTTCGTCTCCGCCATCAACTGGTCGAAGGAGTTGGGTCAATGATCCGCATGATCGTGCGCGCGTTGCCGCTGACGCTGCTCGCCCTGTCCGCCTGCTCGGGGCAGTATCATCCGCCTGTCATTCGCTACGATGACGCCGTGCAGGCGACACGTCTGCCGGACCCGCCGAAGCCGGTGCAGGTCGTGGAGGTGCCGCAGCCACTCCCGTTGCCGGGGCAGCTCAAGTCGTTGCCGTCACGACGCGCGGTCCATCCGGCCCCCGAAGTCGCCGACCCCACAGCGCGTGTGACACAGGCCAATCTGGCGGCACGCATCCAGCCCACGCGTGCGGGCTTCATTAACGCGGTGCAGATCTATCCCTACAGCCCCGGTGCTCTCTATCAGGTCTATGCCTCGCCGGGCGAGATCACCGACATCATGCTCCAGAAGGGTGAAAAGCTGGTCGGCACCGGACCCGTGGCGGCAGGTGACACCGTACGCTGGATCATCGGTGATACCGAAAGCGGGGCAGGGGCGATGAAGCGCATCCATATTCTGGTCAAGCCGACGCGGCCGGACCTGACCACAAACCTGATCGTCAATACGGATCGGCGGACCTATCTCGCGGAACTGCGCTCCACACCGGCTACCTACATGGCGTCGGTGTCGTGGGATTATCCCGAGGATGACCTCATTGCCCTGCACCGGCAGGACAATGCGGCCGACGACGCTGCCCCGGTAGACGTGGGACTGGACCTGGGCGCGCTGAATTTCCGTTACGCCATCCAGCCGGTAAAAGGGGGCACGCCACCCTGGCTGCCCGGCCGGGCCTTTGATGACGGCCACAAGGTCTATATCGCCTTTCCCGCCGGGATCGGGCAGGGCGAACTACCCCCGCTGTTCGTGCTGGGGGCCGATGGCGGGCCGGAACTGGTCAATTACCGGGTCCGGCAGAACTGGATGATTGTGGACCGGCTGTTCGCAGCGGCTGAACTGCGGCTGGGCGACAAGCATTCCGAACAGCGTGTGCGGATTGTCCGCACCGACGGACGGCGGACATGACCGGGGAGGCTCCTGCAACCGGGGGATCTTCCACGGCCCCGGTCCCACCGCCCGATCTGCGCCTGCGGGCGGAACGGCCGCGCGTGGTTCGTCTGTCCCGTGCCGTAGTCTGGAGCCTGGGTGGGGCAGGAATGCTCGCCATCGGTCTCGCGCTCGGCTACGCGCTGGAGAACAGCAGCCACAAAACCCCGCCCGCCGCCAGCCAGGACACGGATGTGCGCCCGTCCGCCGATGGGCTGGCGGGGTTGCCGTCCGATTATGTCGGCAATGGTGTAACGAAACTCGGTCCCGCTCTGCCCGGTGATCTGGGGCACACCATCCTGAAGGCACAGGGGAAAGCAGCATCAGGCGGGGATGATCGCCGTGCTGCGCAGGAGGTTGAGGCGGCAATTGCCAGCCGTCTGTTCATACAGACCGGCGAACGTGACCGCGCCAGCGAACAGGTGACCCCGCCAGTGCCGGGCGCTCCTGCCTCTCAAGGGCGGGCGTCTACCACGGCCGGACCGCAGGCCGGAAACCTCGCCTTTCTGGAAGGGCAGCCCGATCGCGCGACGACCAGTCCGGACCGCATCGCGCCGCTTGCCTCACCCTATATCCTCCAGGCGGGCACGGTGATCGCCGGCGCGCTGAACACAAAGATCAGTTCCGACCTGCCGGGCCAGATTACCGGCCATGTGACCCAGAACGTCTATGATAGCCCGACCGGACGCTATCTTCTGATCCCGCAGGGCAGCACCCTGTTCGGGGCCTATAACAGCGGAGTGTCGTTCGGACAGCAGCGGACACAGATTATCTGGACCCGGCTGATTTTCCCGAACGGCGAAAGCTTGGTGCTGGAGAAGCTACCCGGTGACGATGCCATCGGCCAGTCCGGCCTGTCCGACGAGGTGAACAATCATTGGGGCCAGCTCTTCAAGGCGGCCCTGGTCACCACGCTGCTCAGCGTCGGTTCGGAGGCCGGCACCTCGTGGAACGAGAACAATCTGATGCAGGCGATCCGCTCAGGCGCCAGCAATGGGTTTTCCATGGTGGGAAACCGCCTGATCGATCGCAGCCTCAACGTCCAGCCAACCCTGACTGACCGGCCGGGACTGCCGTTCACCGTGCTTGTCGGGCATGACCTGCTACTCAAACCTTATCGGAGCCAAGGACAGATACGATGACGGACCTGAAAATCCGGGAACTTCCCGATGAGAAGCCGGTCAGAATGACCGTGGCGTTACCCCCCGACATCCATCGCGATCTGCTTGCCTATGCGGCACTTCTTTCCGGCAACGATGGGGCGATGGACCCGGCCCGGCTGGTCGCGCCCATGCTCCGGCAGTTCATGATGTCGGACAAGGGGTTCGCCAGGGCACGGAGAAAGGAAAAAGGACCGTCGTCAGAAAAGTAGCTTCATGGTCTGTGGTCTTCGACATATCGGGCGAAGCTCCGGGCGCAGGGATTTTCATTGTCGGGTCGCCAGACGATCCCGAATTCCAAATGGGAGGAACCGCCCGTATCCCGGATTTCCAAGATCGCGATGTCATGGCCATGCCGATCGCGGATCAGCGGCAGCCACGAGGCGGGCAGCAGGGCAACGCCTTCGTGGTTCTGGACGAGTGCGACGATCCTGTTGCTACCGATATCATGACGCCGGATCTTTGGGCGCATGCCTGTCTCCCCGAGTTTGCGCTGGATGAGTGTCTCGAAGTCCTGGCCCGCGTTGTCGCGTCCCGTGAGGAACGTCTCGTGACGCAGGTCTGTCCAGGATACTTCCGGTCGTGTCGCAAGCGGATGATCAGCGGGGAGTGCGGCCACGATGCGGTCGCTCCACAGAGGCGTGACCTGCAAGGCGGGCGCCAGATTGCGCCGTGTGACCACGGCGAAATCGATCTGCCCGCGCTGGAGCCGCCGCAGCAGTCTTTTGCCAGTGCCCTCGGAATAGCGAAAGACGATATCGGGATGTGTGGCGCGGAACTCCGCCATGAAGGTCGAAAGTCTTCCAGGCAGAACGCAGGTCTGGATGCCGACGGAAACGTGGCCATTCTCGCCCTTGCCCGTCCGCCGAGCGCGGGCGTTCATGCCCGCCACATTGTCTAGGATCGTCTGGGTCCAGCGGACGAATTCCCCACCGAAGGCGGTCGGGGCGGCACCGGCCGGGGAGCGGGTGAACAGCCGGACATTCAGCCGCTCTTCGAGGTTGTGCAGGGACCGGCTGACGGCCGATTGCCGGGTGTTCAGGAAACGCGCCGCACCGTGGATACTGCCGTGCTCGGCGATTGCCCGCACGCATAGTAGTTGCCACAGATCGAATGGCGGACGGCGCATGGCGCTATCCGATAAACACCCACGTCTCGTGGGCCTTGCGGATGGCAGGAATGAAGACGCCTGTCATGACAGGCCAGGCATCGACATAAAGCCGGGCAGTGCGCGAACCCGGTCGATCCAGCGCTGCAGGGCAGGGTAGGGAGCAAGGTCGATGCTGCCCTCGGGGGCGAGGGCGAGATACGGAAACACGGCACAGTCCGCGATAGTCGGGTGTCCCAATGCCAGCCACTCGTGATCGGCAAGGTGCGCGTCAATCCGGGGTAGAAGCCGGTCAGTCCATCGGATCGCAGTCTCCATGTCCAACGGATACCCGAATTTACGGATCAGTCGCGCAGTATTCGGACCATTGCGCACTTCGGATGCCGCGACCGACAGCCATTCCATGATCCGGGCTTGCGACAAAGCATCTTCCGGCCACCAATCCCGTATCTCCAGTCCGCTGGCCAGATAGACAAGAATGGCCTGGGAGTCCCGGATAACCGTAGGTCCATCTACAAGGACCGGGACTTCCTGCCAGGGATTGAGCGTTGTGAAAGCGGCGCTCTTCTCTTCGCCCGCACTCAGGTTGACGGGGACAAGGTCCAGCGTCATTCCCGTCAGAGCGGCGAACAGGCGCACCTTGTAACAGTTGCCGGACTGTTCGAGGTCGTAGAGCCGCATCGTATCGTAACCCTCTTTACATACTGCTTGCCGCTGAGATCAGGTGGAGGTATAAAATACTACCGACCGGTCGGGTGTAAAGGTAAAAATGAAGACAACGCTGCGCAAGATTGTAATGGAGGCCCGCGAATTGTTCCGCGAGCATGGCTATGATGGCGCGTCCATGCAGGACCTCGCGGCACGGGTTGGGCTGAAGAAAGCCAGCCTTTACACACGTTTCCCGAACAAAGAGGCTCTCGTATCGGAAGTTCTGACACTGACGCTGGAAGAAACGCTCAAAGGATTGCCAGATCCGAGGGAAGATTGGCAGCTTGCCTGGCAAACTCTGATCGGGCGGATCGCAAAGACGTTTGAAACGCGGAAGCGTTGTGTCGGGCTACATCTTGCCTATGGCGTAACATCCGTCACGCCTGAAGCTCAGGCAGCAGTCAGCCAGTTTTTTAATGTCCTGCGTGAGCGAATGGCCGATATACTGCGGCTTGGCGGTATTCCCCAACCAGATTCTGCTGCCGCGGATATATTGGCGCAGCTCGAGGGTGCCACGCTCTGGATCACTACTTCTGGCGATGTGGAACCACTTCGACGTGCTGTCAAGAGTGCCTCTCGCTTGGACGTATTTGGGCGGAAAATATAGATCATACTTGTGGGGGTAAAATAATGACAAAACGACAGGCGGCTTATGAAGGCGCTGTCCTTCTCGGCCATGAAATCGTTGGAAGTGGACACCAGGCTGTAATTGTCCTGCACGAGTGGCTCGGTAATCATGAAAACTATAAACTCATTTGCCCCGTTCTCGATAAAAATAAATTCACTTATATTTTTGCTAATTTGCGCGGTTACGGTTTATCAAAAGAACATGTGGGAACTTACACGATAAAAGAAGCCGTGGGGGATGTTCTCACTTTGATGGATTATTTGGGACATCATTACTTTCACGTCGTTGGCCATTCGATGTCCGGCATGATCGCACAGTATCTCATGGTCACCGCTTCTCATCGCGTAAAAAATGTAGTTTGTGTCTCACCTGTGCCAGCTTCTGGCTTCAGGGCAGATGCGAATACTCTGCTGTCGCTGCAGGCATCGATTTCTGATGATGCTGCTATCTGCCGTGCGATCGACGCCAGGACCGGAGGACGCTATGGCACTGCTTGGCTTGATTACAAACTTTCGATTGCACGCCAAGCATCGTCTGAAGCAATGGCAGGCTATCTCAGAATGTTTACCTCGACCGATTTTTCTGCCCGAATAAAAGGGATAACGAGTCCGCTATCAGTCATTATCGGCAATCAAGACATTCCCTTCTATCGCCGAGATAGCATAGAGCCTATCCTGAATTCATTGTTTAAATATACAAGAGTTTCAGAGATTCATGACGCTGGCCATTACTCGATGCTGGAGGTACCGGCGCTCTTCGTTTCTTTATTGGAGCAGGGGCTATCTCGGCCTGAAGGTAATTCATAGGGTCCAGATATAGTCTTATGGATGAACTGCGTGGAAGGAATCGCCCAAGGCCTTCATGAGCGCCCCGTTAGCGTGGAAGAATTTCTGTTAGTTCCTGTCCTAATCGTCGTAGTAGTGTCAGTATGACGCGGACCGATACGTGCGTCCGAAATAGCGGATTGGCTCGCGCGGCTGCGGTTATGCGGCCAGGAAAATGACAAAATATTGCTTATACTGCATGCAGGTCGACGCTTATCGGCATATTTTCTTTGAGGAAATCGAGAATGGCCCTGATCCGCGCAGGCAGTGTGCCACGATGCCCGAGATAGACGGCATGGACGTCGACGAACCTGTCGATCTGAAAGTGTTCAAGCACCGATGTCAGCCGCCCAGCGGCGATGTGTGGATCAACCTGAAACGCCGCGAGGTGCGCCAGCCCCATACCCGCCAGTGCCAGTTCCAGCACCGCGTCGCCGTCGCTCGCCAGAGCGCTGCACGGAGGGAGGGGGAAGTGTGCTCCGTCCCCATCCTTCATCTGTGGCCAGCCGTCATGCATGCGATGATAGCCAAAGCCGATCCGTTCATGTCGCCGGAGATCGGCAGGCGTTTCCGGAACGCCGCGCGCGGCGAGATAGCCCGGCGCCGCGACGATCTTCATTTCCGCCTGTCCCAGCTTGCGGGCCATCAGACGTGAACTGGTCAGAGGGCCATGGCGGATTGCGATATCCGTCCGGTCTTCCATAAGATCGACCACGGTGTCCGTCAGGACGATGTCGAGGACGATCTCCGGATATTGAGCCTTCAGCGCCGGGACAAGCGGCAGCAGGAAGCGCCGCCCCATGGGCACGTTGATGTTGATCCGCACGCGTCCCTGTGGCAGGGCGCCGACTGACGCGCTCTGTTCCGCTTCGGCAAGGTCGGCCAGAACCCGCACACTGCGCTCATAGAAGGTGCAGCCCTCGGGTGTCAGCTGCAACTGGCGCGTCGAACGGTTGAACAGGCGAACGCCCAGCCGCTGTTCCAGCCTGGAGACCAGCTTGCTGATGGCGGACGGCGTCATCCCTGAAATCCGGGCGGCGGCCGTAAAACCGCCCGCTTCCACCACATGGGTGAAAACTTCCATCTCGCCAGCCCGGTTGATCTCCAGTCGTCCCATGATGACTTCATCTCACAAATGATGTGCCCAGGTGCAGTCTAGTGCATCAATGACGCCTCCTCCAGATTTGTCGCCAGGACAGGGTTTTCGGAAAGGTTCGGACGATGGTCGATCCCGATGACGGGCATGACGGGCATGACGGGACCAGCATGGCGGCAATGGGGTGGGTCGGCAGCTGGATGGCGGCACAGCAGCCCGCCTGGGACGAGCATTTTCCATTTCCTGTCGGCCTGCCGTCCGTTCTGGAAAACGTCACGATCCGGCAGTTCGCGCGCCTAAGTCTGGGCGGGCGCCGCCTGCGCGTGGTGCTTTCCAATACCTTTGGCTCGGCCCCTGTGATAGTCGACACGGTATCGGTGGCGCGGGCACACGACCCCGACAGCGCGGTTGAGACAACTCCGCTTGTCGCGACGTTTGCCGGAGAGACTTCCGTGACCATCCCACCGGGAGCCGACAGGATCAGTGATCCCGTTGGCCTCCCGCTCTCCTCCCTCTCCACCGTAGCCATGTCGCTCTATCTCCCGGACACGGTTCGCCCGCAAAGCTTTCATTGGGACGGACGGAGTACTGCCCTGATCGGCGAGGGGCTACAGACAGATCGCCTCATATTTCCTGTGACCACCACGACGGAGACGAGATTTCTCCTGTCGCAGATTCTGATCGAAGCACCGGAACATCAGGGCTGTGTGGTCGCATTCGGGGATTCCATTACCGATGGCAATGGCGTTCCGGTAAATACCGAGACGCGCTGGCCCGATTTTCTGGCGGCACGTCTTCAGACAGACCGGGTTTCCGTTCTCAATGCGGGTATCTCGGGGAACCGTCTCTTACGTGACGGCATGGGCCAGTCCGGTCTGGCGCGCTTCGCGGGCGACGTCCTGTCGCATCCGGGTGTCAGGACGGTCATCGTCCTGCTCGGGATCAACGACATCGGAATGCCAGGTACGCCACTGGCACCCGACGATCCCGCTGTCAGCGCCGGTGAACTGATCGCGGGCTATCAGCAACTGATCACACAGGCGCACGATCATGGCATCCGCGTTATTGGCGCGACACTGCTGCCCTTCGAGGGAGCGTTACCGGATACGCCTTTTGCCGGGTTCTGGTCGCCCGCGAAGGAACTGGTGCGACAGGACGTCAATCACTGGATCCGGACCGCCCAGGCCTTCGATACGGTCGTGGATTTCGACCGCCTGCTGCGCGATCCCGATCGCCCTTTCCGGCTGCACCCCGTCTCTGACAGTGGTGACCACCTCCATCCCGGTCCGGAAGGCTATCGGCGTATGGCCGATGGAGTGCCCATGAGGGATCTCCTCTCAGAGTAAGAGGCCCATCAGTTCGGAAAATGTAAGATCAGAAAGGAGAGAGTCATGGAATATCGTCATCTGGGTCGGTCCGGCCTGAAAGTGCCCGTCCTGAGCTTTGGAGCAGGGACATTCGGTGGTACTGGCCCGCTGTTCAGCGCATGGGGTCAGACCGATGCCGCCGGGGCAACACGTCTTGTCGATATCTGTCTTGATGCAGGCGTGAACCTTTTCGATACCGCGGATGTCTATTCCAATGGCGCTTCTGAGGAAGTGCTGGGTGCCGCGATCCGGGGGCGGCGTGACCAGGTCCTGATCTCGACCAAGACGACGCTGCCGATGGGGGATGGTCCCTATGATGCCGGCTCATCCCGTTCACGTCTGCTGCGTGCGGTCGAGGCATCGCTGACGCGGCTGGGTACCGACTATCTCGACCTGCTGCAGCTCCATGCCTTTGACGCGGCAACCCCGGTGGAAGAAGTGCTTTCCACCCTGGATGATCTCGTTCATGCCGGGAAGGTCCGCTATATCGGCGTATCCAACTTTTCCGGCTGGCAGATCATGAAATCGCTGGCCGTGACCGATCATTATGGCTGGCAGCGCTATGTGGTCAATCAGGTCTATTACTCCCTGGTCGGCCGCGATTACGAATGGGAACTCATGCCGCTGGGTCTCGATCAGGGGCTTGGAGCCATGGTCTGGAGCCCGCTGGGCTGGGGACGTTTGACGGGCAAACTCAGACGCGGCCAGCCCCTGCCGAAAGATAGCCGTCTCAACCAGACCGCCGAGTTCGGGCCGCCCGTCAGCGATGACCTCCTGTTCCGCGTGCTGGACGTGCTGGAGGAAATTGCGGCGGAGACCGGACGGCTGGTGCCTCAGGTCGCCCTGAACTGGCTGACCCGGAGGCCGACCGTATCATCCGTCATCATCGGGGCGCGCAACGAGACGCAGCTTCGCCAGAACCTCGATGCCGTGGGCTGGACGCTGAGCGATGACCAGATGGCGCGCCTCAATGCCGCCAGCCTGACTGAAGCGGCCTATCCGTATTTCCCCTACCGGCGGCAGGAAGGCTTTGCGCGCCTGAATCCACCGATCGTCTGAACAGCAAAACAGGAGACAACACCAATGTCGCATACAGCACTTGTGGTTGGCGCCACCGGGATCGTGGGCCAGAACCTTGCCGCGCGGCTTGTGGCGGAAGGCTGGACCGTCTACGGCCTGGCCCGGCGGCCACGCCATGACATGGCGCCCGTCCTGCCCGTGGCGGCCGACCTGCTGGATCCTGAAACTCTACGGACCGCTCTGGCGGATATTCGTCCGAGCCATGTCTATTTCTGCTCGTGGATGCGCCATGCAACAGAAGAGGAGAATTGTCGCGTGAACAGCGCGATGGTGCGCAATGTCTTTGCCGCACTGGCCGAACCACAGGGGCTGCGCCACGCGGCGCTGACGACCGGGATGAAACATTATCTGGGGCCGTTTGAGTCCTATGCCAGCGGTGTCCCGCCGGAAACGCCCTTCCGGGAGGAGATGCCGCGTCTCCCGTTGCCCAATTTCTATTATGATCAGGAAGATGCTTTGTACGAAGCATCGGAGAAATACGGGTTTTCATGGAGTGTGCATCGGCCGCACACGATCATCGGTTACGCCATCGGCAATGCGATGAACATGGGGACGACGCTGGCGGTCTATGCGTCAATCTGTCGCGAGACGGGCCGGCCATTTGTCTTTCCGGGCTCGCCCGCGCAGTGGCACGGGCTGACCGACCTTACCGATGCGCGTCAACTGGCCAGCCAGTTGCTCTGGGCCGGGACGCGCGCCGAAGGCGGCAATCAGGCGTTCAACATCGTGAATGGTGATGTCTTCCGGTGGAAATGGTTGTGGCCCCGGCTTGCAGCATGGTTTGGTCTCGAGGCCGCCCCCTATCCGGGACAGGCCGGTTCTCTGGAAGCGATGCTGTCTGGTGACGAGGACCTATGGGCGGAGATCAGCCGTCGCCATGGTCTGAAGGAGACACAGATCGGGCGGCTCGCCTCGGCCTGGCATACCGATGCCGATCTGGGGCGCCCGGTGGAGTGTGTGACCGATATGAGCAAGAGCCGTCGGGCCGGATTTACGGCCTATCAGTATACGCCGGACTCGTTTTTTGACCTCTTCATGCGGCTTCGCGCGGAGAAGCTTATCCCCTGAGATGGAACGTCAGTCCGCCGGATCCCTGGCCGCGGCTGTAATCAGATGGTGCGTGGTTCCGAATTCCATAGCGGAACGAGGGTATCGATAAATGTCCGGACAGCGGCGGCACAGGTGCTGTGCCGCTCGTGACGGGCATATAGCCCGTACTGGACAGCCAGTGGAGCGGGAAGGCCATCGGCGGTCGAAAGACACCGCATGGACGCAGGTCGGAGACATTCAGGCCCCAGAAGAGCAACACCAAGGTTATTCTCTACGGCGGCCTGAATGGCGGCACTGCTCTGGCTGGTAAAAGTGATGCGGTAGTTCTGTTGCCGTTCTGTCAGCGCATCCAGCATGCGCTTCCGCCATAGACAGGGTTCGGCATACGTGATCATGGTCGCCAACACCATGGTAGCTTTCAATCCCGTGGACTGGAAAATCATCCGGCATGGGCATCCTGCCTGGAAGTCCGGTCATGTGCCCGGTGTGGATGGCGTAGGCCGGATTGTCGCGGTCGGGGCTGGCGTCACACTGCCTGTCGGACTACGTGTGGCCTATCATCAGGGGCTGGGAAGGGACGGAAGTTTCGCGCAGCGCACCGTGCTGAAGGCGGCCAGCGTCCTGCCGGTACCGGATGGACTGAGTGATGAACAGGCCGCCAGTGTGCCCTGTCCCGGCCTCACGGCATGGCAGGCGATCGGGAAGGTGCCCGCATTACCGGATCGCGATGTTCTGGTGACGGGCGCGGGAGGATCGGTTGCGCTTATTCTGGCGCAACTGGCCGTCAGACGGGGCTGGCGCGTCTGGGTGACGGCAGGGCCTGCTCACCATGAACATCTGCTGGGACTGGGGATAAGCGGTGCCTTTGATTATTGTGATGAGGCATGGCGCACAAAACTTGCCGCGGCACTTGGTCCACGGTGCCTGTTTGCGGCGTTCGACACCACCAGCGGGAGCTATGCCCGAACGCTGGCCGACCTGATTGGCTATAATGGCCATCTGGTCTGTATCCAGGACCGGATTGAAACCGCACCGCTTCCGGCGTTCACGACAGCATTGTCCCTTCATGAAGTCGCACTCAACTCCATTCATGAGTATGGAACAGCGGCAGACTGGTGCGACTGGCGCAGCGCAGGAACGGAGTTGCTGGAAGCCGTCCGGATCGGGGCTCTGGATCTTCAGCCCACGACCATGACCTCCTTTGAGGATCTGCCGCGTAACCTGTCATCTTTCATGCAGGGGAAGCTCAAAGGGAAAATTCTGGTGAACATCCCCGGTGATCAGAGCTGATCCCATGGGGGGATCGGCTGAAATGTTCTGACCAGCGCATCCACGCTTGCCCGTATCCGGGGGGAGAGCGTTCGGGATTTCGGCCACAGGACATGGATATCCATATCCTGTGGCGCGCTGGGAATGGGGATGGCTCTGAGTTTTTCGGCCTGCAGATCTGTCGCAACCAGCCATGTTGCAAGCCAGGCAAGGCCGCTTCCCGCTAACGCTGCGTCGCGGAGACCGTCGCCATGACTGATGATGTGACGGGGGCGGGGTGTAACCGCCTGCGCCAGGCCAGTGCCGGCGTCCGTCAGATGCCAAGGCAGCAACTGGCCGTTACGGGCAAACAGAAGGCAGTCGTGCCGGGCAAGATCGCCACTGGTCTCGGGGGTTCCCCTGCGATCAAGATAGTCAGGCGATGCACACAGAACGGATTGCTGCGTGGCCAGCCTGCGACCGCTCAGCGTGGCGCTGTTGCCGGGATGCCCCAGCCGGACGGCCATATCGATACCTTCCTCAACGAGATCGACATGGCGATCCGTGAAAGACAGATCGAGATCAAGTTCAGGATGCTGCTGCGCCAGTCCCAGGAGGACTGGTTGCACCCATAGTCGGCCGAACGTGACAGGCAGACTGACGCGCAGTCGTCCCGAAACGGTCTGCCTGCGGGAGGCGAGCGCCGCTTCCGTCGTTTCGATATCATCGATGACCCGACGGGCTGTTTCGTAATAGAGCCGCCCCTCCTCTGTCAGATTGAGGCTGCGTGTAGTCCGGTCGAGAAGGCGTGTGCCGAGCCGTTCTTCCAGGCGGCCAATCGTCTTGGCAATGGCGGATTTCGACAGTCCCAGCCTGGAGGCGGCCGCAGTGAAGCTTCCGCTCTCAACACTGGCGACAAAGGCTGCAAGGGCAGGAAGATCAGAATGCATCACAGGACAGACTCATTGACGAATTTCTGTCCGAAAATATGCGATGAAATGGCAGAATATGCGACCAATTGTTTTCAATATGATGGGTGATGACAACAGATCAGGAGAACCATCATGACAACCGAGACAATGAGGCAGTGGCAGCTGCCGTCCTTCGGCATATCCCATCTCGAACAGGTGACGCGTCCCGTTCCCCATCCCGGTCATGGCGAACTGCTTGTCAGGGTAGGAGCCGTATCCCTCAACTATCGTGACCGGCTCGTCGTTGAAGGCGAATTATTGCCGGAACGCCCTGCCATGCCTTTTATCCCCGTCTCTGATATGTGCGGTGAAGTTGTGGAAACTGACGAAAACACAAGATTTCGCGTCGGGGACCGGGTAATCGGCAATTTCTGGACGCAGTGGATCGACGGGGAACCCCCGGCCGCAATGGTGCGGCATGGTCTGTCTCTCGGCGGTCCCCTGCCGGGGATGCTGGCGGAGTATGTGGTGCTCCCGGACAGCGTTGCGGTACGGGCGCCGGATACGTTGTCTGACGAGGAAGCCAGTACCCTGCCTGTTGCCGGACTCACGGCATGGTTTGCGCTTGTGGAAACCGGTAATCTTCTGGCTGGGCAATCAGTCGTCGTCCAGGGGACCGGGGGTGTCTCGCTTTTCGGGATGCAGATTGCCAGGGCGCTGGGAGCGCGTGCCATCGTGACGTCCCGCTCGCGGCAGAAGCAGGATCGATTAAAAATACTCGGTGTGGAGGACACCGTCCTGATCGAAGGTGTTCATGACTGGTCTGGGGACGTTATCAGGCTCACGGACGGACATGGTGCTGATCAGATTCTCGAACTGATCGGGGGCAACAATATGCATCATTCGGTCAACGCATTGGCGAGCGGCGGCCGGATTGCCCAGATCGGGTTCCTGGGAGGTTCTGATGTGTCATTCAGCGCTGTACCGCTCATGCTGCGCCGAGGCATCATTCAGGGTATCACCGTTGGGCACCGGACGGCGCTCGAACGTTTAGTCTCTGCTGTTGATCGCTATCGTATCACGCCAATCATTGATCATATATATGGTTTTGACGACGTGCATGCTGCTTTTGCGCGCCTGGACGAAGGGCCATTCGGAAAGGTCGTGATCACTGTGCGTCCATGATCACGAGCCATTTTTCAAAATTTATCAATGTCAGCCCATCCGCTATCCCTCGAAAGGACAGCACGCCAGCCTCCGCCCAGCGCTTTATAGAGTGCGATGCTGGCCAGTGCTGTTTCTTGCCGGGTCGCAAAAGCCTGATCGTGGATTCTGTCCACCATGCTGTTTTGAACAAGAACTGATGACAGGGCAGTTTCCCCAGCGTGGAATTGCCGTTGCGCATGTGCGCATTTTTCCTGGGCTGCACGCAGTTCAACATTTACGGACGAGAGCCGACTTTCAGTATCCGCCACCGTGGCGAGCCGGTCCTCCACATCGCGTAGCGCGTTAAGCACGGCCTGCCGATATCCGAGCCATGCCGCATCACGTTGCAGGCGCGCCGCGTCGATCTGGGCTGTACGCCGGCCTCCTGCGTAGATCGTTTCGCCGGCGGTGACACCGAGCTGCCAGAGAAGGCTGGCGGTGGTGAACGCCTGATGCAGCGTGCTGGTGGTTACCCCGAAATCCAGCGGGATTGCGACTTTCGGGTAGAGGGAGGCGACTGCGACTCCGATCTCGGCATTGTCCCGCGCATAGCGAAATGTCGCGCTCTGGATATCCGGCCTGCGCGTCAGCACCTCGGATGGAAGTGAGGGTGGCCGTGCGGGCGGCATGGGGATGGAGAGGTCCGCGCGCGGCGTCAGTCGCATCGCTTCCGGTGCCGTCGCGGTCAGGATCGCCAGGGCGTCCTTCATGTGGGCGGCCTGCGCGATGAGGGGCGGCACAATCTGTTGCGCGGCCGCGAGGTCCGCCTCGGCCTGGTCGACATCGGCGCGGGCATGCGCACCGGCTGTCCATTTGTGTGTCAGGAGATCACGCTGCCGAATGGCAAGGGAGACGCGATGCTCCGCGACCTGCACCCGCGCCTCGGTCGCGCACCAGCTCACATAATCCGCGCCGACTTCCGCCAGAAGCCGCAGGCGGAACCCGTCGCGTTCGGCCGCCATTTCGGCCGCCGACGCGCGAGCGGCCTCCGTGCGGCGTCGCGTCATGCCGAACAGGTCCAGTTCCCACGAACCGTCAAAGCCGAGAGACCAGTAACGATAATCCCCGGCACTCGCTCTGGGGGGCCACTGGATGGTCTGCGACTGGCGTCGGTTCTCGGCGATGCCACCAATGCCAACAACGGGCGATGAGGCCGCCGCCTCGATCCTGATCTGCTCACGCGCGGCCTCGACACGTTTTTCCGCGGACGCAAGGTCATTGTTGCGCGTCAGCGCCTCGTGGATGAGCCGGCTCAACTGTGGATCGTGGAACCCCGCCCACCAGATTTCATCCGGAACCGGCTTGCTGGGAGTGCCGGGCTGGACCGCCCATTGTGATGGCGCATCGGTATGGGGCGGGACATAAGTCGGCCCGACGGTACATCCTGCGACGGCGACGAGTGCCAGGACCGAAACCGTGCGCCTCATTTTCATGATTGCTCCCCCGGTCGATCAGCGCCGGCCGGCGGCATGCAGGCAGCAATGACGCAGGTTACGACCAGCATGAGGCCCAGATCGGCCAGCAGCGTCGAAAACCCGATGACGACCGATTGGTGCCGCACGAGCGTGCCGCACACCGACCGGGCGCGGTGGTCCAGCAGCGCTGGATCGGGCGTTGTCCGGGGGAGGGCACCGGCCCCGTTCCATGCTGCGACCATGCGACGGTGCGGCTGGAGCCCGCTGCTGGTGAGCAGTTCGCCGTAGCGCCCCTCGGCCCGCAGCCGTAGCCCGGTCGCCGCCCATGCCGTTGCGACCGTGCCAGCGAGGCTGCGCGCGACGTTGAAGATGGCGGCGGCATAAAGCCCTTCGCTCGGCACCACGTCCCCCACGAAAAGCATCAGCAACGGCAGGAGGATCCACGGCAGGCCGATTCCCTGGAGGATTTGTCCGGCGAGGAAATTGCCGGGAATCCAGTCGCTCGTGACGTCGAGGTCGAGCAGGCAGGCCAGTGCGTTCAGGCCGAAACCCAGCACGAGGAAGGTCCGGGCTTCCGCCCATCCATAACGCAACGCCATGACGCAGACGGGGTAGGCAAGGGCCTGCGGCCAGAATACTGCGTCGAGCGCGGGAGCGATCTGCTCCGGTCGATAGGCGGGGATATCGGCGAGGAACGCGGGCACCAGACTGCCCGAAAGGACTGATGCGAATTGATAGGGAATGGCGATGAGCGCACCGAGCAGCGCATTGCGGCGGGTCAGCAATCGCGTCATCAGGATCGGATGGACCACCCGGCGTCCATCCAGCACCAGAACGCCGGTTAGCAGCGCGATGCCCGTGACGACGGCGAACAGGGTCAGCGGCGTCTCCGACCAGTGCAGCCGGTTTCCCTGACTGACGCCGCCGCCGAGCAGGATGGCACCCACCGAAAAGGCGAAGACCACACGCAGATCGGCGCGAGCAAATAACAGCCAGCGAATTCGCTCCCGCCACAGGCCGAGATATCCGCAGACGAACGCGATACCCCCCAATGGGATCGCGATCCAGAAGATTGCCGGCGTGCCCCAGCGGGTCACCAGCCAGACGTCCAGAGGTGCTGCGGCCTGCGGCGCCATCGTCGCCGCCGAGGAATAGAGCGCGATCGCCAGCGCGCGCCATGTCGGCGGGAAGGTCCGCAACTCGGTGATGATGGCGAGCGGCACGATGATTCCGGCGGCGAAACCCATGCCCGCGCGTGCCAGGATCATCATCGTCAGGTCATGCGTCACCGCCGCGATGGCGGAGGCGATCACGAACAGGAGGATCGCAGGCAGCATGACCCGGCGCAGGGAGAAGATGACGGCCAGCCAGCATCCCAGAGCGACACCGACCGGCTCGAATGCCAGGTAGCTCGCGGCAAGCCATGAGCCCTGATCCGGCCCGATCCCCAGCACACCCTCGATATCGGGAAGGGAGAGCGCGAAGAACCGCGTCGACATCATGACCATCCAGGCCGCACAGACACCGCAGGTTCCCGTGAGGATCCGTCCTCGCATTTCAGGTGTCACCGATCGCCTCCCGGTGTGCCCGTATCGGTTCGCACCGAGACGAGTGACGACATGCCAGGCCGCAGGAGATCGACGCCTTCCTGACTTGGCTCGAGGACGATCTTGACCGGGAAGCGTTGGACGATATGGGTGAAGTTGCCGGTGGCGTTGTCGGGCGGTAACAGGGCTGTCTCGGCACCCGACACTGGCCCGATACTATCCACATGCCCACGAAAAGTCCGGCCGGGAAAAGCGTCGACCGTGATCGACGCGGCCTGACCGCCCCGCATATGCGTCAGTTGCACCTCGCGGAAATTCGCGACGATCCAGACATCCGGCAGCGGCGCGACCCGCGCGACCTGGGTGCCGAGCCCGACATATTCGCCGACATAGACCATCCGTGCGGTCAGTTGACCGGAGACAGGGCTGGTGATCCGTGTGTAGCCGAGGTCGATCGCAGCGAGATCACGCGAGGCCCTGGCCGCCTCAACGGCCGCTCGCGCCTGCGCGAGCCTGGCCCGCAGGACATCCTGCATGTGCCGCGCCGCGTCCAGAAGAGCGGCGTCGCGGTCCCGTGCCGCCGATAACCGGGCCAGATCGGCGTCGGCGACTTCGAGATCGCGATGCGACGTGCTGCCGTCGGTAATAAGATCATGTTGCCGCCGTCGCTCCAGGCGTCGCTGCGTGACATCGGCTTCGGCCATGCGCAACGTGGCGTCCGCTGCCGAAACCTGCGATGTCTGCAGGACGATTTGCCGCTGGACGACCTCCAGTGCCGCTTCGGCTTCGTGGAATGTGGCGTCTTTCTCCGCCAGACCGGCATGATAATCGTCGTCCCGGATTGCGATCAGCGTCTGCCCGGTGGAAACCCGTGCGTTGTCGGCGACCGGAACCTCCGTGACGTATCCGGCAACGTGGGCGGAGAGCACGACCGTATCCGCATGCACGAACGCGTCGTTCGTGGTTTCGCAGCGCAGGCAGGTTGCTATGGCATCGCCATGCAGAAGCATCAGGGTGGCGAGGATCGCCCCGGATGCGACGAGGATCAGGCCCAGCGCCATGATCCGACCCCGCCCGGCGGGCAGAATGAGCTTCATCAGCCTGAACGGAAACAGTCGTGCGAAATGTGTGTCGCTCATGCCGGAAAAGCGGTCAGGACTTATTGTTCCGGCGTTCCGGCGAAAACCTCGCCAGCGATCTGCAACGCGGCCAGGGCAGCCGGAACGCCGGCGATGATTCCTGTCTGCACGCAGATATCGGCGATCTCCCGGCGTGTCAGGCCGGCGCGCAGGGCCGACCCGATGCGCAGACGCAGCACGCCTGCTGCCGTGGCGCCACGTGCCGCGCAGGAGGCGATCATCACCGCTTCCCGCAACCGGGCATCCAGCCGCGTTTGGCCGTAGACGTCGGCGAACTCCCATTCCATGACGAAGCGGCCCAGTTCGGGGGCAGTCGTTGCAAGTGAATCCAGGAAAGCGGAGACCGGTACGCCGGTGATCTCCTCGAAGGCGCGCTTGCCCTCTGTGAAGCGTTCGTCTGCCATGTTGTCTGTCTCCGATGATCGTTGGATCGGTTGGAAGGCCGTCGTTGCGGTGTATTGTACTAATGACCGCACGGTAACTAAGATGCAGATTTCATCTGTCGCTCGTCAAGCGTATTTGCCGGTCGGTCATCTGTTTCGTTAGAATGGTCTCATAGCAGTGGGGGGACACAGCCAGAATGGCAGCGGAAAACAGATCAGCTTCGTCGAAACAAAAGCGGCGTCGCCTCGATCCGGAAGATCGCGAACGTGAGATCATCGACGGCGCCGTCGCGTTCTTCGCGGAGGTCGGATTCGATGGGGGGCTGCGCGATCTGGCGAAGAGGCTTGGAATCACGCACCAGAACCTGTTCCGCTATTTCCCGACCAAAGAGGTACTGATCGACCGGGTCTATGAGGAAGTTTATCTAGGCCGCTGGCAGGTTGAATGGGAGGTGCTGCTCGCTGACCGCACCATCGCCCTCGAGCAGCGGCTCATGCAGTTCTACCGATCATATCTTCAGGCGATCTTCCGCTACGACTGGGTAAGGATCTTCGTTTTTGCCGGCCTGAAGGGCGTTGGCATTACCCAGCGCTATCTGGAACTGGTCCAGGCAAGGGTCGTGGAGCCACTGGCACGGGAACTGCGGGCGGCGACCGGTCTTCCCGACACGAGCGAGGTTCCTCTGTTGCCGGAGGAAACCGAACTGGCCTGGGGGCTGCACGGCGAACTGTTTTATCTGGCGGTTCGCCGTTGGGTCTACGAGATGAAAGTCCCCGACGACCTGGATATGGTCGTCAGGGTCGCGGTGGTGAAGTTTCTTTCCGGAGCGCCAAGTGCCATGCGGTTGCTCCATGAAGGCACTCTCAGAACGCCAGCACCCCAGCCTGGGCGACGCGCTCGTCCTGTTCGCCGGAACCCCCGCTGATTCCGATCGCGCCGACGATCTGCTCGCCACGCCGGAGTGGTACGCCGCCCGCGAAGATCATCACGCGCCCGTTGTTCGAGGTGTGAATGCCAAAGAACGGGCCGCCTGGCTGACTGTGCTCGGCTAGGTCGGCCGTGCTCATGTCGAATGCACGGGCCGTAAATGCCTTGTTGATCGCGATGTCGATCGCACCGATCCGGGCACCGTCCATACGAGCATGCGCGACGAGGTGGCCGCCGGCATCGACGACGGCGATGTTCATTGGCTGTCCGATCGCCTGGGCTTCGGCTTCGGCGGTCGCAATGACGCGTCTGGCGTCTTCGAGGGAGCAGGTCATGAGCACCTCCATAAGTGACCGATCGGTAAATAAAGAAATAGGAGGCCTCCGTCAAGCTCGGCAGAGTTCGTATCGTGGTCGATTTAGGCGTCGTGGTCGCATGGGGGAGGAATAATTGCATGCGATAACAGAATGTTATTCGGATAGTGCTGCCAGTAACGCGTCGCGGGCGAAAGCCACTCTTGGCTGCCGGAGCGCGGTGCGCGCCCACACCAGGTGGAATGCGTTGCGCGGAGTGGTCTTCGGCGCCGCGATTTCCCGGAGGGTGCCGGCCTGCTGCTGCTCCTGCGTCAGATAGTCCGGCATGACCGACCAGCCGATACCCGCAATAAGCATCGCGCGCAGCACGCGCATATCCGGCGCGGTCGCGACAGGCGGTCGATCGACGGCAAGATCGTTCGCACTCAGCCATGTGCGGAGCAGCGGACGTTCGAGATCATAGGCGATATGGGGCACCCGGCGCAGCCCGTCTTCCAGGCCGAGATCCTGGATGCGGTCGGCGATTGCGGGGATGGCCACGGCTTGGAGGGTCTCTGTCCCGAGTGGGATCCAGTCCAGGCGCGGGTCTTCCGGTACGGACGCCGTCAGTCCGAGATGGACCGCGTCCGACAGTAGCCAGCCATACAGGGCGTCTCGACCCCCGATATGCAGTCGCAGGTCCAGTCCCGCTTCGATCAGCGGGGCGAGGCGCGGGGCAACATATTCGGCCAGATACTCTGCCGGAGCCGCCAGATGCAGCGTTCCGGTGAGATCGGCCGACCGCGCTTTTGCTGTCGCCAATGCCGTCTCGGCCCGGTCGAGGCCATCACCAATTGCCACCGCCAGGTCGTCAGCAGCGGGTGTTGGGCGTACGCCTCGGGCGTGACGGACGAACAGCGCTCGCCCCAGTTGAGCTTCCAGTGACCCGATATGCTGCGAGACAGCAGGCTGCGTCAGCGACAATGCCCGCGCCGCTTCGCTGATCGAACGACATCTATGGACTTCGATAAAGGTGCGCAGATGGAGGAGTGACATTGATCACCCATAACAGAAATTATGGACGACCAGCGAATAGCTTTGATGTTGTGATGGGCTACTCTGACTTAAGCTATTGCATTCATTCAGGAGAAAACGGTCATGCGAAGTCGCCGACAACTGATTCTGGGCGCGGGTGCTGCCTGTCTCGTGGGTAGCGGGGCGTGCGCCGCTTCAGCCCGGCGGCATGACGCGAGGGGGAAACATGGAGGCAAAACACAGATGAAAATCCTTATGATTGCGACGTCTGCGGATCGACTGGGGCAGGCTGGTCGCGCGACAGGGGTATGGCTCGAAGAACTGACGACGCCGTTCTATGCCTTCCAGGATGCGGGTGCTGAAGTTACGCTCGCCTCCATCGCAGGGGGCACCGTGCCGATCGACACGCGCAGCGTGAAAGAGGCCGGCCAGAATGAGGCGTCAGTGGATCGCTATCTGGCGGATCCGGCATTTCGGCAGACAGTCGCCTCAACGCCGAAATTCACGACGATTGATGCGGATGGCTTCGACGCGGTGTTTCTTCCCGGAGGCCACGGGACGATGACGGACTATCCCGAGAATCATGCGCTCGCACATCTGATCGAACAGTTCGACCGGAGTGGCCGGATTGTCTCCGCTGTTTGCCATGGTCCGGCTGGTCTGCTTACGGCTCGAAAGCCTGATGGGACACCGTTTGTTGCCGGCCGCCGTGTCAGTGCCTTCGCCGACAGTGAGGAGCGAGCTGTCGGGTTGGAGGATACGGTACCGTTTCTGCTCGAAGACCGTTTGCGTTCATTAGGCGCCGTCTACGAACAGGGGCCTGACTTTGCATCGTTCGCCATATCGGACGGTAACCTCCTCACCGGTCAAAATCCGGCCTCGGCCGCGCGCGTCGCGGTTTTAGTGATGGAACGACTCAAGGCGTGAGAAAACGATCATGACACAACCAGTCGCTCTGATCGCCGGCGCAAACGGCATCATAGGCAACGCCACGGCACAGGAACTGCGACGTCAGGGCTGGAAAGTCCGGACGCTGGGACGGCATGCGGTCGCGGGCTTTGACTCCTTGACCGTCGACCTGACGGACGCCGCGTCCACGCGAGAGGCGCTGGGCCGCGCGGCGGATACGACGCATCTGTTCTACGCCTCGCTGTCGCCCGACCCGGACCTCGCGACCGAAGCGAACCGTAATGCTGGGATGCTGCGTCATCTGCTTGATGGACTTGAGGTCGCCAACGCGCCTCTCCGGCGCGTCGTGATCTACCAGGGCTTCAAGATCTATGGCATCCATCTGGGTGCTGCGGTCCGCACACCCGCGCGGGAGAGCGATCCGCCGCACATGCCGCCGAACCTGTATATGGCGCAAGAAGACGTTCTGCGGAGGTATGCCGAACGCGCTTCGTGGGACTACGTCGCCCTGCGTCCGGACGTGGTGGTCGGCGAGGTGATCGGCAATCCGATGAATATTGCCCTCGTCACCGGGGTTTTCGCTGAAATCTCGCGGGCTCTTGGCATTCCGCTGCGTTTCCCCGGCACCGAGCGCGCCTATCGCCAGCTCGTCCAGTTTACGGATGCCGGGCTGCTGGCCCGTGCTAGTCACTGGGCGGCGATCACGCCACAGGCGGGGGGAGAAGCGTTCAATGTCACGAACGGCGATGTCTTCCGCTGGGAGCGGATGTGGGAGGATGTCGGATCGCATCTCGGTCTCGCAATCGCATCGCCGGTGCCCCTGACACTCACGCGGCATATGGCTGACAAGGGACCGTTATGGCGGGAACTTGCTGAGCGGCATGGATTGGTCGAGCCAGATCTCGCCCGGCTTGTGGGATGGGGCTTCGGAGACTTTATTTTCCATACCGAAACCGACGTCATCTCGGATGTGAACAAAATCCATCGTTTCGGTTTTTCTGAGCGAATGGACTCTACGGCATCCCTGCTCGGTGCGCTCGCCCGGCTACAGGACCGGAAGGCGCTGCCGGCAGTCATGGATTGATAAAGCACGATTTAGACCGTCTCTTTTGTGATCTTGCATAATGCACATTTCCGGACCTTCGGCAGTTCATGACGTCAGACAAAGTATTCACCAGCGCACGGAGAAAGGACCGTCGTCAGAAAAGTAGTCTCACGGCCCATGGGCTTCGATATATCGGGCGAAGCTCCGGGCGCAGGGATTTTCATTGTCGGGTCGCCAGACAATCCCGAACTCCAGATGGGAGGAACCGCCAGCGTCGCGGATTTCCATGATCGTGACGTCATGCCCATGCTGGTCGCGGATTAGTGGCAACCATGAAGCGGGAAGCAGGGCGATGCCTTCGTAATTCTGGACGAGCGCGACGATCCTGTTGCTGCCGATATCATGACGCCGGATCTTCGGGTCGATATCTGTGTCCCCGAGCTTGCGCTGGATGAGCGTCTCGAAGTCCTGACCAGCGTTGTCTCGTCCGATCAGGAATATTTCATGACGCAGGTCCGCCCAGGACACTTCCGGTTGTGTCGCGAGAGGATGACCGGTGGGGAGTGCGGCTACGATGCGGTCGCTCCACAGAGGCGTGACCCGTAACGCAGGGACCAGATTGCGGCGGGTGACGACCGCGAAATCGATCTGCCCGTGCTGGAGGCGACGCAAAAGCCTTTTGCCTGTGCCCTCGGAATAACGAAAGACGATATCGGGATATGTGGTGCGGAACTCCGCTGTGAAGGCGGAAAGTCTTCCAGGCAGGACGCAGGTCTGGATGCCGAGGGAGATCTGGCCATTCTCGCCCTTGCCCGTTCGCTGTGCGCGGGCGTTCATGTCGGCCACATTGTCCAGGATCGTCTGGGTCCAGCAGATGAATTCCTGGCCGAACGCAGTTGGTGCGGCACCGACCGGGGAGCGGGTGAACAGCCTGACATCAAGCTGCTCCTCCAGGTTGTGCAGGGAGCGGCTGACGGCTGACTGCCGGGTGTTCAGGAAACGCGCCGCGCCGTGGATACTGCCGTGCTCGGCGATTGCCCGCACGCATAGGAGTTGCCACAGATCGAAGGGCGGGCGGCGCATGACCCGTCACACCGTCTTGCCACGGCGCGGCCTGATGACCGTGTAGACCGAGGGCAGCACGAACAGCGTCATGCTCGTGCCGACGATCATGCCGACGACGATTACCGTTCCCAGTCCGAAACGGCTGTTCGCGCCCGCACCCGTAGCGATGACCAGGGGCGCAAGCCCCACGACCATTGCTGCTGTGGTCATGATGATCGGTCGGAAACGGATCGCGGCTGCCGTCTCGATTGCTGTCCTGCGGTCCACATTGTCACGATGAAGGATCTCGTTTGCGAACTCGACCATCAGGATTCCATGCTTGCTGACCAGCCCGATCAGCGTAATGAGTCCGATTTCGGTATAGATATTTAAGGTCGTCACACCGAGAGCGAGCGGAATAAGGGCGCCGAACACGGATAACGGCACACTGACAAGGATGATGACCGGGTCGGTGAAGCTGTTGTACTGAACCGACAGGACGAGATAGATCGCAATCAGTGCGAAAAGGAATGCAAAAATCAGAGCGCTTCCTTCCTGTACATACTGTCGTGAATCAGACTGCCAGTCATAGCTGTAGCCGGGCGGGAACTCCGCCGCCTTTGCCTTCAGGAAGCTCACGGCGTCACCCATCGTCACGCCTTTGGCGAGAATGGCCTGAAACGTGGCCGAGTTCTGCTGGCCGAACTGGGGCAGGCGGTTGGGTTCGACATCGACCCGCACGCTGGCCAGGGCCAACAGCGGTACCTGATGGCCGTTCTGGTCGCGCATATAATAGGTCTTCAGCGCGTCCGGCGTCAGGCGGGATAAGGGAACGGCTTGCGGGATCACGTCATAAGACCGGCCATAATAGCCAAAGCGATTGACGTAGTTTTCCCCGATGAGCGTATTCAGCGCGTTGCCGATCCGCTCCATACGGATCCCGAGCGCATTGGCTTTGGTCCGATCGACCGTGACCCGGACAACCGGATTATCGAAAGCAAGGTCGCTATCGACCACGGCAAACAGACCGCTTTTAGAGGCTTCGTCCCGCAGGTGTGACATGACGCCGAAGACGTTGCGATAGCTGTCATCACTGCGGACGACCATCTGAACTGGCAGGCCGCCGGTTGAACCCGGTAGTGCCCCCATCTGGAACACGAAGACGCTGGTCCCCTGGATGGAAGCAACACGCTGTTGCAGGTCCATCTGGATCTGATCGGCGTTACGCCTGCGCTTGCCCCAGTCGTCGAGATTGACCCCGCCGACGCTGTTGGCGATCCCGTCAATTCCGTTCATCTGCCAATGGCTATGGCCTTCCGGGATTTCAGACATCTTCTCGTAAAGTGTCTGGGCGTAGGTCTCGACATAATGAAGATTGGCATATTGCGGAGCCTTGACGGCCGTATAGACAATGTCCTGGTCCTCATTGGGTGCCAGTTCGCTCTGCGAGACATGCAGCATGGCCGGAATAAGGAGGAAGATTACCGCCGCCGTGCCGAGCGGAACCCAGCGATGCCGCAGCGAAAAATCGAGCACGGTTTCATAGCGCGCAGTCATGAAGCCGAAGACACGCTCGGCCATCCGTTCCATGAAGCCTTCCTTCTCTTTCGCTTTGAGCAATTTTGCGCTCATGAGCGGCGACAGGGTGAGTGCGACGACACCGGAGACGATGACGGACCCGGCCAGCGTGAGCGCGAATTCCCGGAACAGCGTGCCCGTCAGTCCGCCCATGAAAGCGATCGGGGCGTAAACCGCTGTAAGTGTGAGGGTCATCGCGACAACAGGGCCTGCCACCTCACGCGCCCCGAGTAACGCGGCGTCGAAGGGGGATTTGCCCTCTTCGATATGGCGATGGACGTTCTCGATCACGACGATGGCGTCATCGACCACGAGCCCAATCGACAGCACCATCGCCAGCAAGGTGAGCAAATTCAGGCTGAACCCGAAGGTGTACATCAGCCCGACCGCGCCAAGCATCGAGAGGGGTATGGTGGCGATCGGCACGATCACCGCCCGCACGGTACCGAGTGAGAGGTAAATCACAAGAATGACGATGAGCAGCGCCTCGATGAAGGTCTCGGTCACTTCATCGATCGACGCCTGAATGAAATGCGCGGTCTCGTAAGGG
Organism: Gluconacetobacter asukensis; assembly: GCF_014174375.1. Lineage (GTDB taxonomy): Bacteria > Pseudomonadota > Alphaproteobacteria > Acetobacterales > Acetobacteraceae > Gluconacetobacter > Gluconacetobacter asukensis. The sequence goes on from NZ_JABEQE010000018.1 coordinate 66,163, forward strand.
ACGCGGACATCAATGCCCGGCGGAAGAGTCGCCTTGAGTTTGGGCATGATCTCGTTGAGACGCGAGATGATCGTCAGCGGGTTGCCTGTCGGCGACGGTTCCAGCCCCACGAAGATCGAAGGGCGGGGCGTCGGTTTGCCATTCGGCGGTCGAAGCGTGCTGGTCTGCGAACTGGTGTCCGTATTGTCCGGCCCCAGTTCCGCGCGCCCGATGTCCTGCACCCGGATAACCCGGCCACCGGTCGAGCGCAGCACCATATCACGGAATTCCTCGACCGTTTTCAGATCCGTGTTGAGGTTGATATTGCTGATCGTATAAACGCCACGTATCCGGCCGGGTGCGGCCTGGAAATTGTTTTCCCGGATAGCCCGTGCCACGTCCTCGCCCGTCATGTCGTTGGCGGCCAGTTTCTCGGGATCGAGCCAGAGGCGCATCGAAAGGCGCTGCTCTCCGAAATAACTGATTTCGGATACGCCCTCTATGCCCGAGAGCATCGGTGCCGCGACGCGGTGGATATAATCCGAGATTTCGTAGAGAGGCCGCGTTGTGCTGGCAAAACCGATATAGGCGACTGCGGTAAAGCCGCCCGAGGTGCGTTTGATGACCGGATCATAGGTGCCTTCCGGCAACCGGTATTTGACGGCGTTCACCTTGGACATCACGTCGGTCAGGGCGCGCATGGAATCATAATTCAGCATCATGCGCACCGTCACCACGCTGAGGCCCTGCGTGGTGGTGGAGGAAAGATAATCGATGCCCTCGACGGACGCGACGGCCTCGCTGATCGGCTGGGTCACGAAGCCCTGCATGAGGTCCGATGATGCCCCCGGATAGCGGGTCGAGATCAGGATCGTGGAGGTTTCGAGGGTCGGATATTGACGTGTTGCGATGGAATTGAAGCCTTTGATCCCGAAGAGAATAATCAGGATCGTCACGACGATCGCGAGGACAGGCCGCCGAAGGAAGCGATCAGTAAAACTCATTGTGCCAGCTCCCGCAGGCCGGCGAGAGGCAGGACTTCCGGAATCTCGCGCACCTTCATGCCGGTGACGAGGCGGTTCTGACCACTGGTGACGACGCGGTCATCCGGCTTCACCCCGTCGTCGATGACCACCCATCCGTTACGGCGGTCGCCCGCGCGTACAGCCGTCGCCGTGACGGTCGGACCATCGGTGGATGGCTGCTCGACGAAAAGCGTCTCTCCGTAGGCGGTATAGGTGACGGCGGTTTCCGGGACCACGAGGTGTGGCGCCACCTTCGCGGCAATGGAGACATGGGCGTAGGTGCCAGGATGGAGATCCGCCGGCGGCGCATCGAGCAGGGCCTGAATGGAGAGCGTATGCGAACCGTCGATGCGCGGGTCGATTGTGGTGACCGTGGCGGTGAAATCCTGCCCCGGCGTCGTGTCGAATGTCAGGTGGACGGTGTGCCCGAGCTGCACGCTGGCTGCGTTCTCCTCTGCGAGGATGAAATTCACCCGCATCCGGGCGTAGGACGTCAGCGTGGCGATGGCATCACCCGGATTCAGATACTGGCCGAGATTGATCTGTCTGATCCCAATGGCGCCGTCGAAGGGCGCGCGGATATGCTTCTGGTCGATCACCGCCTGCACTCTGGCGACATTGCCTTTCGCTGCTTCGAAGCGCGCCGTGGCTGTCTCCAGATCCTCGTGGCTCTCCACTCCGGTGCGGATGAGAGAACGGGCACGGGCCAGATCGGCCTCGGCCGCCCGCAATTCGCCGCTCTGGCGGATCAGCTCGCCCTGTTCCGGTGCGTCATTGAGGGCCAGGAGCAGCTGGCCTTTCCGGACGATCGCCCCGGAATCGAAATCCAGTTCAGTGATCCGGCCGGCGATTTCAGGGGAGAGCGTTACCCCCTGGAACGGCTCGACCTGACCGATCGTCTCGATATGGGCGGCGAAAGGGATGGGTCTGACCGGCCAGACGGATACCGCCGTTGCCGGAGTGTCCGCAGTCCTGCCGGCGGCGGGCAGGGACATCAGCACCGCGAGAGCGGTGGCATGGTGCCAGGGGACGAAGAAGCGTCGCACAGATATCTCCCGAGGTTATTGTTATACGCGGATATACGTACCTAGAGGGCTGGAAAGTCCGGACATTGGAGGCCGAACGTGCATCAGATGCCGGTCATCGCGCCGCGAGCCGGACGGATCGCCACGGATCGGGTGTGACGTGGGGGGCGGCGAGTCCACCGCCGGTCGCCACCATGATCCGCACCGTCTGACGGAACATCTCGGTCTGTGCCCGCACTGTGTTCTGGCGCGCGAGCAGAACGAGCCGTCGGGCGTTGATCGGCTGAAGGATGGTCTCCCGGCCCGCCTGATAACCGGCCTGGCTCAAGGTCAGCGCGTCATCGGCCGAGGTCAGGGCCTGTCGCTGGTTATCCAGTTCCGTCGAGGCGTTCTTCAGGCCGTTCAGGCCATCGGCGACTTCGCGGAAGCCGTTGATGACCACCAACTGGTAATGATCGAACGCGATCCGGTAGTCCTCTTCCGCCTGTTTTTTCCGGGCCATGAGGGTTCCCCCATGGAACAGCGGCAGAGCAGCCCCTCCGATCAGGCGCCACGCCGCACCGGCGGGGCCGCCCATCAGCCCCTCGGCGGCGACGGCCGCGCTGAGGGTCAATCGGGGATAGAGGTCGGCGGTCCGGACGCCGATTTCGGCATTCGCCGCGCGCATCATGGCTTCGGCGCCGATGATGTCCGGGCGGGCATGAACGAGTTCGGATGGCACCACCACAGGGATGTCCGACGGAAGGCTGAAATCCGCGAGGGCCAAGGTCGGTGCGGTCCAGTTGGCGGGCGAATGGCCGGTCAGGACGGCCAGCGCCGTTCGCGCGGCTTCATGGGCATTGACCAGCGGTGGCAGGAGAGACTGGTCGTGCGCCAGTTGTGCTTCGGCGGTCACGACATCCAGCCGGGGCCTCCTGCCCGCCTGCCAGGCGAGTGTCGCCAACTGGAGCGTTTCCCGGTCGGTGTCGATCACGCCCCGGATCGCGGTGATCTGGTCTGCTGTCGAGGCCGCTTCAAAGGCGGTCAGGACCGTGTCGCCGACCACCAGCAGCATCGTGACATCACGGCGTTCCCGTTCGGCATCTTTCTGTGCGCCGGCCATCTGCACCAGACGGTGCTTGCCACCAAAAATATCGGGGTCATAGGAAACGTCGAGACCGGCCGAGTAGGCGGAGAAGGCCGGGAAGGTCCACGCCCAGGGACCGAACAGGGCGGCCCCGTATTCCTGCCGCCCCTCGGTACCGGTGGCGTCGATCTGTGGCATCAGGCTGCCTTGGGCAGCATGGAGTCCCTCGGCCGCCTTGCGCAGGTTGGCCTGGGCTGCCTGGATCGACCAGTTGTTCCGGAGTGTCTCTGTGACGAGGGCGTCCAGCCGAGGCGAGCGAAAGAGACGCCACCAGTCGGAACCCGGCTTTCCGGCAGCTTGCTTCGTGGAGTTGGCCGAAGCGATGGTCGCTGTTTCCGACCGGGTTTCGCCGAATGTTGCGGCATCCGGTGGCTGGGGAGCCTTGTAGGTCGGGCCGACTGTGCAGCCTGTGAGGCCCGGCACCAGGACAACGAGAATCAGCCGGGCCGCGCGTGATGCGGCGGCGACCCGCTTTGGTCTCTGGGTAGGGGGCAGGAATTTGGGTGGCAAGGCGGCCTCCGGTCGTCATGAACGAGTCTCATTAATACGAATATAGACGTACATACGAATTAAAGGCCAGCCTTATCGAGACACAGGCTCATGACAGGGTGTCCGGAAGCAGGGTTTTCTTGACCCGATCCCATGATACGCGTACCAATCCACGCATGATCGCACGTCATCCGAAACGCGAGGATATCCGGCTCGACGCCGTGCTGACGGCGTTGGGTAATCCCATCCGCCTGGCTGCGGTACGGACGATTGCCGTGGGGGGCGAACATCCCTGCTGCGATGTGCTGCCGCAGATTCCGAAATCCACCATGACGCATCATTGGCGCGCGTTACGTGACAGCGGTGTGGTCTGGCAGCGCCATATCGGTCGGGAATACCGGCTTGAACTGCGGCGCGAGGATCTGGACAGTCGGTTTCCCGGTCTGCTGGACTCCATTCTTGGTCCGCTTGTCAGCGATCCGCTGACGCAGGAGACGATCGCCGAATACGACCGCTCCCGCCAGGGCGCGCCTGCCTGACGGAAGCGCGGGCGGGACGGCCTTTGCTCACGGAGTGCTGGAGCCGGAAGGGGGGATGACGCATCCCGTGCTGTCGCAGGTCATACCGGTGGTAGGATTCTCGGACACTGTTTTACGTGCCTCGTTCCATGACTGGCGCAGGGCGGCCAGCAATTGTGCTTTCGGCTGAGCGCCTGAAAGAGCGTAGGCGCCGTCGAAGACAAAGAAGGGCACTCCATGAACGCCCGCCTGTGACGCACGGGTTTCATCACGCCTGACATCTTCGGCGAAGTCGCTGCCCGTCAGCGTAGCGCGCACGGCGTCGCCATCAAGACCGACATCCTGCGCAAGGCCGACAAGTATGTCATGGTCGGCGAGGGGGGAGTTGTCGGTGAAATAGGCCCGGAACAGCCGCTCCGTCATGTCCGCGCCGCGTTCGTGCTGTTCGGCGAATTTGGTCAGTCGGTGTGCGTCGAAGGTGTTGGTGTAGCGGACCGAGGCATAGCGCATGTCGAGACCGCATCGCTCGCCCATGGACGTGATGTGGTCGATCCTGGCCCGGGCGTCGCTCCGGCTTTTGCCGTATTTCCGCATGATGCGGTCGAGTGTTGTGGTGGTCACTGCCGGACCCGAGGTCGGATCGAGTTCGAAGGCCCGGAAGACGATCTCGACTTCGCGGGCATGTTCGAATTCGGCCAGGGCGGCTTCGAGAAACCGCTTGCCGATATAACAGTAGGGGCAGGCATAGTCGGACCAGATTTCGAGTTTCATGACAGCCTCCATGACGCTTGCGATCAATACGTATGTATTCGTATCATGGTCTCTATCAAGCCTGCGGTCACGTCGCTGTGACCGGGTACGGGCGATACAGGAGGAGCAGCCATCATGATGACATCCCGCGTCCCGCTGGAATTTGCGACCGGCCCCGATCCGGTGGCTACCATCATTCTCATTCACGGACTTGGAGCCAGCGGCGAGACGTTCCGGCCCGTGGCGCAGGCGCTGGATCTGAGCGCAGTTGGTGCCGTGCGTTTTGTCCTGCCCAATGCACCGGTCAGGTCGGTTTCCGTCTGTGGGGGCGAGCGGATGCCGGCCTGGTATGATCTGCTGGACCAGAATTTCGTGGCGCGGGAGGATGAGGCCGGACTGAAGGAAGCAGCGGCGTATTTCACGCAACTGATCGATCAGGAAATCGAGCGGGGAATGGTGCCGGAGCGCATTGTGATTGGCGGGTTTTCGCAGGGCGGCGCAATGTCGCTGATGACCGGCCTGCGCTATTCGTGTCCTTTGGCCGGGATCGCCGATCTGTCGGGTTATCTGCCCCTGGCACCCGCAACCGGCCGGGAACGTACTGCCGCAAGCCGCGCCACACCGATCTTCATGGGACATGGAACACGGGACGGCATTGTTCCGCTGGCCCTTGCTGACGCAGCGCGCCGTCATCTAGCTGGCTGGGGATATGACATAACCTGGCGGACCTATCCCATGGATCATACAATCATCGAGGCCGAAATCCGGGATCTGAACATCTGGCTGTCTGACGTGTTGAAGCCGACGACCCTCTGAGAAAGGACGCGTTCCATGATCGATCTTTTCTACTGGCCGACCCCGAACGGTCACAAGATCACGCTGTTTCTGGAAGAAGCGGGGCTGGATTACACTATTCATCCTGTTGATATCAGTGCGGGGGATCAGTTCCGGCCGGAATTTCTGGCCATTTCTCCCAATAACCGCATGCCCGCGATCATTGACCGGAACCCAAAAGACGGCGGTGAGGCCATCAGCATTTTTGAATCAGGGGCAATCCTCCTCTACCTCGCAGAAAAAACGGGTCGGTTTCTGCCTGAGGATATCCGGGGCCGCACGGCAGTCACCGAATGGCTGTTCTGGCAGGTCGGCGGTCTGGGACCGATGGCGGGGCAGAACCATCATTTCGGACAGTATGCGCCGGAGAAAATTCCCTACGCCATCACACGCTATGTTAACGAAACCAACCGTCTGTATGGCGTGATGGACCGGCGTCTGGCGCGGGTGCCATTCCTCGGCGGTGCCGATTACAGCATTGCGGATATGGCCAGCTATCCATGGGTCGTGCCGTGGCAGCGCCAGCAGCAGAACCTTGAGGAGTTTCCGAACCTGAAGCGCTGGTTTGAAAACATTGCCGCGCGCCCGGCAACGATACGGGCCTACGAAAAAGGGAAAGACCTGTCGGCGCGGCCCAGCGTGACGGAAGAGGGGAAGAAAATCCTATTCGGTCAGACAGCCCGATCCATCACCCGGTAAGATGGGACGATCAGCGGTCGAAAACCGTCCTGACCATGGCGCAGCAGGTCAACCGGTCTGATCGATATAATGCCCCAGCATACTCTATTCGGAAATTCAAGGCGTGCCCGTGAGTGATCCTGTCACGAATGCAAGGGCCACGGCATTGGTCAGGGCCTGGGCATGACTCTGCGCATAGGCTGCCTGAGCCTGTCGTAGCGCGCTGGCCGTACTCGATGCATCGGTCACCCGGCCAGATGGCACATTCGGCTTCGAGGAGTTTCGGCGCGATCCGGAAGATGAAGGACGTTGGACGCCCGTCAGCTACTACTCAGTTGTAAACTATAACACGCGCGAACAGACCATGCAGGCCGCCCGCCGGGCAATAGCATGGTTGGGGTGATCCGCGAGGCGCTTTGTCCTGCAAGCATGGACTGCTTTGCCGGGATATCTGAACCGGCCTGTCAGCGGCCTGCTGGGTAGGCATTTGCTCCGAATCATATGCGGTTGCGCGACCGCGTGAGCGTCTAGAGGGTGTTATGTACTTTCGTGCGTGATTGGTTCAGTAATGCTGAATGACGCAAGTTCGGAAGCCGTATCCCTCTGACGTATCAGACGAAGAATGGTCGTTGGTTGTC
>NZ_JABEQE010000019.1 GCF_014174375.1 Gluconacetobacter asukensis
GACAGACATGACGTCATCCAGCGCTTTCGACGAAGACAGGCACAACCCGTCAGAAAGCGAAGCTCACAAGCTCAAGACCTCAGAAAATATTAACTTCGCGCCTATGGGGCGCTGCCCTCGACCCGCAAGGGGCCAGTCGGCCCCTTGACCCCATTTGTTGACGGGCCCCGCGAATTTGATCGCATGGTTCGGAGTGTGCGGCGTCGGGGGTGCGGATACGGTCGGGGGCATCGCAACTGATCGGAGGCGGCCATGTCGCACCCTCTCTTCCATGCCGGGTCGGCCGGCTGCATGATCGCTGCCCCGGTGGGGGCGGATAATCGATATGATGCGACCTCTTCACCGTCTGCGCGCGGCGGCCGGTATTGCGGGGGACACATCATGGCGACGGAGGCCGGGCGCACCGAGTGCGATCCGCGCTGGAGCAGGATCGTCGATCGGGACAGGAGTGCGGATGGCCTGTTCTGGTATTCCGTGACCAGCACGCATGTCTATTGCCGGCCCTCCTGCCCTTCCCGGCTGGCGCGGCCGGAGAATACGCGGATTCACGACACGATCGCGGGGGCCCGGGCGGCGGGCGCCCGCCCCTGCCGGCGCTGCGACCCGGATGCGGCGTCATCCGGGGCCGGGCGTGATGCGCGCATCGTCCGGGCGTGCCGTCTGATCGAGGCCAGCGATGCGCCGCCGACGCTGGCCGCGCTGGCGGCGGCAATCGGGCTGAGCCCGGGCCATTTTCAGCGTGTCTTCACGAAGGCGACCGGGCTTTCGCCGCGCCAATATGCCGAGGCCTGCCGCAGCGGGCGCCTGCGCGAGGCCCTGCGCGCCGCGCCGAGTGTGACGGAGGCGATCTATGCCGCCGGATATGGGTCCAGCAGCCGCTTTTATGAAAAGGCCGACGGGCTGCTGGGCATGAAGCCGCGATCGCTGCGCGCGGGGGCACAGGCCGAGCGGCTGCGCTTTGCCGTCGGCGATTGTTCGCTGGGGGCAATCCTGGTGGCGTCGAGCGACCGGGGGATTGTCGCCATTCTTCTGGGGGATGATCCGGATGGGCTGGTGCGCGATCTTCAGGATCGTTTTCCGCGTGCGGAGCTGGTCGGTGGGGATCGTGACTATGAGAATCTGGTCGCGCAGGTGGTCGGGTTTGTCGAGGCGCCGCGTATCGGCCTGGCGCTGCCGGTGGATATTCGCGGCACGGTGTTTCAGCAGCGCGTGTGGAACGCCCTGCGGGAGATTCCTGCCGGCAGCACCGTGACCTATACCGAGATCGCGCGCCGGATCGGTGCGCCCGCCGCGGTGCGTGCGGTGGCGAATGCCTGCGGCGCCAATGCCCTGGCCGTTGCCATACCGTGCCATCGCGTCATTCGCCATGATGGCGCACTTTCGGGATATCGCTGGGGTGTGGCGCGCAAGGAAAGCCTGCTGGCGCGGGAAAAATCCTGATGGGTCCTGGCATGTTTTCCGAACTGGACTGGAGCGGGCTGGCCCGGGGGCTGGACGAGGATGGCTGGGCCCTGCTGCCCGGATTGCTGGATGCGGCGCAGTGCCGGTCCATCTCCGGGTTTTATGACGCCGGGAGCGGGTTTCGCAGCCGGGTCGTCATGGCGCGGCATGGGTTCGGGCGGGGGGAATATCGCTATTTCTCCTACCCGCTGCCGCCGCTGGTCGCGGAGATGCGGGCGGGGCTGTATCCTTATCTGGCGCCGATTGCGAACCGGTGGTGCGAACGGATGGGGCAGGCTGCGTGCTTTCCCGATGATCATCCCTCCTTCCTCGCCCGCTGCCATGCGGCTGGACAGACCCGGCCCACTCCGCTGCTGCTCCGTTACGGGCCGGAGGATTATAATTGCCTGCATCAGGATCTGTACGGGGCGCAGGTCTTCCCGATCCAGCTCGCGATCCTGCTGTCACGCCCGCAGGCGGATTTTACCGGGGGCGAATTCGTGCTGACGGAGCAGCGGCCGCGCATGCAGTCGCGTGTGGAGGTCGTGCCGCTCCAACAGGGAGACGGCGTGCTGTTTGCCGTCAATCAACGCCCCCGAAGGGGCCTGCGTGGCGATTATCGCGTGACCCTGCGCCATGGGGTCAGCCGTATCCGGAGCGGGAGCCGGCATGCGCTGGGGGTTATCTTCCATGATGCGGCGTGAGAGCCTGACCGGAAATGCGCGCTGGCGGCGATCCGACGCGCATTTCCTGTGCTTCGGTGCTCATGGCCATCAAGGCCACTCCGCTCCGATGCTCGGAAACACACGCCGGACGCGACCCTTGCGGGCCGCTCTCGCTCGCCAGCCCACATTTCCGGTCAGGCTTTGAGGGGCGAAATGGCGTTGACGGGGCACCATATATCCATGAATAAGGATATATGGATACCGAATCGGCCCTGCTTGCCCTGAGCGCGCTGGCGCAAGCCACGCGACTGGAGATATTCCGCCTGCTGGTGCGCCATGAGCCGGACGGGTTGCCGGCCGGGGATGTCGCGCGGCATCTCGATGTGCCGCAGAACACGGTTTCGGCCCATCTTGCGGCCCTGACCCGTGCCGGGCTGCTGACGTCGCAGCGCCATAGCCGCCTGATCGTCTATCGCGCGTGTCTGCCGCGCCTGCGGGAGCTGATGCTCTTCCTGGTCAGGGATTGCTGTGCGGGCAGTCCCGAACTCTGCGCGCCCCTGGTCGCGACCCTGTCCGCCTGCTGCCCGACTCTGGAGACATGCACATGACCATCACGATCTATCACAATCCGGCCTGCGGCACGTCGCGCAATGTGCTGGCGATGATCCGCAACAGTGGCGAGGAGCCCCGGATTATCGAATATCTGAAGACGCCGCCGAGCCGGGCCGAACTGGTCGATCTGATCGGCCGCATGGGGGTTCCGGTGCGCGCGATCCTGCGGGAGAAGGGCACGCCCTTTCACGAACTGGGTCTCGATAACCCGGCCGTGACGGATGATGACCTGATCGACGCCATGATGGCGCATCCGATCCTGATCAACCGGCCCATCGTCGTCACCCCGCTGGGTGCGGCACTCTGCCGCCCGTCCGAGAAGGTTCTGGACCTTCTTCCCGCGCCGCAGACGGGCGCCTTTGCCAAGGAGGATGGCGAGAAGATTGTGGATGAAGCCGGAAAGCGGATCGTCTGATGCTGGCCCTTGCCATTTTCATTGCCACGCTGGTTTTCGTCATCTGGCAGCCGAGGGGGCTGGGCATCGGCTGGAGTGCGATGGCCGGTGCCACTGTTGCCCTGGCGGCAGGCGTGATCCACTGGCACGATATTCCGGTGGTCTGGCACATTGTCTGGGACGCAACCTTTACCTTCATTGCGCTGATCGTCATCTCGCTGTTGCTGGACGAGGCTGGGTTCTTCCACTGGGCCGCCCTGCATGTGGTGCGCTGGGGCAAAGGGCGGGGCCGGAGGCTGTTTCCGCTGATCGTACTGCTGGGGGCGGCGATTGCGGCCGTGTTTGCCAATGATGGCGCGGCGCTGCTGCTGACGCCCATTGTCATTGCCATCCTGACGCAGTTGCGCCTGAGCCATGGCGCGGCCCTGGCCTTTATCATCGCGACCGGCTTTGTCGCGGATACGACCAGCCTTCCGCTGGTGATTTCCAACCTGGTGAACATCGTCAGCGCCAATTTCTTTGGCATCGCGTTCGATCGCTATGCCGCGATCATGGTCCCGGTCGATCTGGTGGCGCTGGGGGCGACGCTTGGCATGTTGTGGCTATGGTACCGGCGGCAGGTGCCGGCGGCCTATCCCGTCGCCGAACTGCCCGCGCCGGCCACGGCCATTCGGGACCGGCATGTGTTCCGGGCGGCTTTTCCGCTGCTGGCGCTGGTTCTGGCGGCCTATTTCCTGACGGCGCCGTTCCATATCCCGGTCTGTATCGTGGCCTGCCTGGCCGCCGGGCTGCTGCTGCTGGTCGCGGGATATGGACGGGTCATACCCGTCGGCCGCGTGCTGCGTGGCGCCCCGTGGCAGATCGTGATCTTCTCGCTGGGCATGTATCTGGTGGTTTATGGGCTGCGCAATGCCGGGCTGACCGATCATCTGGCGGCGGCGCTGGTCTGGCTTGGCCATCGGGGGATTTTTGCCGCCGCGATCGGCACCGGCTTTCTGGCGGCCATTCTGTCGTCGGTCATGAACAACATGCCGAGCGTGCTGGTGGGCGCGCTGGCGATCCAGCAGGCGCAGGACATCACGCCGCTGACGCGCGAACTGATGGTCTATGCCAATGTCATCGGCTGCGATCTCGGCCCCAAATTCACGCCGATCGGCAGTCTTGCCACGCTGCTGTGGCTGCATGTGCTGGCGTCCAAGAAGCATCGGGTCACATGGGGGCAGTATATGAAAGTGGGGCTGGCGATCACGCCGCCCGTGCTGCTGGTCACGCTTGTGGCGCTGGCTTTGTGGCTGCCCCGGATCGGCCACCTGTGACCGGTGCAAGCGGCTGACCGTCGTGACGGGCGCGGGGTTATCGTTCGTCGTATCGTGATTGCGCGTCCCGCACCTGCTGCCAGTTTTCCTTGACCCAATCGACCAGCCCCTGCGTTGGGCGCAGCAGGCTTCGGCCGAGATCGGTCATTTCGTATTCGACGCGCGGGGGGACTTCGGGGAAGAGCTCGCGGGTGACCATTCCGTCGCGTTCGAGCGTCTTGAGGGTGGAGGAGAGCATCCGTTGCGAGATGCCCGGGACCGCGCGTTCCAGCTCGGAAAACCGGGCGCGGCCGCCCAGGAGGTCGAGCGACAGGACGATGAAGATCGTCCATTTGTCGCCCACCTTCGTCAGCAGTTCCCGGACTGCCATCGGGTCCGAGCTGCGGCAGACGGCCGCCGGGTCGAGCTGTTTGGTCCGGGTTGGTTTTCCCATAACTTACCTCGACGTAAGTGACTGACGTAAAAGTGCCTTCTTATACTGAACAGGCTTACGCTCTATATGGAACTCTCGTTCCGTAAGCAATATCGCGAACCGTGGAGAGATCCAGATGCCAGATCGGGATTACGCAGCCTACCAACGTGCCGCCCCTTATTTCGATCTCGTCCGCAACGCGCTCGGCGCGCTGGTCGATGGCGCGCATTTCTTTGACGTCGTCACCGACGAGACGATCTATGAAGTGCTCTATGACGTGCCCGGCTGGCCGCGCGTCATCACGGGGCGGGCCGACCTGATGGCGGCTTTCAAGGGCTATGTCAGCGCCATCGTGCTGCGTTCCGCCGACCGGCTGGTGGTACACAGGGCGGATGACGGCGCCGTCCTTATTGTGGAATATGAAGTCCACGGCACGATCCTTGCGAGCGGCGTGCAATATGACAACCGGTTCTGCTCGATCATCAGGATCGAGAACCGCAAGATCGTGCATTGGCGCGATTATATGGACTCGCTCGCGGCCTGGACCGCCCTGACGGCGAAGCGGGGGGCGTGAGGCCATGAAGCAGGTTCTCATGGTCGAGATCAGCCCGAGGGGGCAGGAATCGGCCAGCCGGGCGGTTGTCGATGCGCTCGCGGCCCGGCTTGGCGATCTTTATCCGTCGGCGCGGCTGGTGCGGCGGGATCTGGCGGCCGCGCATCTGCCGCATCTGGATGGGACCACGCTGCGGGCCATTGCGACGCCGGACCCGGCGGAAGCGGCACGGTTGGAAGAGTATGCCCGCCTGTCCGACCGATTAACCGACGAGCTTCTGGCGTCCGATCTGCTGGTGATCGCGACGCCCATGTGGAATTTTGGCATTCCATCGGCGCTCAAGGCCTGGATCGACCTGGTCGTGCGGCCGGGCCGGACGTTTCGATATGGCCCGGATGGTGTCGATGGTCTGGCGAAGGGGAGGAAGGCGATCCTGGTCATCGCGTCCGGTGGCGTCTTTACGGAGGGGCCGTGGCGACCGTGGGATTTCGTCGAGCCGTATCTGCGTCAGATCCTGGGCTTTATCGGCATCGCGGATGTGCAGGTTGTTCGGGTCGAGGGCATGAACATTCCGGCCCTGGCGCCCGATGCGGTGCGGAAGGCAAAGGATTCTGTCGGGGCGCTTGCGCTGTAGCGATGGTCTGAAACCGGGCGCGCGGGCTCAGGATGGCGCGCGCGTTTCGTGCCGTGGCAGGGCGACGAGTGCCGAGGCCAGCCCCGCCGCCGCGCCGACGGCCAGCGCGCAGCGCGGGCCGGAGGATTATAACTGCCTGCATCAGGATTTGTACGGTGCGCAGGTCTTCCCGATCCAGCTCGCGATCCTGCTGTCACGACCGGAGGTGGATTTTACCGGGGGCGAATTCGTGCTCTCGCAATCCCTTTTGGCATGACTCGCTGACCATCCAGATTTCGCTATTAGGGCGGCATTTGTGCCTTGCCGGCAATTGGTCGACGAAGGACGAACCGCATGATTTTTGCATGGAAAATTATAATATTCAGGAAAACAAATAAAGACCGTTCAGCATAACGAATTATTTTTCTCCATTATTTCATGACAGAGTCTCCCGGTATGTGTGTGGAGACTATGATGGCATCAGGTCCGTTTTTATCGACGCGTCGGCGTCTCGGTAGGATGGCGACAGTGGCAACGTCCTTGCTTGCCACCCGACTGATAACTGGCGTCCAAGCAAAGGAATCTGGTGTACAGCAGTCGTCGGGGCGATATGCTGTGATACTCAGTCAAAACACCAGCCCTACTGGACCATGCAGCGAAGCCATCCGGGTATCAGACGCCATCACGCCTCATCTCCAGCATTATTGGCCGCATGGAGATGAATTGTCGCTGCTGGGACAAGCTGCGTCGAAACGTTACGGCATTGCTCCATATTTCATCAAGGCATGGAGCGGATCAAGTGACCCGGCCTTTCGCGCGATCGTGGCATTTACCGGACCTATGCGAGGGTTGGTCATGGCCGATCCCTCATGGGAACTTATCTTCCAATCCGCGCCTCTGACGAGGGCGCCGGTCCATAAGGTTCCTCTCACACAAGACTATGCGCACGATGTGAAGTCGATGCGCGCGGCCAATCCGCATGCAGGTCTCTATTTTATCTGCAATCCCAACAATCCAACGGGTACTCTGACGCCGTACGAGGATATCGTATGGCTGTTGAAGCACAAGCCACGCGATGCCGTTGTTTTGGTCGACGAGGCTTATATCGAGTTTTCCGACGCAGAGTCCTGCATTCCGTTAGTTGAACAGGGACATGATATTATAGTGTTACGCACATTCTCAAAAATATACGGAATGGCGGGGATGCGGCTGGGCTTCACGATCGGGCGTCCAGATCTCATCGAGCGATTACTGCCCTATGGATTCCCCGATAGTCCACTCTTCCTGTCGATGAACGCGGTGGTGGCCGGAACGGCGAGCTTACAGCAGAACGCTCTCGTTCCCGGCAGGAAAGAGGCCAATATGTTGGCACGGGACGAGACGTTCGCGTTTTTGCGCGACCATGGTGTCGACTATATTCCGTCAGACTCGAACTGTTTCCTCCTTGATGTCAGGCGGCCCGGCGCTGAATTCGTGGCTGCGATGGCACAGCAAGGGATTATGGTCGGGCGAAGCTGGCCGATATGGCCGACGCGATCACGTATTACCGTTGGATCAGCTAACGACATGGCGGGTTTCCGTCATGCTCTCTCTGCGGTCATGAGTCTCTGAATAAAGGCCGTCACCTCGATCAGAGACGGATAGGGCGTAGATGTTCCTGTGTGGTTTCCATGACGGCGTCTCGGAACTCCTTTCGAGCAGGAGACAAGGGGCGGCAACCATCATGCAGGCAAACTTCAATCCCGGGCCCACGAGGCAGCCCAGGTCGATCCGGTAGGACGGATAAATGATTGGGAAGTCCGACTGGAGTACGGAAGGTCAATCCCAATCCCGCACCTGTCGCGGCCCATAAGCCTTGAAGGCTGCGACTGGTAAAAGTCACGCGCCATGGCGTTCCCGCCTTGTCGAGCAGTTCCAGTCCGGTGCGTCGAAAGCGGCATGGATGACCGTAGAGGGCGAGGTCGATCGGCGCCTCTGGCGTCAACGCCAGAATTATATCAGGAGAGGGACCGATCCAGACCGTCGGAAGGATTGCAAGCGGTAAGGCATCCGGCCGACCACCGCCGCCGAAGGCCAGCACGAAATCCAAGGCTCCCTGATCCAGTTGCTCGAACAGCAGCCCATTGCGCTCGACAAAGACTTCGATCAACACGCCGGGGTGGGCGCGCTTGAAGATGCCCAGAAGCGCCGGCAGCCAGGATTCCGAAAAATCCCCGGGCAGGCCGAAGCGTACGCTGCCCGAAATGGAAAAGCCGTTCACTGCTTCCAGCGTTTCGTCGTTCAGCTCCAGGATTCGCCGCGCATAGGATAGCAGGCGCTCGCCCTGCCCGGTCAGGATGGTGCCGCGTCCCTCGCGTTTGAAGACTGGTTGGCCGGTCTGATCTTCCAGCTTGCGCATCTGCTGGCTGATAGCGGATTGCGAACGACCGAGATGGACAGCAGCACGGTTGAAGCCGCCCAGATCCTGGGCGGTGACGAAAGTACGCAGCACGTCCATATCAAGATTGATGCGCGCCATCGTTCGTATTTCCTTCATCGGCAATTCGGAATAACGCGTTATTCGAAACTGTTCATAGGCGGTAGGAATCGGTTCCATCAACACGGAGGACTTCCATGCGTGCCATTCGGGTTCATGAATTTGGCGGTCCGGACGCGCTCATTCTCGAAGATGTATCGCCTCCGGAACCGGGTGAGGGACAGTCGCTCGTCCGCTTGTATTACGCGGGACTCAATTACACGGAGATCTATCAGCGGAGCGGCGTGACGAAGGTGCAATTGCCCTTCATACCAGGCTCGGAAGGTTTCGGCGCGATCGAACGCTCGGCACGGTTTTCCGTCGGAACGCGAGTGGCCTGGGCCGGATACCCTGGTGCCTACGCGGAATTGGCCGTCGTGCCCGATCACCGGCTTGTCGCAGTGCCGGACGACATTTCGGACGATGTGGCGGCCGCACTTCTGTTGCAGGGCATAACCGCACATTATCTAATCGAGGACAGCTATTGCGCGCGGGCAGGAGATGTGGCGCTCGTGCATGCAGCCGCAGGTGGCGTCGGGCTGTTATTGACACAATTGCTGGCCGCGAAGGGCGTGGCGGTGATCGGGACTGTATCGTCGGACGCGAAGGCTGCTCTGGCCCGTGATGCCGGGGCGCGTCAAATCGTTCGTTACGATCACGAGGACGTCGCTGCGGCGGTACGAGGCGTGTACCCGGACGGCGTGGACGTCGTTTATGATTCTGTCGGACAGGCGACATGGGCGGCGAGCCTGGCATCGCTGCGCCGTCGCGGCACAATTGTATTATACGGCCATGCCAGCGGCAAGGTCGCGCCCGTCGATCCGATGCTGTTGGCGCGGCACGGCTCGCTCACTCTGACGCGCCCTCTGATCGGCGATTTCATTCCCACGGCGAACGATTTGCAGGAACGAGTGGATCGCCTGTTCGGATGGGTTCGCAACGGTAGCCTGCGCCCCCTGATCACCCACAAATACTCGCTTGCGGACGCGGCGCAGGCTCATCGCGACCTCGAAGCGCGGCGGACCAGCGGCAAAACTCTGCTGCGTATCGCGAACTAACTTCTTTTGGAGGATTCTTGGAATGAAAACGCATCTGCATTGTCGTTCGGCCGTTCTGCTGGCTATGTCTCTGTTGCCCGGAAGTGCGCTAGCCACGCCCATGCCATCACTCACCGGCACTTGGGAGCTAACTGCCGCCGACACCCTTTATGCTGACGGACACCGGGTTCACGGTTTCGGCGAGCACCCGCAAGGTCGCATGATGGTCGACGGTGCGGGGCGCTATGTCATCGAAATCTACCGTGTTCCTGGCATGAACTTCGTATCAGGCAACAAGGCGACCGGAACGGAGGCCGAGTTTCGCGACGCGATGATGCGTAACAGCGTGCATTACGGACATGTCATGCTCGACACGGTGCATCATCATATCATTTTTGACGTCGAGCGTGCGGTATTCCCGAATTGGGAAGGAAAGCGGCAGGTGCGGGACTATATGTTGGAAGGTGATCGACTCAGTTACCAGGTGCCTGCTTCATCCACAGGCGATGGAACTGCGGCAATTTCGGAGTGGCGGCGGCTGGGAAATTAAGCGTTACGCGCGAATACGCCCATCTCAATCTTTGCCTGAATCAAATTGCCCTAATCTTCCGGATTAGGGGCACAAAAAAGCCCGCGCAAATCATATGGAACAGGATGACAGACCGTCGCATGAAAGACGGGTTTCAGTCGTCCTGACGTTGCTCGCGGCTGTGCCAGATACGGAGAATGTAAATGCTGTCCCCGGCGATTTCATAACGCACTTCATAGTCGCCGATCAGGAGACGCCGGACCTCTCGGTGATCGTATTGCGCCAGGCTTTCGCCGATCCGTGGGAAGGCGATCAGACGTTCGGGAGCGGCGATGAGGGCCTGCACGTTTCGCGCCGCCACCGCCGGATTATAAAGGGTAAGAAAATCATGCAGGCGCGTGACGTCACCCGCCGCTTTGCCTGCCCATCGGATGTCCATTTATCGTACGATGGGCAAGGGCAAAGGCCGGTCCGTGGAGAGGCTGTCGGCCCAGGCCCGCATGGCGCTGTGGTCGATGACACGCCCGGCATCCACGTCCGCGAGGGCTTCACGGGTCAGGCGGTCGCGTTCTTCTTCCTGCGCCAGATAGGCGCTTAGCGCCTGTTTGACGATCCAGCCCCGCGAGCGTTCGAGCCGGTGGGCGATCTGATCGACCTGCTCGGCGAGCGCGGCTGGCACATGCGCGGTGATCACGCGGGTCTCCGGTGCTTGTCCCATGGAGGTCCTCCGGTTTTAATCGAATCCAATCATAGTCAATCAGCATGCGAAACGCCACAGAACTATGGGCGGACACGCTGGGAAGGAGGAAATCAGGAACGTCCGGTCGTCCCGATGCTGCGCATCGGGCCATCAATGGGATAGCCTTCGTTATCGAGGTTACGTGTGTCAGCAACGTATAGATGTCCATCAAGCAGCGACCGGCACTCCCCGCCCCCTGAATGCGCGGCAGGTTTTGAAAACCGGATGCCCGCTCAGGATGGCGCGCGCGTTTCGCGCCGTGGCAGGGTGAGCAGGGCGACGAGTGCCGAGGCCAGCCCGGCCGCCGCGCCGACGGCCAGCGCCCAGCGCGGGCCGAAACTGTTGGCGACCCAGCCGACGATCGGCGCCCCGATCGGTGTGCCGCCGAGGACCACGCCGACGCGCAGCGCCATGACCCGGCCGCGCATTTCGGGCGGGGTGGAAAGCTGCACCAGGCTGTTGCTCGTGTTGGTGACGGTCAGCGCCGCCACGCCGATGATGACGAGGGCGGCGGCGAAGGACCAGTAGCCCGGCGCGATGGCGGCCAGCGCGCAGCCGAGCCCGAAGACGCCGGCGCCGGTCAGCAGAGACTCGAAACGCGGCGCCGTGCGGACGGCGCCGAGAAAGGCGCCCGCCATCGAGCCCAGCGCCATGATGGAGGACAGGACACCATAGCCCCGGGCACCGGCATGAAAGACGGTGACGGCCATGGTGGAGATGAAGATCGGGAAGTTGAGGCCGAATGTGCCGATCAGGAACAGCATGACCAGGATCGCGCGGAGGTCCGGGCGGCCCCACGCATAGCGGAACCCCGCGATGAAATTGCCCTTCCTGCGGTGGGCGCGGGCATTCGGGCGCAGGGCGGCGACGCGCAGCGTAGCCAGGGAAATCAGGACCCCCACGAAGGAGGCCCCGTTGATCAGGAAGGCCCAGCCGGTGCCGGTTGCGGCGATCACCAGCCCCGACACGGCAGGGCCGATCAGGCGGGCGGCGTTGAACGAGGTGGAGTTGAGCGCCACGGCATTGTGCAGGTCCCTCTCCCCCACCAGTTCGGCCACGAAGGTCTGGCGGACCGGCGCGTCGAACGCGGCGGCGCAGCCGAACAGGAAGGCGAAGACATAGACGTGCCAGAGCTGGACGATGCCGCTGACCGTCAGCGCGCCCAGCGCCAGGGCGAGGATGCCCATCGCCGCCTGGGTGACCATGAGGAGCCGGCGCTGGTTGAAATGATCGGCGGCGAAGCCCGTCCAGGGCAGCAGGAGCATCTGCGGCCCGAACTGAAGGGCCATGACCAGCCCGACGGCGGAGGCGTCATGATGCGTCAGCTCGGTCAGGACCAGCCAGTCCTGCGCCGTGCGCTGCACCCAGGTGCCGACATTGGAGACGAAGGCGCCGACGGCCCAGATCCGGTAATTGACGTTTCGCAGCGACCGGAAGACGCGGGGGATGCGCAGCATGGATGATCTCGCGGGTCGTGTCATGCGACAGGGCGTTGAAAGATCATCGTAACCGCGTGGCGGACGAACCGGCTACCGCCCGCGCGGCGAAAGCTGCCATGCCGGCAGACGGTACGGGCATAAAAAAACGGGGGATACCCGGCCGCAAGGGCCGGATATCCCCCGTTTGATGTCCGCCTGCCGGGGCGCGTTGCCGCGCCGCCGGCCAGAAGGGCAATCAGCGCTTGCTGAACTGGAAGGAACGGCGAGCCTTGGCGCGGCCGTACTTCTTGCGCTCGACAACGCGCGAGTCGCGGGTCAGGAAGCCGGCGGCCTTCAGGATGCCGCGCAGCGTGGGCTCGTAATGCGTCAGCGCGCGGCTGATGCCGTGACGGACCGCGCCGGCCTGGCCGGACAGACCGCCGCCCGTGACCGTGCAGTAGACGTCGAACTGGTTGTAGCGGTCGGCCACCAGGAACGGCTGGGTGATCAGCATCCGCAGCACCGGACGGGCGAAATAGGTCCCGACCGGACGGCCGTTGACGGTGATGTCGCCCTTGCCCGGCTTGATCCACACGCGGGCAACCGCGTCCTTGCGGCGGCCGGTGGCGTAGGAGCGGCCCTGCGCATCGCGCTTGGCTTCGTAGACCGGGGCGTCCTGCGTGGAGACGACCTGGCCAGTCGCGACGGCACCCTTCAGGTCGGCCAGCGTGCCTGTACGCTCTTGGGTTTCGGACATGGTGTCAGGCCCCGATCTTCTGGGTGTTGATGGTGTTCTTGCGGTTCAGCGCCGCGACGTCGAGCGTCTTGGGCTGCTGGCCGGCGTGCGGATGCTCGGCGCCTGCATAGACATACAGGTGCTTCATCTGCGCGCGCTGCAGCGGGCCGCGGGTGATCATGCGCTCGACCGCCTTCTCCACCACATGGCCGGGGTTCTTGCCCTCCAGCCGCTGGGTGATGGTGCGCTGCTTGATGCCACCCGGATAGCCGGTGTGGTAGTGGAACAGCTTCTGGCCGACCTTGTTGCCGGTCAGGCTGATCTTCTCGGCGTTGATCACGACGATGTTGTCGCCGCAATCGACGTGCGGGGTGAACTGCGGCTTATGCTTGCCGCGCAGGCGCTGGGCGATAATGGCGGCGAGACGTCCCAGAACGAGGCCTTCGGCGTCGATCAGGATCCAGTCTCGCGTCACCTCTGCGGGCTTCAGCGAGAGGGTGGTCTTCATCTGTTTGTGTTCCGTCTGATGATAGGAGCGGTAACGGGTGGCGCGTTATCCGCGCAGGCGGCCATCGCGTCAAGCCAAAAACGGGTTTTGCGCCGATTTTTCGGGGAACTAGCCGGGTGGTATCCACATACCACATTCCGGCCTTCATGCGGAGATTGCCCATCCCCATGGGAATGTTATAGCTGTCGCACCGGCCATAGACGGGTAACCCATACGTGAAAAAGCTGACTTCCGCCCTTATCCTGCTGCTGATCATCGTGGTCGTGGGAGGGTTGGGCCTGCGGCATCTGGCCCAGAGCCAAATGGAATCAGCCATTGCCGACCTGCGGGCGGCGATCGGGCCGGGTGCCAGCTTCACCTATGCCACGGCCGCCCCGCGCATCCTGGCGCGCGGAGCGCGGCTGACGGCCGTGACCTATCGCAACCCGGCGCTGACCCTGACGGCCTCGGAAGCGATCGTGGGCCGGGTGACCGGCAACACGATCGATGGCCAGCATATCGGCACCCTGACGCTGCGGCAGGTGCAGATCATGGAGCCGGGGGCCACGGCCTCGATCGCGTCGCTGGTGCTGAAGGGGCTGGTGCTGCCCAATACCGGCCCCGACCTGTTCCGCGCCCCCACCCCGCCGCGCCTGGACTCACTGACGCTGGATTCGGCGCAGCTGACGGACCTGCATGTGGCCGTGCCGGCCGGGCAGACCGACCTGACCGTTGCCCACGCCACCATCCGCGATTACGGGCTGGGCCGGACCTCGCACCTGGATGTGGATACGCTGGCCGTGCAGATCCGCCTGACGCCGACGCGCCGGATCGGGATCGGCCATCTGCGCATCGACGGGCCGGATTTTGCCGGGCAGATCGCCAGCCTGCTGCAATCGGGGCATCTGATCCATACGGTCGGGCGCCGCCGGTTCGACGTGTCGGCGCTGACCATCGATACCGCCAGCCCGCTGCTGCGCATCGGGCATCTGGAGGCCGAGCAGGAGGCGAGCGCCAGCCAGGACGAGCTGGAGACCACGATCACCGACCTGACGGCCTGGCCCACCCCGCCGCAGGACCAGTCGCTGCTGCGGGTGATCGGCTATGACCATTTTGCCGGCCGCATCCATGCCGTCAGCACCATCCAGCGCCAGGCCGGGACGATGACCCTGCATCCGCTGGATATCGATGCGCCGGAGATGGGCCACATGACCATCATGGCCGATCTGGACCAGATCCCGGTCGATGACCCGGCCAACCTGCCCGAGACCGCACGGATCGTCTCCGCCACCATCGACTGGCAGGACCGCTCGCTGGCCGGCCATGTGCTGGACGGGCTGGCCCGTGCGCGGCAGGTGGACGCCGAACCCTATCGCCAGCAGGTGCAGGCCGCGCTGGCGGCGTCGCCCGACCCGTCGATGCAGGCGCTGGGCCATTTCCTGGTGCAGCCCGACCAGCGGCTGCGCGTGATGCTGCGGCCGCCCCGGCCGATCAGCGTGCTGATGCTGGGCGTGGCGCTGTCGATGGCCGGCGACCCGTCGACGGCCGGCATGCTGGGCCTGTCGATCAGCACGCCGTGACCCATTCCCCCGCCCCCGGCGATGGGCCGGTCCATGTCATCGGCGCCTCCGGCCGGTCGGGGCTGGCGCTGTGTCGGGCCCTGCTGGGCCAGGGCGTGCCCGTCATCCCCGTGGTGCGCGACGCCACGCGCTGGGCGGCCACCGGCCTGCCGGGCGCGCCCGTGCTGGCCGACCTGACCGGGCCGCCGGAGGCGCTGCGCCGGGCATTGGCCGGGGCGACACGGGTGGCCAGCACCGCGCATGCGCGGCATGTGCCGGCCCTGCTGGCGGCGATGCCGGAGGGGGCCACGCTGGTCTGCCTGGGCAGCACGCGCAAATTCACCCGCTGGCCCGACGCGCATGGCAATGGCGTGCTGGCCGGCGAGGCCGCGCTGAGGGAATCGGGGCGGAACGGGGTGATCCTGCACCCCACCATGATCTATGGCGCGCAGGGCGAGAACAATGTCCGCCGGCTGGCGGCATTGCTGCGCCGGCTGCCGCTCACGCCCCTGCCCGGCGGCGGGCACGCGCTGGTGCAGCCGATCCATCAGGACGACGTGACGCGCAGCGTGCTGGCCGCCTTGGCCCGGCCGTGGGACGGGCCGCATGCGCTGGTGATCGCGGGCGGGACCGCGCTGTCCTATCGGGATTTTGCCGCCATGGTGGTGCGCCTGTCGGGCCTGCGCCCGCGGCCGGTGCTGCCGGTGCCGGCGGCGGCGATGATGGCGGCCGCCTGGGTCACGCGGATGGTGCCGGGCCTGCCGTCCGTGGGCACGGCGGAAATCCGGCGGCTTCTGGAGGACAAGGCGTTCGAGATCGCGCCGATGGAACGGGAACTGGGAGTGGTGCCGATCGGGCTGGAAGAAGGGTTGAGCCGGCTGTTCAGGAGCTGATCTTGTCTTGCTGAGTGTGTTTCCGAGTCTGCTTTAAAAAGCCTTGCTCGGGAAGCCGCTGGGGCGAACGACGGGCCTCGAACCCGCGACCATCGGCTACCGAACTGGCAAGCTAATCTCAGGTAGAAATGCCGTCAGAAGGCTCAATCCTCATTGATGGCTGCCCGCCGCGAAGCGCAGGAAACCACCGTCAGGCCGCCGCCAGCGGGGCTTTTGAAACAGCCTCCAAAACCCGAGCCACGGCCTTCGGCTCCCTGTCGATCAGGAGCAACAGCGTCCTGGCCGCCTTCTCGGGCTGGCGTCGCTTCTGTTCCCAATCACGAACAGCCCCGGTCGTGAAGCCATACCGGGCAGCAAATCGCGCCTGGCTCAGGCCTGTCCGTGCCCGAATGGCCGCAACGTCGATCTCTGGCGGCGTCCATACGCGACCGGGCTCCATACGCCCAGCCACGATCTCGACAGCCTGCCCCATGGAGGCGATCAGCTCGTCTGCGATATTCGTCACATCTGCCATATCACTCACCCCCCTCTATCCATTCGCTTCAACTGCTCGGCCATCGCTGCCAGGGATTTCTTCTGTTCAGGCGTCAGGTCCGCCTGCTCGTTCTTCCCGTAGAGCAACAGCGCCATGACCGGCATCCGCTCGCTGGCGACATACCAGATGACGCGATAGCCACCCCGCTTTCCTCGCCCTGACCCGGCAAAGCGCATCTTGCGGATGCCTCCCAACCCGGGAATCAGGTCGCCCACTCGCGGGTTCTCTGCCAGCATCCGGATCAGTTCTGCCCGCTCTTCCGTGGTGAGGAGCGCATCGGCGCGCCGGGTGAAGATCGGAGTTTCGATGACCGAGTGCATGGGTTTCCACATATACGGCATACCCGCATATACGGCAATGCCGTCAGAAGCTTCCGCGTGTGCCTGAACCATTCATCGACCGGCAGGTGCTGGAAGGGCTGTAGGGCGCGCTTGTGGTCCGGTGTGCCCTGTTCTGCCCGCCAACACCTTCCGCTGTCATGACGGGTGTGACGCCAGGCATATGACGCATAGCTACAGGGCCACGACATCGGTGGCAGCCAAGCGAGTCATTTTCAATGGCGGGAAATCGCTGGGGCGAACGACGGGACTCGAACCCGCGACCACCGGTACCACAAACCGGCGCTCTACCAACTGAGCTACGTCCGCCACACAGCGGGCTGTCATGTAGAGAACTGGTTCCGCCCCGTCAATCGTCCAGCATGCACGAAGGCACGAAAAAATCCCCTCCCCGCCGCAGAGGGGTTATGCGGCGCGCAGATCCGCCAGCCCGGCGCGCAGGCGCGACACGGCCTCGGTCAGCACCTCTTCGCGCTTGCAGAAGGCGAATCGCACCAGATGGTTCGGCGCGTTCTCGGTGCTGTAGAAGGCCGAGACCGGGATGGCGGTTACGCGGCAATGTTCGGTCATGGCGCGGCAGAAGGCCACGTCGTCGCCCGCGAAGCCCGTGGGGCGGATATCGGCCACCACGAAATAGCTGCCGTCGCAGGGCAGGACGTCGAACCCCACGCCGCGCAGCCCGTTGGACAGCAGGTCGCGCTTCGCCCGCATGTCGGACGCGAGGGTGGCGAAATACGCGGTGTCCTTGTCCAGCCCCATGGCGACGGCGCGTTGCAGGTTGGGGGGCGTGGTGAAGGTGAGGAGCTGGTGGGCCTTGGCGATGCAGCCGGCGATCGCGGCCGGAGCAGTGATGTAGCCGACCTTCCACCCGGTCAGCGAGAAGCTCTTGCCCGCGCTGCCAATGCGCACGCAGCGCGGGCGCATGTCGGGCAGGGTCATCAGCGGCACGTGGCGGGCGCCGAAGGTGAGATGTTCGTAGACCTCGTCGCAGATCGCATAGACATCGTGCCGGGCCACCAGCTCGGCGATGATCGCAAGTTCGTCCGGGGTGAAGACCTTGCCGGTGGGGTTCATCGGCGAATTGAGCAGGATCGCCTTGGTGCGCGGCCCGAAGGCCGCCTCCAGCTCCGCGCGGGGCAGCGACCAGTCGGGGGGCGTGAGGCGCACCGGGCGGGGGATTGCGCCCAGCGCGCGGATCATCGGCACGTAAGTGTCGTAGAGCGGTTCCAGCACCACGATTTCGTCGCCCGGATCGAGCAGGGCCATCAGCGAGGACGCCAGGGCCTCGGTGGCGCCGGAGGTGACGATCACCTCGCTCGCCGGGTCGATCGCGAGATCGTAGAATCGGGCGTTCGAGCGGGCCACGGCCTCGCGCAGTTCGGGCACGCCGGTCAGGGGCGGGTACTGGTTGCGGCCGTCGCGCAGGGCGGCGGCGGCGGCCTCGATCAGGTCGGCCGGGCCTTCGGTATCGGGGAAGCCCTGGCCCAGATTGATCGCATCATGCCGCGCCGCCAGGGCGGACATCACGGTGAAGATGGTCGTCGGCAGGCCGGACAGCATGCTGTTCAACGGTTTCATGATCGCTCTTTCCTGGCAGCGGGGCTGCCTTGCGGCCGGCCGCGCGCAGATGTGCGGAAAATCCCGGCATTTTGCAATCCGCTCCGATTGCCTGTGGGCGCGACCCGTGCCACGGTATCGCGGGCGGCCGGCCAGGCGATTTGCGCGCCGAACGGACCGGTCCGCCCAGGCACAGTGCGGTCCCGGCCCCCGGCACCGCCCCAGCATGTGGCGACGCGGGCATGAAGAAGATCGAGGCCATCATCAAGCCGTTCAAGCTGGATGAAGTGAAGGACGCGCTGCACGAAATCGGCCTGATGGGCATCACGGTGACCGAAGCCAAGGGTTTCGGCCGCCAGAAGGGCCATACCGAGCTGTATCGCGGCGCCGAATACATCGTGGATTTCCTGCCCAAGGTGAAGCTGGAGATCGTCTGCGCCGACGACATGGTCGATCGCGCGGTCGAGACGATCGTGGCTGCCGCCCGCACCGGGCGCATCGGCGATGGCAAGATCTTCATCATGCCGGTCGAGGACGTGATCCGAATCCGCACCGGGGAACGCGGCGACGATGCCGTCTGACCCCCGGCCACCCATCCCGTCTCTGCCCGGCGCCGGCCGGCGGACGATGGCGGGCCCCGTCATCCTATCGACAACGGGTCCCTAGTTTCGTAACCGTTCCACTGCCGTGTCGTGCGGCACCTTCAGTTCAAGGCAGGTATATCGATGGCGAAGAAAGCCCAGAGTTCAGCTCCGACCACCCTTCCGTCCCCTTCCGCTGAGGCTGTCGCCAAGGTCTTCAGCCTGATCCAGGAACATTCCGTGGAGCTGGTGGACCTGCGCTTCACCGACCCGCGCGGCAAGTGGCACCACACCTGCCAGCATGTCTCGACCATCGAGCAGGATACGTTCCGCGATGGTTTCATGTTCGACGGGTCGTCGATCGGCGGCTGGAAGGCCATCAACGAGAGCGACATGGTCCTGCTGCCCGACCCGACGACGGCGGTGATGGACCCGTTCTCGGCCAAGCCGCAGCTGATCCTGATCTGCGACATCATCGAGCCCTCGACCGGCCAGTTCTATAACCGCGACCCGCGCTCGACCGCCAAGCTGGCCGAGGCCTATCTGAAGTCGACCGGCCTGGGCGACACCGCCTTCTTCGGCCCGGAAGCCGAGTTCTTCATCTTCGACAACGTCAAGTTCGGCACCGGCCCGAATTTCGGCATCTACCAGCTCGACAGCATCGAAGGCCCCGGCGCGTCGCTGAAGGATTATCCGGAAGGCAATATGGGCCATCGCCCGGGCGTGAAGGGCGGCTACTTCCCCGTGCCGCCGGTGGACAGCGAGGCCGACCTGCGCGCCGAAATGCTGACCACGATGGGCGAGATGGGCCTGCCGATCGAAAAGCACCACCATGAGGTCGCGCAGTCGCAGCACGAGCTGGGGACGAAGTTCAGCACCCTGGTCGAATCCGCCGACTTCATGCAGATCTACAAATACTGCGTGCACAACGTCGCGCATTCCTACGGCAAGTCCGCGACCTTCATGCCGAAGCCGATCTATGGCGACAACGGCTCGGGCATGCATGTGCATCAGTCGATCTGGAAGGGCGGCAAGCCCGTCTTCGCCGGCAACGGCTATGCCGACCTGTCGGACCAGGCGCTGTATTACATCGGCGGCATCATCAAGCATGCCAAGGCGCTGAACGCCTTCACCAACCCCTCCACCAACTCCTACAAGCGCCTGATCCCGGGCTTCGAGGCGCCGGTGCTGCTGGCCTATTCGGCACGCAACCGCTCGGCCTCGTGTCGTATCCCGTACGCGACCAGCCCCAAGGCCAAGCGCGTCGAGGTCCGCTTCCCCGATCCGACCGCCAACCCCTACCTGGCCTTCGCCGCCATGCTGATGGCCGGCCTGGACGGCATCAAGAACAAGATCCACCCCGGCGACGCCATGGACAAGGATCTGTACGACCTGCCGCCCGACGAGCTGAAGCAGATCCCGACCGTCTGCGGATCGCTGCGCGAGGCGCTGGAGGCCCTGGCGGCCGACCATGAGTTCCTGCTGGCCGGTGGCGTGTTCACCAAGGACCAGATCGAGAGCTATGTCGACCTGAAGTGGCAGGAAGTGTTCAAGTTCGAGCACACGCCGCATCCGGCCGAGTTCGAGATGTACTACTCCGTCTGATTCCGTTCGGGATTGGAGAAAGGGGCGCCGGGACCGTGAGGGCCGGCGCCCTTTTTTTGTGCCGGCGTTCTGTTCTTTTTTGAAAAAAAGAACCAAAAAACTTCTGATTTGTTCAGGAGCCTTTTGCTTGCTCGTGGCGAGGCTACCGACCGGATAAAAGTCTTTTTGCTTCTTTTTCTTCAGAAAAAGAAGAGCTTAGCTCCGAGATCGCTTCTCACCTGCCAGCTCCCTGCGGGACCGATCCAGTTCCTCGCTGTAGCGGCGCAGGGCGTGCTGTTCGGTCAGCATGCCGCGCACCTGTCGGCTCTCTTCGCTATCCACCACCACCAGCGCGTCGCTTTCGGCCTGGGCGAAGCGGGTGATGGCTTCGCGCAGGTTCATCTGCGGCACCAGCATCTGGTCGCGATACTGGGCGAAGCGGGAGAGGGTTTCGTCCGGCAGGGCGGTGTCGACGTACAGGTCGGGCACCAGCACCAGGCCGACATAGCGCCCTGACTGGTCGACCAGCACGATGCGTTGCGCCGAGCCCAGCGGATAGGCCTGGCGGGCGGCCTGCACTTTTGTGTCCTGGCACAGTGTTTTCACGTCGTGGCGCATCATCCGGCCCACGGTCAGGGTGCGAATCCAGCCGACATCGACCGCCGAGCGGATCGACTCCCCGCGCAGGTGGAAGCGCCAGGTGGCGAAGGAATAGCCGAAGGTGCGGCGCACCGTCAGGCTGGCGATGACCGAGGCCACCAGCACGGCGGCGGTCAGGGGCAGGCTGCCCGTCATTTCCAGTGCCAGGAAGACCATGGTCATGGGCGCGCCCACCACGGCGACGGCCATGGCGCTCATGCCCACCAGGGCGCAGAGTTCGGCCGAAAGCGGTGTGGCCGAGATCAGCGCCAGCCCGCCGGCGAAGGCGGCGCCGGTCAGCACGCCGAGATAGAGCGAGGCGAAGAACAGGCCGCCGCGGAAGCCGGCGCCGATCGACACCGAGGAGGCCAGGGCCTTCATGGCCAGCAGCGCCAGGACCCAGCCGGTAGGGTAAGCGTGCTCCAGCGCCACGCGCATGGCCCAATGGCCCGAGGACATGACCGTGGGCGAGACCAGCGCCAGCAGGCCCACCACCAGCCCGCCGACGGCGGGGCGCATCCAGACCGGCAGGCCGGAGCGGCGGAACAGGGCCTCGGCCAGGGTGACGCAATACATCAGCCCCACGCCCAGCAGGGCGGCCACGATGCCGAGCGTTGCGATGGGCAGGTAGTCGTCCACCCGCAATTCGGCGGGCAGGACCACGCTGACGCCGGGGGCTGCGCTGTGCAGCAGGCGGGTCACCCCGATGGCGCAGACCGATGCCGCCGCGACCGGGGCCAGGTTGGCCAGCGAATAGGTGCCGATGACCAGTTCGAACGCATAGAACGCCCCGGCCAGCGGTGCGTCGAACGCCGCCCCGATGGCCCCGGCCGCGCCGCAGCCGACCAGCAGGCGGAGATCCTCCCGCCGGACGCGGAACATGCGGCCCAGGCGCGAGCCGGTGGCGGCGCCGATCTGGGTAAAGCCGGCCTCCAGCCCCACCGAGGCGCCGACGGCGTTGGAGAGCACGGTCTGGAGGGCGACGATGGCGCTGTCGCGCATCGACATCCGGCCGCCATGCAGGGCGTTGGCCTCGATCGGGTCGACCGGGCGGCCGGGGATGCAGCGCGCGACCAGCACACCCAGCAGGCCGAGGACCAGCCCGCCCAATGTGGGCACCAGGAGCGCGCGGAAGGGGATGATGGCGGGCAGGCCCGAGATGCGGCCCTCGCCGGGGGCGGCGAACAGCAGGCGGTGGGCCAGCAGGGTGGCGTGGATCATGGCGCTGACCAGCAGGCCTGCGCCGCAGCCGACACAGGCCGCCAGCACCACCAGCCATAATTCGTCGGCCCGCACCAGGGCGCGCAGCAGGCGGGGGACATAGGGCACCCGCTCGTCGCGTACGCCGCCTTCTGCCCCGTCAGGGGGCAGGAATGCGCCGCGATGGCGGCGCAGATGGTTCAGCAGGCCGAGGGTGGAGGACGGCACGGTCAGGTCACTTTCGCGCGGCGCCCGGTGGCCGGTAACGTGCGGTACCGGGGCGCCCGTAGCGACTATTTGAAGTGATGGGCCTGTCGGATCAACCGGAATTCCGCCCTACCATGCCGGACCGTCGCCCCGCGCGGCCCCGATCGCGGAGAAATGCCCGTGTCCCCTGCCCTGCCCCCCACCATGCGCGCGGTGATCGTGCATGAGCCCGGCGCGCCCGAGTCGATGAATCTGGCCGACATCCCCCTGCCCGTGCCCGGACCGGGCGAGGTGCTGGTGCGGGTGCAGGCGGCGGGGGTAAACCGGCCCGACCTGATGCAGCGCAAGGGCCAGTATCCGCCGCCGCCGGGTGCCAGCCCGATCCTGGGGCTGGAAATTGCCGGCGAGGTGGTGGCGAAGGGGCCGGACGCGCCGGACTGGCCCATGATCGGCACGCCTGTCTGCGCGCTGACCAATGGTGGGGGTTATGCCGGATATTGCGCCGTGCCCGCCGGGCAGTGCCTGCCCTGGCCGGACGGGTTCGACGCCATCCGCGCCGCCGCCCTGCCGGAGACGTTCTTTACCGTATGGTCGAACCTGGTCATGACCGCGCATGTCGCCCCCGGCGAAACCGTGTTGATCCATGGCGGGGCGGGCGGCATTGGCACGGCGGCGATCCAGACCGTACGGGCGCTGGGTGCCGTGCCTTATGTGACCGTGGGGTCGACCGAGAAGGCGGCGCTGTGCCTGAAGCTGGGGGCCGAGGCCGCGATCGACTACCGGGACGAGGATTTCGTCGCGCGGATCGACGAACTGACCGGCGGGCGGGGCGTGGATGTGGTGCTGGACGTGATCGGCGGCCCGTATCTGGACCGCAACCTGCGCTGCCTGGCGCCGGGCGGGCGGCTGGTGATCATTGCGCTGCAAGGCGGGGCCCGCGCGCAGGAGGTCGGTGTGGGCCGTATCCTGACCCGTCACCTGACAGTGGCCGGCACCACGCTGCGCCCGCGCGACGGAGCGTACAAGGCCCGGGTGGCCGATGGCCTGCGCGCGGTGCTGTGGCCCCGACTGTCGGATGGGACGATCGCGCCGCTGATCCACGCGACCTTTCCGCTTGCCGAGGTTGTGGAAGCCCATAAGCTGATGGAATCGGGCAGCCATTCCGGCAAGATCGTGCTCGACCTGCGTTAGTGTTATAACATCGGTCGCGCCAATCCCGGCCCATCGCGGACTCCTGCGCGGAACAAGGTGAAGGACCATGCCATCGTGCTGCTGAACGTCATCGCGCGTGGACCCGAGGATGTGTCGGACGCCGCGTCCGCCCGTCCGCCCATCGTTCTGCTGCACGGCCTGTTCGGGCGTGCCCGCAATCTGGGCTTCTTCCAGCGACGGCTGGCCCGCACGCGGCGGACTCTGGCGATCGACCTGCGCAATCATGGCGACAGCCCGCACGGGCCGATGGACTACAACACCATGGCCGGGGACCTGCTGGACACGCTGGCCCATCACGCAGCCCTACCCGCGACGCTGGTGGGCCATTCGATGGGCGGCAAGGTGGCGATGACGCTGGCACTGACCCGGCCGGGCATGGTGCATAGCCTGGTGGTGGCGGACATTCCGCCCGCCCGCACCGGGCACGGGCAGTTCTCGCTGGGCGAGCAGATGCTGCGGGTTCGGTTTCCGCATTATCTGAACCGGGCGGAGGCCGATGCGCTCCTGCTGCCCGAAATCCCGAATGCCGATGTGCGGGCGCTGATGCTGCAGAATATCCGGCTGGGCGAGAATCCGGGATGGGTCATCGGCCTGAAGGATATCGTGGGCTCGATGACCAATATCGAAAGCTGGCCCTATATCCCCGAGGGCTACACCTATCCCGGGCCGACGCTGTTCCTGGCCGGTGGGAATTCACCCTATATCCGGCGGGAGCATTATGGGGTGATGCGCCGGCTGTTCCCCAACTACCATCTGGAACTGATCGAGCATGCCGGCCACTGGCTGCATGTCGAAAACCCCACCCGGTTCGCCGCGCTGGTAGAAGATTTCACGAACCGGTACTAAGACCCTGATTGAAAATGTGGGCTGGTGAGCGAGAGCGGCCCGTCAGGGCCGCGCCCGGCGTGGGTTTCCGAGCACCGAAGCGGAGCGGCCTTGATGGCCGTGCGCATCGGAGCACAGGAAACACGCGTCGGATCGCCGCCAGCGCGCATTTTCAATCAGGGTCTGCTACGCGGCCTTCGCGGCCTCGGCGGCGCGCCATAGATACCAGGCGGCGGCGGAGCGGTAGGGGCTCCAGTCGCGGGCGATGGCTGCCAGGGCGGCCGGGCGGGGCTGGGTATCCAGCCCCTTGATCACCCGCCAGCCCTCGCGCACGCCGAAATCGTCGACCGGCATCACATCCGTGCGCCCCAGCGAGAAGATCAGCAGCATTTCCACCGTCCAGCGCCCGACTCCGCGCAGGGTGGTCAGGCGGGCGATCAGGTCGTCGTCGTTCATCGACTCGGCCTCTTGCCGGGAGGGGACGGTGCCGTCGAGCCGGGCCTGGGCCACGCCCTGGATCGCCCGGATCTTGGTGCCGGACAGGCCGCAGGCGCGCAGGTCGGCTTCGGAGAAGGCCAGCAGCGTCTCCGGATCGGGGAAGGTGCCGCCGGCCAGGGCCACCAGCCGCCCGAGGATGGCCAGAGCCGCCCGGCCGTGAAGCTGCTGGTGGGCGATGGCGTTGACCAGGGCCTCGTAGGGTGCGCGGCCGGCCTCGACCCGCAGGCCGCATGGCCCCACCCGCGCCACCAGGGCCGCGAGGTCGGGATCGGCGGCGGAGAGGTGGGCGCGGATGGCGCGGTCCTGCGCCGGAGAGGGAATGGAGGATGTCATGATGGCCGGGAGCTTAGTGCAGAGAGGGGCCGACCGTTAAATCGGCGTGGCGCCGCCGTGACGGCGGTGACAACATGATACGATCTCATGACGGCATGGTATCATGACAACGGGGCCGCCAGCGGCTAGGGTCCCGAGAGACCACGCGCCGCAGGCGAATACGCGGAGACTCCCGGCACTTCATGACGGTGACACTCAGTCCTTCCTCCCGCCATCGCCAGGCCGAGGAGCCCGTCCTGATCCCGCGCGGGGATGTTCGGGGGCGTGTGGCACGCCTGCCCGAGCCGCCCGAACGGCCCGACGGACGCGAGGGCCTGCGCCCCGAGCTGGTCGGCCGCCCGGAGGGCTATCGCCCGCTGAAGCAGAGCGGCGCGCCGATGATCCGGCCGGATACGGTGGCCGAACCGGGGGTGACCACGGTTCTGGCGGTGTCTGCCGCGCTGCATCTGGTGTTGCTGGCGATCATTCTGCAGGCGGCGCGCCACCATGCCGGGGGATCGGCCGCGCCCGAATCGCAATCGGTCGAGATGATGTTCACCCCGCCGGCCTCCAGCGGGCTGCAGGGGCGCAATTCGCCCGACCAGGCGGGAGGCAGCGGGTCGCAGGCCAAGCCCACGCCGACCACGCCGCAGCCGGACCAGCCGCAGCCCAGCGATTCCTCGCCCTCGCCCAGCGTGCCGTCGCCGCAGACGCCGGCGGCCCCGCCGCTGCCGCGTACGCCCTCGGACCAGACGCTGCCCGACCAGCCCTCGACCGCGCCGCCCAACCCGGCGATGCAGAGCCCTGGCCAGGCCGAGCACCCGACGGCGCACCCCACGCCGCGCCACACGCAGACCGCCCGGCAGCGCACGCCCAGCCGTGCGCCCTCGCCGTTCGATCATCCGATGGATCTGTCCTTCGCGCCGTCGCCGGGGCCGGTGCGCCAGCGGCGCGGGCGGGCGGGCGGTTCCGGCGGGCCGATCGACCTGTCGGTGGGGCCGGTGGTGCGCAACGGGCAGTTGAACGCCCCCTATTCGAGCCAGACGCAGGTGCGGGGCGTCAGCGAGGATTATGGCGAGGAAATCGACCGCTGGATCCGCAGCCACATGTATTATCCCGAGGAGGCCGCCCGTGCGGGCGACGACGGGGCCTCGACCGTGCATGTGGTGCTGGACCGCAGCGGGCGCGTGCGTGGAGTACGCCTGACCGGCCAGTCGGGCTCGTACTATCTGGATGCCGCGACCACCGGCATGTTCCATGGGGCCGAGCTGCCCCCGGTGCCGCCGGACATGGCGGGTGACCATTTCGATATCGACGTGACGATCAACTATATCCTGATCCGGCGCTGACCCTGCACGAAGGGGGTGCCGGTCGGGGCGCCCGCAGCGGAAGGAATGGCGCATGACTGACGATTTTGCCGCGATCCGCGACCGGGTGGGCACGGATTTCGAAACGTTCGACGATGCCGACGCGGCGGTGCGGCGCATTGCCGAACTCTATGAATCGGCCGTGCATGAATTGCACGCGGCCTTCGGCCGGCGGCAGTCGGCCGGGCCGGTGGTGCCGACCTATCCTTACCTGGCCTTTGCCGTCAGCAGCGCGCCGCTGGCCGAGGATACGCGGCCGCCCTTCGACGTGGTGCTGGAGCCGGGATTCTACGGCACCACCCTGACCCGCCCGGAACTGTTCCGCGATTACTGGCGCGAGCAGATCGGCATCCTGCTGCATCATTACCGCCAGCCGGTGCTGGTGGGGCGGTCGCGCCGGCCGATCCCGCTGCCTTATGTGATGGAAGAGGCGGTGACCGCCATCACCGAGGATGACCTGCGCCTGTTGCAGCGCCATTACGCCCTGCCCGACCTGCACGCCACCGACGACAGCATTGCCAATTGCGCGCTGATCCCACGCCCGGACGAGCCGCGGCCGCTGTCGCTGTTCACCGCCGAGCGCACCGATTATTCGCTGGCGCGGCTGCATCATTACACCGGCACCGCGCCGCGCCATGTTCAGCGGTTTATCCTGCTGACCAACTATCAGCGCTATGTGGACGCGTTTCGCGATTATGGCCGCGCGCAGGTGGATCTGGGGGGCGAATATGACCGCTTCGTGGAGCCTGGCGACCAGGTGCATCGGCGCGGCGATGCGGCCCGGCCGCCGATGGCCGGATCGCTGCCGCAGATGCCGGCCTATCATCTGTGCCGGCCGGATGGTGACGGGATCACGCTGGTCAATATCGGCGTCGGGCCGGCCAATGCGAAGACCATTACCGACCATCTGGCGGTGTTGCGGCCGCATTGCTGGCTGATGGTGGGCCATTGCGCAGGGCTGCGGCGGACGCAGCGGCTGGGCGATTATGTGCTGGCGCATGGCTATGTGCGCGACGACCATGTGCTGGACGACGATCTGCCGCCCTGGGTGCCGGTGCCGCCGATCGCCGAGGTGCAGGTGGCGTTGCAGGATGTGACGGCGCGGGTGACCGGGCTGCACGACTCCGAACTGAAGACGCGGCTGCGCACCGGCACGGTGATGACGACCGACAACCGGAACTGGGAATTGCGGCTTCGCGCACTGTTCACGCAGATCAACATGTCGCGATCCATTGCGGTGGACATGGAGTCCGCGACCATTGCCGCCAACGGATTCCGCTTCCGCGTGCCGTACGGCACGTTGCTGTGCGTGTCGGACAAACCGCTGCATGGCGAACTGAAACTGCGCGGCATGGCCAATGCCTTCTATCGCGAGCGCGTCAGCCAGCATCTGACGGTGGGGATCGAGACGATGCGCCAATTGCGCGCGCAGGGGGTGGACCGCCTGCATTCGCGCAAGCTACGCGGGTTCGACGAGCCCCCGTTCCGTTGAAAGCGTCGCCCCGGGCAAAGCAAGGAAAATAGTGCGTGACCGATCCAGACCAGCAATCCGCCGCCCCCGTGCCCCCATCCGGCCAGCCAACCATCCGCGTGGTGGCGATGCCGGCCGATGCCAATGCGGCGGGCGATATTTTCGGCGGCTGGCTGATGTCGCAGATGGATCTGGCCGCCGGCACCGCCGCCGCCCTGCGTGCCCGGGGGCGCTGCGTGACGGTGGCGATCGACAAGGTGATCCTGCACCAGCCGGTGCTGATCGGCGATGAGGTGAGCCTGTATACCGACATCATCCGCACCGGCCGGACCTCGATGTCGATCCATGTGCAGACCTGGCGCCGGGCGCGCCATTCGCATGAGACGGTGAAGGTGACGGAGGGTGTGTTCACCTTCGTCGCCATCGACGATGAGCGCCGCCCGAGACCGCTGCCGCCGGAGACGCCGCGCTGAGGGCGGGTTAACCTGATGCCGATGCGCCGCTGGACGGACCGGCGAATGGTGCGGCCTCGGCGCTGACCGGACCGTGAGGTCGCCACAAGCGGATCGGTCTCGGGGCGATCTGCCAGAAGCCGAGAACCCCCATCCCATGGCCCAGGCAGCGCATTTGCCGCCATCGTCTGGCGGCATCTCCCATGGATTCTTCCGGGACTGTCTTCATGCGAAGGAAGACGGCCCCGGGATGGTCATGCGGAGCCGGTGGGCATTATCCAACGCCCAACCCATACCCCCCATTGCAATAGACCAGAGGGTTTACCGCCTCGCCGTGCCAGGCGTTCGTCACCGTTCCGACAAGGACCTGGTGTGTAAAACCGTCCAGAACGTCGTGCAACGTGCAGAAGATGTTGGCCTCGGCATCAACCAGATAGGGTGTACCTTCAGCGTTGACCGCCCAGTTGCCGGTAGCGAATCGATCCGCGCCGGGATTCGCGCCGCTGAATTCCCGCGACACATCCTCGTGCGACGCCGACAGTATATTCACGCAGAATGGAGAGTTTGCGAGTATCGGCTGAAGGACGGAAGATTTCTTGTTAAGGCTGACAAGAATGGATGGAGGATCGAAACTGACCGATATCATTGACGTTATCGTAATTCCGAACCTCCCCCCCTGATGCCCGCATGTAATGACCGAAACGCCTGCCGCCAGCCTTCTCATGCTCCGGCGAAAATCATCAAACCCGACAGTGTTCATAATGTTCTTCACTCCCTGAACATCCGGGCGGCCGGTCTTGAGACGGAAGAGTCCAGACAGGCTCGCCGGATGCCCGACATCCATTAGAACGAGGCGTTCACGCGGCCGTAATAGTAAGCCCCGGTGAAACTGACACCGGCGGCATTGGTGTCATAATAATTCTGGGACCCGAGATAGGCGAACTCCGCCGGGACCCGCCGAGGGCGCACATTGAACACATTGTTTGCTCCGACCGCGAAATGCCAGTGCCTGTTCAAGCGATATCCGACTTCGAGATCCGTAACCCAGAGCGGCGTATTCTTGAACTCACCGAAACATGTGTTCGAATATTGAAGGGCGTTGCCGTCGAGCGAACAGACCAGGTTCGCGGGCGTCTGATCCTGATAGGTGAGCATTGACGTGGTCTCGCCATACCGTGTTTCGCGCACGTTCACGTCCCACTGTCCGACCGTCCAATAGGCATTGAGGATGATCTTGCTGCGTGGGGCCCCGGCCGTGAGATAGTTCGCGGTTTGCTGATTCAGGTCCGGCAGGCCCTGCGCCGTCGTATTGATATGGGTCACGCGCGTCCGGTTGAGATTCAGCCCCATGCTCAGGGCCAGACTTCCGTACCGATGCAGCTTCACCATGTAATCTGCCATGATGTCGAGACCCTGCGTCCGGGTCGACCCTACATTCGCGAAATAATTGACGCTGACGGCGTCGGTCGTCAGACCTGATGGAAGGGTCGCGCCTGTCAGGCCGATGGCGTCGATCGCGGCCTGCCCGTTTACCGAACCGCCGCCCGCGATCCGATCGCGGATATCGATCTGGTATGCGTCGACGGATACGTGAAACCCATCGACTGGCTCCATCACAAACCCGCCTTCCACACTGGTCGAGCGTTCCGGAGACAGGTTCTGCGCGCCGACGGACCGGCCCGCCGCGCTCGTCGTCGCAAGCAGGCCGACCGCATTGGTCGGTCCGACATTGAGGGCACTGAAATGCTCTTCGGGAAGGGTCGGCGCGCGGAAACCGTTGCTGATCGTGGCACGGACCGCAAAACGCTTCGAAACATCGTAGCGTGTCGAAACCTTGCCGTTCTCAGTATTGCCCGCATCGGTGTAGTGCTCGAACCGGCCGGCAAAATCGAGATCCCATTTCGGAAGAATATGGAAATCGCCATCCATGTATCCGGCCCACACGTCGCGGCCCCAGTTTCCGGCATTCTCGGGCATCATGCCCGCGCGGGCCTGGGTTCCACCCAGTTCATATGACTCTGCTTCACCGGCCTTGATCTGATAGGTCTCCAGCCTGTGCTCGGCACCGAAGGCGAACGTCACCGGCACCGTGTTGGCAATCTTCCATGCCCGACGAAGGTCGAGATTATTGGTCCATTGGGCCAGCCGGTAGGAGCCGAGAAAGGCGCTGGTCGGCGTGTATCCGGTGGCATCGTACAGATCGACGTTGGCGGTGTTCTTGTTCCCCATATCATCTTCGTCGGCGCCGTACGTCGTGCTCAGATCCCAGTGGAAGCCGAAGAAATTATCGCCCTTGAGGCCAAGCGTGGCTGCATAGTCATTTTCCTCGATCGTCTCCAGGGGCGAGAAGCCTGCCGGATAGATCGCGGGCAACCGGGTAGGGGTACGATAGTTTTCATACCCTTCCGAATGGCGATGCGCATAGGTGATCAGACCATATCCGGCCACGCCCTCCGTCAGGGTTTTTCCGAAATCGATACTGAGATTTTCTCGTGTTTCTTCCGGCGAGCTCATGATCTGATTCGAATTCTTCGGAAAATCGACGCCCGGCGTATACTCCGAACTTCCGCGCACGGCCCGAATATCCGTAGTCTTGACCACCATGTGGTCGCTATGTGTCTCCTGCCCGGCAATATGGACGTAGCCGTCGTCGCCGAAATGGAATCCCCCATCGATGCCGACCTGATACTGCCAGCCATCCCCATTATAGGCATTGGCTCCGGTCTGGCCCGTGATATTCAATCCGTGGTCCGTCTTTTTCGTAATGATATTGACCACGCCTGCAATCGCATCCGACCCGTACATCGCTGCCGCGCCGTCGCGGAGAATCTCGATGTGGTCGATGGCATTTGCCGGGATCATATTCAGGTCGACCGGGGTGGAACCTTCCTGCGGTCCGGTATTGGTCGCGATGTTGGCGGTCGTATGCCGCCGTTTGCCATCGACCAGAACGAGAACTTCGTTGGGATTGAGGCCACGCATACGAATCGATGACGTCAGCGCGCCCGTATCGGTTCCCAGCGCCTGTTCGGTGATCGACGGATCGCTGCGCACCAGCGCATCGGCAATATTCACCTGCCCGGATCGCATCAGCGTGGCTGCGGTAACCACCGAGATCGGCGCCGTGGAATCGCGCGCATGCTTGTTGAAGGCATGCGTGCCGGTGACGATGACCGCTTCGCCCGCCGTTCCGGCCGAAAGATTCGCCTTCTGCCCCGCAGACGAGACAGATGGAGCCGGAATCATTTTCGGATTCGCGGTCCGATCCGTCTTCGTTTTATATTTGACGCCATGAACGGCATCTGGTGAAGAAACGGATCCGTCCGCCGTCTTGATGGTCTGGGCACCGGCAATGGGAGATCCAAACGGCAGAACCAGGATGACGGCAGCCACATACTTCTTTTGCGATAGCATGATATTACCCCAAATTGCCATAAATCCGTCAGGTATCCAGGAGGGCAGTGTAAGACGCCCTGGCTACCCCGGGCCGGATTCTCATTGTTATCGTTGGTCCTGAAGCCGGGCCGGCTTCATGAACCGCAAACCGAAAAACAGGCGCCCGGACGACGGAACGAAAGCCGATTCATATCCAGCGCTTTTTGCGAATTCTTCTATATGTGATTCCGTTATCGGAATGACATATCCGCTTATAACTT
Organism: Gluconacetobacter asukensis; assembly: GCF_014174375.1. Lineage (GTDB taxonomy): Bacteria > Pseudomonadota > Alphaproteobacteria > Acetobacterales > Acetobacteraceae > Gluconacetobacter > Gluconacetobacter asukensis. Next base: position 32,353 of record NZ_JABEQE010000019.1, read on the forward strand.
TGTCTTTTTGGAGTCGCAATATGATTCCATGCAAAATTGTTGATAATCGACATTCATTCGTCACAGAAAGGGGCCATGGCGACGGCCGGGACATGCAATGGGAGACCGCCTGCGACGCCGCAGGCATCCATGCATGAGATCAGGATGATGAACGGCGGCCGAGGAACTTCTGAACGATCTCGGTTTGAGGATTCATCATGACCTGTTTCACACTACCGATTTCACAAATCTCTCCCGCACTCAGAAACGCCACGCGATCCGCCGATTCACGAACGAAATCCATGTCATGCGTGACCACGACCATGGTCATCCCTTCGCGCCTCAGGGTTCGCATTGTATCCAGCACCTCGGCGACCAGTTCCGGGTCCAGCGCGGATGTGACCTCGTCGAAGAGCATGTAGCGCGGTTCCATGGCCAGCGCGCGCGCGATCGCGAGGCGCTGCTGCTGGCCACCCGACAGATTCCTTGGATAGAAGGAGGCTTTATCGCCGAGGCCGACATGCGTGAGATGCCTGTGCGCGTTCGCAAGCGCCTCGCGCCTGGGAACCTTGGCCACGACCCTTGGCGCCAGGGCGACGTTTTCGAGCGCGGTCAGATGCGGAAAGGCCTCGTATTGCTGGAACACCATGCCGACCTTGCGTCGGAGATGATTGATGCTGACTGACTTTGAACAGATATCGACACCGTCAACGAGAATCTCACCACCCTGTATCGGCTCCAGACCATTGATACATTGAAGGAGGGTCGATTTACCCGAACCGCTTCCGCCGATCAGGCAGAGCAGTTCCCCCTGATGAACGTCCAGACTGATACCGTTCAGAATCATCGTCTCGCCGAACGATTTTCTGACGTTTCTAATTTCGATCACTCGGCCATCCTCCGCTCTATTCTGCGTGTGCAGAACGTGATGACGTGACAGATGAAGAAATACGTGGCGCCTATGCCGCCCAACACCAGGAAGGTGTGGTGGGTTCTGGCATTGAGAATCTGACCGGCCTTCGTCAGTTCGACATATCCGAAAATCCCCACCAGAGCGCTGTCCTTGACGAGGCAAAGCGCCGCCCCCACCCACGCAGGGAAGCCGCCGCGAAGGGCGAGCGGCAGCGACACCACCCGCAACTCCTGCCAGGACGACATGCCGAGCGACCGCGCGACTCGCCGCAGGCCGGGTGCTACAGCCTCATAGGCGCCCCGGACGATCTCCGCCGTCACCATCGTCATCCAGGCGCCCAGCGCCAGTGTGCCGAGCTGAAAGGCGGACAGCGGCCATCCTGAAATTGAAAGACATGTATCGAGGATAATGAGCTGAATGATCATGGGCACGCTGCGCACCACATCGACCAGGGGTGAGCTCAATACCCTCACGACCGGACTGAGTGCCCGCAACACCCCCAGCGGAATGCCCAGAAGAGTGCCGAGCAGGACAGACATGAAGGTCAGTTGGAGCGTTCGCAACGACGCCACCAGGACGTATAGCGCGTCGCTCCAATGGAGCTGCTGCCACGCCGCGGTATAATGCATGGCTATCTCCGCCCATACAGACGCGCATACAGAAGTTCCGCGCCCAGAATCAATAATTTGGCCATCAGGTAATACAGCAACGCCGCCATGGCGAACGTCTCGAGCGTGCGGTAATTGACCGATTGAGCCTGTTCCGCCGCGCCGGCCAGTTCCCGCAGGCCGATCAGCAGGCCCAGGGATGTGTTGAGCATGGCCCATATCATCTGGGTCATGACCGAATAGAAGACGATACGCAGCAACTGGGGCCACACGATATAGGCGTAGGCCTGTGTCGCCGACATACCGAGTGAACGGCCTGAAATATATTGATAGCGGGGCACCGTTGCCAGACCGCCACGGAATATTTCGATCAGATAGCCGATATTGTTGAAGGAGATCGCCAGCAGAGTGGCCGCGTAGCTCGATATGTTGAAACCATATGCGCCCAGGCCGAAATATACGGCATAGACCTGCAGCAGGACGGGCGTATTGCGCGCGACGTCTACCCAAGCGCCAGCCACACCGGACCATACACCGCGGCCCTGCCATCGCATGACCGCCAGCGGGACGGACACACCCACGCCGATGATCATGGACAATATGGTGAGCTGGAGCGTGACCACGGCCCCCTGCAATAACGAGGGCAGGTCCCGCAGCGCCATGACCCAGTGAAAATGGTAGTCTGACATCAAAGAAGAAAATCCATCACAATATTCCCACCTGTATCAGGGCGCGAAGGCGCGTCAGGGCGAAACGGTATTGGTTGACAGATCAGGGAGTGGGCCATCACCGAAATAGGTCCGGTACAATTGCGCGAACCTGCCGCTGACGTTCTGGCTCCAGATAAATTGATTGACCCAATTCAGGAACTGTACGTCGTCACGCCTAACGCCGATGGACACCAGATCGTTCAGCGGCACGGAGCCGGCATTCACGAAGTCCGGAAACATGCCGCTGTCCTGGAGGGTCTTGAAGACGCCGACCGCCTGCAATATCGCATCGACCTTCCCTTCTTCCAGCGCCAGGAAGGCCTCGTTGTCTCCGCCATAGGCTGTATAGGTCGCGCCTTTTCCTTTCCAGGACCCGGCCATTTCCTTTTTCAGCAGAGCTTCGTTGGTCGTGCCGGCGACGCCACCGAGTCTTTTATCCGCAAGATCGGCGAAAGCGCTTATCCCGCTTCCGCGGCGAGAGATGATGATCGTCGCGTAACTCATGTAAGGGCGGCTGAAGGCGATGGTGAGACCACGCTGCGGCGTTCCCGTCGTGGACGCGATCAGCACATCGATGCGCTTGGCCACCAGGGCGGGAATCCGGTTGCTGGCGGGTGTCTCGATGATGTCGGCCTTGACGCCCATGACCTGTGCCATATCCCGGCAATAGGCCACGTCGAAACCATCCGGTTCGTTACGGGCGTTACGATAGCCGGACGGAGGCGAGTCCAGGACGACCCCGCACCGCAGCACCCCCCTATCGACCACGGTGTCGAGCGCGGACTCCGCAGCATGGGACGCGGGCACGTTTATCGCCCCCACCCAAACACCAACGCCGGCCGCCAGAATTCTTTTGAGCATGAACCACCTGCATGTGCGGACTTCAATTCCGCCGCCAATACTTCGCGAAACGGAGCGGCTCCGGGTATCATAACAACCCGCACAACCTGTTTACAACGCAAGGACAGACGCATTTCAAACCACGAAAACCGTCGTGGTGCCCCACAGTGATTGCAGATTGTCTACGATCAGTCAACATCGGAACGATCTTGTTTCGCAACGGATGGTTTCATTGACTTACCACGGATATCCCTCACTCTTACGTCATGAAATCCCGAAAGCCGGGACATTTCCGCGCTTGACAGATTGTAGACAATCGCCAATTTTATACGCGTAGCGACGGATCGGATGCGCGCAGAATGAGGCTCTGGGCATAAGGGACGTCTTTCGTTCGGAAATATTCCGTCAATGGGCAATCGACGACCTGGCGGACGTGTCGAGAACGATCCTGATGAGACCGGCTGTCGTGCCCGCGCCACAGACGTGAATTCGGGAATCGTGTCTTTATCAATGGGAGCAAGATCGTGGAACTGGGTCTCTTTAGTCTGATGACGTTGCGGGATCATCCGAACGGCGCGGCCGGCGTGATGTCCGATACCCGCAAGATGGTCGAAGCGGCGGAGGAACTGGGCTTTGACATCGCCTGGTTTGCCGAGCATCATTTTGCGAACTATTCGAGCTCCCCGTCGCCGCTCATGATGGTATCCTACGCTTCGGGATGGACCAAGAAGATCAAGCTTGGGCCGGGAGTGATCGTTTTACCGCTCTACAACCCGCTGCGGGTCGCCCAGGAGATCGCGGTGGCCGACGTTCAGTCGGAAGGGCGGCTGGTCGTGGGACTGGGCACCGGATACCAGCAATATGAATTCGACCGCTACGGTACACGGCTGGAAGACAAGGTTGACGTTTTCCTGGAATACTGGGACGTGATCGAGACGGCCCTGACACAGGGTGTTGTCGAGTACAAGGGCCAGCATTTTTCGGTACCCAAGACGACGTTCGCGATTTCGACGCAACAGAAGCCCCTGCCGGAGCTTTATGTCACGTCTTCGCATCCCAGACTGCTGGAGCGTTTCAAACGCTGGCACGGCGCGCCGTTTATCGCCGCCAGCACCCTGGGCTCGCCCGTACTGTACAAGATGGCCGACGCCCTGGACGCGGGCTGGCAGGCAATCGACGAAGATCCGGCGACAAGACCGCTTGCGATCATGCAATATGTCCATATCGTCGATACGCATGCCGAAGCCCTCGCGGCGGCCGAGCGCGCGCGTTACGTCGGCCGGATGGCGCACTTCCTGCGGCAGGCGGAACTGCCGCTCGATCAGGACGGCTTTATACGCAACGAGGCCTTCCCCGGAGAAAATACGCTGGAGGGTTTCGCGAACAACATGGTCGTCGGGGACCCGCATGTGGTCGCGGAGAAGATGGTGGCCGATATCAAGCGCCTGAACCCGACCAATTATACCTGCAATTTCCAGTTTGGCTGCATGCCTCTGGAGAGTGCGATGAAATCCCTGCACCGTTTCCGGAGCGAGGTGCTGCCGCTCGTGGAACGGGAGGTCGGCCCGATTGACGCGATCGGCGCAGCGCGGCGCGGAAGCGTGCCGGCAGGCAACTGACGCGATCCTGCGCGGGAAGCCGCATCCCTGGATCGTTATTGTAATGGGTGGCACGCATATCGCGTGGCATGTCGGGTTATTCAGGCAGAAAGATCAGGAGGATCACGAGCATGTCGATGGTTTTTTCTCTTCACGATCGTACGGCCCTCATCACCGGGGGCGCCTCGGGCATTGGCCTCGAGACAGCCAGGATGTTGGGCGAATTTGGCGCGAAGATCGCGATCAACTATCTGCCGGGCGACCCGCGCGGGGCGGAGGCGCTCGCGGCCCTGAAAGCCGAAGGGTATGACGTGGTCGGCGCGCCAGCCGACCTGGGCGATGCCGAGCAGGCCGCCGAGATGGTGCGCAAGGCCGTCAGCGATCTCGGGCGGCTGGACCTGCTTGTCAATAATGCGGGCACGCCCGGCCTGACCCGCCCGGTGCCGATCAACGATCTGGACGGAATTACCGAAGAGCTTTGGGCGACTTTGCTGAACGTCAACCTCATGAGCGTATTTCGGTGCTCCAAGGCTGCCGCTGGCGCGCTGAAGGAAAGTGGAGGGGCTATCGTCAATACCGCATCGATCGCGGGGTTCGGCGCGGTCGCGAGTTCCATCGCCTACAGCGCATCGAAGGCGGCTGTCATCAATCTGACGAAGAATCTCGCCCGGGCGCTGGCACCCGACGTGCGTGTGAATGCGGTGGCACCTGGCTGCGTCGAAAGCTCCTGGAGCATCGAATGGTCGAAGGAACGCAGCGAGAGCACGATCGAGGCCACCCCGTTGCGGCGGATCTGCTCGACGCGCGACGTGGCCGAATTGATCGTGTTCCTGGGGTTCGGCGGCCGGATGATTACCGGCCAGACGGTCGCAATCGATGGCGGCGTTTTCATGTAATCGCGTACCGGATCCATCCCGCATGACTTGAAATCATGTGAGTGAATACACGCCGGTATTTCATTTTAGGGCGTCATGGCGTGATCGGGCGCGTCCGGCCGGCCACGCGCCGTGCCAGGCAGCATCCATGGGCCTGGCACGCCTGCATCTGGCGGCCGACTGTGAGGATATGAATATGATCACGGAAATCATCAAAGTAAAATCGGGTAGCATCCTTGAAGACAAGGAGAGCTATTCGCGCGTTACGGTGCTCGGCGAATGGATTTTCATGTCTTTGACGGCAGGGCGCGACTACAAGACGCGCCGGATGCCGGAGACGGCTCGGGCGCAGGCCGAGCAGGCGTTCAGGAATGTCGAGGGCGCTCTGGCGGCGGTCGGGTCTTCGTTGGCTGACGTTATCCGTTCGCGCGTTTTTATTCCTCGCCAGGAAGACGTGAAGGATGTCATGGAATTGATCGGCGAGAAATATCGCGGCATCGATCCCACAAGCTGTGTCACGTGCTCCCCTCTCGGCGGGCCGGAATATCTGTTCGAGATCGAGATCACCGCCTATCGCGGCGCGGGATCACTGGAGAAAAAACACATCCAGATCTCGTTGTAGAGCCGGGTGCCCTTCCGCCCGGGCCCGATGGTGTGGGGGAACCGCCGGTACCTGCAGGGTGCCGGCCACCCGCCGGCGCCTCGCGCCATCCTGCCAGGTCCGTCGGGTTCAATCTGGTGTCACGGCAGCGCGTTCAAGTGCCCTTTACCAGATCGGTCCATCCCTTCCCCGCCGCCGATGCGTCGACAGGGGTTTAAGGATGTAATATGTCTCTTCGAAAGCTTGCCTGGAGGAGAGAAACGTGGCCGTGCTGGGGAAAGCCAAGACGCCGCTAGTACCCATCAAGACGCTGGAAAGCTCGGAATTCGCTTCTGAACAGATCAGGAACGCGATCATCTCGGGCGAATTCCAGCCGGGCGATCGCCTTGTTGAGCAGCAGCTTACCGAGATGCTTGACGTGTCGCGCCATCCGATCCGCGAGGCCCTGCGCGTGCTCGCTCGGGAAGGCTTCGTCGAGCTTCGGCGTAATCGCGGTGCCGTCGTCAGCGCCGTCGATGCGGCGGATGTTCTTGAAGTCTACAAGATCCGCATGGCACTCGGCAAAATTGCCCTGACATATCTTATCGAGGAACTTGGAGGGATGGATGCGCGCAATCTGCGTGCCCTCGAGAAGCTTAGCCAGAACGCGATCCGCTTCGCGCAGATGGAGAAGCAGGAGGAAACCATCCAGAACGATCTCAAATTCCAGCAGGCGATCATAGACGCGACCGGGTTGCAGAGAACCATCCGTTGCTTTTCTGAACTGACAGGCGATGTTCGCCGTTTCAACTGCATGCTCGGCGCGGTCTATACTGATCGTCTGACCGACGCCGAACGCTATGTTGTCGCGCTTTTTCACGCGATCCGCGACAAGGACCTGGCGGCCGCGCAGCGCATCTGGCAGGCGAAATTCGCCAAGGCCGTTGAGAGATATCTGGCGCTTATCAAGGATGTCGGTTCCGATGGTATCGCCACGGAAGCGAAGGGTTGATGTCGCCCGATTGATATTCGGCCTGGAGCGATCTGACGCGCGTTTCCTCAGTGTCAGTTCAGTTCGCTCTGGATCTGGCGGGCGACGCGGAAGATGGTTTCGCGTAGCCAGCGGTGGACCGGGTCGTTGTCGCGCCTGGGGTGCCAGGCCTGGAAGGCTTCGACGCGGGGGAGCGGGAACGGGTAGTCGAACAGGGCCAGTCCGCGTTCGGCCAGCGGCACGCGGTAGAGGGCCATGTCGGGCAGGGTCACGATGAGGTCCGTGTCGCGCATGCTGTCGATCATGGCCTTGTAATGCGGGACGACCAGGACGATGCGGCGGGACAGGCCGTGCTGGTCGCGCAGGATGCGGTCGATCGGGCCGTGGGCGCGGCCGCGGCGCGAGACGCTGATATGGTCGTAACGGGTCAGGGCTTCGGGCGTGATGCCCTCGGCGAAGATCGGGTGGTCCTTTCGCACCAGCGCCTTCATGATGTTGTAGAAGATGGTCTGGCGGCGGATTTCCGGCTTCAGCATGTCGGTCGCGCCGATATAGAGGTCGATCGCGTCCTCGCGCAGGGCCTGGTTGGCGGCGTCGTCGACTTCGGGCGCGAAGACCAGTTCGCAGTTCGGGCAATCGTGCCGGAGTGCCCGCAACAGCGGCAGCGCCAGCGGGGCGATGACGACATCGTTGGCGCGGATGGTGAATTTGGGCGCCATGTTGCGCAGGTCGGCCAGGACCTGGGTTTCGATCAGCCCGTCGGCGGCGCGTACCACCGCCTGCACCCGGTCACGGATGCCCAGCGCGAAGGCCGAGGCGATGAGGTGCCGGCCCGAGGGCACCAGGATCGGGTCGCCGAAGACGCCGCGTAATTTGGCCAGGTGGCGGCTCATCGCCGGTTCGCTGACATGCATGCGCCGCGCGGCGATGGAGACGCTCTGCTCTTCAATCAGCACCTGCAGGAAGCGCAACAGGTCGAGATCGTATCCACGCATCCGGGCAGCCTATCTTTTCGCGCAGGGGAAAGGCCAGCGGAAACGCTTCCGGAAAGTGGAAGCCTGACATAATCGGAATGGAGGTTTTCGGCGTTTCGATTTCGATGATCATCCGGCCATGATTTCCGACCCCCATGATATGCGCGGCGGCGCGGCGGCCCCGGATGGGCTGACCATACCGGCCCCTCCGCCGGCGGCGGCTGCCCCGGCGGCGCCGGTGATCCATGCCGCGCCGCCGGTGCCGTCGTACATTCCGCCCTTCGGGCTGCGCACGATCATCGGCTGTCTGGGCATGCTGCTGGCGGTGCATGTGGCGGGGTTCAACGAGCATGTGACGGAAATCGGCCTGTCCGACATTCGTGGTGCCATGCATATCGGCCACGATGAGGGCACCTGGTTCACCACGATCTACGAGGCGTTCAACATCGCGTCCATGGCGTTCACGCCGTGGTTCTACATGACGTTTTCGATCTATCGTTTTTCGATCTTCATCACCGCGACGATGGCGCTGCTGGCCATTCCAGCACCCTTCATGCCCGACATCACGTCGCTTTGCGTACTGCGGGCGTTCCAGGGGCTGACGGCGGGGTGCCTGCCGCCGGTGCTGATGACCGTGATGCTGAAATATCTGCCGGCGGAAATTCGGGTGTTCGGCATTGGCGGCTATGCCATGAGTGCGACCTTCGGCCCCAATCTGGGCCTGCCGCTGGAAGCGTTCTGGTTCGAACATGTCGGCTGGCACTGGCTGTATTGGGAGATCATTCCCCTGGCCGCGCTGTCGGTGGCGATGCTGGCCTATGGGCTGCCGCGCGACCCGATGCATCTGGAGCGGTTCGAGAAATTCAACTGGTTCGGGTTGCTGGTCGGGCTGCCGGCGATCTGTTCGCTGGTGATCGTGCTGTATCAGGGCGACCGGCTGGACTGGTTCCGCTCGCCCGTCATCACGCATCTGGCGTTGTGGGGCGGGGCCGCGTTCGTCGTGTTCCTGATCAACGAATCGTTTCATCCCAGCCCGTATTTCAAGATTCATTATTGGCTGTCGCGCAATATCCAGGCCTCGCTGCTGTCGCTGGTGGGGATTCTGGCGATCTGCGGGCTGATGGCCGAATTGCCGGCGCTGTATCTGGAGGAGGTGCGGGGCTACCGGCCGATCCAGACCGCGCCGGTCTCGCTGGTGGTGGCGCTGCCGCAATTGATCATGCTTCCGCTGATCGCGGCCATCTGCAACAGCCGTCGTGTCGATTGCCGCTATGTGCTGGCCGGCGGCATGCTGTGCCTGGCGGCGGCTGCGTGGTGCGGCACCTGGCTGACGCCCGACTGGGTGCGGGAGAATTTCTACCTCATCCAGATTCTTCAGGTATTCGGCCAGCCGATGACGGTGATCCCGACCCTGATGCTGGCGACGCTGGCGCTGGGGCCGGCGGACGGGCCGTTCATCTCGGGCATGGTCAACATGCTCAAGGGGCTGGCCAATGCCGTGGCCTTCGCGCTGTTCGCCGCACTGACGCGGCGGCGGGAGCAGTATCATTCCACCATGCTGCTCGACCATCACGGCACGCACGGGCTGGCGTTGCAGGGGCTGGGCGACCCGATCGGCCAGCAGCTTGCCGGGACCTCGCCCGATGCCGCGCATGTCGCGCGCAACGCGCTGGAAGTCTTTCACACTTACATACGCGAGCAGGCGCTCGTTCTCGGGCTGGCGGACATCTATTTCATCCTGATCTGGGTCTGCCTGTTCTACGCCGTGCTGAACGTCGTCCTGCCTCGCCGCGTCTATCCGCCCCGCCCGCCGTCGGCGACGGCTCCTGCCCACTGATTCCTGCGGACTCCATCGAATGATTTACAGAAAACCCCTGCTTTATGCTGGCAGTACCGCCATCGTGCTTGCACTCGCCGCGTGGGGCGGCAGTCGGCTGGTGCTGGGCAATGGTGTCGACCAATACACGAACGATGCTTATGTCACCGCCGATTTCACCGCCGTCGCCCCCAAGGTGGCGGGCCGGATCGACCGCGTGCTGGCCGAGGATAACGAGGCCGTGCATGCGGGCGACGAGCTGGCCCATATCGAGGATGACGATTACCACGCGGCGCTGGATGCCGCGCGCGGCCGGCTGCTGGCCGCACAGGGGGCGGTGGGGAACCTGGAAGCGGAGCTGGCGCGGCAGGATTCGGTGATTGCGGGCGCGCGGGCGGCGGTGCAGGCCGACCAGGCCACGTTGCTGTTCGCGCGCCAGAACATGGCGCGCTATCGCGACCTGTCATCGGGTGGGGCGGGCACGGTGGAGCAGAAGCAGGCCACCGAGGCGCGCGAGAGGGAGACCGAGGCCGCCGTGGCGCGGGACGAGGCCGCGACCGACAGTGCCATCCGGCAGGTCGATGTGCTGAAGGCGCAGTTGGCGCGAGCGCAGGGGGAGTTGTTGCAGGCACAGGGGGACGCGCGGCAGGCGGAATTGAACCTGTCCTACTGCACCATTCCGGCGCCGGTGAGCGGCATTGTCGGCGAGCGCGGGGTGCGTGTCGGTGCCTATGTGCATCCGGGCACTGCGATCCTGGCCGTGGTGCCCACGCAGGCGGCCTATGTGCTGGCGAATTACCAGGAAACGCAATTGACGCATGTGCAGACGGGGCAGAGTGCGACCATATGGGTCGATACCTTTCCCGGCCATCCGCTGAAGGCGCATGTGGATTCGCTGGCGCCCGCGACCGGCGTGGCCTTCGCGCCGATCCAGCCGGACAATGCGACCGGCAATTTCACCAAGGTGGTGCAGCGTGTTCCGGTCAAGCTGACCTTCGACCCCGGCCAGCCTCTGGCGGCCAGGGTCCGTGTCGGCATGTCGGTGGAAGTCAGCATCGATACTGCGTCCCAGCCCTCCGGGCCTCATGCCGATGATGCGCGCTATGTCTGGCGTTAGGGCTCTGTCGGCCATGCATCGTGCCAGACGAACCGTCCGCCGATCTCTCGCCCCCGCCCTCTGCCTCTCGGCCCTGACCGCCTGCACGGTCGGCCCCGACTATCATAAGCCGGTGGCCGACAGTCCGCGCGCGTGGCATCAGAGCGTGGCGCCCGCACCCAGCCACCCGGTCATGGCCTCGACCGATCCGCAATGGTGGCGGCAGTTCAACGACCCGGTGCTGACGGCGCTGGAGCAGGATGTCGCGGCGGCGAATCTGGACCTTCAGGCGGCATCGCTGCGGCTGATGGAAAGCGCGGCCGAGCGGCGGATTGCCAGTGCGGCGCAGTTTCCGCATGCCGAGGCCAATGCGTCCTATGCGCGCGAGCGCGCCAGCACCAACGGCATCCTCGGCCTGCTGGGGACCATGGAGCGCGAGCAGGCCGGGACGGTGGCCAGCGGCACGCAGGGTTTCGGCCCGACCGCGCTGCCGGGCAGTGTGGGCAATCCGTCGTTCAACCTGCCGCAATATGGCATGAATGCCTCGTGGGAAGTCGATCTGTGGGGGCATGTGCGGCGGCAGGTGGAAGCGGCCACGGCGGCCATGCAGGCCAGCGAGGATATGCGCCGCGACGTGCTGGTGTCGCTGATGGCCGAGACCGCGCAGGATTATATCGACCTGCGGGGCGTGCAGGCGCGGCTGGCCATTCTGGACCATAACATCGCCATTGCCCGCGATAGCGTGCGGCTGACGACGATGCGCTTCGACCACGGGGCGGCGACGCGGCTGGATGTGGCGGATTCGACGGGCCAGTTGCGCGGGTTCGAGGCCCAGCGGTCGCCGCTGGAGCGCCAGCAGGTGCATCTGCTCAATGCGTTGAGCTTTCTGGTGGCGCGCGCGCCCGGCGCGCTGAATGCGCAGCTTGGCAAGCCCGCGCCCATTCCGCCGGTGCCGGCCGAGCTGCCGGTCGGGCTGCCGTCGCAATTGGCCGAGCGGCGGCCGGACATTCGCATGGCGGAGGAGCGGCTGCATGTCGCCACCGCCAGCGTTGGTGTCGCGGTGGCCGATTTCTTCCCGCGCATCACGCTGTCGGGCAGCCTCGATATCCAGGCGCTGCAATTCAGCGGGCTGGGGTCCTGGGCGTCGCGCCAGTACGGGTTCGGGCCGACGGCTACCCTGCCGCTGTTCGAGGGCGGGCGGCTGACCGGGCAGTTGCGTCTGCGCAAGGCCCAGCAGAAGGAGGCCGCGATCATGCTGCGCCGGACGGTGCTGAAGGCGTGGCAGGAGGTCGACGATGCGATGACCGACCTGGCGACCGCGCAAGCCGAACGCGACCGGCTGCGCGAGGCGGTGCGGGAGAACGAGATCGCCGTGGACACCGCGCGGGCGCAATACAAGGCGGGGTCTTCGGATTTCCTGACCGTGCTGACGGTGCAGAACCAGCTTCTGGCATCGCAGGCCCGGTTCGTGGATGCGACGACGGAGATTTCGCGCGCGGTGACGCAGCTTTATCGCGCGCTGGGCGGCGGGTGGGAGGCGACTTACCCTGACGCGGCCCCGGCGACAGCGCATGGCTGAGAGTCTGTCTGGACATGCGCGCTGGCGGCGATCCGACGCGCGTTTCCTGCGCTTCGGTGCTCACGGCCCCAAAGGCCGCTCTGCTCCGATGCTCGGAAACACACGACGGGCGCGGCCCTGACGGGCCGCTCTCGCTCGCCAGCCCACATTTCCAGACAGACTCTGAAGAAAGGATCAGGACCCGATGATCACGATCCGGCGTGCGAACGCTCTGGGCCAGGTGCAGTGGGGCGACGTTCTGTTGCACTGCCATTTCGCCTTCGGGGCCTATGAGGACCCGCAGCATGTGCATGACGGCCGGCTGCGCGCGGTCAATGCGGGGCATCTGCCCGCCGATGCGGAGTATGTGCTGGGGCCCGAACGGAATGTCGATATCGCGACCTGGGTGGCGGACGGCACGCTGACGGTGCGTAGCGACCTGTTTGCGGACGAAAGCATCGGGACCGGGGGGCTGCATCTGATCTCGACCGCCGCCGGGTGCCTGTCGATGGGCTGGCGCGCGGGGGTGGGCGGGGCGACGTTCGTGCAATTCTGGTTCTTGCCCGATGATGAAGGGGGCACGCCGGTGCAGGAGGCGCGCCCGGCCTTTGCCGGGCTGGAAGAGGGTGGTTTCCGCATTCTCGCCTCCGGCTTTCCCGAGGATGACCCGGAGGAGACGGGCACCATCACCGATGGCGCGCCAGTGGTGCTGCGCGCCCGCGCCCGCCTGCTGCATGCGGCGATCCCGCAGGGTGAAGGGGCGTGTTACCGGACGACGCCGGGCCGTGCGCTCTATCTGGTGGTGGTGCGGGGCACCGTTACGCTGGAGAGCGCGTGCCTCGGCCCCGGCGATGCCGCGCGGATGGACGACGAGCAGCAATTCATCGTCATGGCGGGCGAAGATGCCGTGATCCTGCTGGCTGATACGGCGAGGTGAAGGGATAGCGAGGAAGGAGGCGGCAGCTTTTTTCGTATCGCATTGCGACAGCGCGCCACTCCTTCAGGCGGGTCCAGAGATTTTCCATCAGATGCCGGTTGCGATAAGCCCCTTGTGGGCAGCCGACGGCAGGACGCGATATTATACGCCGTTCACGACATAGTCGCGCGATCCGGCCCATGTCAGGTCCCAGCTTGCGCCGGGGCGCACGTTCTGGATCGCCGAAGGATCGAAAACGACGAAGCATCGGCCGCCGGGCTGCCGCACGGACGGATAGATCAGGCCGCGCTCGCCAGCATGCTGGAGTTCTGTCGCCAGCTTCTGGCCAGCCAGATATCCGATTGCGGGATCAGGATGAAGGCACGGATGATCGGGTTCGTCCGTAATGTCAGGGAATTCTCCGATGAAATCGGCGTGCATTTCCACGTATCTGGCAGTGTTGTTGAATATTCCGATATATTCAAGTTCACGTGTTCTATGGAATGCCACTTCTGCCAATGCAGTCTCGACCGACCACACGCAATACCATGCCCCTCTCTGCTCGGTATTAAACCGGCTTCCGCCCGTTCTTGCATATGTAAAGGCCGCATTTATGTGGCTGTTGCCGTAGACTGTCAGTCCGTTATTTCTTCGTTGCCAGGAAAGCTCGCGATTATCGAGGCTGAGACTATGTCCCTCTTCGGCGCGTTGCCGTGCACTGGTCAATCCTTCAATCCGCGCCAGGACTTCCATCTCCGCGTCGCTATCGACAAGACCGCGTAGGGCTGGCGGCTTATGGTATGTCGCTGAAATGAGACGTATGAGCGCCCTGTCTTGAATGACGGTGCGCTTCATGCGCCCCCCCGCAACGCGTCGAGATAGCGGCGCGTATCGAGGAAGTGGGGAAGCCCGTATTCAATCAATGCATCGACCGGGCGCATTCCTTTGAACAGCGGGCCGTTGTTAGGCAGCGTCGGCCATCTTGCCGCGATGTCCGCATCAAAATAGAGGACCAGCGACTTGTATATGCCCACCAGGGCGCTGAGCCGAAGCATCTGGTCATGCGTAAGCGTGCCGGAGAAGCCCGGCTTCCGGGCGCGCTTCCAGGTGCTTTCGGACATGTCGCACAGGCGTGCGGCCTGCGGAACGGGCACGTTCCATCTGGTCATGATGCGATCTACGGCCTTGAGCGCAACGGCCGTCTCGCTCACCCCGTCTGCGCGGGTGCTTTCTAGTACGGCGTGCATCTGTGCCCCCTTATATTGGAAACATAAGATATGGTCATATGGTCGTGTTTACAAGTCCATATGAACTAACCCCGCCCCCAAAACGTCCAGGCTTCGTTGGTGAGAATCTGCATCGCATTGCATATCCCGGTTCTGGAGCCTTCTGAACAGCATCCTGCTCAAGGGCCATTCCCTGGTGCGCTGCTATGCCAATGCCATGCCCTTCGGGGGGTGGAAGGCATGCTGGTGTTCGAGACCGAGAAGGCCGCCGCCTGACGGCCAGCCCGTATCGTTCCATCTCGCGTGGAAACCGGCGGCAAAGCACCCTATGATCGCGCCGGCGCATCATCGCGCCGGGAAAGGACCGGTCCATGGCCGTTGCCGTGCTGCTGTTCGTGGTCGCTGTCGCCGCCTTTGCCCTGAGCGCGGTGTCGGGCGGTGGGGCCGGGCTGATGGTCATGCCGGTGCTGGGGCTGCTGCTGGCGCCGGCACAGGTGCCGGCGGCGCTGTCGGTCGGCACGGCGCTGAGTTCGTTCTCGCGCATCGCCTCCTTCTTCCGCTCCATATGCTGGGGGGTGGTGGTCCGCTTCGTGCCGCTGGCGCTGCCGGCCGCGTGGGGTGGGGTGTGGGCGCTCAGCCGGTTGCAGCCGGTCTATCTGGACCTGCTGCTCGGCCTGTTCCTGATCGGCAATCTGCCGTTCCTGCTGCGCCGGGGGACGCGGGGGTCGGGCGTCGTGCGGCCGGTCCGTCCCGCGCTGCTGCCCGTGCTGGGGGCGGCGGCCGGTTTCATATCGGGCTTTACCGGGGCGGTCGGGCTGCTGTTCAACGGGTTCTATCACCGGATGGGCCTGCGGAAGGAGCAGATCGTCGCCACGCGGGCAGCCAATGACGTGTTGCTGCATCTGACCAAGCTGTGGCTGTACCTTTCCTATGGCATGCTGACCGGGCCGGCGCTGCGGGCCGGCCTGGTGGTCGCGGCCGCCGCGATTGCCGCCACGCTGCTGATGCGCGTGCTGATCCATCGGCTGCATGACGATCTGTTCCGCCATGTCGGCCAGGCCGCCGCCTGCGCCGCCGGGGTGGCGATGCTGTTTCAGGCCGGGCAGCAGATCGTGCGGCAGGACCATATGGAAGCCCGCTATGCCACGCATGCGGGCGAGGCGGTGGCCATGCTGAGCTGGCGCCAGCATGTCTTCTCGGTCGAGCTCGAGAATCCGGGGGATATCGAATTCCGCCATGTCCACCCGGCATTCGGGTCGGGGCGGGTGCCGCGACAGGGCGAGGGGTGGTATCGCACCTCGGTCCTGCATCTGTCGCCGGCCCAGGGCATCTTCATCACGCGCCGCCTGTCGCGCGCGCGGCCGGCCTGAACGATCCGCCGGAGACCCTGCCGCAATGCATTTCATCCAGACCTTCAACGGGCCGGCCTTTCTCGACACGATCGTCAGCTACCTCTCCGCCTTTCTGTTCGGCACGCTGATCGGTGCCGAGCGCCAGTACCGGCAGCGCACGGCGGGGCTGCGGACCAATGTGCTGGTCGCGGTGGGGGCGGCGGCCTTCGTGGACCTGGCCCAGCGGATTGCCGGCGATGTGGAGGCCGTGCGGGTGATTTCCTACGTGGTGTCGGGCATCGGCTTTCTGGGGGCCGGCGTGATCATGAAGGACGGGACCAATGTGCAGGGGCTGAACACCGCCGCCACCCTGTGGTGTTCGGCGGCGGTGGGGGCCTGCACCGGGTGCGACATGGTGGCCGAGGGCGGGTTGCTGACGGTCTTCGTCATTGCCGGCAACACGCTGCTGCGGCCGCTGGTCAATGCCATCGACCGTATTCCGCTGCAGGGGCGCGGGGTGGAGGCGAGCTATACCGTCAGCCTGCTGACGGACCGCGCGCATGTCGACACGCTGCGCGACCTGCTGGTGGCGCATCTGGAACAGGCCCGCTTCCCCGTCGCCGACGTGGAGCTGACCGACCGGGGCGCGGACCAGGTGGAAATCGCGGCCACCCTGACCAGCACCGCCGTCGACAGGGCCGAGCTGCAGCGCGTCATCGCCCATCTGGGCACCACGCACGCGGTGGCGCACGCAAGCTGGCTGGTCACGCCTGAATCCTGACCGGGCCGGGCGGGCGCGCGAATCGGCGAGCAGGCCCGGCGGGCAGGGACCCGGGCGGCGGATCGGTGGCCGGCAGGCGTGCTCAAAACGGCAACAGACTGATGTTTCTTTTATCCTTGAGGTGCCTGCGGCGCCTCCGTAATTTCGACTCCGAACCGATCCGGGAGGCGATCATTCGTCTTTCGTAGTAAGACGGGCTATCAGGCTCGCCCGTCTCGGGATCATGCGTGGCGCGAACGCGCCCGGCACGAACCGGACGCGCGAAAGACGAAGTGAAAAGGATCGAGGAATGACGTATCTCTCCCGCATGCCGGGACTGCGGGGCCGGTTGCAGGCCATGACCTGCCTGGCCGGCGTGTTCTGTATCGCCACTGCGCCGCAACAGGGCGCGCGCGCCGCAACCGGCCAGCAGCATCATCGTCATGCCTCGACCACCCACCCGGCGACAGCCGGCGCGGCCCCGGCCGCCGCGCCGCAGGCCCCTGCCCGCGCCGTTCCGGCCGCGCGCACCCCGGTCCGCGCCGCCGCCCCGCGCGCCGCGACGGCGGAAGATATCTCGGTCACCTCGTCCCGGCAGGCGCTGAATGGCGGCGGCGGCATGATGCGGCTGGAGACGGCGCCGCACGCCGTGCAGACCGTCGCCAAGGAATATATCGACATGCGCGCGCCGACCAGCACGGCGCTGGACCTGATCAAGAACCTGCCCAGCCTCAGTGTCTCGACCCCCGACACGGCCGGCATGCAGGGCGGCATGATCCAGGTGCGCGGCCTGACCGACCTGGACATGGGGCTGATGGTGGACGGCGCCCCGGCGGCGGCGGCCAAATACATGGCCGAGGACATCGATTCCGAGAACCTGGAAGAGGTCAACATCACGCCCGGCAGTTCGGGGACCGACCTGCCCGTCATGTCCGCCGCCGGCGGCGTGATGGACGAGCGCAGCCACACGGCGGCGCAGAAGTTCGGCGGGCTGATGGATTTCTCCTACGGCACCAACAATCTGTCGCGCGAATTCCTGCGCCTGGAATCGGGTGAGATCGGCAATAGCGGCGTGCGCAGCTATCTCTCCTTCTCCAACACCCACAGCCGGTCGTGGATGGGATCGGGCATCAACGAACGCCACCATCTGGATTTCGGCATCCAGAAGGACTGGCAGAACGGTTCGACCGCCAAGGTGTTCGTGTCGTGGAACAATGAGAACTTCACGATCGACAATTACCCGACTGCGCAGGAATTCTACCAGTACAAGCATACCGGTCAGGGCTGGGGTCGGTCGGACAATCCCAAGAACGACAATTACTGGCAGAACAGCAAGGACCATTGGAACCAGGTCTTCCTGACCGCGCCGCTGCACCTTGTCCTGCCCGCGCGCTTCAGCCTGGATCTGCAACCCTATTTCAGCTTCGGCCAGGGTTGGGATGCCTCGCCCGCCAATCCGATCTCCAACGATGACGGCACGCCCTATAGCGGCCCGAACCTGACCGGCTTCTTCCTGCAGAATGACACCCGGCAGGTGGGCACGGTGGCCAAGCTGGGTTACCAGATCGACCCGCATAACGCGTTCTCGGTCGGCTACTGGTACGAAAACACCTATACGAACCAGTCCTATCCCAGCGGCAACACCAATGCCGACGGCACGCCGCCCAGCCCGTGGAACCTGTACAAGACCGGTGGCTTCACCTTCGGCCAGAACGCCGGATACGAGATCCATTCGCTGTTCATTCAGGATACCGCGAAATACCTGCATGACCGGCTGGTGATCCATGCGGGCTTCAAGTTCGCCATGATCAATAGCTGGACTGCCAGTTTCGCCAACATCGACGGCACCAAGGTGAAGGGTTCGGTCTGCGACAATAGCGACAACTTCCAGCATTGCAGCAATAACCGCACCGAGCCGCTGCCGCAGTTGTCGATCGGCTACACGTTCAACGAGCATCACCAGATCTATGTCAACGCCGAGGGTGATTATCGTCAGCCCAGCGCGGTGGATATGGGCTGGCTGCCGTCAGGCCCGAACTTCCTGAAAAACCAGTATTCCATCAAGGAAGAGCTGGGCTACCGTTATCACGACAAATACATCATCGCCGACCTGTCGCTGTTCAACTACAACGTCACGAACCGCATCGTGAACCAGTATGTGGGCATGAACAGCTTCTCGCCCATGTCGATCGGCAGCCAGACGATGCGCGGCTTCGACGCGATGATTTCGGGCCGTTCCATCCACGGCTTCAGCCCCTATGCGTCGTTCGAGTACCTGCACGCGACGCAGGACAGCAACGTGATGGACCCGTATACCAACACGCTGATCCATTCCAAGGGCACGCAGGCGGTGATGGCACCGCACATCATGGCGAATTTCGGCCTGACCTATACCTACAAGGGCTTTTTCGCCAATGGCAGCGTGCATTACACCGGCCCGCAATCGGTCAGCATCGCCGGCGACCAGCGCATGCCGGGTTATGTGACGGACACGCTGTCGCTGGGCTATCACTTCCCGGCGTTCCTGTTCGCGAAATCGCCGACCTTCCGCCTGAACTTCACGAACCTGACCGGCTCGATCGTTCGCACCGGGGCGATGGGCGTGGTGTATCGCGGCAGCGATCTGAACAGCCACTATGTCTATAGCGGCAGCGCGGCGCCCACGCTGGGCTACGGCAACTCCTTCATGGTCGAGCCGCGCTTTACCATGACGGGCACTGTCTCGACTGCTTTCTGATGATCCGGCCGGCCCTCCTGTGGGGGGCCGGTACGATTTTCAGTCGTGGCGTAGTGCGCAGGGCTCTGCCCTGTACCCGGAAGGGGGCGTGGCCCCCTTCACCCCCATTCGTTTGGCAAGTGTGCCGTTTGAGGACGGGTCGGTTCGTCTTCTTTTAAGTTTCCTTTCAGAAAAACAGAATATTATCCGACGTGGAATATAGTGTTCCGGCACTATGTCTTGCCACTTCTGGAGAATATCCCCTTGATTGATCGGCCTGTAAGGCTTCCGTGGATCGGGCCGCTGTATAGAGAAAACAGAGTTTTAATCATGGGGGAAAGCCATCATTGTGACATGGGAGATGAATACTCCATTGATTTGACCACCCGCGCTGTTCAGGAGGCAATAAATGGAACATTGCCGTCGTCATTCTTTGATAAGGTAAAGGACGCTGTACTAGGTGCCACGTCCGCAAACACGCCAGCGGGGCAGTTCTGGGGTCAGTTTGCCTTTGCCAATTTCTGCCAGGGGGCGGTTGTCCGGCATGCTGGTGAAGCGCTTCAGCAAGCCTCTCCCGATATGTTTCGCGCAGGTGAACTGGCCCTGCCTGTCATTCTGTCCCTGCTCAAACCGAGAAAATTTCTACTCTTTTCCAAAAGAGCATGGACGAAATATACCAACGATATTCCAGCGGTTTCCCGGCATGGGCCAGGCGTAACAATGATGTGCCCTGATGGGAAAAAGGCAGATACCTATTTTTATGCGTCTGACGCATTATCTTTTTCCGTCGACTGCCTTGCCGTTCATCATCCGTCTTCCTGGACGCGCCAAGGAAAAAAATCCGATTACTGGAGCCCTGTCATCCAATCTTTTCTGGATAGTGACCCTGCCTATCCTTGATTTGACTTCCCCATGTATGGAAGAGCCAGAAGCGTTGCCGATGCCCGAAAGTATCGGCGCAGGAGCTTTATACCCAGCGCATTTGGAAGATTCCGGCCAAGCGGCCGACGAACTACAGTAACTCCGTCCTGACACCAATATGCGGTCCAGCCTCCGCAAGGCGGCGGTCCAGGGTGCAGAGTGTCGTTCCGTGGTCCGCGCAGATGGCGAGATGCAGTGCATCCCCTGCCCGCAGGCCCAGAGCATATTGGTCTGAAAACCGGGCTGCCGTCCTGAATTGCTGGCCTGTTATGGGCAGTGTCTCGAAGCTTTCGGTGGAAAGGCGCGTAAACAATGCCAGAGCATTCGCGCGGTCCGTCACCGTGATCTGGCCGGTTCGCAGCTTTATCGACAGTGCCGAGGAAAACTCCGTAAAGACCCAGTCACTGATGAACAAATCCTCCGGCGCCTGTCCCGCGAGCCACGATTGCATACGGGCGGTCTGTGACTCGTTGGTCAACGCTGCGACCAGCACCGATGTGTCAATATAGAGGCTCAATAGCGTGCTTCGTCACGCATGGTCCGCACTGTTTCAGCGGCTGACTCGGCTTGCCGGGTCATGTTTTCCGTCAATGAGCGTAAAGCATTCAGATCAACAGGTTTGCGGTCGGGCACGACCCTGGTGATCTGTGCAACGACCTTGCCACGACGCTTGATGCGGACGGGCTCGCCCTCCATCGCCTGCTCGACCAGGCGGCTCAGATGGGCCTTGGCGTCCACCAGATTCACAGTCTGCATCGCCCGCTCCTGACCATTAAACTGGTCACTTGATAGCACGGGCGGCCTTTTCGGCGCATCAAGATTTGATAGTGAAGCGCAAACCCGTCAAATCAATGTCTGCCCCCATCAAACTGCCTTAAGAAAAGCCGGTTTCCAAAGGCCGCCGGCCTTTGGTGGGGTTCGGGGCAACGCCCCGAGAAACCCGCCGGTCCGGTCATGTTTTCAATAGCCGGTATAGCGGCCCGGGCGGTGGAAGGTGGCGACGACGCCGCTGATGGCGATGGCGCTGATGGCGGACAGGCCGACATGGGGGAGGTCGATCTTGAGGGTCGACATCGCCAGGATGAGGCAGTCGATCGCGAGTTGGACCTTGCCGACGTTCCAGCCCCGGTTCTTGTAGAGCCACAAAGTGACGACGCCGGTGCCGCCGACGCCGGCCTGGTGGCGGGCGAGGGAGAGGATGCCCATGCCGATGACGGTGCCGCCGAAGAAGGCGGCCCAGAGGGGGGCGATGAAGCCGAGTGTCATGATGTGGGGGAACAGCAGGGCGAACAGGGTGACGCTGCTGCTGACGAGGAAGGTCTTGACCGTGAAGGCCCAGCCCATCGTGCGGCTGGCGAAGATGAGGAAGGGGATGTTGATCAGCGTGAACAATGTGCCCGCCGAGAGCGGCAGGACGTAGGAAAGCAGCAGCGCCACCCCGGCCACGCCGCCGGTGACCAGCCCGGCGCGATGCAGGCAGGCCAGGCCCAGCACGATCAGCGAGCAGCCGATCACGAGCGCGTAGGCGTCCTCGAACAAAGAGTGGCGGAGGGCGGTGGACTCGCGGGAGGACGGGCTGGGCATGGCGGCCATGGGTCAGGATCAGGGGAAGGGGCTTTTCCTAGAAAGCCCGCTTCGGCCTGTAAAGGGCGGCCGCACGGCAGCCCTCAATGCGTGGCGCGATCGATCTCGCGGCCCAGTTTTTCGGCCGGTCCCTTCGGCGGGTCCACGGTGTCCTGCACCTTGTTGCCCAGATTGTCGATCTTCTGGCCCAGTGTCTCGGGCTTCTTCTTGCACCCGGTCAGGACGACGCAGCACAGGGCGGTGGCAAGTGCGGCGCGGGCGAACAAACGCATACGAAATCCCCTTGTTTTTCGTGAGGATACAACGTCTTCGGCCGCCGAAGTTTCCGGGCCCCGGTCAGGGGCCGGGCGTGGCGGCGGGGGGTGGTGCGGGTGGTGTATCGTCCTGCTCCTGCACCTCGACATCGGCCAGGCGCGACTGGGCGAGGCTGAGGGCGGCCGAGGCCGGGGGGCCGGCATCCGGCTGGACATCGGAAAAATAGAACATGCGGGTGGGGAATGCGAACAGCACCCGGCGCCCGCGGAAGAAATCCATGCCCAGGATATTGAACTGCGCGTCGGTGACATCGGCGGCCAGCGTGTCGCCGTGCCAGGTGCCGATGACGGGATGGGTGAAGCGGTGCCGATGGCCGATGATGGCGTTTCCGGCCTCGGTGCGCGAGCGCGGGTCGTCGGCCAATGCTGCCTCCCCTACCCCGATATCGGCGGCATCGGCCGCGCGCACGATCGAGGCGTTGGAGCCGGGTTCGACCTGCATGCCGATCGGCGCGCCGTCGATCGCAACCTGGACCGTGACGGCCATGCCCAACGGGTTGGGCATCAGCAGGGCGGTATAGGCGTGCGCGCCCACCAGCGCCGGCAAGGGTGGACAGGCGGCGGCCCCGGTTTCCTTGAACAGGGTGACGGTCTGGCCGGGGAAATCCATCAGCACGTCGTAATTGCCCAGGATATCGTAGCCCACCACGCCCAGCACCGGCTGGCCCGCCACCTTCCTGTCGCCGATCTGCCCCAGGATCACGGCCGGGACATGGTGGGCCGAGCCGCGATCGAGCTGGAGCCGGTCGACGACGGTCTCCCTCGTCTCGCCTGCGCCGGTGACCGTTTTCATCTGCAACGACCGGCCATGGTCGTAGCCTATGCCGGGCCGTTCGAAGACGCCCAGCATCTCCTGCGACAGGCTGAGGAAGGCCATGCCCTCGGCCGCGTTGAGCGTGACCGGCACGCCGGGGCTGCCCTCGCCCGTCAGCAATGGCAGCGACAGGACATGGGCGATGCAGCGGCCGTTCTGTGGCGCGGGGGGTGGGGGATCGGTCGCGCCCACAGGCGGCGAGACGGGTTGCCCGTAGGCGGCCATCATGGGCCAGGGCAGCATCGCCGCCAGCAGGAGCGGCAACGGCGTGAAGCCGGAGCGGGCCGCACGCCGCCATGCCGACATCAGCGTTTGCCCATCATCGTTCCGCCACGCCCTGCCCCACCATGCAGCGATTTCACCGCATCACGAGAAGGGCCGGCGGTCGAGATGGTAGCGGATCTCGGTGAGCACGCGCGCGATCACCTCGGCGGGCGGGCCTTCGCATTCCACCGTCAGCGCGTGTTCGTCGGGTGTCGGCACTTCCAGCGCGGCAAGCTGGCTGGGCAGCAGGGTGGGCGGCATGTAGTGGCCCTGGCGGCGGGCCAGCCGCGTCTCCAGGAGCGATTTGGGCACATCCAGATAGATGAACGTCACCCGGCCTGCTCCCTGGCGCAGGATGTCGCGATAGGAATGTTTGAGCGCCGAGCAGGTCAGGATGCCGCCGCCGCCATCGGCCAGCCGCTCCACGATCCAGGCGTGGCAAAGCGCCAGCCACGGCAGGCGATCTTCATCGGTCAGGGGGATGCCGGCCGCCATCTTGTCGACATTGGCCTGGGGATGGAGGTTATCGCCTTCCTGATACGGCCAGCCCAGCAGATTGTGCAGCCCCTCGGCCACCGAGGTCTTGCCGCTGCCGGACACGCCCATCAGCACGATGACATGGGGGGGAATCCCCTCCGCCACCGGCAGCGGCGCCTGCCGCTCCGTCTCCGGCGCGCTCATGCCGCCACCAGGCGGGTCAGGCCCTGACGGCCGGCCACGATGACCTCAGACGTGCGATGGACGAACAGGCCGCTTTCGATCACGCCGACAATATCGCCGATCGCGGCCTCCAGCGCCCTCGGGTCCTCGATCGGGCCGAAGGTGCAGTCCAGGATCAGGTTGCCGCCATCGGTGACGAACAGCTCGCCGTCGCGCTTGATGCGCAGTGCCACCCGCGCGCCGAGCTCGCCCAGTTGCCGTGCCGTGCTTTCCCAGCCGAAGGGCGTGACCTCGACGGGGACCGGGGAGCGGCTGCCCAGATGGTCGACCAGCTTGCCCTCGTCGACGATGACGACGAAGCGCCGGGCGGCCGCCGCCACGATCTTCTCGCGCAGCAGGGCGCCGCCCAGGCCCTTGATCAGGTCCAGCGAGCCGCGCTCGACCTCGTCCGCGCCGTCGATGGCGAGGTCGAGCTGGGCGTGAGTGGAAAAATCGACCAGGGTGATGCCCAGCGCCCGCGCCTGTTCCGCCGAGCGTTCGGAGGTGGGAATGCCGACGAAGCGCAGCCCGTCCGCCCAGCGCCGGCCGAGCGCGTCGATCATCAGCGCCGCCGTGCTGCCCGTGCCGAGGCCTACGGCCATGCCGTCCTGCACCATCGCGGCGGCTTCTTCGGCCGCCCTGCGTTTCAGTTCACCCATCGGGTCTGAATTCTGGCCGCTCATCCTGTTCCCTTTCCGGAACCTGCCGGCGGTACCGGCGGTTCTCTTATCCTTATCCAATTGCCCCCTGGCTGCGGGGAGCGGTGATCGTCATACGCCAGCAGCCGCCTTGTCCACCAGCCAGGTCAGGTCGCCCTCGGTCGTGATGTGGCTGGCGGGTTCCACCGGATCGCCGGCGCGTACGCGGGCAAAGACTTCGCGCTTGCCCGCGCCGGCCAGCATGAAGACCACGTGCCGGCTGGAATGGATCGCCGGATAGGTCAAAGTCAGCCGGGTATGGGGGGCGTCGTCGGGCACGCAGGTGGACACCCACAATTTGCGCTCCTGCAATACCGGCTGGCGGGGGAAGAGCGAGGCGGTGTGGCCGTTATCGCCCAGCCCCAGCAGCACGACATCGAACAGCGGGCGGCCGGGTTGCAATTCCGCAGCGCCGTACAGTGCCTGCAAGGCCGCCTGGTAGCGCGCGGCGGCATCGGCCGGGTCGCCGTCGGTGGGCATGGGATGCACCTGGGCCGGCGGAATGGCGACATGCGACAGCAGGGCCGCCTGCGTCATGGCGTAATTGCTGGCCGGATCGGCAGGCGGCACGAACCGCTCGTCGCCGAAGAACAGGTGGGTGCGCGCCCACGGGAAGCGGGTGGCATAGTCCGCCGAGCCCAGGATTTCATACAGCCGCTTGGGCGTGGACCCGCCGGACAGCGCGACCACGAACGGACCATCCGTCTTGGCCAGCGCCTGTTCGGTCAGCCATTCGGCCACATGGTGGGCGATCGCCTCGCCATCGTCCAGCACGACCACCCGGCCGTTCGTCACATCATGACCCATTACAAATCCTCTCCGAGAATATAACGCTCGACCCCCACCGCGAACCCTTCCTCCTCGGACGAGGTGGTGACATGGGTGGCCTGCGCCTTGACCTCATCCGACGCCTGGCCCATCGCGATGGACAGGCCGCTGGGGCGGAACATCAGCACATCATTGGGCTGGTCGCCCAGTGTGGCGATCTGTGCCGCCGGGATGCCCAGCAGCCGCACCAGCGCCGCCACCACGCCGCCCTTGTTGGCATCGTGGTGCGTGACATCGACATAATAAGGCTGGGACCGCGCGGCCGAGGCCGCATCGCCCAGCGCCTGTTGCAGGTCGTGCTCGACCCGCTTCATCAGGTCCAGATCGTCGGACACGCCGGTGATCTTGACCACCTGATCCAGCGCCGCGCCCACATCCGCGACCCTGGGCGGAAATTTCACCGTCCATTGCTCGCGCGCCACATGCGGGGCTTCGGCATTGGAGACGATCCAGTCATTGCCGTTATAGACCCAGGGATCGACCTTGTGGTCGCGCAGGATCTCCAGCGTGCGGCGGGCGACGTCGGGGGTGAGCGTGTGGGATTCGATCACCGAATAATCGGGGCGCACGATCATGCCGCCGTTGAAGCCGGCAATCGGCTGGTCGATATGCAGCGGGTCGATGACCATCTTCATGCCCAGCGGCGGGCGGCCGCTGGTGATGGTGAAGAGGATATCCTTCTCGCGCAGCCGCTCCACGGCACGGATCGCGCGCGGGGTGAGGATCTTTTCGCGCGTGACCAGGGTTCCGTCGACATCGGCCAGTACCAGCCGGATGTGATCCGCGCCCATACGTTATTCTCCGTCCTTAAGGTCGGGCTCTGCCCGAACCCGGAAGGGGACAGTCGTCCCCTTCACCCCTGTTCGTTGCCCGACAACTGGTTTCCAAAGGCGACTGCCTTTGGTGGGGTGCGGGGCAAAGCCCCGCGAATCAGGCTCGTGGAAGAACATAATCGTGCATCGCCTGGGCCCAGCCGCTTTGGGTGTTGGCGCCTGTTACGAAGTGGGCGTGCGTTTTCACTGCGTCGGGCGCGTTGCCCATGGCAATGGCGACGCCGGCTTCGTCCAGCATCGGCACGTCGTTGTTCATGTCGCCGATGCAGGCGACCTCGCTGATATCGACTTCCATCAGGCGGGCCAGTTCCATGGCCGCGTAGCCCTTGTTGGCCTGGGGGTGGGTGATATCGAGATAGTAATCCGACGACCGATGCACGCTGGCATGGCCGGCCAGGAGGGTGGCCAGCCGGGCCTCGGCTTCGGCAAGGCGGGGATAGTCCGCCGAGGCGCCCATGATCTTGCCGACATCATGATAATGGCCGGTGAAATCGGGCACCACCACCGGCTCGGTCTGCACCGTCTCGCGCTCGCGCGCCACATAGGGGCCGTGGGGGTCGGTGATCAGCCAGTCGCGGCCGATGAACAGCCAGGCGCTGACCTCGTCCTGATGCAGAGCGCCGACGGCCTCGCGCGTTGTAGCCGGGGCGAGCGACAGGCGGGAGAGGATGGTGCCGTCGGGCCGTGCGACCAGGCCGCCATTCAGCCCGGCATAGGGCGTGTCGATGCCCAGCGGGCCGAGGAACATCTCCATCCCGCGCGGGGCGCGGCTGCTGACCAGGCACAGCGTGATGCCCGCCGCGCGCAGGGCCCGCGCGGCCTCCAGCACCGGGTGGGTCAGGCGCTTGTCGGGCGTGACCAGCGTGCCGTCGATGTCGGAGACCACCAACCGGACACGCCCGGACGGGCCGGGACGCTGCGGCAATCCGGGCGCGCTCATGCGCCCAGCGCCAGCCAGTGGCGGCCGTCGCGGGCCAGCAGGGCGTCGGCCTCGACCGGGCCGGACGAGCCGGCGGCGTAGGCGCAGAGCGGCGCCGCGCCGACATGCGCGCCCCAGTCCAGCGCCGGCTGGACGACCTGCCACCCGGCTTCGATATTGTCGGCGCGCTGGAACAGGGTCGCGTCTCCGATCAGGCAATCGTAGATCAGCGTTTCGTAGCCGGTACTGGGCCCGTCGCTGAACCATTCGGAATAATCGAACTTCATCCGCACCCCGCCCAGGCGCACGGTGGGGCCCGGTACCTTGGCGCCGAATTGCAGCGTCACGCCCTCGGTGGGCTGGATATGCATGGTCATGATGTTGGGGGTCAGCCGCTCGACCGGCGTGTCGCGGAACAGCGCGTAGGGCGCGTGGCGGAAGTGGATCGCGATCTCGGTCCGGCGCTCGGCCAGGCGCTTGCCGGTGCGCAGGTAGAACGGCACCCCGGCCCAGCGCCAGTTATCGACCGCCAGCTTCATCGCCACATAGGTTTCGGTCTGCGAATCCGGGGCCACGTCGGGCTCGTCGCGATAGGCGGGCACGTCCTCGCCGCCCAGCATGCCGGCGACATACTGGCCGCGCACCACGTCGTCGGCGCCCACGCAATGGGCGGCCTTCAGCACCTTCGATTTCTCGTCGCGCACCGCGTCGGCGTCGAACGAGACCGGGGCTTCCATCGCCGTCATGGCCAGGAGCTGCATCAGGTGGTTGGGCACCATGTCGCGCAGGGCGCCCGTGCCCTCGTAGAAGCGGCCGCGCCGTTCCACGCCCACGGTTTCGGCCGCCGTGATCTGGACATGGTCGATATTCTGGCGGTTCCACAAGGGCTCGAAGAACCCGTTGGAGAAGCGCAGGGCCAGGATGTTCTGGACCGTTTCCTTGCCCAGATAATGGTCGATCCGATAGATCTGCCGCTCGCGCAGCACGCCCAGCAGGCGGCGGTTCAGCTCCCGCGCCGATTGCAGGTCGTGGCCGAAGGGTTTTTCGACGATCACGCGGCGGAAGGTGCCGTTGCCGTTGGCCTCGGTGACCAGGCCGGATTCACCCAGGCGGTCGCTGATGGCGCCGAAGAAGCGGGCGGCGACGGCCAGGTAGAACACGGCATTGCCCGACCCGATCCGTTCGCTGAGGGCGGCGTAGGTCGAGGCTTCCTCGAACGAGCCGCGCAGATAGGAAATCCGGCTGCTCAGCCAGGTCCACATATCCTCGCGCAGGGTGGTGGCCGCCGTGCCGCGCCGGGCCACGAATTCCTGCAATGCCTCGTTGAACTGCGCGCGCAGCACCTCGTCGGACAGATCGGCCCAGTCCACGGCGACGATCGAGAATCCCTCATCCAGCAGTCCGGCACAGGCCAGATTGTAGATGGCGGGCACCAGCAGGCGCTTCGTCAGGTCGCCGCCGCCACCGAAGATGACGAAGACGCATGGCGGGGCACGCCGTGGCGGAGGGCTGCTCCCTTCGATCTCGGAGGACGCGGACGCGATGATTCCATCCATATGGGGCGTTTCCCTGCACTGTTTCCATCTGATGTTGTGGACACTGAGGGTTCTGCTAAGGATCTCTTCTTTTTCTGAAGAAAAAGAAGCAAAAAGACTTTTATACGTTCGGGGACATCGTGTGTCCCCAGCACAAGGCTGCTGAACGAATCAAAAAGTTTTTTGGTTCTTTTTTTCAAAAAAGAACGAAGACCGCCGCCCCTTCGTCGTTGGTCCACAACATGATCATTCTTCTTCTGCCTGCCTGTGGAACGCATTCCACAGGCAGGAGCTTACCGTTCCTGAAAGACTGGTCTTACTTTTTCTCGACATGCCCGCCGAAGCCGAAGCGCATGGCGGAGAGGATCTTCTCGGCGTAGTTGTTGCCGGTGCGCGAGCGGAAGCGCGTGAACAGCGAGGCGGTGATGACCGGGGCCGGCACCGATTCCTCGATCGCGGCTTCGAGCGTCCAGCGGCCTTCGCCGGAATCCGCGACTTCGCCGGTGAATTCGGACAGTGACGCGTTCTTGGCAAGCGCCTCTGCCGTCAGGTCCAGCAGCCAGGAGGAGACGACGCTGCCCCGGCGCCAGACTTCGGCGATGTCGGCCATGTTCAAGTCGAAGCGCTGGTCCTCGGGCAGGAGCGGCGAGTTCTTGGTCTTCATGATGTCGAAGCCTTCGGCGAAGGCCTGCATCATGCCGTATTCGATGCCGTTATGGACCATCTTCACGAAATGGCCCGAACCGGCGGGGCCGCAATGCAGATAGCCCTTCTCGGCGCGGGGATCGAGGTCCGGCTTGTCGCGGTCGGGGGTGGGGGGCACGTCGCCCTTGCCCGGCGCCAGGGCGTCCAGGATCGGGTCGATATGGTCGGCCGAATCCTTGGTGCCGCCGTACATCATGCAATAGCCGCGCTCCAGGCCCCACACGCCGCCGGAGGTGCCGACGTCGATATAGTGAATGCCCTTTTCCGCCAGCTGGGCGGCGCGGCGGATATCGTCCTTGTAGTAGCTGTTGCCGCCGTCGATCAGGATGTCGTCGCGGCCCAGCAGGCCGGCCAGTTCCTGCACCGCTGCCTCGGTGATCTCGCCGGCGGGCAGCATGACCCACACGATCTTGCGCGAGGCCGTCAGCTTGCCCACCAAGTCGGCCACGCTGTCGGCGGCGATGCCGCGCCCGCCTTCGGTCCGGTCGCGGACCTTGCCCACCGTGGCGGGATCGCGGTCGAACAGGACCACGTCATGCCCGTGGCGCGACAGGCGGACGGCGATGTTGCCGCCCATGCGACCCAGGCCGATGATGCCGATTTGCATAATGTTACGTCTCCATGGCGCGGTACGACGCCGCGCATAAGCCAGCCCCCGGACGCGTCTTCATGAAACCGGGGGTGCCCCGCCCGCGTGGCGGGCGGGGCCGTCCAGATGTCAGAGGGCGGCGCCGATCGCCTGGCCCAGCGCCCGCAGGCCCGATGCCAGATCGCCCGTGATATGCACCCGCAGCGCGCGCCGGCCGCGTTCGGCCAGGACGTCGAAATCGCCCCGCGCCTGCGCGGCCTTGACCACGCCGAACGTGTATTTCTCGCCCGGCACCGGCAGGTCGGCCACATCGTCCGCCGTGATCTGCAGGAACACGCCGCTGTTGGGCCCGCCCTTGTAGGCCTGCCCGGTCGAATGCAGGAAGCGCGGCCCGAATTCCGCCGCCGTCGCCACCTTCAGCGCGTCGCGGATGGTCAGGCGGGTGGCCTGAATCCATTCGATGGTGGCGGCATCACGCTCCACATAGGCCAGCAGGCCGACATACTCGCCCGCGCCGACCCGGCCGAAATGGGCCTTGAGGATGTCGGCCGTCGAGGCCCCCTTGAGCGCCGCCGCATTGGCCGCGTCGGCGAAGAAGGCAAAGGCGCCGTCGGTCGCGAACGGGGTTTCCGCCGGCAGGGTGCCCGTTTCGTTATAGGCGGTCGTCAGCTTCTTGGTTTCGACCTTCGAGGCTTCGACATCCGGCTGGTCGAACGGGTCGATCCCCAGGATCGAGCCGGCAACGGCGGTGGCGAATTCCCAACGGAAGAATTCCTGCGCGATCTGGCGCGGATGGTGCAGCGTGATCGTGACCACCGGCTCGCCGGCCGCGACCAGGGCGCGGATCGCCTCGTCCTGCTCGGCGTCGGGCTTCGAGGCCAGGCGCAGATAGGCGAAGACGCGGTCCTTGCCGTACAGCGCGGGCGCGCCCAGCGTTTCCTGATCGATCGGAACCAGACCCTTGCCGATCTTGCCGGTCGATTCCGCGATGAGCTGTTCCAACCACGCGCCCAGATCGTAGATGCCGGGCGAGGCGACGATGGTCACCTTGTCACGGCCGAACTGCGTGGCGGCGACACCCAGCACGGTGCCCAGCAGTACGCCCGGATTGAGCGTCGGCGGCACCGAGGCGGCGGACGCGCGGGCACCATAGAGCGCGCTGTCCAGGAATTCCTTGAGCGCCACGCCGGAGGCGGCGGCCGGGACGATGCCGAAATTCGACAGCACCGAATAGCGGCCGCCGATTTCCTTCTCGCCGTAGAAGATCTTCCAGAACCCGTCCTTCTTCGCGACATCTTCCATGTGCGAGCCCGGATCGGTCACCGCCACGAAATGGCTGCCCACCTTATCGCCCAGCACCTTCTTCGCGGCTTCGAAGAAATAGGCCTTGAGGATGTTCGGCTCCAGCGTGCCGCCCGATTTGGACGAGACGATGAAGAGCGTCTTCGCGAGGTCGATCTTCTTTTCGAACGCGCGGATCTGCTGCGGGTCGGTGCTGTCGAGCACGTAGAGGTGCGGGAATCCCTCATGCTTGCCGAAAGTCTCGGCCAGCACTTCCGGACCGAGGCTCGATCCGCCCATGCCCAGCAGCAGGATGTCGGTGAAGCCCTTTGCCTTCACCTCGGCCTGGAAGGCTTCCAGCGCCGGCAGGTCGGCCAGGCGGTCATCGACGATGCCGAGCCATTTCAGCCATTTGGCCTCGTCCTTGCCGGTCCACACCGTGGCGTCGCGCGCCCAGAGGCGGCGGACGGTGCCGTCCTGGCGCCAGGATTCGAGGCTGGCCTTCACTGCCGTGTCGATCTCGGCGGGCAGGTCCAGCTTCGTGTCGGTCAGATGCTCGCCCAGCAGCGCGTTCTGCTTGCGCGCGACCGTGCCCAGCAGGTCGTCGAACGCATCGGCGAACGAGGCCACGCCTTCATCGACCAGCGTGACGGTGACGCCGGCCAGGTCCAGCCCCAGGCGCTCGGCCTCGGCCAGCACGTGGCGCGCGCCCTCGACATCCTCGGTCAGCGAGGCGCGGGCCTTGCCGTGGTCGCGGAAGGCGTCGAACGTCGCGGGCGGGATGGTGTTGACCGTCTCGGGCCCGATCAGTTCCTCGACATACAGCACGTCACTGTAGGCCTTGTCCTTGGTGCCGGTGCTGGCCCACAGCAGGCGCTGCGTCTGCGCGCCCAGCGCCGCCAGTTTCTGCCAGCGCTCGGACTTCGTGACGTCCTGCCAATGGACATAGGCAAGCTTGGCGTTGGCGATGGCGACCTTGCCGCGCAGGGCCTTCAGGGCCTCGGCGTCCTTGTCGCCGGCGGCCACGCGCTGGTCGATCTTCTTGTCGATCTTGCCGTCGATGCGGCTGACGAAGAAGGAGGCGACGCTGGCGATGCCCGAAACCGGCAGCCCCTTGGCGTGGCGGTCTTCCAGGCCCGCGATATAGGCTTCCAGCACCGATTTGTAGGCGTCGAGCGAGAAGAGCAGCGTGACGTTGATGCTCAGCCCGTCGGCGATGACGGTGCGCACGGCGGGCGCGCCCTCGTCGGTGCCGGGGATCTTGATCATCAGGTTATGGGCATCGACCGCCTTCCACAGGCGGCGGGCCTCGTCGACCGTGCCGTGCGTGTCGCGCGCCAGATAGGGCGAGACTTCGAGGCTGACATAGCCGTCCAGGCCCTTGGTGGCCTCATAGACCGGGTACAGGACCTTGGCCGCCGCCTTGATGTCGTCGATGGCCATGGTCTCGTACAAGGTGCCGGCATCGACGATGCGATGGGCGAGGATGTCCTTGTATTGCGGGTCGTAATCCGTGCCCTGGCCCATCGCCTTCTGGAAGATGGCGGGGTTGGAGGTCACGCCCTTCAGCCCGT
Source organism: Gluconacetobacter asukensis (assembly GCF_014174375.1). Classification (GTDB taxonomy): domain Bacteria; phylum Pseudomonadota; class Alphaproteobacteria; order Acetobacterales; family Acetobacteraceae; genus Gluconacetobacter; species Gluconacetobacter asukensis. The sequence continues at coordinate 65,398 of NZ_JABEQE010000019.1, forward strand.
CCTCGTCCACCAGCTTCGTCAGGCTGCCGTTCTCGGTATAGGACCGCTGGATGAAGTCCAGCCAGGGGGACTGGCCGAATGATTCAAGCGCCTTCAGCGGATTGGCGCTGCCCTGCACACCCGCCTTGTTTACGACGTTCATGGTGTTGCTCCTTCAGATTCATGGCGGGCGATGGCCGGCGCCGGGCCGGCCATCCCCGTCTCTTTCCGATCAATCCGGGCCGGGCCGCCCCCTCGCCTGGGGCGGCCACGGGTGATCATTTGGCCAGCAGCGCGCGGGCCTGTGCCAGCACGGCGTCAACCGTGAAACCGAACTTCTTCATCAGGGCGCCGGCCGGGGCGGAAGCGCCGAAGCCATGCATGGCGATGATCGCGCCCTGCAGCCCGACATAGCGGTCCCAGCCGATCGGCGACGCCATCTCGACCGCCACGCGGGCGGTGACGGAGGGCGGCAGCACGCTGTCGCGGTATTCCTTCGGCTGGGCCTCGAACAGGTCCCAGGACGGCATGGACACCACGCGCGCCTTCACCCCCTCGGCCTTCAGCGTCTCGTACGCCGCGACCACGAGGCTGACCTCGCTGCCGGTCGCCATCAGGATGATGTCGGGCGTGCCGTCGCTGTCGGCCAGCACATAGGCGCCCTTGGCCAGGCCGGAGGCCGGGGCATAGACGCTGCGGTCGAGCGTCGGCAGGTTCTGGCGGCTGAGGATCAGTACCGACGGGCGGTCGGTCATCGGGATCAGCGTGCGCCAGGCCTCGGCGACCTCGTTGGCGTCGGCGGGGCGCAGGGTAGTCACGCCCGGTGTCGCGCGGAGCTGCACCAGTTGCTCGATCGGCTGGTGGGTCGGGCCGTCCTCGCCCACGCCGATCGAATCATGGGTGAAGATATACACCACCGGCTGGTGCATCAGCGCCGAGAGGCGGATCGGCGGCTTCATGTAATCCGAGAAGATCAGGAAGCCCGAGCAATAGGCCCGGATGCCCGCCAGCGAGATGCCGTTGCAGATCGAGCCCATGGCATGCTCGCGCACGCCGAAATGCAGGTTGCGCCCGCCATAGGTGCCGTTCCATTCCGGCGGCTGGAACGCGCCCGCGCCCTGGAAGGTCAGGTTGGTCTTGGTCGAGGGCGACAGGTCGGCCGAGCCGCCGATCAGCCACGGCAGGTTCGGCGCGATGGCGTTCAGCACCTCGCCCGAGCTCTGGCGCGAGGCCACGCCCTTGGCGCTGGCCTCGTAGGTCGGGATGTTCTTGTCCCAGCCGGCGGGCAGGCGCCCGGTCAGGATGGCGTCCAGTTCCTTCGCCAGATCCGGGTATTCCTTGGCGTAGGCGGTGTACAGCGCCTTCCACTGCGCGCTGGCCGCGGCGCCGCGGGCACCCAGCCCCTTCTGGAAACAGGCCTGCGCGCCGTCGGGGACGTAAAACGTTTTCTCTTCAGGCCAGCCGTAAGCCTTTTTGGCGCCGCGAATCTCCTCGTCACCCAGCGGCTCGCCATGGGCCGAGGCGGTGCCGGCTTTCTTGGGGGCGCCGAAGCCGATGACGGAGTGGACGATGATCAGGGTCGGGCGGCTGGTTTCGGCCTTGGCGTCGGCCAGGGCGGCCAGGAACGCCGCCTGGTCGTTGGCGTTGCCGACTTCCAGCACGTGCCAGCCATAGCCCTCGAAGCGCTTGCCGACATTCTCGGTGAAGGCGATGTCGGTCGAGCCTTCGATCGAGATCCGGTTGCTGTCGTAGATCCAGGTCAGGTTGCCCAGCTTCAGGTGGCCGGCGGTCGAGGCGGCCTCGCTGGCCACGCCTTCCATCATGTCGCCGTCACCGCAGAAGGTGTAGGTGTGATAGTCGAACAGGTCGAAGCCCGGCTTGTTGAAGCGCGCGGCCAGCCATTTCTCGGCGATCGCCATGCCCACCGAATTGCCGCAGCCCTGGCCCAGCGGGCCGGTCGTGGTCTCGACGCCCGCCGTGTGGTGGTATTCCGGGTGACCGGGGGTGCGGGAGTCAAGCTGGCGGAACTGCTCGAGATCTTCCAGCGTCAGCGCCGGGGCGTCCAGCACCTTGCCGTGCTTCACGTCGCGCACGCCGGCCAGGTAGATCAGCGAGTAGATGAGCATCGACGCGTGACCGATCGAGAGCACGAAACGGTCGCGGTTCGGCCACAGCGGATCGGCCGGGTCGTAGTTCAGAACGTTCTGCCACAGCGCAAAGGCGGGGGCCGCCATGGCCATCGGCGTGCCCGGATGCCCCGAGTTCGCCTTCTGGACGGCATCCATCGACAGCGTGCGAATGGTGTCGATGCACAGCAGGTCCTCGGCGGACGGCCCAGCCGCCCCACCCTCGAACGCCCGGACGGGCTGGGTGATCATAGAACGCATTAAACCATCTTCTCCGTATGGGGGTGACCCTGTCTCGCTCATCTGACCGGGCTCCGCGCCCGACAACCGCGCCATGCGACAACGCGCATGACAGCGGACAAGCTTCGTCACAGATGGACGGGCGATGACCCGTCCATTGGGACCTTATTCTTCATATTTTTGTCATCCGGGTATGGTCTTGACAGTCAGACCGGATGAAAGAACCGGGGCAACCTTCTCACGGTCTCCCCTCCCTGGGCAAGTCGCCTCGCAACGCCGGAGCGGCCGCAGGCATTAGAGCGCCCCTGCGCGGCAGGTTTCCAGTACCGGATATTCACGAATTCTCGACCGTTTTTCCGAAACACGGATTTTCCACGCGAGGCCGGAGAGGCCATAAGAGAATTTGGGCAAAAGGAGACCGCCTATGCCGCCATCCCCCCTTCCGAGGTCGGATCATTGCGATGGGCGCCGATTCTTCAACCCGTCCTCCATCCTGCCCGTGCCGCCCCGCGCCCGGCATGTCGGGCTGGGGGAGATCCTGCGCTGGCAGTGGCGCCGGCGGCGGCTGCCCGCCTGGTCCCCCCCGCCCCTGCCGCCGCCCGTGGGCGACCCGCATGCCCTGCCCGACCCCGGCACCGCGCATGTCACCTTCATCGGGCACAGCACCTTCCTGCTGCGCCTGCCGCGCGCCGACGGCACGGTGCTGACGGTGCTGACCGATCCGGTGTTCTCCGACCGCTGCTCGCCGGTCCGCTGGGCCGGGCCGCGCCGCGTGCTGCCGCCGGGGCGCGGGCTGGACACCCTGCCCCGGGTGGACCTGGTGCTGGTGTCGCACTGCCATTACGACCATCTGGACCTGCCCAGCCTGGCCGCGCTGGGCCGCCGCGACGCGCCCGCCGTCATCACCGCGCCGGGCAATGCGCGCCATATCCGCAAGGCGGGCCTGCGCGACATCGTGGAATGCGACTGGTGGGAGAGCCATGATGTTGGCGGCATGCGCATCACCAGCACCCCGGCGCGGCACGGATCGGCGCGGACGCCCTTCGACGCCAACCGGGCGCTGTGGTGCGGGTTCGACATCCGCCCGGCCAGCGGGGGGCCGGCGCCCTCGGTCTTCTTTGCCGGGGACAGCGGGCATGGGCGCCACTGGACGCAGATCCGCGCGCGGCTGGGCGCGCCGGACATCGCGCTGCTGCCGGTCGGTGCCTATGACCCGCGCTTTCTGATGGAGCCGGTGCATGTCACCCCCGAGGAAGCGGTCTCGGCCCTGATCGACCTGGAGGCCGGGCAGGCGGTGGGCATGCATTACGGCACCTTTCGCCTGACCGACGAACCCTATGACGAGCCGCTGCGCCGACTGGCCGTCGCCCGTGCGGCCGCCGGGCTGGCGGCGGAGCGGTTCGTGGAACTGGGCCATGGGGAATGCCGCGTCATGGCCGCCGGGCGGGCCGTCATGCATCGCGGCCTCGCGCCACAGGGCGCCAGCGGCTAGAACCCGATCCAGATGACCCGCAGCGAGGCCGCGATGACCCAGACCGATCCCGAAACCCCGATTGCCCCGGTGGATGAAGACGCCGCGTCCTTCACCCCCGAGCAGATCGCCCGCCTGTTCCTGGACGCCGCGCGCGACGGCCAGGCCGACCTGGTGGCCAGCTTTCTCGAAGCCGGGATGGACCCCGATACCCGCAACGAGCGCGGGCATTCGGCGCTGATCCTGGCGGCCTATAACAGCCATGCCGACACCGTCGCCGCCCTGCTGGCCGGCGGCGCCAGCGTGGACCTGCGCGACGACAAGGGGGCGACGGCGCTGGCCGGCGTGGCCTTCAAGGGCGATCTGGCGGTGGCGCGGCAGCTGATTGCGGCCGGGGCGGCGATCGATGCGCCGAACCATGCCGGGCGCACGCCGCTGATCTTCGCCGTGATGTTCAACCGGGGCGCCATGGCTGCCTTCCTGCTGGAGAGCGGGGCCGACCCCGACCTGCGCGACGGCGAGGGCAACAGCGCGCGCCTGCTGGCGGCGCAGTTGGGCCTGGCCGAGGTCACGGCCCTGATGCCCGCCGCCTGACCGCAAAATGCGCGCTGGCGGCGATCCGACGTGTGTTTCCTGCGCTTCGCGGCACTCTCGCTCACCAGCCCACATTTGCGGTCAGGCTGTGGCACGCATGCCGGACGGGCCGTTTCCGTCCGGCGCCTGTTGGATTACAACGAACGCGGCCCGGCACCCTGCCGGGCCATTTCCATGCCTAGCGTCAGCGGAACCCGTCATGAGCCGTTTCTGGAGCCCGATCGTCCACAGCCTGACGCCCTATGTCCCCGGCGAGCAGCCGAAGCTGGCGAACCTGATCAAGCTCAACACCAACGAATCGCCCTATGGGCCGTCGCCCGCCGCGCTGGCGGCCATTCGTGCCGCCGCCGACGACACGCTGCGCCTGTACCCGGACCCGGCATCGGACCGGCTGCGCTCTGCCATTGCCCAGGCGCATGGGGTGGGGATGGAGCATGTCTTCATCGGCAACGGGTCGGACGAGGTGCTGGCCCATACGTTCCAGGCGCTGTTGCAGCATGACGCACCGCTGCTGACGCCCGACATCACCTACAGCTTCTATCCGGTCTATTGCGGGCTGTACGGCATCGCGCACGAGCCGGTGCCGCTGGATGAGGCGATGCGCGTGGACATGGAGGCCTATCGCCGCCCCTGCGGCGGCATCGTGCTGCCGAACCCCAACGCGCCCACCGGCATCGCGCTGGGGCTGGACGAGATCGCGACCCTGCTGCGCGCCCACCCCGAGCGGGTGGTGGTGATCGACGAGGCCTATGTCGATTTCGGCGCCGACAGCGCGATTCCGCTGGTGCGCCAGCACCCCAACCTGCTGGTGGTGCGCACCCTGTCCAAATCGCACGGTCTGGCGGGGCTGCGCGTGGGCTATGCGATCGGCCAGCCGGACCTGATCGAGGCGCTGAACCGCGTCAAGGACAGCTTCAATTCCTATCCGCTGGACCGCCTGGCCCAGGCGGGCGCGGAAGCGGCGATCGCCGATCGGGAATGGCTTGCGCGAACCACGGGAAAGATCATAGAAACGCGAAGCGGGCTGGTCTCCAGCCTGAAGAATCTGGGGTTCGAGGTCCTGCCCTCGCAGGCGAATTTCGTGTTCGCCCGCCACCCTGATCGTGACGCCGCTGCCCTGGCCGCCGCCCTGCGGGAGCGGTCGATCATCGTGCGTCACTTCAGGACACCCCGGATCGCGGAATGGCTGCGCATCACGGTGGGCACCGATGAGGAATGTCGGAGCCTGGCCGAGGCGTTGAAAGCCATCCTGAACCGAAACGCGGACTGACCGCCGATCCGCCACCGGATACGGGCCCCTGGCCCCCGGTGGGGGCGCCGTGCGGCCAGGGACTTCTTGTACCCGCTTATGGCCGTTCGCGCGTCTGGCGCGTTTCTTTATCTCTGCCCGGGCCCGCCCGGCCGTTTTTCATTTTTTCACATGGACACCACCATCATGCGCGCATTTCACGGCCAGATGTCCGACAACCAGCCGATCCGGCGCACGCACGCGGAAAAGCAGAAGCAGCTGCGCGACCTGCGCGAGACGCTCGCGACCATGAAGTCGCACACCGCCCCCACCCTGCGCGAGAGCGTGCAGAAGCGCATCCGCCAGCTTGAAGCCGAGCTGGCCGCCGCCCCGGTGCTGAAAGAATCCAACGCCGGTCCGCGCAACCCGCGCCCCGAAGGCCGCGGCCCCCGCCCGACCGGCGGCACGCCGCGCCGTCCGCGTTCGATCTGATACCGGCTGACGCTTGGGTTAGCCCCGGCAAGGGCCTTGCCCCATAGGCGCGAAGTTAATATTTTCTGAGGTCTTGAGCTTGTGAGCTTCGCTTTCTGACGGGTTGTGCCTGTCTTCGTCGAAAGCGCTGGATGACGTCATGTCTGT
>NZ_JABEQE010000020.1 GCF_014174375.1 Gluconacetobacter asukensis
CGCCGCGAAGGCGTTCGCCGGCGCCAAGCTGGTGAAAGCGTTCAATCACCTGATTGCCGCCACCCTGGCGACCGATCCGGTCGTCGAGGGCGGCCACCGGGTCGTCTTTCTGTCGAGTGACGATGAGGATGCGACCGTTCCCGTGGTGGCCCTGGCCAAACAACTCGGGTTCGCACCCGTCAAGCTGGGAAAACTCAACGAGGGTGGCGCATTAGTGCATGCACGCGGCCGCATTTGGGGACCGCTCATTTTCCAGGATTTGTTCAAGAAGGAACAGTAATCGATCTACAACCGTCTGATACCGGCATAGCCTCCGACATTGTATTTCTGACGACCGGGATGTTCAGTCTGGAGAAGCTTTCCATGCGGGAATTGTCGATCAAAAATGTCTCAATTCCCACTCCTTTCATTCCGGTTTTCACCCCGTTTGCATCCGTATTACTGTCAAATCAGCCAGCAGGACGTGGGAATGAAATAGATCGATAAGACCTCACAGTGAACGACGACAATACTCGTCCAAGCCTTCTCCTACATGCCGCATCACATTATCCGACGACGGCAATGAACTGACTGCGAATGTCGTGCTGAAATAGGCACAGAATCATGGCATGCAATGGCGCTACATTGCCCCCAAGCCGGCCCAGACAGAATGGCTATGTTGAGAGCTTCAATGGCCGAATGCGAGACGAACTTCTGAACAAGACAATCTTTACAAGCATGGCCTAGGCCCTCGCCGTCATCTCAGCCTAGAAAACCGACTACAACACCGCCAGGCCGTATTCGGCCTTGGGATATCAGACCCCGACGGCGCGCACCGCACCATTCAAGGCAATGGGGCCAGGATCGGAGCCCGGAGCGGGGCGGAGATCCTAACCCCATTGCACACTCTACAACTAAGGGCTTAACTTTCCCCGAAGGGCTACTTTCCGTTGGATGAAAGGCCTATACTTGATCGCCCGATATTTCGTTGGCCTTCCCAGGAAACCTCTGCCGTCGCAGCCTTCCGTCATTACTCCCAAAGTATGTTTGAAGCCTTTTTGAATGAGGTTTAATGATACTCGATATCATCGGGTAATATCTGGAACGAGAACAATCTTTCCGGGCTGCCTGGATCTTTCCTTCAAAGCATCTTGAGCGATTGCAGCGTCCGCCAAGGCAAACGACACAGCAACTTTGACGTTGAGAGACCCGGCTTCAACCAGATCGACGAGCCGGGCAAGTATTCGGGTATCTGGGCGGGCGAATACGGTTGTTACCCCAGGGCCGCCATCCGCTATCGAACAGACTCTCGCGCCTGGGATTGCTACAGCCATAGCTGTCGCCAACGAGCCATGGCCCGCGCAATCCACGATAGCCGTCACGCCAGCGGGGGCGTGCTTTCTAACCTGTTCAGCGACGTCGTCGCCGTACTGGATGGGTAGCGCTCCGATCGACGTCACATAGTTTTGGTGTGAGACAGAGGCACTTCCAATTACGGTGGCGCCTGACCCCACCGCCAACTGTGTCGCCAACGAGCCGACGGCTCCTGACGCACCGAGTACGAGAACGACATCCGCGTCGGATACACGCAGGGTGTCAACAACCGAACGATAGGCCGTTAACCCGGCGAGTGGGAGCCCAGCCGCTTCGCCCCATGAAGCATTCCTTGGCTTTCGCCATAAGCGCTCTACAGGCACACTCACCAGTTCCGCATAAGTACCACTGTGCAGGATTTCCTGATGCGTATAGGCAATGACTTCATCGCCCGGCTGAAATTCGATGACGCCGGCTCCTACGCGTTCGACGATTCCGGCGAGATCCCATCCGGGCACGACGGGAAACCATGTCTCCATAAAACTCTCACCAAAGCCGGCCTGCAATGCGACATCGGCCGGATTGATTGCTGCGGCCATCATGCGGACAATCACGGCATTCTGCGACAGCTTCGGCTCTGGCAATTCGCCGTATTCGAGGACTTCAGATCCGCCGAATCTCTTATAAGAAACGCCCTTCATGTCGCTTCTCCTAGAAGGCCATCGGAAGGTCGAGATAGATACGATGGTGCGCTATCATCCAATGTCCATCGATTTTTTTTAGAATCGGACGATAATAACCGGTCTCTATCGGGGCGATCGTTCCTTGCGCACCATAGGCTCCTTCCGGCCAACCCCCTTCAGGCTTTTCCGCACCAACGACGTTGAACACTACGAACTGGGCGTCAAGCATCCCGGTGTCACCATTCACTTCGATGATCGGGTCATGGGTGGTGTGATGGCTCCATCCACGCGGCGGATGTGGCTTCATCATCGTGGTCACGGCCGCGCCAATGGCTTCCGACCCGATCAACTCGCCAAGCGGCTCGGGCGTCCCTGCATTGTTATAAAATATCTCCACCTTGCCTTCTGGCACGAAGAGTTCGGCCATTGCCGCTCCGTCTCGGTGATCGGCTGCCCGAACATATCGAGCCATCAACTGCTGAATTTCACGTTCATCGGACATGGTAAGTTTCCTTGAAGAGAAGTGATCCTATCATAGATGCATATTTCGCGCTTGATATGCAATGATAAAAGATACATATTGATCGGCAAGGAGCAGATGATGATCGATGTCCGTTTCCCAACGGCCTTGCAGATGATGCTTAGCCTCGCGCTAGCCCAGACCGCAGGCGTCGAACGATTGAGCTCCGCCCAGTTGGCTGAGGGGATTGACTCCAACCCGACCTTTGTCAGGCGATTGCTGGTCCCCCTGATCCAGGCAGGTCTTGTTCATTCCACCATGGGACGAGATGGGGGTGTAAGTCTAAGCACCGACGCGGCCATGATTACGCTTGGCGACATCTATAAGGCCACTATGGGGAACAAGAAGCTGTGGACCGGACGTAGCGACATCCCCCATCGTTGCCTTGTCAGCTGCAATGTCGAACGCTTCTTTGGAAACTTGGCCGACGAGGTCGATGAGTCGGTATTAGACCTGTTGAGCAAGCGTACGCTAGCCGATGCCCTCTTGGAACTTCGCACCCTCGACGCCGCGCGCGCTCAATGAAGATAATCGCTACCGGCTGCGCCGACGGATGGTAGCCACATGGTCAGATGTCCTCTTGCGACGCGCTTCTTCGATAAATGAGATCAAGGCACGCAATCCGGCGGATTGAAATCGGCGGCTTGGATAATAGAGACACAGCCCTGCTGATGTGGGAACAAAGCCATCTAGGACCCGGCGAAGTTTCCCGTCACGAACGCTCTCACCGATCCACCATTCGGCCAAATAGGCTAGGCCCGCCCCAGCCAGCGCAGCCTCCAGCGTCAAGCTTGCGTCATCAAGGGTAAGCCTTCCCGGCACATCGAGCGTGACAATCCGCCCATCCTGCTCGAACTCCCAGCGATACATGCTCCCGCTGGGCATCCTCGCACGAATGCAGGTATGGCGCAGCAGGTCCTGAGGCGTCTCAGGCGCTGCCTTACCCTCGAAATAAGCTGGCGACCCAACCACGGCAGATCCCTGTATTGGCTCCAGACGGACGGCAATCATATCGCCAGGCACCGCGTCACCCGGTCTCACGCCCGCATCGAAACCCTCAGCCACTATGTCGATCGGGCGGTCTTCCGTCACGAGATCCACCTGCATCTCGGGATAAAGACGCACAAAATCCAAAATAATGGGGGAGAGAATACGTCGTGCTGCTCCAACGGAACTATTGATTCGCAATATGCCGGCAGGTCTATCCCGATGGTTGTTGACAGTCTCCATCGCATGATTGATCACACCCACGGCCGGTTCGATTTCCGCGAGGAATTGCTCTCCGGCATGTGTCGGAGAGACGCTACGCGTCGTCCGGTTGAACAGGCGAACGCCCAACCTTGCTTCGAGCCCCGCGATTGTCTGGCTAAGTGCCGTTGGGGAAACGCCAAGGTCAGAGGACGCGGCGCGGAAACTTCGTCGCGTGGCGACTGCCATTGCCGCCTCAAGCTCCACGATCCCGATTTTCCGCATTATCCAGATTCCTGCATCACTTCATGAATGATAATACGGATTATAATGGACATTCGTAAGCCCTATATCTTGCGTAGTCGCTCCGGTCAGGAAAAATTGAGATGCAAGAGATTACTCACGTCTACATTGATGGCCAGTTCATCGAGCCACATGGAACCGAGCTGTTCGATTTGCACAACCCAACAACCGGGGAAGTATTCGGCCACGTCAGGCTGGGAGATGTGCATGACACAAGAGCCGCCATTGCAGCAGCGAAGCGCGCGTTTCCGGAATGGTCGCGAACTACGAAGGCGGAACGCATTTCCCTTCTGCATCGTCTTCACGACGCGATGGAGGCCAAGAAAGACGCCCTGCTGGATGCGATCATTCTTGAGTACGGCGCACCGATCTCTCGATCGACCTGGATGGCCGCTTACGCATCAAGTAGCTTCCTGGATGCAGCGCGTACCCTGGAAGGTTTCGATCTGACTCAACGGATTGGTACCGCGGAACTCATAATGGAGCCCGTCGGCGTGAGCGGGCTGATCACGCCTTGGAACAGCAATGCCGGCTTCATTTGCAACAAGCTTGCCTATGCGCTGGCCGCTGGATGCACTGCCGTCATTAAGCCTAGCGAGATGAGCGCTGCTCAAACGCAGGTCGTGCTTGAAGCATTGCATGAGGCAGGCGCGCCTGCCGGCCTGTTCAATATCGTCAATGGACGAGGCGACGTGGTGGGCGCTGAAATCTCCGCAAATCCTGACATATCAAAAATCTCATTCACCGGCTCCACCGCGGTTGGGAAGTCGATCTTGTGTGCCGCCGCCGACACCCTGAAGCGCGTGACCTTGGAACTCGGCGGCAAATCGCCCACGGTGATCCTTGACGACGCCGACTTCGCCAAGGCAATTCCGCTGGCGCTTGAGACAGGCTTCGCGAACAGTGGCCAGGCCTGCATTGCCGGCAGCCGTATCCTCGTCCCTGCCTCGCGGCTTGATGAAGCGCTCGCGGAGACGCAGATCGCCCTTGAAAAAATAAAAGCAGGCAACCCGCGCGACGCCGGTACGACCATTGGGCCGATGGTAAGTCAGACTCAATACGAGCGGGTCCAGCACTACATTCGGCTCGGCATCGAGGAAGGCGCCACCATCGTCGCCGGTGGCGAAGGGCACCCCGACGGCCTCGGCGGCTACTTCGTGAGGCCGACAATCTTCGCCAACGTCACCAATGACATGACAATCGCTAGGGAGGAAATTTTCGGACCGGTGCTGTGCATCCTGACCTATAAGAATGAGGCAGAAGCGATCTCAATCGCCAACGACACGCGCTATGGGTTACAGGCCTATGTCATCTCCTCCGACCTAGATCGGGCGACGGCAGTAGCCGGCCAGATCCAGGCAGGGCGTATTGTTATCAACGGCGCACCACACGATCCCACCGTACCGTTCGGCGGGTTCAAACAGTCGGGCATCGGCCGCGAGTACGGCGTCTTTGGACTCCAGGCCTATTTGGAGCCGAAGGCTGTTCTGGGCGCGGCTTCGGCATGAAAGAGGAGCTTGCTGAAGGCGCCCGCGTCTACGCCGAGTTGAGGGGGAAGGCCAGGGCGACGCAAATGCAGGAGCTGGCTCACGGAATCGGCGCAGAGGCTGTCATCGCTGGCCTGTCGCTGGAGTTCATCTTCGGCAAAGTGTGGAGTCGTGATGGGCTGGATCGCAAGCATCGAAGCCTTGTAACGATCGCCGTTCTGGTCGCTCTGCGCCAGACATCTGAGTTGCAAAACCATTTTCGTATCGGCCTGACGAACGGTCTGACTCAGGCCGAGATCGAAGAAGCCATCGTGCAAACAGCCCCGTATGCCGGTTTTCCAGCAGCTTGGACTGCTGCACAGGCCTTCGTGAACCTGACACAAGATCGTAGCAACACATCAGACAAAGATGCGGGTGACTGACACAAGCGTAGAATAACGGATCTCTCGGCGAAATGATGATTCCAAAGACCGCTCTACGATGCCTCGCTCGGCGAAATGATCTGCCGGAATCGCAGCGGCAAAATCGCATTGCAGTTCCTTGTCACAGTGTCAGCAAAAAAATCGGGTAGTCGGGACCATGCAAGTCGCGGAGTTCGGTTATTTTCTAGCAGTTATTGAAGCTGGAAGTTTCGGCAGGGCCGCGCATGCTTTGCAGTTGCAGGTATCAACCCTCAGCCGCGCCGTTGGCCGACTTGAGGACAGGCTCGGAGTCACGTTGATAGAAAGGACATCGACCGGAATCCGACTCACCTCGCCGGGTCGCCTTGCCCTTCGTCACGTTCGCCGTGTCTTAGTCGAGACTAATGCCTTGAAAGAAATTCTCGGTCGATCCAGTGCTGGAGAAATAGGCGATATCCGCTTAGGCTTCCACCTGCCGCCCGTGAATAGCCTTCTAGCTGACCTGCTTCTGGAGTGGCGTAAAATCCACCCTGGCGTCAGCGTGACACCCCATGAAGCGGGTGAAAGCACTCTTCATGCCGCGCTAACCAGCCGCCGAATCGATGCTGCTCTGGTGCCGGATTTCCTGCTGCACTGTTATGAGACGGGTTCCCCGGTGTATTCTGAACTCCTGATGGCAGTCTTGCCGACCGGTCATCATCTAGCGGATAAACAGGCACTGCGCTGGACCGATCTAGAAAATGAGCCTTTGCTTGCGGGGGTATGGGGAACGGATCCAACTGGTCGGGACTTCTTCGCTAACCGCTTGCCTATCGCAGGCCTACGGGTCTTCGAGGCAAGCAATATGACCGTGCTCGCCTTCGTACGTGCGGGTTACGGGATCACGATCGCGCCACAGACTTATTCTACCTTGAATCTTCCGGGCCTTACGTTTGTGCCTATCGCCGAGGAGAATGCGCACTTCGAAGTCAGCTTGGTATGGCGACCGGAGACAGAAGATCCCGTGATCGGAAAATTCGTCACATTCATGAGGGATCAGACGAAGGCCCGCTGCAGAGCGCTGCCTTTTCGCGTTGCTTCCGAAAGCCCCTATCCGCCTCCATAAAGCGCGCGAGCATCGGCGCAATCAGCTTCGCGGGGGCGATCTCGCTCCGACCGCTCTCACGCGCCAGCAGCCGCCCGTATTCGGCAAGATCACGATGTACGGCTGCAGGAAGTTCCACAGTGAGCCGCACCGGTTTGTCATCCGCAATCGGCCCGAGTCTGAGCTTCGTCATCGGGAAACCTCCTGTCCGTAGGGGGTGAGAACCAGGTCACGATGCACCATGACCCGCACCGGAAAGCCTGGCCGGATGATATTCGTGGGCTGGATATTCAGCGATCGCCCGACGATCTGCTCGCCGATCTGGTTGAAGCCCTGCGAGCCGCCGGTGCGCAACGCCTGGGCGATGCCATTGCCGCCGCTGATATCGGCTTCGGAACCAACGCTGAGGACGGTCGAGACCAGGGCGGCCTTGAACACCTCGCCCCAATGGTTATCGGTCTGGTCCTGCAAGCCCGCGAACCCCGCCGTATCGGCGGCCGGCTCGTTTTCCAGCACGATCGAATCCCCGGCTCCGCGCATCAGCCGGGTCCAGACCAGCAGCACGCGGGTCTCGCCATAGGCAATCTGGGAATCATAGCGGCCGATCAACTTTGCGCCCTGCGGAATCAGCAGGATGTGTCCGGTCGGGCTGTCATAAATATTCTCCGTTACCTGGGCGGTGACCTCACCGGGCAGGTCCGAACGGATGCCGGTGATCAGCGCACCGGGAATGATCGCGCCTGCTTGGAGCACATAGGGGCTGGGAATGGGTGTCAGCCTCTCGACGCTGACGGTGCGGTGATCGACCGGACCGTCGAGGAATGCCTGCTTGCGATCGGCGGGAACGCTGCTTGGCGGGACTGCGGTCGTGCCCGGTGTCACCGGCGTCGCGATATCCCGCCCCATCTGCGTCTGGGTGAACAGATGGCTGACCCGCGCGGCTTCCTGCTCTTGGGCGATACGCTGCTTCTCCGGATCGGCGGGTGCGGCCGGTGTCGCCATGCCGGGAGCACCCACGCCAGCCTTAAGCAACGGCCCGCCAAGATCGCCGGGCAGCGGCGGACCGATACGCGGCGGATGGCTATAGTCTCCCGGCAGATTGGCCAACCCGTCGGGCGTGGTGCGACTGCCGGTATTATAGAGTTCGGCATTGCTCTTCGGTGGCACCGGCCTCAGCGCCAGATAGAGCGCGCCGCCGACGCCGGTCACGGCGACGACGGCCAGCCCCACGATCACCTTGCGCGACAGCCGCGTGACCGGCGGCCGCGTCGTCCGCAGCCGCATCTCTCCAGATGGCCTGACGGCGGCCCCTGGCGTTTCGGTGCCGCCACTTCCGGCGCTTTCGCTCATGACCGCCGCGACCCGTCGGTGCGGACGATCCGCACCACCTGCTGGTGCTTGGCCCCCAGCCGCAACTCGGCTGCGGCAAACAGACGATCGACGATCATCCGATTGCCGCGCACCCGATAGTTCACGAGTTGGCCGTCACCCTGCGGGCCGATGACCCACAGCGGCGGCATCTCACCCTGGGCGATGCCGGTCGGAAACTCGATGAAGACCTGCCGCCCGTCATCGAAGGCCCGCAACGGCCGCCATGGCGCCTCGTCGCCCTCGATCCGATAGCGGAAATTCAGCGCATCGAGATCGACGCCGGTCGCGACTGGCGTCGTGAGGTCCGCGTCACGATCCTGGTCGCGCAGGGCGACGATCTGGTCCTGAGGATAATCCCAGGACACCGACGCCATATAGGTCCGCTCATCGGAGCGCAGTTCCAGATGATAGGTGCGGCGGTCGGTATTGATGACCAGGTTGGTGGTCAGGTCCGGGCGCGTCGGCTTGAGCAGGATATGAATGCGCTTGGCCGCCCCTGCCCCGCTCTCGGTATCGCCGATGATCCAGCGCACGGTATCGCCGGCAGCGACCGGACCGGAGCCGACCAGCTTTTCGCCCGGCTGCAGCGCGATATCGGTGATCTCCCCCGGCGCCGCGTAGAGCTGATAGAGCGCACCCTCGGAGAACGGATAGACCTGGATTGCATTGAGATAGCCGGCCCGCGTCGGCTGGATCCGCGCCGCACTGTTGGCGCGCTCGACCCGCTGGTGCGGATCCGTCGGGTCCGGTGCCGCATGCCGAAAGGGGATCGGCTTGAGCTGCCCCGGCAGCGGCAGGGGCTCGGGGAGTGCCACCACCTGCACCGGCTTGGGCGGCTCCGGGGTGAGAACCGCCTGCCGGGGCGTATCGTCGTATTTGATGGCAGGCGGCTTCCATGAGGAGCAGGCCGCCAGCGGCGCCAGCAGGATCATGAGCGGCGCGATGGTGTTGAAGGTGCGCATCAGCCGAGCTCCCTGGACCAATTGAGGGCGTGGATGTAGATGCCGAGCGGGTTCTTGCGCAGCCGCTCGGCATCGGTCGGGGTAGTGACGACGATGGTGAGGATCGCGCTCCAGCGCTCGGTGGCGGCCAGCGCGCCGTCGACATAGCGGCGCTCGATCCATTCCACCCGGAAGCTGTCGTCGGAAGCGCGGATGACGCTGGCGATCTCGACTGCCACCTGCATCTTGCCGATCCGGCTGAAGGGATCGCTGGTGCGGGCATAATCGTTCAGGGCCAGCGCGCCGCGATCGGTGACGTAGTTATAGGCGTCGAGCCAGTTCTGCCGCAGCACCACCGGATCGGCGGGAATGCCGCGCACCTCGGAAATGAAGCGCGCCAGATACCAGGCGATCTGCGGATCGGTCGGCCGATAGGCAGCCGTCGCCGGACCGACGGCCTGCGCCTGCCCGAGATGGTCGATCTGCACCACCCAGGGGGTGACGGTGCCACGCAGCGACTGCCAGACCAGCCCGGCGCCCAGGCCGCCGCTCAAAGCGAGACAGCCGAAGAAGGCCAGCCGCCAGTTGCGGGCCTGGACACGGGCCGAGCCGATGCGGTCGTCCCAGACCTGTCCGGCCCTGTGATAGGGGGTCTCGGGCTCCGGTGTTTTGCCGAAACGCACATTGGGGCGGCGGAACATGGCTATTCTCCTTCCGAGAGATCGACGTCGTGGCCGCCGCTAGGTCGGTCACCGCCCTTGATCGCCTGCGCGGCGGCGTCAGCCCCGCCCTTGATCCGGTTGTTGCGCTGCATCCGGCTGGCCCAGGCTGGCGGCTTGCCGGCGGAGCCTGCACCGCCAGCACCCGAAGCGGTCGCACCACCAGCGCCGCCGGTCGCGGCCGCCCCGCCGGCCTGATAGCTGGTGCGGACACTGGCCGCCGCGCGGCGCAACGGGCTGGCGGCAGCGGACAGTCCGGTTTTGGCCACACCTGCCGCGCCGCCCGCCCGATAGGCGGCTGTGGCACCTCCGGCGACAAAGGCCCCACCACGAACGGCCGCCATCGCTGCACCCGCAGCGAGTCCGACCCCTGACGCGGCGGCCACGCCGGCACCGACGACCCCGGCCGCGGTGGCAACGACGGAGCCCGCACCCAACTGAGGACCACCGGCGATCAGCCCATTGGCCAATGCCGGGCCGAACACGGTCAGGCCGAGCAAGGTCAGGGAAGCGAGGATCAGGGTCAGCGCATCATTGATGGTGGGCGGGTCGTTGAAACCGCTGGTGAACTGGCCGAATACCGTCGAGCCGATGCCGACGATGACCGCCAGCATCAGCACCTTGATCCCGGACGACACCACGTTGCCCAGCACCTTCTCGGCGAGGAAGGCGGTGCGGCCGAACAGGCCGAACGGCACCAGTACGAACCCGGCGAGCGTGGTCAGCTTGAACTCGATCAGCGCCACGAAAAGCTGGATCGCCATGACGAAGAAGCTGATGACCACGATCAGCCAGGCAATCAGCAATACCGCGATCTGGATCGCGTTGTTGAAGATGGCAATGAAGCCGACCAGTGAGGAAATCGAGGTCAGGATCGGCTTGCCGGCGTCGATGCCGACCTGCGCCAGCCGCCCCGGCTGGAGCAGCTGCGCCTGGGTGAGATGTCCACCACCGGCCTCGATGCCCAGCCCGGCGAAGGACTCGTAGATGATCTTCGCCAGCCCGTTGAAGTCGCCGATGATGAAGGCGAACATGCCGATGAACAGGGTCTTGCGGATCAGACGCGCCAGCACGTCTTCATCCGGCGCCAGTGCCCAGAACAACCCGGCCAGGGTGATGTCGATCGCAATCAGCACACCGGCGAGCCAGTGGACGTCGCCCTGCACCAGACCGAAGCCGGAATCGATATACTGGGTGAAGGTGGCGAGGAAATTGTCGATGACGCCGGTGCCCTGCTGCATGGCGTCACCGTGCCGCGTCAGGCGCGAAGAAGCGCTTGCGGTTCTCGGCCCAGATCGCGGCACAAGCCGGATCGCCGTCGGCCTTTATGCCGAGGGCCTGGCAGCGTGCGAGACCAGCGGCCAACCGGTCACGAGAGCCCGGCGGTCCTAGATCCGGCACCCCCACGTCACGAGGGACGTGCCGGAGATGCAGGCTCGCGGCAACCAGGATCAGAACGACCAGCCCGACGGCAACGAGCCGGAAGACGATCGGCGGGGAAAGGCGCGGCCAGTGCATCAGTGGAACATCTGCGCGGTGCCGGGGGTATAACCGGCCCCGTAATTCAGGAAATTCGCCAGTTGAGCCCTGCCCTGCTCCTCGCCCTCGACCTGACGGGCGCCTTCCAGCGCCTGGGCGCGACCCATCGCCGTCACGACCGCGGTGAGGTCGGCAAGCTGGCGGGTCTGCAGCGCGGTAAGCTGGTTGCCCGATTGCGCGGCCTGCAAGGCGCCGCTCGCCGCCTGGCTCGAGGTGACCAGACTGTCGATCTGGCTGCGCGTGGCATCGAGATTCTGCACCGCGCCGGTCTGTACGCGCAGCCCGTCCTGATAGGCGCCCCGCGCGTTCTGCCATCGCGTCTGGGCGTCGGCCGTCATCTGCGCCGCCGAACTCGGGCTCGCCAGCGCCTGCGGGTAAGTCTGGGTAAAGGCCTGATCGATGCTGGTCAGGTTATAGGCCAAGCCCTGCGCCTGCCCGACGATCTGCTCGGTCGCTTCGATCGACTGCTCCAGCGGCGCCAGCACCGAGAGCGGGAGATTGGCGAGGTTGCGGGCCTGGTTCTCCAGCATGATCGCCTCATTGGTGAGGCTTTGCGCCTCCTGGTTGACCTGCTGCAATTCCCGCGCCGCGATCAGCACCGTCTGGACATGGGCGGCGCCGTCATAGACCGCCCATTGCGCCTGGGCCGGTGCGGTCACAGAAAACGGCAGCACCAGGACAGCGCCAAATAGGAAAGCCGATTTCATTGTCAGCCCATTTTTCATGATCCCTCTCCCGGCCTGAGCATTTCGATCGCCCAGTCCACGCCCCTGTGCGCCAGCCAGGCCGCCGCGAACCCGTCACGCCCATGCCGGGCGAAGATCCGGTCGATCACGGCCTGATCGTCGGGGGAAGACGCAGCGGTGAAGGCCAGCGCCACCTCGGACAGGCCGAGATCGAACAGCCGGTTGCCTCTACGGGACTGGCAGTAATAGTCGCGCTTGGGCGTGGCCCGGCTGAGGATCTCGATCTGGCGGTCGTTCAAGCCGAAACGGCGATAGATGGCGGTGATCTGCGGCTCCAGCGCCCGGTCGTTGGGCAGGAAGATCCGCGTCGGGCAGCTTTCGATCAGCGCGGGGGCGATCGGGCTGGCGTCGATATCGGCCAGCGACTGGGTGGCGAAGATGACGGAGGCGTTCTTCTTGCGCAGCGTCTTCAGCCATTCCCGGAGTTGCCCGGCGAAGGCGCGATCATCCAGCGCCAGCCAACCCTCGTCGATGATCAGCAGCGTCGGGCTGCCGTCAAACCGGTCTTCGATGCGATGGAACAGATAGGACAGCACGGCGGACGCCGCACCCGAGCCGATCAGCCCCTCGATCTCGAAGGCCTGGATATCGGCAACACCAAGACGCTCATGCTCGGCGTCGAGCAATTGCCCCCACGGGCCACCAACACAGTAGGGTTGCAATGCCTGCTTCAGCGCCAGCGACTGGAGCAGCGCCGACAGACCAGTGATGGTGCGTTCCGCCACGGGTGCCGAGGCCAGCGAGGTCAGCGCCGACCACAGATGCTCCTTGAGGTCGGGGGCAACCGTGACGCCCTCGCGCTCCAGCAGGGTCGCCACCCATTCCGCCGCCCAGGCGCGTTCGCCCGGCTCGTCGATCCGCGCCAGCGGTTGCAACGCGACCGGTTCGTCCCCGTCCTGCGCCAGCGCGCCGCCGAGATCGTGCCAGTCGCCACCCATCGCCAGGGTGGCCGCGCGGATCGAGCCACCGAAATCGAAGGCGAAGATCCGGGCGCCCGCATAGCGGCGGAACTGCATCGCCATGAAGGCCAGCAGCACCGACTTGCCAGCCCCCGTCGGCCCGGCGATCAGCGTGTGTCCGACATCGCCGACGTGGAGTGCGAAGCGAAACGGGGTCGAACCCTCGGTGCGGGCATAGAACAGCGGTAGCGCCGCGAAATGCCCGTCGCGCTCCGGCCCCGCCCATACCGCGGAGAGCGGGATCATGTGCGCCAGGTTCAGGGTCGAAACGCAGGGCTGGCGGACATTGGCATAGACATGCCCCGGCAGGCTACCGAACCAGGCCTCGATGGCGTTCACCGTCTCACGCATGCAGGTGAAGTCGCGGCCCTGGATGGTCTTCTCCACCAGCCGCAGCCGGTCGGCGGCGACGGTCGGATCCTCGTCCCATACCGTGACGGTGGCGGTGACATAGGCTTGGCCGACTTGGTCGGTGCCGAGTTCCTGCAGGGCAGCATCGGCGTCGGCGGCCTTGTTGGCGGCGTCGGAATCCAGCAGCACCGAGGCCTCGTTGGTCATCACCTCCTTGAGGATGGCCATGATCGATTTGCGCTTGGCGAACCATTGCCGCCGGATCCGGCCCAGCACCTTGGTCGCGTCGGTGCGGTCGAGGCAGATTGCCCGCGTCGACCAGCGATAGGGAAAGGCCAGCCGGTTCAGCTCGTCCAGCAGCCCCGGCCAGGTCTGGGTCGGGAAGCCGGTGACGGTGAGCGTGCGCAGATGCGCATCGCCCAATCGGGGTTCCAGCCCGCCGGTCAGTTCCTCATCAACCAGGATCGCGTCGAGGTGCATCGGGATTTCCGGCACCCGGACCCGCTGCATCCGCGTGGAGATGCAGGAATGGAGATAGGTCAGGGTTTCGCAGTCATCGAGCCAGTCGGCCTCGGGCATGAAGCCGTCGAGCAGCGCCAGCACCCGATCGGTCTGGTCGATGAAGCCCGCGACCACCGCCTGCCGGTCGGAGCCACCACGGGCGCGGTTCTCATAGAGCCAGGCTTCCGCGCGGGCAGCGTCGTCGGCCGGCGGGAGCCAGACCAGGGTCAGGAAATAACGGCTCTCGTAATGCGCGCCCTCTTCCTCGAACTGTGCCCGGCGCTCGGCGTCCACCAGTTCAGCGGCCGGATCGGGAAACGGGCTGGCCGGATAGCCGCGCGCTTGCCGGCGCTGTGCCTCCACAAAAATGGCCCAGCCGGAGCCGAGACGGCGCAGGGCGTTGTTCAGGCGCGACGTGATGGCGACCAGTTCGGAAGCGGTCGAGGAATCCAGGTCGGGACCGCGGAACCGGGCGGTGCGCTGGAAGGCACCGTCCTTGTTCAGCACCACGCCCCTGGCGACCAGCGCCGCCCAGGGCAGGAAATCGGCGAGGCGGTCGCGACGATGGCGGTATTCGGCGAGATTCAGCATGGCGCCCTCACCCGACCAGATGGGTGGGATAGCGCAGGTGCCGGCGCACCACGTCGACGAAGGCGGGATCGCGCTTGGCCGCCCAGACGGCGGCGAGATGGCCGACCAGCCAGAAAATGCCGCCCGCAATCCACAGTCGCAGGCCAAGCCCGATTGCTGCGGCCAACGTGCCGTTGACGATTGCCACCGTGCGCGGCGCGCCGCCGAGCAGGATCGGCTCGATCAGGGCGCGATGCACCGGGGCAGCGAAGCCGGAGATGGCGTCCGGCTCCATCAGATCAGCGCCCCGCCCGAGAAGGAGAAGAAGGACAGGAAGAAGCTGGACGCGGCGAAGGCGATCGAGAGGCCGAAGACGATCTGGATCAGGCGGCGGAACCCGCCCGAGGTTTCGCCGAAGGCCAGCGTCAGGCCGGTCACGGTGATGATGATCACCGAGATGATCTTGGCCACCGGCCCCTGCACGGATTCCAGGATCTCGTTGAGCGGGGTTTCCCACGGCATGCTGGAGCCCGAGGCATAGGCCGGGGCCGACAGCAGGGCGAGCGACAGGGTGGCGCCGGCCACGGCGAGGCGGCGGCGCAGGGCGATCATGCTTGTCATGACGGGTCTCCGGCGGGGGTGAGGATGTAGTCCCCGTCCAGGGTCAGGCCCCGGACAGTGGCGAGTTCGGCCAGCCGGCGCGCGTTTCCGCGCCCGGACAAGATCGCGATCACGTCGATGGTCTCGGCGATCAGGGTGCGCGGCACGGTGACGACGGCTTCCTGGATCAGCTGCTCCAGCCGGCGCAGGGCACCGATCGCCGAGCCCGCATGTAGCGTGCCGACGCCGCCGGGATGGCCGGTACCCCAGGCCTTGAGCAGGTCCAGCGCCTCGGCGCCGCGCACCTCGCCGATCGGAATCCGGTCGGGACGCAGGCGCAGAGAGGAGCGCACCAGATCGGAGAGCGAGGCCGCGCCGTCCCTGGTGCGCAGAGCGACCAGATTGGGCGCCGCGCATTGCAGTTCGCGGGTATCCTCGATCAGCACCACCCGGTCCCCGGTCTGCGCGATCTCGGCCAGCAGGGCGTTGACCATGGTGGTCTTGCCGGTGGAGGTGCCCCCGGCGACCAGGATGTTCTGCCGGTCGGCGACGGCGCGGCGCAGAAACGCGGCCTGCTCGGCGGTCATGATCCCGGCGGCCACATAATCGTCGAGCGAGAACACCGCGACGGCGGGACGCCGGATGGCAAAGCAGGGTGCTGCCACCACCGGGGGCACCAGCCCCTCGAACCGCTCCCCGCTTCCCGGGAGTTCGGCGGAGACGCGCGGGCTGCCCGGATGGACCTCGACCCCGACATGGTGGGCGACCAGGCGGACGATCCGCTCGGCATCGGCCGGCGCGATCCGGGTGCCGGTGTCCTCCATCCCGCCGGCTAGCCTGTCGATCCACAGCTTTCCATCGGGATTGAGCATCACCTCGACGATCGACGGATCGTCGAGATGCCCGGCAATCGCCGGCCCAAGGGCGGTGTGCAGCATGCGCGTGCCGCGGGCGACGGCTTCGGAACGGAAGGGAGCGATGGACACCGTGAACCCCGCGATTGACCTCCCGAGAGAGGCGATGGATCAGCGGGGTTGATTAGAAAGAGGCATGGACACGGAAGCGCAACAAGTGTCTCGCGGCCGTAGGGCGCTGGGATAGAAGAACTTGCATAGGGGTGTGTCGCCGTTTCAACGGTGACGGGGCGAAAGGGCGCTGCTACCGTTCACGGAATCGACCACCACACGGACTTGCGCCCGCATGAGCAAAGCCTTCATTGCCGCCGTTCTTCAGGATTCCCTCGCCTGCACAGGTGTTGCCGCCGCCAAGGCCGCCGATGACCTGGTCGGGGCCATTGTCGCCGAGCTGGAGCAGGAGGGCGGGTTCACGCTGCCATCCTTCGGGACGTTCACGGTCCACAAGACCAAGGCCCGCAAGGCGCTCAATCCCCGCACCGGTGAGCCGGTGAAGGTCAAGGCCGGCAAGACCGTGCGCTTCAAGGCCAGTCCCGTTCTGAAGAAGGCAGTCTGATTGGACTCATCGTCCAATGACCGCGAGACGGTAATGTTCGGTAATAGAAGACAGGAGACTGGCAATTTCCGCTTCATCTCGGACGTATTGACTTCAGAACCCATTCTTGCAAAGCGGACACGAGCGATTCAGCTCTCGTCTCGAAAGAAGTTGACGTGATGTCCTCCCTCTGGATCCAATCGTCTTGGCCACGTAATTTGCTCAAAAAGATAGTAGTTAATCTCGGCACGTTTCACGATCGGTATTTGATTGACTTTTAAAAGGAATACAAATGAACGCAGCGCAAGCACGGCAGATTTTACGGGGATTGGATGAGGAGGAACCAGCAGTGTTGCCAGTTTCTGTCCTAAAAAATCTTAATGTAAATGATATTCCAGATGGTTGCGGATTTCAAATCGGTACTATCGAAGATAGCATCCATAAAATCGAGTGGAATGGCACCATCTACCGACGAGGCGCGAATTTGGTCGGGGAAGCCGATCATACATGGACGCGCAAGTATTGGTATTCTCCGATTGGTCTGGAACAGTATCTTGATCTTGTCCGTCGAGCCGTAGAGGCACGGCAAAAAACTTGTGGCGACGTTGCGATAACCTATCAAGATGACGATGGGGCGTATGTCGCGCTACGTTTCGAAATAATGACAACCGAAACCAATTTGAGTTTGGCCTACGCTGCTATACTCAAAGTTAGCCATCAAGTCGAAGAAGCTGCAACTGCTGCGTCGGACGAAGTTGGCAAGCGGATATCAGAAATAGCCGCCCGCCTATCAGGCTGGGGATCAGAAAGTCTAGATAATCTTGTTGACGCTGTAGAAACCGCATCGACAAATCAGGATAAGGGGCGTGCTTTAGAAGAACTTTGTAGCCGACTATTTGAAACAGTTCCTGGCATGTCAGTCACTCAGCGCATACTTACTGAGACTGAGGAAATTGATATTTCTATTATAAATGGAAGTGAAGATTCCCGTTTCAAACGGGAAGGAGCAATTATTCTCGCTGAGTGTAAGAATTGGTCCCGGAAATGCGGAAAAAATGAATTTGTCGTATTTCGTTCTAAAGTAGAAAATCGTAGTCGGAGAGCAACACTAGGTTTTCTGATTTCGTGGAACGGGTTTGCTGAAACGATCACAAAGGAAATGCTAAGAGGTAGCCGTGAAGAGACATTGATTATACCGCTTACAGGTCATGACATACGTGAAGCAGTTCGGAACATGAATTTCTCTCAAGTGTTGGCAAAGACATGGGACGCTGCCGTCTCGTTGTAAATTGCCACATATCGACATTTTGTATTGTTTCAGTGAGACGCAATCACAAAAATTGCAGGTCGTTCTCCGGTATATATGATAGAACGCATGCGTATAGATCGAGAATATCACAATATTTTCGGGAAATTAGGGGCTGTTATGACTGCACGCGAAGGCGCTTTTGAGTTCAACGAGAATGCAAGTCTTGAGGAAAATCTATCTGCATTCGGAAGCCATATCAGCCAATTGGATGCGGCCCTTGCCGCAGATCTGTGTGACCGCTTTCCGATCTTGCTGGATGGAAAGTACAAGGTCGAGGAAATATGGGATCGATTACTCGATATCTGCGTCACACCGCCAGCAACGGAAGCAGTTGCTACGGCTCAGGAGCAAACCGCAGCAGCAAACCCCAATGCGCCAGCGGTCGTGCAATCTTTGCCCACTCCGCCCCCAACCGTGACAGGTTGGCTCCTCGAAGGAGTCTTAATCGAGGGATTCAGAGGCGTGAACAACGAAGGTCAGCCGCTCGAACTCAAACTTCACCCGACCAAAGTCAACAGCATTTCTGCGGTCAACGGTGTTGGAAAGACGTCCGTTTACGACGCAGTGCGCTATGCGATTACCGGAAAGCTGCCTTGGCTCGACGACCTTCCTGCTACCGAACGGGACAAGGATTATTACCAGAATCGCTTTCATTCTACCGGGCAATCAACCATCAAGCTTCAACTCGTCGCTGAACCAGGCTCCGAGAAGTGCGAGATCACGGTAATTCGGAACTCGTTGGGGCAGCGCGCCGTTAGTGCCCCCACACCGTGGGACGCGACAGCGATACTGGCTGGACTCAATCGTGAGTTCGTATTTCTTGATGGTCCGACATTTCAGAGATTCATCGAGGCTGCACCGCTGACTCGCGGGCGTACCTTCTCTGGGCTTCTCGGCCTATCTGCATACAGCGACCTTCGCCAAGCACTGGCGGGGTTGGCGAACACTCGCGCCTTCAACAGTCATTTCGGCATCACTGCCCATACACAAGCTAAAACCCGTGAGGAACGGACAGTAGGCGAGTTATCAAGGGCGATCGCCAACGACTACGAGACACTGGTTGGTACCGCCATCGGAACATTGGATACGACGACTGCAAAAGAAAAGTGTAATGAAGCGCTGACCCAGATCGCCCCGCTCAAACCGGTGTGCCAGGGAAAGGCGTTCGATACCATCAACATCGATGCCTGTATCGAGGCTATCAAAGATGCTGAGGGTGGACCGAAGCGCGAACGGCTCGGTGCCTGTATCCGCGAGCGTGGAGGCCTCGCAAAGGTCAACCACGACGCTCCCAACACGGCACGTGCCGAGCTGTTGGTTACTCGCGCGACCGAGCGGGCGGAGGCACTGGAAAGAACCGCTGGCGACTTGATGCTCCAGCTTTATCAAGCCGGTACAAAGGTTATCGAAAGTGGACAGTGGGAGGACACGCACCTTTGCCCGCTCTGTGATGGAAAGGCACCCCGTAGCCTAAAAGAACACCTCGCCTTCCGGCTTTCCGAATTTGAAGCATTGGACAAAGCGACCGCCTTACTTGCGGCCGAATGGAATGAAGCCGGGTGGACAGAGCTATTACAACTTGAAGCAGTCATTGAGACCGTTCCAGAAAAACGCCTGTTCGCTGGGCACCAGGCCCGTGCCAGATCTGGCACAATCACACAGGCTGAAGCAGAGACTTTGGTGCAATACTTGGCAACGTTGCGCTCGAAAGCAACGGAGCTTGATGAGCAGCTCGAGAGGGAACAGGCCCAGCTCGAGCGGGAACTGCCACCGTCATCGGTGGAAGTTACCAAGAAGGTGGAGACCGCGCGACGTCTGCAGGAGAATTGGAGCAAGCTCGATCTGTCACAGAAGGCATTGGTTGCTGAGCAAGCGAGGGAAGATTGCGTTGACCGGATCAGGAGCTTCTTGAAGGGCACATCCAGCGCCTTTGCGACAGCTGAGGCTGGCATGAGCAGCGCCCGGCTTGCGGCAGTCGAACCCATCTTCAAAAGCTATTTTAAGAAGATGTCGTTCTACGGAGTGGAACCAGCTGTCTCCAAGAAGGTGAACAGCGAGGAACTCCGCATTAACCTTGCCCAGTTCTATGGGCTGACGAATGTCTCTCCGCAGGCGCTCCTCTCCGAGAGCTTTCGGAACGCCTTCGCTATATCGCTCTATCTGGCCGCCGCATCACTCTACAGCGGTCTGCCGAAATTCATCGTACTCGACGACGTGACGTCAAGCTTTGATGCCGGTCATCAGAACTTTCTTGTTGAACTTATCAGGACAACATTTGCGCGGCCTGGCAACGCCGCAGGCCCACAGGTCATACTCTTGAGCCATGACACCATGCTCGAAAAGCTTTTCAACAAGCACACCGGCACAGGAACGTGGTGGCATCAACGAATAGAAGGATCGCCCCAAGTGGCCGTCCTTCCGCAAGCCGGAGCAGTCAATAAGGTCCGGGACCGCACAATATCAATGCTTCAGGCTGGTCAGGTGGACTTTGCCAAGGAAGGAGTGCGGCAATACCTGGAGTACCGCTTAAGTGATCTCATCAGCAAACTCCGGATCCCTGTGCCAGTCGATATCGCCTTTAACGACGACAAGCACCTGTCACATGAGTTTCTGAAAGCGATCGAAGCTGCGGTTAAGCTGCACAAGGCGGCTAATATACTCACGCTGGCCTCGGCACAGGAAGTTGGTCTTAACACCAATATGATAACGATTGTCGGAAATTTCCTAAGTCATTGGGGCACTGGCCAAACTGCAGCGTTCTCCGGGCCGTCCTTGCTTGGCGTGATGCAAGCCATTGACGACTATTGTGATTGCTTCACCTTCGAGCCTGCACCTGGCGCGCCCCGGCGATATTACAAGACGCTGTCGCAGCAGCAGTGAGGCATGCGAACGGAATTTTTGGGAAATCGGACAGGGACTTGCGCGGCGGGAATGAAGGCGTGTTGCAGGCGGGCGGCAAGCCCCCACCACCCTTCACTGACCTAATCTTCTTCGGCGAGAAGAGGCTCAAAGAGATTTTTCAAATCTTGATCGTCGAAAGTATCTTCCTGCACATCCTCACCGGTCACCGACAACTCTTCATCCTGCGCGGCATTCTCATTGACCTCTTCAATCCGGCTTTGAATGGCACGTTTAGCGCTCTCCACTGCCTGTGAGTTGTACCCGATACGATTGGCGAGTTTTTCAACAGTCGAAATGTAGTCAGAGAGAGTTGAATCTGAGTCCACATGCCCGAGATTGTCGCTTACATTCTCGATCATTTCAGGAATTGCCGTATTTATTTCATCATCGAACATATGTCCGAGATTGGCCTTGTTGGTGTCGATCGATGTCACAACGCGTTCGAGGTCATCAGGATCGAGAGAGCCGCCGAGCATTTTGCGAATGGCGCTCTCGATAGCGACGGCCAACGGGCCTGTATCTTTTTTTTCGTTCTGAGGTGCAGATAGCAGGTTGGCGAGGATGGTGGGCAGCGCCCGAGCATCATCCCATGATTTGAATTGGTCTTTTGGGTTGGTTGCGATTGCGACCGCCGTTTCCAAAAATAGCTTAAGTCCGCTCAACTTCCACCATAGAAGCAGCATATTGATACGGTCTGATGTTGTCGTGTCATAGGCACGGAAATTGGTAGGGTTCGAAGGAATACGCTTCCATCTCGGTATCGTGTTGAGCCGTTGCACAAGCGCCGAGAAACCCGCCAAGAATGTCCTCCAGTCATTAGGCGTTAGGTCGGATAACTTTTTGAACTGATCGACTATTCGCATCGCGCACGAGGGCGTGGGGGCTCCTGCCGCCATCGTTACCAACAATTTTCTGTCGAGCAGATAGCGGTAGAGATAATCACGAACAGATGGGTTAATAAATGATATGCGGCCGTTTGCGACGGCGATAAAGCCGCCTTCCAACACTTTTACGCTGCTCTCAAAATCCTTAGCGTCCCAAGCTATGCCGAATTTCTGGCACAAAAGTGGATGCAGTCCTTCAAATATTTCCTGAATATCTTCAATTTCTGCGCCGTATTGTGACCCAAAATAGAGAGAAAATAAAAGATGCTGACACCGACGTGGTATGTGATGCTGAAATTGCTTGTCCCAGATTGACTCTGGATCATTTAGCTTATTAATAAATATTTCAGGATAATCTTCGGCTGCCACATCTTCGATATGCGATGCGTCAGTCATCCATTCTACGATTCGCGGATTATAGAACTTGTGATCAATAATTTTCTTGATCGTTCCGGTATCATAGAGTGCTCGAATATGTTCGATTGGTACGCCAGCGACGACGAGATGATTGTAAAGAATTCGAGCCCGTATTCGGCGAGTATAAATACCTACATCAAGCAGATATTGCGCCACGTCGAGCCTGTGATCGGCAAGGACATCGGACACAAGTTTTGCATGTTGAAAAACTGGTGCACGGGTCGTGAGGATAAACCTTGCTGTGGGCGTGCGACGTACTCGCGCAATAAACCGGCCAAGCTCGGTGTCTTGGGTAGATAAGGCTCTTTCGTCGAGCGCGATGCGACCCAAAAAGTCGTCAAAAAAGAACACCTGCCGGCGACTGTCATTTATCCGCGCAAATCCGTCGTCGAGACTTCGGATCGCGACGAGATCCCAATCTTCCCCGATGTAGGCATACGCCAGCATTTCGGCCAAAGTTGTCTTTCCCACGCCTCCAGGTCCGGAAATGATCAAAATGCGTTGGCTTTCGAGAACTTTTCGTCCCTGACCAAAGCTCGGGTTTTCGGCATAAACGTTTAGTTTTGCGGTGATCTCCGCTCGGGTGACTGTCGTGAAGTTATGTGATGCGGACTGCAAAACTCGTTCGAGGATAGCCGTATCGGATAGCCAAAGTTTGACGTGGCTTTTAGCGACATCGTCATGCTTTCGAAGAAGCGAGTTCAGGTCTTCAAAACCCAATATATCAGATGCGTTGATCAGGCTTGGGCCTATGATATCCGCGAGCGCCTTCTTATTAGCGGGCGTGAGAGAAACCGAAGTGACGAGAATATAGCGGTCCGGCTGTATTTGATCGATCGATGGTCGAGCATTCCGCATTTGCCTTGCCAATGCTGCGAAGCCTGACATGCGAAGGTGCTTCGCCTGAAGGATCGTGGTTGCTCCAGATTTTGCGTGGCGTCCGTCAACACCTCCATCGGGACCAGGGCCAAACCCCTCAAATCGACAAGCTAATTCCTCGCCCAACAAGTCTCGTGCAAGATCTTCAAAATCGGCTGGAGAGAGGGAGGTGAAACTGTATGTCACGATCTTACCGCTAAATGTGTCTAGGTCGATACGCAGCGAAGCGTCGCCAAGGGTATCTGATCAAGTTCGTTCGAACGATAGCATATCCTGATAGTGGTCGCTTTCTACCGTCAGGCGAAGTGGCTCAAGTTGGCAGGTAGCGTCATTTGCATCAATGGCACAAATGACTGTTTTCGGTCATATCTTCCCAATACCCGACATTCCGCTGCCCCAGCCCAGACATCACGTTACAAGATTGCCTGGCGGATGAGGGGCGTCCTGCCCCCGTTCACCTAGCCCCACGTCCAGCCTCATCTCATCGTCCAGCGTCTTCCCTCTGGCAAGCCTGCGCCCCACCGCTTCAATGAACCCGTCATACCGCTCCCGCCCCTTGCTCTGCGCCGCAGCCAAAGCAGCATCCGGCAACGGCGGCGTGCTGGTCAGCCAGAACCGCACGAACACAGCTATCGATTCATTGGAGATCGTCACCCGCCGTTCCATGCGCTCCAACTGCCGCGTCATCCGATCCAGCCGACGGGCGAGCGCCGCTTCAAGCCGCTCCGGCCCATCCGGCGACAGGAACGACGCCAATGCCGTTTCCACGATCAGCGCCTGCGGCACCTTCTTGCGGGCGGCGTAATCGGCGAGCCTGACACTAAGGTCAGCGGGTAGCCGGATCGTGTGTTTGATCCGCATGGCGGTCACAGCCCCATCCGGTCCGCGGGATCGAGGGAGACCTGCCGTGCGAGAGCCCGCTCGCCGCGCCGCAAGGTCTGTGCTCGCGTCGCATCGTCCTCAGCCTCAGCCTCGGGCGGGTCGAATTCATGCACCGGCTTTCTCGGCGCCTGCACCACCTCTTCCTGTTCCGGCAATTCCGGCTCACGGCGAATGCCGGCATTGGCAGGATCATCATCCGCATTGCTGGCAGGAGGCGGCTGGACTACGTCGGCCCAGTCCCCCTGCGGCTGCGGTCCGATGGGCGGCGTTCCCTCTGGAGACTGCGGTGGTTTGAACCTGGGTGGCGGGAGGATGCGCGCGGCCAGTTCGGCGTCTTCGAAATACCGCGCCTTGCGCGCCCGGATCGGCGGGCAACCCGACACCAGCACCAGTTCCTCGTCAGGGGGAAGCTGCATGATCTCGCCGGGTGTCAGCAAAGGCCGCGCGGTTTCGTGCCGCGTCACCATCAGATGCCCAAGCCAAGGCGACAGACGGTGCCCGGCGTAATTCTTGGCGTCCCGGATCTCGGTCGCGGTACCCAAGGCGTCGGACACCCGTTTGGCGGTCCGTTCGTCATTGGTCGCGAAACTGACCCGGACATGGCAGTTGTCGAGGATACTGTTGTTCTGGCCATAGGCTTTCTCGATCTGGTTCAGGCTCTGGCCGATCAGGAAGCTCTTGATGCCGTAGCCTGCCATGAAGGCCAGAGCGCTCTCGAAGAAATCCAACCGCCCCAGCGCCGGGAACTCATCAAGCATCAGCAGCAGGCGATGGCGGCGTTTTGCCTCCAGTTCCTCGGTCAGCCGGCGGCCGATCTGATTCAGCACCAGGCGCACCAGCGGCTTGGTGCGGCTGATGTCCGAAGGGGGCACCACCAGATAGAGCGTCGCCGGATGGGTGCCAGCGACAAGATCGCGGATCCGCCAGTCGCAGCGGCGCGTCACATGGGCCACGACCGGATCGCGATAGAGGCCGAGAAACGACATGGCGGTGGACAGCACACCGGAGCGTTCATTGTCGCTCTTGTTGAGCAATTCCCGCGCCGAACTGGCGACGACGGGATGCACGCCTTTCGCCCCGAGATGCGGCGTGGTCATCATGGCGCGCAGCGTGGTCTCGATCGCGCGCTTGGGGTCGGAGAGGAAATTGGCGACCCCGGCCAGGGTCTTGTCTTCCTCCGCGTAAAGGACATGCAGGATGGTACCGACCAGCAGGGCGTGGCTGGTCTTTTCCCAGTGGTTCCGCTTCTCAAGGGCGCCCTCAGGATCGACCAGCACGTCGGCAATGTTCTGCACATCGCGGACTTCGCGCTCGCCGCGCCGGACCTCCAGCAGCGGATTGTAGGCAGCACTGGCAAGGTTCGTCGGATCGAACAGCAGCACCCGGCCGAAACGAGCGCGCCAGCCGGCAGTCAGTGTCCAGTTCTCGCCCTTGATGTCATGGACGATCGCCGCACCTGGCCAGGTCAGCAGCGTCGGCACCACCAGTCCCACCCCCTTGCCCGAGCGGGTGGGCGCGAAGCACAGGACATGCTCCGGCCCGTCATGACGCAGATAGGCATCGGCCGAGCGGCCCAGCACCACGCCATCGGGCGCGAGCAATCCGGCGCGCCGGATCTCGCGCGGCTCTGCCCAATGCGCTGAACCATAAGTGGTGGCGCGTTTCTTCTCGCGGGCACGCCAGACGGACATCGTGATCGCGACGATGACGGCGGCAATCCCGCCAGAGGCCGCGATATAGCCCCCGGTGGTAAAAATGTCCTGGGCGTAGGCGTCATAGGCGAACCACCACCAGAAGAACTCCGGCGGATAATAGACCGACCAGCCGACCAGCATGAACCACGGGGCGCCGAGCTGCGGCTGGAAGCCGAGCCGCCAGGCAGTCCATTGCGTCGCGGCCCAGGTGAAGGCGAGGATCACGGCGCTGACGGCAAGCACCGAGCCCCAGAGGATCTTGGTCTGGTTCATGACAGGAACCGACCAAACGGCTCGATTTCCCGATACTCAAGGCCTAATTAAAGCGCCTCGGGTCGCCGGACGGGAGCGGATAATAAACGGACGGTTTCCCGCCGACCTTCACGGCGGCAAGAATATCGAGAATCGTGCGCGTGCTGACGCCACTTCGCTCGCCCTGTTCCAGCAACTCGACAAGCGTGCGCTCGTCTTGACGAGTGGCTGGATAACAGATCGTTGGCGCCTTATTTCGCCTTGTCATGCTGGGAAACTCCGATCGCCTTGTCGTCGCATGTGGAGAAGAACCCGGTACGGTAAAGATGCCTCCGCCGGATGATCGCATCCACATTCTGATCGTCGTGATGGCGCCGAAGTTCATCGTCATTGACGACCGCGGCGCACGATCCCACGGGAAATCCTGACTCTACGAGTCGAATATCTGCGGCAGATCCCGTGCGCCATGAAGCACACGGACGATGCGTACCTCGTCGGCCAGTTCACGGAAGAACAATAGGTAGCGGCCGTGAACAATGACCCTCAATCCGGGACTGATCTCATCGCGCGCCGGAAAGCTCCCCGGATGTTCAGCCGCAACGGCGGCCTTCGCTTCCAGTTCGGCAACGAAGCTGATGGCTCGCTCGGGATTGTCCTCGGCGATGTAGAGCGCGATTTCCAGGAGGTCGGCACGCGCGGCCGGAGCGAAGCCGAGCCGTTTCATCCCTGCGCACGACGGCGAGCGATCACGTCACGCAATTCGGCGAAGACGCTCTCAGCCGGGATGCTCGACCCGCTCTCGTCGCCCATCCTGATCGCCTCGCGCAAGGTGTCGAGATCGCGGCGGTCGGTATCGCGCCGACGCATCCACTCGCGCAATGCCTCGCGCACGACCTCGCTGGTCGAGGCATACTCGCCGCCATCGACGGACTGGCGCAGGATCGCAGCCATTTCGGACGGCACGGTAATGGTCATACGTTCGATCGTGGACATGAGGCGGCTCCTCCCAAGCGAGCATACTTTATCATACTTATGAAGCACCTGCTTTGTCAGCCGAAAACCTGCAGGCGGGCCACCCGCCATCAAATCCCGAGCCCGCGCTTCCGCCCGAAATTCCAGTCCACCGCTCCACCCGGCGACAGGGTGCCGGAAACCTGCCGTCCGAGCTTCTGCTCCAGCGCTGGACGCCACGGCACGAGTTGGAAGCCCAGCCCGTCATCGACCATCGCGAAGCGGCCGGAGGACAGGGCCACCCGCTGGCGATAGACCCCCGAGACGATCTCGCCTTCCTTCGCGGGCCGGTGTTCCAGCCCGGTCTGCGCGGCGAGCCGGGCCGCCGCCTGATCGAGATCACGCTGGCGCAGGGTGCCGATCAGGTCGGGTACGAACACCACCCGCTCGCCCTGTCGCCGGGCCAGCCCCTCGGACGCCAGATGGTCGATCCGCTGCGCCATCGCCTCACGGACCTCGGCCCCGAAGCCCGCATTGGCCAATGCCGGATCCTTGGCGAGCAACTGGCGGTCGAGCCAGGTCGCACCGGGTGCCGTCACCTGCTCGGCCAGCGTGAAGTCCGAGCGCGTCGCCAGTGACAGGCGCTGCGTGCCCTTGGCGTCCTCCCAACTCCGGGTCTCGACGATCGCGCCGGTCCTGGCGTCGCCGGTCAGGTCCAGATCGGGGAAGCGGACATGATGCGTCCGCCCATCGGTCCCCGCGATCACCACATAGCCCGAGCCCTTCAACTCGTCATCCAGCCCACGCTCGACCAGCCGACCAATGACGGGATCGGCCAGCGTCTCGCCGTGGATCGCGAAACCCGCAACATCGGGTTCTGCCCCGCCGCCGGACATGGCGCGGTGCATGGTCCTGATGATGTCGCCCCGGATGGAGAGATCGCGCAGGGTCGCCTCCAGCCCCGGCTTGAGGGTCCAGCGTGCCACCCCGACCTGTTCGGCGAGACCAAGCCCTTCCAGCTTGGTCGCCCGGCCCACCAGCAGGCGCCGCAGTTGCGGATCTTCGGCACCCGCGCCCGGCCGCAGATCGACGATGCCACCCCCTTCGTCGCTGATGTCCTGCAACGCGCGATCGAGGCTGGTCCAGCGGTCGGCACCGATTTCGGTCTCCAGGGCGGTGCGGATTTCCTGCTCGCTGCGCGGGCCAAGTTCCAGCGTCACCCGTTCGGCGGCGCGGTCGTGCATGCCCTGACTTATATAAGCGCGGCTGATCACCAGATCCTTGCCGTCATCGGCCACCCCGCGCACCAGGATGTGGACATGCGGATTGTCGGTGTTCCAGTGATCCACCCCGACCCAGTCCAGCTTTGTGCCGAGATCGCGCTCCATGTCCTGCATCAGTTCCCGCGCGAAGCCCCGCAGATCCTCCATCCGTGCCGCATCCTCGGGCGAGACGATGAAGCGGAAATGGTGCCGGTCGTCTTCGCAGCGCTCTGCGAAGGCCTTGCTGTCCGCTTCGTCGGAACCGGCATCGAACAGATGGGCCCTGGCGCCGTCGCGGGTCACGCCCTCGCGCCTGAGATAGGCGATGTGCCGGGCGAGCGGCGCCGACCGGAAGCGCGTGCCCTGCTGACGAACAATGCGCGCCTTGACCACGACCCGACGGGCGTTGCCGCGCAGCCGCATGGACAGCGCCGCACGTCGGCCGCGTCCGAAGCGGGAACCACCGCCGCCTCCCCTGCCCTTCGCTCCGAACCGGGTGCCGGTATGACCGGCCCTCTTCGCGGCCCGCATGACCTCACCGACGAAGGATTTCGGTCGTGCGCCCTGATTGCCATGCCGGATGCGTCCGGGCCGGACAGTCAGGCTGTCATCGCGCGTCGCCATAGCCCGCTCTCCGCTTCGATGTGCGCCTGACGGCGCTCGGATCGTTGAAAACATTAGGAAAATTGCGTGGACAGCCGCAGGTGGTGCGTCGTGAGAGGACAAATTCTCCAATCAAACCAACCACATGCAGCCCCGAACGGGCGCTGCTTTTACCTTGCCGTCCTACCCTCCGTTGCCTGCCTCCCCCCAGCACCCCATCCCCAAGGCACCCATCGCCCGCCAGCGCCCGATGGACCGGAACGGGGATCATCGGCGTGCTTCCCCCTGCCATGACGCGAGGAACAGACCGGCCGATTGCGGTGCGAGCGCCGTCCAGTCGGTCGGGCGGGCACCGTCGGCATGCTCCGGATTGTGCGCACTCTCGCCATGCCGGGACGCACTGCCCGTGCGCAGGAATGACGCCGGAAAGAGGGAAGACTCCTGCCAGGATGGCGCAGCCAGAGCACTGATCGCTATGTCGTCGACAAGCGGAAGAGCGAGCCGGGCGCTGACCGACGCCACATAGTTCCGCGTCTCGGCAGGCAGCGGCCGGCCGGTCGCGAGATGATCGTCATAGCGCGCGGGACCGACATTGTAGGCGGCGAGAAATCCCGCCGTACCGTAGCGGTCCCGCATCCAGCGCAGATAAGTGGCACCCGCCAGGATGTTGTCATGCG
Source organism: Gluconacetobacter asukensis (assembly GCF_014174375.1). Taxonomy (GTDB): domain Bacteria; phylum Pseudomonadota; class Alphaproteobacteria; order Acetobacterales; family Acetobacteraceae; genus Gluconacetobacter; species Gluconacetobacter asukensis. The sequence continues at coordinate 29,417 of NZ_JABEQE010000020.1, forward strand.
GGTCGAACGGATCGTCGCCGAGCCCGAGCGACGTGCGCAAGCTGGCCCATGTTCCGGGCATCACCTGCATGAGCCCCATCGCACCCGCCGATGACACGGCCCGCGCATCGCCTCGGCTCTCCGCGTGCAGGACGGCAGCGATCCATGCGGCCGGAATCTGCGCGCGCGTGGCTGCTTCCGCGATCATGTCAGCGTATGGATCGGCGACCGCGACATGCTCCGATATCGTCATGGAAACGACCACCGGAAGCACGACACCGAACAGCCGTGGCCCCATTTTACCGCCGGTCATCGCGCCTTACCGGACGGGTCCAGACCAGATGGAAGGCACGGCCCTGACGATCGGACTGGAACAGATTGGCACGGATCGGCTGCGCCAGCATGGGATCGTCGAGAACGAGCGAGAGATAGGTGCCCGCCTTCTCGCCGGTGCGCTTCCAGCCTGCGCCGATCTCCGGTCCGGCGTCAGCGTCACCGAGATGGACGCGATAATCGGGCGCATGCTCGGCGTCCGACGATGTCGCCGGCACGATCGTCAGTTCGACGTCGAGGGCGAGCGTGCGCAGGCGACCGGCGAAGCCGTCAGATGTGCGCATAAAGGTTCCGATCTGGGCCATATCAGCCTCGTTTCTGGTTGGGGTTGGGAGAAAGCGGTGACGGCATGAGCCACAGCGGCCGCGCGCGGCCGAGCACCGCATCGACCGGCAGGACGCCGAAATAGCGGCCGTCGAGACTGGTCGGGACTGCCGGATTCATGACGAAGATCTGGCCGGGCAGGACGTGCCGACAGCCCTGCCAGACCGGCAGCGGACGGCCGCGATGATCGCGAGCCAACGCATCGCCGAGCGGCTTGCCGTCAACCGACACGATGGTGCCGACCCGGCAGACCAGTTGTCCCGGCAGTGCCGCGACCGGCTTGAGCAGCGGGACACCGAGCGGCAGATAGCCACCGCGCGCCAGCAGCGCGGCCATGTCGGCTGGCGGCCGGATCGCGATCAGGTCACCGACATGCAATCGGCGCACCGATTGCAGGCGATACAGCCCGACCGGAGTGCTGGCGGTGGCATTCCAGATCAACCACGGCGTAGGACGGAACACGGCGCCCAGCACGATCGCCATCACCGCGACATAGGTGGTGAGGAACCAACCAAGCCGGCTCATGACACCGCCCTCCGGCGCAGCCAGGCATGATGGCGATCGCGTGTGTAGGGGCGTGGCGCCTGCCCGGCGAGCATCCGATTGTGCAGATGCCGCCAATGGTCGGGCGCCACGTCGACGGGGTCGATGCCGGTCGCCTCGATGCGGTCTATCGCTTCCAGCACCAGACGGACCCTCGGCCAGCCGCTCTGCCGCAGCAGGCTCTCGCCACCGGGGCGCACGAACGGCACCGTCTGATACGGCTCGCCGGGACGGGTGACGCGCACGATGTCGATGCAGGACACCACCGTGCCGTAATCGTTCGCCGCCCAGCGTAGGAAGGCGAACACGGTGTCCGGCGGAAAGCTCAGTATCCGCCGCCGACGATCGAGAACCTGCTCATGGGCGACAGGGCCGAAGCGGATCCAGTGTTCGATACGCTTCTCGATCCAGGTGAGTTCGACATGAGCGAGGGTGTCGTTCATGGCACATCTCCAGGAGTATCGGGGAACTCGCGGGCCAGCAGGGCGCGCAGCATGTCGGCGACGGTCATGCCGCGCTGGAACGCCGCGACCTTGAGCCGCGCGCGCAGCGCCGGCGTGACGTCGATGGTCAGCCGGGCGGTGAAGTGGTTGGCAGCCGCAGGCTTGTCCGGCGCCTTGACCCAGCGTTCCCGGTCGGCGGGGCGCGACGCGAAGCCGGGTAGCGTGCGACGCTCTGTCATGGCGATATTCCCTCGCCGAGCGGCAGCACGGACGCGATACGGTCGCGCGCCTTCTGCGCCATGACGGGATCGATCTCGCAGCCGACATAACGCCGGCCGGTCAACCGGCAGGCGACGCCTACGGCACCAGAGCCAGCGAACCAGTCGCCCACCAGGCCACCCGGCGGGCAGCTCGTGCGGATCAGGATCTCCAGCAACGCCACCGGCTTCTCGGTCGGATGGATGGCGCGGCCATGCGTATTGCGGACCGGAATTACGGAGCGCATCAGGCGCGGGCCGCCATCCTCGCTGACGTAATGGCCAGCGTCGATCTGGCCCATATGCGGCGGCCGATGTTTCCGCCGCACCGTGCGCGCCCGCGCGTCGGACGTGGTCGGAACCACGTTGTAGACGGCACGCCAGGGCGTATCGTCGCGATAGAACTGGACAATCAGTTCATGCACGCGCCGGAACCGATCGGCATGGAAGCTGGAATCGTTCTGCTTCTCCCAGACCAGTTCCTGGGCATATTTCCAGCCTACATTCCGAAATGCCGCGTTGGATGCGAGAAAGCTCCGCAGCGAGCCGAAAACCCAGAGCGAGCCGCTGGGTTTCAGGGCGGCGAGCGCCTTGCCAGGCCAATCCGCTATGCGCCGGTCCCATGCGAGCGACGTATCGCCATAGGGGGGATCGACCAGGATCATGTCGTAGGGGCCGTGCCAGGGCATCAGGAGCGCACTGTCGCCGGTCAGGAGGGTCATGCCACCAGCCCCCCAATCTCGGCTGTCAGCGCGGCGATTTCGCGGGCGGCAATCCCCTGCGGGCGCAGGTCGCAGACAAGGCGGCCGGTGCGCGCCATGTCGGCGAACGCGACCCGCTGGCCGATCCGCGCTGCCAGCGCCGCCGGCTCATGCCCCACCAGCGCCAGCCGGGTTTCGCGGGCGATCACCGTGCGCGCGGCGCAGCGGTTGAGCACAAAACGGGCCAGCAGGCCGGGACGGAAGAGACGTGCTTCTGCCAGCAGCCGCAGCATCTCGGCCGAGGCCCAACCGTCGAAGGGCGAAGGCTGCGCCGGGATCAGCACCAGATCAGCGGCCAGCAGGGCGGAGCGCAGCAGTGCCGCTACCCGTGGGGGACCGTCGATGACGACGTGATCCACCCCCTGAGCCAGGGCCAGTGCCTCATGGTGCAGCGCGTCGCGCGCCAGTCCGATGACGCCGAACAGCCGTGGCAGTCCCTCCCGCGCCCGCTGCGCCGACCAGTCCAGCGCCGAGCCCTGCGGGTCGGCGTCGATGACCGTCACGCGCCGGCCTTCCCGAGCCCATTGGCCCGCGAGATGCAGCGCCAGCGTCGTCTTGCCGACGCCGCCCTTCTGGTTGAGGAAGGCCACGATCATGACCCCTCTCCGGGGCTTATCCACGGATCGGAAGGGGTGCCAACATCCTTAAAGTTAGACTCTTTTAAGTTAGATTCTAAGTTAAGGGCATCATAACCATTTGATTCGACATCCTGATTCGGCGTTTTCTGCAAACGATAGCACGGATGCCGTGGCAGTGATGGCACGGATAAATCCACAACTGATAGCACGGATGAATTCACAGCTTGTCCACAGGCGCCTGTGGATAGTTTGACAGGCGCGAAGGCCAGCATGTCATTGCCATTGCGGTCGGGGCGCACCGACAGCCGATAGCCCGGAAAAGGCTGACGCTTCGCCATCTCGCGCAGTTCGAAGGCAAAGCGGCGATATGGGGAAAGACTGGCGGATTTTTCGTAGAGATGGCGCAGGCCGAAGGCCCAGCCCGCACGCTGGCGACCGCCATGCTTGCGCACAATGCGATACAGCCAGCGCTCCAGGCCGCCTGTGAGGCCAAAATAGGCAGGGTCGATGGTCAGCACGAGCGCGTCATCGAGAACCGCCTGGTAGAACCAGTCGGGCAGGATCAGTTCGATCACGCGGGTGCGCCCTTCCCGCGCGGTATGCCGTTTCCATTCGTTGATCCAGGAAAAGCGGTGCAGTTGCCCCTTCCCGGTCTGCCGGAGCGAGGTCTTGATCGTGGTGGATTGCAGCCGATCGAACGCCGCTTCCAGCCGCTCATAATCCCGCGCACTGTCGCCTCGACCGATGAAAGTCAGGATCTCGCGCGGGCTGGTCACCATCAGCCGGGACGTGCGCCGACCGGCGTCGCGTGCGGCAACGAGATGGCTGGCGGCCCAGATCAGCACGTCGGCATCCCAGATCGTGGCCATGCCATGTTCGGCAGACGCCTCGACCCGGATGGTGACATCCGGGGTCCGGTAATCGATCGGGACCATGCGAGGGGATTTGGCGAGGCTGAAGAACGGGAACACCATCAGATCCTGTGCATCACGAGGAGCAAAATCTCCCGCGATAGCGTGGAAGAGTTCCAATTGCTCGCGCTCGGAGCGTGCTCTGCCGGGCGGAGGCATCAGCGGCGACTCCCGCGTGGTGTCGGCGGGATCAGCGGACTTTGCCGCGCCGCCGCCGATACGGTGCCGGCGGTGGTGTCGGAGGTATGGGCGCGTGCCCCGCTCTCGACCCAGGCCTGCAACTCATCGACCCGATAGACCACGCGGCCGCCGAGCTTCGAGTAGCGCGGTCCGGTGCCGTAAATCCGATGTTTTTCCAGGGTGCGAATAGAAAGTCCGACGAAGCGCGAGGCATCGGGCGTGCGCAGATAGCGCGGCGGCAGATCGCTGTAATTGGCGGACATGAGGTGGCTCCGTGATCGCTGTCTGGGGCCGCGGGACAAATGCGGCCGACGTGGATCACGGTTGTGGATTGGGGAGGACGGACATAGGGCGATGTCGCTGGGCAACGAGATCGCCCTGGTGATGGCATCGCCGTCGCCAGCGGTTGTCAGTCGCTTCGATCAGCGCCAGTCCGGTTCTGAACCTAAAACTTAGCTAATTGGATTACTTTCTTGACGAGAGGCTCAGGATAGGATTAGTTAGCCATATGGCTCACCTTGATCGCATCTTTCATTCCCTGTCGGATAGCACCCGTCGCGCGGTCATTGCGCAGCTTGCTCATGGCCCGGCCAGCGTCGGCGATCTGGCGCAACGCCATAGCATGGCGCTGCCCAGCTTCATGAAACATGTCCGCGTTCTGGAAGAGAGCGAAATCGTCATTTCCCGCAAAATGGGGCGCGTACGCATGTGCCAGTTGCGTCCCGACGCGCTCGCAGTCGCACAAGGCTGGCTCGAACGGGAGCGTCACATTTGGGAATCCCGCCTGGATCGGCTGGATTCTTTCGTCGAAACACTGGCTGAACAGGACAATACCCATGGACGTAAATGACCAACTCGACCTCGTCCTCGAACGCACGGTCAAGGCCAGCCCAGCCCAACTGTGGCGTGCCTGGACGGAACCAGATCTGCTGATGCAATGGTTCGCGCCACGGCCCTATGGCGTGGCCAAGGCCGAAATCGACCTCGTGCCGGGCGGTACGTTCAATGTGGTGATGCGTTCGCCGGACGGTGTGGCTTTCCCGGAAAAGCCAGGCTGCATCCTTGTGGTGGAGCCGGAACGGCGTCTGGTCTGGACCGACGGTCTGGGCCCGCAGTTCCGACCGAATGCCGAAGCCTTCATGACGGCGGAGATCACGATGGAGCCAGTGCCCGGCGGCACGCGTTATCGCGCCCTCGTACGCCACAAGAACGCGCAGGATCGGGCGAAGCACGAAGAAATGGGGTTCTTCCAGGGATGGGGCACCTGCCTGACCCAGTTGGAGGAACTTGCCGCGCAGATCTGAACTAAAGCTGCGACGGCTCGCTGCCCTCGACAAAAAGAGTAACCGTGAACCAGCGGCCTCAAGGCAACCGACCGCTATCGGGCAGATTTGTCCCGATAGCGGATAGGCCGCTGCCCACGGGTGCAGGTGTTTGGGCGACGATCGCTACACCCGTCCTCTATAAGGATGCAACAACAGGCGCCGATAGCCGCCCCTTACCATTCCCTGCCCGAGTTGCACCAACCGCTTGATGCGATCACGCGCGTCATGCGAGATCCAGGATCGATCTGACAGATCGATCCCACCGGGCAGGATGCAGGCCAAATCACGGTAAGAAGCCCCCTCTGCCCGACCGTCCAGAGCACGGAGCGCAAGGATCAGCCGTCTGGTCCGTTCGGACGACAGGGTAGCCGGATTGGGGCCAGGGCGCCTGCCTGTCATCGCACGCCAGAGCCGTAAAGCAGCCTGGACGCGCACTTCGAACAGCGCGTCGAACGGCAAGACGACAGACGGCATATCCATGCCGGCCGCCACAACATGCAGGCGGAGAAGAGCACCTGAACGCTGGATCAGCACGTCACCCGTCTGATCTGCTGACACTCCGATGAACACGGAGGCGAGCGGTGGGTGATCCGGGTCAGCCAGACCGGCCGGAAGATCCGCCAGCGCGATCACACCCGGCAGCACCGCAGCGGTCCATAAGGCAGAGCGCGGGTTCAAGGCAGTGCGCACACTTTCGAAATCGCAACCCCCAGCGCCGGGCGAACGCCTCGGCATCTGGCTGCATCAGGACGCCCCGGCGCGTGGCGCGCTGAAGGGCGGCACGCTCGCGCATAAAGTCGCGGTTACGGCTGACAAATTGCAAGGCAAAGGCAGGGGCGTCGAGCGACCGCAGGCCCTCGTACGCGCCCGCCGACCGCCAGGTGGCGCGGCTCATGGCGTCGTCTCCGATGCGTAACGGGTGGGAACAGGGCAAGCACTTGCTCGCGAGAGTATGCCAGACCGTCCCGTTGCCCGCTACGCCCCGGCCATGCAACAGGTCTTGCGGATCACGCAACGATTCAGGGTGTCAGTGGGGTGCGCCGCCGCGCAGCAGATGCTGGTAGCCATGCTCGGTCATCCAGTGCGCCCGCGCCAGATGGCTGTGCCAGCAGCGGTGGACGCCCTCGGGATCGGCCGCCGGGTCGCGGTGGAGCACGATCCGGGCGACCTCGCGCCAGTCCGCGCCGTCGGCCTCGGCGTCCAGCAGACGCAGATAGGTGATGAGGTGCTGTTCGTCATAGCCGGTGAGACAGGACGCCTCCGGGGCGCTGTCGGCGACGGACGGGTCGAGCGGGGGCTTCTGCATGGTGGGACCGATCAGGTCGGAGAATGAACGCGACGCACCCTAGCCTGCCGCGTTTGGATGTCGGAAGTCTCGTGAAGAAACATGACGCCGCGCCCTTGTCCGGACTCGATGAACAGGATGCCCGCCGCCTCCAGTGCGCGGCGGACCTGGTCGATCGTGCCCTCATGGACACCGAGACCACGCTCGGATTCAAGACGCTTCAGCGCGGTCAATGCTACAAGGGCTTCTTCGGCGAGCCGTTCCTGCGTCCAGTTCAGGAGTGCCCGCGCTGCCCGTACCTGTCGGCCAGTGATCATCCACGATCACATCCGACAAGAGACAGGCACACACCAGAAATACGACTATATTAGTCGCACAACGGTGGTTCAAGCCTATTTTTTCAAGGCACGCCGCGTTCCGAATCGGTCGGCTGGTCCTCGCCGAGATCGGTGCTGTCCCTTGCTGGGGCCCACCGACGTCCCTTGGGGGAGAGAAACCCCCGCCCGGAGAGCCGGGCGGGGCCGAGGCGGCTCACTCCCCGTTGCGCCGCCCGTTGGGCCGGGACCAGATCAGGCTGTAATCCTCGCCATCCTCGTCCCGGAACAGGTTGGCGTAGATCGGCGCGTTGAAGCTCGGATCGTCCAGCTTGACCGAGAGATAGTCGCGGCCCTCGTTGGAGGTCTTCTTCCACGCCGCCCCGATTTCGATCCGGCCGACGAAGACCCGGTGGCTGGGCGCGTTGTCGTTGCTCCGGTTGGCTTCGGCGACGAAGCGGACGTTCTTCGTCTGGAGGGACAGAGTGACGATCTCGCCCTGGATCTCGTTGCCGACCTTCTTGAAGGAACCGATGTTGGCCATGTGACTTCTCCTGCTGTTATCGGGCAGCGACCACCGCGGCCTCGATGGCGATCGTCCGCCCGGGGGCGAGCGACCGGGCACCCGCTTGCGGGCCGGAGCACCGCGCAGGACGGCGGCGGCAGGACTTTCTTGCCTCGCGAGGAATGGCGCCCTGGCGCCAGGGGAAGAAAGTCCTGACGACGGCGTTGCCCCAGGGCGATCGAGGCGAAGCCGACCTCGGGCAGATCAGGCCAAGAGAGGACGGGGTGGTCGTTGCCTGACAGCATCTCCGGGAGAAATGTGGCTGACCGGCGTGTTCCCCGGTCAGGTCGCGCGGAGAGACAGGCCAGGCTCCACGCGATTCCGGCAGGACGCTGCCCGATCGCATCTTTTGACGAAGACGACACCACGGCAATGTGCCGGTTGCTGCTGTCTGAGCGCCGGACGGATGGAACTGGGGCGGTGGCAGAAACTCTCCCAGCCGGGCCGCCACGTTCCCGGTCAGGATCAGGCTGGATGATCCGGGCCTTGATGCCCCGATCGTCTCCCTACCGGCCGGAACAGGGGGGCCGGCCTATGCTTGTCCGGTCGGATCGATCAGCGCGCGACCGGGGAGCGTGCCATCCTCGCCATGAGCCGGCGTCGCCGGCGGGAGTTCCGCGCCAATACGGACCCAGGCCGTGCCACCGACAAGGACCGCACCGATCACGGCGAAGAGGTGCCGCCAGAAAGAGGACGGGACGCAGAGCTGCGACACGTCGAGCATGGCGCAGTAGCCGGCGATGACGGCGGGAACGGTGTAGAGCAGGCCGAGTGCCATCCGGAACCAGACGATGGGCACCATCGCGAACGCCATCTGACCGGCAACCTGCGTTGCCGTGCCGGCGACGATGCCGATCACAATGGCGCCGAGGTAGCCCGCACCGGTGTGCAGGCTGCCGAAGAAGGCGTTGAGCCCGACATAGAAGGGCAGCGCGTAAACGGCGACCACGAAGATCAGCCAGCAGAAAAGACCGAGAACGGACAGGAGGATGAAGGGTGCGAAGACAACCATCTGCGATCTCCGTTGTACAGGATTGGATGATCGCGCTTTCCACCACCTCCCCAGCGCACGACTAATATAGACGCTTTGAGCGCAAAATTCCATCAGGAAGTTACGGCAGCGGACAGAGCGTAAATCCACAGGCGGGGCCGCACGCCCAAAGGTCAGAAAGCTCCCGCGTCATGCGGGAGCCTCCTCGTCGGCAGCCCGGTCGCGTTCTGCCTGCCGGGCAATCGCCGCCGCGAGTTCGGCCTTGATCGCCGCCCGCTCCCGGCGGGTGAGATGGAAGCTGGTGAGTTCGGCGCGCAGTTGCTGGATGGTGTCGTACAGCGTGGTCATTGTCCTGCTCCTTTCGTTTTGAAGACAGGACAGACGGGTCATGCGGGGACGGACCGGGTCGTGGATCGCCCTTGGGCGACCGGCTTGCCGGTGGGTGGGGAGCCGGTTTTGTCGAACGGGGCAAGGCACATGGCGCGCGGCAGCGCGCTCCTTGCGTTCGGCAAAATTGGGGGCACCGCCCGTCCACGACGCGGTTCAGCCACGCATGGTAGGATGGGAAGTCTGAAGAGACGGCCCCTCTTCTCCACGTGGGGCAGAAACCTGCCCAGGCCAGCCGCGTTGGGCGAGCGTTCATGGTCGGCGCAGATGAACGTGTCATCCGCTATGCCGCTCGGACAAAATGCGACTTTAATAGTCGCCAATCGTATAGCGATTGAAAGCGCCGTGTGATATCGTGAAGGCGGCGCTTTGCGGTGCATCTTGCACAGCCACAGACGATGTCCGGCAGCGCACGAGGAAAAGATGTCTTTTATAACGGCGTATAGAAAGGGCGCTTTCATGCCTGATGACAGCACGCTGCTCATGGTCCGACGTCAGCAGTGGGATAGTAGCGGACCACGTCCTTGACCGGGTCCACGCCACAGTCCGCTCACATGGCCGAATTCCGAGAGCGGGCCTTTCAGGCCTGGCTAAAGGACACCTTGCGACGCACGTTTGGCAACGTGACAAAAGAGCCGATTCCGGAAGCACTTTTGCGACTGATCGGTACGTCTTATTCTCCTCTGACAGAGGCTGAAACACGATCCAGAGCCACGGGGGAGCACATCATGGCGCAGTGTGTGCTGTATAATTGCGGGCCATCCGGAAACTGCTACAAAGTCCGCCTGTTCGCATCGCTTGCCGGCATTCCGCTGAAGATCCTGGAGGTGGACCTGGCCGGAGGCGAGCACAGGCAAGCCGCGTTCACGGCGTTGAATCCCTGGCAGCAGGTGCCGGTGCTGCAGGATGGCGCGATCGTCCTCTGGGATTCCCAGGCGATCCTGGTTTATCTGGCGGAAAGATACGCAGAACCGGAATGGTGTCCGCCCGACCCGCTGTCGCATGCCCAGATCACGCAATGGCTTTCGGTCAGCGCCAATGAGATCCAGCATGGTCCGGCCGATGCGCGGCTGGTGCGCAAATTCGGGTATCAATTGAATTACGATCAGGCTGCGCGGCTCTCGGCGCACGTCCTGGCGACGATCAATACGCACCTCACGGATCGCGACTGGCTGGCCTTGCGCGGGCCCAGCATCGCCGACTGTGCGGCCTATCCTTATATTGCGCTCGCCCCGGAAGGAGGGATCGACCTGGAACCATATGGTGCGATCCGCGCATGGATGGCGCGGATTGAAGTCCTGCCAGGCTATATTCCCGTGGGATCCTAATTTTATAAGGGTTTGTCTCCAGATAAAGGCGCTCGGGAATTTCACAATGCGATCACGCAGGGCCTTTTTGCGAAAGACCTTGCCCGCTTGACAATCATACGGAAGCCTTCACTCCGGCAATGAATTCGGGAGCGATGCGACCGGCGTCCAATGGACCGCACGTTCTTCCAGGACCGGCTGCTTTACCAAGGTAGCCTGGAAGCTGATTACCGTGCGACGACACCACGGCCTTCGGATAACGGGCGCGAAGTATACCGGGCTGTGGCAGAGCCGTGGACAACCATGGCATCCGTCCTGCTGTTCGCCGTCGTGTTCCGGTCATTTCTAGCCCGGCTACCGCTTGGGCTACTGCCGGGCGCTTAGGCGGCATGCCGAGCGGCCAACTAATGACGACGTTGCGGGCATATTTTCCAGTCCGTGCCACGCATCTCAGACAGGCGGCATAGCAGGGAGAGCCAAAAGTCTGGCTTCGGTGGAAAATATATAGAATTCGGACAACAGGCTCCCTGAATGGCCGCTTTGGCCATGATGTCGTCATCAGTCATGCTCCGTATGGAGTCAGAATGGCTTCAGGACCACCAAGATGACGATCGTGCTCGTAGCGAGCACGACAAGCCACGGAGCATATCCCAGGTTTGCGCCGCGTTTGCCTTGGCCAATTGCAGCCTTTCGGAGGCTGCCCGACAGCAGCCCGTGGAGCATGGAAAGAGCGAGAACGACCCCGAGCTTTATCAGGAGCCATCGCTGTGGAAACCAGTCGCCCATCGTGGCGAGGGCGAGCCCCACGGCCCAGACCAGGATCATGGCGGGCGCGGTAACGCTGCGATCCCAGCGCCGCATGGCCGCCACTATCGCGGTTCTTTCTTTCGTCACGGGACGATTGCCGCCCAGCGCCGTGGTCGCCAGCGTCAGAGCGGAGATCAGGAGCCCGCTTATCCATATGACCGCTGCGGAGACGTGAATCGCTTTCAGCCAGAGATAGGCCATCACCGACCTTTCAGACAGAAGACGCCAGGGCGCGCTGCCGACGCGCAAGCAGCCGCTCATTGGCAAATGCCCCGAATGGAATGAAGGCGACGGCAAGCATCCGGACCGCCTCCGCCCTGGTCCAACGTCCACTGGCCAGCGTCTGGACCAGCATCCAGACATAGAGGGTGAAGGCGAGACCATGAACCGGCCCCATGATCCGCACCGCGACGGGGAAATCGGCAAGGTGCTTCAGCGGCACCGCGATGCCGACAAGCAGCACCAGGGTCATGCCCTCCAGGAGCGAGGCCGCCCGCATCCGACCGAGCTGGCGACATTCCTCGCTCTCGTCAACAGGAAGCGTCATGCGCGCATCTCGGCAGCGCGCGCGGCTGCGATCGATACGGTCTCACGGATTGTCCCTTCGCCCATCGCCGCATATGTGGCTGAAACGAGGGCCGGTCCGGCGGCCTGCGGATTACCCGTCGCGAAGGGTGGTTCGGGGTCATATTCCATCATCAGTTGGGTCAGCTTCGCGACATCCTCGCCCCTGAGTTCGGCGAGCAGCTTCAGGCCAAAATCGATGCCCGCCGTGACGCCTCCACCTGTCCAGATGTTCTCGTCATTCACCACGCGTTCATGGATCGTCGCGGCGCCAACGGCTTCAAGCGCCTCGAAGAGTGTCCAGTGCGTCGTTGCCCGGCGGTTTGCGAGCAGACCCGCCGTTCCGAGGATCAGTGAACCCGAACACACCGAGCAGAGATAGCCGGCCGAAGGCGCTACGCGCACCAGGAAGGCACGCAACGCCTCGTCGCGCATGGCGTCATTGGTTCCGAAGCCACCAGGCACGAGCAGGACGTCGAGCCGCCCCTCAAAATGCGTGAATGTCGCTGTCGGGACGAGTGCCGCACCAGTGTCGGAGACGACGGGATCGAGAGTCCGCGCGAAGAACTGCGTCCGACCATGAAGCCCGAGCGCCGATTGCGGTCCGGCAAGATCCAGCAGGGTGAAGCCCGGATAGAGGATGATGCCGATTTCGAGCGGATCGGGTGCGGGGTTGGTATCGGCCATGAATGTCTCCTGCTTGCACCCGCGAGTTTAGCCCTGGCAGCCAGGACGTGTGAGTGGCAGAAAAGACAACCATAGATCATATTCAGCCAAACGTCGAAGACACTGGGGACAGGATGCACAAGGTCGCGATACTGGCGTTCGACGGGGTCGTGCCGTTCGATCTCAGCATCCCCTGTGAAGTCTTCGGCCGCGTCCGTGCGCCCGACGGCGCGCCAGCCTATGCGGTACGCGTCTGCGGGCGGCGCGGCGCCATACAGACCAGGAATTTCACGTTGAGGGCGCCCGGAACGCTGGCGGACATCCGATCCGCCGACACAGTCGTGGTCCCCGGTATCGACGACGTGGAAAGAGACATGTCGCCTGCGGTTCTCGCAAGCCTGCGCGCTGCCTGGAAAGCCGGGGTACGAATCGTGTCGATCTGCTCGGGCGCGTTCCTGCTCGGGGCCGCCGGGCTTCTCGACGGCAGACGCGCCACGACACACTGGATCGCTGCCGCCGAGCTTGCCCGGCGATATCCAACGGCATGCATAGAGCCTGATGCGTTATTCGTCGACGAAGGCAGGCTGGTGACATCCGCCGGTGCGTCCGCTGGGCTGGACATGTGCCTGCATCTCGTGCGGCTGGATCATGGCGAGGCCGTGGCCGCCGACGCCGCGCGTCTCGCCGTCGCACCCCTCATTCGCGATGGCGGACAGGCCCAGTTCATTCGTCAGGCGCCACCACGCACAACGGCGGGTCTTGCCGCGACATTGGACTGGATTCTCGCCAATCTCGATCGGTCCCTGGACGTGCGCATGCTGGCGGACCGTGCCGGCATGAGCGAACGCAGTTTCGCGCGGCATTTCCGTGATCAGACCGGTTCATCACCGGTTCAGTGGCTGCTGGCCGCGCGCGTCCGGGCGGCGCAGGAATTACTCGAGATCACGCCCGCACCAATCGAAGAGGTCGCCCGCCAAGTCGGTTTTGAATCGCCCATTACCTTCCGCAGCCGTTTCCGGCGGATCGTGGGCATCAGTCCCATCGCCTATCGGCGCCGTTTTCAGACCCAGACGGTATAGACGTCACCTTGATGTCCTCTGTGGTAGGCCAGATCGGCGGCTTGAATATTTTATGAACAGCAGCTTTCGGGAGCAAAAATTGGGATCTGAATGGCAAGAATGAGGTAAAAGATGACATGTACTACCCGCACCGGGCCTATCGTTCGTCGTATTGCGATTGCGCTTTCCGCACCTGTTCCCAGTTTTCCTTGGCCCAGTCGACCAGCCCCTGTGTCGGACGTAGCAGACCTTTTCCCAAGGGCGTCATCTCGTATTCGACGCGGGGCGGTACCTCGGGAAAAACCTCCCGGATCACCATTCCATCGCGTTCGAGCGTCCGCAGCGTCGAGGAGAGCATCCGTTGCGAGATGCCGGGAACCGCCCGCTCCAGCTCTGAAAACCGGGCGCGGCCGCCCAGAATGTCGAGCGACAACACAATGAATATTGTCCATTTGTCGCCGATTTTCGTCAACAATTCCCGAACCGCCATCGGATCTGAACTGCGGCAGACCGCCGCAGGGTCCAGTTGTTTTGTCTTATGAGGCTTTCCCATTACTTACCTCCACGTAAGTGACTAATATAAGAGTGCCCTCTTCTTCGTAACAGGCTTCCGATTTATATGTAGCTCTCACCCGGTAAGCAACATCGCGCGCCATGGAGAGATCCAGATGCCAAATCGAGAATACGCGGCCTACCAACCTGCCGCGCCCTATTTCGATCTCGTTCGCAAAGCGCTAGGCGATCTCGTCGAGGGCGAACATTTCTTCGATGTCCTCACCGACGATACCATTTACGAGGTGCTCTACGAAGTACCAGGCTGGCCGCGTATCATCACAGGGCGACGTGCCCTAATGGCGGCGTTCGAAGGATATGTCGGCGCCATTGCGTTGCATTCTGTCGACAATCTGGTGTGTCACCGGACGGACGGCGAAGTGATGGTCATCGAGTACGAAGTCCACGGCATGATTCTTGCCACTGGCGTGCGCTACGACAATCGATTCTGTTCGATCGTCAAAATCGAAAACCGCAAGATCGCGCACTGGCGGGATTACATGGACTCGCTCGCGGCCTGGAACGCCCTGACAGCAAAACAGGGAGCATGAAGCCATGAAACAGATTCTCATGATCGAGATCAGTCCGCGCGGGCAGGACTCGGCAAGCCGGGCAGTGGCTGAGGCACTCGGCACACGGCTTGGGGCACTTTATCCTTCGGCAAAACTTGTGCGTCGTGATCTTGCCCGCGAGCATCTGCCGCATCTGGACGGCGCTACGCTGCAAGCCATTTCGACACCAGACCCCGCCAAGGCGGGGCAGTCGGAAGAGGCCGCCCGTCTTTCCGATCACCTGACCGATGAGCTTCTGGCGTCCGACCTTCTCGTGATTGCGACGCCGATGTGGAACTTCGGTATTCCCTCGGCCCTGAAAGCGTGGATTGATCTGGTCGTTCGGCCAGGTCGAACATTCCAGTACGCCGAGAACGGCGTGCTCGGCCTGGCAAAAGGCACGAGGGCGATCCTGATCATCTCTTCTGGGGGCGTCTTTACAGACGGCCCGTGGCGTCCCTGGGACTATGTCGAACCCTACCTGCGTCAGGTCCTCGGGTTCATTGGCATCACGGATGTGCAAGCTGTTCGTGTCGAGGGTATGAACATCCCTGCTCTATCATCCGGCGCTGTGTCGAAGGCCAAGGAAACGCTCGAAGATCTCGCGCTTTAGCGAATGTCCAGTCGAATGGCGAGGCCTGTTTCTGGAAACACGGGTGTTTATTGACTACCGGGCCGCCAATCTCCGAGATGATCGGAGAATTTCTGGGGACATAAAGCCTGTACTATGATGTCGGCGTTGGGAATCGTGGAGGCTATCTAGTGTCGTCGGAGCTGAGGCAGAAGCTGCCGTGAGGCGGCCGGTTCCTTAGTCTAATTTTTTTTCACGCCAGGTCCGTTGCGTTGCTGCCTTGCCATCTCAAGCAACTTTGCAGCGACCCTGCCGGAGGCGTCCATGCGTTCCTGACGCGGCCCGAACCGGACTCCACCCGATGGCCAAACCCGCGCGCCCCAATCAGACGGGTGCGTCGCGGCCGCATGTCAGAAGCGGCGTGGGTTGTGGCTGCCCCTCGTAATAATCGGCTTCACGCAGGAAGCCGCGGCGATCGAGGCCATCGATAACGAGCGAGCCGCTGTCGGGATAGGTGCAGACGTCCGCGGGCGGCTCGGCGCCGATCGCCAGATAGACCAGGTCGCCCCTGCCGTCCGGGGTCGCGGGGTTGGCGATCTGGTGGGCGATGCCCGTGTCGGCTGGACAGGAAATGCAGTCTCCGGGGTGGATCCCATGCACCCGATCGCCGTAGCGGAATAGACCGTGCCCTTCGAGCACGACGAAGATCTCATCGGCCTGAAGATGCGTGTGCGCCGGGCACGCGCTGTAGCCTGGAGGTACCCGCACGGCGCCCATGCCGAGACGACCCATCCCGAAACGCCCCGGCCCCGCACTCCTCATCGCAGGTGTCAGCGCGCGCCGGAAATGCGTCCAGGCGGCGGGTACGTCTGCCGCGATTTCCGGCGCCGTGTGCATGTTGACGATCGTAGGCGCCTTCTCGGTCATGTCGTTCTCTCATATCCGCACCAGACAAGCGCGGGCTGCTTTTCCGGCATGCGTGCCGTGATCACCACTTTTGATGTCTGCTATCGGAAATGCAAGTCGCTGCACCCTATGTCGGGATGGAAGCGGGACCGGTCATCCGCCTCCAAACCGTAGGACCGGGATACCGAGGCGCTTCGCCTTGTCGGCCAGGTTCTCCTGGATGCCGGTTCCGGGAAAGACGATGACGCCGATCGGCAGGGTGTCGAGCATCGCATCGTTGCGGCGGAAGGGGGCTGCCTTGGCATGCCTGGTCCAGTCCGGCTTGAAGGCGATCTGCACGATCTCGCGGTGATCGGCCCAGCGTGAGGCGATGAATTCCGCCCCCTTGGGCGAGCCGCCGTGCAGCAGCACCATGTCGGGATGCTTGGCCCGGACTCTGTCGAGCCGATCCCAGATCAGGATATGGTCGTCGAAATCGAGACCGCCAGTGACGACCACCTTGGGACCGGGCGGCACCAACAATTCGCCCTCGGCCTTACGACGGGCGTTGAGGAAGTCGCGGCTGTCGATCATGGAGGCCGTCATGGTCCGGCGTGAGACCAGCGAGCCGGTCTTCGGCCGCCACGTGCTCAGGGTCAGGCGCTCGAACTGCTCCTGTGCCTCGTCGCGGAAGATCTCGTAGGCGTTGCGGCGTTCGATCAGGGTCAGCCCTTCGGCGATCAGCCGCTCCAGTTCCATCGAGCGGATCTCGCTGCCGTCCTGTTCCTGCTGGCTGCGCTTCTGCGCCTGCTCGTTGCGGTCAAGCTCACGTTCCACCTGGCCGACCATGCGATGGAAGATGTTCACGGCAGACCAGAGCAGCGCCTCAAGGTCGGGTTCCAGCCGTGTGTCGGTCAGCGTCGCGGCGATGGCGTCGAAGATGTCGGCCACAGCACCCCCGATACGCTGTGCTTCGGGCAGCGGCCTTGGATCCGGCTCAGCCTCGAAGGGACGGTAGCCATACATCTGGAGTTCAGCCAGCACGTGGGCGGTGGAGGAAGCGGCGTGCAGCGGTTCGAAATCGTCGGTCATACGGGTCATGATGCGAGCCTCCCAGGTCTCCGGCCGCGCCCTTCGCGGCCTTTCCGGGGGCGGACAGCGACAGACCAGGGACGGGCCGGAACCGCGCGCTCGCGCGCGGCCGCAGCACAGCGAAGGATGGCAGGGGGCCGGCTATTTTGCTTCGAGATGCAAAGCGCGCTCTGCGCGCGGCGGAAAATAGCCGGTCCCCGCCATTGAAGGCCCGGCTCGGCTGGCGCCCGCTCCCCACTTGAAAGGCCGGGGCGCGGCCCTGCCGGACGGGAGACACACCACAGCTCCGCCAGACGAAAACGGAAACCGCCCACTCCTCTTTCCGGCCCGCTCAGGTGCCGGCGGCCTCCAGAAACCGTGCCACGTCCGATGGCGCGAGTTGCGGATGCAGGATGGCCCGCAGCGCGCCGCGTCCGAGGGCACGGAGATCGTCGTTGAAATCGCCCAGCCGTGGCGACAGGCCGATCAGTTCGATCCCGGCGTCATTCGCGCGGGCGTGCAGCGTCGCCAACGCCTGATCCCCGGCCGGGTCGTCATCGCGCAGGACGTAGAGACGGCGCAGCAGTGGCGGAAAGATCAAGGCAGCGAGATGGGCCGAGGACAGGCAGGCGGCCAGCGGTAGATCGGGCAGAACCTGCCGCAGCGACAGGATCGTCTCGATACCTTCCCCGGCGGCAAGCACGTCGGATGCCACCCCAAAGCGCACGGCATGGCCGAGCAGGCCCCCCAGGGCACGACGCGGATGATCCACCGGCGCCTTGCCACGCCCTTCCGCCGCCAGCCAGGTGCGATGCACGCCGGTCAGAGTGCCGTCGAGGTCGGTGACGGCGGCGATCATGGCCGGCCAGGTCTCGGTCGGACTGTCCTCGTCCGGCCGGTAAAAGCAGTGCGGATGGAAGCGCAGGGCGCCGGCTCCGTGCAAAAGCGTAATGTCGCGTCTACGGAGATACGCTTCTACGGACGTGCCCGTGATCGGCCCGGACATGGCCCAGAGCCGTCGAGCCGCTTCGGAAGAACTGGCAGAGCCACGCTCACGGGCCGGACGGTCCTGTGACGACGGTACCGGATCGGGACGCGGCAGGCTGAGGAAGGCGCGCGCCTCGTCCGCCACGTCACGGAAATCCACCAGGCCGAGGCTTTCGCGGATCACGTCGAGCAGGTCGCCATGCTCACCCGACTGCGCGTCGGTCCATTTTCCCGCTCTGCCGTTGGCGGTGTCGTGCAGCCGGACGAACAGCGACCGGCCGGGCGCATTACGCACGTCACCGACCAGCCAGTAATTGCCGTGACGGCGACCGGCGGACAGATACCGCCGGCACACCGCCTCCGCGTTCTCCGCCAGACGACGGGCGAGATCGCCCGCATCATGCAAGGTCATCGCCCTGCCCTCCTGTGTCGGGATCGCCTCCGTCGAGGGCGATCGCCAGCCAGCGATCGGTGGTCATCCATGAAATCGTCTTGCGCCGGCCAAGGTCAAGCAGATGCGCGCCACCGCTGAAGGCGCCAATCCGGGGACGTGAGGCCGTATTGGCCCACTGGAACCCCCATCGGCCCCGCAACCGGAATGCCCGCGCACAGCGTAGCACGAATTCCACGACCTGATGCGGATCGCCGGTTGTCTCATCATGCATCCAGAGTTTCGTGCCGCCATATTCAGGCACGATCGACAGAATAAAACCGTCAGAGGGCGGGTCTTCCGCCGCCAGTTCGTCCATGAATTCATTGTAGAGGTCGAGCGCCTTGGCAGCGTTTTCCACCGTGCCCACATCGAGCACGCAGGAAAAATGCGTGAAGAAATCAGCCATCGGAAGAACTCCCGAAACGAAAAAGCCCGGCGCAGGGGCCGGGCTCGTAAAAACGTCTTTACGGAAAGACAGAAAAGCGGCTTTCAGGAAGCACGCTCCATCAGCCTGCGGGCCTTCTCTTCCAGATCCAGCCGCGTGTCCTGGTTGGCCTTTGTCCGCGCCAGTGCCGTGATCCCCTGCACGAAATCGAAGACGCTCTCGGGCTTGCGTCCTTCCTCGTGCAGGACCGTTTCGATGATCTTCGCGGTTTCCGGCTTCGAGAACCCGCGACGACGCAGGAAGCTCTCGCGGTCCTCGTCAGTTTTCGCCACCAGCACCTTGCGCGACGCCTGAATGCCGGAGACGAATGACGCCGGGCTGGCCGTGGCGAAATTCCGCAGCGCGGGCGTGGCCTGATGCACGAAACGCGAGGCTGCAAACTTGCTGTGCCGGATCGTGATCTGTTCGAAATTTTCCACGCCCCACAACATGCGATTCTGGCACACTCCGCGCAGATAGAAGGAGGCGATGCCGAGGCTCTTGCTACCGACCTCGCTGTTCCAGGCGTAGAAGCCCCGGAAATAGAGATCGGAATCGCCGTTGGGCAGGCGTCCAGCCTCGATCGGGTGTGTATCGTCGACCAAAAACAGGAATACATCGCGATCCGATGCGTAAAGCGTCGTGGTTTCCTTCGTGATATCGACATAGGGATTATGGGTCATGGTGGCCCAGTCGATTACACCGGGCACCTTCCAGTTGGTATCGCCCGTGCCGTCACCCGCGATCTTGCGCACCGCCCCGACCAGTTCGTGGTCCCAGATGCGGCCGTAATCGGGACCGGTCACGGCGCGCAGTTCCACCCGTCCGTCCTCGGTCTCCAACGTCTTGACCAACTCGGCGCGGTGTGACAGCAGCCCGTGTTGGAGATTGATCGCCGCCAGCGGTGCCGGCAGGTCGCGCAGATAGGAAGACGGAGCACCGACCAGGCTGCAAAGCTGTCCGAAGGACCAGTGCGTCGGCGCGACCAGTTCGGCCTGGCCCGGCACAGCCAGCGTCAGGCGTTCGGCATTGTCGCAGCTCGCCTCCACGCGAATGGCGCGGCACTCCACCGTGCGGGCCGTAGCCCGATCCGCCCGCGCCAGGGTGGCGGCGTGCAGGTCGGACAGCGACAGATACCGCTCATCATCGGGGCGCGAGAACCATTCGGACGACACGCGGGCGCTACGCTCCCCGCGCGAAGGATCGATGCGGAATCCGGCACGGCCGGAAGACAGAACGGAAGCGGACATGGAAACTCTCCTCTCTTGCCGGACATTCGGCATCAGAGGCGAAGCCGCCCTCTCCCTCTTTTCTGGCCGGAACGGCACGAAAAAAGCGGCTTCCGGTTAACACCTTCCTCCGATAGAGTTTGCAGTGCGATGGCACTCATCGTCACTCTCGAGTGTTTATTGGGTGCCGGGAATTTCCTTGGCGCGCACGATTTCCTGATCCCAGGGTGGTATCGGCATGAATGCCGATACCAGCGCGTCGACCACGACGCGCACCTTGGGCGACAAATCGCGCGAACGTGGCCAGAGAACGGAAATCGGGCTGTCCTCGGTAAGAGTGGCGACTGGAACCATTACAAGCCGACCCCGCCTAATGTCCTCTCCAGCAAGCCAGGTCGAAAGATAAGCCAGACCGAGCCCGTTCACCGCGGCGTCCCGCAAGGCTTCGCCATGACCGATTTGATGGCGGGGTCTGACGACGAGGGCTTTCTGCCCGCCGTGCTGGTCCGAAATCATCCATGGAAGCGGCCGGCCGTCCCGTGCAAAGGCGAGGCAATCGTGATGGCGAATATCTTCGATGCTGGAGGGACACCCCTTGCGTTCCAGATAGGCTGGTGCGGCGCAAATCACCGAACGCTGGGTGGCAATGCTTCTGCCGACCAGATTCACATGATCGCCGGGATCACCCAGCCTCACCACCAGGTCTATGCCTTCTTCGACCAGATCGACCCGGCGATCGGTGAAGGAAATATCGAGGTCGAGGTCAGGGTTGCGCACGGCTACTGTCGTCAGGACGGGCATTGCACACAACCGTCCGAACGAGACCGGCAAGTTGACGCGCAATGTTCCGGACACACTGTGCATACGCGAAGCCAGCAGCGATTCCGCTGCGTTCAGTTCGTCCAGAATCTTGAGGCAACTCTGATAGTAGGCTTGTCCCTCTGCCGTCAGGCTCAGACTTCGCGTGGTACGATTGAGGAGGCGGACACCCAGCCGTTCCTCCAGACGGGCTACGCTCTTGCCCGTGGCGGATTTGGAGACGCCCATGCGCGCGGCAGCAGCCGTGAAACTGCCCGTCTCGACCGAATGAACAAAGGCCGACATGCCTTGCAGTTGGGAATGAAGATTCATGGTCGATAGATTTCCGACATTTTGGAGGAAGTCTTCGTCCATGAGATCGGAACACATTCCCTATGGTTGTCAATATGCTCTGATATCGAGTCTCGTGCGGGAAAGGATCAGACATGAGCAAGACCATGAAGCGATGGCAGTTGTCGTCATTCGGCCTGAAGAATCTGGAACTGGCTACGGTGCCGGTTCCCACGCCCGGTAGTCACGAACTTCTGGTCCGGGTTTCAGCGGTTTCCCTTAACTATCGCGACAAGCTGGTGGTGGAAGGCGAATTGCTGCCGGATGCGCCGGCCATGCCCTTCACGCCGGTTTCCGATATGGCAGGAGAGGTCGTGGCAACAGGCGACGGGGTTTCCCGTTTCAGGACCGGCGATCGGGTGCTCGGCAATTTCTGGACTCAATGGATCGACGGCGAACCGCCTCGGGAAATGACGCGGCACGGCTTGTCGCTGGGCGGGCCTCTCCCCGGAGTATTGGCCGAATATGTACTCATCCGCGAAGATGTCGCGGTCACTGCTCCTGCATCGCTGACTGACCGAGAAGCGTCGACGTTGCCGATCGCGGGGCTGACTGCATGGTTCGCTCTCGTCGAAACCGGTAAGTTGAAAGCTGGCGATACAGTCCTGGTCGAAGGGACTGGAGGCGTTGCCCTGTTTGGCCTCCAGATCGCCCGTGCTTTCGGTGCTCGCGCCATCGTCACTTCGCGGAGCGCCGAAAAGTTGAAACGGGTCGAGATTCTTGGCATGTGCGATGTCATCGATACCAGCGCCACACCTGACTGGTCGGCCGTGGCACTCGATCTGACAGGAGGGGCTGGCGTCGATCATGTGTTGGAATTGATTGGCGGCGACAATATCAGTCAATCATTGGCAGCACTCGCGAGCGGTGGCCGGATCGCGCAGATTGGCTTCCTCAATGGAACCGAGATCAGGTTTTCCGCCGTTCCGATGATGCTCAAAAGAGCAATCATCCAGGGCATCACAGTCGGACATCGTCGCGCCTTCGAAGATATGGTTCGAGCCATTGACGCTCGTGGCATCAAGCCGGCCATCGACGAAATCTATAGTTTCGATGCGGCTCCGGAAGCTTTCAACCATCTTGAACGGGGCCCGTTCGGTAAGATCGTCATTGACGTTCTGAAGTAAAACAGGGGACTTTGCGGCTGCTCATATGAATCGAAGAATAGGAGGAAATGAATACAATAGATATTTAGGCGGACGTATCCCGCTCGTCTCGCTTATCCAGACATTAGTGGTAGCGGAGCATCTGAATTACCGGAAGCCGCTGTCTCGAAATCCCGCATCAGCTCATACTGTGCGGTGTCTCACCTTCTACATCGAGGGGTTTGGCGCGTCCCATCCACGGACAGGGTCGGATTTCCTTCACCCAATCCGCAAAGCCTGGGATAAAACCGAAATCTTCCCGGACATGCTGTTCGCCGATCAGACGGATCGGTACTACCCGTCCGGTCGAGAGCGTAAGTGTAACGCCGAACAGTTTTTCGGCGAGGAAGATGCCTTCCGCATGGTGTCGCAGCGCCCGGTGCCGGAAATCCGCCGTGATCAGTTTCGATTCATCGAACCATGTGTGCAACGGCAGGTAGTCCTCCACCGTACCGCCCCACTTCCGGACGGAAGAGAGGGCATGATGATAACTATGCGCCATAGTGCCCCTCCTCCGTCCATTCATGGCCGTAGTTTTCGACGGCGGTGTAACGCTCGTTATACTCCAGGGCGATGGACCGTCCCGCGACGTCAAAGGTAAACTCGCCATACGCACCATCATTGTTTTCCCAGCCACCATGCGCTTCGGAAAGCAGGTCGTAGCAGACGTTCTCAATGACATCCTTGACGCTGCAATCATCAGCTTTCGACGTGGCACACTGCCAGTCGACAGAGATGTAAGGCATGCAGTTCTCCAGAACCGTATTATCGGTTTCCGGAGTGACCGCCATATCTTCGATCTGGCCGCTATCTCCACAACCATCGAAGGTGACCACCACCGTTTCGATCCCAGCAGCATCAAGGCGATCAAACAGTGCTTTGCGATTGACTGCTCCCAACTCCTGTTGCCGTTTCCGATAGGCCTCGTAATGCTCGGAAAAGGCGGTGAAGGTATCGGCCTGTTCAGGCGTATTTCCTGGATTGGTCATGTCCTGTTTCTCCTGGATCAGCAGGACGGCCCTGACCGAAGCCAGGGCCGGTTAGGTTCGGATTCATGAATTACGAGGCGCCCGTCATTCGGCCGCGATATCCGTGGCGGTTTCGATGGGGATAACAGCGACCTGTTCCTGATGACCGTCGGTCAAACCAGCAGTTCGCAATGCTTCGGGCAGCCAGCCGGAGCCGTCCAGCAACTGCTCGGCCTCACTGGCCATGTCCATTTTCTTGAGATGGGCAATGCGGTCCGCTGCCTCATCGCCGCGTGCTTCGCGCACGGCTTCAAGGATGCGCGCCTTGGTGACACGGCCGAGATAGTTCTCCATCGTCGCCTGCCAGCCCACTTCGGTCAGATCGAGCCTGAGCGCAGTGGCGAGACGGTCGGCGCGGGCCACCCGCTCCGAGACGCTGCGCTGCGACACCGCACCATAGGGCGGCATCCGCTCGTAAAGGGCGTTGACGCCAAAAGACAGACAATGGGCCAGCAGCGCCAGGCGGCTGGTATCGTCCAGCCCATCCAGCCACTGCCAGAGCGCATTCTCATCCTCCGGCAGGTCGTGCTTCCAGCCTTCGTTGCGCTGGCGCAGCGCATAGGCTGGCAGACTGCCCGGCATGTCTGGGGAATGGATCGACAGCGAGATTTCCCGGACATAGGCTTCCAGGCAGTCCGTGCCCGAGACCTGCCAGTAGAGATCGCGAACCAGCGTGTGAAGCAGTTCGGTCAGCGCGATGTGCGGATTGCCGGCAAATGCGTCGCGCAGGGCCAGCGTGCGCCAGGCCGTCAGTTCGGTCAGCACACGATCGGAAAGCGGCTTCAGCCCGTCTTCCTCCTCCGGCTCGATGTCGGGTGCGCCTTCCGTCCCATCCCCTTCGCCGTCGTCGCCCGCGCCGTGATGGACAACTGTGTCGTCATATCCCTCGGACTCATCGTGAGCATCATCCGAATCCGCCAGCATATCCTCGGGCAGAACGAAGCCCCGCTCCACCAGCAGTGTGCCGTCGGTATCTAGGCTAACGAAGGCTCCAGCGCGGGCCATGTCCGCCGGATCGAAGGACACAGGGCGTTCCTCCAACGCCTCGATGGCCTGCTCGATCTCGCCCAGCCAGATATCAATGTCCTCGGGGAATTCATCGGCCTGCGCGTATTCCGCCTCGATGGCCTCCTGCTCGCTGTGCAGAGCGGTCAGACGCGCAACTTCTTCTTCCGAGAGCACAACCGGCGTGCCTTCAATCCTCGCGAAGCCCCGCGCGTGTCCCCAGGGGAAGGACAGCGCCGTCTCGACCCATTTCCAGCCTTCGGCGCGGATGTCCTCGGCCGCACTGGTCAGTTTTTCCATGACCAGCCGGTCGAGAAGGGTGGGATCGTCCAACCAACCGCCATCGTCGGCTTCGAACAGGTCGCGCATGACGTGGCCGCCGGCCGCGACATAGGCATCTAGCCCGATGAAGCGCACGCGGCGATCCGATGCCCGCACGGTCTTTTCCGTCAGCATGCGGCGGATCAGATAGGGCTCGCGGTTATGGCTCTGGGCAATAATCTCCCAGACCTGTTCCTGACGGGCATGGTCATCGCTGATCGAAAAGGCCATGAGCTGTTCCAGCTTCATGCCGTCCTGCTCGTAGATATCGAGCAGCTTGTCCGACACGGTCATCAGGCGCAGGCGCTGCTTCACCACGGCCGGCAAGACGAAGAACGCCGCGGCGATCTCTTCCTCGGACATGCCCTTTTCCAGCATTTCGCGAAAGGCGCGAAACTGGTCCAGCGGATGCAGGGCGACCCGCTGGACGTTCTCAGCCAGGGAATCATCCTGGGCGAGAATGGCCGATCCGACCTCGCGCACGACACAGGGTACGGGGGCCGTCTTCGCCAGCTTCTTCTGCTTCACCAACAGTTCGAGCGCGCGGAAGCGGCGGCCGCCGGCTGGCACTTCGTAGGTACCGGTTTCGACCCCTTCTCCGTTCAGGACGGGACGGACGTTCAGGCTCTGGAGCAGGCCACGACGTTCGATATCGCGGGCCAATTCCTCGATCGACTGACCGGCCTTCACACGCCGCACGTTGGACTGCGACAGCACCAGCTTGTTGAAAGGAATATCACGGGACGCATTGAGGGCGATTTTCTGGATGGCGCTCGCCATGGGGGAACACTCCGTGACGGACGGGCGGAAGCCTCTCTCCCACCCCTGAATCCGTCACGAAAAACCCATGTCCCTCTTCCTCTCTTCCGGTCCCACCAGACGCCGGATCGCATCCACGGAACCGCGTAGAGACGGCTTTACGGAACGCAGGTCCGTGCCAACCAACCTGCGAGTCGATGCACACTGCGATAAATTACGACTATTATAGTCGCGTTATCACCAATTTGTGATAGTGCCGACAGCGATAGCCGCGCGTATTCGCGACTATCCCGAAGCCCTCTTCCTACGATCCATCCCTTTGTTTCCGTGTACTTTTCTGTTCACGCACATCCCGTCCGACATCCACATTCCCGTCAGAGCTAACCAAAGGTCCATGCAGAAAGGACGGGAAGATGGCACGCCAACGCGATACGATAGCTGGAAAGCTGCGGCTCGTTCTCGACGCCCCAGACGCCAACGTGACACCATTGCGCGGTGGAGCCGATCCGCGGCTGGTCAGTCTGGTCCGGCTTCTGGCCCGTCAGGCCGCACGGGATTTCGTCAACGCTGAAGTGGAGGCCGCGAGGCGACGCGATCTCCAGGATTAGGGAGATGGGATTGTGAAAGTCGCGCTGTATGCCCGCTACTCATCCGAGAACCAGCGTGATGCCTCGATCGAGGATCAGTTGCGCCTCTGCCGGCTTCACGCCGAAAAGCAGGGCTGGACGATCGTCGACAGCTACACCGACCGGGCGATCTCGGGTGCCTCCCTGCTCCGCCCCGGCATTCAGGAACTGATCCAAGATGCCACGCGCGGTCGCTTCACGATCGTGCTGGCCGAGGCCATGGACCGGCTGTCGCGCGACCAGGAAGATATCGCCGGCCTATTCAAGCGGATGACCTTCTCCGGCGTGCGGATCATCACCCTCTCCGAGGGCGACGTCACGCACCTGCATATCGGCCTCAAGGGCACGATGAACGCCCTGTTCCTCAAGGATCTGGCCGAGAAGGTCCGGCGTGGCCTGCGCGGACGCGTCGAGGACGGCAAGTCCGGCGGCGGCAATTCCTATGGCTATGACGTGGTGCGCCAGTTTGACGCCAAGGGTGAGCGCATTCGCGGCGACCGGACCATCAACGAGGAAGAAGCCCGCACGGTCAGACGGATCTTCACCGACTACACGCGCGGCAAGTCCTCGCGCACGATCGCCATGGAACTGAACCGAGATGGCGTTCCGGGTCCGCAGGGACGTGAATGGGGACCGTCCACCATTCACGGCAATCGGGAACGCGGCACCGGCGTCCTCAACAACGAAATGTATGTCGGTCGGCTGGTCTGGAACCGGCTGCGCTATCTGAAAGACCCCGATAACGGCAAGCGCGTCTCACGCCTCAATCCTGAATCCGAATGGGTGATCCAGGAGGTGCCCGAGTTGCGGATCGTCGAGCAGGATCTGTGGGATGCCCTGAAGGCCCGCCAGGCCGAGACGACCTTCAGCCAGCCGGAACGGGGAAACGAAGCCCTCAGTGAGCGGCGCCGTCCGCGCCATCTCTTTGCCGGGCTAATCCGCTGCGGCTGCTGTGGCGGCGGCTACAGCATGATCTCAAAAGATCTGCTGGGCTGCTCGACAGCGCGCAACAAGGGCACCTGTGACAACCGCCTGAACATTCGCCGCGACGCTCTCGAAGCATCAGTGCTGAGCGGGCTGCGTACGCATTTGATGGAACCGGACCTGTTCAAGGAGTTCTGCAACGAGTTTACCCGCGAGGTGAACAGGCTTCGGATGGAACACGGTGCCGATCTTGTCGCCATGCGGGCAGAACTGCCCCGCATCGATCGGGAGCTGGCAAAACTTCTAACCGCGCTCAAGGCTGGTGGACCAATCCAGGCAATCGTCGACGACATGAAGCGGTTGGAAGCACGCAAGACCGAAGTGACAGAGCGTCTTGCTAATACTGAGGAGCCGCCTCCCCTTCTCCATCCAAACATGGCGGAGATTTATCAGCGGCGGATCGCGTCTCTTTATGAGAGCCTTCAGGCCGAAGAGACGAAGACCGAGGCAGCCGAGCGCCTGCGCACACTCGTCTCGCAGATCACGCTCCAGCCAGCCGACGGCGAGCTGGCGATCATCCTGCGCGGCGACCTGGCGGCAATCCTGCAGTTTGCGGCGCATAAGAAAAACGCCACGGTCCATCCGGACAGTGGCGTTCTTGATGCGTTCGTATCGCAAGTATCGTTGGTTGCGGGGGCACGGTCTGGCCGATACCAACACCCCCTTAAAATAGTCATTTAATAATATATTTCAGAAACTTAAAGGATGACATACTCCACCCGCTCGAGCGGGAGAAAACGCACACCGTGATCGCCAGCAGGGGAACGCTGACGCAGCCAGCGCCGCCATTGGTAAAGATGCTGCCGTGTCAGGTCGTGACGGCGGGCCACATCCGATACCGTCGCCCCATCCACCCCAACCTCGGACAGAACCCGCATCTTCTGTTCATCGGACCAGCGCCGCCGACGCTCCACGCCTATCAGGATCTCCTGCCGCATCCTCACCTCCCAAACGACGTCAATAACGACGTGAACTTACCAATCCACCGCCCCACTCATAAGGCGGCCATGAACGGCCGGTTACGACATGCTGGTCGCCTGAACAGAAAGTATCCGCAGAGCCAGATCGTGCAACTTAAATTCGGCCGCCCCTGGTCTTCAAGATGGGGACCACTTCAAAGCTGCATGCGAAGATCGGCCAATTGCTGGTGGAACGTGATTTTTTGCGCGATGCCTCTGTTCAGTTGGGCGTGATCAGAGGCGGCAAATGATCGACCTGAAACGGCCTCGGCTTTCGGTCGTGCGGCAATGCACGTTGCTGCAACTCAATCGATCGGGCGTCTACTACCGGCCTGTGCCAGAGAGCGAGGCGAATCTGGAACTGATGCGGCTGATCGACGTGCAATTCCTGGAGACACCGTATTACGGGTCCCGTCAGATGACCCGGCATCTTCGGCGTCTCGGCCACGATATCGGCCGCAAGCGGGCTCGCCGGCTCATGGCGAGAATGGGCTTGCGGGCGGTCTATCAGAAGCCGCGCACGACCGTGCCACATCCGGAGCATCGGAAATATCCGTATCTGCTGTGGGATCTGGTCATCGACCGGCCCAACCAGGTGTGGTGTTCCGACATCACTTATATCCCGACGCGGAAGGGCTTTCTCTATCTGGTGGCGGTGATGGATTGGCACACGCGCAAGGTGCTGTCCTGGCGTCTGTCGAACACGATGGATGCGGAGTTCTGCGTCGAGGCACTCCGGGATGCCCTGGTGCGCTACGGCACCCCGGAGATTTTCAACACGGACCAGGGTTCACAATTCACGACGCCCCGGTTCACCGAGGTCCTGGAACGACGCCAGGTTCGCATCAGCATGGATGGGCGCGGTCGCTGGCTGGACAACGTGTTCATCGAACGTCTGTGGCGGTCGTTGAAATACGAATGCGTCTATTTGCACGCGTTCGAGACCGGATCGGAGCTACGGGCCGGGCTTGCCGGATGGATCGCCCATTAGAACGCTGCTTTGCAAGACCCATAATACCGACGTGCGGGAAGTTCTCTACCCCTGGCACCCCTGGTTTGGGCGTCGGGTGTGCGTCGAGGAGACGATCGAGCGGGGCGGCCAAGTCCTTTCCCGCTGTCGCCTGTCTGACACCGGAGGGGTCAGGCTCCTTGAATTGCCTGCATGGATGCTTGATCGCGCAGCGTGCGCCGGGATGCGACAGGCCCCGGATCCGGTCGTGTCACTGAATGCATTGCATGATCTGCGATCGTTGCTGACGGGCTTTTTGTCGTCGCACCCATCTGAAACCGTCGCAGGCTTCTCTTCTGACCGGAATCGGAGAGAGGACCATGCGACACGACGGACGACAGCGTTCCCGTGTGGGGACCATATCGGCGCAGCCGGATCTGTTCGGCGACAAGAGGGCCGATCCGCCCTGTCCGAACCTGATCTGGAAAGACCTCCCCCAGCAGGCGCGGAACGATCTGCAGTCGATGATGGCCCGCCTGATCCTCGATCACGTGCGCGGTCGCGGACCCAGCGCCGTGCAGGAGGCCCGCGATGAGCCGTGACAAGATCAGCCCACGTCATCTGGAGCGCAGGGCAATTCTGTATGTGCGGCAATCATCCGCGCACCAGGTGCAGCACAACCGGGAAAGCCGCGCCTTGCAATATGCCATGCGCGAACGGCTCGCCCTCCTGGGCTGGCAGACGATTGACGTGATCGACGACGATCTGGGCTGCTCGGCAGCGGGCGGCGTGACGCGCGTCGGCTTCGATCGCATGGTGGCTGAGGTCTGTTTGGGGCGCGTCGGTGCAGTCGCGGCCCTGGAGGTCTCCCGGTTCGCCCGGAACAGCCGCGACTGGCAGCAACTCATCGAAATGTGCCGTGTCGTCGACACACTCCTGATCGATCAGGAGGCCATTTACGCACCGCGTGTCGGGAATGACCGGCTCCTGCTCGGTCTGAAGGGCAGCCTGAACGAATATGAGCTGGACCTTCTGCGACAGCGGTCCTTGACGGCACGTTATGAGAAAGCGCGGCGTGGCGAACTCGTGGTGGGTACGCCTGTCGAGTTCGTCAAAGACGGAGATCGTTACGAGAAAGATCCTGACATGCGGGTCCAGAAAGCCATCAGGCTCGTTTTTGACAAGGTCGCCGAACTCGGCAGCGCACGGCAGGCACTGCTGTGGTTTCACACGCATGACCTGGATCTGCCGGCACGACACCGAAACGGAGGTATTGTCTGGAGACGGCCAGACTATGCGACTATTCATCGCATGATCGCCAACCCGATCTATGGCGGCGCCTATGCCTATGGCAAGACCGGTGTGGCCGCGTCGTATGACGGCAGCGCCTTCAATGCCCAGCGCCAGCGCAAACCACGTGAGAGCTGGCTTGCGCTGATCCCCGGCACGCATGAAGGTTATGTGAGCTGGGACAAGGCAGAGGCGATCCGCCGCATGGTGAGCGAGAACGTGCCGACCGGACGTCATCATGGCGCGCCCAAACACGGGAGCGCGTTGCTGGCCGGTCTGTTGCGATGTCACCGGTGCGGACGCAAGCTGGCGGTATGCTACACGGGAGCCAAACATAATATCCCGCGCTACAGCTGTGTGCGCGGCTGGCTCGATAGCGGGGAACCGCGCTGTATCGCCTTTGGCGGATTGCGGGTCGATGACGCGATCGAGACAGCCCTGCTCGACGTCGTAGGACCGGGTGCGATCGAGGCCGCCGCCACCGCTCAGGCGACCATCAATGAGCAGCGCGACCAGATACGCGAAGCTCTGGCGCGCGATCTGCAGGCGGCCCGTTACGAGGCTGAACGGGCATTCCGCCAATACAATGCGGCCGATCCGGAAAACAGGCTCGTGACCGGAGAACTGGAACGGCGATGGAACGCTGCGCTGACCGCCGCGGCCGCGATCGAGCAGAGGATCGTCGACCACGACGCGGCACGAGGACAGGAACCCGCATGCGAACCGCTCTCGTTGCGGGAACTGGCGAACGATCTCAAATCCGTCTGGCAGGCGCCAGCAACGGACGTCCGTCTGAAAAAGCGGATCGTCCGGACATTGGTGCAGGAGGTTGTTGCCGATCTCGATACCGAAACAGCGGAGATCGTCCTGGCCGTCCATTGGGCAGGGGGCATCCACACCGAACTACGCCTGCCTCGCCGCCGGCGCGGCCAGCGCAATAGCACCGGCGCCGACATCATCGCGGCCGTGCGTGACCTCGTCCGTATTGCGAACGATGACCTGATTGCCAGCCTCCTGAACCGCAACGGGCTACGGACTGGGAATGGCAATCGCTGGACGCGTGAGCGTGTGACTTCCATGCGCTCGCATCACAGGATCCCAGTTTATCGAGCCACGCCTGATGAAGAAAAGCCATGCCTCAATTTGGGTGAAGCCGCGAAGCTGCTCGGCATAGCCCCTAAAACCTTACGGCTTGCCGCCGAGGCCGGAAAGATCGCCGCAACGCACCCATTGCCCGACGGTCCCTGGATATTCGAGCGACATATCCTCGATAGCGACAAAGCGAAGCTCATCGCCCGCCAGGCAAAAACACGGCGCAGTCAGCTTGCTGGACAAACGCATGCACAAGAAAACTTATTCGAAACAGTCATATAGACAGATGGGTGTTGCGAAGCAGGATTGTATAACGAGCAGCGTCCGCACTCGGCACTGGCTGGACGCACGCCCGATGAGGCGTATCATGACGTGCCGACGCCATCTGGTCCGGGGTTAACCCCGGACCAGATGGCCAACAGCAGCGCCGTCAGAATGGCGGCATAACGACAACCGGGTATAGCTTATCAAGCCCACAAAGCTGTCCGAATGGACGGGTCCACCTCTATCATCCGGTACTCCATACCCCTCATATCCTTCGGGAAGATCGGATTTCCCTGTCTTCGCGTTATCCTCAGCCTGATTGAACTGCTGCACCGCCGAAGCTGCCGCCGCCCCATTCAGCGCATTGACCGACGCATTCCCCTTGCCCGCGCCACCCAGCAGCCCGCCGGCCGCACCGGCCACCGACGCCACTCCGTTGCTCAGCACGTTCGCTACCGCCGCCCGTGTCGCCGGGTCAGTCGTCAGCCCGCTCGCCACCGACTGCGCCCAGTCGCGCGTCGCCGCCGACGCCAGACCGCCCGCCGCCGTGCCCAGCGCCACCGCACCCACATTCCCGCCCGTCACCGCCGCGACAATCGCGTTCCCCGCCGTCTCCAGCCCCACACGGCCCGCACCGCCTTCCGCGAAGGCCGGATTGCTTGATTTCAATACGTCGGAAACCTGCCCGCCAACCTCGCCCACCAACTGGCCGCCCAGTTGCTGCGCCTGCAACGCATTGCTCAGCGCCGTCGGGTCGAATGCGTTCGCCAGATGCCCGTTCGCCGATCCCGGATCGCGGCTGTAGCTCCCACTGACGCTCCCCGCATCCACCGTGATGTTGCTGCCGATCGCCGACTGGCTGAGGCTGGTCTGCTCATGCGTGCGCCCGCCACCCAGCAGCTCCGACACCAGCCCGGTCCCCCACGAACGCCGAATGCGACGATGCGCTGCTCGCGCTCTGCGTCCTGTCCCACCCCGCCGACAGGTTCACGCCCTTCTGCGCCGCCAGCACCACGTCCTGGCCCGCCAACTGCGCCGCCACCGCGCTCAGGCTGCCGTTCGCAGCGTCGGACGCGTTTCCACGTTCAGCGTGCTCCGCGTCGTTTTGCCTTACCTATGCCGGTCCTGCTTTTTCCTCGGAACGAAAAATTATAACTGAAAAAAAGTCAGACATACTCCATACTCATCAAGAATATTATCAGCGACTTCGAATTCAAAATTCCGGTCAGGAAAACACTCACGAAGAGCAATATGCCAATATTGTTCAATTTGCCGTGCAAAAATGTGGCAAAGCTTATGATCTTTTTCCGTCAAACCAACCTTTAAAACCGGACTTCCTGGAGAATCTTCCCATTTTGAAAAGAATTGGTTCACCGAAAAATTGTTTTGATACCGCTCTACATCTCTACGTTCTGTACTTGGGAGCAACTGTCCTGGCTTATTCTCCCTAAACCCTGTAAGGGCGCTTTGAGGAGAGAAATCTGAAGAATCTGCTTTCCAAAAAATATGATTATTATACTCAACAAAATCAGGTGACAAAATTCCAATAACTGCTGTCGCTTGCTCTATCGACACCATGTTTCCAACATAACCAAAAAAATCCGTCGCCCCAATATCACTCGAAAATAAATTCAGAACATTTTTTGGAATCTTTCCTTTACATATCGTCATTTCTTCAACCCAAGGTCGTTCAAAACAGAATTAGGCACATTTCCTTCAAAGGTCTTCGTATCGTTTCCCTTTCTAGAGGGTGTTATGTACTTTTGCGGCGCTTGGGTCTAATGGAACTGGATGAGCCCTGTTCTGCCTCGCAAGCCGTATCCGTCTGACGTCAGCGACGAGGAGTGGTCGCTGGTGGTTCCTTATCTCACTCTGATGACTGAGGCTGCGCCGCAGCGAGAGCATTCCCTGCGCGAGTTGTTCAATGCCCTGCGTTACGTGATCCGTTATGGCATTGCCTGGCGCGCCATGCCGAACGACTTCCCGCCGTGGTCGGCGGTGTATCAACAATCGCAGCGCTGGCTGGCGTCGGGCTGTTTCGAGGCCCTGGCACAGGATCTGCGAGCCTTGCTGCGCCTCGCCTCCGGACGGGCGGAAGAACCCACGGCCGCGATCATTGATAGCCGTACGCTGCGCTCCACGCCGGAAAGCGGCACCCGTGCCGGTTATGACGGCGCCAAGCGCAAGCGCGGCTCGAAGGTGCATATGGCGGTGGACACCCTCGGGCACTTGCTCGCTCTTCATGTGACGCCGGCCGATGTCGGCGATCGCGCCGCCGTGGCACGTCTCGCCGCCGACATCCAGGACGCGACCGGCGACAACGTCACACTCGCCTATGTCGATCAGGGCTATACCGGCGAAGTCGCGGCCGACGCCGCTGCCGCCGAAGGCATTGCCCTGCATGTGGTCAAACTGCCAGAAGCCAAGCGCGGCTTTGTCCTGCTGCCGCGTCGCTGGGTCGTGGAGCGATCCTTTGCCTGGGCCACGCGCTGTCGCAGGCTGGTCAAGGACTACGAAAGATACGCGACCACGCCCGCAGGCTTCCACGTCATCGCATTCGTCGGATACATGCTCAAACATGCCGCACAGATGATCCAATGTGCATAACACCCTCTAAAAGAAATAAGCTTTTTTAAACTGTGAAATTTTGATCCACGAACATCTCCGCAAACATCTGCGGACTTAGAATCACACCTTTTTTCTTTGCCGTTTCTTGATTACTTATCCACATATCCTGGATAACCTT
Organism: Gluconacetobacter asukensis; assembly: GCF_014174375.1. GTDB lineage: Bacteria > Pseudomonadota > Alphaproteobacteria > Acetobacterales > Acetobacteraceae > Gluconacetobacter > Gluconacetobacter asukensis. The sequence goes on from NZ_JABEQE010000020.1 coordinate 64,015, forward strand.
TGGCACGTCCAGGGACATAGAAAGAGCTGCAGCAATCGCCTCATGCCATGTTCCACCACCTCCGTAAATTGCATGCAACCTAGGCTCCATCCTTTCCAAGGTCTGCCGATCCACTTGTGACAACTCATTAATGGAATTTAGAACATATAGCTCAAGCAACCTGAGCAGTGGCTTACCGTCATAGCGTGAATTAGGTATCATGTTATTTTCCTACGCATCATTAATCGCGTATTCTATCAATCTTTGACAAGAAATTGATGATTCGGGTTTTTTATCTAGAGACGCGAACCAGTCTTCCATAAACTCCCGAGCTATAGACACCTCAAGGAAATATTTTAGGCCAGCTTCTTTTATATCGGAAGGAACTCCACCCCCCACGGGTTCCTTAGCCACGACCGCGTCAGAGTACTCTGTCCAAGGTTCTGCAGCATAAATCGTGTCTTCTTTTCCAAACTCGGCGAGATTTCCGACTAAATACCCAAGTTTCTCTATTTTCCCCATATCGAATATCCTCCTTGGCCATTCGGATGTAGAACATCCTGAAAAATACTACCTGGTGCATGCTGCGAACGAGGAACAAGTTGCATAGTTCCAGGCGCCTCTGCGTGATGCCACGTCCAGTCAGTTGGCGAGGTCCGTGGCGAACGACCTGTCGGAGACCGCTGAAGACTGATGCCAAGATCTTGCATATCCTGCGCGAAATTGGCATCGCCCTCCATCGCCTGCAATAGAGCCTCGTTTGCCTCTTGGAAGTGCGCCCCTCGCGATACCCCTGGATAAGATGTCGGGCCCAACTTCGCTTCGAACGCAACGCTGTAAAAGTCTCCTGTGGGTTCGGGAATTGTCGTTGCTGTACCCTTCGTCCCTTCATTTTTTTCCATCATAGCGGCGAACGCATTTTCGGCCTTATTCCGAGCAGGCGCTGCAACCTTCACCCCCAGAGCCGCGCCCTCCCCCTCCGGCAGCACCGTCAGCGACGCGGCCGTATCGAGGATTTCCGCCGCTGCCTTCACATCCGGGCTGACCGGGATCGTCAGCGCATCCGGCAACGGCGACGGACGCTGGGCAAGCGCCTCCACCGTCTCATTGCCGTTCGCGTCAACGCCGTGAGTCGTCACCGTGTTCCCACGCCCGATTGAGTCGCTTCCGCCCCCCGTCAGCGGGCTCGCCCCATGCGTCGGGCCGTTGAACCAGTTGGTGACAATCGAGACGACATTGCTCAGGCCCCCGCCGGAACCGCCGGACGATGCCCCAGATCCCTGCGAGCCCGTGCCGGGTCCCGCACCGTCCGTCTGCACCCCGGTCGTCCCGGCGCCATCGGCCGTCCCGCTCACATTCCCCTGCGTGCCGCCCGCGCCCGCCGACGCCGCGCCACCATTCGCCTGTCCGCTCTTCTCCGTTCCCCCAAGCCGGTTCGCGACCTGCACGCCCAGTTCGACGCCGCTTTCCGCCAGCGTCTGGCCCGCCATCTGCGTCTGTAGCGTGCTGCCCACGCCTGCCGCATTGAAATCGTTCGCCAGATGCCCGTTCGCCGATCCCGGATCGCGGCTGTAGCTCCCGCTGCTGCTGCCCGCATCCACCGTGATGTTGCTGCCGATCGCCGACTGGCTGAGGCTGCTCGCCTCATGCGACACATCGCCCACCGCAACCGTGCCCAGCCCGGAAACCTTGCCCCCTGCCGCCCCGGCCCCTCCGGACAGCGACACCCCACTGCCCGACCATTGCGAAACGTTCGCCTCCGACCCCGCCGTCAGCGAACCCGTGCTGAAATGGTTGTCGTTCGCCGCCGCCCCGCTGCTCAGCACGCCCGCAGTCAGCGTCGTGTTGCCCGCGACCGTCACGTCCAGACCGCCCGCTCCGGCATACAGCCCCGACAGCATGCTCCCCGTCGACGCGTAATGGTCCGTGATCGTCTGGCTGCCCGCACTGGCCGAACCGCCCAGCGCCCCCACCCCCAGCCCCGGAACCGGGATCGACACGCTCAATCCCGCGCTGGATGCCGTGCTCCGGTAATCCCCCGTGTTCAGCGGGCTGCTGATGCTCAGGCTCCCCGCTGACGCCGTCACCTGACGCCCAGACACCTCCGCCCCGTTCAGCGTCAGCGCCCCCGGCGTCGTGATCGTCACGTCGTTCGCCGCCGAAACCGTCGTATCCACCGCCGTCGCGCTCGACGACGTCGCCTGCTGATGCGATGCCCCCAGCGATCCCGTCACGCTCAGGCCAGCGCCGCCCAGCCCCACACTTGCCTCGATCCCCACCGACGCCGAATGCGACGACGCCGAACTCGCGCTCTGCGTCCTGTCCCACCCCGCCGACAGGTTCACGCCCTTCTGCGCCGCCAGCACCACGTCCTGGCCCGCCAACTGCGCCGCCACCGCGCCCAGGCTGCCATTCGCCGCGTCGGACGCGTTGTCGCCCCGCGCCACCACCGACAGCGTCCCGCCCGCCAGCGCCGTCGAGCCCACCACGCTCGTCTGCGTCAGGCTCGACTGGCTCCGGCTCGACGAGAAGCCCAGCGTCACGTCCGCCCCGGCGATGTTGTTCGTCGTCGCCCCACCCAGCGCCGAAATCCCTTCCGACAGCCCGGCTTGCAGCCCCGTCAATGCCGCCAGCGTTCCGCTGCCGGAGTGGCTCGCCCCCAGCCCCGCCGTCACCGCCTGCCCCGCCATCGAATCCGGCGCCAGCCCGGCGCTCAGCCCGATGCTCGTCTCCTTGTGCAACGCCGTCTGCGTCAGCCGGTCCTGCTCCGCCGTGAACGACACCGAAGACCCAGACAGCGTCACGTTCCCCGCCGCGGCGATCCCCGACCCGTCGATCGTCATCGCCCCGCCCGACGCGATCGTCACGTTGCCCCCCGTCGACGCAATCACCGACGGCGTCCAACTCGTCGACGAACGGGACGACGCGTCGCTCCGCGCGCCATAGCCCAGCGTCCCCGTCGCACCCCCGCTGCCCAGCGAAATCCCCGACACGCTGTGCGACGCGCTGGCCTCCAGCGTGCTCCGCGTCGCCGCCTCCGTGAAGCTGCCGCCCGCCGACAGCGTCACATCGCCCGCCGCGCCCAGCACCCCCTTCACGCTCAGGTCCCCGCCCGCCAGTGCCGTCAGCGAGCCCCCCGCCGCCACCGACGACCCCACTTCCGTCGTGCGGCTGCTGCTGTCCGAGAAGCTGCTATGCGTCAGGAACCCGCTCTTGCTCCCCGAAGCGCTGAACGACGCGCTGTTCGTCACCGAACCCAGGTCCAGGCTCTTCGCCGCAGACAGCACCAGGCCCCCGCCGCCGTCAGGTCCCCGCCAGAACTCAGCGTCCCCCCGTCGAAGGTGATCGCGTTCGATGCCACAACGCTCGCCGGACGCCCAGCCAGTCACACGAGCATAGCCAGACGAATTCGTGGCTACAACGTTGCCTTCGATTACAATGTCATCTGCATCCGCTCAATTGATTGGTCCCCACAAACCACGAAATGGTGCTTGCGGAGCGACCAGCCGCCATGTTTCTCCTGAAGCTTTGCACCGATACCAGCGTTCTTCCAAACCAAATATGAGGTCACCACTTGGTTCGATAAGCGGCACACTCTCGACTAGACCGGAAGAAACTTGATCCGATAACCACGAGCAAAAACGCTTATATTCACAAGGGGATTCAAACCCGTGAATAGCTTCCCAGTTGCATGAACTCATGGTGCTTTTATCCATGATGGATTTACTCTAAAGTTTGCAGGAAATACTATCTGACTTCCCCCACCAACCAATCCTCCTTGCGGAGCGGCTACACCACTAAAGTATGTCGTACCTGCCGGAATCTCGATTTTAACGACATTGGTAGCCGGATTACCCCATTGCGGCAGTAGAGCGCTATCGATGATAGATTGCACCGGACCGGCAGGCGGTGTCTCTGTCCAGTAACCACCCATTTGCTTCGCCGTTCCACCGTAAACACGGTACAAAGTCGTGGGCTGCTGCGCAACCATCTCCGTGTATGTCCCGCTTCGGAATGTATTTGCAATATCTGATGCGAGCGGACCCGGATTCATGGGTCCATATGTGGCAACAACGGTATTATTTGCGGCGGGCATCTGAACTGATTCTGGTAAATTTGATGGCTTCTGCGTCCCCTCTCCTGTTACGTGAACACCAGTGACATTCACGACACTATCCTGCATGCCGTTACCCTGCAGGGTCCAGCCTTGCGGCAGGGGCGTCATCTGGCCGCCGACGAAGGTTACCGCCTCATGCGTTGCTTCGTTGGCATAGACGGGATGTCCCTCGGCGTCGGTCCTGTCCGTAATCCGATATGCAACGCCATTCGGACCCATGATCAGGTTGATCTGACTGGGATCATCCGCCGTTCCATAGGGGGTATAGCCTGCGGGAAGATCGGATTTCCCTGTCTTCGCGTTATCCTCAGCCTGATTGAACTGCTGCACTGCCGAAGCTGCCGCCGCCCCACTCAGCGCATTGACCGACGCATTCCCCTTGCCCGCGCCACCCAGCAGCCCGCCGGCCGC
>NZ_JABEQE010000021.1 GCF_014174375.1 Gluconacetobacter asukensis
CGGAAAAATCAGTCCTTTGTCGCACGCAGCGACACGGAATGCATAAGACAAGCCTGACCGGAAATGCGCGCCGGCGGCGATCCGACGCGCGTTTCCTGTTCTTCGGTGCTCACGGCCATCAAGGCGGCTTCGCTCCGATGCTCGGAAACACACGACGGGCGCGACCCGTTCCGGGCCACTCTCGCTCACCAGCACGCATTTCCAAACAGGCTCTGAGTCAGGGTCTGTGGATTGTGATCTGCTCCCGAAGGTCGGACCGCCGGATGGTAGAGTTTCCGGCCTGGAGCCACGGTAACGGGCTGGATGCGTCGTCGGGAATGTGCAGCGAGATCGGCGCCTTGTTGCCAATTGCCCCATGCGGGTGGACCTCGTTGTAGTCTCTGCGCCAAACCTCCAACTTTTCGCGTGCGTCTGCAGGCGTCAGGAACCAGTGGGCGTTCAGGCACTCCGCCCGCAGACGTCCGTTGGAGGCCTCGATGAACGCATTGTCCGTCGGTTTGCCGAGGCGGGAGAAGTCCAGCGTGACGTTGTTGGCGTAGGCCCAGAGATCCAGATCGCGCGAGATGAACTCCGAGCCCTGGCCGAGCGCACACGCGACGCCCTGTGGAACAGGATCGGCTCTCTCATCGATCTGTTCTCGCCCACAGAATGCGCCAACTTCTTCACCACTGCTGGATATGAACCAGATTGAAAAGAAACGCTCTAGTTTGCAGATTGCCGGGGAGCATCAGCGTGCGGCGCTGGCGGCTCCGCATCGGTTCACGACACAAGCCCGGAAGCTGATCGCTGCGCTGCGGGAAAGGGATGATACGGAAGCCGTGCTGAAGCTGCGGCGGATGATCGGGCTGTCGTCATGATGCCGATGGCCGCACGGTCCGGATCGCGGTTCTCTCTCCGTTCACGAAGTATCGGACAGTAGGCACGAATAAGGCGAGGTGATGAATACGGTGCAAAGTGGGATCGTGACTGTCGCGGGGGTGGGTCCATCACTCTGCCGATTGAGCTGCTTCGGAAATTGGGGTGGAGCCTCTGGCACGCGCGTCGTCTCTTTGCTCACGATGGATGCATCGTAAGGGCAGCCATAGATAAGACTGCGCTGCCATCCGGCTGGCGATATGCCGAAGGGTGTGGTCAGGCCGTATTGATCTTCCATTTAATGACTAAGTCATATAGACTAAACTAGGGGCGAGGGAGTTGCCATGATGCGGACCGTGAATATCCATGAGGCCAAGACCCATCTCTCCCGGCTGATCGACGAGGCGATGAAAGGCGGGGAGGGATTTGTCATCGCCAAGGCGGGGCGTCCGATGGTACGCGTTGTCCCGATGACAGCCCCTGAACCGCAACAGACGCGTCGCCTCGGATTCCTGACGGGGCACGTCAAGATCCCGGATGACTTTGACCGGATGGGCCAGCAGGAGGTAGTGGACCTGTTCGAGGGCGAGGCGTGAAGCTGCTCCTCGACACGCACCTGCTGCTCTGGGCCGCCGGCATGCCGGAAAAGCTGTCTGCGGAAGCCTTGATCCTGATGGAGGACCCCCAGAATACGCTCCTGTTCAGTGTTGCCAGCCTGTGGGAAATCACCATCAAGGCCGGTCTGGGACGGGAGGATTTTCAGGTCGACCCGCACCTGTTGCGAAGGGGTCTGGTCGAGAACGAATATGAGGAACTCCCGATCACCGGCCGGCATGCGCTGGCTGTTGGCGGCCTGCCCGATATTCACCGGGACCCCTTCGATCGCATGCTGGTTGCCCAGGCTACGGTCGAAGGCGTGCTTCTTCTGACCCATGATCCGGCTGTCCAAGCTTATCCAGGGCCAATCCGTTCCGTATGAAATAGTGGAGGGGTTATCGGCAATAGGGCAGCTATAAGTTCGTAGAGGGTTGTAAAAGCGGCTTTGGCATTGGCATTGTTCGGTGTCAAACGGCGAGACTGGGTATCTCCCGGTCTACCAATCGCAAGTATCGTTGGTTGCCTTCCCCGCAACCATACCGAACACACAAAACCCCACGATACCATAAGGTGCGTGGGGTTTTTCTTTGGGTGCGCGGTGGAGAAAAATCAATACAAACGAATTCGATAATCCCAGCAGAAAGCGCATGTTCTCAACGGCTGACTAGATGCTTCGCATGCTACACATAGCCGCCTTTGCGGTCTGCCTGGCGGTGTGCTTCCGTCCGGGCCTCGGGCGCGCCCAGGCCGCCCCCGCCGGGAGTCATGATGATCAATGTCTCATCGGGCGGGATAATCTCCAGTCCCTTGCCTGCGAGTTCCTTTCCGCCCGCCAGCCTTACGCAGCCGGGGGCGCCGTCCTTGCCCCCGGCTGCGCCGCGCGGGGGGTATTTGATCCGGTCGAATGCGGCCAGCAGTTCGAACGGTCGCTGTTCCGTGCTGCCGATCTCCATGATCTGGCCCAGGCCGCCGCGGGTCTCGCCGTCGCCGCCGCTGCCTTCGCGGAATTCCTTGCGCCAGAAAATGAGGGGGCACTGTATTTCCGCGATCTCGATCGGGGTGCCATGGACGCCCGAGGGAAATGCGGTGGCCGACAGCCCGTCCAGGCCCGGCCGCGCCCCCGTGCCGCCATTGGTCGTGATGGCCAGCGCGAAGGCCTGAATCGTATCCTGTCCGGCCGGCATCCAGTTTCCGCGCACCGTGATGTTCCATAGGCAGGATGTGCCTTCCGCCGGGATCCGGTCGGGCAGGGGGGTGCGCAGGCAGCCGAACACCATGTCCGGCAGCATCTGCCCGACGATATGGCGTGAGGAGACCGGCGCCGGATGCGGTGCGTTGAGCACGCTTCCCGCCGGTGCGGTGACGCGATAGGCCGCCAGCGATCCGGCATTGTTGGGCACGTCCGGCGCGATGGCGCAGGCCAGGCCGAACACCGTATAGGCCTTGGTATAGGCCAGCGGTACGTTGATTCCGCGCGGCACGACGGGGTCCGACCCGTCATAATCGACCAGCACGCCATCGGCACCGATCGTCAGGCGTGCCCGCAGCGTCAGCGGCGTATCGTAGCCGTCTATCGTCATGTCGTACGACCATGTGCCGCGTGGCAGGGCGGCGATCTTTTCCACGACGGCATTGTACGATCGTTCGATGATGAAATCGGCCAGCGGTTCCAGCGTGTCGATGGCGAATTCGTCCATCATCGCGCGCAGCGCGCGCACGCCGACATCGTTGCAGGCCGCCAGGGAGTAGGTATCGCCCTCGGTGTCGATCGGCAGGCGGGTGTTGGTGCGGATCATTGCCATCAGGGTCTCGTTCACCTGGCCCTGGTCGATCAGCTTGAGCATGGGGATCGACAGCCCCTCCATCAGCACGTCTGTCCCTTCCGGGCCGCAACCCAGGCCGCCGATATCCATCAGGTGGCTGGTGCAGGAAAACAGCCCCACAAGCTTGCCCCGGTGGAAGGCCGGGGTCGTGACGACGAAATCATTCAGATGCCCTGTGCCCATCCACGGGTCGTTGGTGATGTAGGCGTCGCCGTCCTTCATGGTCTCGATGGGGAAATGGCGCAGGAAATGCCCCACGGATTCCGCCATCGAATTGACGTGGCCGGGGGTGCCGGTCACGGCCTGCGCGATCATGCGGCCCCGCAGGTCGAAGATCCCCGCCGAAATATCCTCGCATTCGCGCACGATCGGGCTGAAGGCCGTGCGAATCAGGACCTGCGCCTGCTCGCCGACGACGGCGATCAGGCGGTTCCACATGATCTGGAGATCGATCTGGCTCCGCGCGTTCATTGGGCCGTTTCCTTCATGTCCATGACAATATTGCCGCTGCCGTCGATAAAGGCGTCGAAGCGGGCCGAAACGTAGGTGGTGGTCTCGCGCTCGGCGATCAGGGCCGGCCCGGGAACGAGGCTGCCGGGGCGCATGTCGTCGCGGTCATAGACCGCCAGTTCGACGAACTGGCCCCTGGCCCCGTCGAACAGCCGGCGCGTCCGTGCCGGTGCCACCCCGTGCCGTGCCGGCGTGGGGGCGAAAGGTTCGGGCTTTGCGGGCGTGGTCGAAACACAGACCGACCAGTTCAGGATCTCGACCGGGGCGTTGGGGATGATGCGTTCGAACTGGCGGGCATATTCCGCCTCGAATGCCGCCCGCAATGCCGGCAGGTCGTCGGGTGTCAGGGGGCCGTCCGGCAGGGAGACGATGATTTCGTGCCCCTGTCCGACATAGCGCATGAAGCCGCCGCGCCGGACGGTCAGTGCCGTGGCGTCGGCGCCGTCCTGCACCATGTCCCGCGCCGTCTCCGTCATATCGTCCAGGAGGGCGGTGATGGCGGCGGTATCGAAGCCGGCATTCAGCCGCACCGGGCAGGAGCGGACGATCTCGAACGAGACCGGAGCGGCCAGGAAGCCGACGGCGGACCCCACGCCGGCATTCGACGGCACGACCAGCCGGCGAACCCCCAGTTTTTCGGCCACGCGGGCGGCATGCAGCGGGGCCGCGCCGCCGAAGGCGATCATGGTGTGGGTACCGATGACCGCCCCGCGTTCGGCGGCATGCACGCGGGCGGCGCTGGCCATGTTCTCGCAGACGATTTCATAGACCGCGTGGGCCGCCATTTCCGGCGACAGGCCCAGCGTGGTGCCGATGGCCTGCTGCAAGGCGATCGCCGCGCGCTCGGGTTGCAGGGTCATGCTGCCGCCGGCGAAGGCCTCCGGCTGGATCAGGCCCAGCGTCACGTCCGCGTCGGTCACGGCCGGGCGGGTGCCCCCCAGCCCGTAACAGGCCGGCCCGGGCACGGACGAGGCGCTTTCCGGCCCGACGACGACGCGTTTCATGGCGTCCAGATGGACGAGCGACCCGCCGCCCGCGCCGATCTCGACCATTTCGATGACGGGAATGCGCAGCGGCAGGCCCGACCCTTTCATGAAACGGGCCGTGCGATCGACTTCGAACACGCGCGAGGATGCGGGCTGACCCTGTTCGATCAGGCAGATCTTGGCCGTGGTGCCGCCCATGTCGAAGGAAAGGACACGATCCTCGGCCAGGCGCTCCGCACATTGGGCGGCGAAGATCGCACCGCCCGCCGGGCCGGATTCGACCAGGCGCACCGGAAATTGCCGCGCCGTTTCCAGCGATGTCAGCCCGCCGCCCGACGTCACCAGATACAGCGCCCCATGGAACGACTGCGCATCCAGCGCCTGTCGCAGCCGGCCCAGATAGCCGGCCATCAGCGGCTGGACATAGGCGTTGGCGACGGTGGTGGAGGTGCGCTCATATTCACGCACTTCGGGGCACACCGCGCTGGAAAGCGAAATCGGAATGTCCGGAAGGGCCTCGGCCAGGATCTCGCCGGCGCGGCGCTCATGGTCCGGATTCGCGTAGGCATGCATGAAGGCGATCGCGATCGCCTCGGCCCCCGCAGTGCGCAGGCGCGGCGCCAGTGCCCGCAGCGCGTCCTCGTCCAGCGGCCTCTGGACCCGCCCCCTGGCGTCCATGCGCTCCGGCACCGTGAAGCGCGCGGTACGGGGAACCAGCGGCGCCGGCTTCTGGATCATGATGTCATACTGATTGAACCGGCTTTCCGTGCCGATTTCCAGGACGTCACGAAATCCCTCGGTGCCGATCAGTACCGTCAGGGCGCCTCGCCGTTCGATAATGGCGTTGGTCGCCAGCGTCGTGCCATGGACGAAGACCGTGACGTCGGTGAAGGCCAGCCCGGCATCGGCCAGGATCAGGCCGATCCCGGTCATCACCCCTTCCTCGGGCGCATGCGGCGTCGTCAGGACCTTGCGCGTCAGGCGCCCGCGCGGGGTTTCCAGCACGATATCCGTGAACGTTCCGCCGATATCGGCGGCCAGGCGAATTTGCATCTTGGGGGACATGCCCTGCCTCCGGGTTCAGGTTAGGATAAGGACGCGACGCCATGGTCCGGCGCCGAACTGATGGGAGCGAGAGGCCTCATGACGAACACGAAACCTGGCCGCCGCGCGCGCGCGGAACAGCCGCCCGAAGCGTTGGCCCTGGCGATGGAACGCGCCTTCATCGTGTCGTCGTCGCATCTCGCCAGCCCTGGAAACGAAGATCTCAGCGAGTTCGAATTTGCGCTGACGGTCGTCAATCATGCATTCCAGCGCTGGGTGGTGCGCGGCATGGCGGCGGCGAACCTGCCCGACCTTTCTCCGCTGGATGCGCTGATCCTGCACAGCGTCAATCACCGCCATCGGCAGAAGAGCATCTCGGACCTGATGTTCACGCTCAATCTGTCCGAACGCCATTATCTCAATTATGCGATGAAGAAGCTGGACCGGTTGGGCCTCATCACCCGCCGCCGCGACGGCAAGGAGGTTTTCGTCGGCACGACGGAGAAGGGGCGGGCGGTCTGCGAGGATTATGCCCGTATCCGCAAGGTCTGCCTGCTGGAACTCATCCCCCCGGACCGGAGCCCGGGCGGCGTGAAGATCGGCGAGGTCGCGAAGGCGCTGCGCGTGCTGACGGGATTCTACGAACAGGCGTCGCGCTCGGCCTCGTCGCTCTAGGAGGTGCCGCTCATGCATCGGTTATCTCGAAGGCCGGAGCGTGAAAGCCGATGGGCGCGCCGTCTTCGGCCAGGGCGGCGCTGAGCGTTCCGGCTACCGGCGATGGGATCGGGAGGAGTGCCGGCCCGATCTCGACAAAACCCAGAATCGTCCCGCATGCGACCTGTGCGCCCATTTGTGCGCCTTCGGCGCCTTGGCGGAAGATGCCCATCTCCGGGCTCAGGGCCCGCGTCACGGCGGGCGCCACGACGGCTGCGGGGGCTATGGGAGCCTCCGCCGTCACGTCGGCCAGCCGCAGGGTCAGCCTGCTCTCGGCGTCGCCCAGCGTCAGGCCTCGGACGGCATTGCGCCGCATGGCCGCGACCAGCGCGGGCAACTGGTCAAGGATCGTCATGGCGTGGCCCCTTCGGCCGCCAATGCCTCCAGATAATGGACGGAGACGCCGCCGGCGCAAAAACCCGCGGCATCCATCAGGCGGCGATGCAGCGGGGCGGTGGTGGTGATGCCTTCGACCGTCATCTCGTCCAGCGCCGCGCGCATCCGTGCCAGCGCATCGGCGCGGTCCGCGCCATGGACGATCAGCTTGGCGACCAGGGAGTCGTACTGCGGCGGTACCGTGTAGCCATCATACAGGTGCGTATCGACCCGCACGCCGGGGCCGCCCGGCGGGCGCCATGTCCGCACCAGGCCGGGGCTGGGGGCGAAGGTTTCCGGATGTTCCGCGTTGATCCGGCATTCGATGGCATGGCCGCGCGTTTCGATGTCGGACTGGCCGAACGACAGGGGGTGCCCCATGGCAATGCGCAACTGCTCGCGTACGATATCGATGCCGGTCGTCATTTCGGTCACCGGGTGTTCCACCTGCAGGCGCGTGTTCATCTCGATGAAGGAAAACGCGCCGTCCTCGTAGAGGAATTCGAACGTGCCGGCTCCGACATACCCCATCTGGACGCAGGCGCGGGCGCAGCGTTCGCCCAGGTCGGCGATACGGTCGGGCGGAATTCCGATGGCGGGCGCTTCCTCGATCAGTTTCTGGTGCCGGCGTTGTACGGAACAATCCCGCGCGCCCAGCCAGACGGCCTGGGCCGCCCCGTCGGCCAGGACCTGGATTTCCACATGGCGCGGATGCTGCAGGAATCGCTCGGCATAGATGGACGCGTTGCCGAAGGCGCGTCCGGCTTCCTCGCGCGCGGTTTCAATCGCGTCGCGCGCGTCTTCGGGCCGGCGCACGACGCGCATGCCGCGCCCGCCGCCGCCGCCTGCCGCCTTGACGATCAGCGGATAGCCCACGCTGTCGCAGATCCGCATGGCCTCGGTGATATCGTCCGGCAGGGCGTCGTCCGAGCCGGGCAGGCAGGGCACGCCGCTGTGGCGCATCTGCCGTTTGGCGGCGATCTTGTCGCCCATCATGCGCATGATGGACGAGGGCGGCCCCACCAGGACCAGGCCCGCGCGTTCCACCGCTTCGGCGAAATCGGCGTTTTCCGACAGGAAGCCGTAACCGGGGTGGATCGCGTCCGCCCCCGTCAATGCGGCGGCGCGCAGGATGCGCTCGGCATCCAGATAGCTGCCTGCCGCCGATGCGGGGCCGATGCAGATCCGCTGATCGACCAGGCGCAGATGCGCCAGGCCGGCATCGGCTTCGGAATGCACGCCCACGCTGCGCAGCCCGAGCAGGCGGCAGGCGCGGGCGATGCGCAGGGCGATTTCGCCGCGATTGGCGATCAGGACGGTGCGGATATCACGCATCCCGGCGCTCCACGGTGAACAGTTCGGTCCCCGGCTCCACCGCCTGGCCGTTTTCACACAGGATTGCGGTGATCGTGCAGGGGAATTCGGCCTCGACGCGCGTCAGGGTCTTCATCACCTCCAGGATATAGAGGGGCTGTCCCTGCGCGACGACCGCGCCTTCGGTGACGAAGGGCGCGCCCCCCGGCGTGGGCGAGGCGTAGAACTGGCCATACATCGTCGCCGTGATCGTGCAGGATGCGGGGGGCGCGGGGGGAACTGGCAGGGGGGATGCCGGCACGTTCGGCGTCGCGGCCGGCAATGTCCCCGCTGGCGGGGACGACGGGGGGGAGGCGTCCCGGACCAGGCGGACATGCTCGTCGCCATGGGTGTATTCCAGCTCGGCAATGCCGAGTGCGTGCATCCGGTCCATGAGGATCGTGATGCGCTCCAGATCGACGGTCATCGGGCGCGGCTCCTCAGGTCAGTGCGCGCAATGTGATACCCGCCGCTTCCAGCCGGGCCCGCACGGTGCGGGCGACCTCGACGGACTCGGCGTTGTCGCCGTGCACGCAGATCGAATCGATCCGGGTCGGCAGCATCCTGCCCGACACGGTTTCGATGGCGCCGGCCTGCACCATGCGGACGATGCGGTCGGCCGCGAAATCCGCGTCGTGCAGGACGGCGCCCGGTTCCTTGCGGGAGACCAGGTGTCCGTCCTCGGTGTAGGCGCGATCGGCGAAAATTTCGGAGAAGATCGTCATGCCGCGTTCGCGGCCGATCCGTTCCAGATGGCTCAGGGCGATGGCCATTAGCGGCAGGGTGGGATCGATGCGCCGCACGGCCTCGATCACCGCCTCGGCCACGGCGGGATCCCGCTCGGTCAGGTTGCCCAGCGCGCCATGCGTCTTCACATAGGTCATGCGATGCCCCGCATAGGCTGCCAGCGCCTGGGCCGCGCCGACCTGATAGGCGACGATCCGCTCGATCTCGCCGGTTGAAAACGGCATGACGCGTCGCCCGAAACCCCACAGGTCGGGAAAGCCAGGATGTGCCCCGACCGCCACGCCCTTGTCCCGGGCGACGCGGAAGGTTGCGGCCATCACTTCCGGATCGCCGCCATGGAAGCCGCATGCCACGTTGGCGGACGTCACCACGTCCAGCATCGCCGCGTCATTGCCGATGGTGTAGTGGCCGAAGCTTTCGCCCAGGTCGGCATTCAGGTCGATGGTCTTGCGGTCGGTCATGGGGACGGTCTCCTGTAGAATCATGCCGGGATCAGCATGCGGCGCAGATGGGCGAACGCGTCCGCACGGCGCGCCTGGTCCCGGGCCTCGGCCCGCAGCGCGGCGATGGCGTCCGCGCGCGTGGTCTCGACGAAGCGGATGCTGCCCTGCACGCGGGTCTGGGCCAGCAGGCGCAGGTCGGATTCGATGATGGTGGCGATCTTCGGATACCCGCCGCAGGTATTGGCGTCGGCCATCTGGACGATCGGCTGTCCGGCAGGGGGGACCTGGACCGTTCCGGGCACGATCCCGTGTGAAAACAGGTTCAGCGGCCGTTGCTGGGCCAGGGGCGTGCCCTCCAGACGATAGCCCGTGCGGTTGGCGCTCGGTGTCAGCCGCCAGGCGGTCTGGAAGAATGCATGCCGCGCCTCGGCGGTGAAATCATCATATTCGGCGGCGGGCAGCACGCGCACGCGGGTGGCGTCAGCGTCGGGCATCGGGCATCGGACCGCCAGGCCGTAGCCGTGAGGCGGCACGCCGGGCGTTGCGGGCACGCCGCAGGGCAGCCGGTCGCCCTTTTGCAGCGCGCGCCCTTCCAGTCCTCCGAAACCGCCCTTCAGGTCGGTGGCACGGGCGCCCAGCACCAGGGGCACGTCGATCCCGCCCGCGATGGTGACATAGGTGCGGCATCCCTCGGTCGGGGCATCGCATTGCAGCGTCTGCCCGGCCCGCGCGATCACGGCCCAGTCGGGCGGCAGGTCGACACCATCCAGCCGGACGGGGCCGCGCGCGCCGGTGACGGCAAAGGCGCGATCGTCCAGGAAACGGAGACGGAACGGGAAGAAGGCGATCTCGATCCCCGCCGCGTCCGGCTCGTTGCCCAGCAGCATGTTGCCGCAGGCCAGGGCCAGCATGTCCATTGCTCCGCCCCGCGCGACACCCAGGGTCATGGCCCGGGGGCGGCCCCGGTCCTGAATGGTGTTCAGCGCCGAATTGGCGCGGATTTCGATCATGCGACCCTCGTGAAGCGTACGGTGTCGCCAATGCGCAGGAAGCCCGGGTCCGGGCGGTGCGGGTCGAACAGCGGCAGGGTCGTCCGCCCGATGATGTGCCAGCCGGAGGGCGCGGTGCAGGGCATGACGCCTGCCTGGCCCCCGCCCACCACCACCGCCCTGCATTCCACGCTCAGCCGGGGCGTGTCGCGACGCGGCACGGCCAGGCGCGGATCCAGCCCGGTCATGTAGGCAAAGCCCGCCATTGCCCCGATGGCGGCCACGCTGTAGCGCCCGGCCAGATGCGCGGCGATGGTTGCCTCCTCCGACAGGCCGGCATGCTTCGCCACCAGGGCCAGATCCTCGCCGAAGGCGCCGCCATAGGTGACGGGAATTTCGACCTCGCGCGCCGGGATCTCCTCGGCGGCGGCGGCGGCCCAGGCCTGGCGGATTAGTTGTTCGACCGCATCGGGTTCGGTGTGGAGTGCATCGAAGGTGACCAGCAGGTTGTTGACCCCCGGCACCGCCTGCACGACTGACGGCGCGCCGCCCAGGGCGCGTGCCGCCGCCCAGATCCGGCGCTGCGTCGCGGCATCGAACGGGCCCGCGGCGGCGTCCAGCAGGATGGCGCCGGTACCGGCCATGCTCAGGCGGATCATCCTGCCGCGTCCTGCGCGACGGGCCGGGCATGGATCGTGCGGCGTGGCATCGTCAATGCCGCCGCCGCGCCGCACAGGAGGATGCCGGCGGTGATGTAGAAGACGCCGTGGAAATTGCCCGTGGCCTGCAGCAGGTAGCCCGTCATGATGGGGGCGGCGATTCCCAGGCCGTTGCTGAAGGTCAATGTCAGGCCGGTGACCGATCCCAGCAGGTCGTGCTCCACGACCAGATCGGCCAGCAGCGCCATGTTGGCCCCCGTTCCCGCGGCCATGAAGGCCATGGACACGGCCAGCAGGGGAATGATCGTGCCGGCGGTGGTGCAGAACGGCAGCAACCCCATCAGCGCGGCCAGGACCAGAAAGACGGCCACGACATGGCGGCGCGCGCCACGGACCAGCGACCGCCCGGCCATCAGCCGTTCGCCGGCCTTGCCCGCGGTGAGCGACAGGACCGCGGCCCCGAAATAGCAATAGGCGGTGTCGGCCCCTGCCTGCACCATGTCCAGGTGCAGCACCTGCCGCAACATCAGCGGCAGCCATGACATCAGCAGGAAATTTGCGTAATTGGCGCAGCATTGGGCGATGACGACGCCCCAGAACGAGGACGAGGCGAACAATGTCGGCACGGACAGGATTCCGTGCCGCGTCGTGTGGGTGCGTTCCGCCTGCGCGGGATGGGCGAACCACCAGGCCACCGACCACAGCAGACCGCCCGCCCCCAGAATGCCGAAGGCGGGCCGCCAGCCGAAATGCGCGATCAGCCATGCGCCTGCCGCGGCGCCGGATGCCAGGCCGATCGGAATGCCGCAGATAAAGGCCGTCATCATCAGGCCGCGCTCGTTGGGAGGCGCCCAGGCCCGCACCACCTTGTTGCCCAGGGAGAAGGTCGGTGCCTCGCCTATGCCCAGCAGCACGCGCGTGGCGATGAAGGCCGGAATGGTGGCCACCAGGCTGCCCAGGATCATGGCCATCGACCACAGCGCCACCGCCAGGGCGCCGACGGTGCGTGCGCCCAGCCGGTCCAGCAGGATCGCGCTGGGCAGGTTCAGGATGAAATAGGACCAGAGAAAGCTGGACAGCACCCAGCCGATTTCGCCTGGCGTCAGGCCGAATTCATGGGCAATCGACGGCATTCCGGCCGAAAGCGCCGCCCGGTCCCCGTAGCAGATGACGCACATCGCAACCGCCAGCGCATAGATCACGTAGCGGAAGGGACGCGGTGTCATGACATCGGGACGGACGATATTCAGCAAAGGGCGCTATCCTGTGAACTGCGTGTGGGAACCTGCCTGAAAATGCGACCAGGTGGGTGAACGCGGCCGGTCAGGGCTGCTTTCGCCCGGGCGCATTTTCAGCAGGGCGGTCAGAAATTCAGGCCCGTCCGCACATAATACATGCCACCGTTGAAGCCGTAGGGCGAAAAGAACGAGTATTTATAGGCGTTGAAAGACGTGGCGATCGATTTCGGACTCAGGCGCGTGGGATATTTGTCGCCAAGGTTGTTGGCACCGACCGCGACGGTCCATTGCGGCAGGATCCTGTAGGAGACTTCGATGTTGGTGATGAAGGCGGGCCGCTCGACAAGCCACAGATTGGTCGGCAGGCTGGGTGTCGCTGCATAGATCAGCGAGCCGTAGCGCGATTCCTGAATGAAGGCCGACCATCTGCCCCAGCTCCAGTTCACGCTCAGGTTTTCGCGGTTCTTGGGCGCCGAGTGCAGCAGGACAGTCCGGGCATATTGATTGAAATATGCCAGATTCATGCTCTGAAGAACCTGGGGCACCGCATTGGAGCTGCGGATCTCGTTGTCGGTCAGGTTGACGCTGAACGCGAAACGGAATGTTCCCAGCCGTTTGGTATGGAGGGTGTAGTCGGTTGCGATGTCGCCCCCGTAGGTCGCCGTATTGACCGGATTCGTGTAGTACGAGGCATAGGTTACGTTGCCCAGACCGGCATTGGCCAGCAATGCCCCCACACCCGCGCCGCCCAGTGTCGTGGTGCTGGCCAAGCGGTCGTTGATTGCGATGTAATAGAGATTGCCCGTCACATGCCAGTTGTCGACCGGGGTCGCATCGACGCCTACGCTGTAGCTGCGGGAATACTCGCCCTTCAGCGCCTGGGCGCCGAGGGCGCGGGCCGGCGCGCTGGTGCTGGGAAGCTGGTCGATCGAATAGGTCGCAAAAGGCGCCGAGTAGAAATAATATTCCTGACCGAGCGTGGGGGGGCGATAGCCGCTGTTGATGCTGGCCCGCAGCGCGAACCGGTCGGAGAAATTATAGCGCGTGCCGACCGACCCGGTCGTCACGGTGGCCAGGTTGTTATAGCTGGTCGCGCGGCCGCCCAGCGTCCATTCCCAACGCGGCAGGACGTAGAAATCGAGATTGACGTGCCCGTCATAGACGTCGCGGTTCTGGTTGGTGACGGCCAGCGGGGGATTGCCCGCGTGGTCGGCCGACCCCGGATTGGCCGCCTTGCCGGCGTTCGGCCCTTCCAGGATCGGAACGCCGCCGTCGCCATAGGATTCGTAGACGCCCGGCCCCATGGCGAACATGTCGCGACGATATTCCGCGCCGAACTCCACATTGGCCAGCTTGGGCAGGAAGCCCAGGCGGAGTGCGTGCGAGGCCCTGAAGCCGGCCGTCAACTGGCTGGTCGTGGCCGAACCGGTATCGAATTTCGTCGGGCTGTTCACGCCATAGGTGGGGTTGTCGGTGTCCTGCATCCAGTAGCGCTGGATGTCGCGGCCATAATTGACATAGGTGTCCCAGTTGAAACCGGCCGTCGTGCCCTTGAAGCCGTTATCGACCTCGAAATCATTTTCCTCCAGGTCGAGATAGGGCTGCATGCCGTTCGGCCAGATTGCGTTGACGGTCAGGTCGTCTGCCGCGGAACGGAAATTCTCGGCCGCGTTGACGCGTCGATGCCCATAGGTGTCGGTCGAATAGAATTTGATGCTGTCGGTAATGGGAATGCCCATATTGGCGGAAATCGACTCACGCGTCTGCTTCGGGATGCCCAGAATGCGCTGGATGTTGCGGCCCAGCGCGGCGGCGCGTGGATCGACCTGGCCGCCGGGCAGCGCATAATACAGATCGTTGGGGTAGGTCGCGGGGTTGATGTAGTCGCCCGTGCGCGAGGTCGGCAATTGATGGGTGATCTGGGCGGAGAGGTCGAGATAACCGCCGTGGCGGCCGAGCGCGAACCCCTTGGTGATCGAACCGTCCAGGGCCTGGCCGTCGCCTGCGTAATAGCCGCTGTTCTTGAAATCGGCCGAGAGGCCCTGCGTATCCTCCTTCAGGACGATATTGACCGCGCCCGCGATCGCATCCTGGCCGTAGAGCGCGGTTGCTCCTTCTGTAATGACTTCGATATGGTCGACCGCGCCCACCGGAATCATGGAGATATCGGCGGGTTCCGTGCCCCAGTTCGGTCCGGCATTTGCATTGAAGTTGGCGCCCAGATGCCGGCGATGCCCGTTCACCAGGATCAGTGTCTGGTCGGCGGACAGGCCGCGCAACTGCATCGTCTGCACGAACGCATTATTGCCCACGCCCGGCAGCGGGGGCGCCGAAACGGATGGCATCATCTGCGATAATGCCTGGATCAGGTTGGTCTGGCCGGTGGCCTTGAGGTCCGATGCGCTGATGACCGTCACCTGCGTCGTGCTGTGGCGTCGTGTCGAGGTCGAAAGCACATTGTTGCCGGGCGCGGCCGTGCCGCTGACGGTGATATCCTCCGACGAGGACTTGAGCGCGCTGCTGATCGCGGCGCTATCGGCAGCCTGCCGGTGGGTGACGCCATGTGCGTCGGAGGCGGGCGCATGCCGCGCGGGCTTGCGGGGTTGTGTCGCTTCCGACTGCTGGGGGGATGCCGTGGCTGCACATGCGGGGCCGAAGGCGCCCTGAAGCAGAAGCGCGCCCATCGCGGCGCTGCCGAGTAGAAAAGTCTTCGCTCCGGAATGCATTGGCATCGTCACGGCCTCCTGAATGCGTAGGCGGCAGACTGCCGCGGTTATGTGTGAAACATATCCAAATCGCACACATAACGAGCACGAAACCAAATGACTCTTCAAGATTTTTTATGGCCCAGGGAGAGGTTTTTTATGGAGGAAAATGAATAAATATTCAGAAAGTTATGGTTTTATAAGGGAGATTTGTAAGGTCTGCCGTGGTCGGATATGTGCAATCTCCTTGACCCTCTCTTTGTGCGGATTGTAGAACGAAAATGAGAGACAAAAATATCGCATTATTATTGATGTAAGAGACAAAATAATTGATGGTCGATCCATGATCTCGGAACTTCGCACTTTTTCCGCGGCCGCCCGGCTTGGAAGTTTTGCTGCCGCTGCGGACCGCGTCGGGCTGACGCAATCCGCCGTCAGCGCGCAGATCAGGCGGCTGGAGCAGGAGCTGGGCCATGCCCTGTTCGAGCGCACCGGGCGGTCGGTGACACTCAGCGCGGCCGGGCACCTGTCCCTTGGCCATGCCGAGGATATTCTCGCCCTGTTTGACAAGATGCGGGACCCGGCGGCCGATATGGTCGTGCATGGACGGCTGCGTGTCGGGGCCATTTCCACCACACACACGACGATTCTGGCCCCTGCGGTGGCCAGCCTGAGGGCGGATTATCCCGCGCTCACGCTTCATATCGTGCCGGGCGTGTCGATGGGCCTGATGGATCGCCTGGATGCCGGTGAACTCGATGCCGTCATCATCGTGCGGCCGCCTTTCGGGCTGATGCCGCATCTGGGCTGGCACCCGCTGGTCAGGCAGAATTTCGTGCTGGTCGTTCCGGCGCATCTGCCGCCGGGCGACTGGCGGCAGATCATCGTCAGCCAGCCCTTCATCCGCTACGATCGTCGGTCGTTCGGGGGCCGGACCGTCGATCGCTTCCTGCAGGCGCAGGGCATCGTGCCGAATACTGCGATCGAGACCGAGGAAGTCCATGCCATCCTGCAGATGGTCGCCAGCGGCATGGGCGTTGCCATCGTTCCGTACATCCTGGCTGTTCGTGCCATGCCGAATGTCCGTGTGGTCCCCCTGGGGGAGCACACGATCCTGCGCGAGATCGGGGTGCTGACGATGCTGAGCTGGACCTCTCCCGCCCTGGACGCCCTGATCGCCCATCTGGAGCAGGCCCGCCCCGCGGACGCGCTTTTGTCCGACGTGGGGGACAGGGAGCGGGCTCCATGACCGGCATGAAGAACGAGGAGGGGATGGCCGATCCCGCGTCGGTTGACGGGGACAGGACCATCATGCCGCCGGCACTTGATGACGCGCGCGCGTTATTCGCCCGTCTGCACACGATCGGCTTCGACGGGCTGGGAATGACCCGTGCGTCATACGGTGACGGTGAAAACCAGGCTCATGCGCTGCTGGCGGACATGGCGCGGGCGCGCCGTCTGCTGGTGCGCCGCGATTGGGCGAGCAACCTGTTCATCACCCTGCCGGGCCGCGACCGGACGTTGCCGGCGGTGATGACCGGATCGCATCTCGACACCGTGCCGTGCGGCGGCAATTACGATGGCGCGGCCGGCGTGCTGGCGGGCTTTGCCTGCCTGTGCGGCTGGGCGGACGCAGGATACGTGCCGGCCCGCGACGTGGTCCTGATCATCACCCGGGCCGAGGAAAGCGTGTGGTTCCCCGTCTCGTATATCGGCAGCAAGAGCGCCTTCGGGCTGCTCGAGGAAAGCGCGCTGGCGGCGGTCCGCCGTGATGACGGAGGGACGCTGGCCGATCACATGCGCGCGTCGGGCGGCCAGCCCGACCATATCCATACCGCGCCGGTATTGCAGCCGTCCGACCTGGCGTGTTTCGTCGAGCTGCATATCGAACAGGGGCCGGTCCTGCCGGCCGCCGATGTGCCGGTCGGCATCGTGACGGGCATTTGTGGCAGCGTGCGCTATCGCGCGGCGACCATCCATGGGCGTTATGCCCATTCCGGTGCGACGCCCCGCCCGTTCCGCGCCGATGCGGTCATGGCGGCGGCGACGCTGATGACGGTGATGCAGGCCGAGTGGCGCAAGGTCGAGACCGAAGGCGGCGAGATGACGCTGACCTTCGGCGTCTGTCACACGGATGCCGCCCAGGCGAATTTCAGCGCCGTTGCCGGACGGGTCGATCTCAGCATCGATATCCGCTCGCGCGATCCTGGACTGCTCGGGCGCATGGAGGCCGCCCTGATGGCCCATGCCCGGACTGTCGAGGACGAATATGGTGTCGTGGTCGATCTCGGCGCCCGCACGCAGAGCGCGCCAGCCGCGATGGATGCGCCGCTTCAGGCCGAAGCGGTCGCCCTGGCGCGGCGGGCCGGCATTCCGGCGGTAACGCTGCCCAGCGGCGCCGGGCATGATGCTGCGATCTTCGCCGGGCAGGGCGTGCCCACGGTGATGCTGTTCGTCCGGAACGCCAATGGCAGCCACAATCCCTACGAGGCCATGGAATTCGACGATTTCGCGCTGGCCACGCGGCTGCTCGAACGGCTGCTGTACCTGCGCGCGGAGCAAGGATGATGATGAAGATCGGCCTGACTGGTGATTCGATTCTCTTTCGGCGTCTGAACAGCACGCAGGATGCCGAAATCCGGCCGCTGTTCGACCTGATCCGGAGCTGTGACGTCAGTTTCACGAATCTGGAGCTGGTATCGAACGATTTTGCGGGGGACCCGTCCCTGGACCATGGCGGTACGCATTTCGGCGCGCCGTCCTGGGTGCTGGACGAACTGCGTGATGCCGGGTTCGACCTGTTTGCGGCCGCGACCAATCACAGTCTCGATTACGGTGTCGCGGGCCTGCGGGCCATGCTGGCGGCGCTCGACCGGCGTGGCCTGCTCCATGCCGGGATCGGTACGAATCTCGAAGAGGCGCGGCGACCGGTCTATTGCACCCGGCCGGCCGGTACGGTTGCCATGCTCTCCTGCGTGTCCACCTTTGCCCGGGGCCAGGAGGCGGCGGCACAGACGGCGCTGATGCCGGGCCGCCCAGGCGTCAATCCGCTGCATGTCACGCGCACGCATCATGTGACGGCAGACGATCTGGCCCATCTGACCCGGATTTACGAACGGTTGGGCCTTCGGCATGTGCTGGATGAAAAGATCCGGCTGGGATTCGCGTTTCCGCCCGCGCCCGGCACCCTGTCCTTCGACGGCGTACGCTTCGCCGCGTCCGACACGATCCGCACCCGTACGGAGGCCGACGCCCAGGATGTCGCGGACATCGCGCGCTGGATCGGCGAAGCGCGCCTGGTGTCGGACGTCGTGATCGTCAGCGTGCATGCGCATGAAAGCGGATATAATGCCGATGGCGTCCCGGATGTCGAAATTCCGGACGATTTCCTGCGCGCCTTCACGCGCGCGGCGGTGGATGCGGGGGCGGATATCGTCGTCTGTCACGGCCCGCATCTGCTGCGCGGGCTGGAACTGTATCGCGGCCGCCCGATCTTTCACGGCCTGGGCAATTTCATCGGCCAGAACGAACTCGTCGCACGCCTGCCGATGGATTCCTACGCTGCCTATCGTTGCGCGCCCGATGTCACGCCGCATCGCCTCTACAAGGAGCGCAGCGAAAACGACCGCAAGGGTTTCCCCGCGGATCAGCGCTTCTGGGACAGTGTGGTACCGGTCTGCCTCTATGAGGGGGGCATGCTGCGGGGGATCGACATCCATCCGGTTTCGCTGGGGCTGGGGCGCCCGGCCCATCGTCGCGGGACGCCGATGCTGGCCCAGGGTGCCGAGGCCACGCGCATTCTCGAGGCTTTTGCCGCTTTGTCCCGCCCCTTCGGCACCGAACTGACGGTCGCGGACGGGGCGATCCGACTCCCCCTCATGCCCGCTGCGGTCGGGATGGAAGGATAACGCCGTGGCCACCTGTTTCATCACCCAGCCGATCCATCCCGACGCGGTGGCGTATCTGAATGGCGCCGGCGTTGCCACGCGCTATGCCAGCCGCGCGACGATGGAGGCGGCAACTGCTGAAATCGGCGGCGCCGAGGCCGTCATTACCCGCGACCTCGGATTCGATGAAGCCGCCATCCGCGCCGCGCCCAATCTGCGCCTTGTCGCCTGTCACGGCTCGGGCACCAACAGGATCGCGGTTGCCGCAGCGGCGGAACGGGGGATCTGGGTGACCAACGCGCCCAATACGAACAGCCGCTCGGTCGCGGAACTGACCATGGGGCTGATCCTGGCCGCCGCGCGGCGCATTCCCGTTGCCGACCGGGCCGTTCGCGACGGGCAGTGGGATTTCCGCTATGCGGCCGGCGGGATCGAACTGGCCGGCAAGACGTTGGGCCTGATTGGTTTCGGTGCGATCGCCCGGCATGTGGCGGCGATGGCGGGGGCGGGGTTCGGCATGCGGGTGGTGGCCTGGTCGCCCAACGTGCCGGACGCGGTCTTTGCGCAGGCCGGCGTCATGCGGGTGGATGGGGTGGAGGCGCTGTTGCGCAGCGCGGACGTCGTCTCCCTCCATCGGCCGGCAGGCGCCGCAGGGGCCACCCCGATCGACGCCGCCGCCCTGGCCCTGCTGAAACCGGGTGCGCTGCTCGTCAATACCAGCCGTGGCACCGCGATCGACAGTGCCGCCCTGGTCGCGGCCCTGCAGGCCGGAACGCTGGCCGGGGCGGCGCTGGACGTTCTGGTGCGGGAGCCCCCGCTTGTGCATGACCCGGTACTATCGGCGCCCGGCCTGATCCTGACGCCGCATCTTGGAGGCGCGACGGGCGAGGCCCTGCGCCGGACCGCGATGCTCTGCGCGCAGCAGGTCATCGACGCGCTGGCGGGACGGACGCCGGCGCACTGCGTGCAGCCGTCCGGCGCCTGATCGGCGCCGGAACGGCCAGGGACTATTTGGCGAAAAGCTGCCCGATATCGGCAAATGCCTTGATTTCGATCGCGTTTCCGCTGGGGTCCAGGAAGAACATTGTGGCCTGCTCGCCCGGTTGTCCCTTGAAGCGAATATAGGGCTCTACGATGAAGGCGGTGCCGGCCGCGCGCAGTTTCTCCGCCATGTCGTGCCAGGCCGGCATGGGCAGCACGATGCCGAAATGCCGTACGGGCACGGCATGGTCGTCGACCTCGTTGCGTTGTGCCGGTGTCAGTTCCGCCGGCGCCAGGTGGGCTACGATCTGATGACCGTAAAAATCGAAATCGACCCAGTCGGGCGCGCTTCTGCCCTCCGGGCATCCCAGAAGCTCCCCATAGAATGCGCGGGCCTCCGCAATGTCGCGGACGGGAAAGGCGAGATGGAAGGGCGGGATGGTGCCGGTGCCTGTCGCGATGGTGTTCATGTCGATCTATCCTTGGAGGCTTTTGAAACAGTCTCTTATTCACGGCTGACCCGCCACTAACGGTAACGCTGCGCCATATGGGATAGAAAACGATATATTTCGTTTGTGAGAAATCAAATATTCGATCTGTTGGACACGCCTCATGCGCCCGTTGCCACGCCGGCCATCCCTGTCTCCTGCGCGGGAACGTGAGGGCGGGAGGCGTTTTGCATCGCCTCCGTCCAGATCGGACACATCATGGAACATGATCGTCTGGTCGACCAACTTTCCTGCCCGCTTCTTTTCCGATCTGCTTCCTGCCCCCATGTGATGGGAAATGGGAGGGCGGAATGTCATCCAGCATTCCGCCGACGCCACGTGACAGCAGCACATCGCACCCGACGCGCGGCCCTGAAACCGGGACCGGGCATGATCCCGGCCCGGCCGGACAGGGTTCACTTGCCGGTCCGGACCGACCGCATGGCGCGCGATGCGTCTGTTTCGGCGCCGCCTGTATCCCTGGAGCGCAAGGTCCGGTTTCTGTCCCGGCCGCAAAGCTATGGTGGTGCCGTCAACACGGTCATTGCGCGCGAGACGCATATGTCCTGGGTCTTCCTGGCCGGGGGATGCGTCTACAAGCTCAAGAAGCCGGTGCGCTTTCCCTATCTGGATTTCTCCACCCTGGAGCGCCGGGCCGATGCCTGCCGTGCCGAAGACCGCCTGAACCGTCGGCTGGCGCCGGATGTCTATCTGGGGGTCGTCCCGCTGGTCGAGGGCGCGGCGGGCCTGGCCATCGGCGGGGTGGGGCGGGTCGTGGACTGGCTGGTCGTCATGCGGCGCCTCGACGATGGCGGGTTTCTGCAGTCGACCTTGCTGGCGCATGCGGTGCGGCCGTTGCAGCTCGACCGGCTGGCTGCCGTCCTGGCGTCGTTCTACGCGCATGCGCACCCGCTTGCGGTCCGCGGGTCCGTGGACACCCTGCGGATGAGGTGGCGGAGGGCGTTGTCCGGCAACCGGCGCGTGTTGCTGGACCCGCGCTTTCATCTGCCGCGCGGCATGGTGGCGCGCGTGGATGCGATCCTGACGCGCTTTGTGGACCGGCGGTTCGGAATGATCGTGGCGCGTGCGCGTGCCGGCCGCATTGTCGACGCGCATGGGGATTTGCGTCCGGAACATATCTGGATGGACGGGCGCGTGAGTATCATCGACTGTCTGGAGTTCGACCCGGCCTTGCGGGCGCTCGATCCGCTGGACGAAATCGCCTTCCTGCAACTGGAATGTGCGCGTCTGGGCGCGGCCTGGGCGGGGGAGAGGATTGGGCGGCGTCTGCGGCCTGTCCTGCACGGGGGGCGTGTCGGCGGGTTGCTGCTGTTCTATCGCAGCTATCGCGCCATGCTGCGGGCCCGGCTGGCGATCATGCATCTGTGCGACGCCCAGCCGCGCACGCCTGAAAAATGGCCGCGCCAGGCGCGCGCTTACCTGCGTCTGGCCCTGGCGGATGCGCTGCGGCTGGAGCGGCTTGAGCATGCCGTCCTGACCGGCGCCGGACCTTAGAAGACCAGGAGGTCCGACAGTGGTGCGTTGCGATGCAGCCGGCGGATGGCTTCGGCAAGCAATGGCGCGGCGGAGACGATCTGCAGCTTGCGCCGGGCCGGGCCGTCCGGCAGCCGGATGGGCTGGACCGTGTCGGTTGTCAGGATACGGTCGATGGCCGGTTCGGCCAGGATGCTGTCCGCGCCGGCCATGAACAGGCCATGGGTGACGCAGGCCACGACCTGCCGTGCGCCGGCGCCGCGGGCGGCGCGGGCCGCGCGGGCGAGCGTACCGCCGGTGCTGACCAGATCGTCGATGACGATACAGGTCGCCCCTGCGACATCGCCCACGAACAGGTCGCCGGAGACCTGCCCGCCGCTGCGGTGCTTCTCGGCGAAGGCCGCCCCGACCGGGTGTCCGGTGGCCGCTTCCAGTGCCCCGCGCAGGCGCTCGGCCCGCTTGCCGCCGCCAAGGTCCGGCGACACGACGCACAGGTGGGCTGGATCGGCCCCCAACTCGGCGGTCAGACCGGGAAGGGACTCTACCAGCAGGGGAACGGCCGTCAGCGCCACCGTCTGCCGGCGGAAGGCGTTTTCGAACGCCGCCTCGTCATGCGCGTCCATCGTGACCAGACGGTCGGTTCCGACGGCTTCGAACAGTGTCGCGACATAGCGTGTCGTCACCGGGTCGTTCGGCTTCGTCCGCCGGTCCTTGCGCCCGTAGCACAGATAGGGCGCGATGGCGGTCACGCGCGCGGCCCCGGCGTCCTTGCAGGCGCCGACAAAGAACAGCAGCCGGCACAGCCGGTCATTGGCGCTGCCCGTCGCGCCGCCGTGCAGGCTGTGCAGCAGATAGACATCCGCGCCGCATACCGGGTCCAGCGCGCGGGTCTTGTGTTCGCCATCCTCGAAATCGCGTTCCTCGTGCCGGCCCAGCGTCAGGCCCAGGTGCCGGGCAATGGCCTGCCCAAGCCCGTCGGTGCCGGCCAGGGCGAACAGGCGGATGGCGCCCTCGGCCTGCGGGTCAGCCTGCCAGACGGGTTGTGTCGGTCGTGGGTCCACCGGTCGGGTCCTCCGCGCTGGATTTGGTGCCGGCCCTGATCTGCCGGAACAGGGATTCGACTGTCTCGCGCCGGGCCCGGGCCGTGCCATAGCGTTCGACGCTTGCGGAACCGGCGGCGACGCCCAGGGCCAGTGCCTCGTCGGGGGGCATGCCGCGTGTCAGGCCCAGCACCAGGCCCGCCATGAGACTGTCGCCCGCGCCGACGGCGCCGCGCGCCTGCACCGGCGGGGCGGGCACGTATGCCAGGCCGGCGGCGGATCCCAGCCATGCGCCGTCCGGCCCGAGGCTGACGGCGATCATCCGGGCCGCGCCGGCACGCAGCACCCGCCCGATCTCGGCCGCCAGGGCGTCCTGTCCCTGGACCGGGTGGCCGACCAGGGATTCGAATTCCCCATGGTCGAGTTTCAGCAGGTCCACCCCGTGGCCGACGACCGCGCGCAGGGCGGCGCCGGATGTATCGACGGCGAGGTGCCAGCTCCGCCGTTCCCCGATGGCGGCCACCCGCGCATAGAAATCCTCGGGCACCCCGCGCGGCAGGCTGCCGCTTGCGACGACCCAGGCGGCGTCCAGCTCTTCGAGGAGTGCCAGGCTGTTCTGCCATTCCATGGCCTCGATCAGCGGGCCCTCGGACACGAAACGATATTCCAGATGGCTCGCGCGCTCCTGCACGTTCAGGCAGATGCGGGTCCGGCCCACGATCGGCAGGCTCTTCCAAGGCACGCCGGCCTGGTCGAGCAATTCCTCGACCAAGCGCCCGGTCACGCCGCCGGCCATGATGACGGCCAGGGTCTCGCCGCCCAGCTCGTGGATGACGTGGGCGACGTTGATGCCCCCGCCGCCGGGGTCCAGCCGCTCGTTCGTCGTGCGGATCTTCTGTGTCGGATGCACCTCCGCCGCGACGCAGGCGACGTCTATGGCGGGATTGAGCGTCAAGGTCGCAATGGTCTGGGACATGTCGGGTGATCCCGCGCAAGGGGGAAGAGCGGCGCGCCGTTCAGGCCAGGGCGTCTTCGGCCTGGCGGACGATATCCATGGTGCGCAGCAGGCTGGACGGATTGACGCTGATCGAATCGATGCCGATGGCGACCAGGTAGCGGGCGATCTCGGGGTCGTTCGCCGGGGCCTCGCCGCAGATTCCGATCTTGCGTCCGTTGCGTCGGGCGCCGGTGACGGCCAGGCGCAGCATTTCCAGCATGCCGGGGTCGCGCTCGTCGAAATCGAATGCGACGATGTCGGAATCGCGGTCCACGCCCAGCGTCAGCTGGGTCAGATCGTTCGATCCGATCGAGAAGCCGTCGAATTCGGCGGCAAAGGAATCGATCTGGATGACGTTGTTGGGGATTTCGCACATCATGTAGACGTCCAGCCCGTCCTTGCCGCGTGCCAGGCCGTTGCGGCCCATCGCGGCCAGGACCTGCTCGGCTTCCGCCACCCGGCGGCAGAACGGCACCATGACGATCAGGTTGGTCAGCCCCATGGCCCCGCGCACCCGCGACAGGGCAGCGCATTCCAGCGCGAAGCCGTCGGCATAGGCCGGGTGGGCGTAGCGCGATGCGCCGCGAAAGCCGAGCATGGGGTTTGCTTCCTGCGGCTCGAACGTCGCGCCGCCGATCAGGGCCGCATATTCGTTGGTCTTGAAATCCGACAGCCGCACGATGACCGGCCGGGGATGGAAGGCGGCGGCGATCGTGCCGATCCCTTCCGACAGGGTGCGGATGAAATAATCGCCGGGTGACGGGCTGCCTGCCGTGCGTTCGGCGACCCGTTGCCGGTCGTCGGGTGTCAGGCGTTCGGGGTGCGCCAATGCCATCGGGTGGATGCCGATGGATTCGCTGATGATGAATTCCATGCGCGCCAGACCCACCCCCGCGCAGGGCATCATCGCGGTGCGGAAGGCCAGTTCGGGATTGCCCAGATTGACCATGATAGGCGTGCGCGGGCGCGGCAGGCTGCCGGCATCGGTGCGGGTGACCGTGAAGGGAATCTCGCCGTCGTAAATCTCTCCGCTCTCGCCCCCCGCGCAGGAGACCGTGACGCGCTGGCCCGCGTGCAGGACCCGGGTCGCGTCCCCGGTTCCGACGACTGCCGGAACGCCCAGTTCGCGCGCGATGATGGCGGCATGGCAGGTGCGGCCGCCATGGTCGGTCACGATGGCGGACGCGGTCTTCATGACCGCCTCCCAGTCGGGATTGGTCGAGGGCGCGACCAGCACGTCGCCGGGCTGGAAGGAGGCGAGTTCGTCACGGGTGGAAATCACGCGGACCGGGCCGCCTCCGATCTTCTCGCCCACGGCCCGGCCACGCGCCAGCACGGGGCCGCTTCCCGTCAGGGCATAGGTTTCCAGCATGGCGGCGCCCCGGCGCGAGGCCACGGTCTCGGGCCGCGCCTGGACGATATAGAGCCGGCCGTCATCGGCGTCCTTGGCCCATTCGATGTCCATCGGCACCGGGTGGCCGGCCTGTCGGGAATAATGATCCTCGATCAGCAGTGCCTGGCCGGCCAGGGACAGGGCTTCGGTATCGCTGATGCAGAATTGGCGCTGCCGGTCCGGCGGGGTTGGCACGTTCTGGGTGCGCGATCCGCCGGGGCCCGGCTCCAGGCCCATGGTCAACTGCTTCCGTCCCAGGACATGCCGCAGCACGGTGTGGTGTCCCTGGCGAAAGGTCGGTTTGTGGACATAGAATTCGTCCGGGTCGATGGTGCCCTGGACGATGTTCTCGCCCAGCCCGTAGGCGCCGGTTATCAGGACGATGTCGCGGAAGCCGGATTCGGTATCGAGGGTAAAGATGACGCCGCTGGAGGCACGGTCGGCATGGACCAGCTTCATGACCCCGACGGACAGGCTGACCTTGAAATGGTCGAAGCCGTTATTGGTGCGATACACGATGGCCCGGTCGGTGAAGAGCGAGGCAAAGCAGTGGCGGCAGGCCTCGAAGATCGCCTCGGCCCCGCTGATATTCAGGTAGGATTCGTGCTGGCCCGCGAAGCTGGCCGTGGGAAGATCCTCCGCCGTGGCGGAACTGCGGACCGCGACGGCGACATCCGGACCATATTGCGCTTCGAGGCGACGATAGGCGTCGGCGATGAGCCGACGTAGCGTTTCCGTGCCGGTGGCGGCGTAGACCAGCTCGCGCGCCTGGGCCGCGTTGCGGGCCAGCAGGGCGATATCGGTCGGGTCCAGAGGGTCCAGCAGGGCATGCAGGGCCGGCCAGGCATCTGCCGCGTCCAGCGCGTCGCGATAGGCGCGCGCCGTCAGGACGAACCCATTGGGCACCAGGATGCCCTGGGCCGCCAGCCCCCGGTACATCTCGCCCAGCGAGGCGTTCTTGCCGCCGACCAGGGGAACGTCGCCAAGCCCGATATCTTCGAACCATCGCAGGGAGTCTGAAGGCTCCGCCATCGCGTCGCTCCTGCTTTCCCGGCCGTGAGACGCCGCGATGCCTTACGGCAGGGAGGGTGGGGGGATGGTGACGCCCGCGAACGGGTCGATGCAGGTGATGTGGTCCACGACGGAGACGACCCCCTTCACGTTTTCCGCCGCCACGCGGGCGGCGGTACGCAGCCGTTCGTCCGTGACGGTACCGTCGAGGTCCACCACCCCGTTCCTGACATCGACGGTGATGGTGTTGCTGCCGCCCAGGTGCAATGCCGCCTGGTATTCCTTCAGGATGGACTGCCTGATGCTCTGGTCGTCGGATAGGGCAGGCGCGCCGGACATCAGCGGCAGCAAGGCGCGCAGCACGTCGCCGCGCGAGACCACGCCCACGAGCTGATCGTTCTTCATGACCGGCAGGCGCCTGACATGGTGCAGCATCAATGTGGCGATGGCATCGCGCAACGGGGTCTCGGGCCCGACGGATACGGGCCGCTGCGACATGATATCGGCAACCTTGCGGCCATGACTGTGAACATAGTCCTCGGCCTTGTGCCCTGGCGACCGGAACAGGTCGCCGAGCCACGAATGCCCGGCGGTTTCCAGTTCGCTCCGGCGCATGAGGTCGCCTTCGGTGAGGATGCCGACCAGTTGCCCCTTTTCGGTGATGACCGGCAACCCGCTGATCTTGTGCGCCACCATCAGCCGGATGGCGTCCGTGACGGATTGCGTTGGCGCGACACAGATTGCCGGCGAGGTCATGACGTCCTTGACCTGCATGACACGCGGTCTCCGCTGCGGAGTGGCCTGCCGGATATCGGCAGGCCACTGCATGAATGTTTTGGGTGCCCCCCTGCGGAATACACCCGATGACCCTAGATGCGCGTGTGCCGGCGCCTCTTCAATCGCACGCCGGGATTCGTGATGACAGGCGGCATATTGCATGCAACCGGACACCACAGCGGCGTTTAGGGACCATGTTCCCCCGCGACCGACATGGTCAACGGCCCGGCCGGCCTCCTGGGGAGGGAAGACAGAATGACCATTCAGAAGGAGGGTGTGGTTGCTGAGCTTGCGCCGGGCGCGCTGCTTCTGCCCAACCTGGTTGCGGACGGGCTGGCTGCGAATGGCCGCATAAAATTCGCGCTGAGCTGGCTGCAGGCCGTCGAGGCGGCGTCGGGCCGGGACGATCGGACGCCTTTTGCCGGTCTGGTGGCCGAGCGGACGATGGCCGGGCTGGACCGTGATCCGCTTTATGATGCGCCCGCCCTGCTGGAGCGAACCGGCGATGGTGTCCGGGTACCGGAGATCAGCGCGGTGATGGCGCGCCTGCGGGACGATCTGTCGCGTATGTGCGCGGCGGTGGAGGCGGGCGCGGGTGCGCGCCTGTTCGACCGTGCGGCGGCGGCCGTATTCCGCGAGCGCGAGGAGGCGCTTCGTGCGTCCCTTCATCTGGACGGCGACGTGCTGCCGGCCGGCCTGGTCTCGCGGCTGTCGCGCGTTTCGGGCGAGGATGAGGTGTCGTTCCATCGCCTGGTGATGGAGATGCACAAGGCCATCAACGACATCGCCGCCGGCCTGGCCGAGGCGGATGTTGCCGGTGCCCGCGCCTATCTTCTGGGCCCGGCGGACAGGGATCGCCTGGTCGCCTTCATGCATGGGCTGAATCGGACGGCGCCGCTGAAGTTCAACCATCCGGGGCTGGCCACCAACGCGATGCGCGACGGCGACCATATGACCATCCAGAACGATCTGGGCACGACCGACGCGCATGTGCTGATCGCCCAGGTCGAAGAGCGCCGCCTGACCATTATCCATAGCGATATTCACAAACAGCGTCTGGATTTTTTCCAGAGGCGCCTGCCCCGGTTTTCGTGGACGGTCTCCAACCGGCGCGCGCGGGGCATGGAGGATGATGTTTTCCTGGTCACAGTGGGAACGTTCGAGGCCCCCGACCTGGCCACGCTCGATACCGCGCTGGAGGAGCTGGGAGCGTCACTCGTCTTTCTCATCGACTGGAACAAGGCGCGGAAAAGCCTTGGCCGTTTCGTCACGCGACGGGAGGCGGTCGCCATTCTGGACTGGGCCGCCGATCATGAATATGGCCACCGTGCCTATCTGGAAATCGGCGGTGAGGCGGTGATCGAGGATCTGCTGGAAACCGTGTCGCGGATCAGCGGTGTCTCCTACACCTCCCTGCAGCGTGCCCTCGGCAGGGACGAGGCGACGGCATTCCTGCGGGAGGCATTGCGCATTGCCAGCGAGTCTCTGCGCGACGGCCGGTCGCCCTTCGTGATCCGCGATCTGTTGCAGGCGGAATTGATGATGCGCGTCGGCTCCGTGGCCGACCGCATTCTTGATGAGGCCGTGGACCATGCCGCGCTGATCCTTGACCTGGGCAACCTGGTGCATGCCACGCTGCTGGACGTTGTTGCGGACCCCGCCGGGGCCGCCACGCGGGCCAAGGTCTGGGAAGCCCTTGCCGATCGGCAGGTGGGGCGCATATGCGACCTGGCCCGCGACGGCAAGGTGCGCGCCTGGCGCATGATCGCCTCGGAGGCCGATGATGCGGCCGATACATTCGAGGAGGTGGCGTTTCTTCTGCAATTCCTGCCCCGCGACCTGCCTGTCGGGTTGCGCGAGCGGTTTCTGCTTCTGGTCGAGGGCGCCATCATGGCGGTCAGGGATTATGTCCGCCTGCTGTGCGCGCTGCGCAACGAGCACCGGACCGTCGCGCGGGGGGACATGCGCGCGTTCATGGGGTTGCTCGACCGGCTGCACGAGCATGAACACGCAACGGACGATATCCAGCGCGAACTGTTCACGCATCTGATGCAGGCGGATGTCGATGCCCGGCTGTTCCATGTCGCGACCGCCGTTGGCGGAGGGCTGGAGGAGGTGGCGGACGCGTTGCTGAATGCGGGTCGCCTCGTCTCGGATCATGCCGTGGGAGAGTGGTTTGCAACCTGACCCCATCCAGATCATCGAAGCGGGCGTATTGCCGCCCCCGGCGGGGGCGCTGTCCCTGCTTGGCGGGAAAGCCTTCAATCTTGTGGTTCTGGCCGCGATGGGTCTGCCCGTACCGCCCGGGTTCGTCCTGCCGACCTCGCTCTGCGCCCAATGGATCGCCGATGGGCCGCCGCCGATGGACGAATTCCGGGCGCGCGTCGCCGGCCCGCTGAGCCGTCTGGAGCAGGCGACCGGCCTGGCGTTCGGCGACGCGCGGCGGCCATTGCTGGTTTCGGTCCGCTCGGGTCCCCCCATCTCGATGCCCGGCATGC
Source organism: Gluconacetobacter asukensis (assembly GCF_014174375.1). Taxonomy (GTDB): domain Bacteria; phylum Pseudomonadota; class Alphaproteobacteria; order Acetobacterales; family Acetobacteraceae; genus Gluconacetobacter; species Gluconacetobacter asukensis. Next base: position 29,605 of record NZ_JABEQE010000021.1, read on the forward strand.
TCGATACGATCCTGAATGTGGGGCTGACGCGCACGACCCTGCCGGGGATGATGGCGCTGACGGGCGATCCCCGCCTTGTCTGGGACTGTTATGCGCGACTGGTCAGCTCGTACGGGCAGGTCGTGCACGGCCTGGACCCGGCGCCCTTCGCGGATGCATCGGCAAATGCCCTGCTGGCCGGGCAGGCGGGGGGCCTGTCCGACCTCGATACCTTGTCCCTGCGCGGTCTGGCATTGCGGTATCTCGATATTTTCGAGGACATGTCCGGACGGGCCTTTCCCGACACGCCCATGGAGCAGCTTCTGCTGTCGGTGGATGCGGTATTCCGGTCATGGGAGTCGGAGCGCGCGAAAACCTATCGGAGGATCAGGTCCCTGACGGACCTGCCTGGGACGGCGGTAACCGTGCAGCGCATGGTCTATGGCAATTCGGGACCGAAATCGGGATCGGGCGTGGGATTCACGCGTGATCCTGCGACGGGCGAGAAGCGGCTTTATCTGGATTTTTCCTTCAATGCCCAGGGCGATGATGTGGTGTCCGGCCGCAGGCGTGTCACCCCCGCCATCACGCTGTCCCGCATCATGCCGCAGGTCGCACAGGGCCTGGAGCATGTCGCCCGGCAGATGGAAGACAGATTCCACGATATGCAGGATTTCGAATTCACCGTGGAAGACGGGCGGCTTTTCCTGTTGCAGACCCGCTCGGGCAAACGGTCCGCCTGGGCGCGGCTGAAGATCGCCGTCGATATGGTGCGCGAGGGCCTGATCGGCGTCGAAGAGGCGCTGCGGCAGCTGGAAGGGCTGGATTACACCGCGATCACGCGCCGGTGCGTGGTGGGCGCGCATGGCGATGCGATTGCCAAAGGAACGCCGGCCGGGATAGGGGCCGCGACGGGTGCCATTGTCATGAGCGCGGATGGCGCCCGGCAGTTTGCCCGGCAGGGGCGGCCGGCCATCCTGGTCAGCAATGACCTCCTGACCGAGGATATCGAAGGGATCGCCAGTGCCGAGGGGCTGCTTGCGGCGCATGGCGGCCGTACCAGCCATGCGGCGGTCGTGGCGCGCGAGCTTGGCAAGGTCGCCATTGTCGGATGCGCCGACCTGGTGGTTGCGCCCGACCGGAAAAGCTGTGTGATCGCGGGAAGGCGTTTCGACAGCGGGGCGGAGATCACGCTCGATGGGGAAAGCGGCTGCATCTATGAGGGACGTATCACAATCGACGAAGTGCGCCCATATGATGAACTGGCGACAGTGGAAAGCTGGATGCGGGCGGGCCCGACATGACGCCCGGGATCGCGTTCCCGTCAGGTTAAAACGTCCCAATGCTGAAAAGGCGGACCTGGGTCGGTCATGTAAATGAATATCGCTGAGCCGGTTGGGAAGATTTTAGGGTTCATGTGCTGGACGCACAATATTTCGGGACGGACATTCCCTGTCGGAAGACGATGACCACCACCCTGGGATGCGCCGCATCCTGCTGTCTACCCGGTGGAATCCAGAGTATGCGCGATGTTTCTGACGACTGTCTTTATCCGCCGGCCTGTGGCGACCACATTACTGAGTGTGGCCTGCATTCTGTGCGGCGTCGTCGGCTATATCGCGCTGCCCGTCGCGGACCTGCCGAATATCGATTTTCCCGTCATCCAGGTTCAGGCCCAGCAGGCCGGAGGCTCGCCCGAGCAGATTGCCAGTTCCATCGCCGAACCGCTGGAGCGGCATCTGGGCAGTATTGCCGACCTGACCGAGATGACGTCCCAGTCCAGCCAGGGGCAGTTGCGCGTCACGCTGCAATTCGCCCTTTCGCGCGACATCAACGGTGCGGCGCGCGACGTGGAAGCCGCGATCCAGGCGGCACGGGCGGATCTGCCGACCACGCTTCGCCAGAATCCGAGCTATTCGAAGGCCAATCCCAACGGGCCGCCATCGCTGATCCTTGCGCTGACGTCGGATACCTACACGCTGCCCCAGCTCTACGATCAGGCGTCCAATCTCATCCTTCCGCGCCTGGCGCAGGTGAAGGGGGTTGGGCAGGTGCAGGTCAGCGGCAGCGCCCTGCCTGCCGTGCGCGTCGAGATGAACCCTTTGCCACTGTACAAGTTCGGCATCGGGTTCGAGGATATCCGCGCGGCCCTGGCTTCGGCGAACGCCCATACGCCCAAGGGCTTCATCGACCAGGGGGACAGGCGCTTCATGCTGGAGACAAACGATCAGGCGCGGAGTGCGCAGGCCTATCGTGACCTCGTCGTCGCCTGGCGAAACAGCCGGCCGGTACGGCTGACGGATATCGCGCAGGTGGAGGATGGCGTCGAAGATGTGCGCAATGCCGGCTATTTCGACCGCAAGCCCGCCATTGTCGTGCAGGTGTTCATGCAGGCCGGGGCGAATATCGTACAGGCCCTCGACCAGATCAACATGACGCTGCCGCGTCTCCAGGCTTCCCTTCCGCCGGGGATCGACCTGCAGACGGTCATGGACCGTTCGCTGACGATCCGGGCATCTTTGGCCGACACGCGCATGACGCTTGTCCTGTCCGTCCTGCTCGTCGTGCTGACGGTTCTGCTGTTTCTCGGGACATGGCGGACGACATGCGTGCCGGCGCTGGTCATTCCCACGTCCATCATGGGCACGCTGGGGGTAATCAGCATGCTGGGCTATTCGCTCGACAACATGTCCCTGATGGCGCTGACCATCTCGACCGGATTCGTGGTCGATGACGCCATTGTGGTCATGGAAAATATCAGTCGCCATGTCGAAAAGGGTACCCCGCCCTTTGAAGCCGCTATCCGGGGGGCGGGTGAAGTCGCCTTTACCGTCCTGTCGATTACCCTTTCGCTGATCGCGGTCTTTCTGCCGATCCTCCTGATGGGAGGGATTGCCGGCCGCCTGTTCCATGAATTCGCCATGACGGTTTCGGTCAGTCTCCTCGTTTCCCTGTCATTGTCCCTCAGTCTCACGCCCATGCTCTGTGCGCGGATCGTGCGGGCCGGTCCGCAGGCACCGGGGCGGTTCGCGACCCGTCTGGAGCAGGTCCATGACAGGGTATTGCGTGCCTATGCAGGCAGCCTTGAATGGTCCCTGCGTCACAGGCGCATCATGGTGCTGACATTGCCCGCAACGGTCGGGTTGACGATCGTGGTCTATACGCAGATGCCCAAGAGCCTCTTTCCCGACGAGGATACCGGCATGCTGCTGGGCCGCGTGATGGGGGACCAGGTCATTTCGTTCCAGGCGATGACCAGCAAGATGGACGAGGCGCAGGCCGCGCTTCTGAAGGACCCGGATGTGGCGGCCGTGGCCGGCTTTCTGGGCGGTCGCGGATCTTCGAACCAGGGGAATATCTTCATTCGCCTGACCGACAAGTCCCGGCGCCCCTATCCGCCGTCGACAACCATCGCCCATCTGAACCGGCGGCTGGCGAGTATGACGGGCGCCCGCTTCTTCGCCCTGCAGCGCGGTGCCATCCGCATCGGCGCGCGGCCCAGCAACGCCGCCTATCAATATACGCTGCAGGGCGACAATCCGGCGGAACTCTATGACTGGACCCAGAGGCTGACGACCGCGCTGACCCATCAGGCGGCCCTTATGGATGTGTCGTCCGACGTGCTGCTGGGCGGACAGGCGGTGAACGTTGCCATCGACCGGGATCTGGCAGCCAGGATGCAGCTGACGCCGCAGCTTGTCTCCAACATGCTGTTCGACGCCTATGGGCAGCGCGCGGCGTCCGTCATCTATAACAGCCTGAACCAATATCGCGTGGTCATGGAGGTCGACCCCCGTTTCTGGCAGGACCCGTCTTCCCTGCGGCAGGCGTGGATCAGCACTTCCGGCGGCAGTCCGCCTGGCGGCACGCAGTCCAATACCGTGCGGGTCCGCATAGCCGCGGCGACGAGTGCCGCGAGCGCGCAGGGTGCACAATCCTTTCTCAACCAGATCGCCAACACGCTGGCGGGCGGTCGCTCGGCCTCGACCGGATCAGCCGTATCGACCGGCGCGGAAACGATGGTGCCGCTGACCTTCGTCACCCGCACCACGGCGGGTCTGACGCCGCTTGCCATCAATCATCAGGGGCAGGAAGTCGCGACCACCATATCCTTCAACCTGCCGACGGGCGTCCCCCTCGGCCGGGCCATGCAGGTTGTGGATGCGCAGGTTCGCGCCCTGCATCTGCCCCCTTCGATCCATGGTGCGTTTGTCGGGAATGCCGCGCAGCTGCAGAGTTCCTCCAGCAGCGAGCCGTTGCTGGTCGTCGCCGCGCTGGCGGCGGTCTATATGGTGCTGGGCATTCTGTATGAAAGCTACGTCCATCCGCTGACGATCCTGTCGACCCTGCCCTCTGCCGGGGTGGGCGCGCTGGTGGCCCTGTGGGTGTTCGGGGAGGATTTCTCGCTGATGGCCATGATCGGCGTGATCCTGCTGATCGGCATTGTCAAAAAGAACGCCATCATGCTGGTGGATTTCGCCCTGGATGCCGAGCGCGAACGTGGCGTCCCGCCCGAGCAGGCGATGCGTGAGGCCTGCCTGCTCCGGTTCCGCCCGATCATGATGACGACATTCGCCGCCGCGCTGGGGGCGCTGCCGCTTATCCTGGGACATGGCTATGGCGCGGAGCTGCGGCGGCCGCTTGGCATCGCGATCATCGGGGGGCTGGCTGTCAGCCAGGCACTGACACTTTATACCACGCCGGTCATCTATCTCTATCTGGGCCGGGTGGCGCTATATTGTTCATCCTTCGGTCGGGCCCGGAGGAAATTGTCCCCGGTAAATATGATACGATAATCGCCATGGCGTGCCGCCTAGAACGCACCGTACCAGACAACGAGGACCACGCCGGTCAAGACAGCATAAAAAAGAGACGCCAAAGAGGCGGCGAGACGGACGTCCATTGTCGTTTCCGATGGCATAAACCTGTCGGCATCTTCTTCCAAAGCGTTGCAATCGAAAAATTAACAAATGCCAACCAGGGCCGCTCAGGCCATTACTGGTGCTTTCTCCGCGGGTTCTGCTGCTACTATGCCGCGCGTTTCGTCTGGCTGGCGGCCTGACGGACAACAGCAAGGAGGAGAGACAAGCCAGATGATCTTTCTGTTTCGATGGCCCTGACTGCGCGCGCGCGCCTGCTTCTGGTCGAGGACGACCCGGCGACGGCGGCGTATCTGCGGGAAGGCCTGGCGGAGCATGATATCGATGTCTTTGCTGTCGCGAACGGGCCGGACGGATTACGGCGTGCCCTTTCGGAGCGATGGGACATCGTGATTCTCGACCGGATGCTTCCGGGGATGAGCGGGTTGGAGATCCTGACCCAGATGCGTGAACGCGACATCATGACGCCGGTGCTGTTTCTGACGACGATGGACGGGGTATCCAGTCGCGTCCGCGGTCTTCGCCATGGCGCCGATGATTATATGATCAAGCCGTTCGCGCTGCGGGAGCTTGCCGCGCGGGTGCAGGTATTGCTGCGCCGGTTCACGCCGGGCCAGCATGTGACAATGCTGTGCGTCGCCGATGTCGCGCTTGACCTGTTGACCCGGGAGGTCACGAGGCGTGGAGAAAAGATCCATCTGCAGCCGCAGGAGCTGAAGCTTCTTGAATATTTCATGCGCAACCCCGGAACGATGATTTCGCGCCGGATGCTGCTGAAGGATGTGTGGAACATGGATTTCCCGGTTCGCACGAATATCGTCGAAACGCATCTCTCCCGGTTGCGGGAGAAGCTGGGGCGACATGACAGGCCGCTGATCCATACCATCAAGGGGGCCGGCTATGTGATGAAAGAGTCCGACCTTGACCCCTAGGCGTGGGATCGCCGCGATCAGGCAGATTGCCGGCACATCCTCTTTCCGGATCGTGACCAGCTTCGTCGGCTTCTTCCTGCTCTCCGGCATGCTGATCACCATCCTGACGGGATTTCATAACCAGCATCTGTTCGAGCGCCAGATCCGCCGGGCGATCACCAACGAAGGCGAAGAGACCTTTGCCGCGGCGGGACAGCCCGATGTCAGCCATTTTCTGCCCGTGGTGAAAGCCCTTGTCCGGAACGAGCCGGGATTCTTCTATCTTTTGCAGGACAGGGAACAGACCGTTATCGCGGGCAACATGCTGCATCTGCGGCCGGTCACCGGGCCGCGATGGCTGTCCTGGGCGCATCAATTGTCCCCGGATTCGCATCGGGTCGCGGTCTATGGTGAGGGATATCGACTCTCCGATGGTGGCTATTACTTTGTCGGGATCGACGCGTCGCAGTTGACACAACTGAGACATGATCTGTGGAACACGGTTGCCTGGAGTTCCCTCGGCTTCATGATCCTGGGCCTGGCCGGTGGCATGCTGCTGAGCAATGCGGTCCTGAAGCGGATCGAGAGCATCAGCATGACGGCGCGCAGCATCATGCGCGGCAATATCGCGCGCCGTATACCGCTGCGCGGTACGGGCGACGAGTTCGACCATCTGTCGCAGAGCCTCAATGCGATGCTGGGGCAGAATGAAACCCTGATCGTCAGCCTGCGCCAGGTGTCGAACGATATCGCCCATGACATGCGCAGCCCCCTTTCACGCCTGCGGCACAGGCTGGAGAGGGCAAGGGATCGTGAAGAGACGGTCGATGGGCTGAGAGACCAGATCGATCTTTCGATAGATGAACTCGACAGGGCGCTGGAGATTTTCGGCTCGCTCCTCGACCTGGCCCAGATCGAGGCCCGGACGCAGAGTGACGAGTTCAGTGCGGTGGATCTTGTCGTCCTGGTCAGCGAAATGGTGGAGGTTTATCTGCCGATCGTTGAAGACCATCGGCAGACTCTGCGCGTGAGGCACCCGCCTGAGGCGATCATGATGGGGCAGCCGGTTCTGCTGCGCCAGATGCTCGCGAATCTTCTGGAAAACGCGATTCATCACACACCGTCGGGCAGCACGATCATGCTTGAGGTCTCGGTCGGGGAAAGCGGTGTGCAGCTTATCGTTTCCGACAATGGCGGCGGCATTCCCGCAGGCGATCTTGAGCGGGTGTTCGACCGTTTCGTCAGGCTCGATAACAGTCGTTCGGAAGCGGGGAATGGATTGGGGCTCAGCATGGTCCGCGCGATCGTCCATCTGCATGGTGGCGCCATCACATTGACCGATAACAGGCCAGGCCTGCGCTGCCTGATCACCCTTCCATGCGAGAACAGGGCACGCATCCAGGCCGGTCAGTCCCCCGGGCCATGACCAACTGTCGCGCGACGCTATGTAAAATCGCCTGGAATCCGCCTCCGTCCTCTTCCGGACCGTTCTTGCCTGCCAGCGCGCATTTCCAAAGAATTTCTCAGAACCGTTCGATCTGATTCCGGAAATCGTTCAGGCGGTCCAGTGTTGCCACTGTATGGTCGCGACGGGCGACCGACAGGCCGAAGGCAATGGCTTCCAGAACGGCCACTGTCGCTGAATGCAGGGCGATATGTTCCTCCTTGCCGCGCATTGCCGACACGATGACGGTGCCGGGCGGCACATCGGCCGCCGCGATCCGGTCGGTGACCAGCACGGCCGGCAGGCCCATTCGCCGGGTTTCGCGAAACAGGAGCGCGATTTCGCGATACAGCGTCCCGTAGGCCATGATGATGATGCCGTCGCCCGGACGCAGCGCGACCAGATCGTCGGCGAAGGCGCGGCCGGTGGTGCCGATCGGCAGGCTGGTGAGGCCGTTTCGGTTCAGGGCCCGGCAGATATAGTCGGCCAGTCCCCTGGAGGGACCGATGCCGAAGACCACGATGCGCGGACAGGGATGCAGCGCCCGCACGGCATCGGCGATATGCCGGCGCGTGGCTGGATGTTGCAGGGCGGCCGCCATGTCCGCATGGGTCTGCAGGATGCCGCCGACTGCGTCGTCGAGGTCCGAACCGATATCTTCGATCGTCCTGGATAATGCCGATGCCGGGTCGCGCGCATGCGTCAGGCTGGCGATCAATGCGGCACGCAGGGCCGCCAGACTGTCGAATCCCATGGCCTGCACCGAGCGGATCACGGTCGCATCGGAGGTGCCGATCCGTTCGGCCAATTCGGCCGCGGAACTGGCCAGGGCCAGAGGACGGTTGGCGTGGATGAACTGCACGACCCGACGCGCCATCGGGGTCAGTCCTGAGTCGGGACGCAGGCTCTCGGCGATCGGGTCGGGTTTCAAGACGTTTCGGGCCTCCGGATTCGTCACGAACGAGCCGACATAGCAGGCGGGGCAGGTCGGGACACCAAGTTCATCAAACCTTCATTCCGTAGTGTTTGCGACAATTGTAGAGGAATTACGTTGCATCGGCTACGGAGTGCGGATCAGGATGACGGGACCGACATGACAGGCGTGCGTGTGGCTTCCATCGCGCTGCTGCTGCTGGTTCTGTGGTGTCTGGCCAGCCTGACGGGCGGGCGTGGGCCGGGGCTGGTCATTTACAGCTCGGTCGGCGCGGCGCCTGCCATCGCCGCCGCCTATGCCCGCGAAACCGGTCGGCCGGCAACCGTGCTGGTGATGTCTGGCGGCATGCTGCTGGCGCGCGTGTCGGCCGAGGCGCATCATCCGCGCTGGGACGCAGTGTGGTTCGAGGGCGACGATGGCGCCGTGGCCCTGGATCGGGCGGGCCTGCTGGCGCATGGCACGGCGCCGGAGCTGGACTGGACGCCGACCGGACGAGACCTGCTGCCGGCTGACAGATCCTATGAGGTGACCGGCTTTACGCTGGCGGGCGTTTTCCTGTCGCGCCGCGACCAGGGCCACGCGCCACGAAACTGGCGCGATGTCATGGGGGCCGCGCGCGTGGGGATGGCCAATCCGGCCTTGTCCGGCCCGGCCTATCCGCTTCTGGCCGGGATGCTGGCGTTGAATGGCGGCTGGCCGGCGGGACAGGCGGCGTTGCGGCGGATGGTTGCGGGTGGGCTGCTGGTCGGGCCCTCCAACCCATCGGTCCTGGTGGCGCTGCGGGCGGGGCGGATCGGGACCGCGATCGTGCAGAGTACGGCAGCGATTGCCCTGGCACGCGCCAATCCCGACTATGTCGTTGATATTCCCTCTCCGGCTTTCGTCCTGCCCGCGGTCGCGGCGGTGGCGGCGGACCGGCCACCCGCCCGCCAGCAGGAGGCTGCGTCTTTCCTGCGTTTCATCATGCGCCCCGATATCCAGTCCCGGCGCATGCGCCTGCCGGGTGCCGAGCGGTTGTTCTGGCCCGTGACCGCCCGGCCCACCCAGCCCGACCTGCCGGATGCGGGCGGGATTGTCCTCTCGCATCCGGACCCGGATGTCTGGGGACCGCGCCAGGCTGACGTGACCGGGTGGTTCCAGCAGGAAATCATGCGGTGAGCGGCATGCGGCGTTTGATCGGCTCCATGGGAAGCTGCGGGCCGTCGGTGCTGTTCGGTGCCGTTATCGCGGTCAGTTTCCTCTATCCGCTGGCGCGTTTCCTGCTGCTGCCGCTGATGCCGGACCTGGCGCCGCTGCCTGGTCTGGGGGCGGCGTCCGGCCTCGGCCTGTCATCGGGGGCGCTGTGGAACACCGTGCGGCTCAGCACCGAAGCCGGGCTGCTGGTCATTCCGCCGGGGCTTCTGGTCGGTTTCCTGCTGGAACGCCGGCGGTGGCGTGGGGCGGGGCTGCTGTCCGCGGCGCTGTGGGGCGTGTTCCTGATGCCCAGCTACCTGTTGACCATGGGCTGGCAGATCGTGGTGGCCGTGCCGTTCCTGGCCGATGGTGCGGCCGGCCGTCTGTTCTATGGCGAGGCGGGGATCGTTGCGCTGCTGACGGTCAAGGGGCTGGCTTTTTCGTCGGTGGCGGCACGTGCGGGATGGCATGCGGTCGGTGCGGACATGGACGCGGCGTCGCGCGTGCATGTGCCTGCGGCATGGCGGCGCGCCTGGCTGACGCTGCGGCTTCTGCTGCCGGTATCCGGCAGCATGTTCATGGTACAGATGGTGGCCGCATCACAGGATTTCGGCATTGCGGCGACCCTGGGCGCGCAGGCGCACATGCCGCTGGTCATCTATGCCATCTACCAGGATCTCTCGACCGTTCCGCTGGATTTCACCCAGGCTGCCCGGCTGAGCTGGGTTCTGGTGCTGCTGGCCCTGGCGGCGCTGGCGATGCAGGCCGCGCTGGCACGGCGCGGCATGGCGACCGCCGGGGGGTATCGGCACCGCCCCGACGTCGTGCCCTGCGGCCGGGGCATGACCGTGCTGGCGTGGTTTCTGACGGTGGGCATCCTGCTGGCGGGAGTGGTGGTGCCGCTGCTGGCCCTGGCGGTGCAGGCCATGGGTGACGCCGGCGCCGGCGATGAGCTGCTGATCGACGGGGAAGGGTGGCGCGGGATCGGCCTGTCGCTGCGCTATGCTTTCGTTTCGGCGGTCTTTGCCGTTCTGCTGGCTGCTCTCATCCTGGGCGGGCGCATGCGGGCCGACGGTTCGGGGCGTGTGGTGGCGCGCATGCTGCTGTGGCTGACATCGGCCAACATGGCGGTGCCGGGCGTCATACTCGGTGCTGCCTATGTGATCGCGTTCAATGGCCGCGTCCTGTCCCTGTACGGCACGCCGGCCCTGCTGATCCTGGCTTATGCTGCCAGCCATCTTCCGATCGCCATCCGCTTTCTCGATGCGCCGTTCGCGCACCTGCATCGCGGGCTGGGGGAGGCTGCGCGGGTGCATGGGGTGTCGCTGGTGCGGCGGGTGGAACGGATCTATGTGCCGCTGCTGCTCCGGCGGCTGACCTGGGCGTGGGGCATGGTGTTCGTGACGTTGTTCTTCGAACTGCCGCTGTCGGAAATCCTGTACCCTGCGGGCAGTGCGCCCCTGGGGGTCAGGCTGCTGTCTCTGGATGATACATTGCACTACGGTGCCGAGGCCCGGTTGGCGCTGGTCGCGATGGGGATCTGCCTCGCTGTGACGGCGGCTGCCATCGTCCTGGTGCCTCGTCTGGCGACTGGTTCCGGACCGGAACGGACGCGTGGGGCCGGAAACGCGTGGAAAGCCCAGACCCTGGAGCAAGAGAATGTCTGAAAACATCCTGTCGCTGGATGGAATCGTGAAATCCCATGGTCGGACAAGGGTTCTGCGCGGCATTACCCTGGATGTTCCGCGCGGGCAGTTCGTGCTGCTGATGGGCGGTTCCGGGTCCGGCAAGACGACCTTGATCCGCCTGGTCGCGGGGTTGGAACGGCCCGATGCAGGGTGCGTGACACTGCGCGGCAGGCGGGTCGACAGTCATGCCGACGGTATTTTCGTGCCGCCGGAACGGCGCGGGCTGGGCATGGTCTTTCAGGATTATGCGTTGTGGCCGCATCTGACCTGTCTGGACAATATCGTGACGGCCATGCCCGGCCGCGGGCGTGACCGGGGGGAGCGGGCCCGCGCGCTGTTGCGTGACGTGTCCATGGCGGGGCTGGAGGGACGCTATCCCGCGCAATTGTCGGGCGGCCAGCAGCAGCGGGTCGGCCTGGCACGGGCGCTTGCGGCGCGGCCGGACCTGCTGCTGCTGGACGAACCCTTGTCCGGGCTGGATGTCGAGGTACGCGGCCGCATGCGCGACCAGATCCGCCGCCTGGTGCGCGAGACGGGATGTTCCGCACTGTTCGTGACCCACGATCCGGTCGATGTCTGGCGCCTGGCCGACCGTGTCCTGATGCTGGAAGGCGGGCAGATCGTGCAGGATGCCGCGCCGGACGGGCTGTACCGCCGCCCGCTTTCGCCGCGCATCGCGCGCATGACCGGCGCCGAGGGCGCGTTGCCGGTCATGCTGCGCCGCCGTGACAGGCAATGGGGGTTCGACGGTGCCGGCGGGTTTCAGGACGTGACGCCGGTCGGTGTGGACAATGAGGGACCGGCTTGCGCCTATCTGCGTCCCGAAGGTGTGCGGCGGGGGGCGCGCGGTCATGTCGCGATGCGGATGGACATGACGTTCGAGGCGGGGCGCTGGCGCACCCTGTGGCATCTGCCGTCCCTGGACTGGTCGGTGCATAGTCTGGAGGCCGAGAGCCCGCCCGAGCAGGCTTTTCTGACGTTCGACGGTCAGCATCTCTTCGCCTATCCGGCGTCCTGAGTCGTGTCGAACCGAACGGGTGGTATCAGCGTGATCGAAGGCGTTTCCGCGCCGCAGGCCGGCGATGTCCTGGCGCGGGGTCTGTCCGTGCGTGCCTTGCGCAATGCCCATGCCGGGCCATTCGCATTCGACGTGCCGGCGGGAGCGTGCCTGGTCATTACCGGCATGTCCGGCGCCGGCAAATCCGTGCTGCTGCGCATGATGGCGGATCTCGACCCCCATCAGGGCGACGTGGCGCTGGACGGGCGATTCTGTTCCGCCATGTCGGCCCACCGCTGGCGGCGGCAGGTCGTGTACCTGCCGGCCGAGCCGGGCTGGTGGTCGGATTCGGTCCTGGACCACATGCCCGACGATGCGCTGACCCGCGAACTGATGGCGAAGGCCGGCCTGCGTGCCGGGGTGCTGAACGATCCGGTGCATCGCCTGTCCACCGGCGAACGGCAACGCCTGGCCCTAGTGCGCGGGCTGCGCCTGGCGCCGCGCGCGCTGCTGATGGACGAACCCTGTTCCGCCCTGGACGGCGGGACGACATTGATGGTGGAGGCGATGATGCGTGACGTCATGGCCGGAGGGACCGCGATCGTCCTGGTGTCGCATGATGCGGCGCAGGCCGTGCGGATGGCCGACCTGCGCCGCGAACTGGCGCAGGGGCATTTTGTCGGAGCGGATTCATGACGCCGATTCTGCTGGATACCGGCGACATGATCCTGGCGGGCGGGTTGATCGTCGGCTGCGTGGCGCTGTCGCTGGTGCTGTCGCTGGGCATTCACCGCACGCTGATCGTCGCTGCCATACGCATGGCGGCCCAATTGGTGCTGACGGGAAGCGTGCTGCTGTTCGTCTTCGGCCGGTCGTCGGTCTGGCTGACCTTGCTGGTGCTGGCCTTCATGTTCTCAGCGGCCACGTTCGAGGTCGGGTCGCGCCAGGTCGCGCGGCTGACGCCGGTGTGGCATTTCGGAATCGGCGGGTTCAGTACGGCGACGGGCACAATCATCGTGGTGCTGGTCGGGTTGCTGACGGCGTTGCAGCCGCACCCATGGTACCAGGCGCGCACCGCCATTCCGATGACGGGCCTGTTGCTGGGCAATGTGATGAACGCGACCAGCCTGTCGATGAACACGCTTCTGTCCATGGTCTCGCGCGAGCGTGCCGCGATCGAGGCGCGGCTGATTCTGGGGGCGACACGCGCCGAGGCGATGAACAGCCTGATCCGCCAGTCGATCCGTACCGCGCTGATCCCGACCCTGAACCAGATGGCTGCCGCGGGGGTCATCACCCTGCCGGGGATCATGACGGGTCAGATCCTGGCCGGGATGAATCCGCTCGATGCGTCGAAATACCAGATCGTGCTGATGAGCCTGATCGTCAGTGGCAACATGATCGGCGCCACCCTGTCCGCCATCCTGACATCGGCGCGGCTCAGCGACGCGCGGGGACGGCTAAGGCTGGACCATCTGGCACGGTGAGCCGTGTCCGGATGGAGGTTTGTAGCTTTAACTACATTTCTCACTTTTTAAGCAGTAGATATTTTATTTCAGTAAACCGTGACATTTTTGCAATTTTATTTGAGAATGAGAGGCAAAATATAGATAAGAAAATATTTTCTTCATAAAACTGGAATATCAATTTCACTCAAATGATTTGAGTCGCGTGATAGAAGGCCGATCGTGTCGTGATCGCTACGGAGGGTCCGAGGCGGACGGCGGCTATTCCGAGGGTCAAATGCTACAACCTGTTCTTTTTCGTCAGCGATCGTCACGCCGTCTGATGGGGCGCAAGGCACGTGGCCTGGCTTCTACCGCGCTGGTCTGCATGGGCGTGATGTCCGGCGTATCCGTCACCCACGCCGCGCCGGCCGCCGATGAGTCCCGCGACACTATGCAGAAGAAAGGCCGGGTGACGCCGGTGGCGGCGAAGACGGACGGCCAGGTGGTGGCCGCCGCCGCCGCGCCGAAGGGCGAGCAGATCGAGACGATCGGCCGCACGAAAGTCGATTCCGCTGCCTATCAGGCCCCGACCAAGGCGCCGCTGGAAGCCTTCCAGCCCACATCGGTCATCAGCCAGCATTTTATCGAGAACAACATCCCGCCGTCGGGCAGTTACGACACCATGGTGGCGCTTGCGCCCAGCGTCATGACCATCGGATCGAACGGGCCGGGCCTGGCGGAAAACAAGGTGTCGGTCCGCGGATTTTCGGACGGTCAGTATAATGTTCTGTTCGATGGCATACCATTCGCCGACGGCAACAACTTCACCCATCACACCACCAGCTATTATACCGCACATGATCTGGGCGATATCAGCGTCGATCGCGGCCCGGGCGATGCCAGCACCATGGGCTATGCGACGTTCGGCGGTACCATTGGGGTGAACGGAAAGGCGCCGACCGACCGGCGCGCGGTCGAAGCCTATGGCAGCATGGGGGCCTGGAATACCTATACCTATGGCGGCGAGTTCAATAGCGGCCGGATGAAGCAGCTGAACAATGCATCGTTCGTATTTGATGCCGGTGGCGTGCAGAGCGACGGCTACCAGACCTATGCCGGGCAGCAGCGTTACAATTTCTACGGAAAATGGATCCAGCCGATCAGCGACCGCACCACGCTGACCTTCATGGGGATGTACAACAACATCGTCCAGTACGTGCCGCCTGGCGTGACGACAGGCGAAATCGCCGCTTACGGTTCCGATTACGGTCTATCGAACAATCCGAATTCGCAGAACTACTTCAAATACAATGTCGATACCATCCAGACCGACATGGCGTATATCGGCCTGAATTCCGATATCGGCGGTGGCTGGAGCATCGACAATAAAATCTACACCTATGCCTATTACCATCACGGCCATAACGAAAATGACGTGAACGGCACCACCCAGGCGCAGTATCTCAATGCCGCGCCGGTCTGGAATGGGCAGGTCGTCGCGTGCGGCGGAACGTACGGTGCCGGCAAGATGACCTATAATTCAGGCCCGGGTTGCGAATACGGCCAGGCAATGCGGCAGGATTATCGCGCCTGGGGCGATACGTTCGCCGTCAAGCGCGATTTTGGCCTGGCGAAGCTGAATCTCGGCTTCTGGCTGGAACACCAGACCGATACCCGCCAGCAGGGCAACATCAACTGGGCGACCGGCATGTTCACCAATCAGACGGTGCCCCTCAACCGACTCATGACGCTGCAGAATCTCAGTGCGCAGCCTTATGTGCAACTGACGTTCCGGCCCTTGCCGAACCTGGAGATTTCGCCGGGCTTCAAATACGCGCTGATGGTTCGCCAGATCAATGCGCCCGTCAATCAGAAGACCGGCACGCCGCTCAATTACGACCAGACCTACGGCGCGCCCATGCCGTCGCTGAATGTGCATTACATGGTCAACCCGAACTGGTCGGCCTATCTGCAGATCGCGCGCGGCTTCCTGGCGCCGGATGCCGCCTATTTCTACACACCCAATCCGGCAGCCAACAAGGTCAGCCCGGAAAACACCATGAATTATCAGATCGGCACCGCCTGGCAGAGCCGGCGCTTCACCCTGTCGGCCGACGTGTATTACATCAACTTCAGCAATTTCGTGACCAGCGCCAATCAGAACGTTCCGGGCTATGGTCCGATGACGGTCTATTACAACCAGGGCGGCATCGATTATTACGGGATCGAAGGTGAGGCGTCCTATCATCTGGGTGCGGGCTTCACGCTGTTCGCCAATGGCAGCCTCAACCAGTCCAAGACCCAGGGCACCGGCGCGCCGATCGCCAATGCGCCGGATTCCACGGCGGCGGGAGGGCTGATCTATGAGCATGACGGGCTCTATGCCTCGGTGGTCGATAAATGGATCGGCGCGCGGGCCGGCGTGATCAGCTCAGCGGGCAAGGCCATGAACGGGCTGGACCCGTTCAACCAGCTCGATGTCTCGATCGGCTACACGGTCCATGGCAAGGATCATTCCGTGCCGCCGATCAAGCTGCAGCTCAGTGTGACAAACCTGGCCGATAGTAAAAAGATCTTTTCCTATTATGGGACGACGGCCGAGGGGGTGGCGCTGTGGAACACCCAGCCTGGCCGTGGCTTCTTCGGGTCGATCTCGGTGCCCATCGGGTTCTGACCCGCGTAATCGGTCGCGTTCTCTTATCCTGGGCCCGCCGCCTCGCGCGGCAGGCCGTTTTTTACCGGAGACATATATTCATGGTCCGATTCAGGACAACCGGACGGGCGGCCCTTGCCCTGGCCGGATTCTGTGCGACGGCGCAGGCCATTCCCGCGCATGCGCAGAATGTGCCCGAGGCGCCAGCCCTTTTCGCGCCGGTGCCGCCCGCACAGGGTTCAGCGATGGATGTGTATGACCGCACGGTCTTCGCGGAAACGCGCAAGCTCAAGGATACCGCGCGCTGGGCACTGGCGCGCTCGGACGCGGACGCCAGGCCCGAGGCGCTTCTGGCGGATTTTTCCTGTGCGATCGGTCATGCCCTGACAGACAAGAGCAACCCGGCCCTGTTCAGGCTGGTGTCCGCCCTGCGCGATGCGGTCAAGGCGCAGGTCAAGATCCAGAAGGATATCGTGCGTCGGCCGCGTCCTTTTGTCGGAAACGACGCCCCGATCTGCGTTGCGCGCAAAGAGGATGCGGCGGCCGATTATGCCTATCCGTCAGGTCACGCCACCACGGGCTGGTCGGCCGCATTGCTGCTGTCATCGCTTTTTCCCGCACATACCGGGCAGATTCTGGCACGCGGACGCGAATATGGTGAAAGCCGTGTCGTATGCGGTGTGCATTGGGCGTCGGATGTCTGGGCCGGCTTTGTAACAGGCAGTGTCGTCTTCGCGCAGTTTGTCAGCGACCCGGCTCATGCCGATCTGCTGGACGCCGCGTGGCGGGAAATCGCGGCACAGCAGCGGATGTCCGGTGGGCTGGACCAAAAGCGCTGCACGGCGGAAGATCAGGGACGAATGGTTGCGCCGCTGACCGGGAATCCATAGATCATGGCGGCACGGGAACCGCATGGGGCATGTCGGTGGCTCCGTGCGTTCCCGTGTGTTTGACTGCACGCGATGGTGGCCCGGACGATGGCAGGCGCGATCCGCACGACTGGCGGGCATGACGGAACATCGCACATCCGTTTTATTTCCTGGAAACTTGTCGAGGACGGTCGGTGAGGGGAGTCGTTACACTGGAAGCGGCCTCGGTGCGGTCGGTTCCGTGTGGTGCAGAGTCTCCGGGGCCGACGAGAAAATCGAGTTGGTAGAAGGACTGATCTTCCGATCGTTTCTGCGCGAGGACGTGAATGGAGGTATCCTGCGGGAGCAAGCAGTTTGTCAGCCTGACCGTCTCGGGACCGGGGGCGTTGTTGAGGTAGGTGAGGCGGTAGGGCCCGTTGGCGAGGCGGGTGGATATGCCGAACTGGAGAACGATCATGCCGGTGCCGGCTCTCATGGCATCGGTGTCTGGAAAACTGCTTGCGCCAGGTTGAAGCGTGACGGGGCGATTATTCAGCGACACGGACAGGCCTTGGGCCATCCGCATGGCATAGGCCTGTCGTTCCTGCGGTGAGAGCCGCCCGTTTCCGTCCCGGTCAATGTCCCGGATCACCCTGTCGGCCACGTCCACCCCCGGTGTCAGCCGCAAATGCAATGTGATCCGGTCGCGTGCCAGATTGATCGTGGTGGCCTGCAGATATTCGTCCAGCCGGTGCGCCTGGGCTGGAGACCCTGTTGCTATCAGCGCGATCGCCGTCGCCGGGGCGATCCATGTGCGGTATCTCATCGGATCGTAAACCGGCTGCCGTAGCTGTTCGTCGGGTCGCGGTAGATGGTGTGGACATGCATTGTCGCGTCTCCGCCAACGCCCTGCGGCGAAAATTCGATCAGAAGATGGGGGCCCTGAATCCGGTAATAGGAGGACCCGTTCCGGCCGGGTGCGTGCGTTACCGGTCCGCTCCACGCGAACCAGGTTTTGTCAAGATCGTCGCGGATCTCTTTCATGCGGGGTGCCGCATAGGCATCGTTGATGATTCCGGCCCACTCGCCGATCACGCCCATCAGGAGCGCCTTCTGGTCCGGTGTCAGGGAAGATCCCTTGATGCCTTCGGGAACGATCGTCTCGCCGTCGTGACCCGGGCCGGAGACCAGGTCGTCGACCTTGTAGGGCAGGATCGCCTGCCGGCGCTGCTCCTCATTCAGCGCGTCCAGCAGGGCGAATGCCCTGTCGTTCTCGCCGGCCAGGACGCGAACCGTCTGGCCGTTCGCCTGATAGACCGCCGGCTGTGCCCCGGTCAGGGTCGGTGTCATGACCCCATGTTCGCCATCGATGACGACGTTCAGCCCCAGATGATGGCCGCCGAACTGCACCATCCATGGGGCTGTTTCGGACGGAGTTCCAAAAATTGCAATAGTGTAGACGGCTTTTCCAGAGGAAAAGGGGGTGCCGCTCTCCGCCAGCGCCTGGTCGGCGCCCATGATGTCCTGGACTTTGCGGTAACCCTTCGCGCTCAGGAGGGTTTCCAGCAGATGCAGGGCGGCGGCGCGCTGGGCTGGGGTCAGATGCCCCATCTGCACCCCGGGACGCGGCACGTCACTGACCGGATAATTCGACCATACCGCGTGTCCGTAACGCTCGCCGATAAATCCGCCCGGTGGCCCCATTCCTGGTCCGCGTGCTGTCGGCGCATTGGCCTGGGCATCCGTGACCGGCATGGCCGGTTCGCCGGGCGCGCTCCTGCGGAACCGTGCCAGCGTCGCATGCTTCTCCGCGACAAAGGGAAACCGCACCGCCGCCTGGCCCTGCGCATCGAAGGTGCCGAGAAAGGCGTTCGCGGCTTCGACGACCTTATGGGTCTGGATAGCTGGCCGGTTTTTTTTCGCGGGCGTCGGAATCGGGCCGGCCGGGGGCGGAGCGCCCTGTGCAAGGGATGCGGCTGTCAGAAAGAGCCCTGCCGTCACAAGAAAGATCTTTCGCATCAGGAATCTGCGTCCTTTCCGGTCATTCGGGCCCATCCGCCTTCCGGTCCCGGCCTGCCAGTTTTCATCCCTGCCGCCATGGGATCAAGGGTTTTGCCGGCGGCGGGTTCCGGCGTTCATGAACGCTGGGCATCCGCGTGCTGTGGGTGCGGGTTTTATGCTATAGCCCCGGAATGGATGATGCATCTTTTGCCGTGACCCGTTGCCGCTGGGCGCAGACGGACCCGTTGCTTCGGGCCTATCATGACCAGGAATGGGGCGTGCCCGTGCGTGACAGCCGGATGCTCTGGGAAATGCTGTGTCTCGAGGGGTTCCAGGCGGGGCTGTCCTGGCTGATCGTGCTGCGCCGGCGGGAGGGGTTTCGTCGCGCCTTTGCGGGTTTCGACCCCGAGCGTGTTGCGCGTTTCGATGCGGCGGATGTGGAGCGCCTGATGGCGGACCCCGGCATTATCCGGGCGCGGGCCAAGATCGAGGCGACGATCGGCAATGCGCGGGCCTATCTGGCTATGCGGGAGCGTGGCGAGGATTTCGCCGCGTTTGCCTGGGGCATGGTGCCGGATGCGCCGGTCCGGAACACGACCGGCGTGGTGCTGGCGCAATCGCCGCTGTCGCAGGCCATGGCGAAGGCCCTCAAGGCGCGGGGGTTCAGGTTCGTCGGGCCGGTGATCGTGTATGCCTGGATGCAGGCTGTCGGTATGATCGACGATCATGACCCAGCGTGCTTCTGCCACGACCGGCAGGATATAAGCTGAGAGACTATCTGAAAATATAACGGGATATTCTAGGCTTTTTGTTCGCATTCCTTCAAGAACGGAACGAGTGCGGGGTTCAGGTTTCCCGGCCGCCATGCGACGACATGGTTGACGATCGGCGCATCTTCGAGGTCGCGGAAAATGGTGCCGGCGACTGTCACTTTCCGGATTCCCTGGGGGACCAGGGCGATGCCCAGCCCTTCCGCGACCAGGTTGACGATCGTGTGCTGGAGCTGGGTTTCCAGCCGGATGGTGGGTTCGAAGCCGCCCGACCGGCAATATTGGACGATGGCGTCGCGCAGCATCGACGAGACTTCGACCGGCGCTGCGATCAGGGGTTCGTCTTCCAGGTCTTTGGCCTCGATCAGCGGGCGGACGGCAAGTGGATGGTCCGAGGGCACCGCCAGGCAGAGGGGTTCGCTCAGGATTGCGCTGGTTTCCAGCCCACGAATGAAGCCCGGATCGAACATGATGCCCGCATCGAAGCGGCCTGCCAGGATATCGGCGGCGAGCGAGCCCGGGACGACCTCGCGCAGCCGGGTATGGACCATGGGATAATTCGCCACATAGCGGCGCACGAGGCCCGGAATGACCGTGTAGGTCGCATACATCATGAAGCCGATCGAGAGTTCCCCGAGCTGGCCGCGTTCCGCCAGTTGGGCGTTGAGGCAGGCCTGGTCGAAGGCGGCCAGGACGGCCTTGGAATCCGCCAGGAAGCGGCGTCCGGCATGGGTGAGCGTCGCGTGGCGCGAATGACGTTCGAGCAGGCGGACGCCCAGTTCCTTTTCCAGGGCGGCGATCTGGCGGCTGAGGGGCGGCTGGCTCAGATGCAGGCGCTCGGCCGCGCGGCCGAAATGCAGCGTTTCGGCCAGCACCACGAAATAGCGCATCTGTCGAATGTCGATCATGGCAGGAAATCCGCACGCGAAGGGCTGGGAGGCTGCGCCGGAAGCCTCGTTGGCGGCGGCCCGCAGGCCGCTGCTGCCAGCGTATCAGGCGAGGGGCGCGGTCTGGAACAGCGTTACGCGCAGGCCGCCATGCGGTATCGGCGCGGTGGGGGGCAGGAACGGCAGGCCGGTGGCGTGGGCCAGGCCGGGCTCGGTGGTGATGATCCCCACCCGCCAGCCGGCGAAGTGGGCCGCCAACGTGCGGCCGAGCGCGCGGTAGAGTGGGAGAAGTGCCTTCCTGTCCCCGATGCGGGTGCCGTAGGGCGGGTTCAGGATGACCAGTCCCGGCGTTTCGCAGGGGGGGCGGATGTCGCTGATCGCTGTCTGCTGGAAGGTCGTATAGGCGGTGACGCCCGCGCGCTCGGCGTTCGCGCGGCTCATGGTGATGGCGCCGGCATCGCGGTCGCTGCCGTAATAATGGGCCGTGGGCACGCGCATGCTCCTGACGTCACGCAGCTTCTGCCAGGCGGGTTCATCGAAATTGGCCAGCAGTTCGAACGCGAAATGGCGCGAGCGGCCGGGATTGAGCCGGGCTGCGATCTCGGCGGCTTCGATCACGAACGTGCCCGAGCCGCACATCGGGTCGAACACCGGTTCGGTCCCGTCATAGCCACATTGCAGCAGGAACAGCGAGGCCATGGTTTCACGCATCGGCGCGCGGTTGACGGCCTGCTTGTGGCCGCGCCGGTGCAGCAATTCCCCCGAACTGTCGATGCTGATCGTGCAGAGATCATGGTCGATCCGCACCCGGACGATGAGGGCGGCATCGGGCGAGCAGGGCGCGCCGAGTGTCTTGCGGATCGCATTCTCGATCCGTTCGGCGGCGGCGCCGGCATGGTAGATGCGCGACCCGGTGCAGGAGGCCTCGACCCGGAAGGGAATGTCGGGGCGCAGGACGCTGGCCCATGGCACGAGCCGGGCGCGGTGGTCGAGCTGGGCGAGATGGACGACGCGGAAGGCATCGATCCGCGCCAGAATGCGATTGGCCCCGCGCACCCACAGATTCGCCCGGTAGACTTCCGGCCAGCCGCCCTTGATGACGACGCCGCCGGGGACGGCGCGCGGCTGCTTGAAGCCCTTCAGGCGTATTTCGCCACACAGCGCGTCTTCCTGGCCCGGTGCGGTGGCGAGGAAGATTTCAAAATCCCGGTCTTGCGTCATCCGGCCTGCATGGCAGGAAGCCGGCGCCACAGCAACTGTCTCACCCGGGGCATGCGGGCCGCCTGGCTCCGGGAAGAGGAGATTTCCCGAAACGATCTCGGGTGAGGGATGAATTTTCCTTCATGAGGAGCAGATGCCATAATTTGTTAGCTGGCTTGCCATACGATCGGCCCTGATGAACAGGTTTGGACAATCAGAAGCAGGCATGCCGCAGGAAGACGGATTTTCCGAAGACCGGTACGGGTCTCTGGATCTGGTGCCGGATATGGTCTGCGTCTGCGGAAGCGACGGTCTTCATGACTATTTCAACAGGGCCTGGCGCGCATACGGGACGGCGGTCTTTGCTTCGGCGCGATGGAGGGAGTGGGTTCTTCCGGCCGATCGGCACCGGGTCGATCAGGCATTGCGGGAGGCCATGCTGTCCGGCGACGGGTGCGAGAGCGATCTGCGGCTTGTGCATCCGGTCGATGGTGCGCGCTGGTTTCTGCTGAGAGCGCGGCCGCTGCCCGGTGGGGCGGATGGGGTGTGCCGCTGGCTGCATAGTCTGACGGATATCGATGCCCGCAAACGGCGCGAGCTGGCGCTTCTGCGGGATATCAGGTTCCAGGCGGAAATGCTGAATGTCAGCGTCGATTGCATCAAGCTCCTCCGGCCGGATGGGACGCTGCTGCAGATGAACCGGGCCGGTTGCCTGGCGCTGGACGTCGGCGAGGCGTCCGGCTTCGGCATGGAATGGCTTCACCTGCTGCCCAAAGAGTCGCATCCGGCGGGATGTCAGGCGCTGCTGAAGGCGAGGCATGGGGAGAATGCGCGTTTCCTCGGCGTCAGCCAGTTGCCGGGTCAGGACCCGCGCCACTGGGACAATATGCTGACGCCGGTGAAAAACGCGGAAGGGGATGTGGAGGCCATTCTCTGCGTGTCCCGCGACGTGACCGTGGAGCGCGCCAGCGAACGGCGGATTGCGTCGCTTCTGCATGAGCTGACCCATCGGTCCAAGAACATGCTGGCCGTGGTGCAGGCGCTGATCCGGCGGACCGTGCCGGACCCGCAGGCGCCCTTTGTCTCGGTCCTGGGCCAGCGTATCGCCGCGATCGCGCGCAACCAGGACCTGCTGATCAACGGGCAATGGTCGGGCATCACGATCGAGACGCTGCTGGCCTCGCAGACCGCGGTGATCGGGGATGTGAACCAGAAGCGCCTGCTGCTGCACGGTGTGGACGGGCTGCGCCTGCTGCCCGAAACGGCGGAACGGATCGGGCTTGCGATCCATGAGCTGACGACCAACGCCATCAAATATGGTGCGCTCTCCAATGAGAGCGGAACGGTGACGATAGACTGGGCGATCCAGGAACAGGGCGGCGATGAGCGCTTTTGCCTGGCCTGGCAGGAGAAAGGCGGCCCCCCTGTGCAGGCGCCCGCCGTCCGGGGGTTCGGGACGGCTGTGATCGAGCGGAATCCGCGGGCCGTGCGTGGCGCGTCGGTCACCTATCGTTATGAGCCGGATGGCGTGACGTGGACGTTCGAGGCCCCTGTATCCAGCGTCATGGAAGAGGGAGGCCTGGGCTAGGCATTCGTCCCTGTCGCCTTCATGGACTGAAGGGAGGGAATGTTTTATGCTTTGCGGAATATTGTCTCGCCGAGAGTAATCCTTTGAAAAGACAAGCGGGGGCCGCCGCCAAAGTGCCGCGTATCGTGGATGCGAAGGTGCAATCCGAGGGATTTCGGGCCAATCGCGCGGCCCGGCGCAATGTGCTGGTCGAGGATTATGTCGAGCTGATCGCCGATCTGCTCGATGAAGGCATGGAGGCCCGGCAGGTCGATATCGCCGCGCGGCTCGGCGTTTCCCAGCCCACGGTGGCGAAGATGCTGGCCCGGCTGGCCAATGAGGGGCTTGTCACGCAGAAGCCCTATCGCGGCGTGTTCCTGACGCCGGCCGGGGAGGCGCTGGCCACCGACGTGCGCCGGCGCCATGGGATCGTCGAATCCTTTCTGACCGCGCTGGGGATCAGCACGGAAAATGTCCGCATCGATGCCGAGGGGATCGAGCATTATGCCAGCGAAGAGACGCTTGCCGCCTTCGAGCGCGCGCTGAATGCCGGGCTTCAATCCTTCATGGCGGCGGATGGCGTGAAACGGGGTGGGTAGGATGCTGCTGCGCGAGGGGGACGCCCGGACGTTTGTCATGGACCGCCGGCTGGGCTGTTCGCTGGCGGCGGTGGCGGGTGCGGTCAATGCGGCCGGCTTTCTCGCGGTCGGCTATTATTCGGCCAATATGACGGGCAATCTTTCTAGCCTGTCCATGGATGTGCGCGCGGCCGACCTGTCGTCGGCGCTTTCCTGCCTGGGGCTGGTCGCCGCCTTCGTGGCGGGTGCGGTCCTGTCGGCCTTGCTGGCCAATGCCGGGCGGCATCGCCGGCACCGGGCCATCTATGCGTACAGTATCCTGCTGGAGGCGGGGCTGCTGGCCGTGCTGGGGGCGCTGGACATGGCGTTGCGGGCCGGTTTGCGCGGTGCGGTGCTGGCCTATGGGCTGAGTTTTCTGATGGGGTTGCAGAATGCGACGGTCACCCGCATTTCTGGCGCACGGGTGCGGACGACGCACATGACCGGCATGCTGACCGATTTCGGGATCGAGCTCGCGGACTGGCTGGATGCCGTGCGCAGGCACGGTGACCCGGCGCGGATGGCGCAGGTCCGCCAGCTTCTGGCGCTGCATGGCGGGATCGTCCTGTCCTTTGCCGGCGGCGGTGTGGCCGGGGCCCTGGCGTATGGCT
This sequence comes from Gluconacetobacter asukensis, assembly GCF_014174375.1. Classification (GTDB taxonomy): domain Bacteria; phylum Pseudomonadota; class Alphaproteobacteria; order Acetobacterales; family Acetobacteraceae; genus Gluconacetobacter; species Gluconacetobacter asukensis. Next base: position 54,213 of record NZ_JABEQE010000021.1, read on the forward strand.
GGTGGCGGGCGGGCGCGCTGTTGGGGCTGGCGCCGGTCCTAGTCTGGCTGGCCCTGCCGGGGGCGATAGCCGATCTGCGCGACCGGTTGTCAGGTCCGCCGCTGGGGCCCGTTCCCTGACATGCCGGCGACCTTCATCCCTGACGACCATGAGGTGCTGGCCCATTATATCAGCGATCAGGGCGATATCTGGATCAGCGAGGATATCCGGACCGAAAGCCGTATCTACTGGCAGGGGCGCTGCTGCCAGAGCGAGAGCGACGCCGACGGCATCAGCTATGCGCCCTATGTCCATGCGCTGTTCGGCTTCCTGATGCAGACCCCGGCCGGGACCCGGCCCGACGAGCCGGTGCTGGTGATCGGCTGTGGCGGCGGTTCGCTGGCCACCATGCTGGACAGGGCGGAGCGTTCGGTCGAGCTGGTCGACGTGAATCCGCTGGCCTTTTCCATCGCCCGCCAGCATTTCGGCCTGCCCCCCTGGATTGCCTGCCATCTGACGGACGGTGCTGCGTATCTGCGCGCGCTGCCCGCGACCCGGCGGTTCGGCGCGATTATCGTCGATGCCTTCCAGGGGGATGTGGTGCCCGGCCATCTGCTGGGGGCGGGGTTTCTGACCGATGCCGCCTATCGTCTGGCGGAGGACGGGTTTCTGGCCATGAATCTGTTCGAGGCGCCCGGCAGGGCGGATCTGGTCGTGCGTGCCGCCGTCATCGCCGGACGCGCCGTGGCGCCGTGGGGCGATGTGCGCCTGTTCGAGGAGGCGGAGGGGCGGGAGGGCAATGTCGTGCTTCTGGCGGGTGCGGTGGCCGGCCTGAGCGACCCGGGCCTGCTGCTGCCGCCCCGGACGATGATCGCGGAGACGCGCGGGGCGCTGGAGCGGATGCGCTTTCGGCCGGTCGACGTGACGGTGTGACCGGGCGGAAGCCGGTCATGCAGAAAACGCGCGCCGGCTCGCCGCCAGCGCGCATTTCCAGGCAGGTTTTCAGGATTTGATGGTGGAGGCGCGATAGATCTTGTCGATCGCCGCCACCAGGGTGGCGTCGAATTCGGCGTCGGTCATGGAGACCTTCAGTTCGCCGAGCAGCGCGCGGGAGAAGCTGGCGATCATGCCGTGGTTGGCGGCCAGGCGCGTGCAGGCATCGTCCAGCGTATAGCCGCCGGAGAGCGCCACGACGCGCTGCACGCGCGGATGGCGGACCAGGTCGAGATACAGGTCCGGGGTTTCGGGGATCGTCAGCTTCAGCATCACCTGATAGTCGCCGGGCAGCGCGTCCAGGCCGCGCGCCAGCTCGTCACGCAGGATCGCCTCGGCGGCGGCCTTCTGCGGGCTCTTGATCAGGACTTCCGGCTCCAGGATCGGCACCAGGCCGTGGGCGGCGATCTGGCGGGCGACGTCGAACTGTTGCGCGGCGATGGCGGCGATGCCTTCGGGGTTCGCCAGGTTGATGACCGAGCGCTCCTTGGTGCCGTAGATGCCCAGCTTGACGGCACGGGCCAGCAGCGGGTCCAGGCCGGGGATCGGCTTCATCAGCCGCACGCCGTCCACTTCGTCTTCCAGACCCTTGTCGACCTTCAGGAAGGGGACGACGCCGCGATCTTCCCACAGATAGGAGGGAACCGGCTTTTCACCGACCAGCCCGTCCATCGTGCGTTCGAAGAGGATGGCGGCGATGATCTTGTCGCCGGTGAAGGACGGCGCGGTGATGATGCGTACACGCATCTCGTGCATCAGGCGGAACATCTCGTCGTCGCCATGATAGGCGCTCTCGGGGATGCCGTAATGGCTCAGGGCGCCGGGCGTGGAGCCCCCGCTCTGGTCCAGGGCTGCGATAAAACCAGGCTTGGCAGAGAGTTGTGACTTCATGCTCTCGATCGACATGATTATGTTTCCCCCGCTTGGTGCAGATGCGTGTCCGGGCCCTCGCCCGGGACCGGCGGTTGCAAAACCGTCCCCCAGGCGATTGCCCGTTTCTGGAGATTGCCGGGTTTGCCGTCAATGGTGAAGGGGTTACCCGGCGGAATGCTCAGCCCGGATCGGTATCGTCGTGCAGGCTGGGGATCGTGGCCCAGACCAGGGCGCTGTAATACTGGCTGTCGCGATGCGCCCGGACATAGGCCGGCGTGATCTGTGCCACCCGCGAGCGGGTGCGGACCGACGCGTACCAATGGACCACGCGCGTGCCGGGAAGCAGGATATCCTGCGCCCGTGCCCGCCGGCTGGTGCGGAAGAGATGTTCCGAGATTTCGGGTGGGACCGGATAGAACACGGATGGGTCGTGGATGGTCAGCGCGTCCGTGCCGCTTTGCTCCGCCACCCGTTGCAGCAGGTGGGGGCCCAGCGCGTAGGGACGCAGCCGTTCCTCGGGCGACAAGGCCAGCATGGCGCGCAGGCAGGTGCGCAGCCAGGGTGCGCCGGGGGGCGCCCCCAGCACCGCGTTGTTCAACCCGAGCGGGTAGAGGCGTTCGATGCGGCGGAAGCCCTTCCAGCCGCCGGGCAGCGCGCGGAACGCCTGGCGCACCAGCGACAGCCCGATATGCTTTGCCCGCAGCAGGGGCGAACGCGAGGCCCGGACATGGGGTGGCCAGACGATGCGCTCGGTGCCGACGAACGGACCGGATTGCAGCAGCGGGCGCAGCGACGCGGTGGTGATCGTGTCCATGTCCAGATACACGCCGCCATCGCGGTAGAGGATCGCGGTCCGCAGGATATCCGCGCGCTGGACCGGCGTGCGCACGCCTTCGTACAGCGCGACCAGGCTGCCCGCCGGCAGGTCGGCGACCTGTTCCACCGCCCGCAGGTCGCGTTGCGGGTCGACGCGGGACAGCACGACACCGGGCGCGCGTTCCAGCGCCTGTTTCTGCGGGCCGTCCTCGAGCGGATCGGTGTGATGGAGGATGACCGAATCCATTCCGCCCGTCGCGGCGGCCGAGAGGACGGCGAAGACATAGGCCCAGGGCAGGCGCGGGCCGATCCAGCAGAAATGGATGCGGGCGGGAATGGTCATGGCAGCCGGCTTTCCGTGGTGCGGGAAGAAGGGCGGCCTGTTTCGGCCGGGGGAGCGGTCATTACGGCGCCCGGTTTCGGAACTATCGGCATTGCCGTCAAGTCCGCGCCCTTTTGTTTTGCCGTTGCCCGACGGTAAAGTGCCGCCCGCTTCCGAGCCTGGCTGGGCATACGCGCCAGCGGTGACCCGACGCGTGGGTTCCAGTCAGGCTCCTGGAGACCATATGCGATCGAGAGAGCCACCCTGTTGCGTGAAATCGTCATCTTTCGCCAGAACCAGTTCCGGGTTTCCGAGGTTTTCATTGCCCAGCAGGCGCAGGCCCTGCGCCGTTATGCGCCGCTCTATCTGGGGCGCATGCGCTTTGGGCCCGGGCCGGATGGGGCGCGTGGGCTGCTGCTGCGCGACCTGTGGCGGCATGCCGCGTGGCCCCGGATGCTGGCGCAGATGCTGACGCGCGATCCTGCGCCCTATCTGCGGTTGCTGGCGGGGTGCCGGCCGGCGCTGGTCCATGCCCATTTCGGGATCGATGGGGTCTATGCCATGGAAGTGGCGCGCCGGCTGGACGTGCCGCTGGTCACGACGTTCCATGGTTTCGACGTCACCCTGGCGGACCGGTATTTCCTGCGTTCGCCCGCCTGGATAAACTATCCGCTGCATCGGCGCGCGCTGGCGCGGCGGGGGCAGTTGTTCCTGTGCAATTCCAGTTTTCTGCGTGATCGGGCGTTGGCGCGCGGTTTTCCGGCCGAACGGACGCGCGTGCATTATATCGGCGTGGATTGCAGCGCATACCAGCCGCGCGAGCCGGCGGAGGAGACGCCGGTTATCCTGCATGTCGCGCGTCTGGTCGAGTTGAAGGGCACGGAATATCTCCTGCGGGCCTTCGCGCGCATGGCGGCCGGTTGCCCCGCGCTGCGCCTGGCCATTATCGGGGATGGGCCCCTGCGGGTGCGGCTGGAAGCGCTGGCCGGCGAATTGGGCGTGGGAGCGCGCGTGCTGTTCCTGGGCGCGCGGCCGCATGCGGTGGTCATGGAATGGATGCGCCGGGCGATGATGCTGGTGCTGCCCAGTGTCCTGACCACCAGCGGACGGGTGGAGGGACTGGGGATGGTGATGCTGGAGGCGGCGGCCTGCGGCGTGCCGGTGGTCGCCACGCGGGTCGGCGGCATCCCCGAGGGGGTGGCGGAGGGGCGTAGCGGGCTGATCGTCCCGCCCCGCGATGTCGAGGCGCTGGCCACCGCCATGGACACCCTGGCGGCCGACCCGGTACGGCGCGCGGCGATGGGGCATGCTGGGCGGGCCTTCGTCGTCGAGCGATTCGACCTGCGGCGGCAGACAGAGATTCTGGAATGCTGGTATGACGATCTGGTCCAGGCCCATGGCGGCGGGGCGGATTCCTCCTCGGCCCGGGCTATCGCGCATGCCGGGTCGCCCCTATGATGCGCCCCCTTTTCCGGCTTTTGCCGGTTCCTCGGACGATATGGCAACGATGAACGATATTCCCCTGGCCCGCCGCATCAGTAATCTGGGTGCGGGGGTGCGGTTTGCGGCCAAGGCCATCGCCACGCGCTATACGCCGCTGCTGGCGCAGGTGGTGGTGACGCGCCGCTGCAACCTGGCCTGCGGCTATTGCAATGAATTCGACGATTTCTCCGCCCCGGTTCCGTTCGCGGAGCTGAAGGCGCGGGTGGACCATCTGGCGAAGCTCGGCACGGCCTCGATCACCTTTACCGGTGGCGAGCCGCTGCTGCATCCGGACCTGGACCGGATCGTGCGCGTGGCGCGCGACCATGGCATGATCGTGACCACCATCACCAACGGCTTCCGCCTGTCGCGCGCCTGGATCGACCGGCTGAACGCGGCCGGGCTGCAGGGGATGCAGGTCAGCATCGACAACATCACCCCCGACGATATTTCGATGAAGAGCCTGTCCTCGGTCGAAGGCAGGCTGGCGCTGCTGTCGAAGCATGCGCAGTTCAAGGTCAATGTGAATTCGGTCCTCGGCGTGACCGGCGAACGGACCCAGGATGTGGTGACGATCGCCGAGACGGCGGCACGCTATGGATTGCAGCATTCGGTGGGGGTGCTGCACGATCACCATGGCGGGCTGAAGGCGCTGAGCGACGAGCAGATGCGGGCCTATCGCCGGGTGACCGAGATCTCGCCCTCGCTGGTTCATACGCTGAATTACCGGCTGTTCCAGAAGAATCTGATGCATGGCCAGCCGAATGACTGGAAGTGCCGCGCCGGGGCGCGCTACCTCTATGTGACCGAGGACGGCAAGGTGCACTGGTGTTCGCAGCAGCGCGGCTATCCGGCCATACCGCTGCTGGAATACGGTCCCGCGGATCTGAAGCGCGAATATCATACCGAGAAATCGTGCAGCCCGACCTGCACGCTGAGCTGCGTGCACCAGATGAGCATGTTCGACCGCTATCGTGGCGCCCAGCATCCGACCGATCCGGTGCCCGTTCCCGCCGAAGCCTGAGAGTATCCGTTGTGATCAAGCGGCTTTTGGAGCCCATGTTCGATCATCGCGCAGGAGTGCGTTGGCGAGGATGACGAGCTTGCGCATGACGGCGGTGATGGCGACTT
>NZ_JABEQE010000022.1 GCF_014174375.1 Gluconacetobacter asukensis
CTCACAGGCCGTCAGAACGCCGCCAACATATCCCTTCCATTCCATATTCTATTGTCAAAGAACAACTTCTAATCTCAAACACCCCAGAAGGGCCAAAGAAACTAGCAGGTCCAAACCACCAGGTCAAGAACCTCAGCCCCGGCGGTGAAGAGCGATCTACACCCCACCCCATACACCGTCAACAGCGAAAAATGCGGCGCGTCGTTTTTTTCTGACCCGCCGATCAGAAAATGGCGGTTTCAGGCCGTTTTGCCCCGATCGATCAGCATGTTGGTCACGGCCGCCTTGAAGGGCGCGAGAGAATCGGCAGCCCGCAGACCGGCGCGGCGCAGGTACCGGAAGGGTGATTCGTCGCGCGTATAGAGGGTGGCGATGCCGTTGGTGGCGGCAAACAGCGGCGCCGTGGCCAGGCGATGACGGGTGGAGAACCGCCGCAGCACCGCAGCCGACCCAGGATCGCCATCGCGTGCCATCCCGACCGCGATCTCCTGCGCCAGGATATCCTGCCCCTTGAGCCCCAGATTGAAACCGTGCGCGGTGATCGGATGCATGCCCACGGCCGCATCGCCGATCAATGCGAAGCGCCGCGCCGTGAAGCGATGCGCATAGACCGCCCGCAGCGGATAGACATGCCGCGTGCTGACCAGCCGCATGGCGCCCAGCCGATTACCGACCCTGGCCATGATCTCCTCGTTGAAGCGGTCGCGCTCCATCGTCCGCAGCGCCTCGATCTGGTCCGGCGGCAGGGTCAGGACCAGCGAGGACGCGCCGCCATTGACGGGCAGCAGCGCGATCGTCTGCCCGTCATCGAACCATTGGGTCGCCACATGATGATGAGGCGATTCATGCGCCATGCGGCAGACCAGCATGGATCGATGGAAATCATGGATGATCGCGCCGATGCCCTGCAGGCGCCGGATGTCGGAAAACCGTCCATCGGCCGCGATGGCCAGGCGCGACGTTACGTCACCCCCCTCGGCCAGCACGGTCACGCCGTCACCGTCGTCCCGCACACGCCGCGTCGCGACGCCCGCGCGCACCACGATACCGGGGCGCGTCACGGCCTCTTCATACAGGGCCTGACGGATCAGGTGGTTGGAGACCAGATACCCCAGGGCCTCGACGCCCTGGCCGTTCGTATCGAAGGTCAGCGGATGGTTGTGCCGCCCGGTTTCCACCCTTGCCTCACGCAAGGGGGAAATGCCCACCGGGGGGATGCGTGCCCATGCCCCTGCGTTCCGCAGCAGCGTGACCGAATGATGGGTCAGGGCGATTTCCCGCCCGTCGAACGCGGGTTCGGCCAGCGCGGCCTGTGGCGCGCGCTCCAGCACGGTGACAGACAGGCCGGCGCTTTCCAGCGACAGGGCCGTGGCCAGGCCGGCGGGACCACCGCCGATGATCGTGACGTCGCTGCGCATCTCGCTCTTCCGCATTCGCTCTCTACTTGTCCGCCCCGAACGTGACCGGCGCGCCGTGCCACTCCGCCACGTAATCTTCCACCGGCCGACGCGGCGGCACGGCCCGGTTCGGGTCCGGCGTGCCGACGAACAGGAAGCCCGCCAGCCTGTGCGGCGCATCGAACCCCAGCGCCGAAGCCAGCGCGGGGTCGACCGCCATGTCGCCCGTCACCCACACCCCGCCGAAGCCCGTCGCATGCAGGGCATTGAGGATATTCATCGCCGCCGCCGCGACCGCCATTTCCTGCTCGATCAGCGGGATCTTGTCCTCGGGGCGCAGATGCATGCCCAATGCGATGGTCAGCGGCATGGTGGAGAAGCGGCTGCGGCGCTTCTCGATCTTCGCGGCCGGCACGTCCGGATCGCGCGCCAGCATGCCGGCCACCACCAGTTCGGCCAGTCTGGGCCGGGCCTCGCCACGGATCAGCACATAGCGCCACGGCCGCAGGCGGCCATGGTCCGGCGCGCGCATCGCGGTGGAGAGGATATCCTCCAGCACCGATCCTTCGGGCGCGGGTTCGGACAGGGCGTCGGTCGATGAGCGGGACAGCAGGCTGTCGAGCACGGCCATAGGGGCCTCCTTGGTCTCGGGCCCCGGCAGCGGTCGCGCGGCCCTGGCCGGCACCATGCAGCAGAAGGAAGGTGAAGCCAATATCCGTCGCCTGCGGCCCAGGGGCGCGAACATCGCCGGCAACGCTGCGCGCGACCCATACAGGAGAGTGGCCTAACGCGGCCCACTCCTGTAGGAGAACGGGCATGGATACTGCCCGCACAGCCACGATTCATCGCGTCACCAGCGAGACCGACATCACGCTCCGGCTGAACCTGGACGGCACCGGCCAGTCGCGGATCGCGACCGGAATCGGCTTCTTCGATCATATGCTGACGGCGCTGGCCCGCCATGGCCTGTTCGATCTGGAGATCGAGGCCAAGGGCGACCTGCATATCGACTTCCATCATACCACCGAGGATACCGGCATCGCGCTGGGCCAGGCCTTTGTCCGCGCGATCGGCGACAAGCGGGGCATCCGCCGCTTCGGCCACGCGCTGGTGCCGCTGGACGAGGCGCTGAGCGAAGTGGTGGTCGATATCTCCGGCCGCCCCTTCCTGGCCTGGTCGGTGGATTTCCCGCGCGACAAGATCGGTGAGATGGATACCGAGCTGTTCGAGGAATTCTTCCGCGCCTTCGCCATGAGCGCGCTGCTGACGCTGCACGTCACGCAGAAGGCCGGGCGGAACTGCCACCATATTGCCGAAGCCTCGTTCAAGGCGGCGGCCCGGGCCCTGCGCATGGCGGCCGAGCCCGACCCGCGCGCGGCCGGGAGCATTCCCTCGACCAAAGGCGTGCTGTGACGAGCTATTCCACATGGTTCCGGACTGACGACCGGCTTCCGCCCATCCTGGTGGCCGAGCGCCTGTCCTGGCGGGTGCTGCTGCTGGGCTGGCTGGGGCTGGTGATTCAGGGAAGCTGGATCGCCGGGCTGCTGGCCGGCACCGCCAGCCTGCTGCTGCTGGACGCGGTGCGGGCGGCGCATCTGCCGCTGCTGCCGTTCTGGGCCGGGCTGCATCTGCTGCTGGGCCTGTGCGCTGCCGATATAAGAGAGTGGGAATTGCGGCTGAACGGCCTGGCCGCCGGCCCGGTGATCGTGGCGCAGGGGCGCGAGGCCGCGCTGCTGCGCCTGCTGGAGCGCAACCCCACGCTCGCGCGCACCCGTGGCAACCCGGCGGAGGCATGAATATGACATCCGCGACGCAATCCATCGTCGTCATCGATTATAATGGCGGCAACCTGGCATCGGCCGCGCGGGCATTGGCGCGGGCGGCAGCAGATAGCGCCATCGACGCCGAGGTGACGATTTCGGCCGATCCGCAAACGGTGCGCGGGGCGGATCGGATCGTGCTGCCCGGACAGGGCGCCTTCGCCGACTGCGCCGCCGGGCTGGACGCCGTGCCGGGGCTGCGCGCGGCCATCGTCGACGCGACGGATGCGGGGACGCCCTTCCTGGGCATCTGTGTCGGCATGCAGTTGATGGCCGAGCGTGGGCTGGAACATGCCATCACCCCCGGTTTCGGCTGGATCGCAGGCGAGATCGCGCCGATGGAAGCACCCGGCCTGCGCCTGCCGCAGATGGGGTGGAACCGGCTGGATTTTACACCGGGCGCGCATCCGCTGACCGATGGGCTGGACGAAGACGCCCACGGCTATTTCGTCCATTCCTATGCGCTGCGCCACGGCGCAGCGGGCGAACTGGTGGCGACGACTGATTATGGTGGCGCGGTGCCGGCGATCGTGGCCCGTGGCAATCGCGCCGGCACGCAGTTCCATGTCGAGAAGAGCCAGACGGTCGGCCTGCGAATCCTGTCGAATTTCCTGCGCTGGACGCCAGCCCGCGAAGGAGAGCGCGCATGAGCGGTAGCGGCAGACCCACCAGGGACCAGCCACGTGCCGAGCGCGTCCAGTCGCTGACGGAAGACGATCTTCAGGCGCTCTGCGAGGCGACCGACGCCGCGATCCTGGATGGCGGCGGGTTCGGCTGGCTGAACGTGCCGGGCCGCCAGGCGATGGAACGCTATTTCCGGGGCCTGCTGATGGTGCCGGAGCGCATGCTGTTCGTCGCGCGGCTGGATGGCATCATCGTCGGCGCCGCGCAGTTGGTCCGCCCGCCGCGCAACAACGAAGCGCAGGCGATGAGCGCCACGCTGATGCATCTGTATGTCGCGCCCTATGCCAGGGGGCACGGCCTGGGCCGGCTGCTGCTGCTGGAGGCCGAACAGTGCGCGCGGGCCATGGGCTACCAGATCCTGAACCTGGATGTGCGCGAGACCCAGGAGGCCGCGATCCGGCTGTTCCGCACCTTCGGCTTCTATCAATGGGGCACCCATCCCAGCTATGCCCGCGCCGACGGGCGGACGATGCGTGGCCTGTTCTTCACCAAGCGCCTGCAGGACAATGAGCGGGTCGTGCCCGCCCACCCGCAGGCCTCTTCCGTTCCCATTCCCGCCACAGGACCTGCCAGCGTGACCGGCCACAGCCTGACCCTCTACCCCGCCATCGACCTGAAGGACGGCGCCTGCGTGCGCCTGCGCCGGGGCGAGATGGATGATGCCACGGTCTATTCCGACGATCCCGGCGCCCAGGCCCGGGCCTGGATCGCGGCGGGCTGCGGCTGGCTGCATGTGGTCGACCTGAACGGCGCCTTTGCCGGAAAGTCGGCCAACAGCGCGGCGATCGAAGCCATCATCGCCAACGCCACCGTGCCGGTGCAGCTGGGCGGTGGCTTGCGCGACCTGGACAGCATCGAACGCTGGCTGGCCGCCGGGATCACCCGCGTGATCCTGGGCAGCGTCGCGGTGAAGAATCCCGAGCTGGTCCGCGCCGCCTGCCGTGCCTTCCCCGGCCGGATCGTCGCCGGTATCGACGCACGGTCGGGACAGGTTGCGACCGAAGGCTGGGCCGAAACCTCGGACATGAAGGCCATCGAGCTGGGCCGCCGGATGGAGGATGTGGGCGTCGCCGCGATCATCTTCACCGAGATCAGCCGCGACGGCATGCTGACGGGCATCGACATCCCCCAGACCGCCGAACTGGCGAACAGCCTGTCGATCCCGGTCATCGCCAGCGGCGGTGTGGGCAATGTCGAGCATCTGCGCGCATTGCGGGCCGCCACGGTCACCGCGCCGGGGATCGAGGGCGTAATCGTCGGCCGTGCGCTGTATGACGGCCGGGTGGACCCGGCCGACGCGTTGCGGATCCTGTCCTGATGCTGAAGTTGCGGGTCATCCCCTGCCTGGACGTGAAGAACGGACGGGTGGTGAAGGGGGTCAATTTCGTCTCGCTGCGCGACGCGGGCGACCCGGTGGAGCAGGCGGCGGTCTATGACGCCGCCGGCGCCGACGAACTGACCTTTCTGGACATCACCGCCAGCCACGAAAACCGCGATACGATCCTGGACGTGGTCAACCGCACGGCCGAGAAGATCTTCCTGCCTCTGACCGTGGGCGGGGGCGTGCGCACGACCGACGACATGCGCCGCCTGCTGCTGGCCGGCGCCGACAAATGCGCGATGAATTCCGCCGCCGTCAGCCGCCCCGAACTGGTCAACGAGGCCGCGCGGAAATTCGGCAGCCAGTGCGTGGTGGTAGGCGTCGATGCCCGGTCGGACGGGCACGGGTCATGGGAGGTCTATACCCACGGCGGCCGCACGCCCACCGGCCGCAATGCCATCGACTGGTGCCGCGAGGTGACCGAGCGCGGCGCCGGCGAGATCCTGCTGACCAGCATGGACCGCGACGGCACCCGCAGCGGATTCGACCTGGACCTGCTGCGCGCGGCCTGCGGCGCGGTGCGGGTGCCGGTCGTGGCCTCGGGCGGCGTCGGCACGCTGGAGCATTTCGTCGAGGGCGCGCGCGCCGGGGCCACCGGCCTGCTGGCCGCCAGCGTGTTCCATTTCGGCCAGTTCACCATCCCGCAGGTCAAGCAGGCCCTGGCCGATGCCGGCCTGCCGGTCCGCCGCACGCCGGCTGCCAGATCCTGAACGGCGCGAATACCCAAGCGAGGGCCTGATGCCAAAAATCCCGAAGACCATGCGCAAGAACGACGACACCAAGGCCGCCGGCAAGAAGGGCGTCGCCAAGAAGACGGCCCGGAAAAAGGCCGCGCCCGCTGCCGCCATCGTAAAGGCGGTTCCTGCCCTGCCCACCGAGCCTGCGGCGACGGCGGAAATCCTGGACCGGCTGTTCAATGTCGTCGTCTCGCGCAAGGGCACCGACCCGGCGGTCAGCCATTCCGCGCGCCTGCTGTCGCGCGGCCGGCGCAAGATCGCGCAGAAATTCGGCGAGGAAGCGGTCGAGTGCCTGATCGAGGCCGTGGCCGGCAATACCGAGGAACTGATCGGCGAGAGCGCCGACGTGCTGTACCACCTGATCGTCATGTGGGTTGATGCCGGCATCCATCCGTCGGATGTATGGGCCGAACTGACGCGCCGCGAGGGCACCAGCGGCATCGCCGAAAAGGCCGCCCGCCCCCGCGACCCGTTGGCGGTCTGAAGCAAGGAGGCATGTCCATGGCCGTTTCCGGACGGGGTCCGTACGACCCGCAGAACGTCTTCGCCAAGATCCTGCGCGGGGAAATCCCCTGCCGCAAAATCTATGAAAACGAATACGCGCTGGCGTTCCACGACATCGCGCCTCAGGCACCGGTCCATGTATTGGTGATCCCCAAAGGGCCCTACGTCTCCTTCGCCGATTTCAGCCAGACGGCCGGCGAGGCCGAAATCGCGGGCTTTACCCGCGCGGTCGGCCATGTGGCGGCGTCGCTGGGGCTGGAAGACCACGGATACCGCCTGCTGGCAAATATGGGCGCGGCGGCCGGGCAGGAAGTGCCGCACTTCCATGTTCATCTGTTCGGCGGCGCCGCTCTAGGGCCGATGCTGCATCGGTCCTGAACGGGCGTTCTCTGTCGGGGCGCTGCCCCGACGCCCCGGCAGGAGGCTTGCCTCCTGCACCTCGATTCAGGACAGGGTTGGTGCCGGTCGGGATAGCGGATAAAGTATTTCAAAATATTGCCACAAACGGGAGCGAACGGGAATGAGTGTGTGGAACCGCGCGCCGGTGCGTGCCCTTGCCGTCCTGACCATGCTGGCCTGCCTGCCATCCTGCGAAACGACGGCCCAGCGGATCGCGCAGAAGGAAGACCATCTCGCCGCGGCCGGCTTTGCCCTGAGACCGGTCACGTCACAGCAGCAGCAGGCGATGCTGAACCGCCTCCCGCCCCATCATTTCGTCCGCAGGACACATGGGAACAGCGTCTTCTACGTCTATGCCGACCCGACCGTCTGCGATTGCCTGTATGTCGGCGACCAGGCCGCCTACGATAATTACCAGAGCTATCGCCAGCAGAAGATGCTGGCCGACGAACAGCAGATGACGGCCGGGGAATACCGGGACACCACATGGAACTGGAATGCCTGGGGCCCGATGACCGGCCCCGGCTGGGGCGGCTGGAACCCGTCATGGAACCCCGCCTGGGGCAATTGGGACCCCGGTATGGGCCAGTATAATGCCGGCTGGTAAGCTAGGCTGGTCAACGATGAAGAGGGCCGGCAACCCCCAGATTTTATCAACCCGTTTTTACATGATAGCCTACAAGAGATACTTTCTCCGATTTAGCCCGCACTCTTCATTAACGAACCATACCTCGATTTCCGATCCCAAACAGAAATATCGTCATCTTTAGGGTAATTGGGCTCAAGAACATGGATCAGTCCATGCGTGATCGTCAGGGGGAACACTGTCAGATGGTCCTCGCCCTGAAATATACGCATCTGAATTTTCAAATGTGGGTAATGATGTTTTCGAAGACTCCCAATGAACGTCTGTAGATCCCTTACCATGTCATATTGATTATTCGGACGGTCCGGCGTCTCGGTCGATCCGACTCCGGCATAGATATCTGCCTGGAGATCCCCGTGTGTGCCGGCATAGGCGTCTTCCAGCTTGAACATAACGTGATTGTCAAACCATAGTGACGGGCTCCCGAATATATAATGCTGAAACATCTCTGGCTTGGTCAGAAGGCAATACACCCCGAAAAGACCACCATATGAGTGTCCGAGATAAATCTTGTTCTTCATGTCAACGTGGTAATGGGCAGCGACGTAGGGAAATATGTCTCGCTCGATGTAATCCTGATATTCTTTCGCTTCGCCGTATATCGGAGGCCGGCCCTGAATATCGGGCTTTACGCCTCCATCTCCATTAGGTGTCGGCGTATAGTCCCGACGACGACTGAAAGCGGGGCTGTCTCCGATGGCGTAAGACAAGCCAACAATCACAGCATCTTCCATGCCGGCCCCATGATCATTCATACGATTTGCAATACTGCGCACGACCGGGAAGCCGTAGTCGGCATCAGTCAGGAAGATAACTGGAAACTTGTCGTGGGGCCGGGATTTGTACGTTGCTGGCAGACTAACAAGAATCTGGTAATCTCGATGCAGACGAGATGCCGGAATGGTCGTGACCTCAGTGTCTTCCAGAACGTATCGGTTGCCCATCTCTGGATTGTCAGCCGCATAAACGGAAAGTGGTATGATGGCTGAGATGAGAACCGAGAAAAGTCCGCTGAAAACCAGAACGCGCATTGTTTTTTGTTTCCGCCATGTTGGCGCCATAACGCCATTCTTCACTGTTGGAGTACCGCGTATCCGTTGACTGCCTTTTCGCGGACCTACCCCCGAAAGGGACAGTCGCTTTTTCCTTATTCATCCGCCGAGACCAATCTTCCACTCCCCCCCCACGAACAGGGGGTGAAGGGGACGACCGTCCCCTTCCGGGTGCAGGGCAGAGCCCTGCGACTCCCCTATCCATCCAGCGACTGCAACTCGAACAACCGCCGATACAACCCGCCTTCATGCGTCACCAGTTCCGCATGAGACCCGTCCTCGAGCAGCTCACCGTGGGCGAAGACCAGGATGCGGTCCAGCCCGACGACGGTGGACAGGCGGTGGGCGATGACCAGCACGGTGCGGCCGATCATCAGCCGTTCCATGGCTTCCTGCACCAGGATTTCCGATTCCGAATCCAGGCTGGACGTGGCCTCGTCGAAGATCAGGATCGGGGCATTGGCCAGGAAGGCACGGGCGATCGCCACGCGCTGGCGTTCGCCGCCCGACAGTTTGACGCCGCGTTCGCCGACCATGGTGGCGTAGCCCTTGGGCAGGCGGTTGATGAAGCCGGCTGCATTGGCCTGCCGCGCGGCTTCCTCGATCTCGGCCATCGACGCGCCGGGGCGGCCATAGGCGATGTTTTCGGCCAGCGAGCGATGGAACAGCACCGGTTCCTGCTGCACGATCGCGATCTGCGAGCGCAGGCTCTCCTGCGTCACGGTGGCGATGTCGATACCGTCGATCAGGATCCGGCCCGAGGTAACGTCATACAAACGCTGCAACAGTTTGATCAGCGTGGTCTTGCCCGACCCAGAGGGCCCGACCAGCGCGACGCGGCTGCCGGCGGGGATGTCGATCGACAGATCATGGAACAGCGGCCGGGTCTGCGCCCGATAGCCGAAACCGACGTGATCGAAACGGATAGCGCCATGCGTCACGCGCAGCGTGCCGGCCCCCGGCCGATCCGCGACGCCCAGCGGCAGGCGATAGATGGCGACCAGTTCTTCCATCTCGTTCACCGAACGCTGGACCATCGAGATCTGCTGCCCGATATCGCGCAGATAGCCCTGCACCAGGAACACCATGGTCAGCACATAGGCCACGTCGCCGGGCCCGGCGCGGCCGCGCCACCACAGGGCCAGCACCGCGCTGATCAGCAGCACCCGCATGAGCAGGGCCGCCACGTTCTGCAGATTTCCCGAATTGGTGCCCCGGATCCACGACCGTTCCGTCCGCGTCTGCCACCGCGCAAGGATGCGCGACAGATGCGCGTCCTCGCGCTGTTCGGCGCCGAACGCCTTGACGACGGAATTGCAGGTGACGGCATCGGCCAGCGCCGCACCCATGCGGGTATCCCATTTATTCGCCAGTCGGGCGGAGGGCGCGACGTAGCGCAGGGTCAACCAGGTGGACATCGCCACCAGCAGGATCGAACTGACCCCCAGCAGCAGGCCCATCGACGGCCAGTGCGCCGCCAGGACGACCGTGGTCGCAGCCAGCACCAGCACGCTGGGCAGCAGCATCAGCATCAGCGTGTCGGCCAGTGTGTCGGTGGCCCACATGCCGCGCGTCAGCCGGCGCACGGTCGAGCCTGCGAAGGTATTGCCATGCCAGTCGGTCGAAAAACGCTGCACACGGGCAAAGGCGCTTTCGGCGATGCCGCGCATGGTGCGCGCGGTCAGATGCGTGATGCCCAGATAGGACATGCGGCGCCCGGCCACGCCCAGCAGGCCCAGCAGCACCAGCCCGCCGACCATCCACAGCGCACCGCGCCGGGCGGCCTCCATCGCCGGAGTGGCAACCGCGCCTCCCGCTGCCCCGCCTGCTGCGCGCGAGACGTCATCAACCATCCAGCCGGCCAGCAGCGGGGTGGCCACGTCGGCCACCGTTGCCACCGAAACGCCTGCCAGCGTCCAGGCCAGCGCGCCGGGATGGCGCAGCCAGCGGCGGATCACGAAGCCCAGAACTTCGGCGAATTCATTGCGCGCGGGGCGCTCCTGGCCCGACGCGGCTTGTTGGTCTGTCATGATGCTCCGGCCGGTCATGCCGGCCATCCTTGTGCGTCCGCCCCAACCGCGGCGACGGCGCGGGCCGTCGCGTGCCGCGCGGCGCGCGCCCGCGCCGCACGATGGGCATTCTGATCTTGTCCCGGTTTTCGGGCCGAACTATCGCCGTGCCGCCACCGGAACGCAAGACGGCGCAGCCGTCTCGCGCGCCGACGATTTACAGATCACGCCGTCCGGCCGAAAACGGATCATCCCTTTCTTCCACCTTCCCGCAGAGACGGCATGACCCGCACACCCACCGCCCGCCCGCCCGGCGCCCGCCGCCGCATGACGCTGAAGGAAGTCGAGCGCTTCATCACCCTGCTGGCCGACGCCCACCCCAATGCGGAAAGCGAGCTGGATTTCGTCGACGATTACACGCTGCTGGTCGCCGTCGCCCTGTCCGCGCAGGCCACCGATATCTCGGTCAACCGCGTGACCAAGGGCCTGTTCCGCGACGCCCCCAACCCCGCCGCGATGGTGGCGCTGGGCGAAGAGGCGGTCGGCGACCATATCCGCACCATCGGCCTGTGGCGCACCAAGGCGCGCAATGTCGTCGCCCTGTCGCAGGCCCTGCTGGACCAGCATGGCGGCCAGGTCCCGCACGACCGCGCGGCGCTGGAAGCCCTGCCCGGCGTGGGCCGCAAGACCGCGAACGTGGTGATGAACGTGGCCTTCGGCGACAGCACCATGGCCGTCGATACCCATATCTTCCGCATCGGCAACCGCACCGGCCTGGCCCCCGGCAAGACCCCCCGCGCGGTGGAGGACCAATTGGTCGCCCGCATCCCGGCCCCGATGCTGCGCCCCGCGCATCACTGGCTGATCCTGCACGGACGCTATGTCTGCAAGGCTCGCCGCCCGGAATGCTGGCGGTGCCCGGCGATCGAGCCTTGCCAGTATACGGGGAAGGTGTTGGCGCCGCCTTGAGGCTGTTCTTTTTTGAAAAAAAGAACCAAAAAACTTCTGATCTGTTCAGGAGTTTTTTGCTGGGACAGTCGATGTCCCTAAACGGATAAAAGTCTTTTTGCTTCTTTTTCTTCAGAAAAAGAAGACCTACTCCCGCTGCGCCAACGGCAGAACGGGCATCCCATGCTGTCCCGGCGCCAGCACCCAAGGGCGCGCCCCACGCCAGTCACGGTCCGAGACCACAAGCGGACCACCGGAGCGCAGGAAGACGGCCTGCGCGCCGCTTTTCCACGTCGTCAGCGTGTCGAGCATGCGTACGCCCGGACAACCCGCATCATCGGGCGCCAGCGTGATCAGCAGAACCATTCCCGCGCAACCGGCCGCTGGCGCATCCCGCAGGCACACACCATCGCGGCAGGTCGTGATGCCACCGGGGGCAATCGGCAGCGCCAGGGCCTGCCGCCAATCGTCCTCGACCAGCCGTTCGCTGCCCGGACGCGGGCCGACGCGCAGCACCGCACCATCACGCACCGCCACCGTGCGCCCGTCGGGAGAAAGCAGCAGATCCGGCCGCACGACCAGGAGAGGCACGGCCAGAGCCAGCACCATCGGCCCCACGCCCCACCAGCGCCATCGCCCGGCCCACAGGCAGAGCCAGCAGAGGCCCAGCAGCCATATGGCCAGCCCCCAGCCCGGCATGGCGGGCACCGCCAGCCGCGCCGCCGGCCAGCCGGAGACCATGCGCGCCAGATCGAGGATCAGCCCGATGCCCCAGCCCATCGGCACCAGCGCCATGGCCTCCGCCCCCCATGGCATCAGCAGCAGGGACAGCAGGCCCAGCGGCAGGACCCACATCGCCATCAGCGGCACCGCCAGCAGATTGGCCAGCACGAACCAGGGCTGAAGCGTGCCGAAATGCGCCATCACCACCGGCACCGTCGCCCCCCCGGCCAGCAGGCTGGCCTGCGCCAGATGCGCGATGTGGCGCAGGGCACGCCGCCACCAGCCGGGCTGCTCGATCAGGCGGACAAAGAGCGGACGCGTGACCTCGGCCCCCGCCGCCAGCGCCATGACGGCGGCCAGCGACATCTGCAGCGGGGCCTCCAGCAGGTCGGCCGGCCCGGTCAGCAGCAGCAGGATTGCCCCCACAGCCAACCCGCGCAGCGAGAGCGCCCGCCGGCCGGTGACGATGGCCAGCACCACCAGCGCCGCCATGGTCAGGCTGCGCAAAGCCGGCAGATGCGCGCCCGTCAGCGCCACATACAAAATGCCGGCCGCCAGCCCGGCAATGGCGGCGATCGACCGGCATGGCCAGTACAGCGTCGCCCATTCCGAACAGGCCAGCAGCAGCCGCACCACCGCCACCGACACGCCCATGACGATGCCCAGATGCAGCCCCGCCACCGCCAGCAGATGGGCCAGCCCCGCATCGGCGAACGCGTCGCGATCCGCCTGTTTCATTCCCACGGCGGAACCGGTCAGCACCGCCGTCGCCACCCCGCCCGCGGCACCCGGCAGCACATGCAGGATATGCGCCGATACGCGCTCGCGCAGTGCCTCCAGCGACGACGCCCCCGGCACCGGCCCGAGCGCCTGCGCCCGGCCCAGGGCCATGCCACCGCCGGCCGTTCCGTCGAAATAGGCACGACGCTGCCGGTCAGGACCGCCGGGCAAGGACGGAGGCGCCGGTGGCCGCAACAAGGCACGCACCCGCACGACCATGCCCGGAACAGGCACCAGCGGATCATCGGCGCGCAGGCGCACGCGCAGGATGCGGCGCAGGGGTGGCATGCCGGAATCGAGCGGGTCGTCCAGTACCGCATCGGCCAGATCCAGCCGCCGGACGGAGGGACCATCGGCCGGCAGCAGGGCCACGGCCACGATGCGCCCGGTGACGATGGTCGCGCGCGCCGGCAGGTCGGGCAAAGGCGGCTGACGGTGCGTGGCCCAGAACGCGGCCAGAAACCCCAAGGCCAGCGTCGCGGCGCCCCCGCCGAGCACACGCGGCGCCAGCGCATAGGGCCGCCATGCGATCCAGCCGAGCCCCAGAACAGCAATGCCGGCCCAGGCAAGAACTCCCGGCGTTCCGGGTTCGTGGCGCAGCCGGAAATACCACGCGATGCCCAGCCCCAGCCCGACCGGCAGCCACAGCGCCAGACGCCGGTGTTCCGCCAGCAACAAGCCGGCCAACGCGTCCCGTTCTTTTTTGAAAAAAAGAACCAAAAAACTTTTAGCCTTTTAAAGGGAAAACCGCCGGACAAGGCGGAATGCCGACAACAGATTAAAAGTCTTTTTGCTTCTTTTTCTCCAGAAAAAGAAGAGACAAACGCCCAAGCCCCGCAACGCTCCCATACCGGCGCCCCCTGTCGGCAAACAGCGTCTCATGGTAAGGAGCCGGCTCATGACCGTTCGTACGCGCTTCGCACCGAGCCCGACCGGGTTGCTGCATATCGGCAACGCCCGCGCCGCCCTGTTCAACTTCCTCTATGCCCGCCACCATGGGGGAAAATTCCTGCTTCGTATCGAGGATACGGACCGCGAGCGGTCGACCCAGCATGCGGTCGACGTGCTGTTCGACGGGCTGGCCTGGATGGGCATCACCCCGGACGAGGAACCGGTGTTCCAGTCCACGCGCCAGGCCCGGCATGCCGAAATCGCGCATCATCTGCTGGCGCAGAACCTGGCCTATCGCTGCTACTGCACGCAGGAAGAACTGCAGCAGATGCGCGAGCAGGCGATGGCCGAGGGCAAGCCGCCCCGCTACAACGGCTACTGGCGCGATCGTGATCCGTCCGAAGCCCCGCCCGGCGCGCCCTATACCGTGCGCATCCGCGCCCCGCGCGAGGGCGAGGCAGTGATCCAGGACCTGGTGCAGGGCGATGTCCGCGTCGCCAATGCCGAAATGGACGACATGATCATCCTGCGCGCCGACGGCACGCCGGTCTATCAGCTGGCGGTGGTGGTGGACGACCATGACATGGACATCACCCATGTCATCAGGGGCGACGACCACCTGACCAACACGTTCCGCCAGGCGATGATCTATCGCGCCATGGGCTGGGACCTGCCGAAATTCGCGCACCTGCCGCTGATCCACGGGCCGGACGGCGCCAAGCTGTCCAAGCGCCACGGCGCGCAGTCGGTCGTGGAATTCCGCGACATGGGCTACCTGCCCGAGGCCTTGAACAACTATCTGCTGCGTCTCGGCTGGGGCCACGGCGATGCCGAGATCCTGTCGCGCGACGAGCAGATCCAGCTGTTCGACCTGGACGGCGTCGGCCGGTCGCCCTCGCGCATGGATTACGCCAAGCTGTCGCACCTGAACGGCGTCTGGCTGCGCCAGGCCGACGATGCGCGCCTGACCGACGACGTGCTGGAACGCCTGGCCGGGCGCGAGGGCGTGACCGTGGACGACACGCTGCGCGCGCGCGTGCTCACCCTGATGCCCGGCCTGAAGGAGCGTGCGAAGACGCTGGTCGAACTGGCCGACAGCGCCGCCTTCCTGGGCCGGCATGTGCCGCTGGCCTTCGACCCCAAGGCCGAGAAGCTGCTGACCGACGAGGCCCGCGCCATGCTGGGCCTGCTGGCCCGCGAACTGGCTGTGCTGGCGGATTTCGATGCGCCCTCGATCGACGCCGCCCTGCGTCACTTCGCCGAGAATCACGGCCACAAGCTGGGCCAGGTGGCCCAGCCCCTGCGCGCCGCGATGACCGGCGGCGCGACCTCGCCCGGCATCGACGCCACGCTGGCCGCCCTGGGAAGGGACGAGGTGATGGCGCGGCTGGGAGCCGTCGCCCGATGAACGACAGCCCGCGCGCGGCGCCGCCCCGGTTCTTCCCGCAGCACGGGCGGCACCTGCTGGGTCTCCAGGGCATGCATCCGACCCGGATCGTGCCCTTCCTGGACCTGGCCGAGAGCTATGCGCTGATGAACCGCTCGCGCCAGACGCCGCGCGACCGGCTGCGCGGGCGCACGGTCATCAACCTGTTCTTCGAGGACAGCACGCGCACCCGTACCTCGTTCGAGCTGGCCGCGAAGCGACTGGGGGCGGACGTGGTCAACATGACGGTGGCCACCTCGTCGGTGAACAAGGGCGAGACGCTGCTGGATACCGCCGCGACGCTGAACGCGATGCGCACCGACCTGCTGGTGGTGCGCCATTCGCAGTCCGGCGCGCCGGCGCTGCTGGCCCGCAAGGTCGAGGCCTGCGTGATCAATGCCGGCGACGGCACCCACGAGCACCCAACCCAGGCCCTGCTGGACGCACTGACCATCCGCCGGCATTTCGGCACGCTGCACGGGCTGACGGTGGCGATCTGCGGCGATGTCAGCCACAGCCGGGTGGCACGGTCGAACATCCACCTGCTGACGGCCATGGGCGCGCGCGTGCGGGTGGTCGGGCCGCCGACGCTGATCCCAGGCGCCATCGGCGCGCTGGGCGTGGATGTCCATTACACGATGGAAGACGGGCTGCGCGACGCCGACGTGGTGATGATGCTGCGCATGCAGCGCGAGCGGATGAATGGCGGCCAGGTGCCCAGCCCGCGCGAATATTTCCGTTTCTACGGGCTGGACCTCAAGCGGCTGGCCCTGGCCCGGCCCGAGGCGCTGGTGATGCATCCCGGCCCGATGAATCGCGGCGTCGAGATCGAAAGCCGCGTCGCCGATTCAGACCAGAGCGTGATCCGCGAACAGGTCGAAATGGGAGTGGCCGTGCGCATGGCCGTCCTGGACCTGCTGTCGCGCGCCGGAGACCAGACGTGACCGCCTCTCCCCTCTCGGCCCCGCCGATCCTGTTCGAGAATGTCCGCCTGATCGACCCCGCGCGCGGGCTGGACCGGCCCGGACGCCTGCTGGTCCAGGGCGGCGTGATCGCCGGCACCGACCTGCCGGGCGCCGAAGGCGTGCCCGAGGGCGCCCGGCAGGTCGATGGCGGCGGCGCGGTACTGTGCCCCGGCCTGGTGGACATGCGGGTGGCGATCGGCGAGCCCGGATTCGAATATCGCGAAACGGTGGCCTCGGCCGCGCGGGCGGCGGCGGCGGGCGGCGTCACCACCATGGCGGTGCTGCCCAACAGCCAGCCGGCGATCGACGATCCGGCACTGGTGCGGCACCTGCGCGCGCGCGGCGAGGAAACGGGCACGGTCTCGATCCTGCCCTATGGCGCGCTGACGCGGCGGTGCGAAGGCACCGAGATGGCCGAGATCGGCCTGCTGGACGAGGCCGGGGCGGTCGCCTTCACCGACGGCACGCGCGCGCTGGCCGATGCGCGGATGATGCGGCTGGCCCTGACCTATGCCAGGGGCTTCGACGCGCTGGTGGTCCAGCACCCCGAGGACCCGTCGCTGGCGCGCGGCGGCTGCGCCACCGATGGCGAACTGGCGACGCGCCTGGGCCTGCCGGGCATTCCCACGGCGGCCGAGGCGATCATGATCGCCCGTGACCTGCGCCTGGCCGAACTGACGCGCGGCCGGCTGCATTTCGCCCATGTCTCGACGGCGGAAGGGCTGGAGCTGATCCGGGCGGCCAAGGCGCGCGGCCTGCGCGTGACCTGCGACACCGCGCCGCCCTATTTCGACCTGAACGAAACCGCGATCGGCGATTTCCGCACCTATGCCAAACTGTCGCCGCCGCTGCGCGGCGAAGTAGACCGGCTGGCCGTCTGCGCCGCGCTGGCGGATGGGACGATCGACGCCATCGCCTCGGACCACGCGCCCTGCGACGCCGACGACAAGCGCCAGCCCTTCGCCGTGGCCTCGGCCGGCGGCACCGGGCTGGCCACGCTGCTGGCCGTCACGCTGGCGCGAGTCCATGGCGGCACGCTGTCGCTGATCGACGCGCTGGGCCTGCTGACCCACCGGCCCGCCACCCTGCTGGGCAGCGACGCCGGCACGCTGGCCGATGGGGCCGAGGCCGATCTCTGCCTGTTCGACCTGGATCGCGCGTGGAAGATCGAGGCCGACGCCCTGCCGGGCCGGGCCCGCAACACGCCCTTCGACGGGCGGGCGGTGGAAGGCCGGGTGCTGGGCACATGGAAGGCCGGGCGCCAGGTCTACGGGCAGGACGCGGCATGATGACCGAGACGCTCCCCGGCTATGTCCTGCAATTGCTGGGGGCCATCGCCGTGCTGGCCTACGGCATCGGCAGCATCCCCTTCGGCCTGTTGCTGACGCAGCTTGGCGGCGCGGGCGATATCCGCGCCATCGGATCGGGCAATATCGGCGCGACCAACGTGCTGCGCACCGGCCGGCGCGGGCTGGCGGCAGCGACGCTGCTGCTGGATGGCGGCAAGGGTGCGTTCGCGGTGCTGTGCGGCTTCATCCTGTCGCCGTTCCATACCGCACCGGCGATGGCGGTCGCGGCCCTGTTCGCCGTCATCGGCCATTGCTTCCCCATCTGGCTGAAATTCAAGGGCGGCAAGGGCGTGGCCACCGGGCTGGGGGCGGCGCTGGCGCTGTCGCCGCTGACCGGCCTCGCCTGCTGCGCCCTCTGGCTGGGGGTGGCAAAGCTGACGAAGATCTCGTCGGCCGGGGCGCTGGCCGCGTTCGTGGCCATGCCGGTGCTGCTCGCCGTGCTGAACGGCGACCCGCGCGGCCCGATCCCGGTGGCGGGGCTGCTGATCGCGCTGCTGGTCATCGCCCGGCACCACGGCAATATCCGCCGCCTGCTCACCGGAACCGAACCGCGAATCGGGCGGAAGACTCCGTGACACCGCCCGGGCCGCTGGCCGCGCGCCTCCGCCTGGCGCGCAGCGAAGGCGTCGGCCCGGTCGGCTATCGCAAGCTGCTGCTCGATTACGGCGACGCTGAAAGCGCGCTGTCCGCCCTGCCCGCACGGGCCAAGGCCGCCGGCAGGGCGCGGACGCTACGCATCCCGCCCGAGGACGAGATCGCCGCGGAAATCGCGGGCACGGCAGCGCTGGGCGGCCGGATATTGATGCTGGGCGACCCTGACTATCCGCCGCTTCTGGCCGCCATCCACGATGCGCCGCCGGCACTCTCGGTCCTGGGCGACCCGGCCCGGCTGAACGGGTGCTGTATTGCGATCGTCGGGGCGCGCAATGCCTCCTCCAACGGTGCACGCATGGCCGAAAGCCTGGCCGCCACCCTGGCGGTGCAGGGCGTTACCGTGGTCTCGGGCATGGCGCGTGGCATCGATGCCGCCGCCCATGTCGGCGCGCTACGCGCCGGCACGACCATCGCCGCCGTCGCGGGCGGCCTGGATCGCCCCTATCCGGCAGAACACGCACAATTGCAGGACAGGATTGCGCAATACGGGGCGGTGATCACCGAAACCCCGCTGGGTGTCGCGCCGCAGAGCCGGCATTTCCCCCGCCGCAACCGCCTGATCGCCGGCCTGTCGCTGGGCTGCGTGGTCGTCGAGGCCGCATTGCGCTCGGGCAGCCTGATCACCGCCGACCTGGCGGCAGGCTATGGCCGCACGGTCTTCGCCGTGCCCGGATCGCCGCTCGACCCGCGCAGCCGGGGCGCAAATTCCCTGCTGCGGCGCGGCGCGATCCTGACCGAGAGCGAGAACGACATCCTGGCCGAACTGCCCGACGCAGCGGCCGGGGACCTCTTTTCCACCAGCACCGGCACGCGTCCCGGCGGCCTGGCGCAAAGCACCGCCTCCTGGCCGGAACCGCCGGTCCAGGCCGGTCCCGTGCCCCCCTCCGACCCCGGCGGGAGTGTGTCCGATATCCGTCAGGCGATCCTGACTCTGCTGTCATTCACGCCAACGCCGGTTGACGATCTTGTACGGCGCTGCCAGTTCTCGACATCGGCGATCCTGACCGTACTGTCGGAACTGGAACTGGCAGGCGACATTGAAACCCTTCCCGGCGGGAGTGTCGTCCTTCCATCCCAATCCGACGGAGGCTGACGGACGCCGGAACGAGACGCGTGATCCGGAGACAGAATGACTGACGTGGTCGTGGTCGAATCGCCTGCCAAGGCGAAGACGATCAACAAGTATCTGGGAGACGGCTTTACCGTTCTGGCGTCGTTCGGCCATGTCCGCGACCTGCCGCCCAAGGATGGCAGTGTCCGCCCGGACGAGAATTTCGCCATGGACTGGGAAGCCGACGAGCGCGGCAACCGGCAGATCGCCGCCATCGCCAAGGCGCTGCGCGGGGCCAAGAACCTGTACCTGGCCACTGACCCGGATCGCGAGGGCGAGGCGATTTCCTGGCATGTCCGCGCCATGCTGGAGGAGCGGAAGCTGCTGAAGGGCGTGGACGTCCAGCGCGTCACCTTCAACGAGATCACCAAATCCGCCATCCGCACCGCGATGGCCCATCCGCGCGACCTCGACCAGCCGCTGATCGAGGCCTATCTGGCCCGCCGCGCGCTGGACTATCTGGTGGGCTTCACCCTGTCGCCGGTCCTGTGGCGCAAGCTGCCGGGGTCGCGCAGCGCCGGGCGCGTGCAATCGGTCTCCCTGCGCCTGATCTGCGAGCGCGAAGCCGAGATCGAGAGCTTCAAGAGCCGCGAATACTGGACGGTCGCCGCCCAGTTCACCACCCCCGAAGGCGCGCCCTTCACCGCGCGCCTGACGCATCTGGGCGGCCACAAGCTGGACCAGTTCGACCTGCATGACGAAGCCGGGGCCATGGCGGCCAAGGCGACGGTCGAGGGCGGCAAGTTCGCGGTCCGCTCGGTCGAGCGGCGCAAGGTCCGCCGCAACCCGCCGCCGCCCTTCACCACCTCCACCATGCAGCAGGAAGCCTCGCGCAAGCTGGGCATGGGCGCCCAGGCGGCGATGCGCGTCGCGCAGCAACTGTACGAAGGCATCGATCTGGGCGGCGAGACGGTCGGCCTGATCACTTATATGCGAACCGACGGCGTGCAGATGGCCGGCGAGGCCATCACCGCCATCCGCGAGCATATCGGCAGCAGCTTCGGCGCCCCCTATGTGCCGGAAAAGGCCCGGATCTATTCCACCCGCGCCAAGAACGCGCAGGAAGCGCATGAGGCGATCCGCCCCACCGATGTCGCCCGCACGCCCGCCGAAGTCGCCCGCTATCTGAGCGACGAGCAGCGGCGGCTGTACGAACTGGTCTGGAAGCGCTCGGTCGCCAGCCAGATGCAGTCGGCGGAACTGGACCAGGTGATCGTGGAGATCGCGGATGCCGCCGGTGCTGCGACCCTGCGCGCCAACGGCTCGATGATCGCCTTCGACGGCTTCCTGAAACTCTACAGCGAAGGCCGCGACGACGCCGCGACGAAGGACGAGCAGGACGACGAAAGCCGCATGCTGCCGCCGATGCGCGAGCGCGACCCGCTGAAGACCGGCACTGTCGAAGCCGACCAGCATTTCACCCAGCCGCCGCCGCGCTATTCGGAAGCGTCGCTGGTCAAGAAGATGGAAGAGATCGGCATCGGCCGGCCCTCCACCTATGCCTCGATCCTGTCGGTGCTGCGCGACCGCAATTACGTGCGGCTCGAGGCGCGGCGCTTCGTGCCCGAGGACCGGGGCCGGCTGGTGACGGCGTTCCTGACCTCGTTCTTCGAACGCTATGTCGATACCGGCTTCACGGCCGGGCTGGAGGAACAGCTCGACGACATCTCGGGCGGGCGTGCCGACTGGCGCGACGTGATGTCGGCCTTCTGGCGCGATTTCTCCCACGCGGTCGACCAGACGAAGGAGCTGAAGATCTCCGACGTCATCAACGCGCTGGACGCCGACCTGGCCCCCCATTTCTTCCCCTCCCGCCCCGATGGCACCGACCCGCGCGTCTGCACCGCCTGCGGCACCGGCCGGCTGGGGCTGAAACTGGGACGCTACGGAGCCTTCATCGGCTGCTCGAACTATCCGACCTGCCAGTTCACCCGCCGCCTGGTGGTGGATTCGAAGGAGGAAGGCGAGGCCGACACGCTGAAGGACGGCATGCGGGTGCTGGGCCAGGCCCCGAGCGGCGAGGACGTGACCGTCAAACGCGGCCCGTGGGGGCTGTACGTCCAGCAGGGCGAACCCAACCCCGAGGACAAGAAGGCCAAGCCGAAGCGCGCCACCATTCCGCGCGGCATCGAAGGCGACAAGATCACGCTGGAACAGGCGCTGGGCCTGCTCTCGCTGCCGCGCATCGTCGGCACCCACCCCGAGACCGGCGAGCCGATCGAGGCCGGGCTGGGCCGGTTCGGGCCGTATGTGAAGATGGGCGCCATCTACGGGTCGCTGGACAAGGATGACGACATCCTGACCGTGGGCCTCAACCGCGCGGTCGACGTGCTGGCGCGCAAGCTGGCCTCGGTCCGCACCATTGCGCCGCATCCCAAGGATGGCGAGCCGGTGATGGTGCGCAAGGGCCGGTTCGGGCCTTACATCCAGCACGGCCAGATGGTGGTGAACGTGCCCCGCGGCGAGGCGATGGAAGACGTGACGCTGGACCAGGCGGTGGCGCTGTTGGCCGAAAAGGGCAAGCCGCTGAAGCCCAAGGGCAAGGCCGCCGCCAAGAAGACCACCGCCAAGGCCACCACCCGCAAGACGGCGGCAAAAACCGCGAAGACGGAGGCCACCGCCGACGGGGCGGATGCCCCGGCCCCCAAGACCACCCGTGCCAAAAAGGCGGCCCCGGCCAAAGCCGCCGCCGAAGGCACGGCGAAGCGAAGCCGGCGCACGACCGCCAAGGTCGAGTGACGATGGAGGGGAGGAAGCCTTCCGACCCTCAGCCGCCGCCCGATACGCTGCCCGATCTCTCCAGCCCCTCCCGGGCCGGGGGGCTTCCGGATCGCGAAACCCTGCGCCGGTTCGTGACCGAGGCCACCGGCCGCGTCGGGAAGCGCGAGATCGCGCGCGCCTTCGGCCTGGGTCCGGAACACAAGGCGGCGCTGCGCGACATGCTGCGCGAGCTGGCGCTGGACGGCGCGCTGGTTCCGGCCGGCGCGCGCCGCTTCCGCGCGTCCGCCGCCATGCCCGAGGCGACGGTGGTGCAGGTCACCGGCACCGACCCGGACGGCGACCCGATCGCCCGCCCCGTGATGTGGGAGGGCGACGGGCCGGCACCGGTCATCTTCATGCATCCCGAGCAGAAGGGCCGCCCGGCCCTGGCGCCGGGCGAACGGGTGGTGGCGCGCCTCAAGCGCGTCGGGCCGGGCCGTTACGAGGGCCGCACCCTGCGCCGGCTGACCGACGCGCCGGGGCGCGTCGTCGGCCTGTTCCGCGCCACCCCGGCCGATCCGGCCGCCGCGCCGCGCCGGGTGCAGGAAGCCGGGCGCATCGTGCCCGCCGACCGCCGGTCCAAGGCCGAATGGATCGTCCCGGCGGGCGAGACGATGGGCGCCGAGCATGATGAGATCGTGGTCGCCGAGCCGCTGCCGATGGCCGGGCACGGGCTGAAACCGGTGCGGATCGTCGAACGGCTGGGCCCGATGGGCGACGCCCGCTCGGTCAGCCTGCTGGCGATCCACACCCACGCCATCCCCCACCAGTTCCCGGCCGATGCGCTGGCCGAGGCCGAGCGCGCGCGCGGCGTGTCCGCCGAGGGTCGCGAGGATCTGCGGGACGTGCCGCTGATCACGATCGACGGCGCCGACGCCCGCGATTTCGACGATGCCGTCTATGCCGAGCCCTGGTCCGGGCCGGAGGGCACCGGCTTCCGCCTGATCGTGGCCATCGCCGACGTGGCGCATTACGTGCGCCCCGGCTCGACGCTGGACAGCGAGGCAAGGCGGCGCGGCAATTCGGTCTATTTTCCCGACCGGGTGGTGCCGATGCTGCCCGAGGCGCTGTCGAACGGCTGGTGCTCGCTGCGCCCCGGCGAGGATCGGGGCTGCCTGTTCGTCGAAATCCATATCGATGCGGAGGGCCGGAAACTGCGCCACCGCTTCGGCCGGGGCATCATGCGCAGCGCCGCGCGCCTGACCTATGACGAGGTGCAGGCGATTGCGGATGGCCAGCAGGACAGCCCGCTGCCCGAGGGCATGATGGCCACGCTGTTCGATGCCTGGCGTGCCCTGTCGACGGCGCGGGCACAACGTGGCACGCTGGAACTCGACGTGCCGGAACGGGTGGTGCGACTCGACGAGACCGGGCGGATCACCGCCATCGAGCCCCGCATCCGCCACGACAGCCATCGCCTGATCGAGGATTTCATGGTGCTGGCCAACGTCGCCGCCGCCGAGGAACTGGAACGCCGCCGTCGGCCGTGCCTGTACCGCATCCACGCCCCGCCCTCGCCGGAACGGGCGGAGGCGATGCGTGACAATCTGTCCGCCATGGGCTTCGCCGTACCGCCGGTCGGCGCGCTGCATGCGCGCGACCTGGCCGGGGTGCTGGCCCGCGCCGCCGAGGGCGATGCGCCCACGCTGGTCAGCGAGACCATCCTGCGCGCGCAGAGCCAGGCCGAATACAGTCCCGACAATATCGGTCATTTCGGTCTGGCGCTGTCGTCCTACGCCCATTTCACCAGCCCCATCCGGCGCTATGCCGACCTGATGGTGCATCGGGCGCTGATCGGCATGGGCACGCACCCGCCCGATGCCATGCCCGCCGCCGACGCGGCGAAGCTGGAGGAGATCGGTGCGCAGGTCAGCACCGCCGAACGACGCGCCATCCTGGCCGAGCGCGAGACGACCGAACGCTATGTCGCCGCCTGGCTGGCCGATCAGGTTGGTACGGAATTTACCGGCCATGTGTCGGGCGTGACCCGGTTCGGCGTGTTCGTGACATTGACGCAGACCGGGGCCAGCGGTCTGGTGCCGGTATCGACCCTGCCCGACGATGTCTGGACCCATGACGACAAGACCCACACCCTGCGCGGCCGCGACAGCGGACTGGTCCTGCGCCTGGGCCAGCCGGTCACCGTGCGCCTGGCCGAGGCGACGCCCGTGACGGGCGGCCTGCTCTTCACCCTGACGGACCCGCCGCCCGTGCCCGCGCGCCGCGCCCGCGGCCAGCGCCCGCGCTGATGCGCCCCCGGGCCGCCTCGTCGGGGTGGATCGGCCGGCGGCGGCCCCTGCGGCTGCCGGCGCGGTCGGTCGCGATCATGCTGGTCGTCATCTACCTGATGACGCCCAGGCTGGCGGCCGCCGACGCGGCCCGCCCGGCGCTGGACACCAGCATGACGCAGGCCGTCCTCAACGCGGCCCTGACCTTCCTGCTGCCCCGCACGCTGGAGAGCCATACCTCGCGCGATTTCTGCCTGTGGGGCCTGAACGGGCTGAGCGCGATCGACCCCGCCCTGACCGTGACGGACCGGGACGGCACCGTGCAGCTGGCCTTCGGGCAGGACGTGCTGCTGCGCGTGCCCGACCCCGCCGAAACTGACCAGGCCGGCTGGACCGACCTGGCGGTGCGGCTGATGCAGGCGGCATGGGGCCGGTCGTCCGCCGTGCGCGACGCGGGCGGCGGCGGATTGCTGCAGGGGTTCTTCGACGAACTGTTCAACCATATGGACCCGTATTCGCGCTACGTCGCGCCCGCCCCGGCGACGACCGACCGCGACACCCGCACCGGCGGCGAGGCCGGAACGGGCCTGACCCTGGGGCGGGATGCGCGCTCGATCCTGATCACGGCGGTCAACGCCAACGGGCCGGCCTGGCCGGCGGGCCTGGTGGTCGGGCAGCGGCTCTACGCGGTCGACGGCCGCTCCACCCGCGACCAGACTCCCCAGACCGTCACGCAATGGTTGCTGGGCGATCCCGGCAGCAAGGTGACTTTGCTGGTGGGGGACGAGCGCGCGCGCCGCACGATCACACTGCACCGGGCCTCGGTCCCGCCCGAGACGGTCTTTGCCTATGCCGACGGGCATGTGGTGGTCATCCGCATCACCGCCTTTTCCGCCGATACCGCGCAGGAAATGAGCCAGTATCTGGACCAGGCGGGCGACGACCCGCATCTGCGCGGGCTGGTGATGGATCTGCGCGGCAACCGTGGCGGCGTGCTGCAGCAGGCCGTGACGGCCAGCGCCCTGGTGCTGGATCGCGGCGTGGCGGTGGTCACGCATGGGCGCGACGCCCAGGCCAACCATGTCTGGGCCGTGCAGGGCGGCGACATGACCGGCGGCGTGCCCATCGTCGTGCTGGTCGACGGGCGTACCGCCAGCGCCGCCGAGATCCTGGCCGCCGCCCTGGCCGACCACAAGCGCGCCGTCGTGGTCGGCAGCGCCACGCTGGGCAAGGGGCTGGTGCAGACGATCGGCCAGATGCCCGACGGCGGCGAATTGTTCGTGACCTGGAGCCGCGTCCTGGCGCCGCTGGGCTGGCCGCTGCAAGGGCTGGGCGTGATGCCGCAGGTCTGCACCAGCCGGGGCGAGGCCGACCTGGAACGGCAGCTCCAGGACCTCGCGGCCGGCCAGGTGGACATGCGCGACACCGTGCAGGCAACGCGCGCCGTCCGCTTCCCCGTCGCCGTGTCGCACATCCTGGACCTGCGCAAGGCCTGCCCCGCCGCGATCGGCACCGATTCCGACCTGGACGCCGCCCGGTCGCTGCTCGACAATCCGGCGGAATATCGCGCCGCCCTGTCCGCCATCCCCGAGGAGGGCACCTATGCACCCCAAGCGGAGTAAGGCCCTGCCCGGCAGCCCGATCCGGGAGGCCGGATCGTGACCGAAGCCCGCCTGCGCGCCGGCCTGTGGGTCTCCGCCGTGGTCCGGCACGCGAACCAGAGCGGCCATCCGGCGATGGTCCTGCGGCGCGGCGACGCGGACGCGGGCGGCATCCTGGTCGTCCTGCTGGGGCGGGATGGCCGCCTGTCGGTCCTGGCGCAGACCCGCACGGCGGATGGCAGCCCAGCCTGGCTTCGCGGCACCGGACCCGACCCGGTCGACCAGGCCGCCGCCGACGCCTATGTCGCCCGGCAGGTGGGGCGCGACCCGGACCTGTGGGTGCTGGAATTCGACGCCCCGGACCTCACCCCACCGTTCGAGGCAACCCTGCTCTGACCTCCTGTCGGGAACCTCGCGGGTGTGTCATGCGCTCCACACCCGTCCCCTCACGACCGTCCGGCGCCGGTCAGGCCGCCGTGCATGCCACCCTATGGATTGCCATCGGCGCGTCTTTCGGCAAAGAAGACAGAAATATAAAGGGCGACGCGCGTTCATCCGACCGGGCCGCACAGTCAGCATACCCGGCTAAGGGAGAAATCAGACCATGACAGTGCGGCACGGATTGCTTGGAGGAACGATTCTCGCGGCGGCGTTCGCCTTCGGTTCCACCCTCTCCGTCGCCCCGGCCTTCGCCCAGCCCGTCCAGGGCCTGTATGTCGCCGGCGAGGGCGGAGCCACCTTCAACCAGGACCAGCGGGTGCGCTCGTCGCCCAACTTCCCCGACGGGCGCGACAAATACCATACCGGCGCGGTCGGAATCGGCAGCGTCGGCTGGGGCCTGGGCAACGGCTTCCGCGTGGAGGTCGAGGGCAATTACCGCAATAACGGGCTGAAGAACTTCAACTCCGCCGCGCTGCCCTCCAGCCATGTAGGCGGACGGCAGCAGACCTACGGGGTCATGGCCAATGCCCTGTTCGACATGGATATCGGCAAGAGCTGGCTCTACCCCTATTTCGGCGCGGGCGTCGGCTATGCCTGGCAGTCGATGAACGCCTCCGTCATGGGCCCGGGCTTCAACCAGCAGATCGGTGGCACGTTCGGCAATTTCGCCTATCAGGGCATATTCGGCCTCGCCTTCCCCGTCCCGTGGGTCGTCGGCCTGTCGGCGACGGCGGAATACCGGTTCTGGACCATGCTCGGCCCGCAATCCCATGGCGCGAGTTCGATCGGCACCATCGGCGGCTACAACGCCAGCCGCCCCTATGGCGCCGCGACGGGCAACCGCGACACCATGACCGACTTCAACCATTCGCTGATGCTCGGCCTGCGCTACGAGTTCAACCCGGCCCCGCCCCCGGCCCCGCCGTCGGTGGAGCCCGCGGCCCCGGCCCCCACGCAGACCCGGACCTACCTGGTGTTCTTCGACTGGGATAAATCCGGCCTGTCGGACCGTGCGCGCGCCATCGTGGCAACAGCCGCCCAGGCCTCGACCCACACCCAGACCACGCGGATCGAGGTCAACGGCTATACCGACAATTCCGCCGCCCATCCCGGCCCGCGCGGCGCACGCTACAACATGGCGCTGTCACTCCGCCGCGCCCAGGCCGTGCAGGCCGAACTGATCCGCGACGGCGTCCCCGGCACCGCAATCGACATCCACGGCTTCGGCGAAGACCACCCGCTGGTCCCCACCGGCCCCAACACCCGCGAACCCCAGAACCGCCGCGTCGAGATCATCCTGAAATAAGGCACCGGGAAAGGGTCAAGCTCGGGCTCCGCCCGAACCCGCAAGGGGCCAGTCGGCCCCTTGACCCCAATTCCCTCTGAAGCCGCGGGGTTCAGGCCCGGAAACGTGGGCTGGTGAGCGAGAGTGCCGCGCAGCGGCACGGCCGTCGTGTGTTGCGGAGCATCGAAGCGGAGCGGCCTTGATGGCCGTGAGCACCGGAGCGCAGGAAACGCGCGCCGGATCGCCACCAGCGCGCGTTTACGGGCCAAAACGTCAGGTTAGGCCGGTGAAAAGCGAGGTGGACAGATACCGCTCGGCGAAGGATGGGGCGATGACGACGATCGTCTTGCCCGCATGCTCCGGCTGCTCCGCCAGCTTCAGCGCCGCATGCAGCGCCGCCCCCGACGAGATCCCGATCGGCACGCCATCCAGCCGCGCACACCGCCGCGCCGCCGCGATCGCCTCGCGCTCCGACACCGTCAGCACACCGTCCAGCGCCGGCAGGTCCAGCGTGCGGGGGCAGAATCCGGGACCGATCCCCTGGATACCGTGCGGGCCGGCCTCGTCACCGTTCAGGATCGCGCTTTCCACCGGCTCCACGCCATAGACCGCCAGCCCGGGCTTGCGCGGCTTCAGCGCATGGGCAATGCCGCTGGCAGTGCCGCCGGTGCCCACGCCGGCCACCACGATATCGACCGCACCTTCCGTATCGGTCCAGATCTCCTCGGCGGTGGTCAGGGCGTGAATGGTCGGGTTGTCGGCATTTTCGAACTGGCGCGGCATCCAGGCATGCGGCGTCTTCTTCACGATGTCCTCGGCCCGGGCGATGGCACCGGCCATGCCCAGCCGGGACGGGGTCAATTGCAGTTCCGCGTCCAGCAGGCGCAGCATCTTGCGCCGCTCCATCGACGCGCCCTCGGGCATGGTCACGATCAGCCGATAGCCGCGCGCAACAGCGACGAACGCCAGTGAAATGCCGGTATTGCCCGATGTCGGCTCCACCAGCACGGTCCGGCCCGGCGTGATGTCGCCCCGCTGCTCGGCGGCCAGCACCATGGCGGCGCCGATCCGGTCCTTGACCGACCCCAGCGGATTGAAAAATTCCAGCTTCATCAGGATCCGGCTGGCCACCTCGTCCTCGCGCATCAGGCGCGGCAGGGCAACCAGCGGGGTGCCGCCGACCGTGTCCACGATCGAGTCGTACACCCGCCCACGCGGCCCGGCCAGGCCCAGATGGCCGTCCGCCGCCACTGAATGATCCATGGGTCGCTCCTTCCTTCAACGCATTGACGCGGATTTAATCGTAATAGCTGACATAATCCATCATCACACCAAACAGAAGCGTGGATCATCGCCGCCGATCCTGCTAGCCTCACGCCCGGCGCGTGTCCGGTCGTCGGACACACCATGGATTGCAGGAGAAATCGGGAATGCTGCTTCGGCGTGACAGGGCCATGATCGCGGTGCTCATCATGCTCGACGTCGCGTTCCATGCCGGACGCACCGGAACCGTCAGCGCCGCCGACATCGCCGAGCGCGCCGGGCTGGCACGACGGGGCATCGAACCGCTGCTCCAGACATTATCGCGTTCCAGCCTGCTGGAAAGCGTGCGCGGGCCACGCGGCGGCTACCGGCTGGGCCGCCCGCGGCGCGACATCACCGTGGCCGATATCGTCGAGGTCGCGACGGCCGACGATTCGTCGTCCGATGACGGTCCGATGGGCCAGCTCTTCACCCGCGTCATCGATCCGTGCTGGCAGAAGCTGGACGACACCGTGTCGGCCCAGTGCCGCAAGCTGACCCTGGACGATCTGGTGCACCGGGCGGAATCGAGCGGCATGCGCCGTCCGCTGGCCGAGCCGATCAGCTTTTCGATCTGATTTTTCCCCGCCGCGTGCGGGGATGGGCGGGGGAATGCCCCCCGCCGCCTCCCATCACGGATGAGTTGTCTTGGCGCGACGCCTGGTTGCCGTCCTGCTCGTGCTCTTGGCCGGCGCGGGCGCCGGGGTCGGGGCCATCACCATCGGGGTCGGCACCACCACGCCCGTCGCATCGACCGTTGCCGTGACATCCAGCGTATCACGCGGCTGACCGGGGCCACGGATCAGCGTCACGCTGAAATGGTCCTGCCCGGCATAGGCAGTGTTGGGCGTGTACATCACATACGTATGATCGTTGTAATTATACAGGAACGCCTTGCCGTGCTCCGGCGCCGGCGCAACGCCGAACGAGGCATAGGACCGTTCCCCGTCCTGCTGGACCAGAACGCCGCAATTGCCGTCATCGCTGCGCACGGACATCGTCGCCGTCTTCTGGGCCGGCCCGGCCGACTTGACGGGGCTGACCTGGCAGACCGCCGAGCGTTTCATATAGCCGAACGGATCGGGGGGACCCGCGACCTGAAGCCCAGGCTTGTTTTGACATCCGGCCAGCACGGCTGACGCCGCCACCAGAATTGCAGAAGACAATCGCACGCGCACTCGTCAACTCCGCTCGCTCAAGAACCGGCCCGCACCAGGCTGCCGCGAATCGTCCGGCAACGCTCTAGAACAGTACCGGGATGCACATAAAGACCCAATCCGATCCTCAAGGATCGGCAATCACGGATGGCAGGGGCCGGCAGAACGCGCCATGGTGCGACGACCAGTCGTGACCCCAAAATTTGATTGCCAACACTCTGGTCAGGGTTATGCTGCCATTATAGAACGCTAGCAAGTCCAGTTCACATGCCGGTTCATGTCATCGACCACGACCCGGCACAGCTTTCCGGTCGGTCGGGAGAAACCTTATCATGACGTTTCCCATTTGGCGCGCCGCTGTGGCCGGCCTGGCCCTTGCCGGGCTTGTGAACGGACAGGCCGCATTCGCAGCCGGCGCCTGCACCTCCTCCCCCGCGCATGAGGCCTTCGACGTGCAGGGTCTCAAGAGCGAGCTGATGGTGACGGCCCTGTCGTGCAACATGCAGGACCGCTACAACGCCTTCGTTGAACGCTTCCGCCCCAGGCTGCTGGACGAGGAAGGGGCGCTGAACGCCTATTTCCGCACCACCTACGGCCGGGGCGCCCAGCGCGAGCATGATGACTACATCACCCAGCTCGCCAACGTGCAGTCCGAACGCGGGCTGAAGGCCGGCACCGCCTTCTGCAACCAGCGCGCGGCGATGTTCGACGAGGTCGCGGTGCTGGAAAGCGCGCAGGACCTGTCGCGCTACGCCCAGGCCAAGGACATCATCCAGCCCGCATCGTACGAAACCTGCGCCGCGCCCGAGCGCGTGCTGCACTCGGAAGTCCGCAGCCGCTCGCGCGCCCGGGCCGCCCACACCACCCGGAGCTGACACGCGCCTCCGGGGCATGGCGCGTGGCTCCGGCCACGCGCCTGCTTGACAGGGAACGGGGCTGCGGAACAAAGAACAGTCCATGAACGACGATCTCTTTTCCGCGCCGCGCCCGAAGCGGGAGTCGCGCCCCCGCGCGACCGGGGCCACCGCACCGGCTCCGGCCAGCGCGGCCGAGACGTACGATGCCAGCGCCATCGAGGTGCTGGAGGGGCTGGAGCCCGTCCGGCGGCGCCCCGGCATGTATATCGGCGGCACGGATGAAGGCGCGTATCATCACCTGGCCGCCGAAATCCTGGACAATGCGATGGACGAGGCGGTGGCCGGCCACGCCACCACCATCGACGTCACGCTGGATGAAGGCGACTGGCTGACCATCCGCGACAATGGCCGAGGCATTCCGGTCGATCCGCACCCCAAATTCAAGGATCGCTCGGCGCTGGAGGTCATCCTGACCACGCTGCACGCGGGCGGGAAATTCTCGGGCAAGGCCTATGCCACCTCGGGCGGCCTGCACGGCGTGGGCTCGTCGGTGGTCAATGCGCTGGCAGCGCGGATGGAGGTCGAGGTCGCGCGCGACCGCACCCTGTGGCGCCAGGCCTATGAACGCGGCCATCCGGTGACGAAACTGGAGAAGGTGGGGCCGACCCAGAACCGGCGCGGTACCCAGATCCGCTTCACCCCCGATCCGCAGATCTTCGGGCGCCTCCATTTCTCGCCCGCGCGCCTGTACAAATTGTGCCGCTCCAAGGCCTATCTGTATCGCGGCGTGACCATCCGCTGGGCCTGCGACCCGGCGCTGATCCGGGATGGCGACATTCCCGCCGAGGCGGTGCTGCATTTCCCCGGCGGCGTGGCCGACAGCCTGCGTGACGAACTGGGCACGGCCTCGCTGCTGGCCGAGATGTGGTCCGGCGACGCCGACCTGCCGGTCGGGCCGGATGGCGCCGAAACCGGCCGGATGGAATGGGCGGTGGCGTTCCTGGAATCCGGGTCGTCCAGCCTGGCCTCCTACTGCAACACCATCCCCACCCCGCAGGGCGGCACGCACGAGGCCGGATTCCGCGCGGCATTGCTGAAAGGCTTCCGCGCCTGGGGCGAACAGCGGTCGAACCGCCGCGCCTCCGCCATCGCAGCCGACGACATTCTCGGGATCATCGCCGCCAAACTGTCGGTCTTCATCCGCGATCCGCAATTCCAGGGCCAGACCAAGGAAAAACTGACCTCGTCCGAAGCCAGCCGCCTGGTCGAGACCGCGCTGCGCGACCGGTTCGAGCAATGGCTGGCCGGCCATCCGGCGCAGGCCGACAACCTCCTGGCCTTCATCATCGAGCGCGCCGAGGAACGGCTGCGCCGCAAGGATCTGAAGGACACACCGCGCAAGAGCGCCACACGGCGCCTGCGCCTGCCGGGCAAGCTGACCGACTGCACGCGCGAGAACGCAGCCGAGACCGAGATCTTCCTGGTCGAGGGCGATTCCGCCGGCGGTTCTGCCAAGCAGGCCCGCAACCGCGAAACGCAGGCGGTGCTGCCGCTGCGCGGCAAGATCCTGAACGTCGCCAGCGCCTCGACCGAGAAATTGCGCGCCAACCAGGAACTGCGCGATCTGGTCGAGGCCCTGGGCTGCGGCATCGGCGAACGGTTCGATGCCACGCGCCTGCGCTATGGCCGCGTCATCATCATGACCGACGCCGACGTGGACGGCGCGCATATCGCGTCGCTGCTGATGACCTTCTTCTACCGCGAACTGCCCGAACTGATCCGCCGGGGGCATATCTATCTGGCCCAGCCGCCGCTCTACCGCCTGACCCAGGGCGGCCGGACGGTCTATGCGATGGATGACGCCGACCGTGAGCGGAAGCTGAAATCGGATTTCAAGCCCAACGCCAAGATCGAGATCTCGCGCTTCAAGGGCTTGGGCGAAATGCCGCCGGGCGACCTGAAACAGACAACGATGGACCCCAGGAAACGCACGCTGCTGCAGGTCGTCACCCGGCCCGAGGACCGCGCGCTGACCAGCGATCGCGTCGAGCAGTTGATGGGTCGCAAGGCGGAATCGCGCTTCCAGTTCATCCAGGAACATGCCCGCCTGGTCGAGGAACTGGACGTCTGATCGCCCATGTCTCCTGACCATCCCCGCGCATCCCTGGACAAACGATGACCACGGCCGCGCATTCCGCGGCCGGAGACGCACAGACGCAAGGTCCGCTGGCCGGCATCCTGCTGGTCGTGGGGGGCATGGTCTCGTTCCAGGTCGGCGGTTCGTTCGCCAAGCTGCTGTTTCCCGTCTTCGGGCCCCTGGGCACGGTCAGCCTGCGCCTGTGGATCGCCGCCATCGTGCTGGGCATCCTGACGCGCCCCTGGCGCGCGGCGCCGAACCGGGCGACCCTGAAGCTGGTCCTGTGGTACGGCGCCTCGATCGGCGTGATGAACATGGCGTTCTACCTGTCGCTGGACCACCTGCCGCTGGGCGTGGCGGTGGCGGTCGAGTTCCTGGGGCCGCTGATCCTGTCCCTGTCGGGCGCGCGGCGCGCGCGCGAACTGCTGCTGTTTCCCGTCATCGTCGGGGGGCTGTATCTGCTGCTGCAACCCGGCGCGGCACTGGCCGGCCGGCCGCTGGACCTGCTGGGCGTGGCCTATGGGCTGATGGCCGCGGCGGCCTGGGCTGCCTATATCGTGACCGGCGGCCGGGTCAGCCGGCGGATCGACGCGGCGCGTGCCACGGCTCTCGGCCAGGCGGTCGGCGCCGTGCTGGTCACGCCGCTGATGGCGGCGACCCTGCCCGTCACCGCCAGGCATCCGCATGCCGCCCTGCTGGCCTGTTTCGTCGCAATCCTGTCGTCCGCCCTGCCCTACACGCTGGAAATGCTGGCCATGAAGCGGCTGCATCCCCGCCAGTTCGGCATCCTGACCAGCCTCGACCCGGCGGTGGCCGCCATCATCGGGCTGGCATTGCTGGGCGAACATCTGGCCCCCGCGCAATGGGCGGGAATCCTGTGCATCGTGCTGAGTTCGATCATCGGCGTCCTGCTCCAGCGCCCCGGCCAGGAAACCGCCCCGGTGCTGCCCGAGATGTAGCAGGCCCCATCCGGCGCCCCGCCCTCCCCACCGCCCGAGGATCGCGATAGATTCGCAACGATCGGACAGCGAGGAGAGAGACATGACCGACCGGATGGTCTTCTACAGCCAGATGGACAATCCCGAACCCTGGCGGGCGGCGCTGCATGCGGCCCTGCCCGACCTGGGGTTCGAACTGGCCGACGTGGTCACCGACACCGCCGGGATACGCTATGCGCTGGTCTGGAACCCGCCGCAGGGATTCTTCGCCCGTTTTCCCGAGCTGCGCATGATCGTCAGCCTCGGTGCCGGCGTGGATGCGCTGGTGGCGCGCGACGACCTGCCGCCCGGCGTGGCGATCACGCGGCTGCAGGACCCGATGATGTCGCGAATGATGGCCAGCTACGTCCTGTTCGCCACCCTGCGCCTGGCCCGCGACATTCCGGCCTTCGCGGCCGCGCAGCGCAAGGGACAGTGGCACTTCATCGAACCCCGCCCCCTCTCGCACACGCGTGTCGGCATCATGGGATTGGGCGAACTGGGCCTGTTCGCGGCGCGGGAATGCGCGCGGCTGGGCTTTACGGTCAGCGGCTGGTCGCGCAGCCCGAAAGCCGAGCCCGGCATCACCTGCCATGCGGGGATGGACAGCCTGCCGTCCTTCCTGGGCGGATGCGATATCCTGGTCTGCATGCTGCCAAAAACGCCGCAGACCATCGGCCTGCTCAATGCCGAACGGCTCGCGATGCTGCCGCAGGGCGCGGGCTTCATCAATGTCGCGCGCGGCGCCATCGTCGATGACGACGCGCTGGTCGCCGCCCTGCGCTCCGGCCGGATCGGGCAGGCCACGCTGGACGTCTTCAGCCAGGAACCGCTGCCCGGCGACCATCCGCTGTGGTGCATGGACAATGTGCTGATCACACCGCACGTCGCCTCGGTCGCCCTGCCGGACTCGGCGGCACCACAGGTCGCCGAGAATATCCGCCGCCTGCGCACCGGCCTGCCGGTGCGCGATGCCGTGGACGTCGCGCGCGGTTACTGACGGGGCCGAAAAGGGCATCCAGGCGCGGATATCACGCTTGCGAACACCCTTGCGCGAGCGGCCTGTGGCTTTCACGGCACAGGCCGCCCGCGTTTATGAACATCGAGAAAAAGGCCGCCTCTTTTTTTATAAAAATTCGTCCACAAATTGTTCTGACAATTTAACTGAATTTCCTGATTTTTAATACTTGCCCCTCCTCGCCGGCAAACAGTCTTCGAAATCACGCCGCATTCATGTTGCATAAGGGCAACATAATGCAAAAAATCCGTAACAGATGCCACGCGAACGGTCGACAGGCCGGTTCTGATCATGTGTAATTTTTATTAACGCGCTGTAACAGGCCAAGACACATGCCCAGGGAGCTCCACGGCACATCGCAATCACCGGAAATCCGGAACGAGATGGGACGCGGCCGCCCGTTAAATCATGTCGGAATCGGTAGGATTCCGGCAGATTTTCCGGTCGGAACGCCTGGCATCGCATACAGCGCACTATTCTGATCAAGACACTGGCTTACCAATCTTCACGTCAATATCTCTGGAGAAATTCATGGGCGATCGCCAGATAAAGCAGACGACCGCACGATCTCTTCGCCGAAAGAACGTTCTTCTTCTCGCCTTCACGGCCATGAGCGGGGCGATGTATTCCTCCGCTTTCGCCCAAAGCGCGGCGACGGCACTCAGCGCGACGGCCCCGGACGCGCAGCCCGAAAGCGTGGTGGTGACGGGCTCGTTCCTGCGCAGTTCCAACAACACCTCGGCCAACCCGGTCCAGACGATCACGTCGCGTGAAATCCAGCAATCCGGCTCCACGACGCTGGGCGACTACCTGCAGCGCCTGCCATCCATCGGATCGTCCGGGACCACCAACAACCAGACCAACGGCACGGACGGCCTGTCCTGCACCGACCTGCGCAATCTGGGCTCGAAGCGCGTCCTGGTACTAATCGACGGCAAGCGCACCACGTCGAACGGCGTCGGCGAATGCGTCGATATGAACGCGATCCCGGCAGCGCTGGTCCAGAGCATCGAAATCCTGAAGGATGGCGGTTCGGAACTTTACGGTGCCGACGCCGTCGCGGGCGTGATCAACATCAAGCTGCGCCATAACACGACGGACGCCAACATCACCGTACGCGGCGGCATCAGCGGCCACGGCGATAACGACACCGGCCTGATTTCCGGCTACAAGGGCTTCAACTTCGATCACGGCAAGGGCAACCTGACCCTGTTCGGCTCGTACATGAGCCAGGGCGGCGTCATGCAGCGCGACCGGTCGTGGGCGACGCCGGTGCAGTCCAACAACCCGGCCGCAGCCGGCGCCGCATCCTATGGCTCGGCGATCCCGCCGAACGGGCAGTATTTCGGCTTGGACAGCGGCTCGGATCTCGCCGGTTCGGCCAACGGCACCTCGTTCCACAACTTCACCAGCGCCGACCGCTACAATTATGGCAATCAGCAGCAGCTTCTGAACCAGTTGCAGAACTCCACGCTCAGCGGCGACCTGCATTACGAAATCAACAAACACTTCAACCTGTACGCCAACGTGCTGTACAGCCACCGCACCTCATCGGCGCAGATGGCGCCCGAGCCGGTGATCGGCGCGGTTCCCCCGTCGGACATGCCGGCTTCGGTCATCATTCCGTCGAACGATCCGTACAACCCGTTCGGCGAAGACGTTCAGATGTACAAGCGTCTGAGCGAATTCGGGAACCGCCGTACCGAGACTGCCAGCGACACCACGACCGTGAAGTGGGGCGTCAACGGCGAAATCACGCACGGCTGGAACTACGATGTTTCCTATACCTGGGGCACCAACCAGACGAACGAACGCGTCGAGGGCGTCGGCAGCTACGTGAACCTGCTGCAGGAATATGGGCTGCGCCAGGTCGATCCGACCGACACGAACAGCGCGGTGGTCTATGATCCGTCGGTGTGTAACGCCGCAGCGGGCTGCGTCCTGTCCAACCCGTTCGCGACCCTGTCGCCGGCGGCGGCGCGATACGCGAACTACACGTCCAGCAGCGAATATTACTACCAGATGCGCGACCTGAATGCCCGCATCAACAACGACCATGTCGTGAAGATGCCCTACGAGCATGGCGGCAGCCTGGGCATCGCACTGGGCATGGAACATCGCGGCGAACAGCTTGCCTACCATCCCGACCCGCTGATCGGTTCCGGCCAGAGCCTCACCGACACCGCCAAGCCCACCGGCGGCGGCTTCAACGTGACCGAAGGCTATCTGGAAGGCAGTCTGAACCTGCTGCGCCACGCCTTCCTGGCGCATGATCTGACGATCGATGCACAGGGCCGCTATTCGGCCTACAACACGTTCGGCAGCATCAAGAACTGGAAAGCCTCGATCGACTGGGCGCCGACGCGCGATATCCGCTTCCGTGGCACGTTGGGTACCTCGGTCCGTCAGCCCAGCGTCTATGAGCTTTATCAGGGCCAGGCGATC
The DNA here is from genome assembly GCF_014174375.1 of Gluconacetobacter asukensis. Taxonomy (GTDB): domain Bacteria; phylum Pseudomonadota; class Alphaproteobacteria; order Acetobacterales; family Acetobacteraceae; genus Gluconacetobacter; species Gluconacetobacter asukensis. The sequence continues at coordinate 37,685 of NZ_JABEQE010000022.1, forward strand.
AATTATGCCTCGGCCAGCGATCCGTGCGCCCAAGCCGAAAGCTATGGCAGCATGTCGCCCACGGTCGTGGCGAACTGCGCCAAGGCCGGCATTGATACTTCGACGTTCGTGGACGCCAATTCCGGCCAGATCCCGACGCTGACCGGCGGCAACGCGCGACTGCATCCCGAAACCGGCCGTACCTACACCTTCGGCACGGTCGTCACCCCGCGCTGGATTCCGGGCCTGTCCACCAGCGCCACCTTCTGGCACTACACGATCGAAAACCTGATTTCCGCCCTGCCGACCCAGACCGTCGTGGACGGGTGCTACACCGGCACCAACACCGGCTACTGCTCGGACATCGTGCGCTATCAGGGCACCGATCAGATCGATACCGTCAGCAATTACTACATCAACCAGGGCGGCCTGCATGAAAGCGGCATCGACTGGGACCTGGACTACCACTTCCGCGTGACTCCGCTGGATTCGTTCACGATCTCGAACAACTTCCAGCAGCTGGTGAACTACAAGCAGCAGTATGTTTCCGGTGGTCCCTGGGTGAACCTGACGGGCGCGCTGCTCTACCAGAGCGGCATCGGCCAGCCGAAGGTGCGTGACTATGCCAGCCTGACCTGGACCCATGGTCCGTTTTCGGTCACCTACATGATGCAGTATACCGGCGGCATGCGCTGGAACGACGGCACCAACTTCCTGACGCCGCTCGGCTCGCGTCGCTACAAGACGCCCGCGATGGTGCAGAACGACCTGTCCTTCGCCTATCGCCTGCATCGGTGGCAGTTTACGGGCGGTATCCAGAACATCAACAACAAGAAGCCCCCCTTCGTCGCCAGCGCCACGGACAACAGCGCCGGCGCGCAATATGGCGGCTTCTACATCGGCCGCTACTTCTTCCTGCAGGCCGGCATGAACTTCTGATCGGCAGTCCGACGATTATCGTCGGCTCCGGGGCGGCGGTCGCAAGACCGCCGCCTTTTTTGTTTCGGGCGCGCGGCGACTACCCCGTCCGTCAGGTGTCCGTGTTCCGCCCCCACCTTCCTCCTTTGCCATGCGCGGCTTCTGATAGATGGCCGCCAATTCCGCCTTCGCCCTCAGGCGCCTTGAAGGCCGCCGAATATCCCTTCCGTTTGCCCGTCACCGGATCCCTCCTTCTTGAAATACCCCTTAAGCTCAAGCACCTGTCCGAATTCCGGGAGCCACCTCATTCAGCCTGCCGCAATCGGCCTCTCTAAACTAAGTTTTATCACGATTCTGAAACTCGTGATTGGCCACGCTAAAAGAGAGGCTGATATCATTTCCTTTATGGAACTTGATTTCTCCAGATTCTCCCACAAATTCGTCTCCAGACGGGAATGCGAATACGTTTCTCCTCGGGATTGACCCCCGCCGGCCCGGTCCCCTATCGAATCGTTGCCGCCTCCGCATACTCCGATCCATTTGCCAAGACGGCGCAGAATTGCGCCGCATGACGGTCAAGACAGATATGATGAAACGATCCTTCCTTCTCTGCGGCGCAGCCATGGCAGTGCTCGCGTCACACATCATCATTCCTTTTTCGGCACGGGCCGAGGATCACCCTCCCCATACGGATGCACCGGCGGCCAAATCGTCACCGGCTGCATTCGATTTCACGCCCCAGCAGAAAATCTCCGACGGCACGGTCACCATCCGCGGGCAGAAGATCGCCTATCAGGCCGTTGCCGGCACTCTGGCCGTCCACCCAAGAAACTGGGATGACGCCACCCCGGAGAAGACGACCAAGCCCGAAGACGAGCCCGTCGCGGCGATGTTTTACGTTGCCTACTTCAAGAAGGGCGTAAAGAACACCGAACGCCCGATCACCTTCGTCTATAATGGGGGCCCGGGTTCGGCGACGATCTGGCTGCATATGGGGGCATTCGGCCCTCGGCGCATCGTGACGGCGGACGACACACATACTGCCGCGGCCCCGTACAAGCTGGTCGACAATGACGACAGCCTGCTGGACGTGACAGATCTGGTCTTCATCGATGCCCCGGGCACCGGCTTCGGCCGGCTGGGGGGCAAGGACAAGGACAAGGCGTTCTACGGCACGGACCCCGACGCCTGGGCATTCACCGATTTCATCGCCCAGTTCCTGGGTCGCTACCGTCGCTACAATTCGCCAAAATATCTCTATGGCGAAAGCTATGGCACCACGCGATCGGCGATCGTCGCGAATATGCTGAAACAGGAGAAGGAAATTGATCTGAACGGCGTGATGCTCCTGTCCCAGATCCTGGATTATGACAACAGCATCGATCGTCCCCAGAACAATCCCAGCGTCGACCAGCCCTATGTCCTGGCGCTGCCCAGCTTCGCCGCGACGGCCTGGTATCATCACAAACTGCCGCAGCAGCCGGCCGACCTGAAGGCCTTCCTGCACGAGGTCGAGCATTTCGCCCTGACCGACTACAGCAGCGCCCTGCAGGACGGCACGGCGATTTCCGACACGCGTTTCAATGAAATCGCCGCCCGCCTGCATGCCTATACCGGCCTGCCGGTCGATTACATCAAGCACGCGAACCTGCGCGTGAATGGTGGAGAATTCGAAAAGACCCTGATGGCGGACGAGGAGATCGACACAGGACGTCTGGATAGCCGTTTTTCCGGCGCCTCGATCGACCCCCTTTCCCAGCATCCCTTCTACGACCCGATGGATTCGTCGATGGGGTCCGCCTATCTGTCGACCTTCAACGACTATGTGCGCGACGCACTGCATTACGGCGGCGAAAGCCCGACTGGAGCCTACGAGGAATACAAGCCCAGCGCCCATTCCATCGGGAAATGGTCTTTTACCCACGAACAGCCCGACAGCCCGCATTCGGACCGTGGCCTCCCCAACGTTCTGCCTGACCTGGCCATGGCGATGAAGGAGAATCCCATGCTGAAGGTGCAGCTCAATCAGGGCTATTTCGATCTCGGCACGCCATATTTCGAAGGCGTGTTCGAAATGCGCCACCTGCCGATTCCGCGCAAGCTGGCCGGAAATATCGAGATCCATCAATATATGTCCGGCCACATGGTCTATGCCCACGCACCGGCCCTGAAGGAACTGCACGACAACGCGGCCGATTTCATCCGCCGGACCGACAATCTTCCTGGTTGATACAGGCGGGGCTGTCCCGACCATACGCGTCAGCGGCATGGGTCGTTCCGGCACGCATGGAAGACGTTCAAGAGTACAACGCATTGTTCATCCGGGCACCGAAGGAATCTCCTTCGGGCCCGGCTTTCCTGACCAGCGCGGGACTCAAGCCGTTCCTGCAAATCCCGCAGCAGATGCGATGAGGCCCGCCCCCAGGCGTGTCGATTTCTTTCCCGCATGCACCCGGAACCGGCCCCTTCAACAGCGGTGCGGGCTTTAGCTGTATTTCTCGCAAGCCAGACAGGATTCTTCCGTCGACGAACGAGCTTGCACCACCGGAAAGAGAGAAACGTTTCAAACATGAAATGCCATATCAAACGCCCCGATCTACGCCGTAGAGGCGTGTCCCTGCCCTTGCTGGCCGTCTCGGTCATCGTTGGGTGCGGATCAGGGGCGATCCTGCCTCCTGCCGCGCCCGGCCTGGCGGCGACACCGAACGCCATACCGCATCCCGACCAGACAATGATGCGCCAGACGGTAACGACTCTGGTAGGGTTCGGCACGCGGCATACGCTGTCCACCACCACCGATCCCCAGCGCGGGATCGGTGCGGCGCGGCACTGGGTTGCAGACCGCTTCACGGCCGATAGTGCCGCCTGCGGCCAATGCCTGACGGTCGAGACGATCGGCGATCGGTTCACCGGGCCACGCGCCCCGACGGGCGTGCAGGTGGAAGACGTGCTGGCCATCCAGAAGGGCACCACCGATCCCGACCGCGTGGTGATTGTACAGGCCCATATCGACAGCCGCGTCAATGACGTGATGGATGCGGCCACAGATGCGCCGGGCGCCAATGACGACGCATCGGGCGTAGCCCTGGTGATGGAGGCCGCACGTCTTCTGTCGAAACGGCATTTCCCGGCGACCATCGTCTATGCCGTCCTCTCGGGCGAGGAACAGGGCCTGTGGGGCGGCGAACTGCTGGCCCGCACGGCCAAGGCGCGCGGATGGCGGGTCGCCGGCGTGCTGAACAACGATATCGTCGGCAACACCCACGGAATCGGCGGCGAACATGTGGACAACCGCGTCCGCGTCTTCAGCGAGGGCATTCAGACCGCGGCCGACGCCACCGGCATCAAGGCGCAGCGCGCGACGGGCGGCGAGGACGATTCACCCTCGCGCGCGCTGGCCAAGGCGATCGTGGCGCAGGCTGCGGACCATCCGGGCATCGGTCTGACGGTACTGGCGGTACGCCGCCCCGACCGCTTCATGCGCGGCGGCGATCATATTCCCTTCCTGGCCGAAGGCTTCCCCGCCATTCGTTTCACCGAGGCGGTCGAAGACTATGACCGCCAGCACCAGCGCGTGCGTGTGGAAGACGGGCACCGTTATGGGGACACGATCGATTTTGTGGATTTCCCGTATCTCGCACGGGTAACGTCCCTGAACATGGCCGTCCTGTCCGACCTGGCGTCCGCCCCCGCCGCACCGTCCACGGCCACGATCGCCGGCGCGCTGTCAGACGATACCACGGTGACCTGGGCCCCCGTGCCAGGCGCCGCCGGCTATCGCGTCAGCTGGCGCCCGGCGGATGGCATGGCCTGGACGAACTATCGGGACGTACCGGCGACCGCGACCTCGCTGGTCCTGAAAAACGTCAACATCGACGACCATTTCTTCGGCGTATCTTCTGTCTCGACCGACGGGGCCCAAAGCCTGGTCACGTTCGCGGGCATGCCGCCGCGGCCGATTCCCGGCCATACGCACTGATCGGACCTGCCGATCCCCATCGTCAAGCGCAGTGTCCATGTTCGGACACTGCAACGCCTTCCTGCAAAGGCTGACCGTTATCAGGACATATTTTATCATGGCCTGACATCACGCCCTTCAGTGACCAGCACGCCCCGTGCCGTCCGCGTGAGCGGCTGGTAATGCCGCCGCAGGGCGCGGGCTTCATCAATATCGCGCACGGCGCCATCGTCGATGAGGACGCGCTGCCGGACTGGGCGACGCCACCGGTGGCCGAGAATATCCACCGCCTGCGCACCAGCCTGGCCGTACATGGCGCCGTGGACGTCGCGCGCAATTATTGAACGAGCCGGCAGAGGCCATCGGGCGCAGATCGCACCTACGGCCGCCCGTCGATCGGCCTGTGGCTTCTGCGGCACAAGCCGATCACCTTCATGGATACCAGGGAAATTGCCACCTTTTCTTTGGTAAAAATTCACCTCCGAATCATTCCTGATAATTTAATGATATTTCCAAATTTTTAATCTTCTCCGCTCCGCCGGGGCACTCCCCGTCCATCGACCGGCACCTGTGTTACACACCAGAAACATTACGCAATAATACAGCAATAAATTGCATGCGAGCGGTCGACTGATCCGCCTCGATCATGTGTCGTTTTTGTTAACGCGCCCTATCGGCGCAATGACACATGCCAAGGGCTCTCCGCGACATCGCAATCACCGGAAAATCCGGAACGAGGCAGGATGTGCCGGAATCCAGGCATGCCCTTTGGGGTCACAACCGATAATCTTCATGGATACCAAAGAAATTGCCACCTTTTCTTTTGTAAAAATTCGTCTCCAAATCATTCCTGATAATTTAATTATATTTCCAAATTTTTAATCTCATCCGTTCCGCCGGGGAACTCCCCGCCATCGACTGGCATCCATGTTGTACCTCAGCAACATTATGCAAAAAATTAGCAATAAATCACATGCGAGCGGTCGACAGACCCGCTTCGATCATGTGTAGTTTTTGTTAACGCGCCTTATCGGGCAATGACACATGCCAAGGGAACTCTCCGCGACATCGCAATCACCGGAAAATCCGGAACGAGGTGGGACGTGCCGGAATCCGTACGATTCCGACAGCTTTTCTGGCCGGAATCCCGGCATGGCCTTTGGCGCCGAATGCGTATCAAGACACTCGCTTATCACTCTTCATTTCAATATCTCTGGAGAAATTCATGGATGATCACCAGATAAAGCAGACGACCGCACGATCTCTTCGCCGAAAGAACGTTCTTCTTCTCGCCTTCACGGCCATGAGCGGGATGATGTATTCCTCCGCTTTCGCCCAAAGCGCGGAGACGGCGACGCCGGCCTCCACCCCACACAAGCCCCATGTCCGGACGACCAAGGCGCCCAAGGCAACCAGGGTCGTGAAACCGACAACGGCTCCTGTCGCGGCGGCCCCTGCGGCAACGTTACCCGTTGCCACGGCGCCTGCAGTCAACGCGTCGATCCTGGCGAACGCAGCAAGTGCGGCCTCCACACAGGACTCTTCGCCGGCGACCGAGAACGTCATCGTAACGGGCACGCTGTTTCGCGACCCCAATCTGGCCAGCGCCTCGCCCATTACCGAGGTCACGCGCCAGGACATGGCCGCACGCGGCCTGAAGAACGTGACAGACGCGCTGCAGGTCCTGTCCGCCAACGGCGCGGGCAACCTGACGAACTCGTTTTCCGCTAACGGCGCGTTTGCCGCCGGTGCGTCCGCACCCTCGCTTCGCGGCATGAGTACGGATTCGACCCTGGTCCTGATGGACGGGCAGCGCCTGTCCTACTACCCGCTGGCCGACGACGGCGAGCGTAACTTCGTCGATACCAACTGGATGCCGTCCTCGATCATGGATCGGGTGGACGTGATGCAGGATGGCGGTTCGGCCACCTACGGCGCCGACGCCGTGGCGGGCGTCGTCAACTACATCACCCGCAAGCAGATCAAGGGTTTCGAAGGCAATGCCGAAGGCGGCCTGAGTCAGCGGGGCGACACGGGGCACCAGAAGCTGTACGCCACCTATGGTTGGGGTGACCTGAACAAGGATGGCTGGAATCTCTACATCAACTCGGAGTATCAGCAGGACGACGCGCTGTTCAACCGCCAGCTCGGCTATCCTTACAACACGGGCGATCTCAGCGGACTCCCCGGCGGGTTCAACGGTAACAGCAACGTGGTGTCCGGCGGGACGATCGGTAATTTTGCCGCCACCCCCGGCGCCATCGTCTCCCCTGTGACCCTCACCCAGACGCCCTCCGGCGGCAGCTACCCCACCAACACGGGGCCATGGCAACTGGTGAACCCCGCCGGATGCGCGGGCGTGGGTCCGCAAGTCAGCGGCGCGGTGTCGGGCGCCCCAGGCACCAGCACGGCCTGCACCCAGAACACGGTCGGCGACTACAAGCAGATCCAGCCCGAGATCCGCCGCATCAACGCGACGATGCACTTCACCGCCAACGTCACGCCGCGTTCGCAATTCACCACGATGTTCAACTATTCGCAGACACTGTCGACCTTCAATAATTTCTCCGGTCCCTACACGACCATAGGATCCACCCCCTACCTGACCGCCACGGCGCAGGATACATATCTGCCAGCCTCGAGCCCCTATAACCCGACGGGACAGACAGCGCAGATTCTGGCCTCGTATGGCAGCATGATCCCGCAAACGTCGGAATTCAGCCAGAATTTCCGCGGATCGATGCGCTATGCGGGCTGGGCACCGTCGAAATGGGGGTCGGACTGGAATTACGACATCAATTTCGTCGGCATGAACACCATGCTGCAGCAGGTGGACACGGGCTTCCCCACAGTGGCCGGCATCGAGAATTCGATCACCAGCGGTGCATATAACTTCGCCAATCCGTCCGCGAATTCCCAGGCGGAACTGAATTCCATCGCGCCCAGAAACGTGCTGAATGCGCGGTCGCAGGAATATTCCGAAGACATGCACGTCAGCAAGGGGCTGTTCAAGCTTCCGGGCGGCATGGTTAACGTGGCCGTTGGCGGCAACATCCGCTGGGAATCCGTGAACGACCCCAATGCCAACCCCGCGAACGCCAGCAACCCGGCATCGGAATATGTCGGCATCAATCCCTTCAGCGCCAAGGGCAGCCGGTGGGTAGAATCCGGTTATTTCGAAGTCGCCTTGCCGATCGTGAAGATGCTGAACGTGGACGTCTCTGGGCGCTACGATAATTATTCCACTGGAATGCATCATTTCTCGCCGAAAGTGGGCGTGAACTTCAAGCCGGTAAAGCAGTTCCTGTTGCGCGGCACATTCTCGCGCGGGTTCCGCGTGCCGAGCTTCGCGGAGACCAACGGCTCGGTCCTCGGCTACACGGGCTGGACACCCAACAACGCAGCCTTCGCGGCGGCACACAACAACGACGCCTACTCCACGAACGCGACCTCCATCGGCCTCAATACGGTGGGCAACCCCAACCTGCGGCCTGAAATTTCGACCAACTTCACGGGGGGCGCGGTCATCAGTCCGCTGGACTGGCTGCATATCTCGGCGGACTATTATTACATCAAGAAAACCAACTACATCATGTCCAACCCGAGCGCCAACCCAGTTCTGGCAGCCGACAACTTCCTGTCAGGCGCTCCGCTGCCGGCCGGCATTCTGGCGGCAACCCCCGGCATTCCGGATATCCAGGCGCCGAATGCACCACCGCTTCCGGGTTACTTCACCGTCCAGTACGTCAACGCCAGAAGCTTCATGACCAATGGCGTGGACCTGTCGATCGATGCCACCCGCCACCTGCCTGGCCCGCTGCATGACGTGCTGTGGTTCAGCAAGGGCACGGCCACGTATGTGCATGCTTCCAACCTGACGCTGCCCGACGGCAGTGTGTATCACTATGCGGGGACGATCGGGCCATATGAAGCGGTGTCCGCGTCCGGCACACCCCGCTGGAAAGCCAGTTGGGCGAACACCCTCAGCTGGAAAGGGCTGAGCGTAACGCCGACGGTCTATTATACCAGCGGTTACAAGACCACTGCAGAAGACCAGAACGGCCCCAATACCAACAGCTGCGCCTACACCCTGTCGGGCTACGGCGCGGTGGGGGCGCCCGGCACCCAGTGCCATGTAAAAAACTGGTGGGATGTGGATCTGACCGTAAACTATCAGATCAATCAGCGTTGGTCGGTTTACGCAAACGTCTACAATCTGCTGGGCTTTCGCTCACCGTACGATTTCTCGACCTATGGTTCCTACCTCTACAACTCGTCCTGGACGCAGAAGGGTGTCGTCATGCGATCCTTCCAATTCGGTGTGAACGTCCGGCTCTGATAGAGCGCAACACCATGATGGAGGGGTGGTCTTCTGGACCACCCCCTTTTTTTGCCTGCCGACTTGCGCCAGAAGACGGCCCATGTCCGCCTGGACCGATATTCCGTTTACAGTCCCTCATGCCATCGCCGCTCCGCACCCGGTTGATTTGCCTTACAGATCGGGCGAATGAACAATAGCGACCAGACGATTTCATTCCACGGTCCACCACACCGGAGTTTCTGTATGAATTTCAGACCAGCCATCGCCACCGTTCTGCTGGCGGGCACGGCCCTGCTGTCAGGACCTGCCCTTGGCGAATCCCCCTTCGATTTCGCCCACGCGCCCGGCCAATTGCCGAAGGATGTCGTGCCCGGCGCCTACCGGATCGACATCGTCACCGACCTGAAGCGCCTGGCCCTGACGGGGCATGAAGAGATCGACGTCAACGTCACGGCCCCGACGGCCAGCATCACACTGAACCAGGCCGGGCTGACGCTGACATCGGCAAAGCTCGACGGCACGCCGGCAAAGATCACGCAGGACGACAAGGCCCAGACAGCGACGCTGACCCTGCCACACCCCCTGGCCACCGGCGCGCACAAGCTGACGATCGCCTATCGCGGGCCCATCCCGGCGACGCCGAACGGCATCTATTACGACGATTACCGCACCACCGACGGCAAGCAGCACCGCATGCTGGTGACGCAGTTCGAGGTCGCGGACGCGCGCCGCATGTTTCCCGGCTGGGACGAACCCGCCTTCAAGGCGACGTTCCAGCTGACGGCGACCCTGCCGGCCAGCTTCACCGCCGTCAGCAACATGCCGATCGAATCGTCCACCCCGGCCGGCGCGCATGCCAAGCGGGTGGTCTTCGGCACCTCGCCGCGCATGTCCACCTATCTGCTGGCCCTGGTGGCCGGCGACATGAAGGCCGTCAGCGGCAAGGGCGGCGATACGCCGATCAATGTCTACGCCCCCACCGGCGAGCAGGAGCAGGGACGCTACGCGCTGACCGCCGCGTCGCAGATCCTGCCGTATTACAATGACTATTTCGGCGTCGCCTACCCGCTGCCGAAGATGGACCTGATCGCCATTCCCGGAAATTACGAGGCCGGGGCGATGGAAAACTGGGGCGCCATCACCTTCATCGACGACGATCTGCTGTTCGACCCCAAGACCAGCGCGCCGACGACCCAGGAAGCCGTCTATATCGTCGTGGCGCACGAAATGGCCCACCAATGGTCGGGCGACCTGGTGACGATGGGCTGGTGGGACAATATCTGGCTCAATGAAGGGTTCGCCACCTGGATGGAGACCAAGGCCACCGACCATTTCAACCCGACCTGGCAGATGTGGCCGCGCCAGCATTACGAGCGCGAACAGGCGATGGCCCAGGACGCCCATCCGACCACGCATCCGATCCAGCAGGTGATCCACGACGTCAGCGAGGCCGATACCGCCTTCGACCGGATCAGCTACCAGAAGGGCGAGCAGGTCATCCGGATGGTCGAGGACTGGGTAGGCCCCGATGTCTTCCGTGACGGGATGCGCGCCTACATGAAGGCCCATGCCTACGGCAACACCACCAGCGCCGATTTGTGGGCCGCGCTGTCGCAGGTGTCGCACCAGGACGTCGCGACCGTCGCCCGCAGCTTTACCGAGCAGCCGGGCATCCCGCTGGTCACCGTCGGCCGACGCTGCGAAGCCGGCAAGACGACCCTGACGCTGACCGAGGGCCGATTCGCCATCGGTGACGCCCATCCGCTGCCCGCACGCTGGAATATCCCCGTCACCGTGGCAGGCCCCGGCATTGCCGCGCAGCGCGTCATCCTGACGCCTGACCAGCCCGCGCACCTGACATTCGCAGGCTGCGACCAGGCATTGAAGGCCAACCCGGGCGAGAACGGCTATTACCGCGTCGCCTATGACGCATCGTCGCTTTCGGCACTCGGAAAAGCCTTCAGCCAGCTGAGCGCCGTCGATCGCGCCAACCTGCTGGGCGACCAGTATGCGCTGTTCCAGGCCGGCCTGGCACCGCTTTCGACCTGGCTGGACCTGGTTGCCACCCTGCCGGCCACGCACGAGGACAATATCGCCGTCTGGCAGGACACGATCGGGCGCCTGAAGGATCTGGACGCGATGGAGCGCGGCAGCCCGTCCCGCCCCGCCTTCCATGCCTTTGCCCGCGCCCTGCTGGGGCCGCAGATGGCACGCCTGGGCTGGACGCCGCGCGCGGATGAATCCTTCCTCGACACGCTGCTGCGTCCGCAGGTGATCACGGCCCTGGGGCAGTTCGACGACCCGGCGGTCATCAGCGGCGCGCAGGAGCGCTTTGCCGCCTATGTGAAGAACCCTGGCAGCCTGCCGGCCAGCCTGGTCGATCCGGTCACCTCGGTCGCCGGCCAGCATGCCGATGCCGCGACTTACGCCACGCTGGCCAAGATGCTGCACGCGGCCACCAGCACCGAGGACAAGCTCCGCTTCTTCAACGCCCTGGCTGCTGCGCAGGATCCCGCGCTGATCCGCCAGACCGTGCAGATCGCCTATAGCGGCGTCATCCCCAACGGCCGTGTCGCGCGCTCGCTGGCACGGGTAGCCGCCAGCAGCGACAATCCCGACCTGGTGTGGTCGCTGGTGCAGGACCCGCAGACGCAGAAGCAGATCCGCGCGCGCCTGGCTCCCTGGTCGCAATCCGCGCTGCTGCCGGCCATCGCGTCGCACTCGGTCAATCCGGACGTGGCAAAGGCGCTGGTCAACGACCCCTCGGCCACCGCCTCGATCGGCGCCAGGATCGAGGCCCACAAGGCCACGGATCTGATCGCGGCCAACGCCGCCATCGCGGCGCGGGCCCAGGCCGACCTCACCCCCTGGCTGGCCGCCCTGTCGCACTGACCAGCATCGAAGCGCCGGAAGACATGAGCGATCGTTTCGGGCCGGCGGGGCCTGAAACGATCGTCTCCGGCGATACGATTTCCGGGCACGATCAACCGTAGCCCTCTCTGCCGCCGGGGCCCTGTTCGCCCGCATGAATGCGCGAACACCGCCCCGGCGCCTTTCTTGAATGCTCCTTCAGGACCCGTTGGGAAATGTGCGCCGGCACGCCAGAGCGGCCCTATGGGCCGGTCGCCGCCGAGCATGGAAATCGTGCGGCGAATCGCCGCCTGCACGGCCGGAAAACAGGGGAACGACCCCCTGACCCGCCTTCCCCACACAAGCCGTCCTCGCCCTGAACCCAGTCCTCATCCGCGCTCCACCATCATGGGAAAGACAGGGCATCATCGTCTCAACCCGACGCCCGCGGCCCGGACGATGCGAGAGCACAATAAAAAGAAAATAATAGAGCAGATACATTCGCGAAAAGATCTCCAGAATGGCAATTCTGGAAATTTTATCAAATGCCGTCCCGTCCCTGTTCTATTCCTCTGCCAAAACAAGATTTTCGGGCACAAGAGTTTATGTTGCACACATGCAACATAACGAGCGAAATTCGTTACAAACGGAATGGAGCGGTCGACAGGACCGCCGCCTTTATGCGTATTTTGTTACTGCTATGTAATAGGAAGTTAAGTATGGTTTCTCGGCATCGTGGGAATGGTGATCGTAACGCGCGGCGCTTCTATGCCGGGCGGACCATCATGCATCTTTGTCAGGACCATGCCACATGCACGCATCGGGGCCTGGTACAACCAGCCCGATGTCCGTGCCGCCCCTGACGGCTGAAGCACGTTACAAAAATCACATGACATATATGGCCTGGATGTCCATATAATAATGGATTTTTTGTAATGATATAGCAAGCCAATTCATTCGTAAATCGCAATGATATGTCAGGGGCAGAACCTTCCAGATCTGGAAGGCTCCTGTGCTCTTCGTATTGCATGTCAATAAAACTCGTTCCGAACCCCATCAAAGCGGAACAAATTCCCCTCACGCATAAAAAAGATCCTGGAGAAATTCATGGACGATCGCCGATCCAAACAGACGACATCCCGAACTTTTCGACATAGAAACATCGTTCTTCTGGCCTTCACCGCCATGAGCGGAATGGTGTGTTCCCCCGTCTTCGCTCAAAGCACGACGGCGGCGACGCAGACGCCCCGCAAGCACGTCAAGACGACCAGGGCGACAAAGAAGACCGTCACACCGACCACGGCAACGGCCCCCGTGCCGAACACCGCGATCGTGGCGCAGACCTCGACTGCCCCCGTAGCACCGGCGCCGGCGGAAGCGGAGAATGTCGTCGTGACGGGTTCGCTCATCCGCGATCCGAATTTCCGCAGCGCCTCTCCCATGGCGCATCTGACGTCCAGGGACCTGCGGCAGCGCGGAATCACGACGGCTTCGCAGGCGTTGCAGCAGTTGGCCTCCAACGGTTCGGGCAACCTGCCGGCCGGCTTCTCGGCCAACGGCGCCTTCGCGGCCGGCGCCACCGCGCCGTCCTTGCGCGGCCTGACGACGGACTCGACGCTCGTCCTCATGGACGGGCAGCGCCTGTCCTACTATCCGCTTTCCGATGACGGCGAACGCAACTTCGTCGACAGCAACTGGATTCCGATGTCGATCATGGAGACGATCGACGTCCAGAAGGACAGCGCCTCCGCCACCTACGGCGCCGATGCGGTGGCGGGCGTGATCAACTTCATCACCCGCCGGCAGATCAAGGGGTTCGAGGCCAATGCCGAAGGCGGCCTGAGCGGTCAGGGCGATTCCGGCCACCAGCGCCTCTACGCCACCTACGGACACGGCGACGTGGACCGCGACGGCTACAATTTCTACATCAATGCCGAATATCAGAACGATGACATGCTGAACAATTCACAGCGTGGCTATCCTTACAACACGGGCGATCTGACCGGTATTGGTGGCTATAACGGCAACCCCAACGCGGTCCAGTCCGACGGTTCACTGCTCGGTGTTGCTTCGACCACTGTCGCAATGGTACGTCCGGTATCCGTCAATCCGACGAACGGCTCGCTGACACCCCTCGGTGGCCTTCAGCCCCTGGGCGCGGGTTGCGGTAATCTCATCACCCACGACGTGCCCGTCGGTGCGGCACCGGGCAGTACCGGAAAATTTGCCAATACGGTCTGCGAACAGAATACGGTCGGCAAATACAAGGTGATCAACCCCGAGGACCGTCGCATCAGCACGACGGCCCATTTCACCGTCCGGCCGTGGGAACGCGCCGAACTGACGGGTATGTTCACCTATTCGCAGAACGAGAACGACAACACGGCGACACCAATCGATATCCGGACCCACAGCCGGTCGAACGATATCAGTTTCGCCAACCTCACACTGCCTGCCCTGCTGTCCAACGGACAGTTGAACCCCAACAATCCCTGGGCCGCACAGGGCCTGCCCGCACAGGTCTACTACATGTTCGGCGACATGGTGCCGGCTGCCACCCAGTTCAATCAGGCCTACCGCGGATCGCTCCGCCTGTCGGGCTGGGAACCCTCCAACTGGGGTTCGGACTGGAAATATAACGCTTCGTTCGTGGGCATGGCCGATGACCTGGCCTATGTCCGTACCGGCTATCCGATCTTCGCCCGCGTCCAGCAGGCCGTTAATGACGGCAGCTATAATTTCATCGATCCGTCCCAGAACTCGGCCGCAATCCGCAACTGGATCGCGCCGCGCTCGACGCAGAATTCCAATTCGTCGGAATATTCGGGCGAACTGACCTTGCAGAAAGGCCTGTTCAAACTGCCCGGCGGTATGGTCAATCTCGTCGTCGGCGGCAATATCCGCCATGAAGCACTGGACAATCCCAGTTCCAACCCCGATGATCCGACCAACCCCGCTGCCCAGTATATGGGCATTAACGGCTTCTACGCGAAGGGCAGCCGCTGGGTCGAATCAGGTTTCTTCGAAACCTATATTCCGTTCATCAAATATTTCAGCGCCGACGTGTCCGGCCGCTATGACAATTATTCGGTCGGCTACAACCGCTTCTCGCCCAAGGTGGAAGCCCTGTTCAAGCCGGTCAAGGAATTCACGCTGCGTGGCACCTTCTCGAAGGGCTTCCGCGTGCCGAGCTTCGCCGAAACCAACAGCCAGACGATCGGCTACGTGCCCGAAAACCCGTCGCAAGATCCGAACGCGGCTGCATTCCTGGCTCAGCATCAGAATGCTGCGGGCAACGGGCCTGATGCCTACGCCCAGTCCTACAGCATCGCCCTCAATACGTTCGGCAACCCCAAGGTCAAACCCGAGCTGTCCACCAGCTTCACTGGCGGCGCGGTCATCCAGCCGATCCGCTGGATGAATTTGAGCGTCGATTACTACTACATCAAAAAGACCAACTACATCACGACGCCCAACCAGTCCGAAGCCCTCGCCGCCTACTTCACCGGCTCTCCCATGCCGCCCAACATGTCGGTCCTGCCTGACGTCGCCGATCCGGATCACCCCGATGCGATGGCCCGGCCGGGTATCGTCAACATGACCTACATCAATGGCGCCTCGCTCGTCACCGACGGCCTCGACCTTGCTCTGGACGCCAATATTCCGCTACCGGGCAAGCTGTCCAACCTCAAATGGTACAGCAAGGGCGAAGCCACCTATATCTTCCGCTACAACGTGAACTACCCGGGTCTGGGGACCGAACGTTACGCCGGAACGATCGGGCCGATCAACACGACCTCCGGCTCCGGCACGCCGCGCTGGCGCGCGAACTGGGCCAACACCTTCTCCTATGAGAAGCTGTCGCTGACGACGACGGTCAATTATACCAGTGGTTATAAGCTGACGGCAGAGGACGCCACCGGACCGAACACCGCCGGCGATTGCACAAACGCCCAATGGAGCTTTGCGGGCGCAGCAAACACAGATGGTTCACCCATCCGCTGCAATGCCCCAAGCTTCTGGGACGTCGATCTGACGCTGATGTACCGCTTCAACAACCGCTTTACCGCCTACGCCAACATGTACAATGTCGCCAACTGGAAACCGGCCCTGGATCTGGGCACCTATGGCGGGTACCTGTACAACCCGTCCTGGGCGGCGGCCGGCATGCTTGGCCGCGCCTTCCGCTTCGGCGTCAACGTGACGCTCTGACACTCTGCACGATTGGGGGTGGTCTTTCCGGACCACCCCTTTTTTGACCAGAACATGCGGCCTCGCAGCATGTCTGCGCCTCCGGCTTCTTCCCGCCCTCTTTTTCGAAAGCGTGGGAAAGCCTGGCCGGATCCTCTTCCGCCTGACCTGCCATGGAGGCTTCCTTCTATTTTGAAGAAGAGTCTGGCCTATTGAGAGGACAGATTGATGAAGCGCAGCCGCTTCAACGAGGAACCGATCCGCCAATCCCGGGCGGTTCAGTCCCACAGGGACGAGCAGACCACCCCGTCAAAATAGGCCTGGCATCAATCCGCGCCGAACACATCGCGCGTGAAGATCTTGTCCTCGACATCAATGAGCTCCTGGGTGCGCCGGTTCGCCACGATCACATCACAAACCGCCTTGAACTCCGCCAGATTCCTTACAACGCGCGAGCTGAAGAATCTGTCCTCGTACAGGGCTGGTTCGTAAACGACGACTTCGATTCCCTTGGCCTTGATGCGCTTCATGATTCCCTGAATCGCGCTCTGGCGGAAATTATCCGACCCGGCCTTCATCACCAGTCGATAGATACCGACCACCTTCGGCTTCAGCGCAATGATCCGTTCCGCCAGGAAGTCCTTGCGGGTGCGGTTTGCGTCGACCACCGCCGAGATCAAATTCTGCGGCACCTGGTCGTAATTGGCCAAAAGCTGTTTCGTATCCTTGGGCAGGCAATAACCGCCATAGCCCAGGGAGGGGTTATTGTAATGCTGCCCGATGCGCGGATCGAGGCACACACCATCAATGATCTGGCGTGAATCCAGGGCGCGGGAAAGCGCGTAGCTGTCGAGTTCGTTGAAGAAGGCCACGCGTAGCGCGAGATAGGTATTGGCGAATAGCTTGATGGCTTCGGCTTCGGACGGATCGGTAAGGAGGACGGACATGTCCTTTTTTACTGCCCCTTCGATCAGCAGATCCGCAAAGCGGCGCGCGCGCACGCTGCGCTCACCCACGATGATTCGCGAGGGATATAGATTATCGTAAAGCGCACGGCCTTCCCGCAGGAACTCGGGTGAGAAGATCACCTGGTTGGTATGCATCCGTGATCGGACGGCCTCGATGAAGCCCACAGGTATGGTCGATTTGATGACGATGGTTGCCGATCTGTTCAGCGCGATGACCTGAGAGATCACCGCCTCCACCGACGACGTGTCGAAATGACTGGTTTCCGTATCGTAGTTCGTGGGGGTGGCAACGATAACGAAATCGGCATCCCGATAGGCTTCAGCGGGATCAGTCGTCGCCTTCAGCGAAAGCCGCGCATTGGCGAGGAAATCTTCCATCTCCCTGTCGATGATGGGCGACTGGCGTGCGTTCACCTTCTCGACGCGTACGGAACTGATGTCGACTGCTGTCACGTCATTGTGCTGCGCCAGGAGAACGGCGTTCGACAGACCGACATATCCAAGCCCCGCAACCGCGATCTTCATATAGTCCTCGCTTCACATCAATCCGTGGAGTCCACGGGGCGGATTGACCTTGCCCCTGACCTGCTCTGGAGCTTTCATCCAACTGAAGGTAGAGCCTCAGGGAAAGTTAAGCCCTTGGTTGTAGGGTGTGCAATGGGGCAGGATCGGGGAGCGCATGCCCATCGTCCATTTTGGGCCACCACGCTTGCGCACCAACAGGTTCCCTGAGTCGAGCAGGGGGGCGGCCCGACCCGCTTTGAACCTGCGAAACCAAGCGACTGATTTTGTTTTGAGTTTAATTTACGCCCAGCCGTGCACCCAAACAAAAACCCCACGAACCTGTTGGTATCGTGGGGTTTTGTGTGTTCGGTATGGTTGCGGGGGCAGGATTTGAACCTGCGGCCTTCAGGTTATGAGCCTGACGAGCTACCGGGCTGCTCCACCCCGCGGTGGTGTTGGGTAGACTGGAAGACCTGGCGGCGACCG
>NZ_JABEQE010000023.1 GCF_014174375.1 Gluconacetobacter asukensis
GTTCTTCTACATGGGCGAGCTGGTCGAGGTGGACAGTGCCGACCGCATGTTCACCGCCCCGCGCGAGCGGCGCACCCAGGATTACATCACCGGCCGGTTCGGCTGAGTTCGGCGGGCAGGGGGAGAGGCAGCGTGGTCAAGGAACAGGCGCACACCGTCAGCAGCTACGAGCAGCAGCTCTCGCAGTTGCGCGGAATGATGGTCGCCATGGGGCGGCTGGTCACACAGCAGACCGAACAGGCGGTTGCCGCCGTGGTGGAGGGCGATACCGAGGCCGGCCGGACGGCGCAGGCGCTCGACCCGCAGGTGGACCAGCTGGAGCGCGATATCGAGACGCTGGCGATCCGCCTGCTGGCGCTGCGGGCGCCGATGGCGGGCGATTTGCGCGAGATCGTGGCGGCGATGAAGATTTCGGGCGACCTGGAGCGGATCGGCGATTGCGCCGCCAGCGTGGCCAAGCGCGCGCTGAAGGTCGATACCGTGCCGACCGATGTCCCGGCCGGGGCCCTGCGCAGCATGGGCCGGCTGGTGCAGGAGAATCTGCGCCGGGCGGTCGACGCCATGAGCCAGCAGGACAGTGCGCGCGCGGTCGAGGTCTGGCAGTCGGACGCGGCGGTGGACGAGCTGTATACCGCCATGTTCCGCGAGCTGGTGACCTACATGATGGAGGACCCGCGTACCATCCGCTCCTGCACCCATCTGCTGTTCATCGCCAAGAACATGGAGCGGATCGGCGACCACGCCACCAATATCGCCGAGCGCGTCTATTACGCCGCCACGGGTGAGATGCTGCCGCCGGAGAGGCCGCGCGGGGGGGCCTCCGTCCGCTAGCGGACGACCCGCAGGCATGTCGGATGGTGGTGGCCGCCATGCCGTAGAGGCTGTTTCAAAAGCCCCGCTGGCGGCGGCCTGACGGCGGTTTCCTGCGCTTCGGTGCTCACGGCCCACAAGGCCGCTCCGCTCCGATGCTCAAAAACCACCGCCAGACGCGCGGCTGACGCCGCGCTTCCACTCACCATCAGGGCTTTTGAAATAGCCTCTTACATTTCGTAGCACAAAGGCCTGATTTCGAACCGGCTTTGCATGGTTAGATTTCATGGTTGGGCCGGGGGCGACCCCGGGCCGGTTACGGAAATAGAGGCTCACACATGTTCAAGAAGACGATCCTGGCAGTGACGGTCCTGGCCGGCCTGTCGGCAACGGTGGCCCAGGCCCGTGATATGCCGCCGCCGCCTCCCGGCCCGGGTTTCCATGGCGGCTGGGGCACGCGTCATGGCCTGGAGGTTCTGGCCGGGCTGCAGCTGACTCCGGCGCAGCACAAGCAGATCCATGCAATCCTGGCCGCCGCGCGCAAGGACAAGCGTGGGGACTGGAAGCAGGAAGGCGCGCTGCATGAGCAGATCCGCGACCTGCTGCTGGCGCCCGGCCCGGTCGACCGGGCGAAGCTGACGTCGCTGACCCAGCAGATCGAAGCCCTGCATCAGGCCGCCATCGACAGCCGGCTGGACGTGGCGGTGAAGATCCATGACATCCTGACGCCCGCGCAGTTGGCCGATGCCAAGGCGCGCGAGGACAAGATCCGTTCGCTGCACGAGCAGCTGGACGAGCTGACGGCGCCGCCCCCGCCGCCCGCCAAGGGCGCGCCCAAGGAAGACGGCGCGGAATAAGGCGCCCGGAATAAGGCGTACAGGCAGTCGCGACTCCACCGGGGCGGCCATTCCGAGGCCGCCCCGGACCGGAATCGTTGACAGCGGGAGGGGAGGGGCGTAAAGCCTCCCCCGAAATCAGGACCGCCGCCTCGCGAGTGTTCGCGCAGTGGCGCGATATCTTTTGGGGTGAACGTCCTTTGTTCGAGGCGCTGTCAGGTAAGCTTTCCGGTGTGTTCGACGGCCTCGCCAAGCGCGGCGCGCTGTCCGAGGCCGATGTGGCCGAGGCGATGCGCGAGGTGCGTCTGGCGATGCTGGACGCCGACGTGGCCCTGCCGGTCGTCAAGGACTTCGTCACCAAGGTGCGCGAGCGCGCCGTGGGGCATGAGGTGCTGGACAGCATCTCGCCCGGCCAGGCCGTGGCCAAGATCGTCAATGACGCGCTGATCGACGCGCTGGGCGGCGCGGGCGCGGTGCCGCTGAACCTGAATGCGGTTCCGCCGGTGCCGATCCTGATGGTCGGCCTGCAGGGCTCGGGCAAGACCACGACCTCGGGCAAGATCGCCCTGCGGCTGGCGACCCGCGAGCGCAAGAAGGTGCTGCTGGCCAGCCTGGATACCCAGCGCCCGGCCGCGCAGTTGCAGTTGCAGCAGCTTGCCGAGCGCGCGGGCGTGCCCTCGCTGCCGATCGTGCCCGGCCAGACGCCGGTCGAGATCGCGCGGCGGGCCATGGATACCGGGCGGCGCGAGGGTTTCGACGTCGTCATCCTCGACACCGCCGGCCGCCTGTCGATCGACGAGGCGCTGATGAACGAGGTGCGGGAGATCCGCGCCGAGACGTCGCCGACCGAAACCCTGCTGGTCGTCGATGCGATGACCGGCCAGGATGCCGTCAACACCGCCCGCGCGTTCAACGAGGCCGTGGGCGTGACCGGCGTGGTCATGACCCGGATGGACGGCGATGCCCGTGGCGGCGCCGCGCTGTCGATGCGGGCCGTGACCGGCGCGCCGATCAAGCTGACCGGCTCGGGCGAGAAGCTGGACGCGCTGGAGGAGTTCCATCCCGAGCGCGTGGCCGGCCGTATCCTGGGCCTGGGCGATATCGCCGGTCTGGTGGAGAAGGCCGCCGATACCCTGGATCATGAAGAGAGCGAGAAGATCGCCCTCAAGATGATGCAGGGCAAGTTCGACCTGGACGACTATGCCGCGCAGATCCGCCAGATCGCGAAGATGGGTTCGCTGTCGGGGATTCTCGACATGCTGCCCGGCATGGGCAAGGTCAAGCAGGCGCTGGGCGACAAGGACCTGGATACCTCGGTCCTGAAGCGCCACCAGGCCATCATTTCGTCCATGACCCGGGCGGAGCGCAAGACGCCCGCCATCATCAAGGCGTCGCGCAAGAAGCGTATCGCCGCCGGGTCGGGCAGCACTGTTCAGGACGTCAACCGGCTGCTGAAGCAGTTCGATGACATGTCCACGATGATGAAGCGGATCAACAAGCTGGGCATGAAAGGTCTCATGCGCCAGGGGATGTCCGCTCTCATGCCCAAGGGGCCGAAACCGCCCGGCGGCCGTCCGTTCGGCTGACGCGATCGACCAGATCGTTTCGTCCCTGTCCGCATTCCGCACGTTTTCATTTCGGAGAATTGCCTCAATGAGCCTGAAGATCCGCCTCGCCCGCGCCGGCGCGAAGAAGCGCCCCTACTACCACATCGTGGTGGCCGACAGCCGTTCGCCCCGCGACGGCCGTTTCGTCGAGAAGGTTGGCGCCTACAACCCGATGCTGCCCTCCGATCATGCCGACCGCATCCGTCTGACGAGCGAGCGCATCACGTACTGGCTGTCGCAGGGCGCCCTGCCGACCGACCGCGTTGCCCGCTTCCTGGGCAATGCCGGCCTGATCGCGAAGCCGGTCTATACCGAGCAGCCGAAGCAGTCCGCGCCGAAGAAGCGTGCGCAGGAGCGTGCCGCCGCTGCCGCCGCCGCTGCTGCCGCCACGGCCTGAGCCAACGGGCGGATAGGAACACGGACGGGCTGAACCGGTGGATCGCGATCGTATCCTGATGGGTGTGGTGGGGCGGCCGCATGGCGTGCGGGGGCTGGTGCGCGTGCACAGCTACGCCACCGTGCCGGAAGACCTGACTTCCTATGGAACGCTGACCGACGACCGGGGACAGGTCTGGACCCTGCGCTGGCGCGGTGACGGCATTGCCGAACTGCGCGACGCGGCGGGTCAGCCTGTGGCAGGGCGGGAAGCCGCCCAGGCCCTGGTCAACCGCCGCCTGTACATCGCGCGGGCCAGCCTGCCGGAGCCCGATCAGGACGAATTCTATTTTGCCGACCTGATCGGCCTGCCGGTTCACGAGCAGGGTGGCAGGTCGCTGGGGCGCGTCCTGGTCGTCCATGATTACGGCGCCGGGGTCAGCCTGGAGATCGGCGGGGAGGGGCATGCGCCCCTGATCCTGCCCTTTACCCAGGCCTGTTTCCCGGTGATCGACATCGCTGCCGGCCGGATCGAAGCGGTCCTGCCGGACGAGGTCGAGGTGCAGGGCGACCTGTCGTCGGAGGGGGGCGATGTCTCCCCTGCCGTCGGGGGGGCGTCATGACCTGGCAGGCCACGATCCTGACCCTCTTCCCCGGCATGTTTCCCGGTCCGCTCGGCCAGTCGCTGGCCGGACGGGCGCTGGAGGACGGGCTGTGGTCGCTCGACCTGCGCGACCTGCGGGAATACGGCCTTGGGCGGCATCGGACGGTGGACGATACGCCCTTCGGCGGCGGGGCCGGCATGGTCATGCGTCCGGATGTGGTGGCCACCGCGATCCGCGACGTGGCGGCCGCCGGGCGCCCGGTGATCTATCCCACTCCGCGCGGGCGGTTGCTGCGCCAGGATGACGTCCGTCGCCTGACCAGTGGCCCCGGAATCGTGGTGCTGTGCGGGCGCTACGAGGGGGTGGATGAGCGGGTGCTGGAGGAATGCGCCGTCGAGCAGGTCTCGATCGGCGATTATGTCCTCTCCGGCGGGGAGATGGCGGCCCTGGTGCTGCTGGATTCCTGCGTTCGGCTGATCCCCGGCGTCATGGGCTCGGACGCCAGCGGCACGGAGGAAAGCTTCTCCGACGGGCTGCTGGAATATCCGCATTACACCAAGCCGGCGAGCTGGGAGGGGCGCGATGTCCCCGACATCCTGCTGTCCGGTCATCACGCCGCCATCGCAAGCTGGCGGCAGACTGAATCCGAGACGGCGACCCGCGTCCGCCGGCCCGACCTCTGGGCCGCGTATCGGCGCCGCACCGGCCAAGACACGTCCGATCCGGTCAGCCATGCGGCTGATCCCGACCGGCTGCACTGATTAGACTGTTTTGAAACGAGGAACCCGATCATGAACATTATCCAGCAGTACGAGGCCGGTGAGATCGCCCGCCTCTCCACCGAGCGTGCGGTCCCCGAATTCGGCCCCGGCGACACGGTCCGCGTGTCGGTCCGCGTTGTCGAAGGCGAGCGCAAGCGCGTCCAGGCCTATGAAGGCGTGGTGATCGCCCGTTCGAACAAGGGGCTGAACAGCAACTTCACCGTTCGCAAGATCTCGAACGGCGAGGGCGTCGAGCGCGTGTTCCCGCTCTATTCCCCCACGATCGCCGAGATCAAGGTCGTGCGCCGTGGTGCCGTGCGTCGTGCGAAGCTGTATTATCTGCGTGGCCGTCGCGGCAAGTCGGCGCGTATCGCCGAGCGCGCCCGCGAGACGGTGACGGCCCAGGCTTGATCATCGCCTGATCACCATCTGATACGCGATGCGTCGCGCCGCCCACCGCCCTGGCCGGGCGGGCGGCGCATCGCCCTGATTTTACGGGTTCGTTCCTTCGCCGCCTGTGTGTTCGCGGGCGGCGGGGCCGTGCCCCGCCATGCCGTTCCGAAGGGGAAAGACCGATGGCCGCACGCACGCTGTTCGACAAGATCTGGGACAGTCATGTCGTGGAACGGCTTGAGGACGGCACGGCCATTCTCTATATCGACCGGCACCTCGTGCATGAGGTGACGAGCCCGCAGGCGTTCGAGGGGCTGCGTGTCAGCGGCCGCCGCCTGCGCCGGCCCGACGCCACCATCGCGGTGGTCGACCATAACGTGCCGACCTCGGACCGCACCCTGCCGATCGAGGAGCCGGAAAGCCGCAACCAGATCGAGACGCTGGAGCGCAATGTCCGCGAATTCGGCGTGCCGTATTTCCCGCTTCTGTCGGAACGGCAGGGCATCGTGCATGTGGTGGGGCCGGAGCAGGGGATTTCGCTGCCCGGCATGACCATCGTCTGCGGTGACAGCCATACCTCGACCCATGGCGCGATGGGCGCACTGGCGTTCGGCATCGGCACGTCCGAGGTCGAGCATGTGATGGCGACCCAGACCCTGCTGCAGAAGCCCGCCCGCAACATGAAGGTGGTGGTCGAGGGCACGCTGGGCGCGGGCGTGACCGCCAAGGACGTGATGCTGGCCATTATCGGCACCATCGGCACCGCCGGCGGCACCGGCTATGTGATCGAATTCGCGGGTTCGACCATTCGCGGGCTGGACATGGCCGGGCGGATGACGATCTGCAACATGTCGATCGAGGCGGGTGCCCGTGCCGGGCTGGTGGCGCCGGATGAGACGACCTTTGAGTATGTGCGCGGCCGGCCTTTCGCCCCGCAGGGCGAGGCGTTCGAGCAGGCGGTGGCCTACTGGAAGACGCTGGCGGCCGACGAGGGTGCGCAATACGACAAAATCGTGGAATTGCGGGCCGAGGATATTCCGCCGGTCCTGACCTGGGGCACCAGCCCCGAGACGGTGATCCCGGTTTCCGGCACCGTTCCCGATCCGGCGGCGGAAAGCGACGAGGCGAAGCGCGCGCAGTTGCAGCGCATGCTCGACTATATGGGGCTGGAGGCTGGGCAGAAGATCGCCGGCGTGCCGGTCGATGTCGTCTTTATCGGCTCCTGCACCAACAGCCGGATCGAGGATCTGCGTTCGGCGGCGTCGATCGTGGCGGGGCGGCATGTGGCGCCGGGCGTGCGCGCCATGGTGGTGCCGGGTTCTGGCATCGTGAAGGCGCAGGCCGAGCGTGAGGGGCTGGATCGGGTCTTTCTCGATGCCGGTTTCGAATGGCGCGAGGCGGGGTGTTCGATGTGCCTGGGCATGAACCCCGACCGGCTGACGCCGGGGCAGCGCTGCGCCTCGACCTCCAACCGCAATTTCGAGGGGCGCCAGGGACCGGGTGGGCGCACCCATCTGCTCTCGCCCGCGATGGCGGCGGCGGCGGCGGTGACGGGACATCTGACGGACGTGCGGGAGCTGATCTGAACCATGGATAAATTCACCGTCCTGACCGCGATCGCGGCGCCTCTGCCGGAAGCGAACATCGACACGGACAAGATCATTCCGGCGCGGTTCCTCAAGACCACCAAGCGTTCCGGCCTGGGCGTGCATGCCTTCGACGGCATGCGCTACAATCAAGACGGGTCGGAGAAGCCGGATTTCGTGCTGAACCGGGAGCCTTATCGCAAGGCCGGCATCCTGATCACCCATGACAATCTGGGGTGCGGTTCGTCGCGGGAGCACGCGCCCTGGGCGCTGCTGGATTTCGGCATCCGTTGCGTGATCGCGCCGTCCTTCGCCGATATCTTCTTCAATAACTGCTTCAAGAACGGAATCCTGCCGATCCGCCTGCCGCGCGAGATCTGCGATGCGCTGATGGACGATGCGCGGCTGGGCGCCAATGGCCGGCTGACGGTCGATCTGGAGCGCCAGGTGGTCGTGCGGCCCGATGGCGAAGAGATCGGGTTCGAGATCGACCCGCTGCGCAAGCATCTGCTGCTGGAAGGGCTGGACGATATCGGCCAGACCCTGCAGCACGAAGGCGCGATCAGCACGTTCGAGGCCACGCGCGGTCAGGCCCAGCCCTGGCAGACGCAAATCGTCATCGACTGACCATCGCGCCCTGCGCCGTCTATTTGTCACGACAGGAAACGAGAAATGACCGTTACCAAGAAGCTCCTTGTCCTGCCCGGCGACGGGATCGGCCCCGAGGTGATGAACGAGGTCGCGCGTGTCGTGGCGTGGATGGGCCGCAAGCGCGGTATTGCCTTCGATATCTCCGAGGATCTGGTGGGCGGTGCGTCGCTGGCGGTCCATGGCGTGCCGATTCGTGACGAGGTGATCGTGGCGGCCCGCGCGGCGGATGCGGTGCTGTTCGGCTCGGTCGGCGATCCGAAATGGGCGTCGGTCGGCTTCGATCTGCGGCCGGAGGTCGCGATCCTGAAGCTGCGGCAGGAGCTGGGGCTGTTTGCCAACCTGCGCCCCGCGAAGGTGTTCGACGCGCTGGCCGAGGCCAGCACGCTGAAGCCCGAAGTGGTGGCCGGGCTGGATATCATGATCGTACGTGAATCCGTGGGCGGCATCTATTTCGGCACCCCGCGCGGAATCGAGACGCTGCCCGACGGCACGAAGCGCGGCATCAACACCGAAATCTACACCACGTCCGAGATCGAGCGCGTGGCGCGGGTTGCCTTCGACCTGGCGCGGCAGCGCGGCAACCGCGTCTGTTCGGTCGAGAAATGCAACGTGATGGAAAGCGGCCTGCTGTGGAAGGAGGTCGTGACCGCGCTGCATGCACGCGAATATGCGGATGTGGAACTGACCCACATGCTGGCCGACAATTGCGCCATGCAGCTTGTGCGCAATCCGCGCCAGTTTGACGTCATTGTGACCGGCAATCTGTTCGGCGACCTGCTGTCGGATCTGGCGTCGATGTTGACCGGCAGCCTGGGCATGCTGCCTTCGGCCACGCTGGGTGCGGTGGATGAGGACGGGGGGCGTCCGGCGCTGTATGAGCCGATCCATGGCAGCGCGCCCGACATCGCCGGCAAGGGAATCGCCAATCCGCTGGCGCAGATCCTCTCGTTTGCGATGCTGCTGCGCTATTCCTTCGCGATGGAAGCGGAGGCCGCGCTGATCGAGCAGGCGGTGGCCAATGTGCTGGCCAGCGGTCTGCGCACCGCCGATATCATGAGCCCCGGCATGGCCCAGGTCGGTACCACCGTGATGGGTGAGGCCGTGGTGCGCGAACTGGACAAGCTGAACGGCTGATCCGATCCGGCATTCGTCCCCCGGGCCGCGGGGGACGGTATCGGGCTTCCCACGGGCCGGAACATCTGGAATGCTTCCGGTCATGCGCTCGTTTCGAATCGTCATCGCTGGATTTGCGATGCTGGCTGCCATGCCGGCCGTCGCCTCTTCTTCTTCCGCGCCGCCCCCCGATGCCTTGTCCGAGGTGCGCGGCAAGGCCGCCTTGTCGTGGGTGGATGAGCAGAACCGGCGGACCTTCGCGGGGTTGGAGGCCGATCCACGCTATCGTGCCTTTCATGATTCCGTGCTGCGGATTCGGCAGGATGCGCACCGCATACCGGTGCCGACCTTCCTGGGCGGGGCAATCTTCAATTTCTGGCAGGACGCGGCCCATCCGCGCGGGATCTGGCGCGAAGCCGCGCCGGAGCGCTTTCTGGACGGGCATCCGGCGTGGACCACCCGGCTGGATGTCGACGAGCTGGCCCGGCGCGAGCATCGCAACTGGGTGTTTCAGGGCGCGGACTGTCTGGCACCCGACGATTCGCCCTGTCTGATCCAGCTTTCGGAAGGGGGCGAGGACGCGACGACCCTGCGTGAATTCGCCCCCCTGTCTGGTGGGTTCACGCCCGATGGTTTCCTGTTGCCCCATTCCAAGCAAACCGTGGCGTGGGAGGATCGGGACACGCTGCTGGTGGCGCGCGACTGGGGTGACGGCCCGAGTGGCGTTTCTGGCGGGGCCATGACCCGTTCGGGTTATCCGTTCGTGGTACGCCGCCTGCGCCGGGGGCAGGCGCTGGACCAGGCCGTGGAAGTCATGCGCGGCCAGCGTGATGACGTGTTGGTGGCGCCCGTCGCGCTGGCCGATGGGCAGGGGCACCGGATGGTGCTGATCCGTCGGGCCGTAACCTTCTTCGAGGACCGCTACAGCCTGGTCACCGACGGGGGCACGCGGGCGCTCGACCTGCCCGCGCGGATGGACCTGCATGGCCTGCTGGCCGGGCAACTGATCCTGTCGGCCAACCAGGACTGGTCCTCGGGCAATGTGCGGGTTCCGGCCGGCAGTGTCATTGCCGTCGATCCGGAAGGGCGGCAGCCGGTTCGGGTCCTGTTCAGTCCCGGTGCGCGCCAGGCGGTCGATGAGGTCGCGGTGACGGGGACGGGCGTGGTGATGACGATCCTCGACTCGGTGCGTGGCCAGGGCTGGGTCTTCCGGCCCGATGCGGCGGGGGGCTGGCAGGGCGTGCGGCTGAAGCTGCCGGACATGATGTCGGTCCATATCCTGGATACCGACCGCCGTTCGGGGCGGGCCTTCCTGTCGGTTTCGGGCTTCCTGACGCCGCAGCAACTGTGGCTGGCCGACAGCACCGACGGCAGCGCGCGGAAGATCATGGAACTGCCGCCCCAGTTCGCCTCGGCCGGGCTGGTGGTCGGGCAGGAATGGGCGACCTCGAGCGACGGGACGCGGATTCCCTATTTCATCGTGCATCGGGCGGATATGCGCCTTGATGGCACCAACCCGACGCTGCTGACGGCCTATGGCGGATTCCAGCTCTCGTCACTGCCCGATTATGACCCGGTGGCAGGCCGGCTGTGGCTGGATCGGGGTGGTGTCTATGTCGTGGCCAATATCCGGGGCGGCGGAGAGTTCGGGCCGGCCTGGCACGAGGCGGGACGGATGGCCGGCCGCCAGCATGTCTTCGACGATTTCGCCGCCGTGGCGCGGGACCTGATCGCGCGCAAGATTACCGTGCCCGCCCATCTGGGGATTCGCGGGCGCTCGAATGGCGGGCTGCTGATGGGGGTGGAATTTACCCAGCATCCCGATCTGTGGGGGGCGGTAATCGTGGGCGTGCCGCTGCTGGACATGGAGCATTTCGAATCCATGGCCGCGGGAGCCTCGTGGGCCGGAGAGTATGGCAGCATGACGGTGCCGGAGCAGCGGGCGTTCCTGGAACGGATTTCGCCCCTGCGGGCGTTGCGCCCCGGTGTGCGGTATCCCGAGCCGTTCATCTTTACCTCGACGCTCGATGACCGGGTGGGGCCGGTCCATGCCCGGCTGTTCGCGGCGCGGCTGCAGGCGCTTGGGGTGCCCTTCCTGTATTACGAGGATACCGAGGGCGGCCATTCGGGGACGGTGAATGCCAACGAGGTGGCGCGCGAGCGCGCGCTGGAGGCCGTTTATCTGAGCCGCCTGATAGACCCGGCCCATTGAGGGCGTGACCGGAACACGGGGCGGGCGCGGCCCTTCGGGCCGCTCTCGTTTCCCCCGCCCCTGTGTCCAGTCATGCTCCGGGCATGAAAAAAGCCGGCCTCCCGAAGGAGGCCGGCTTTTTTGCGGGGATCGACGCCTGGCGGCGGATCAGAACCCTTCGCGCTCCAGACGCTTGCGCTCCATCTTGCGGGCGCGGCGCACGGCCTCGGCAGCCTCGCGCGCCTTGCGCTCGGAGGGCTTTTCGTAGTGGCGACGCAGCTTCATCTCGCGGAAGATGCCTTCACGCTGCATCTTCTTCTTGAGTGCCTTGAGAGCCTGGTCGACATTATTGTCGCGAACGAGAACCTGCACTTGGTCGCTAACTCCTGTTTGTGGCTGCCTTGGGGTTAACCACGAAAACCATGGATGGGATAACCGCCCAAGGCCCGGCCCTGCACGCGATTCCCGAATGGCGCGGAGCTATAACATGGGCTTTGCGCGAAATACAAATCATTCCGCCCGTTTCCTGCGGGGCGGGGGCGGACTATTTTACAGATCCGCCTCGCGCCAGACGCGGGGGTGGATGATTCCGTGAGGATTCCGGGCCGCGATACGGCTGGACGGAGGATAGGCAGAGACCGTGACCTTGCTCAAGATCGCCCGGATGGGCCATCCCGTCCTGCTGCGTCGCGCGGACGACGTGCCGGACCCCACCGCGCCGGAGATCGGCCGACTGATCGACGACATGATCGAGACGATGGAAGATGCGCGCGGCGCCGGCCTGGCGGCGCCGCAGGTCCATGTCTCGCAGCGGCTGTTCGTCTATCGCGTGCCGGCCGAGCGCAGTGCGGGGGAGGACGACCCGCCGCGCGAGGCCAGTGTGCTGATCAACCCGGTGCTGCGGCCGGTCGGTGACGAGATGGTGTTGCGGCCCGAGGGCTGCCTGTCGATTCCCGGCCTGCGGGGCGTGGTGCCGCGCCATGTGCGTGTCGCCTATTCGGGCGTGGACCGGGCCGGTCAGCCGGTGCAGGGCGTGGCGACGGGTTTTCTGGCCAACGTGTTACAACATGAATACGATCATCTGGACGGCATTCTGTACCCGATGCGGATGAGGGATCTGGGCCAGATGGGATTCGACGAGGAAATCGGGCGCTACGGGGTGCGGGGATGAACGGGATAGGCGTTGTCGCGGCGCTGGCGGGCCGGTTGGCCGGATGCGCTGTCGCCTGCGGGCGGCCGGGACGGCCGGAACGCAGCCTGGCGCGGGATGAGGCGGTGAGCCGCCTGGGCGCGGTGGCGGGCGCGCGCGGATGGGGGCTGGATGTTCTGCGGGATGTCGCCGGTCCGGATGCCGACCTGCTGTTCCCCGGCGGGTCGGCCGAACTGGTTGAAGCCTGGTTCGATCTTGGCGACCGGATCATGATCGATGCCGCGCGGGGGCTGGACGAGCCGCGCCTGGGGCGGCGGGTGCGCGCGGTCATCCTGTTGCGGCTGGGGGTGATCGCGCCGGATCGCGATGCGGTGCGCCGGGCGCTTGGCGTCCTGCTGGCTCCGGGCCATGCGGGCCTGCTGGCGCGTGTCATGGGCCGGACGGTGGACGCGATCTGGGAAGCCGCGGGAGACCATGCGACCGGCGTGACCCGGCAGACCAAGCGGATGAGCCTGGGCACGATCTACGGCCAGGTGCTGCTGTTCTGGCTGGCGCGGGGGGATGACAGCGAGGCGGTGGCGGATTTCCTGGACCGGCGGCTGGCCGGGGTCGTGCGCCTGGGCCGGGCGAAGCAGGCCCTGCTGGCGCGGCTGCGGCCCGGACGGGCCCAGGCCGCGTGAGCGAACAGAAGGCGCCGGGCCGGCGCCATGCCGCGGGTGCTGGCCTGCTGTTCCTGCGCGAGGAGGAAATGCGGCAGGCGCAGGAGCTGATGATGCTGGCGTGGCGGGATTTCGGCGGGGTGGTCGATCCGGTGCTGGAAGCGCTGGGCCTGGGCCGGGCCCATCATCGGATCCTGCAGCTTGTCGGCCATCACCCCGGCATCGCCGTCGGCGCGCTGATCGACCTGCTGGGCATTACCAAGCAGAGCCTTGGGCGTGCGCTGACCGACCTGCAATCGCGTGGCTACGTGGTGCAGGAAGTGGGGCGGCGCGACCGAAGGCTGCGCCTGCTGTCGCTGACCGAGAGCGGGGCGGCGGTGGAGCGGCAGCTCTTCGACCTGCAGCGGGAGAAACTGATGGGTGTGTATCGCGACGTGGGAGCTGCGGCGATCGATGGGTTTCGCCGGGTCGTGCAGGGACTTATGGACGATCGGACGCGCCTGGTACTCGAGGACGTGGCTGCGGCGGCGGAACGGGCGCATCGTGGCGGAGCATGAGCCGGGACGGATAATGATGGGACTGGACGGGCGGGACGGATCGGTGGTGGGGGCGCATATTCTGGTGGTGGATGACGATCCGCGCCTGCGGCGCCTGCTGCAACGCTACCTGACCGAGCATGGATTTCGGATCAGTGCGGCCGCGTCGGCCGCCGAGGCGCGACAGGTGCTGGGCTTCATGCAGCCCGACGCGATGGTGCTGGACGTGACGATGCCCGGCGAGAACGGGTTGGCGCTGACCCGAGCCCTGCGGCAGGAGGGGCAGGACCTGCCGATTCTGCTGCTGACCGCGCGCGGCGAGCCGGAGGACCGGATCACGGGGCTGGAAGCGGGGGCCGACGATTATCTGGGCAAGCCGTTCGAGCCGCGCGAATTGCTGCTGCGGCTGAAGGCGCATCTGCGGCGTTTCGCGCCGCCCGCGCCGTCGGACAATCTGCGGGTGGTGCGGCTGGGCGGGCTGGAATTCGACCCGGCGCGCGGCCTGCTGTCCGGCCCAGAAGGCAGCGTGCACCTGACGGGTGGAGAGGTCGCGCTGCTGAGCGCGCTGGCGCGCCGCCCCAATGAAGTGCTGGGCCGGGACGAAATTGCCCGCCTGCTGGACATGGAGGAAATCGGCGAACGCGCGGTGGACGTGCAGGTGACGCGCCTGCGCCGCCGGATCGAGCCCGACCCGCGCGAGCCGCGTTTTCTCCAGACCGTCCGCGGCAAGGGATATGTGCTGAAGCCGGGCATGTGAGGGCAGGCGGGAAGGAGGCCATCCATGGCGGTGGATGACAGGCCGCGGCGGGCGGGACGGTCCCGCTCCATGGCGGGGCTGTATCGCCGGATGGATCGGCCGGTGCGCCGGGTCCTGCCGCGTTCGCTGCTCGGGCGGATGCTGCTGATCGTGCTGATCCCGCTCCTGGTCACGCAGGGGATTTCGCTGGAGCTGTTCTACGGCAATTACCTCAAGGTCGTGTCGCGCCGCATGTCGGGCAGTGTCGCGGCGGATATCGTCCTGACCCTGGACCTGCTGAAACGGTATCAGGCGCCGGGGGACAGGGCCTGGATCATGAACCAGGCCCGGGTGCGCACCCAGCTGGACATGGATTGGGGCCCGGGACAGCGCCTGGCGCGCACCGGGTCGACCCATGTGCTGGGCCCCATGGATGACGACCTGGCCTATGCGCTGGACAATTCGATCGGCCGGCCGTTCCATGTCGACTGGATCGGCGATCCGCAGACCGTGCACATTCGTATCCAGATGCCCGACGGCGTGCTGGATGTCGGCGCGCCGCGCAAGCGGCTGGCCGTGGCGCCCATCTGGCTGTTCGTGGCCTGGGCGGTGGGGAGCACGTTCCTGCTGTTCACGATCGCCAGCCTGTTCATGCGCAACCAGATCCGTGCGATTCGCCGCCTGGCCCGGGCGGCCGAGCTGTTCGGCCTGGGGCGTGATATCGGGCCCATCCGGCCCGAGGGCGCGCAGGAGGTGCGCAAGGCGGCGGTCGCGTTCAACCGCATGCAGGAGCGTATCTTCCGTTTCGTGGCGCAGCGCACGGCGGTGCTGGCCGGCGTGTCGCACGACCTGCGGACGCCGCTGACCCGCCTGCGCCTGTCACTGGCGATGATCCCGCCGCAGGGCTCCATAGATGCCGCGCAGTTCCAGGCCGAGGTGACCGACATGGTCGGTGACGTGGCGGAAATGGAAGGCATGATCGAAAGCTATCTGTCCTTCGCCCGGGGTGAGGGGGCGGAGACGCCGGTCGGGGTCGATGTCGGCCAGATGCTGGACGAGGTGGCATCCGCCTTTCGCCGGGCGGGCGGGACGATCCTCTCCGTTTCGGTGCCTGGGGCGATCGAGGCTGTCCTGCGGCCGGGCGCGATCCGCCGCGTGCTGGACAATCTGCTGCAGAATGCGCGGCGGCATGGGGCGTGCGTGGCCCTGAGTGCCAGCCAGGACGGACGTGGTGTGGTGATCTGCGTCGATGATGACGGGCCGGGCATCCCGCGCGACCGGATGGAGGCGGTCTTCCGCCCGTTCGAGAGCGGACAGGATGGCGGGACGGGGCTGGGCCTGACCATCGCGCGCGATATCGTGCGCGCCCATGGCGGCGACATCGCCCTGCGGCAGAGCCGCCTCGGCGGCCTGCAGGTCCGGATCGTGCTGCCGGCGTAAGGTCGGTCAGACGTTGATCGAGCGGAGCGGCCATGACGGCCGTGAGCGCCGACGCACAGGAAATGCGTGTCGGATCGCCGGCAGGACGGCTTTGCAGGCAGGCTTTTAGGGGAGGCTGTTGCCCGAGCCGGCGTGACCCGGACCGCTGTTGGAGCCCATCGGCCCGGTGCTGCCGCCGAACGTGCTGTTCATGTTGCTCAGCGGGTTGTAGCGGCCGACATTGCCCAGGATCTGCTGCAGGACATTGATCTTGGTGCCCGGAGTCGGGGTCGCGCCCGGCGCCATGTTGGTGACGCGCGCGTTGCTCTTGTCCAGGGTCTGCAGCGTGCGCAGCACGCCCTTGTCATCGAAGCTCAGCACCACGACGTTCTGCGAGCGGACGGACGGGAAATCCAGCGGCGCCGGCACCGTTCGCATGGAGATGTAGATCCATGTGTTGTCGTCGAACGTCGCATGGGTGGTGGGCGAGCCCAGCAGGTCCATCGCCTCGGCGCGGGTGCTGACGCCGGGCTTGAGCTGCTTGTAATCGTCGGGCTCGATCAGCGAGCCGCGCTGGCCCGGCCGGGGCGAGAAGATCGAGCAGCCGGACAGCAGCAGGCCCAGTCCCACGATCGCGCAAGGAAGAAGACGCCCGATCGGGCGGATGGTCGTGTCCGAAGATGACCGCATGGCCTGTGGGGCGTCCTGATCCGGGGAAAACTCTTCCGTCCGGTGCCCGATTGGGGTGGCTAAGTCAATTCTTCATCGCCATACAGGGAGCATTATCAGCATCGGGCGCGCGGATTACCGGGCCGCCCCCGGGGCGGCAGCAGGACAGGATGCGGGAGCAGGACAGGATGAAGACGGAATTTTCCCGCAAGCTCGCGGTTGGGCGAATCGGCGCGGCGGGTCGCGAGATGGATATCGAGGCCGATGCGGCGGAGCGCGCCGCCCTGGCCCGCCGTTTCGGGCTGCCGGCCATCCATGCGCTGTCCTGCCGCTATCGCCTGACGGTGGGCCGGCGGGAGGAGGTGCTGGCCGAAGGCTGGCTGGCGGCCGAGGTGGAGCAGGTGTGCGTGCTGACGGCCGAGCCGTTCGTGACCGTGCTGACCACGGAGGTGATCGCCCGCCTGGTGCCCGCCGAGCGGTTTCGCGAGGATGAGGAGCTGGACCCCGAGGCGGTGGATGAGATCCCATATGAGAACGATACGATCGACCTGGGGGAACTGACGGCGGAGGAGCTGTCGCTGGCGCTCGATCCCTATCCACGCAGCCCGGGGGCCATGCTGCCCGACGAGGTGGGGTATGTGGACGTGCCGCCCACGAGTCCCGAGGCGGCGGAAGAGGCGGAAGAGGGGCGTCCGTCCCCGTTCGCCGGGCTGGCCGCGCTGCGCAAGGGTAATGCATAACGGAGGCACTAGGTGTGTGCCGGGGGTGCCGTAGTGAGAAGATATCTTGCGAGTTCGCTTTCTTCCTGCTAGAGGCGCCCCCTCATTATCGATAACTGATCGGGTTCCAGCCGGGCCCGGTTAAGATCCCAGATCGGAGGGGCCCGGGCCCATGGCTGTACCCAAAAGAAAAACCTCGCCGTCCCGTCGCGGCATGCGCCGCAGCCACGAGGCGCTGAGCGTGCAGGCACATGCCGAATGCGCGAATTGCGGCGAACTGAAGCGCCCGCATCATGTCTGCAGCCATTGCGGCCATTATGACGGCCGTGAGGTCGTTGCGGCTGGCAAGACGCTGAAGACCGCCGTCCGGGCCTGACCCGCGGCGCATGGCCGTGCGGATGCGATAAGCGTGACCCGTCAGATGGCGGGCCACGCTTCCTGCGACACGATTCCGTGACGGCCTTGCGAATTTGGTGTTCACCCGGCAGAAGGCAGGCATGAGCGAGACAGGTTCCTCTTTTTCCGGGGCAGAGCCCTTCACGCTGGCGGTTGACGGCATGGGGGGGGACGGCGGTCCGGAAGTTGTGGTGGCCGGCTTGGCGATTGCTGCCGACAGGCACCCCGGCACACGGGTTCTGCTGATCGGGGATGAGCACCGTCTGACCGAGACACTGGCCCGCCACCCCAAGGCCGCCGCGATCTGCACGGTGCGCCCCGCTGGCAGTGCCATCCCCATGGACATGAAGCCGACGGCCGCGCTGCGCGTGCGGGATTCGTCGATGCGGCTGGCAATGGATGCCGTGGCGCAGGGCGAGGCCCTGGGCGTGGTATCGGCCGGCAACAGCGGCGCGATGCTGGCGCTGGCCAAGATTGTCATCAAGACCCTTCCCGGTGTCTCCCGTCCCGCCATGGCGGCCATCAGCCCGACGCTGAAGGGCGATGTCGTGATGCTGGACCTGGGCGCCAATGTCGCCTGTGACGCGCGCAACCTCGTCGAATTCGCGGTGATGGGCGAGGCCTTCGCCAAGGCGGTGCTGGGCCTGCCCGCGCCGACCATCGGCCTGCTGAATGTCGGGTCCGAAGAGGTGAAGGGCGACGAGAAGCTGCGCCAGGCGGCCGAGATCCTGCGCAACAGCCCCCTGGCAGCGCAGTTCCATGGCTTCGTCGAAGGACATGACATCACCGCCGGCACCACCGACGTGGTGGTGACCGACGGCTTTACCGGCAATGTCGCGCTGAAGACCGGCGAGGGCGCGCTGAAGATGGCGTTCGTCCTGCTGCGCCAGGTCTTCCGCTCGGGCCTGCTGGCCAAGCTGGGCTACCTGCTGGTGCGTCCGGGACTGGAGCGCATGCGCGAATGGCTGGACCCGCGCCGGTATAATGGCGCGGTATTCGTCGGCCTCAATGGTGTCGTGGTCAAATCGCATGGCGGGACCGACGCCGAAGGCTTTGCATCGGCGGTGGATGTTGCCATGGATATGGTATCGCACCGGTTCAACGAGAGCATAAGGGACCAGATCTCCCGACTGGAGACGCTGTCCGTCATGCGGCCGGGCGTGGAAAAGGAACAGCCGGCGGTCGCAGCCGTAAGCTGACCCGCCCCGCCGGGGCGGTGCGTCTCCATCGCGGGGGCGAGGGCCGGGCTTGGAATGATGGGAATGATGGCGAGACGTTCGCTTATGGTCGGGTTTGGCGGGTATCTGCCGGACCGGATCGTGACCAATGACGAGCTGGCGGCTCGCCTCGAGACTTCGGACGAATGGATACGGGCCCGTACCGGGATCGGCCAGCGTCATATTGCCGGGCCGCAGGATACTGCCGTCAGCATGGCGGCGGCCGCGGCGACGCGGGCGCTGGAGTATGCCGGTATGGCGGCGGCGGATGTCGGCGCCGTCATCGTTGCGACCAGCACGCCGGACCAGGCTTTTCCCGCCACCGCTGTCCGGGTGCAGGCCGAGCTGGGAATGCGCGGCGGCTTCGGCTTCGATATCGCGGCGGCGTGCTCGGGCTTCATCTATGCGCTGACCGTGGCCGACTCGCTGATCCGGAGCGGCCAGACGGATTCGGCCCTGGTGATCGGCAGCGAAGTCTATTCGCGCATTCTCGACTGGTCGGATCGCGGCACTTGCGTGCTGTTCGGCGACGGCGCGGGCGCCGTGCTGCTGAAGGCCGGGGATGCCGCGCAGCCGGCCGGCATTCTGTCCACGCATCTGCATTCGGACGGCACGACGGGCGACCTGCTCTATGTCGATGGCGCGGTGGGGTTGCGGGAGCAGTCCGGTTTCCTGCGCATGCAGGGGCGCGACGTGTTCCGCCACGCGGTGGCCAAGCTGTCATCCTCGGTGGACGAGGTGCTGCAGGCCAATGGCCTGGCCTATGCCGACGTGTCGTGGCTGGTGCCGCACCAGGCCAATCTGCGGATTATCGAGGCTGTTGCCCGCAAGCTGGAACTGCCGCCCGAGCGCGTGGTGGTGACGGTCGACAAACATGCCAATACCTCGGCGGCGTCGATCCCGCTGGCGATGAACGAGGCCGTGCGCGACGGGCGCATCCGCAAGGGCGACCTGGTGCTGATGGAAGCGCTGGGCGGTGGTCTGACCTGGGGATCGGCCCTGGCACGGATCTAGGGGCTGGCCGGGAATGCGCGCTGGTGGCGATCCGGCGCGCGTTTCCTGTGTTTTGTGGCACTCTCGCTCACCAGCCCGCATTTCCGGTCAGCTTCCACGCCCCTACGCCGTCAGGGAGGGGGCTTTCGGGGCCTCTAAGGTGGCTTGCCGGGCACCGAACGTGAAAAAATAGTGCGGCTTAACGCATTGAATTGACGCGTCCTCGTCGCATGCCATAGTTTTGCGGCATGAGCACCGTGACCCGCGCCAGTCTGGCAGAGCATATTTATAGTCAGGTCGGACTCTCCCGTAATGAGTCGGCCGACCTTCTCGAACATGTGCTCGAGCGCGTCGCGAAGGAGCTCGAGGGCGGGAATACCGTCAAAATCAGCGGATTCGGGACGTTCTCCGTCCGTCAGAAGGGGCGCCGGACCGGCCGCAATCCGAAGACGGGCGTGGAAGTGCCGATCCTGCCGCGATCGGTCCTGGTCTTCCGCCCCAGCCAGCTTCTGCGGGCGCGCGTCAATGGCCGGCAGGTCGACGGCATCGAGGATGACGGTGAATGAGCATTCTCAGCACCGGGCAGGAGGACTGGCCGGATTCCGGCATGCCGGAGCCCGGCGAGGGTGCCGACCCCCACGTGCTCGATGACGCAGCCGGCGCCGGCCGCCTGAAGAAGGCGCCCCATGCGTTCCGCACCATCAGCGAAGTGGCGGACGAGCTGCATGTGCCGCAGCATGTGCTGCGTTTCTGGGAGACGCGGTTCAGCCAGGTCCGCCCGCTGAAGCGGGGCGGTGGCCGGCGCTATTATCGTCCCGACGATATCGAATTGCTGCGCCGGATCTCGGACCTGCTCTATGTGCAGGGTTATACGATCAAGGGGGTGCAGCGCATGCTGCGCGAGGGTGGAGACGCCGGCGCACCCTATGCCGCGACGCCCGCCGAGGCGGCGGAAGAGCTTGATCTGGCGCCTCACGCTTCGCCGGCAGCTGACGCCGCGCCTGTGGCGGTGGAGCCGGTGGATAGCGGCATTGTGGTGGAAAGCGTGGTCGAATCGGTCGTGGTCGTGACGGCGGAGGCCGAATCGGCTGAGCCGGCTCCTGCGATTCCGGTTGAGGAAACGGCTGCAGACTCCTCGGAGATCGAGCGAATCCATCGCGAGAACCTGATCCTGAAGGACAGTCTGCGCGGGATTCTGGTGGAATTGCAGGCCCTGAGGCGGTTGATTCCGGTCTGAACCGGATTTGGTGCCAGATTGGTGGCACTCATGGGTTGCGGAGTATGGCGCACGCTGCTACACGGCGTGTCGTCGCAGACGGACGGGCAGTAGCGCAGCCTGGTAGCGCATCAGTCTGGGGGACTGGGGGTCGTGGGTTCGAATCCCGCCTGCCCGATATTCCCGTCTGCGACCATTTCCCTTGGTAAAATCGACGGATAGATGACTTGGGGCGCGGTTCGCGCCGGCTTGACGCCGGCCGGTTCAGCCCAGGCTTGGGTCCGGCAGGTCGTCGATCTCCTCGCGCTCGGCGCGCGTGGGGTCCTGGATGCGGTCGCGCGTCCAGTTGCGCCAGATCAGGTGCAGGACCGACATGATGGCGGGCCCGATGAACAGGCCCAGCAGGCTCCAGCTTTCCACCCCGCCCAGAATGCTGACCAGGACCCACAGGAAGGGCATCTGGGTCGATCCGCCGATCAGCGCGGGCCGGACGAAATGGTCGGCGAAGAAGATGACGGCCATGCCCAGGCAGAAGATGACGAGGGCGGCGATGACCGTCCCTTTGACCAGCAGGGCTAGTGCGACCAGCGTGACGGCGATGACGGCGCAGAACGGGATCATGGCCGCCACGGCGGTGAAGACGCCGAACAGGAACGGGTGCTGGGCGCCCGCGATCAGGTAGGCGACGCCCATCAGCGCGCCTTCGCCCAGACCCACCAGCACCAGCCCGGCGACCGTGCCGTGGATCGAGGCCACGATCTGCTCGGCGATGGTCTCGCCCCGCTTGCCGAAGGCCCGGCGCGAGACCACCAGGCATTGGCGGGTTACCACGTCGCCATCCTTCAGCAGGAAGAACAGGGTGAGGATGGTGAAGATGAACAGCAGGCCGCGATGGAAGACCTGCGTCCCCACCTGCTGCGTCATGCGCATGCTGCGTCCGATATTGAACGAATGCAGCAGTTCCGAGACATCCTCCGGGTCCTGCAGATGCTGCTGCCACCAGTTGGTGATGGCCGAGGCGCCGGCGGGCAGGCGGCGGAGCCAGCCCGGCACCGGCA
Source organism: Gluconacetobacter asukensis (assembly GCF_014174375.1). Classification (GTDB taxonomy): domain Bacteria; phylum Pseudomonadota; class Alphaproteobacteria; order Acetobacterales; family Acetobacteraceae; genus Gluconacetobacter; species Gluconacetobacter asukensis. The sequence goes on from NZ_JABEQE010000023.1 coordinate 21,697, forward strand.
CGCCCGAATGGCGCGCGATGTCGGCCCAGTTCAGGACGCCCTGGGCCTCGCGCCCGGCCTCCAGTGCGAACAGGCCCATCGGAATCAGGAAGATGAGGGCGATTGCCGTGGTGAACAGCAGCGGCAGGGTGATGCCGTCGGGCCGGAACTTCCAGCGATCGCGGATGGTGACATAGGGCGGCCATGCCGCGATGGCGAAGATGACGCCCCAGATCAGCGACGGCAGGAACCCCCGGACCGTATAGAGCCCCAGGGCAACGAAGGATGTGGCCAGCAGCCCGCGGGCGATGCGCTGCACCTTGTGGCGTTCGCGCATCTGGCGGAACGGCGACCGGTCCATGGGGGGGACGATCGCGGGGCTGGCGTGGTCCGTCATCATGATCCTTTGCTCGGGCGTCACGGCAGCTTCGTGCCATCCGCCGCCCAGATGGCGAAGGCCTGAATCAGGGCGGCCTCCTTCAGCGCGTCGAAACGGCCCGACGCGCCGCCATGGCCGGCTTCCATATTGATGCGCAGCATGATCGGGCGCGGCGAAATGGTATGTTCCCGCAGGCGGGCCACCCATTTGGCTGGCTCCCAATAGGTCACGCGCGGGTCCGACAGGCCGCCGATGGCCAGGATGGCGGGGTAGGGGCGCGGGCCCACCTGTTCGTAGGCGGCGTAGCCGGCGATCAGGTCATAGGCGTCCGGGTCCTCCAGCGGATTGCCCCATTCCGGCCATTCCGGCGGTGTCAGGGGTAGGCTGGTGTCCGACATGGTGTTCAGCTCGTCCACGAAGGGTACCACCGCCACGATGCCTCCGAACAGGTCGGGGCGCATGTTGGCGATCGCCCCCATCACCATGCCGCCGGCCGAACGGCCATCGCTGACGATCCGTCCGGCGCGGGTGAAGCCAGTGGCGACCAGATGTTCGGCGCAGGCGATGAAATCGGTGAAGCTGTTGGGCTTGTTGCGCCCGCGTCCGCCGAGGAACCAGTTCCAGCCTTTCTCCGACCCGCCCCGCACGTGGGCGATGGCGTAGAACCAGCCCCGGTCCACCAGGCTGAAGACACCGGTGGAGAAGGTGGGCTCGATCGCATGGCCATAGGAGCCATAGCCGTAGAGCAGCAGCGGGGCGGAGCCGTCCAGTGGAGTGTCGTGCCGCCCCAGGACGGTGATGGGGACTTCGGTGCCGTCGGGGGCGGTGGCGGTCAGACGCCAGCTTCGATACTGCGCGGGATCATGGCCCGACGGGACCTCCTGGCTTTTCAGCAGGTGGCGGCTCCGGCTGTGCATGTCGTAGGCGTACCACTGCCGTGGCGTGGTCGGCGACTGGTAGACGTAGCGCAGTTCGGTCGTGTCGTATTCGTAGGAGCCCGAGAAGGACAGCACGTAGGCGTCCTCGTCGGAGGACAGCACATGGTCCACGCCGTCCGTGGGGCGGATCACCAGCGCCGTGTTGGCATCGCGGCGCTCGCGCCAGACCAGGTGGCCGGCGAAGGCGACGCAGTCGGTGATGTAGCGGCCGGGCTCGTGGGGTACCAGGTCGCGCCAGTTTTCCCGTGACAGGGCGGTGTCGGGCGTTTCCATCAGTTTGAAATCGACCGCGCCGTCGGCGTTGGTCAGGATCGCGAACCGATCGCCCCAGTGGCTGAGTGTGTAGAGCACGCCGCTGCGGCGGGGCTCGACGCAGACGGGTTCGGCCTCGGGGCGTGTGCCGGGGATCAGCCAGGATTCGGACGTGTCCTGGTTGCTGGCGGAGATGACGATCCACCGTCCAGAACGGCTGGCCTCGACCCCGATGAAGAAGCCCGGATCGGATTCCTGATAGACCAGCACGTCCTCGTCGGAGCCGATGCGGCGGCGATAGATCTGCGTCGGGCGGCCGTGCGCGTCGCGCCAGGTCCAGAACAGGTATTGCGCGTCGGGCGAGAAGGCGAAATTGCCGCTGCAGCTTTCGATGGCCGGCCCGACCGGCGCGCCGCTGGCGATGTCGCGGATGATGACGCGATAGACTTCGGAGCCCTGATTGTCTTCGGCATGGGCGAACAGGCGGTGATCGGGGCTGTGCGTCGCGGTGGCGACGGCGAAATAGTCGTGGCCCTGCGCTGCGCGCTCGACATCCAGCAGGATGGTTTCCTCATCCGGCCGGCCGGCCGGATGGCGGGCATGGACGGGGTGCTGCGCCCCGGTGTTGTAGCGCATGTAATAGCGCCAGGGGCCGTGCGGCAGGGCGGGATAGGTTTCGTCCTCGCGGATGCGGCCGCGCATCTCGGCGACGATGGTGGCCTGCAGGGCCTCGGTCGGCGCCAGGATGGCGGCGGTATAGGCGTTTTCGGCCCGCAGGTGGGCTGCGATGTCCGCGCGCAGCAGGGATGGGTCGCGCAGGACGGCCTGCCAGTTCTCGTCCTTCATCCAGCCATATTCGTCCACGCGCACGCGGCCGAGCTGGGTGATCGTCTGAGGCTCCTTGCGGGCGACCGGGGCGGTGGTCATCGTCTCTCTCCATCGCTGTCCGACCGGAAGCCGGGACCAGCCGCGAGCATACAAGACCGCCTGTGGAAGGGACAGAGGGGGACGTGACAGAGAGAGTGGGCGCCCGTCGGCGACGGCAAGAGCACGGTAGAACCTGCCTGGAAATGTGGGCTGGTGAGCGAGAGTGCCGCGAAGCGGCACGGCCGTCGTGTGTTTCCGAGCACCGAAGCGGAGCGACCTTCAGGTCGTGAGCACCGAAGCGCAGAAAATGCCCGTCGGATCGCCACCAGCGCGCATTTACAGGCAGGTTCTCAGAAGGTTTGGCAGTTGGGGCGGATGATTAGTCCGACGGATTGCTGCTGGAAGTCGCGGCGATACTCCGCGCGGATGGCGTCCAGTCTGGCAGCGAGGCCGGGAGTGTCGGCTTCGGCGGCGATCCAGACGATGCGCGATGGTTCGGAGGTGATCTGCTGGCTGGTCCGGTCCCGCCACTGGCCGCTGGCCTGGAACACGCTCAGCCCGTCGGGAAAGCGCGGCGTCACCGACCGGGCCAGGAAATCGTGCCATTGCGCGTCGGTGACCGGGCTTCCGTCAGGGCGGGTCAGGCCGAACAGTAGCGAGATTTCGATACCCGGCCGGGCGCCGAATCGCGCGCAGGCCAGGGCGCCGATCGCCGGCCTGTCAGGGGTTGCCGGCGCGCAGGCGGCCAGCGTGAGCGATGCCGCCAGAAGGCTTGGCGCTACCCGCATCAGGCGAAGGCCGGATTGTCCAGCCCGGACAGTCCCGCGCGCAGGCGGTGCCCGTCCGGACTGTCGGGATCGATCAGCCCGTGGCGGAGGAACAGGTCGATCAGTACCAGATTGACGTTGAACTTGAACGCGTCGCCCTCCCGCACGATCCGCCAGGCCTCGTGCAGGGGCATCAGCGTGAAGAATTCGACCTCGCCATCGGTGGGGACGGGCACGAAATCGGGCGGCAGGTCCAGCTCGTAGCAATGCAGCACGTCGCGGCGTAGCCCTTCGGGCCGTTCCATGGCGTAGCGGATGGTGGCCGTCGGCGTGGCGCGGGCGATGAGGGCGGGAGCGATGCCGGCTTCCTCGGCTGCCTCCTTTTCCAAGGCCTGGCGGGGCGAGTGGCCGGCGGGGATGCCGCCGGCGACCAGATGGTCCAGCTTGCCGGGGTCCAGGCGCTTGTTCATGGCGCGGCGGCCGACCCACAGATGCAGCCCGTCGGGGCGCCGGACCAGCCCGTTCATGTGCACGCCATGGGCGATCAGCCCGAACAGGGGCAGGGCGCCCCGGTCGATGCGTGCGATGGGCGGTGCCTCCGCCGTCGGGGCGACGTCGAACAGTTCGTGGTGGGAGCGGTAGATGCCGTCGGCGGCCAGCGCCTCGCCCAGTCCTTCCAGCCGGGTGGGGTCGTCCAGCACCAGCGCGCCGTCCTGCCGGTGCAGGCCGCGCCGTTCCAATTCGGGCACCAGGGCGGGCGCGATCCAGCCGGCCGGGGCATTCCCAAGGCGGAAGGGTGTGCGGTCGCCGGGCAGACGTGCGGTGTTGCAGGAATCGAGATGCCGGATGAAGGGGGCGGCGTCCGATGTCATGCCGGTCTGCTCCTTGTGCGTGGGGATGGCATACCGGGTGGGAAAGGGTGTGACAATCCTGCCGCGCCAGCGGTCCGAGCGGGGCTGGCGGTTTGCAAATTCGCCCTCGCATGCCACATCCAGTGGCATGACACCGCCCTCATCCTCCGCCCGGGCCGCGCTGGAGCGCCCCGTGCATGCGACCCTGCGCGCCCTGCTGCCTTATCTCTGGCCTCGTCACGATCTCGGCACCCGTGCGCGGGTGGTGGGCGCCTGCCTGCTGCTGGTCGCCGCCAAGATCGCGACGATCGCCGTGCCTTATGTCTACAGCCTGGTGGTCGATGCGTTGCATCGTGGCCCCGGCGGCACGGGTGCCTCCGGTACCATGAATGAAATGACGGTGCCGATGGCGCTGATCGTGGGATACGGGACGCTGCGCCTGATGTCGGCGGGCATGGGGGAGTGGCGCGATGCGCTGTTCGCCCCGGTGCGCTTTCATATCAGCAGCGTGGCGGCGGTGCGCAGTTTCCGCCACATGCATGCGCTGTCGCTGCGCTTTCACCTCGATCGCCAGTCGGGCGGCGTGACGCGGGCGATCGCGCGGGGGACCGAGGCGATCGAGACCATCCTGCGGGTGGGCGTGTTCAACATCGTGCCGACGCTGATCGAGGCATTGCTGGTGATTGTCGTGATCTGGCGCCTGTTCGACTGGCGCTATGCCGCGATCATGCTGCTGGCTGTCGTCGCCTATGTCGCTTTCACGATCAGCTTCACCTCCTGGCGGATCGGCATTCGCCGCGAGATGAACGAGATCAACAGCGAGGCGAGCTGGAAGGCGCTGGACAGTCTGCTGAACTACGAGACGGTCAAGTATTTCGGCAATGAGGAGCATGAGAGCCGCCGGTATGAGGAGACCCAGCGCCGCTATGAGCGCGCGGCGGTCAAGACCCAGCTTTCGCTCAACGGGCTGAATTTCGGTCAGGCAGCGATCATCGCCGTGACGCTGACGGTGGTGATGCTGCTGGCGGCGCATGATGTGGGGCAGGGGCGCCTGACGGTGGGGCGGTTCGTGCTGGTCAACACCTATCTGATGCAGCTCTATCTGCCGCTCAATTTCCTGGGCAGCATCTATTCGTCGCTGCGTACCTCGCTGGTGGATCTGGAGCAGATGTTCCGGCTGATGGAGGAAGCGCCCGACGTGAAGGACCGGCCGGATGCCATCGACCTGCCGGCGCGGCTGGACGAGGCGCCGGCGGCGGCGATCCGCTTCGAGCATGTGCGGTTCGGCTATCGGGCCGACCGCGAGATCCTGCACGATGTCAGCTTCAGCGTGCCGGCCGGCGGGCGGGTGGCCATTGTCGGCCCGACCGGGGCGGGCAAATCGACCATCAGCCGGCTGCTGTTCCGTTTCTATGACGTGACCTCGGGCCGGGTCGTGATCGATGGGCATGATGTGCGCGACTATCACCAGGCCGCGCTGCGGGCGGCGATCGGCGTGGTGCCGCAGGATACGGTGCTGTTCAACGACACGATCGGCTACAATATCGCCTATGGCCGGCGCGGGGCGTCGCAGGACGAGATCGAGCATGCGGCGCGGCTGGCGCAGATCCATGATTTCATCGTCAGCCTGCCGGACGGCTATGCGACCCGGGTGGGCGAGCGGGGGCTGAAACTGTCGGGCGGCGAGAAGCAGCGCGTGGCCATTGCCCGGACCATCCTGAAGAATCCGCGCATCTTGATCCTGGATGAGGCCACCAGCGCGTTGGACACCCATACCGAGCAGGAGATCCAGGTGGCGCTGCGCACGGTCTCGGCGGAGCGGACGACCGTGATCATCGCCCATCGGCTGTCCACCGTGATCGACGCGGATGAAATCCTTGTGATGGGGGATGGCGTGATCAAGGAGCGCGGCACCCATCGCAGCCTGCTGGCCCGCGACGGACTCTATGCCGGCATGTGGGCCGCCCAGGCCGAGGAGCGTGGCGAGGATGCCGGCCAGGCGGCGGTGGGGGCTGGTCTTTCGGCCTGAACGGGGGCACCTTGCGCCCGCCGCGTCCCCCGGGACGCAGGGACGAGACGCAGTTTTGAGACGCGCATTGACGTTAGGGAGAGGATGACATGGCGGAGACGGAAGGCGAAGGACCCGCGCTGGGCCAGGACGGATCGGTGCCCGAGGAACTGAGCCATTGCGGGGCGGTGGTCGACAAGGCCATCGAATACATGCTGGGCGAGAACCTGCCGCCGATCGCCATCGCGTCGGCCCTGCTGGGCGGCTCGCTGGGCCTGCTGTCGCGCACCATGGACCAGGGGACGATGCTGGCGATGCTGGAAAACGCCATCCACAGCGTGCGTTCCGGCGACCTGCACCCCGACCGTGACAAGGTCACGCGCTCCGAGTAAGGGGATGGGCCGGGAGGAGATTCGGGCGAAAACGCCTCGAATCGTGCCTTTCGGCTTGACTGGGCGCGGTACCTTGGCCATAAGCCGCGCCTAATCTTGACGATCGTTGCCGGGCATTATGCCTCGGCCCCAGTTATCCGAGGATGATACCATGTCTCGCCGTTGCCAGATCACGGGCAAGGGCGTGCTGACGGGAAATAACGTCAGCCACGCCAACAACAAGAGCCGCCGCCGCTACCTGCCGAACCTGCAGGAGACGTCCCTGCTGTCCGATATCCTGGGCAGCGCGGTGCGCCTGCGCCTGAGCACCAACGGCATTCGCACGGTCGAGCATAACGGTGGCCTGGACGCGTTCCTGCTGTCGACGCCGAACCGCAAGCTGCCGCTTGAGGCGCAGGCGCTGAAGCGCCGCATCCTGCGCGCCCAGGAAAAGAAGGCCGTAGCGGCCGCCTGAAGACACTGTGCTGGTCCGGCCGGGTTTTCGCCCGGCCGGGCTTGCATGTCTCAGGTGCCTGACGCATGTCAGGGCCATCTGTCTATTCAGCCGGTCCGCATCTTCCTCGACCCCGGTGATGGGGTGGGGGGCTTCCGGCTCCGACAGGCGCGAGGGGAAAGGTTCCGTTCGCGCCTGAATTGTTTTGTGGAGGTTCCCCCGTGTCTGAAAAGTCCGATCTTTCACTGATCCGTAATATCGGCATCACCGCGCATATCGATGCCGGCAAGACCACGACCACCGAGCGGATCCTGTATTACACCGGCGTGTCGCACAAGATCGGTGAGGTCCACGAGGGCAACACCACGACCGACTATATGGACCAGGAGCGTGAGCGCGGCATCACGATCACCTCGGCCGCCGTGACCTGCGAATGGGACGGGCGTCGGATCAACATCATCGACACCCCGGGCCACATCGACTTCAACATCGAAGTGAACCGCTCGCTGCGCGTGCTCGACGGTGCGGTGTTCATCATCGAGGGCGTGGCCGGCGTGCAGCCGCAGTCCGAGACGAACTGGCGCCTGGCCGACCGCTACAACGTGCCGCGCATCATCTTCATCAACAAGCTGGACCGCACCGGCGCCGACTTCTACCGCGCGTTCGACACGCTGAAGGAGAAGCTGGACATCGTCGCGATCCCGCTGCAGCTGCCGATCGGCGCCGAGGAAAACTTCATCGGCGTCGTCGACCTGGTCGAGATGCGTGCGATCATCTGGGAAGGCGGCGAGCTGGGCGCGAAGTTCCATTATGCCGAGATCCCGGACGACCTGAAGGAAAAGGCCGCCGAGGCCCGCCAGGAACTGCTGGACACGGCGCTGGCCGTCGACAACGCGGCGATGGAAGAATATTTCGAGAAGGGTGACGTCGACGTCGCCACCCTGAAGCGCTGCATCAAGAAGGGCACGATCTCGGGCGAGTTCCGTCCGGTCCTGTGCGGCACGGCCTTCAAGAACAAGGGCGTGCAGCCGCTGCTGGACGGCGTGATCGACTACCTGCCGGCGCCGGACGACGTGGCGGGCATCCGCATCGCGCCGCCCGAGGGCGAGGAAGTCGACGAGAACGCGCTGCCGATCATCCCGGTCGATCCGGACGGCAAGTTCGCCGGCCTGGCGTTCAAGATCATCAACGACAAGTATGGCACCCTGACCTTCGTGCGCGTCTATCGTGGCGTGCTGCGTTCGGGCGACAGCGTCCTGAACACCACGAAGGACCACAAGGAGCGTATCGGCCGTATCTTCCAGATGCATGCCGACAAGCGCCAGGAAGTGAAGGAAGTTCACGCTGGCGACATCGCTGCCTTCGTGGGCCTGAAGGACACGCAGACCGGTGATACGCTGGCCGACCCGGCCGATCCGGTGGTGCTGGAGCGCATGAGCTTCCCGGTGCCGGTGATCGACATCTCGGTCGAGCCGAAGACGAAGGACGGGGTCGAGAAGATGACCCTGGCGCTGCAGAAGCTGGCGGGCGAAGACCCCTCGCTGCGTCTGAAGACCGACCAGGAAACCGGCCAGACCATCCTGTCGGGCATGGGCGAGCTGCATCTGGACATCATCATCGACCGTCTGCGCCGCGAATATGGCGTGGATGCGAATATCGGTGCGCCGCAGGTGGCCTATCGCGAGACGATCACCCAGCCGCATGTCGAGATCTACACCCACAAGAAGCAGTCGGGTGGTTCGGGCCAGTTCGCCGAAGTGAAGATCGAGTTCGCGCCGCTGGAGCGGAACCAGGAGATCCAGTTCGAGAACAAGGTCGTCGGCGGCACCGTGCCGAAGGAATATATTCCGGCGGTCGAAAAGGGCATCCGGATGCAATCCTCGACGGGCGTGCTGGCGGGCTTCCCGACCGTGGACTTCAAGTTCACGCTGCTGGACGGCAAGTACCACGACGTCGACTCCTCGGCGCTGGCGTTCGAAATCGCCGCCAAGGCCTGCTTCCGCGAAGGCATGAAGAAGGCCGGCCCGGTGATCCTGGAGCCGATCATGGACGTCGAAGTCACGACGCCGAACGACCATGTCGGCGACGTGGTGGGCGACCTCAACCGTCGTCGCGGCATGATCCAGAACCAGGAAAGCTCGGGCTCGACCGTCATGGTCCGCGCGCTGGTGCCGCTGAAGGAAATGTTCGGCTACATCTCGCACCTGCGTTCGATCACGAAGGGCCGTGCGTCCTTCACGATGCAGTTCCACCACTACGACCCGGTGCCGCGCAACGTGGCCGAAGAGATCGTGGCCAAGTCGGCCTGATTTCGACCGGATTGAACGGACGGCCGCCCCGGGAGGGGCGGCCGGGATTGCCGGCAAACCCCGCCCCTGTGGCGGGGTTTGTTGTTTTGGGGCGTTGGTTGCTGGACGAACGGGCCGGAGGCAGGAGTCCGACGATGAATCCGGTCGGGTCATGTTCCCCGACGATATAAAAACAAATCAGACAATATATTCGATGTGATCTTTCAGGGCGCTGTCCGGCGTTTTTGTGAGATCTTTCCTGATGATGCCGATGATCTTTGCCTTGGCCTCGGCCTTGAGATGATTGGTGATGCTGGAATTGCTGTGCGATGGGGCGATGACCAGAAGCTTTTCATAAGCCTGATCCCATTCGTTGATCTGTCTGGCGACAAATTTCCCGAAGGATTCCATTTCCAGCCTGTGGCGGTCATGATGCGGATTGAGGGCATGATGGGCGGTCGAACCGGTGTGGTACGTGGCGCCCGGTGCGTCATCGCCCAGGTCGGATGTTCGCTGATGAGCGGTGAGCGCATCGAAGGATGCGACGGTATGCAGAGCATGATTTTCGGCCGGTTGCACGAAACGGGCATGCTCGCCATCCGCGATAACGATAAGAGTACCATGCCTGGCGGTCATTTTCTTCGATCCTCATGCCAAACGGGCTCATGTCCTCCGAGACATGCGGACAGGTGGGTGGGGGAACAATAGGCCTCCGGACTCTGTGATGGCGGGTAGCGGGGATGCGTCGCGCGCTGCCTGAGCGAACTTATGCCGCGCGGCTGTGTTAACCGTGCTCGTGCGGCAAGTGTCGCGCATTGAGGGCATGGTATGACCTGGTCCATTCCGATCGGCAGGTTCTACGGTACGACCGTTCGCCTTCACGTCACCTTCCTGCTCTTTCTGATCTGGATTGGCGCGGCCTATGGCATGCGATCTGGGGTGCAGGCGGCGATTGACGGCGTTCTGCTCATTCTTGCCGTGTTCGCCTGCGTCGTTCTGCATGAATTCGGCCATGTGCTCGTCGCGCGCCGGTATGGCGTGCGCACGCCGGACATAACGCTCCTGCCCATCGGCGGGGTCGCCCGGATGACGCACATTCCCGAACAGCCGACGCAGGAACTGCTCATCGCGTTGGCGGGCCCGGCGGTGAATCTCGTGATCGCCGCGATCCTGTATGGGGTCACGGATACCGTGCCCCATCTGTCCGGTGTCGATTTCCAGGACCCGGGCGTCGGGCTGATACCCCGATTGTCGAGCATCAACCTGTTTCTGGCCGTCTTCAACCTGATCCCGGCCTTTCCCATGGATGGCGGGCGGGTTCTGCGGGCCTTGCTGACCTATCGGATGGACTATGCGCGGGCGACCCAGCTTGCAGCTTCGGTCGGGCAGGGGATTGCCTTTCTCTTTGGATTTCTGGGGCTGATGGGCAATCCGCTGCTGCTGTTCATCGCCCTTTTCGTCTATCTGGGCGCCGCCGGCGAAGCGCAGGGTGCGCTGTTCCGGCAATTGGCGCATGGCATGATCGTGGCCGATGTCATGACCACGCGTCTGGAGACGCTGTCACCCGACAGCCGGATGGATGAGGCGGCGCTGAGGATGATCCATACGTCACAGCAGGAATTCCCGGTCGTGGATGGGCAGGGCAAGCTCTGTGGCCTGCTGACGCACGCGACCATCCTGCAGGCCATGCATGCCGGCAAGGCGGATGCGATGGCCGCGGATGTCATGGTGCCAGATATTGCCTGCCTGCACCCCTACCAGACGGTGGATGAGGCGCTGCGTCTGCTGGAGGAAAATCAGGTGCCGGCGATCGGCGTGAATGATGCGCAGGGACGTTTCATCGGCCTGATTTCCCGGGCGAATATAGGTGAGATCATGACGATCCATATTCTGCGGGACAAGAGCCGTCCGGCATCGGCTCTTCCGCTGTCCAGATAGTGCCGCGGCCCGGCCGTCCCGCGATGGGGGCCGGGTCGCGCATCGTGGCTTGCCCTGTCAGGCATGTTTGACGGGGATGATCTTCTCGTTCTTCTGGGCCTCCGGCGTTTTGGGCATGGTGATCGTCAGGAGCCCATTATCGAACGTGGCGTCGATCTTCGTCGTATCGACGCCCTCGGGGACCGGCAACGACCTCATGAATGAGCCGAAGCGGCGTTCCGAGTAATGATAGTTCTTTTGCTCGTCCTCGCGTTGTTCGCATTTTTCGCCGCAAATGCTCAGGACCCCTCCGGAAAGCTTAATTTCCAGATTCTTCTCGTCTATGCCGGGCAATTCCGCAACGACGTCATAGGCATTGTCCTTTTCCACCACGGAGATCGCCGGAACGACATTGAATGTGTCCTCGCGCGGCCAAAGACGGTCGAGACCGGGGATGCGGCTTGCCGGACGCCGCCATACGGATGAGCGGAAATCATCGAAGAGACGATCGAATTCCCATCGCAGCGTATCCAGTGCTGAGCCTGAAGGTGAGCGGGCTACGGGCGTACTCGTCGTCGTTTCCGTTTTTTCCTGGGTTTTTTCGAGGGTTGCCATGGTCATTCTCCTGTTCGCTACTTTTTCCCGTCTTGAGGAATTGCGCCCGGACCGCCTGGGGCGTCGGGCTCATGACTGAGCTGGTTCCGAAAGCGGTGGGCTCAAGGGTGAATTCGAAAAATTCATGATGTCGGTTAACAGAAAATCAGATGGCATCGAAATGCCGGCTAGCTTCTCTTGTCGGGCGGTTCCGGTGTGGGCCGTGGGCCTGGGCGAGCAGCCGGATGATTTCGGCATCCTCGACTTGCGGGAAGTCCTGATAATGGGCCCCCACGGCAAAGAACGATTGTGGTTGCAACAGGCAGACGATCTGATCGCATTCGGGGCGGAGTGTCGCGACACTGTCGGAAGGCGCTACGGGTACGGCCAGCACCAGGCGGGCCGGGTGATTTTTCCGCAATGCGCGAAGGGCGGCCCGCATCGTGCCGCCGGTCGCGATCCCGTCATCGACCACGATCACGACGCGGCCAGGGACCGGCACCGGCTGCCGGTCCGGTGTATACAGGCGACGTTGCCGGTCGATTTCGGCACATTGCCGGTTCACGATATCCTGGATCGTTTCCGCACTGATGCCTGAAACCCGCACATAGGCGTCATCCAGCACGATTTGCGGGTCGGCGCCGTCCACGACCGCGCCGAAACCATATTCCTCCTGACCCGGACTGCCGATCTTGCGCACGAACAGCAGGTCCATGTCTGCATCCAGCGCCCTTGCGACCTCGAACGCGACCGGCACGCCGCCGCGCGGGAGCGCCAGAACCAGCGGATGGGTGGAGGCCAGCGGCAGAAGGGCCGCGCCCAGCGCCCGACCGGCCTCCTGCCTGTTTCTGAAGACTATGGAGCGATCTGACGGCATGTTGCCCTCCCGCTCGCGGGTTCATGTCTCTAGAGGCCGAATGGCCATGTTTCGGGGACGCCCTGCGGGTGTGCGTGGCCCAGAGGCGTGACGGCCCTTGTCTGTTCGAACCAGACCCAGGCGTCGAACTGTTCGGCGAGGGAGGCTTCGAAATAATGGCTGGAGAGTTCGCTTTCCGGACGATAGATCACCCCGATCGCCCGTTCACGCAGAGGCGCGCGCAGATGTCCGCGCAATGTCGAATGCCCGTGTCGCCAATCCGTCAGCGTCCGGGGCAATCCGGCGCGCACGAACGCATGTTCGTAACTATCCGGCCGGGCCGGGCGTACGGTCTTGATTTCCAGGTCGCCGTCCCAGTCGCTGGCAGCCGCTACGGTGCCGCGATCGGTGCTGAAGCCGACCAGAATGGCTTCGTCACCATGCGCCATGCGGCAGAGCTCGCCGATATTGAATTGCCCTTCCCATCCCATCGTGGTCGCGGCGGCGTTGCCCACATGCGAATTATGGGCCCATACCACCGCCTTGGCCGCATCGCCCCGATGGGCGAGCAGGGCCTGAAGCGTTCCGAACATATGCCGGTCGCGCAGGTTCCAGCTTTCGTTCGCGCCTCGGTACATGATCCGGTAATATTGCTCCGCCGCCCGCACGATCCGGGCGTTCTGCGCCGCATCGAACCAGGCTTCTCCATCATGCTGAAGGTAGCGGAGGCGGTTGCGCAGCAGATCGCGCAACTGCGCGACCACGGCGTCTTCGGAGGCGCTGTGCGTCTGTCGGCCGGCCGCCCTGCCGTAAAGGGCCGGATTATGCTGCCATTGCACGAGACGGGCATAGCGCTGCCGCGCCGACGCGGCCGCCTCGGGGTCGACCTTGTCGAGATAGGCCAGGACGGCATGAATGGATTCATCCAGGCTGTAGATATCGAGGCCATGGAACGAGACCCGTCTTTCGCCAGGCAGATGCTCGTTATGATGATGAAGCCAGCGGACGAAGGTTGCGACCTCCTCGTTGCGCCACATCCATGTTGGAAAGCGTGTAAAGGACGGGTTTCGCCAGGGCCGGGGCGCCTGATGGCGCACATAATCGTCGATCCGGCTGCCGTCCGGCCAGTCGGCCTCGACCGCGACGATGGTAAAGCCGTGATGTTCGATCAGCCTGCGGGTGATGGCGGCTCGCGCGCGATAGAATTCCGACGTGCCATGGGTGGCTTCGCCCAGCAACACGACCCGGGCATCGGCGAAGCGATCGAAAAACGCGCCGAATGGTTCAGGCTCCTCCAGCGAGGGCAGGGGTTCCGATTGCTCACGCAGGGCCGTGACGAGCGCGTCGGGGATCTTGTGACTGCCCGTGGCATGAAAGGGCGGTTCGACGATCATGGATGTCGTCCCCATTGAGGTCCGCGCGCCCGGCATGTGCCAAATCGCGCGACGCAATTGGAAATGGGACGCGCCGCGTCATCCTGCAGGAGGGACGTTTTTCACGAAATGGGGAGGTTGGCCGTCGGGCATGATCATCTGTCCCGCAATGCCCGGGCTGGAGGCTGGCGGGCCACTTGGAGGGTCTGGGCAATGACTGTCGCATATCCGATCAGGATCGCGCTCAATGTCGCCTCGATGAATGGCCAGGGAGTCAGGGCGATGCGCTGGTCGAAGCCGTTCAGCCACGTTCGCATCAATGCCCAGGCGACCGGCCAGGCGATCAGGTTCGCCAGCAGCACCGGGCGAAGGAAATGTTCGACCAGCAAGGCCAGCACATTCCCAGTGCGCGCGCCGAGCACCTTGCGGATTCCGATCTCGTGCCGCCGGCGCGAGACCGTGAAGAGCGAAAGTCCATAGAGGCCGAGGGCGGCGATGCCGACCGAGATGCCGGCGCCCATACCGAAGAGGAGTCCATGCTCCCGGTCGCTCCGGCTGTCCTGCGCCAGGATGTCCGAGACCGTCTCGGCCGCGAATGGTACGTCGGGCGCGGTTGCGATCCATGCGGCCTGGAGACGCGCGATCATGTCCGGGCTGGAGACGCCGGAGAAGCGCACATGCATGGCGACCGCCGTTCTGGCCTGATCGTCGGGGCGCAGCCCATAGAACAGAAGGGGACGGATACGTTCATGCGGGCCGTTGAGCCGCAGATCGTCGACCACGCCGATCACGCGTAAAGTCGGTGCCGCATCTTCTTCGCGTACCAGACGGCCGATTGCCGCCTGTGGGCTCCCGATCCCCAGCCGATCTACCGCCGCACGGCTGAGCACGACGCTGCGGATGGACGGCAAGAGGCGATGCGTCCCGCGAAGATCTTCTCCCCGTTGCGGATCGAACCATCGTCCGGCCAGCAATTTCAGCCCGTAGAGATCGGCGTAGCCGGGTGTCGCGAAGCCCCAATTGAGCGATGCGTGGTTCTGCGGTGTTGTGTCGAGGCTGAACGCATCGCCGTCGGTCACGAAATGCGGGTAGATGTCGGAACGCTCCACGCCCGTGACACCGGGGACTGTGCCGAGGGCGTGACGCAAGGCGCCCTGACGATCGACCAGGCTGTCATCGGCGGCCGACGTGACGACGATCAGGCCGCTGGTCGTGATGCCACGCGCCATCATACGCACGAAATACGCCTGGTCGGTCATGACAAGCGTGCAGATGGCGAGCCCGATCGCGAAACCGAATTGCAGGGTTACGAGGAGTGCGCGCAGTCTGGCACCTATGCGTCCCCCGGCGGGCATGTGGCTCGCCGCGAGGACGGGGGCCGGTGCATAGGCGGAGAGGACCATGGCCGGGTAGAATCCGGCCCCAATGCCGACCACCAGCACGATGGCACCCAGCATGATCCCGCAGAAGACGGGATCGAGCGTGAGCTGCCAGCCGCCAAGTGTCCCGATCAGGTGGATCGCCATCTCGCACAGGGCCAGCCCGCAGAAGGCGGCGACCGCCGTCAGGACCATCGCCTCCGCCATGAAGCGCCAGACCAGCGAGGCTCGGGTCGCCCCCAGGACCTTGCGGACCGCCACTTCGCGTGCCCGCAGGGACGCGCAGGCGGTCGCGAGGTTGATATGGTTGATGCCGGCCGTGAACAGGGCGGCGAGACCGACGAGGCCGAGGATCGTGATCAGGGTGCGGCTGATCGTACCCGCGCCGATCTCGGCATTGCGGAAATGCATCTCGCGGAAGGGGACCGGTGTCAGCCCGCCATCGCCCATATCGTCGCGAATGGTCTGAGGCGTGTTCGCGCCCGGATGGCGCGCCATATAATGGCGCAGGCCCGCGCGGATCGACGGCAGGGCCCGCGCGTCCGGTATCCGGACAAAGAGCGGCCCCCAGGTCGAGCCCCAATGGGTGACGGCTTCCCAGCCCGCGGCCTCGGACGGAATCCGCGCGACAATTCCGAAATGATACGTCGCGTTCGGGGGCGGATCGGCATAGACGAGCGCGACGACAAGGGGCCTGGCATCCTGGGCGATGCGCATCGTGCGGCCGACCGCATGGATGGTTCCGAAATATTTGAGGGCGATACTGGCGGGAATGGCAATGTCGGCGGGTTCGGCCAATGCCGAACGCGGATCACCGTCGAGTGCGCGCAGCCTGAAGAAGGAAAAGAAGGCGGGATCGGCGAAACTTGTATCCTCCTGTTCGACACGCGCGCCGACATGCACCGGTTGCGACTGGGTCACCAGTCTCAGGACATCGGCGATGGCCGGAAAATCCTGATGCAGGAAGGGGGCTGCGACAAAGCTGGCACCGGGGATTTCGTCGGGCGCGCGACCGGGCAGCGTCCAGATCTGGTCGAGGCGATAGAGGCTACCGGTCTCGGGCAGGTCGGCATCATATCCCGTCTCGTAGCGCACGATCAGCGCCATCGTCAGGAAGACCGCGATGCCGAGCGAGAGGCCGACAAGATTGATCGCCGTATAGAGTGGATGCCGAGTCAGGCCGCGCAGGAGAGAATGGATCATGCCGTCTCTTCATTGTCAGATCGTCCGGAATGACAGTCTGACATGAAACGGAACATCGTGCATTTATTTGAAATGAAAAGGGTTTTCAGGAAGGCTCAGTGTGGGGTGTCCGTATCCGGACAGTGGCGAGCCCCGATACGTTCCTGTCCCGTTGCCTGTCCGGATGGGACAGGGGCTTCAGGCGGTCGTTCGTTCCAGCACGGGTGTGCCCCTGATCCTGTGCCGCCTGCGTCCTGACCCATCCACGCAGTCTCCATCGGCTGGCTGACCGAATGTTCCTACGGATTTGTTTCTGCGTTGGAATGCCCGATGGGGTGGTTGCATATTGCGGCTTGCCAATGGCAACCCCAAGCTTCCGCCTCTCCGTGGAGAGGCGGAAGCCCAGACAAGCCAGATCGTTGAAAATGACAGCCTTAGCCGCGTGCTGGCGGAACGGGCGGCGGCGGCGGGGGAGGTGGCGGCGGCGGCGGAGGAGCTTCGACCGGCGCGGGCGGCGGCGGGGGCTTGTCTTCAGCACACGCCGCCAGAAGCACCACAGGCAGCGCTGCGGCAACCATAGCGACCGCACGCAGACGCTTATGACGGGACAATGTTTCGGAAACCGCGAACATCAGGCACCCTCCAATTGGAATTTCAGAAGATAACGGGTAATTAGCAACACCTCTTGACAAAAAGTCAAACTACTATTTGCGTGATCCGCGACGATCTTGGAGTCATGTTTCGTGCGGGTACCATGGTGTACGGTCAGGTCAGGTCGGCAGAAGTCAATGACCGTCGTTCGGTCGCAGATCTCCACCCGCGGCACGGTCGCGCGCAGCCTGCTCGGCCTCGCCGTGACATGCGTGCTTGCGGCGTGTGGCACGAATCCGGAACATGCCAATACCGAACTCGGCAATCTGATCGATGGCGCGCCGCAACTGACTGTCGCCGGAGAACCGGTGAATGTCGTGTTGCTGCGGCGTTTCTACGCGCGCCATGATTTCGAGCCCGTATGGACAGCTCGGCAGGCAGAGGCAAATTCACTCCTGAAGGCCGTGTTGCGTGCCGGAGAGAACGGTCTCGACCCTGAATTGTTCCATGCCGTTCTGCTGCGGCAGGGCACAAATTTATCGCCGCTTGATCGCGAATTGTTACTGTCCGATGCTTTTCTGTCATATGGCGACGCCCTGGCCCGAGGGGCCGTGCCCGTAGAACGCCGGAAAGATGATGAGGCGCTGACGCCCGAACCGGTTGACGTGGCCGCCAAGCTGGATGCCGCGATCGACAGCCCCGATCCGGCGGCGGTCATTGATGCGCTGGCGCCATCGACACCGGCCTATCGGGCGTTGCGTCAGGCATTGCGCACATGCCGCCGATCCCCCGCGGGCAGCGACAGCGGTGAGGCGGGGTGTTTGCGCAAGATCGCGGTGAATCTCGAACGTCAACGCTGGCTGCCGCGATCACTGCCGCCAGATCGTGTGCTGGTCAATGTGGCCGAGGAAAGACTGGTCCTTTATCGGGCCGATCGGCCGGTGTTTTCCACGCGGGTCATTGTCGGCCAGGATGTGGAGCGTAACCAGAGTCCTGAATTTCATGCCCTGATCGACGCAAGCCTGTATAATCCGCCATGGGTTGTTCCGAGCGATATCGTGGAGCGGGAGATTCTGCCGAAGATCCGCCGCGACCCTGATTATCTGGCGCGGAACAAGATGGTCATGCTTGCCAATGGCGAAATAGAGCAGCGACCGGGACCCGATGCGGGGCTCGGACTGATCATGTTCGACATGCCAAATCGGTTCGATGTCTATCTGCACGATACGCCGGATCAAGATCTCTTCAAGCGCGATAACCGTCGCATCAGCCATGGATGCATCCGGGTACAGAACCCCCGCGACTTCGCCGCTCTGCTGATGCGGCAGCCGCTCGACGTGATCAATCAGGGGATCGCGAAGGGCACGACCACGCGCAATACGCTACCCGTGCCCGTGCCCGTATTCGTGGTCTATCTGACCGCGCTTCCGGATGCTGACGGGGTCTTGCAATTCCATCCGGATTTCTACAATCGCGATGCTGAAATCTGGCAACAGCTGAAGAGACTGCCAGACAGGCAACATCCTGAGGCACAGGCGGATAATCGCCAGGCGTCTTCAGCGGGGCTTCTGGCGGCCCTGGAGGGGCCGGGATCGCAGGGAGGTAGGTCTTTTTGAAAAAAAAAGACCGGATATTCAGGGGCTTCGAGGTCCGTGAGCGGGCTTGCCTGTCATGCCGGATGGCCTGAGATCGACGGCTAACCATCGCGCGGCCCTGATCCCCGATCGTGTGACAACATTTGGCATTCCATCGGCCGGAACGGCCGATGGAATGCCAACGGAGGGGTAATCCACGCCTCGGTCTTTCGGTGCGTCGGTGTGGATAGCCATGGTTTGCGCGGCCCAATCCAATGGCCTGCCCCGTCCCGATGAGAGATCCGGACGGGGCAGAGGTAAGGATTGTTCAGGCGCCCGTCTGTTCCAGCGCGGGTGCGCCCTGGCTTTCCGCCGCCTGCGCCTTGGCGACGCGGCGCCAGCGGTGCAGGGTCGGCTCGGTGTAGCCGTTGGGCTGGGTGGCGCCGGTGAAGACCAGTTCGGCCGCCGCGCGGAAGGCCGGACCGTCGGGATTGTGGGCCATCGGGCGGTAGCCTTCCTCGCCCAGGTTCTGCGCGTCGACGATGGCGGCCATGCGCGTCATCGACGTGCGGACGTCCTCTTCCGAGATCACGCCGTGGCGCAGCCAGTTGGCGACATGCTGCGAGGAGATGCGCAGCGTCGCGCGGTCTTCCATCAGGCCGACATCGTTGATGTCCGGCACCTTGGAGCAGCCGATCCCCATATCCACCCACCGCACCACATAGCCCAGGATGCCTTGCAGGTTATTGTCCAGTTCCGCCCGACGTTCGGCCGCCGACCAGGTGATCTGGCGGGCCAGCGGCAGCGTCAGCAGCGACTGCAATGAAGCCGGCGCCGTGCTCTCCAGCCGGGTCTGCACCGCGCGGACATCGACAAAATGATAGTGCAGGGCATGCAATGTCGCCGCCGTGGGCGAGGGCACCCACGCCGTATTCGCGCCCGCGCGGGGGTGGGCGATCTTCTGATCCATCATGTCGGCCATGCGGTCCGGCATCGCCCACATGCCCTTGCCGATCTGCGCGCGGTCCTTCAGGCCGCAGGCCAGGCCGATGGCGACGTTGCGCTGCTCGTAGGCGGTCATCCACGGTTCGGCGCGCATTTCGCCCTTACGCACCACCGGGCCGGCCTGCATGCTGTAATGGATCTCGTCGCCCGTACGGTCGAGGAAGCCGGTATTGATGAACACCACGCGGTTGCGCGCGGCATGGATGCAGGAGGCCAGGTTGGCGCTGGTGCGCCGTTCCTCGTCCATGATGCCCATCTTGATCGTGTTGGGCGGCAGGTCCAGCAATTGCTCGACGCGATCGAACAGGGCGTTGGACAGCGCGACTTCTTCCCCGCCATGCATCTTCGGCTTGACGATATAGATCGACCCGGTGCGGCTGTTGATGGTCGGCGAGTTGCCGCGCAGATCGTGCAGCGCGATGGCGGCGGTGATCGCGGCGTCCAGCACGCCTTCGGGGATGGCGTGGCCGGTGCTGTCCACCACCGCATCGGTGAACATGTGGTGCCCGACATTGCGCACCAGCATCAGGCTGCGCCCCGACAGCACCAGCGACGTGCCGTCGGGCGCGGTGTAGCGGCGGTCGGGCGCCAGTTGCCGCTCCACCATCCGTCCGCCCTTGGGGAAGGAGGCGGTGAGCGTGCCCTTCATCAGGCCCAGCCAGTTGCGATAGACCAGGATCTTGTCCGCGACATCGACGGCCGAGACGCTGTCCTCGCAATCCATGATGGTGGTCAGGGCGGATTCCGCGATCACATCCGCAATGCCGGCGCGATCGCGGCTGCCGATGGGCGATGCGGGATCGAAGCGCAATTCGATATGCAGCCCGTGATTGCGCAGCACGATCGTATCCGGCGCCTCGGCCGCGCCCTGGAAGCCCGCGAACTGGGCGGGGCGGCGCAGTTCGACCGGCTGGGCAATGCCGTCGAGGGTCGCGAACAGGCGCCCGTCGGCGATGTGATAGCGGGTGGCATCGGCGTGGCTGCCCTGGGACAGGGGCGTGATTTCATCCAGAATCAGCCGCACGCGCCGGATCACCTGCGCGCCGCGCTGTTCGTCATAGCCGCGCGCCGGTATGCCGGACGGGCCGAACGGCTCGGCATCCGTGCCGTAGAACGCATCGTACAGGCTGCCCCAGCGTGCGTTGGCGGCATTGAGCGCGTAGCGGGCATTGGTGACGGGAACCACCAGCTGCGGGCCCGCGACATGCGCGATTTCGGCATCGACGTCGCGGGTCGTGATCTCGAAATGGGACGGCTGGGGCTCCAGATAACCGGTTGTCCGCAGCACGCGGATCTGGCCCTCGATATCCGCCGGATCGAAACCCGGGGCGGTCAGCAACTGGTCGACGGCCTGTTGAAGCAGCCGGCGCCGCGCCAGTGCGTTCAGCACCTTGGGCGTGAACTGCGCGACGATGTCGGACAGGCCGGCCCAGAACCGGTCAGGGGCGATGCCGGTCCCGGGCAGGACCTCGTTCGTGACGAATTCATCGAGGGCGTGATCGACTTGAATCTGACCAATCGTGCGGCGGGACATGGCGGTTCCCCTTGATAGGATGGTTCGGACCGGGTCGGGCCCGGCTTGTTCTCTGTTCAGAATGCGGTCATGCCGATTGGGGGGCGGGCATGGAGCGGGCCGCGGGACCGAAGGGGCGCCCGGGCATCATGCAGCGGCCTCAGGCCCGTGGCCTGGTTCCGATCGGCCTTGGCAATGGCGATGGATTCGACGTGCATTGACGAATCTTCCTCTTCGATCATCCTGTGCCGTCAGTTAAGGAGACCCGGGAAGTCGACGCCAGACAAAAGAAGACGCCAAGACATGAATGGTGTAAAACCATTTACATACTGATCTGTGTATTTGTAAAAACGGGTAAATAAGCATGTCCCCGACCCGCATCGGTCGTATCATCCGCAGGCTTCGGACCGAACGGTCCCTGTCGCAGCAGGCGCTGGCGGTACGGCTGGGCATTTCGCCCAGCTATCTCAACCTGATCGAGCACGATCAGCGCAGCGTGACGGCGTCGCTGCTGATCAAGCTGACGCGGGCGCTGGATGTCTCGATCGAGGCGCTGTCGGGCGTGGACGAGCAGCGGATGGAGGGGCTGCTGCACCAGGCGCTGTCCGATCCGCTGCTGGGGGCGCATGGCGTGCCGGCGCAGGAAATCGCGGCGCTGGCGGCGCAGCCCGAGGCCGCGCGCGCGGTGCTGACGCTGCACCAGGCGTTCCGGGCCGCGCATCACGACGCAACACGGCTGATGCTGCCGACGGGCACGCGCGTCATCCTGCCGCAGGACGAGGCGCGGCTGGTCTATGACGAGCGGCTGAACCATTTTCCCCAACTGGAAGAGCTGGCGGAGCAGGTGCGCGCGGAGATGGCGCGGACGGCCCGCCTGCCGGATGGCGAGGGCGTGGCGCCATCGGAAAGCAACCACATGATCGCGACCCGGTTGCGCCAGCATCACGGCATCGTGGTGCGCATCACGGCGCTGGACGGGACATTCCGCCGCTATGACCCGGACAGCCGGCTGCTGCTGCTGTCCGACCTGCTGCCCCGGGAAAGCCGGGGATTCCAGCTGGCTTTTCAACTGATGCTGCTGGAAGGGCGGGAGGTGATCGAGGCGCTGCTGCACGAGATCGCGCCCAGCACCGAGGATGCGCGCATCGTGATCCAGATCGGGCTGGTGAACTATGCCGCCGCCGCTTTGTTGATGCCCTATTCGCCCTTCCTGGCGGCGGCGGGGGGGCTGCGCTACGATCTGGACCTGCTTTCGGCGCGGTTCGGCGTGTCCTACCAGCAGGCGGCGCAGCGCCTGTCGACATTGCAGAAGCCGGGCGAGCGGGGGGTGCCGTTCTTCTTCGTGCGCACCGATCCGGCCGGCAATATCACCAAGAGCTTTTCCGCCTGTGGTTTTCCGGTGGCCCGGCAGGGACATTCCTGCCCGCAATGGAATGCCAATACCTGTTTTGCCACGCCCGGCGTGACGCAGGCGCAGGTGGCCCAGTTTACCGACGGGCGGACGTTCCTGTGCTTCGCGCGGACCGTGTCGGGCATTTCGACCGGCTGGAACGATGTGCAGCCGGTCCATGCCATCGCCAT
This sequence comes from Gluconacetobacter asukensis, assembly GCF_014174375.1. Classification (GTDB taxonomy): domain Bacteria; phylum Pseudomonadota; class Alphaproteobacteria; order Acetobacterales; family Acetobacteraceae; genus Gluconacetobacter; species Gluconacetobacter asukensis. The sequence goes on from NZ_JABEQE010000023.1 coordinate 44,416, forward strand.
GGGGTGCGATATTACCCGCGCGTCGGAAATCGTGTATTCCGACCGGCTGAATCTGCAGGCGCCGGCCATTCCCGTCGGCATTTCCTGTCATCTGTGCGACTGGACCGAATGCCGGTCGCGCGCGCATCCGCCGCTGCATCATCGCCTGGCGCTGGACATCAACCGGCGGGATGCGCTGCCGTTTACGCTTGATACCGGGCCGGAACGCCCGAACGGAGGGGGGTGATCCGACAGAACGGACGTGCTCACGGCGATAGGGGCTGCGCCGGCTCCTCAGACAACATTTCCCGGCGGGCTCTGAAATGGGGCTCGTGCAGCGGGGATGAATTCTCTATATTGAGAAATGTACATCCCCCCAACCAAGAAATCGGCATTCGAACCGATCAGACAGGCGGATTGAAAATACAGTGTCAGACAAAGAAATTTTCCAGATTCCACCGTCTTTCGCCGCGCAGGCCGGCGTCGATGGTGCCCGCCTGCGTCAGATGACCGACGCCGCCGCGCGCGATCCGGAACAATTCTGGCTCGGCGAGGCGGGGCGTCTGGACTGGACGCAGCGCCCGACGGTCGCGTCCGGCTCCTCCTTCGCGGACGATGTGTCGATCCGCTGGTTCGCGGACGGCCGGCTGAATGCCAGCGTCAATTGCCTGGACCGCCATCTGGCCGAGCGGGGCGAGCAGATCGCCCTGATCTGGCAGGGGCAGGAGGCGGCGCAGGTCGAGCGTCTGACCTATCGCGCGCTGCACGAGCGCGTCTGCCGGATGGCCAATGTGCTGCGCGGGCTGGGGGTCGGCAAGGGCGACCGGGTCGCGATCCATCTGCCCATGGTGGTCGAGGGCGTGGTGGCGATGCTGGCCTGCGCGCGGATCGGCGCCCTGCATGTGGTGCTGTTCGGCGGGTTTTCGGCCGAGGGGCTGGCCGACCGGCTGAACGATAGCGGGGCGGTGGCGGTGATCACCGCCGACGAGGCGCGGCGCGGGCCCAAGCGGATCGCGCTGAAGACGGTGATGGACGAGGCCCTGGCGCGGGGCGTGCCCAGCGTGCGCCATATGCTGGTGCTGGCCGTGACCGGCCTGGACGTGCCGATGCAGGAGGGGCGCGACCTGGCGCTGACCCCGCTGCTGGCGCAGGCGGCGCCCGATTGCGCGGCGGCCGAGATGGAGGCCGAGGACCCGCTGTTCCTGCTCTATACCTCCGGCAGCACCGGCAAGCCCAAGGGCATGGTCCACTCCACCGGTGGTTACATGGTCTGGGCTTCGTTCACCCACGAGCTGGTCTTCGACCATCGGGCGGGGGATGTGTTCTGGTGCACGGCCGATATCAGCTGGATCACCGGGCACACTTATGTGGTCTATGGGCCGCTGGCCAATGGCGGCACGATCCTGCTGTTCGAGGGCCTGCCGTCCTATCCCGCGCCGGGGCGGTGGTGGGAGGTGATCGATACCCACAAGGTCACGACCTTCTATACCGCGCCCACGGCGATCCGCTCGCTGATGCGCGACGACGATGCGGTGGTGAAGCGCCATGCGCTGGACAGCCTGCGCCTGCTGGGCAGTGTGGGCGAGCCGATCAGCCCCGATGCCTGGGTGTGGTTTCACGAGGCTGTCGGACGGGGGCGCTGCCCGGTCGTCGATACCTGGTGGCAGACCGAGACGGGCGGCATCCTGATCGCCCCGGTGCCCGGCGCGGTGCCGCAGAAGCCCGGTTCCGCCACCCTGCCGCTGCCCGGTGTGGAGGCCGTGCTGCTGACGGACAAGGGCGAGCTGATCGAAGGCGAAGGGGAGGGCTGCCTGTGCATCGCCCGCTCCTGGCCTGGTCAGGCGCGCACCATCTGGGGTGGTCACGAACGGTTCCGCCACACCTATTTCAGCTTCAGCCCCGGCTATTATTTCTCGGGCGACGGGGCGCGGCGGGATGCCGATGGCTATTACTGGATCACCGGGCGCATCGATGACGTGATCAACGTCTCCGGCCATCGGATCGGCACCGCCGAGGTCGAGGATGTGGTGGCGACCGACCATCGCTTCGTCGAATGCGCGGCGGTCGGCGTGCCGCACGATATCAAGGGGCAGGGGCTGGTCGTGTTCGCGGTGGCGCGCGATGCGTCCGTGCCGGATCTGGCCGAGGCCGCTTCGCTGGCCGTGACCAAGGGCATCGGGCGCTATGCGGTGCCCGAACGGGTCTATCTGGTGCCCGACCTGCCGAAGACCCGGTCGGGCAAGATCGTGCGGCGGCTGCTGCGCAAGATCGCCTGCCATGAACTGGACGGGCTGGGCGACCTGTCGACGCTGGCGGACGCGACGATCGTGGACCGGCTGATCGCGGTGGTCGGGCCGGCGAAATGAATGGCGGCGGGCGGGGTTATCCCGCCCGTTGCCCGGCGAGGATCGGCGGAGAGGTTACGGATCACGTACGGCTTTGGTGCGTGCGTTCGTAGGTTCCCCATTCGGCGACGGGCAGAAGGATGTCGACCAGCGTGCGTCCTTTGGCGGTGGCGGTGTAGCAGGCGGCCCCGTTGTCGCCAGGGCCGGGGTCCTGTCGTGCGATCAGGCCGTCCGCTTCCATGGCGCGCAACTGGGTGGAGAGGACCTGCTGGCTGACGCCGCCGAGTGCGCGGCGCAGCTGGGCGAAACCGAACGCGTCCTGTGTCAGGAGGTGGAGCGCCCGGGCTTTCCACTTGCCGCCGATCATGGCGATGACGGTCTCGATCGGGCAGGGATCGAGAGGCGTTCGTTTCGGAATATACTCTTTGGGCATGATGGTCAGAACATTCTGTGTCTTGCCGGGACCGGCCTGGGCGCGCTCTGTCGCCGACGGTTCCGAAGGGCAGAAGGATGGAGAGCGTGCGCGAAGAGATCAAGATCGTCCGGCATGACGAAACAGTCGAGCGCGAACTGGCGACCCTTGCCGGCGTGATCGGTGCGGACCTTCCGGCCTATCGCAACCATATCTATCGCGTGCTGACCTATGCGCTGGATGTCCTGGGCGAGGACCGGACATGGCGGGAAACGATTGCCTTCGCGCTGGTGTATCACGATGCCGGTTTGTGGACGGCGCGCGACCTTGCCTATCTGGAACCTTCGGAGGCGGCAGCGGAGCGGGCCCGTCTGGTCAGGGCGCCCCATCTGGATGGCCGGCTTGTCCGCGCGATCATCCATTGGCATCACAAGATAACGCCGTATCGCGGCGCGCATGCCGATGTGGTCAACGCGGTGCGCAGGGCAGACTGGATCGATGCCAGTGGCGGGCTGATCCGCAAGGGCCTCGCCCGACAGCGGATCAGGGCCGTCATGCGCGCCATTCCGGTCGCCGGATTTCCCGCTATCCTGATGCGGCTGGCGGCGGATCTCAATCATGGGCGCCAAGCGGCCGGCCTGCGGCGCGTGCTGAGATACGTCTACAAGATATGAAGCGCGGGGCCCTTGGCAGGTTCGTGCCGGCGCCCTTCATGCTGGTAGGGAGAAAAACGATGCGATCCTGGTGGGGACTTGTTGCGCTGGCCTGTCTGGCCCTGGCTGGTTCCTGCGGACGGCCGAGCGAGGCCGTGGCGCGGATGGTGACGCGGCCCGTTACCTGGACACAGGACGGTGTGCGGTTCGATAGTGTGCTGGTCTATGACGATGTGGTTTCGGGCCACCGGCCGGGGCTGGTCATGGTGCCCAACTGGCATGGGGTGAATGCGATCGCCATCGACAAGGCGCGGATGATCGCGGGGCATGATTACGTCATCCTGCTGACCGACCTGTATGGCGCTGCCATTCGCCCCACCGACGATGCGCAGGCCAAGGCGGCGGTGAAGCCGCTGATGGCCGACCGGGCGTTGCTGCGGCGACGGATGGCGCGGGCGCTGGCGGAATTGCGGGCCCAGGCTGCATCGGCGCCGATCGATCTCTCGCGTCTGGCGGCCATCGGCTTCTGTTTCGGCGGCACGGCGGTGCTGGACCTGGCGCGCAGCGGGGCGGATGTGCGGGCGGTGATCTCGTTCCATGGGGATCTGGCGACCGACGCCCCGTCTCTGGCGCGGGGTATCCGGGCGTCGGTGCTGGCCATGAACGGGGCGGACGATCAGTGGACGATGCCCGATCTGCCGGCTTTTCTGCAGGAAATGAGCCAGACGCCCACCGCGTGGCAGTTCGTGGTGATCGGGCATGCGGTGCATTGCTTCACCGAGACCGAGGCGACAGGCTCCAGTGGCATGTGCCGGTATAATGAAGATGCTGCCCGGCGATCCTATGAGCTGATGCGCGGCTGGCTGGCGGCGCATTTCACGGCGGCGCGGCCGTGAGGGCGAAGCTGTCGCGGCGGTATGGGCTGGCCCTGATGGTGGGGCTGGCGCTGCTGCCATGGCGGCCGGCTGCGTGGTCGCAGGGATATCGTCCCGGTATTCCGCCCGGGGGACTCATACCGGGCGGGATCGTGCCGGGGGACAGCGTGGCGTCGGCGGCCGATCGGGCGCGGCGGCGGATGGAGGCGGAGACGGCGATCCGTCAGCAGGACCTTGCCGCCCGGACGCGTCAGCAGCAGGCGATCGCGCGCGATCGTGCGGCGCTGGATGCGTCTCGGGGCCAGCGCGGTGCGTCGTCCCCCGCGACGCCGGAACAATGGCAACGCGAGCAGGCGCTGCAGAACGACATCGACCGGCGGATCGCGGTGCAGCGCCGGGGTGTGACCGTCACGCCGACCGGGCCGGGGGCATGGATCGTGCGTGACGGGGAAGGCGCGACCCAGGGCGTGTGCCGCGAGATCGGCGGTGTTCTGACCTGTTGAGGGTTGGCGGGTGCCTTAGGCGCTGTCTGCATTCATGGATTCCCTTTGATTTGAAGTTCTGATTCAAGGCTGTCGATGGAGGGCAAGCCTTGAGCAGACGGACACTGACAGACGAGCAATGGAGCCG
>NZ_JABEQE010000024.1 GCF_014174375.1 Gluconacetobacter asukensis
GCTGACGGCCTTCCGCGAGGTCGAGGACGCGATGGCGGCCTGGCATGACGATGTGGAACATACCGAATTGCTGCACCGCGCGGCCGAGGACAGCCGGCTGGCCAGCGACCGGGCGCGCAAGCTCTACAGTGCCGGCCTCGTAGGCTTCCTGGAGGTGCTGACGACCGAGCGCACCGCCCTGGCGGCGGAGAATGCCGAGGCCGAGGCGCGGCTGGAGCGCTTGCAGGATGCGGTCAACCTCTACACCGCCATGGGCGCGGGCTGGCAGGGCGTGGCCGTCACCGCCACCGCGCTGCCCGTCTCGCTGGAAAAGCAGAATATCCTCGCCCGCGCCTTCAAGGAGTAGGCGCGGGGAGGGCATTGCCGCATGCTCAGAAGTTGGCGCTGACCGTGCCGAAGAACTGTCGGGGCGCACCGATCAGCATCGATTGATAGTCGCCGGCGATGGGGTTGCCCTGCACGCCGACGGTGGAGATGTAGGTCGTGTTGGTCAGGTTGTAGATATTGAAATCGAACGTGATGTCATGGAGTGGGCCGTGATTTCCGCCGCGCACGCGTACGCCCAGGTTGGTCTGCCAGTAGCCGGGGACATGGGTGTCGTTCATGTAGCTGAGATAGCGGCGTGACATGTAGTTGGCGTCGATATGTGCCATCACCGGGCCATAGGAATAGCTGAGGCTGGATTTGTACATCAGGTCCGGATAGTTCGGGATGTTCTTGCCGGACAGATTGTAGGTCACGCCGCCGGTCGTCAGGTTGCTGTCGAATCGCTGCCGGCTGTAGCTGATGCTGTTATACAGCGACATTCCGTCGATCGGGTTCAGTGTCAGGCTGCCATCCACGCCCCAGATATGCACGCCGCCGACATTCTGCATCGTCGACTGGTTCTGGATGATCGATGCGCCGGAGGTGATCGTCTGCAGACGGTTTGAAAAATCCGTGTGATACAGGCTGATCAGCCCGACCGCTCGGTGCATCGTCAGGCGATAGCCCAGCTCATACACCCAGTCTTCTTCCGGCTTCAGGTTCTTCTTTGCGTTCTGGAACGAAGCCATGGTGGTGACCGACCAGGGCGAGCCGAGCGAATAGCCGGCCTGCGGGTAGGCGCGCATGTTCTTCGAGACGTCGAAATAGAGTTCGTTATGCGGCAGGAAGCGCCAGTTGGCGCTGACCTGGGGCAGGAAGGCGTTGGCTGCCGTGAGGCTGCCGGCGGGCAGGTTCGCGACGCCGGTATATTTCTGGTTGTTCTCCGTGACGCCGCTGCGCGCCGCGACCAGCAGCGAGCGGAACCCGGCATGCACCGTCAGGTTGGGCAGGATCTTGTAAGTGTCCTGAAGGTAATACTGGAACGTGTTGGTGTTGAAGACATTGCCCCAGGCCTGGGCGAAGGGCTGCGGCAGGGCGCCGAACGGGTCGATCGGGTTGCCCTGGCCCAGGATCGGCTCCTGATAGTAATATTGCCCGATCGCGTAATGATCGTTTTCATACCACAGGCCGGTGTTGAACGTGTTTTTCTGCCAGCGCCAGGTGTAACCCGATGTCAGTCCGTAGCGCTGGAAGCCCGAACGGCGGACCTGTTCGGCCAGCGGCGCGCCGTTGGGCGACGTGATGTGCGGGTTGGTCCAGTGCGTGTCCAGCGAATCGCCATGGCCGTAGATCGTGGTCTTCCAGTCCATGGCACTGTTCAGCTTCGTGTCCAGCGTCAACCCGCCGAAATAATCCTGGCTCAGTGCCGGGTCGTCGTAATAGGCGACGTCCTTGGGACTGCGGGTCAATTGCTCGCCATGGGAATAGATGCCCTGGGCCGCGCGATAGGCCGTGGTGTAGTCGGGATAATAATAATCGACCCGCGTGCCAAGCTTGTGGATGGTTTCCAGCGATTCGACGGCGTACGAGGCCTCCGCCATGTCGGACCAGTCGAAGAAGCCCGTCAGTCTGGTCGACTCCCCGATGGGCTGGACGAACTTGGCATTGACCTGCTGCTGGAACTGCCCGGCATGGCCCTTCCATTTATCGTCCGAGGTGCGGGCATAGGAGACGTAGAATTTGGTGCCTGACGGGTTGAGCTGCCCGCTGTCGATGCGCCCGAAGGTGCGGAAGGTGGCGTTGCTGCCGAAGGTCTGCGCAACCTTGCCGCCGAAATGGTCGGAGGGATCGAGGGAATAGAACTGGACGGTGCCGCCCAGATTGCTGCTGGACGCCACGTCCAGCGAGCCCGCGCCCTGCGAGACGCTCAGGCGCTTGATGTTCTCGGGGCTGATCGCGTTGTTCACGTTCAGGCCGTTATAGGCGCGATAGGTCTGCGCGCCCAGCGGCATGCCATCCAGCGTGAAGCCGAGCTGATCCTGCGAGAAGCCGTGCATGTAGATGCTCTGGCTCCAGGTATCGATGCCCAGCGGATCGGCCGAGGTGAAGGCGACGCCGGGCATCTGGTTCATGATCTTGTAGGGGCTGGTGCCCGGCACCGAGCGGGAGATCTGGCTGGTACTGATCGTCTGGACCTGGCGGGTCGAACCCGATCCGACCACCGACACCTGTTCGGCATCGGCTGCCGCCGGGCGGGAGGGGGCAGCCCGTGCGGGCCGGGCGGCAGGGTGGCCGGTCGTGGTTCCCGTCGTGTCCGGGGTCGGCTGACCGAATGCGTACCCGGTTGCGCCGGCCAGGATGGTCGTGACCATCAGCGACGTGGCAAGGGTTCGGGTCATGGTCTCCATGATGGTATCCATCCTGTCTGCGTATGGGGGTTTTTTGACGGGAGTCGCGGGCCACCGCGTCGTTGCGATAGTGGTATGGAACGGGTCTGCAATGTCAATAAACAATGTAGGCGTTGTTTATCGATTCAGGACGGGATTCATCCTGTTTTCGTTCCGGATGGGTTTTCTGTGGTACCGAAAACACGAATCGCAGACCGATGCGTGAGCCGCTCGTCCTATATCATCTCATGTTTTCATGTCATTATAATGATATATGGAGAGATGGCGGTCGGATTCGTGGAGCGGAAACGAAACGGTGACCGGAAGGTGGGGCGGCTGTCTGGGCGGCCGGAATGTGATGAATTTCGGACCGTCAATATCCTTGCGCATCAGGAATGGTATGTATACCTTCTGTCTGGACGGATGAACGCCCGGCTGGGCATGCGGAAGGCAGGATGATGGTCGAAGCGCGGAGAATTGGCATCGTGGGCGCCGGGCTGGGGGGTACCGCGGCCGCCGGGTTATTGCAGCGCGCTGGGTTCGAAGTGACGCTGTACGATCAGGCGCCGGCCTTCTCGCGACTGGGGGCGGGCATCCAGTATGGGCCCAACGTCATGAAAATCATGCGCCGGCTGGGGATCGAGCAGGCGATCGAGGACGCGTCGAGCCATCCCGATTACTGGTTCAGCCGCAAATGGGATGACGGAGCCTATCAGTCGCGCATTCCGCTGAATGCCGAGCATGCGCGCTATGGCGCCACCTACATCACCATCCATCGCGGTGACGTGCATAGCATCATGATCGGCGCGGTGCCGCCGGATCTGGTCCGGTTCGGCAAGAAGCTGGTCGATTTCCAGGAACGGGCGAACGACGTCCTGCTCTCCTTCGAGGACGGGACCACCGATGTGGTCGACGTGCTGGTCGGCGCGGACGGCATCAATTCCCGCGTGCGCGAGAAGCTGCTGGGTCCGGAGGCGCCGCTGTTCACCGGCTGGGTCGCGCATCGCGGCGTCCTGCCGATGGCGCGCCTGTCGGGGCTGGAGGTCGAGCCCTGTGTCAAATGGTGGTCGGCCGACCGGCACATGATGGCCTATGCGCTGGATGGCACGCGCGAGGAATTCTATTTCGTCACCGGCGAGCCGGCGGAAAGCTGGCCGGCCGGCGTGCCGTGGGTGCCCAGCACGCGTGAGGCGATGCGCGAATCCTTCAAGGGCTATCACGAGCTGGTCCAAGCCTATATCGACGTGGCCGACACGATTACGAAATGGCCGCTCTATACGCGCAACCCGCTGCCGCTGTGGCATGCCGGGCGGGTGGTGCTGCTGGGCGATGCCTGCCATCCGATGAAGCCGCACATGGCGCAGGGTGCCGCCATGGCGATCGAGGATGCGGCGATGCTGACCCGCTGCATGACGGAACTGGGCACGCGGGACCTGTCGCGGACTTTCGAGGCCTATCGTGCGCATCGCATCGAGCGGGCCTCGCGCGTGCAGCAGGTCTCCAATGCCAACACCTGGCTGCGGAATCAGGAAGATCCTTATTGGGTGTATGGATACGACATTTATGACGTCGACCTGACGGCCTGACGCGGGGAGGGGGCGATGCCACCGGCGGTGATCCTGACGGTCAATGGCACACGCCATGTGCTGGACGTGCCGCCGGACACGAAGCTGCTGCATGTGCTGCGCAACGATCTGGGCCTGAACGGGCCGAAATATGGCTGCGGCCTGGGCGAATGCGGCGCCTGTTCGGTGCTTGTCGGCGGTCGGGTCGCGCGGTCGTGCGGGCTGGCGGTCGGGGACGTAGCCGACTGGCCGGTGACGACGCTGGAAGGGCTGGCGCGCGACGGTGTGCTGGACCCGGTGCAACGCGCCTTCGTGGCCGAGCAGGCGGCGCAGTGCGGCTATTGCCTGAACGGCATGGTCATGACCGTGCGGGCGTTGCTGAATGTCGATCCGGCGCCTGATGATGCGACGCTGCTGGCGGCGTTGCGCGGCGTGCTGTGCCGTTGCGGCACGCATGTCGAGATCCTGCGTGCCGCCCGGCTGGCCTGCGGGCTGGCGGGCGGCACGGCGACGGGCGGGGAGGCCGCCTGATGGGGGGCGTGGCGGAGCCGGGCGGGTCGCTGACCGTCGTCCGTGCCGCGCGGCCGCCCGGCGGGCTGGTGGCGCGTGGGGCTTCGGACGACGTGCCGGCGGATGAGATCTTTCTGGTCATGCAGGCCAGTGGTGCGATCACCGGGTATTGCGGGCATGTCGATCTGGGCACCGGCATCCGCACCGCACTGGCCCAGATCGTGGCCGAGGAACTTGATGTGGCGCCGGATGCGGTGACCATGGTGCTGGGCCATACAGAGGTCGCGCCGAACCAGGGCGCCACCATTGCCAGCGAGACGATCCAGGTGACGGCCGTTCCGCTGCGCCGCGCCGCCGCCCATGCGCGGCGGGTGCTGGTGCAACTGGCCGCCGAGCGCATGGGCGTGCCGGCCGAAGGGCTGGCGGTGCGTGACGGCGTGCTGTCGGCCGATCCGTCAGGCAGCCATCCCTGGCCGGAAAACATGCTGCTGACCTATGGCATGTTGCTGGACGGGCGGACGTTGCGCGTACGGCTGGACGAGGCGATGCCGGTCAAGGACCCTGCCGCCTATCGCGTGGTCGGGCGGCCGATGCCGCGCGTGGATATTCCCGACAAGGTCACGGGCCGCGCGGTCTATGTGCATGACGTGCGGGTGCCGGGCATGCTGCATGGACGGGTGATCCGCCCGCCCTATGGCGGGTTCGACCACGGACCGTTCGTCGGGTGCAGCCTGATCGGCGTGGACCGGGACTCGGTGGCCGGACTGCCCGGCCTGGTCGATGTCGTGGTGCAGGGCGATTTCGTCGGCGTGGTGGCCGAGCGCGAGGAGCAGGCCGAGGAGGCCGCGCGCCGGCTGCGTGTGTCGTGGCGTCAGGTCGACCTGCCGGATCTGTCGGATCTGGAAGCGGCCCTGTTGGCCAACCCGTCCACCCCGCGCCGGCTGCTGGACCGGGGCGACGTGGATGCGGGGGCGGAGAATGCGGCGATCCGCATGGACCGGACCTATCTGTGGCCGTACCAGATGCATGCTTCGATCGGTCCGTCCTGTGCTGTGGCGGACTGGCGGGGTGGACGCCTGACGGTATGGTCCGGCACCCAGAACCCGCACATGCTGCGCGCCGACATCGCCTTGTTGACCGGGCTGGAGGAAGGCGCCATTGCCATCGTCCGCCATGAGGCCGCCGGCTGCTACGGGCGGAACTGCGCCGACGATGTGTGCGGCGATGCGGCCCTGCTGTCGCGCGCCGTCGGCCGGCCGGTGCGGGTGCAACTGACGCGCGGGCAGGAGCATGTGTGGGAGCCGAAGGGGGCGGCGCAGCTCATGCAGGTGCGTGGCGGGCTGCGCGCGGATGGTACGCCGGCGGCCTATGATTTCTCGACGCGCTATCCCTCGAACGTCTCTCCGCTGCTGGCGCTGGTGCTGACCGGGGTGGTGCCGGCCGCCACGCCGGCCATCGTGCAGATGGGCGACCGGACCTCGGTGCCTCCTTATGGCTACGACAATGCGCGGGTGACGGTGCACGACATGCCGCCGATCGCGCGGGCATCGTGGTTCCGGGGCGTGTCGGCCATGCCCAACAGCTTCGCGCATGAATGCTATATCGACGAACTGGCCGAGGCGGCCGGGGTCGATCCGGTGGCGTATCGGCTGCGCTACCTGCCCGACGAACGGGCGGCCGAACTACTGCGTGCGACGGCGCGGCGGGCGACATGGATGCCGCGCAGCGGGCCGCGCCGGGTCGATCCGGCGCAGCGTGTGCTGCGGGGGTGGGGCGTGGCCTACGCCCAGTATGTGCATGGTGCCTTTCCCGGTGTGCCGGCGGCCTGGGCGGCGTGGGTGGCGGATATCACGGTCGATCGCCTGACCGGGCACGTCGCGGTCACGCGGGTCGTCGTCGGGCAGGATTCGGGGATGATGGTCAACCCGGCAGGGGTGCGGCACCAGATCCATGGCAATGTCATCCAGTCCGTCAGCCGTGCCCTGCGCGAGGACGTGGCGTTCGACCCTGCCGGCGTCGCCAGCCGCGAATGGGGCACCTATCCGCTGCTGACCTTTCCCGAGGTGCCGGAGATCGACGTGCTGCTGATGGACCGGCAGGACCAGCCGCCGCTGGGCGTGGGGGAGTCGGCTTCGGTGCCCAGCGCGGCGGCGATCGCCAATGCGCTGCATGACGCGACCGGCGTGCGGTTTCGCGAGGTGCCGTTTACGCCGGAGCGCGTGCGCGCCGCACTGGATGCGGCGCTGGGGGTGTTTCGGGAAATAGAAGATGTACCACAGCCTCTGCCGCAATTGATGCCGGCGGGGCCGGCGCCGAAGCCCGCGCAGGCGCGGCTGCGTGGCTGGGTGGGGCTGGCGGCGGTGGGGACGCTGCTGTCGGGCATCGGCGGGCTGGCGGTGACGGCATCGCCATGGCGGCCGGGCATCGCGCCGGTGGCGCGGCCGGACCCGGCGCGCTGGTCGGCGGCGACGATCGCGCGCGGGCGGGAGGTGGCGGCAGCGGGCGATTGCGCGGTGTGCCACACCGCGCCGGGCGGCATGGCCTATGCCGGCGGGCTGGAACTGGAGACGCCGTTCGGCATCGTGCGCTCGACCAATCTGACGCCGGATGAAGAAACCGGGATCGGGCGCTGGTCCTATCCGGCGTTCGCGCGGGCGATGCGCGAGGGGATCAGCCGCGACGGGCATCACCTCTATCCCGCCTTTCCCTACACCGCCTTCGCGAAGGTGAGCGATGCCGACATGGAGGCGTTGTACGCCTACCTGATGGCGCGCGAGCCCGCGCGCAACGCGGTGCCGGAGACGAAGCTGGCCTTTCCGTTCTCGCTGCGTCCGCTGATGGCGGGATGGAACGTGCTGTTCCATGATATCCGGCCCTTTGCACCCGATCCGGCGCGGTCCGCGGAGTGGAATCGGGGTGCCTATCTGGCCGAGGGGCTGGGCCATTGCAGCGCCTGCCATACGCCGCGCAATGCGTTGGGGGCAGAGAAATGGCGCGGCGCGTGGCTGGGCGGCGGCATGGCGGAAGGGTGGGAGGCCCCGCCGCTGGGGAATCTGTCGCACTCGCCGGTGCCGTGGACGGAGGATGATCTGTTTGCTTATCTGCGCACCGGTTTTTCCGAACGGCACGGGCCGGCGGCCGGGCCGATGGCGCCGGTGGTGACGCATATGGCGACCTTGCCCGAGGCCGATGTGCGGGCGATCGCGACCTATGTGGCCAGTTTCGATACCCGCGCGGCATCGCCCGATCGGGCGCAGGCGGTGGAGCAGGCCGCCGCGATCCGGGCGCGCGATGCCGCCTGGGCGGGCGAGGGCGCGCGGGTCTATGGCGGCAGTTGCGCCGCCTGCCATGAGGGGCAGGCCCCGCACATGTTCGGCGCCCGCCCCTCGCTGGCGCTGAACAGCAATGTCTTTGCCGATCGGCCGGACAATCTGGCGCAGGTGATCCTGCATGGCGTTTCCCGCCCCGCCACGCCGGGCGTGGGGGCGATGCCGGGCTTCGCCGCCAGCCTGTCCGACGCGCAGATCGCCGCCCTGATGCGCCATATCCGCGTCACCTACGCGCCCGGACGCCCCCCGTGGGAGGGGGTGGAGGACGTGATCGCCCGCATACGCGCCGCCGGCACAGGAGAGCATCGATGAACGCGAACTGGCTACCGCGCTGGCGGCTGGCGACGGGCACCGAGGTCGCGCCCGACGAGCGCCTGCCCCTGGGCATGACATTGGCGATGGGCGTGCAGCATGTGCTGGCCATGGCGGGATCGACCATCATCGGGCCGATCCTGATGGGGTTCGATCCCAATATCGCCGTGCTGTGTTCCGGGCTGGGCACGTTGCTGTTCTTTCTGGTCACCGGCGGGCGGCTGCCCAGCTATCTGGGCACCAGCTTCTCGTTCATTGCCGTGGTGGTGGGGCTGACCGGCTATTCCGGCCATGGGCCGAACCCCGACGTGCCGCTGGCCGTGGGCGGCATCGTGGCGGCGGGGGCGCTCTATGCGCTGATCGGCGGCATCGTCTGCCTGACCGGCACCGGGTGGATCGAGCGGCTGATGCCGCCGGTGGTGACCGGCGCGGTAGGGGCGGCGATCGGGCTGAATCTGGCGCCGGTGGCGGCGCGGGGGCTGGCCGGATCGACATCGGCGACGCTGACGGGGATCTTCACCTTTCTGGCGGTGGCGATGATCGCCGTGCATGCGCCGCCCGCGATGCGCCGGCTCTCCGTGCTGTGCGGACTGCTCGTGTCCTGCACCGTCTATGCGCTGGTGGCCAACGGGCTGGGGCTGGCGCCGCCGATCGATTTCGCCGCCGTGCGCGCCGCCCCCTGGTTCGGCTGGCCGGCGCTGGTCGGCCCGCGCTTCTCGCCGCACGCCATGATGCTGATCGCCCCCGTGGCGCTGGTGCTGGTGGCGGAGAATCTAGGGCATATCAAGGCGGTGGGCGCGATGACGGGGCGCGATTACGGCCCGCTGACCGGCCGGGCGTTCATCGGCGACGGGCTGGCGACGATGCTGGCCGGCTTCTGCGGCGGCACCGGGGTGACGACCTATGTCGAGAATATCGGCGTGATGGCGATTTCGCGCGTCTATTCCACGCTGGTGTTCGCAGCCGCTGCGCTGTTTGCCATCGCGCTGGGCTTCTCGCCCTTCTTCGGCGCGTTGCTGCGCGCCATTCCCGAACCGGTGATGGGCGGGCTGGCACTCGGCGTGCTGGGGCTGATCGTCTCCACCATGGTGCGGATCTGGATCGACCATGCCGTCGATTTCGCCGATCCGCGCACGCTCTTCACCGTCGGCGCCACGCTGATCGCGGGGGCCGGCAACCTGACGCTGACGATCGGCGGCGCCACGCTGGGCGGCATCGCGGCGGCAACCCTGACCGCGATCGGCGTCAATCTGGTGCTGGGCCGGGGCCGCGCACCGTCTTCCACTTCATCCGGGGAACAGACACCATGCCTGTAAGCGATTGCGAACTTGTCGATGCATGGCGGCAGGTTCTGGACCTGTCCGGCATCGCGGCCGGCCAGACCGTGACCGTCCTGACCTCCAGCGACACCAATGCGCAGACAATGCGCACCGCCATCCTCGCGGCGCAGGCGCGCGGCGCGATCGTCAACCGGCTCGACCTGCTGCCGGTCAATGGCGGGGTGTCACTGTCGCGCGATCCGCTGGCCTATGTCGGCACCACGCCGCTGACCGGCAATCACGCGGCGCTGGCGCTGCTGAAGGCCAGCGATCTGGTGCTGGACCTGATGACGCTGCTGTTCTCGGCCGAGCAGCACGAGATCCTGGCGGCTGGCGGGCGCATCCTGCTGGCGGTGGAGCCGCCCGAGATCCTGCTGCGCATGGTGCCCACGGCCGAGGATCGCGAGCGCGTGCTGGCGGCCTCGAAGGTGCTGCGCGCGGCGCGGGAGATGCATGTGACCTCGGCTGCGGGTACGGATGTGCGCTTCACGCTCGGCGATTATCCGATCCTGGAGGAATATGGCTTCTGCGACCGGCCGGGGCGGTGGGACCACTGGCCTAGCGGCTTCCTGGCCACCTGGTCGAACGAGGGCACGGCCAGCGGGACCATCGTGCTGGACCGGGGCGACATCCTGTTGCCGCAGAAGGACTATGTGCGCGACCCCGTGACCTTCACGATCGAGAAGGGCTACGTGACCGACATACAGGGCGGGCTCGAGGCCGATCTTCTGAAAGGCTACATGGAATCCTTCAACGATCCCGAAGTGTATGCCGTGTCGCATGTCGGCTGGGGGTTGCAGGAGCGCGCGCACTGGTCGGTGCTGGGCCTGTATGACCGGGAGGCGACCATCGGTATGGATTCGCGTGCCTGCGCCGGGAATTTCCTGTGGTCCACGGGGCCGAACAACGAGGCCGGGGGCACGCGCGACACCGCCTGCCATATCGACATCCCGATGCGCAACTGCACCGTCAGCCTCGATGGGCGGGCGGTGGTCCGTGATGGAAAACTGATGAAGGAGACAGGGGAATGACGGGTCAGGAAACGGATGGCGCGCTATATGCCCGGCAGGGATTCGGCCGCGAACTGGGGATCGTGGGGCAGGTGGGGCTGTTGATCGTCGATTTCGTCAATGGTTTTGCCGATCCGGCGGCGTTTGGCGGCGGCAATATCCCGCAGGCCATCGCACGCACCCGTCCGCTTCTGGACACCGCGCGGCGGCTGGGCTGGCCGGTGGCGCATACCCGCATCGTCTTCGCCGATGACGGGGCGGATGCCAACGTGTTCTCGGCCAAGGTACCCAGCATGCTGGGCCTGACCGAGGACAATCCGGCCAGTGCCATCGTGCCCGAACTGGCGCCGGTGGCCGGCGAATATGTGGTGCGCAAGACCGTGCCCTCGGCGTTCTCCGGCACATCGCTGGCCGCGTGGTATGCGCATCGGGGCGTGCAGACGCTCGTCGTTGCGGGCTGCGTCACCAGCGGCTGTGTGCGGGCCAGCGTGATCGATGCCATGTCGCTGGGCTTCCGCCCCATCGTCGTTTCCGATTGCGTGGGCGATCGTGCCATCGGCCCGCACGAGGCCAATCTGTTCGACATGGCCCAGAAATGCGGCGACGTGATGGAGTACGACACGCTGCTGTCGCGCCTGTCCAATCGCTGATCTCCCATCCAGGCAGGACCTGTTCATGAAATCGCTTTACCGGATCGGGCAGATCGTCCCGAGTTCCAACATCACCATGGAAACCGAAATCCCCGCCCTGCTGGCGGCCCGGCAGTTGATCCGGCCGGAGCGGTTTCTGTTCCATTCCAGCCGCATGCGCATGAAGACGGTCAGCAAGGACGAATTGTCGGCGATGGATGCGCAGTCCGACCGCTGCGCGCTGGAACTCAGCGATGCGCGGGTCGATGTGCTGGGTTATGCCTGTCTGGTGGCCACCATGTCGATGGGCGTGGGCTATCATCGCGTGTCGGAGGCGCGGCTGCATGGCCGCACGGTGGAGAATGGCGCGCCGGCCCCGGTGGTGACCAGTGCCGGCGCGCTGGTCGATGGTCTGGCTACGTTGGGGGCGCGCCGCATCGTGGTTGTCGCGCCCTACATGAAGCCGCTGACCCGGCTGGTGATCGATTACCTGGCCAGCGAGGGCTATGAGGTGATCGACCATGTGGCGCTGGAGATTCCCGACAATCTGAACGTGGCGGCGCATGATCCGCAGAATCTACCGGGCATCGTCGCCGGTCTGAACTACAAGGATGCCGATGCCATCGTGCTTTCGGCCTGTGTGCAGATGCCCTCGCTACCCGTGGTGCCGAAGGTGGAGGCCCTGACCGGCAAGCCGGTGCTGTCGGCGGCGATCGCCACGACCCATGCCATGCTGCGGGCGCTGGAGCTGGAACGGATCGCGCCCGGTGGCGGGGCGTTGCTGTCGGGCGCTTATTGAAGCGTTTCTGTTCTTTTTTGAAAAAAGAACCAAAAAACTTCTGATCTGTTCAGGAATCTTGTGCGTGCTCGTTCCGAGGCTCCTGAACGAATAAAAGTCTTTTTGCTTCTTTTTCTTCAGAAAAAGAAGAATCCTGATTCCACGACAGAAGGAAAGCCGTGATGACCGAGACAAGTTTCCTCTACGGCGCGCATGTGCATGCCAATGGAATCCGCCAGCATTACCTGCGCTATGGCGGGCAGGGCGCGCCGCTGGTGCTGGTGCCGGGCATTACCAGCCCGGCCGTCACCTGGGGGTTCGTGGCCGAGCGCCTGGCGGCGACGCATGACGTGTATGTGCTGGATGTGCGCGGACGCGGCCTGTCGGAGACGGGGCCGGACCTGGACTACGATCTGGACAGCTATGCCGACGATGTGCGCGGGCTGATCGATGCGCTGGGCCTGGAAGGCTGCGTGGTGCTGGGCCATTCGATGGGGGCGCGGATCGCCATCCGTCTGGCGCGGCGCGATGCGCGGGGGATTGCGTCGCTGGTGCTGGTCGATCCGCCGGTCAGCGGGCCGGGGCGGCGGGCCTATCCGGCGAAGCTGGACTGGTATGTCGATTCGATCCGCGCCGCGCGGCGGGGCATGGATGCGGAGGCGATGCGTCGTTTCTGCCCGACCTGGACCGAGGAACAGCTTCGCCTGCGCGCCGAATGGCTGCATACCTGCGACGAGCTGGCGACGCGCGTGACGTTCGAGAAATTCCACACCGAGGACATCCACCAGGACCTGCCGCACCTCACGCCGCCGGCCCTGCTGATGGTTGCGACGCGCGGCGGCGTGATCCTGCCCGAGGATGAAGAGGAAATCCGTGGCCTGCTGCCGAAGATCCAACTGGCCCGTGTGCCCGATGCCGGGCATATGATCCCGTGGGACAATCTGGATGGCTTCTGTGCGGCGGTGGATGGCTTTCTGGGCGCGGCGTAACCACGCGTGCTGACGACAGGGACAACGATCATGGCGTGTGGCGGCTGATGGCGGCGGGACGGAAAAAAGCGGCGGGGCAGGCTGTGGCGCCGTTGCCCGATTATATGCTGGGCGAGCAGATCGGCCATCTGCTGCGCAAGGCCTATCAGCGCCATACCGCGATTTTCCAGCAGACGATGGGAGAGGACGGGCTGACGGCGGTGCAGTTCGCGGTGATGGTCACGATCCACGAGGCCGGCACGGTGGCGCTGACGCGGATCAGCCAGTTGACGGCGATCGATCTTGCGACCCTGCGCGGGATCGTCGCCCGACTGGGCGAGCGCGATCTGGTGGTGGTGGAACATAATGCATCGGACCGGCGCCAGCGTCTGGCGTCCCTGACGAAGCAGGGTGAGGAACTGGTGAAACGCGACCTGCCGTTGGCGGCGCGGATTACCGAACTGACGCTGGTGCCGCTGGATGCGTGCGAGCGGATTGCGGCCATCCAGGTGTTGAAGAAGCTGGCCGGGGAGTGAATGGCTCCCGAGCCGGGCATGTCGGATACGCCTTCCTCCATGCCGCCCTGACCGGGTTTCCGTCATGATTCCGATGTTGCGATCAGGTATTTCCAGATGAAGGCGCCGAGCAGGGCGCCGATGAGCGGGGCTGTCCAGAAAAGCCAGAGCTGCCCCGGCGCTGCCGTCTGCGCGAAGAACGCGACCGCCGTGGAACGGGCCGGATTGACCGACGTGTTCGTGACGGGGATCGAGACGAGATGGATCAGGGTCAGCGCGAGCCCGATCGCCAGCGGGCCGAACCCCGCCGGCGCGGTGCGGGAAGTCGCGCCCAGGATCACGACCAGGAACCCCGCCGTCAGAGTTGTTTCGATCAGGAATCCGGAGAGAAGCCCGTAATGTCCGGGCGAGAGGGCGCCATAGCCGTTGGAGGCGAAGCCGCCCGCCACGAAATCCGGTTTGCCGGAGGCGATGAGGTATAACAGGCTGGCCGCCAGCAGGCCGCCCAGCACCTGGGCGGCCCAGTAGGGAGCGAGCGCGTTCCACGGCAGGCGGCCGGCGGCGGCAACGCCGAGCGAGACGGCCGGGTTGAAATGGCCGCCGGAAATGCCGCCGACGGCAAAGGCCATGGTGAGGACGGTCAGGCCGAAGGCGAGTGCGACGCCCCCGAAACCGATCCCGAGTTGCGGAAAGGCTGCGTCGAGGACGGCCGCGCCGCAGCCGCCGAAGACGAGCCAGAATGTACCGAAGAATTCGGCGCCGAGTTTTTTTATCATTTTTCGAGCGTCCTTCGTCTGCGGCGTGGCTTCGCCGCGCGCGACCCGGTGTCGCGGTCGAAATTATCGCTTCATCGGGCGCGGGAAGGGCGTGAATTCATCAGGATATTAGCGTCATCCGTCGGGTGGGCAGGGGGCGGGGGCTCGTACTGTATGGGCGACAGGGCTGCGGGCCGTCGCCCTCAATGGCCGCCCGCATCCTCGATGCCGCCGGCACCGCTGTCCTTGCCGTCGGCCTTGTAGACCGTTCCGCCCTTCATCACGAACTGCATATGGGTGAGTTCGTTCACCTCCTTCAGCGGATCGCCCTTGACGGCCACGATGTCGGCGAAGCGGCCGGGCTGGACGGAGCCGATATCGGCGCTGTCACCGATCAGGTCGGCGGCATTGCGCGTGGCGGCGAGGATCGCATCCATCGGCGTCATGCCCGCCTGCACCATCAGCGCGAACTCGCGGCCATTCTCGCCATGCGGAACGAGGCCCTGGTCGGTGCCGAACGCGATCTTCACCCCCGCGCGGTAGGCGGCACCCAGATTGTCACGCAGATGCGGGGCCACCTCCAATGCCTTGGCGGCGGAGGAGGGCGGCAATTGTTCGGGATGGGCCTTCGCGATCTCGTACACTTTCTGGCCGATCAGAAGGGTGGGGACGAGATAGGTATTGTGACTCTTGAACAGCGGGTAGCTCTCCGGTCCGGCATAGCTGCCATGTTCGACGGAATCGACACCCAGCGAAATGGCATGATCGATCGCCATGCGGCCGTGAATGTGCGCGGCCACCTTCATGCCCAGCGCATGCGCGGTATCGACCACCGCCTTGATCTCGGCGTCGCTCATCAGCTGAAGGTTGGGATCGTCATTGACGGAGAGTACGCCGCCCGACGGCATGATCTTGATAAGGTCCGTGCCTTCCTGTCGGTGCCGGCGCACGGCGCGGATCGCACTGTCCACGCCATCGATGATCGCCTCGTTCCATTCGGGGTTCTCGACGGCGGGGTCGAGACCGGAATGGCTGTCGGTGTGGCCGCCGGTCGGGCCGAGCGGGGCGCCCGCCACCCACATGCGCGGCCCGGCAATTTCACCCTTTGCGATGGCGCGCTTCATCGCCACGACCGGTTCCGTCCACGCGCCCACATCGCGCACGCTGGTAAAGCCGGCCTCCAGCGTGGCGCGGGCATAGGCGGGATTGCGGTATGCCGCATCGTAACCGGTTTGGGTGACCATCTCGCGGATCGGGTCGCCACCATCGAACTGGTCGGTGATATGCACATGACAGTCGATCAGGCCGGGAAGTACCGTGGCGTTCGACAGGTCGATGAGGGTCGCGCCCGCAGGCCGGGTGAAGCCCGGCGTCACCGAGGCGATGCGGTCGCCATGGACGAGGATCGTGACCTGGAGCCTGGGCGCCGTGCCGGTGCCGTCGATCAGCCGCCCCGCGTGGATCGCGATATCCGTTGCGTGCGCTGTGGTGGCGAGCGAAAGGGCGAGCATCATGCTCGCCGCCCCATGGAATATTCGCATTGTCTGTCCTCTGTTCCTGCGGGGAGATTATATTCAATGCCATGTCGCAACAAGATGGCCGGCATTCGGGGGAATTCGGCAGGGACCACCCCGGTCGTTTCTTGAAAAGCCGTTTACCAGTCTGCGCTGTGTCCGAGCTGTACCAGGATGTTCTTGCGCAGGTCCAGCAGGCGCGGGTCGTCGCGGTGGCGGTGGGGGGGCAGGTCGATCGGCAGGTCGCCGATGATGCGGGCGGGGCGGGGGCTGAAGACGATGATCCGGGTGGCCAGCAGCAGGGCTTCCTCGACATCGTGGGTGACCATGATGGCGGTGAAGCCGCGATCGTGCCACAGGCGGTGCAGTTCGGTCTGCATCGTCAGCCGCGTCAGGCTGTCCAATTTGCCCAGCGGTTCGTCCAGGATCAGCAGGCGCGGGTCGTTGACCAGGGCGCGGGCCAGGGCGGCGCGCTGGGCCATGCCGCCGGACAACTGGTGCGGCCAGGCGCGCTCGAAACCTTTCAGGCCCACCAGTTCGATCGCGGCCGCGACCGATGCCGGGTCCTTGCGGCCGGCAATGTCGTGGCCCAGCGCCACGTTGCCGCGCACCGTCCGCCACGGATAGAGGGTCGGGTCCTGGAACATCACGATCCGGTCGGGGCCCGGGCCGGTGATGGGGGTGCCTTCGGCCAGGATCGCGCCGCCATGCGGGGGTTCCAAGCCTGCGATCAGGCGCAGCAGAGTGGATTTGCCGCAGCCCGAGGGGCCGAGTAGGGCGACGAATTCGCCCGGCGCGATGGTGAGGCTGATATCGTCGAGAACCGGGGTGAAGGTGCCGCCGATCGTGTAGCCATGGTCGATATGCGTGAGTTGCAGCCCGAGCGGGCGGTGGGTCACCATTTCAGCCCGTCCTTCTGCCAGGACAGGACGCGGTCGCGCACCTTGAACAGCAGCGTGACCAGCCCGGTGCACATCAGCGACATCACCAGCAGCGCCGCATACATGTTGGGATAGGCTGCCCAGCCCTGGGCCCATTGCATGTAAAAGCCGAGACCCGATTTCACGCCCAGCATCTCGGCCACCACCAGGGTGGCGAAGGACACGCCGAGCCCCATGAACAGGCCGACGAAGATCTGCGGCATCGCGGCCGGCAGCGCGACGCGCAGCACCAAGAAGCGGTTGCGCGCGCCCATGGTGCGGGCGACATCGTAATAGGCGGGATCGACGGCGGCGACGCCCGACCAGGTGAGGATGGTGGTG
Source organism: Gluconacetobacter asukensis (assembly GCF_014174375.1). Classification (GTDB taxonomy): domain Bacteria; phylum Pseudomonadota; class Alphaproteobacteria; order Acetobacterales; family Acetobacteraceae; genus Gluconacetobacter; species Gluconacetobacter asukensis. Next base: position 17,160 of record NZ_JABEQE010000024.1, read on the forward strand.
GGAAAGCCTGCCGCCAGCGCCAGCAGGGCCTCGCTGGCCACGCGGCTGGAGGGAATCAGCACGAAGGCCAGCGGCAGCAACGCCACCGGCGGCAGCGGGCCGACCAGGCGGATCAGCGGCCGGACCCAGTAGCGGAACCGCACCGAGCGCCCCAGCCCGACGCCGATGGCCACGCCGAGTACCGCGCCGATGCCGTACCCCACCGCCAGCAGGCCGAGCGAGTGCAGCAGGCTGTCGCCCAGGCGCTTCCAGTCGGTCAGGAACACGTCCAGCAGATCCTGCGGCGTGCCGAAGAAGGGGCGCGGCAGCCACAGCAGCTTGGCCTGCGCGATCTCCCACGCCGTGAAGCCCAGCCCTAGCGCGATGGCCCAGGGGGCACGCGCCGACAGGCGGTGCAGGGCTGCGGCGGCCGTCAGGCCCAGCCCGACGGCCAGGAACAGGGCGGCAAGCTGGCTGGTATCGGGAAAATCGTCGGCGTCGGGCCAGCGCCAGGTGACCAGCGCCGCCAGGAACCAGGCCGGCCCGGCAGCCCAGGGCAGCAGGGTGCGGCGGGTGTCGGCCTTCGTCGCCGTCTGGCCGGTCGTGCGCAGGGGCGGGGATAGTGTGTCCGACGAATTCATGTGGCGAACAGGTCCTGCGTGACCTTGCCCGCATAGCGCGCGGAGTCGAGCGAGGGGCGGAACACGCCGATCTGTTTCAGCGCGTCGGCATAGCGCACGATTTCATCATGCAGCGACGGGCCGAGCACCTGGTGATGATGGCCCTGCAGGCGCAGCATGTTCGCCAGATCCTCGGCGCTGGCGCGGGCGGCGAAGGGCTTGAAGATGCGCCCGGCTTCGTCCGGGTTGCAGGCGACCCAGGCCCCGGCTTCCAGGATCGCGCGCGTGACCGCCACCGCCACCGCGGGGTCGTTGCGGATCAGGCTGCCGCGCAGGCCGATGACGCAGCAGGCGACCTGCGCCCACGTGCCGTTCATGTTGCTGTCGATTTCCACCAGGTCGAACTGGCGTTTGTAGAGATAGGAGACCGGGTCGGTGCCGGTGATGGCCTGCACGTCGCCCCGTTGCAGCGCCACCGCCAGCAGGTCGGCCGGGTATTGCCGCCATTGCACGTCGGATTCCGGGTCCACGTCTGCTTCCTTCAGGCGGATGGAGAAGAAATTCTTGTCCGGGCCGCCCATGTCGGTCACGCCGATGGTCTTGCCCCGCATGTCTTCCAGCTTCGCGGCGCCGCCCTTGGGGGCCAGCATGTGCATGCAGCCCGCATGCAAACCGGCGACCAGCTTGACGTCGAACCCCTGCTGCAGAGGCTTCAGCCAGCGCAGCGCCATGCCCGGCGCGCCGTCGGCCTTGCCGGTGGCCAGCGCTTCCAGCAACTGGTCGGTGGAGCCGGCGAAATTGACGTAATCGACGTCCAGATTGTAGCGCGCGAAGAACCCTTTCTCCTTCGCGACCGGGATGGCGGCGGTACAGGTCGAATTCTGGTTCCACGCGATGGTCAGCTTGCGGGCGGGGCCGGGCACGGGCGGGACGTTCGCCGTGCCGGCCGCGCTGCAATGGGCGCCGTCCTGCGCGGGTGCGTCCGCCCTGGCCCCGATCGGCGCGAAGGGAAACGACGTGGCGGCCAGGCTGGTGCCCAGCAGCGCGCGGCGGGTGAAGCGGGTCGTTTCGGACATTGGACTGACCTTGGGGGCGATGGCGGCGCGGATATTTTATATTAACGATTGAAAATCGTTGATGCCATTCTTGTCCCACGATCAGAAGGTGTGCAAGCGCAAAAAAGGCGCGGAGGCGTGGGGAAAGGACGGGATTCCAGCGCCCTGCCAGCGGGTTTCAGGCGAGAGAGGGTCGGTGTGTCGCCAGGTGGGCAGGCGGTCGCATGGCCTGTCGCGGTCGTTGATCAGTCAGCGGGGGGAGGACGGACTGCCGGTTCTGGCGGCGGCCAGGCCCACGCGCGGGGCGTCTCGGTACGGTCTGTCGGACTGGATCAGGGGGCGAAATGATTCGCGGCGCCTTGGGCGCAGGAAGCGGCCCAGAGGCCGTCTTGTCGTGGGCTGGCCGGATCCGGGGTGACGGTCCGGCCAGCGCACATGAGTCAGGCGTAGAGGTCGACGCTGTCGGAGCTGCCGGCCGAAGCGGTCTGCCCGCCGGTGGTGGATTCGGAGACGATGTTGCCCTGCGCGTCCTTGGTCACGATGGTGATCGAGCCATCGGCATTGGCGATTTCGGTCGTGGTCGTGGCGGAAGACGACGAGGATGAGGATGAGGATGACGATGACGATGACGAAGAGGAACTGCCGCTGGTGCCGAGCAGGCTGTCGAGGGCGCTGCCGCCGAGGCTGGAGATGGACGAAGACATGTGACGATTTCCCGTAACTGGTGGCGAAGAGGCATGTCGTCGGTGCGCGTCCGTGGACGGGCCGGCATGGACTCATGCGCGCGGTGGACCTGTCGACCCGGCCAATCTGTCCGCGACCGCATCGGCGAAACAGTAGGGCCTGCCTAACCTGTCGGAAAGGCAGGTTTTCTTTCAGTTTGCAACGGACTGTTGCGGGGCGGCCGTCTCTCTCTCTCTCTCTCTCTCTCTCTCTCTCGGAGCTTGTCTGGAAATGTGGGCTGGTGAGCGAGAGCGGCCCGAAACGCGCGCCGGATCGCCGCCAGCGCGCATTTCCGGACAAGCTTTTATCGTGTGCCCGCGCGCAGGTGGGGGCGGCTCCGGTCCCACAGGCGCATGCCGCGCAGGGCAAGGTCGGCCATGGCGGGCAGCAGGCGGGGCTGCATCAGGTCGGGGTCGAATTCCTGCATGCGGCGCGCGTTCTCGCGGTAGCAATCCTCGACGAACTGGCGGAACGAGAAACTGTCGAGGAAGACATTGGCCTGGGTGACCGCGAAATCGCGCCCGTCATTGGGCTGCTGGCCGCGCCGGACCATGGCCAGCAATCGCCCCAGGGCCCGGCCGTAATAGCGGGTGGATTTCAGCGCCCGGCGCACCCGGCCCAGCCCGCGCCGCCGCTCGCGCCAGGCCATATAGTTGATGAAGAAGACGATGTGCCGCGTTTCCTCGAACATCAGCACATCGAAGATCTCGAACAGTTTTTCCGGCAGGAACTGCGACTGGCGCGCGTTCTTGAACGCCCCGAAGCCCAGGAAGGCATCGAGGCATTCGCCGAAGCCGAAATCGATGAAGGCGGTTTCCAGATCGGCGGGAAACCGCTCCAGGGGCTGTTCTGTCGCGTCGATGCCGTAGCGGTCGATCATCGTGCGGATCAGCTTCGCGTGGCGCGCTTCCTCCAGCCCCTGAAGGGCCACGGCCTCGCGCACCACCGGGTCGGTGATCTGCGGGGTGAAGGCATCGACGATCGCGCCCGCCCGGCGTTCGGTATGGTACACCTCCTGCCAGAACGGGATGGTACGCAGACGGGCCAGTTCTGTGTCCGTCAGTTCGGGCCAGGGCAGGGTCTCGGGGTCGAAGACCTGATGCGTGGCGATGAACTGGCTGCAGAACAGGTCCTTGTGGGTTTCCGACCCGGCTTCGATTCGGCTCAAGCAGTCGTCTCCAGCGCCCGGGTGCCGGCGGGGCGGCGCAGGAACAGGCGCAGGAAGCGCGCCAGGTTCGGTGCCAGCTTCGGCCGCAGCAGGCGCGGATCGTAGCCGGAGAAGCGGCGTTCGTTCTCCGACAGGCACAGATCGATCATGTCGCGCAGGCTGATATCCATATCCGCCACGTCCTTGGCGCCGCTGACGGTGAAATTATTGTCCTGTTCCTGGACATTGCCGTCGGCGTCGATGCTGGTGGCCAAGCCGATCCGTTCGTAGACCAGGAACACCCAGACGGCGAGGACGCGCAGTTCGAACCACGGGCGCTGCCACAGGGGCATGGTGGCACGGTGCCAGGCCAGCCAGTTGGCGAACAGCAGGATGTGGCGGCATTCCTCCTGCATCACCGGCTCGAACGTTTCGATCAGTTCGGCGGGGAAGAAGCCCGAGCGCTGGGCGAGCGCGAACAGGCCGAAGGCGAAGAAACTGTCGACGCATTCCGAGAAGCCGGTGACCAGATAGGCCCATTCCGTGTCGCGCGGCTCGATATAGGGCGGCTCGGGCGCCATCTTGATGTCATAGGCCTCGACCAGCTTGGAGAGGACCTCCTTGTGGCGGTTTTCCTCCCACGCGTTGCGCGACAGGGCGTCCTTCATGTCCGGGTCGTCGATCATCCGGGCGTAGGCGGCCATGCGCAGGCGGGCCTTGCCTTCGGTCTGGACCGCGATGTCCCAGATCGGCAGCGAGGTCACGCGCTTCAGCGTCTCGGGGTCGAGCTTCGGCCATTCGATGACCGAGGGCTTGTACGGGTTGAAGGTGTCGCGGAACATCTCCGCCACCGCGCGTTTATGCTCGGCCGAGCCGGGTTTCAGCGGGCCCGGAACCGGGCTGGACCAGTGGCGGGCGTTGAAATCGGCCTCGGCCACCGTTTTCGTGTCGGCGCCCTTGGGATCGAGGGCCTCGGGGAGAGAGGAATAGATATCGGAAAGAGACGTCATACTTCGCAAGCTCGCACAATGAGTACAGACGTCGGCCCGGCCTGGAGATCAGGCCGGACCGAACGTCACCTTGCGGCCCCCCCTGCGATGGGGGGGAGGAGGGGGGCCAGCGATCAGTGGATGTCGGAGATGGTGGAGATGATCCGTGTCACCAGGCCGTAGGCAATCGCCTCTTCGGCCGACATCCAGTAATTGCGGTCGGTGTCGCGGCAGATCTTCTCGTAGGTCTGGCCGGTTTCACGCGCGAACAGGCGGTTCAGCCGCTCGCGCATCTTCACGATTTCCCGCGCCTCGATATCGATATCGGTGGCGGGGCCGCGCACGCCGCCCATCGGCTGGTGCAGCAGGAAGCGCGTGTTGGGCAGGCAGTAGCGGCGCTGCGGGTTGCCGGCGGCGAAGATCAGCGCGCCGGCCGAGGCCACCCAGCCGGTGCCGATCACGTTCACCGGGGCGACCGAATCGACGAAGCGGATCATGTCGTGAATCGTATCGCCGCTTTCGACATGGCCGCCGGGCGAGTTCACATAGACGTCGATCGGCCTGTCGGACGCGCCGGCCAGCGCCAGCAGGCGGCCGGTGACGTCACGCGCCAGCTTGTCGTTGATCGCGCCGAACACCAGCACCTTGCGCTGGTCGAACAGGCGGCTTTCAAGCTCGTTGACCGGTGAGGACAGGGTCTTGTTGTCGTCGGGTTCCTTCGGTTCGGGACCCTGGGGCTCGGGGATGTCGGGACCGTTCGGGTCTTCGTCATCCATCCGGATACGGTGGTTCGGCTGCATGCCGTTCAGCATCATGATCTCCCTGTATCCAGGACTGGTCTGCGTCATCACTCTATCCTGCGCCGCCTTCGGGCTGGTGCCAAGACCCGTCCTGTGCCGCGCCCTCTGCGAACCGGCGGCGCGGCTCTCTAGCTCAAAGCCCCGGGGCCGGGCTAGTAAGGGAGGGCAGACAGCCAGACGCTGGTCACGGAGAGAAGATGGGTATGAAAGCGCCGCTGCCAAGAGACCGTTCGGCTTTGGCCTGCCCGGCGGGCCGCCGGAGGGCAGCCATGGGTGCGGTGCTGGCGGGGTTGCTGGCGGGTGGCCTGCCCCTGGGCGGCTGTGCCCATCGCGACGCGGTCGATACCACGCTGGACTGGTGGCATCAGTATCAGGGCGGCGTCATCGCCCAGCAGCGACCCCCGCCGCCGGGCGCGCATGACCCCTATCCCGCCGTGGGGCTGACCCCGACCACGCCTCCCGTCCTCCCATCGGCCGAGCGCCGCCAGGATGTGACCGAATCTCTGATCGAACAGCGCAATCTGGCGCACCGGATGGCGGCGGAGGTCGGGCCGCTGACGAATACGGCCCCGCCTGTGAGCGCCGCGCCGGCGCGGCCTTCCACGCCGGCCGCTCCGGCGACGACCGAGGCCACGCCTTCGGCGACGCTGGATGCGGCGGAGGCGCCGCCGCCCGTGGCATCCAGGCCCGCCCCGAAAGCGTCTTCGGCCCACGGCGATGCTGGTAAGGACGGCGGCGGGCCGCTGGTGGCGATGCCCGAGGTCGGGGCGGATGTCGGCGGCGTGGGCGGCAAGGCGCCGGCGGCATCGGCGCCGCCACCCGAGATTCCCGCCGGGCCGCCGACGGCACCGGATCTGCCCGGCTTCGCGGTGCCGAGCGATGCCGCCGTTGCGGCGAGCCGCCCGGATTATGTCCTGTCGGACCCGGGGGGAACGCGCATTCTCTTCCCCGTCGGCAACGACCACCCGGTGGCGGGGCAGGAGAAGGAGATCGACAGCGTGGCGCGCCATACGCCCGGCGGCCCGCTATTCGTCCATGGCTATGGCGAGGCCGCGTCGACCGATTCGACAGAGCAGGCGCGGGCGATGGCGCTGGCCCTGCTGCGTGCCCGTGCGGTGGCCGACCGCCTGGCGGCCGATGGGGTGCCGGCGAAGGCGATCCACCTGCGCGCCCATCCGTTTGGCGACGGGGTGCGCATCAGCACGGCGGAGTAGGGGCGTGCGGCGCGGTTGCCTGTCGGGCGCGGGCGTCGCTAATATCCGCGACTGGTGGGGAAACATCCCGCCAGTCGCGACATGCCGCCGGAAGAGCGGTGCGAAACGGCCATCCTGAACCTTGTCCGGGGCGCTGGGTCCCGGGCAAACAGTCTCAACGAGCCAACCCATGACAGAAGAATTCCATCGCATCCGCCGCCTGCCGCCCTATGTGTTCGCCGAGGTGAACAAGGCCAAGGCCGCGGCCCGAGCTAGGGGCGAGGACATTATCGATCTGGGCATGGGCAATCCCGACAGCCCCACCCCGCCGCATATCGTGCAGAAGCTGGTGGAGACCGTGGCCGACCCGCGCGCGCATGGCTATTCGGTCAGCAAGGGCATTCCCGGCCTGCGCCGGGCGCTGGCGGGCTATTACGACCGCCGTTTCGGCGTGGCGCTGGACCCGGAGACCGAGGTGATCGCCACCCTGGGGTCGAAGGAAGGGCTGGCCAACCTGGCCGCCGCCATCACGAGCCCGGGTGACACCATTCTGGTGCCCAACCCGTCCTATCCGATCCATCAGTTCGGCTTCATCATCGCCGGGGCCTCGGTGCGCTCGATCCCGGCGACGCCGGACGAGGAGATGCTGCGCGCGCTGGATCGCGCGGTGCGCCACTCGGTGCCCAAGCCGACGGCGCTGATCGTCAATTTCCCTTCCAACCCCACGGCCTATGTCGCGGATCTGGATTTCTATCGCGAACTGGTGGCCTTCGCCCGTCGGCATGAGATCTGGATCATGTCCGATCTCGCCTATGCCGAGATCTATTTCGGCGACAAGGTGCCGCCCTCGATCCTGCAGGTGCCGGGGGCGAAGGAAATTGCGGTCGAGTTTACCTCGCTGTCCAAGACCTATTCCATGGCCGGTTGGCGCATGGGCTTCGCCGCCGGCAATCCGCGCCTGATCAATGCGCTGACGCGGATCAAATCCTATCTGGATTACGGGGCCTTCACCCCCATTCAGGTGGCGGCGGTGGCGGCCCTGAGCGGCCCGCAGGATTGTGTCGCCGATATGCGCACGCTCTATCGCGACCGGCGCGATGTGCTGATCCGCGGCCTGCATGCGGCGGGGTGGGACGTGCCGTCGCCGGAAGGGTCGATGTTCGCCTGGGCGCCGCTGCCGGCTGCGTTCCGCGAGATGGGCAGCGTCGATTTCTCGAAGCTGCTGCTGAAGGAAGCGGGGGTGGCGGTGGCGCCGGGACTGGGCTTTGGCGAGTATGGCGAGGGCTTCGTGCGGATCGGGCTGGTCGAGAACACGCAGCGCCTGCGCCAGGCGACGCGGGCGATCCGGCAGTTCATGGGCCGTCATGGCGTCAATCTGCCTGATCTGGCGGCTTCCGGCCGCCGGGTGGGGAAGGATGCGGACCTGGCTGCCGATGCGGCGCCGGTGATCTGACTTTGCGGCCGGGGCGGTCCCGGCCGGTTTTTTTTGACCCGGACGCGGCGCGGTGGGCGCCGCGTCCGGCTGATCGCTGAATTCAGGAACGACGACAGGATATCAGGTGACCGGACGGATGATGGGTACGGGTGGCACGGGCGGACAGGCGGGCGGAACGGGGTCGGCGCCATTGCGGATCGGCATCGCGGGGCTGGGGACGGTCGGGGCCGGGCTGGTCAAGCTGCTGCGCGGCAACGCGGCCATCGTCGGTGCCCGGGCCGGACGGCCGGTGGTGGTGACCTCCGTGGCCGCGCGCGACCGCACCCGCGACCGGGGCATCGATCTGGACGGCGTGACCTGGCATGACGATGCGCTGGCGCTGGCGCATGACCCGGACGTGGATGTGGTGGTCGAACTGATCGGCGGTGCGGAGGGCGTTGCCCGCCGGCTGGTGACGGAAGCGCTGCGGGCCGGCCGGCCGGTCGTGACCGCCAACAAGGCGCTGATTGCGGTGCATGGCGCCGAGCTGGCGGCACTGGCCGAACAGGCGGGCGTGCCCTTGATGTTCGAGGCCGCGGTGGCCGGCGGCATTCCCGCCATCAAGACCGTGCGCGAGGGGCTGGCCGCCGACCGGTTGAACCGGGTGGGCGGCATCCTGAATGGCACCTGCAACTACATCATGACCGCGATGCGCGAGAGCGGCCGTGCCTTTGCCGATGTGCTGGCCGAGGCGCAGGCGCTGGGTTACGCCGAGGCCGATCCTTCGACCGATGTGGACGGGATCGACGCGGCGCACAAGCTGGCGATCCTGGCCGGGTTGGCATTCGGCCGGCCGGTGGCGTTTTCCTCGGTGCATGTCGAGGGGATTCGCGCCATCGACGCGCTGGACCTCACCTTCGCCCAGACGCTGGGTTATCGCATCAAGCTGCTGGGCCTGGCCCGCCGGCGTGAAGATGGGGTCGAGGCCCGTGTTCATCCCTGCCTGGTGCCGGAGAAGATGCCGATCGCGCAGGTGGACGGGGTGTTCAATGCCGTGCTGGTCGAGGGTGCGTTCGTCGGCCGGCTGATGCTGGAAGGGCGGGGCGCGGGCGAAGGGCCGACTGCCACCGCCGTTGCCGCCGACCTGATCGACATCGCGCGCGGCAATGCGGTGCCGGTGTGGGGCCGCAGCACGGACGGGCTGACGCAGGTGGAAGCCCTGCCGCGCACCGCCTTCCACGAGGAATATTATCTTCGCCTGCAGGTGCACGACCGGCCCGGCGTGATCGCCGACGTGACGGCCGTTCTGCGCGACCATGGCGTGTCCTTGCGCAGCATGTTGCAACATGGGCGCGCCGCCGACGATAGTGGTGGAGCGGACGAACCGTCCGTGCCGCTGGTGCTGGTCACGCATCGGACACAGGAATCCGCCATGATGGCGGCACTGGCCCGGATCGCGGCCCTGCCGGCCGTGATCGGCGAGCCGGCGATGATTCGTATCGAGGCCGGCTGACTATCCTGACGGCCCCGTCCAACAGGCCGGCGACGAGAACCGGCCCAGACAGCTAAGGAACAGAGTGATGACGTCCACACCCACTGCCGCCTACCAGGTCACCGACCGCAACCTGGCCCTGGAACTGGTCCGCGTGACCGAGGCGGCGGCGATGGCCGCATCGCACTGGACCGGTCGCGGCCAGAAGAACGAGGCCGACGGCGCCGCCGTGGAGGCGATGCGTCTGGCGTTCGATACCGTGGCGATCGACGGCACGGTGGTGATCGGCGAGGGTGAGATGGACGAGGCGCCGATGCTGTTCATCGGCGAGAAGGTGGGGGCCGGCGGCCCGGCCATGGATATCGCCGTGGACCCGCTGGAAGGCACCAACCTGTGCGCCAAGAACATGCCCAACGCCCTGACGGTGGTGGCGCTGGCCGAGGCGGGCAATTTCCTGCATGCGCCCGATGTGTACATGGACAAGATCGTGGTCGGTCCCGACCTGCCGGAAGGGGTGGTGGACCTGGATGCCAGCATTGCCGCCAACCTGCGCGAGCTGGCACGGGCCAAGCGCAAGGATATCAGCGAGCTGACGCTGTGCGCGCTGGAGCGCGAGCGGCATGAGGAGCTGATCGCCAAGACGCGTGAGGCCGGGGCGCGGGTGATGCTGCTGAGCGACGGCGACGTGGCGGCCGCCATTGCCGCCTGCCTGCCGGACGGCGAGGTGGATATCTATGCCGGCTCGGGCGGGGCGCCCGAGGGTGTGCTGGCCGCTGCCGCCGTGCGCTGCGTGCGCGGCCAGATGCAGGCCCGCCTGCTGTTCGAGGATGACGAGCAGATCCGCCGCGCGCGGGAGATGAATCCGGGCAAGGACCCGTCGCGCAAGCTCGGTCTGTTTGACATGGCGAAAGGCGATGTCCTGTTTTCGGCCTCCGGGGTCACCACCGGCCCGCTGCTGCGCGGCATCCGCCGGGATGGCCGGCGCGCCGTGACCCATTCGATCGTCATGCGCTCGAAATCCGGCACGGTGCGTTTTGTCGAGGCGCATCACGATTTCACCACCAAGACCTGGCCGGCATACTGACGGCCTATGTTGCCTTCGGTTGTGGCTGACGGGCTGCTGATGGAAGCGCCTTCCGACCCGGTTGAAGGGGTGGTGCTGGGGGTGCGGTCCAGCCTGGGTGGCCGGCGCTGGCTGTGGCGGGATTCCCGTCTGGCCGATGCCGGGGGGCGGATCGGGCTGATGATCGCGCAGCAGGCGGGCGTGTCCGAACTGGTCGGGCAGATGCTGGCGGCGCGCGGGCTGGATGGCGGCACGGCCGCGACCTTCCTGGACCCGACGCTGCGGGCGCTGATGCCCGACCCCTCGGCATTGCAGGACATGGATGTGGCGGCCGACCGGCTGGCCGAGGCGGTGCGCCGGGGCGAGACGGTGGCCGTGTTCGGCGATTACGACGTGGATGGCGCCTGTGCGGCGGCGTTGGTCACCGGGCTGCTGCGCCAGTTGGGCTGCCCGGTGATGACCCATGTGCCCGACCGGATGACCGAGGGTTATGGCCCCAACGCTCCGGCGCTGGACGCGCTGGTGACGCGGGGGGCGACGCTGGTGGTTTGTGTCGATTGCGGCACGGCGGCGGGCGATGTGCTGGCGACGCTGGCCGGGCGGGCCGACATTGTGGTGCTGGATCATCACAAGGCCGAGGGGCCGCCGCCTTCCGTGCTGGCCACCGTCAATCCCAACCGTCCGGACTGCCTGTCCGGCCAGCGGGGCCTGTGCGCGGCGGGGGTGGCATTCCTGACGGCGGTGGCGACCGTGCGGGCGCTGCGTCGGGCGGGCTGGTTTGCCGGTCGGCCCGAGCCGGATCTGATGGCGTTTCTCGATATCGTGGCGCTGGCGACCGTGTGCGATGTCATGCCGCTGACCGGGCTGAATCGGGCGCTGGTGACGCAGGGGCTGAAGATGCTGGCGCGGCGGCGGCGGATCGGGCTGGAGGCGTTGCTGGAGGTTGCGGGCGCGCGCGACCCGCTCTCGGCCTTCACCTGCGGTTTCGCGTTGGGGCCGCGTATCAATGCGGGTGGGCGGATTGCCGAATCCGGGCTGGGGCTGGATCTGTTGCTGTGTGACGATGCTGCCGAGGCGCGTCGGTTGGCTGAACGGCTGGATGCGGTGAACCGGCGCCGCCAGACGGTGGAGAGCACGATCCTGGATCGCGCGATGGAAGAGGCGGCGGCCCAGCGCGAGGCCGGGCATGCGGTGCTGGTGCTGTCGGGGCGGGATTGGCACCCGGGGGTGGTGGGTATTGTCGCCGGCCGGATCAAGGAACGGTTCAACCGCCCGGTGCTGGTGGGGGCGGAACTGGAGGACGGGACGGTCAAGGGATCGGGCCGGTCGGTCGCCGATATCGATCTGGGGGCGGCGATCATCGCGGCACGCCAGATGGGATTGCTGACCACCGGTGGGGGTCATGCGATGGCGGCGGGGTTCTCGCTGCCCGCGGGCGGGGTGCCGGCGCTGCACGATTTCCTGAACGAGCGCCTGCGCGATGCGGGGGCTCTGCCGGATGCGGTGGATGTGCTGATCGAAGGCGTGGTGCATGTGGCCGGCGCGACGGTGGAGCTGGCGACCGATATCGGCCGCATGGCGCCGTTTGGTGCGGGTAATGACGAACCGGTGCTGGCCATTCCGCGCGTGCGGGTGGTGCGCGCCGACCGGATCGGTCGCGAAGGCGGCACGCTGCGGGTGCTGGTGGAAGGCGAGGGTGGCGGCCCGCGGCTGAAGGCGCTGCTGTTCCGCGCCGACGACCACCCCGCCGCCGCGATGCTGGAAGACCGCAATGCCCCGCCGCTGCATCTGGCGGGCTGGCTGCGTGCGGAAAACTGGAATGGCCGCACCGATGCCAGCTTCTTCATCCGCGACGCGGCGGTGGCGAGCTGAGGGGCGATGGCGCAAAGAAAATGTCATTATCGCGCGGACGGGGCTTGACCGCTCCGCGCCATCGGGATACGAACCGCGCCAAGCCAGATGTCCCATTCGTCTAGAGGCCTAGGACACCGCCCTCTCACGGCGGCAACAGGGGTTCGAATCCCCTATGGGACGCCAGTAACTTAGTATGAGTTATGCACAGGCATTTGTGGCCCATGTGGACCACTACAATTCAAAATCATCTGCGATGCTCCCGAGATAGGTCGGATCGAATTTTCGATAGACACGCCGCAGGGTCGCTGGCTCTGTGGCTAGCCAGTCGGCTGCCTGGTAGATCGGAACGCGGTCCATTGCGAACCATGACACCACGCTATGCTTCAGGTGGTGCGGGGTCGGCTTCCATGACAGACCAGTCCGCTGGCATGCCTTCGAGAACGACCAGCGTAATCCGGTAGGTACGGCTTTCCCGTGCCAGTGAACAACATTGGGGCCAAGAGCATTCGCCTGTGCGACGTCCATGTCGCGCCGCAGGGTCTTGGTGATAGGTAAGACCGAACGCCGCTTGCTCGTGATTGGCTTGTCTTGCTCCGGGAAATCGATCAACACGCGGGCGCTGCAACCCTTCCTATCTGTAGCCGGGGCTGTGGGCGGCGTCCTCACCCGCGCCGCGCGCGCGGCCGGATACGAGAAGCTGGGCCAGATCGCGACGCTGATGGTGCTGCATCCGGAGTTCGGTCGGGCGCCGCTATGGCACAGGAGCATAAAAAGTCATGAGTTTTTTTTATCACCGACGGTAAGACGCTTGATTCGCTTTTGGTAGCGCTCTTCATTATAAGGACACCTATGAAGATGGCGACGGCCCTGACGGTTGCGCAGTTGCTCTCTACTCACCCTGATGTGAGTGGAGTGTTCGATGTCGCGCGGGTGTCGGACAGTGCGAAGATCCCATCGGTGGGGGGAGATAATTTTCAGAACCCAGGCGCCGGTGCAGAAGCAAGAAATCTTGCTAAAACAGTTCAATCTTTCGAGAAACACACAAAAGAATTAATCGCTTCTGTTGCTCCAGTAAAAAATGGATGCCTACTGCTATCCGAAATGATAGAGAGATCTCTGCAATCAGATGTCTCTAATATCGTTGATGAAAATGTTAATACTGTCGGCGTTAAGTTTTTCTATATTAATTATTTAGATAGTCAGATTAAAATAATAGAGTCCAACAGGATTGATCTTCATCCATTTCTTACTGAGGTTCCTGAGTATTTATCTTCTATGTCTTCCGTTCTTTTTTCTAGCGGAAGGTCGATAGAAAATGAAAAAAATGGGAATGTTAAGGCTATACGAGATAGTCTTCTTTCGATCGCGGAAAGCATGCAATTGGCATCTGTGGCAATGAAAGAGTCATCCGAGGCGCAATTTAGATATCTTCTCCTGCTAAAGATGCTGCGAGGGGCGCTTGACGAGGAACTTGAACCTCGGCCCATTTCCTCAACTGAGGAAATGAAGGATTTCCTCTCGGAAGTGTGGGCTTGACGGTTTTCCTATGGACGATTTTTCCTTGGCGAAAATTGATGCAAATCCAACAACAATCAAAACACTAAAGAAAATAGATGGTTCAATAAGAAAACAAGTATCAAATGCATTGGAGAGATTTGCGTCAAATCCAGTGCAGCCGACATTAAAATTTGAGAAGATAACAAACTCTCATATTTTATATTCGATTAGAGCGAGTCTACATATTAGAATATATATGGCGAATTACGAAGATTATTTAATGACTATTGTTCATATTGGGAATCACGATATTCCAGAAGGGTTCTGATCTCCCAAACCCTTCCGCTGCTCCGAGGCAGCAGCTTGCCGGAGCGCCACGCTGATCAATTACAGGTCGTGTTTACAACGCCATTCCCTATGTAATTAGACTGGCAATTAGATACATGAGGATAAACGACCTACGGCCGTGGCTTGATAATTATCACTTGCGGTTGAGGCAGTTGCGGCGTCACACATATATTGTGTGGGTGAAAAATCTCCGCGCTGAAAATTATCATACCCTGACGTCCCCGGCAGGGAGTCTTCATGAGCATATCCAGCCGCACAATCCCATGGATGGTGCGCACACCCGCTTAGAATTCCCGCACACGCCAGAACAATAAAACGCCTCATCTTACACGCTGGCGGACCAGGTATTCTATCCGGTCTGGGGCTCGGCCGCGCCGGACGAGTTGAATGCGCTGCGGCTGGCCATGGCCGGTATGGGGGGCGCCTATCTGGGCGTGCAACTGGTGCTGGCCGACCAGGCGGAAGGGGGCGTGTGGGACACGACCACGCCCGGGGACCACCCGCACGCTCGGCCCTGAAGCAAGCTGTCCCAGGTGGCTCAGAGCGCTCCCGCCGGGGTTTTGCTGCGAGAAGTTCGGAGGGGTTCGCCGGGTATTGTGCTGACGGTTGGGGTATCCTCGACTGGCCGGGAAGGGGAGGCGAGGATGAAGCACTGGATTGTGTGCGTGGCTGTTGTGGCGCTGGCCGGCTGCGTTCGCCAACCCCGGCATGAGTACGGGGAAACGCCCGCATGCATGAAATACCGATCGATGATGACCGCGCCCATGCCGCCGGACGCTATGAGGCGGTTGCAGGAGCGGTGTGAAGGCAGCCGGCGGCCGTGGTAATTGCCATTTCTTCTGTATAATTCCCTGATTTCCGTGTGCGATTCCAGCCATGTGTAATCGTCGGAAGTATGCAAAGAGGGACGCCGGACGTGCCGGATAACAGGGCGCCTGAGGCGAAAACCAATCGGGGGCAGTTTCAGAAGGGCCAGAGTGGTAACGCTGGTGGCAACCCGGAGGCTCTGCGGGAGGTGATCGAGCTTGCGCAGGAGTATATGCAGCTTGCCGTGGAGCGGCTGGCCCATTGGCGCGCTCGAACGAGCCGGCGGCCGGCGTTGCGGCGTCCAAGGAACTGCTCGACGGTGCCTGCGGCAAGTCGACGGTAAGCCCTTCCAGATCGTCATTCGCAGGATGGGCGATGGCGGGGGCGAGCTATCGGGCTGCTCTATCCTGCGTCATGTGCTGCGACGATGCGTAATGAGAATGCAGAACGCCCCGTTCCCACACCGACGCAGCCTGCGCAGAACCGTAAGGCCTTTCCATGCCAGTGCACGGCATAGGGGCCGATTGCCTATGGTGCCGGTTATCGGGGCATTCCGTTCACTTGACCGAGCCTGGGGTATGGCGTGGGGGCTGCCCAGGGGTGGGCGGTTCCCTGGGGTCCCGGCCCTGGGCGATATCGCCATAGGCGCCGGTCTTTGTTGTCAGGGGAGGTTTTTTGCCCTTCGTGGTCTTTGTGGGAACTCCCCCTGATTTTCCCTTGGTGTTTCCCATTTCGCCCTCCTGCGGCCGATAGATCGACAGGAAATGGGTATCTGCCCGGCGATCGCAAGGGACGATACATCTGGGCAAAAGCGCCAGACCGGCGGACCTGCGGAATCAGTCTCTTCGGCCGTTATTCAGGGAAAGTCGGGATGGGGCAGGGTCAGCCGCGCATCGCCTTTTTGATTTTCTGGTCGGTCTTGTATTGGCTGAGGGCATAGACCGACCAGATGGCGGCGGGAATCCAGCCGATGATCGTAATCTGGAGAAACAGGCAGACGATGCCGGCAATCGGCCTTCCGATGGTGAAGAACTGAAGCCAGGGGAGGATGAGGGCGAGGAGGAGGCGCATTCGGCAAGTCTCTTTGCGGGCATGTTGATAAATGGGCTCTGACGCAATGCGGGAGAGACCGTTGCGCCGTGTATTCTGCGGGCGTTCCGGCGGCAAGCCAAAGGGAAAGTTTCAAAACGGCCATTGGGGGCTGGGGACGGGGGAGCGCCTCTCCTGTCCCTGTGTACAACCATGTGGATAATGGGTACAAAGACTCGTGGTCTGGCGGGTGCGCATTGTCAGATCGCCTGTAATGCCGTGCCAATCTTCCGGTTTTCTTCTGATGCGCGGACGCTGGACGTCATGTCAGTCCGCGCGGGTGGCGATGTGGGCATACAATAACCGGTGTGAAGAGAATATCTGGCATTGTGATGATGCTGTCGGCGTGAATTGTTTCAGTATGGAATAGAACTGTCGGTTATCCGGCACGTTTGGTCTTTGGATCATGCGGCCCATAACGATGTGACATGATGCCTGTCATATGTCGTGTCTTGGGTTGTTGTTTGGATGACCTGCTGAAAGGTTCGGTAATGCTGACGAATCGCTTTTTTGCCCTGGCGGTTTCCTGTGGGGTCGCGCTGTCCGTGGTTGGGACGGCGCACGCGCAGAGCACGCCGGCGCAGGTGCCGGCGGGAACGACGCTTTCGACCCAGCCGGCTGGTAGCGTGCCGGTGACGTCGCCCACCGATCCGGCGTCCAATCCGGCCACGCAGGGTGCGCAGATCGTCACTGGTGTGACGGGGTCGACGACGGTTGCGACGCCTGGCGTGCTGGGCGCAAACGGGCTGCCCACGCTGGCTTCGGCCGGTGCCGGTAACGTCGCCGGTCTGGTGACCTATTGCATCCACAAGAAACTGGTCAATGGCACCACGGCACGCAGCACCGCGCGTGCGCTGGTCAAGCGCGACGACGTGAAGAATGACCAGTTCTATTCGGTTGGCGGGCAGGGCCTGCTGCAGACCGGGACCAGCACGCCGTTCGATATTTCCACGCTCGACCGGTCGAAGCGTGTCGAATTGTGCAGCGATCTGGTCAAGAAGGGCCAGTCCCTGTCCGACTGATGCGTTCGGCTTGAGGGCACCGATGAGACCATGCGAGGAGGCATGGTTTCCTCGCATGGTCGCGTCGGTAGCGGCGGGCAATCGGCGTTACAGCCGCGCCATCATGCTTGCGAGCGGCGCCGTCAGGTACCGGTGCAGCCATCGGTGCAGGGGGCGGAAAGGGCTTGTATAGGGATCGGTAGCGGCGGACTGGAAGTCGGGTGCCGGGCAGTGCTGGCCGAAATTTTTCGCGAAGGGGACGGATGCGCCCTGGCGGACATAGCGGTGGTACAGTTCCGCGTCTGCCCCCATGCCCCAGCCTGCGGCGTGGCATAGTACCGCGGCGAAGGCCTGCGAGCGGGCGGGGAGCAGATCGGCGGCGTTTTCCGCCTGGTCCACCGCGATGGCGCGATAATGAAAACGCCGGTAGGGGGCGGCCTCGCTGGCGGCGAAGCGGGTGCGTTCGCCCTCGGTGACCAGCGGGCCGGACAGGGCGGCGGCGGTGCGGGCCTTTCTGGTCAGGGGGATGGTCGGCTGGCTGTCGGTGGGGGAGAGAACCGCGACGGTGCGGCCCGCGCCTGTGGTGAAGCCGCCATTGAACACGGCATAATCCGGGTCCTGCTCGGTGCCCATGATCTCCATGCCGTGGGCGCGGGCGATGCTGGCGGCGGTAAACCACGCCTGCGCGCGGCCCACTGCGGTCCAGCGATGCCGTGCATCCCGCAGGGCGTTGCCATAGGCTTTGGCCCAGGTGCGGAACGGGACGGGTTTGCCGTCCGTGACATAGTGCGGATCGTCATCTGCAGGGAAATATCGGAGGGATTCGGTGATGCGCCCGGCGCGCACCAGTCGCCGGGCCAGGATCATCCGGATGGCGTCGAATTCGGGCGGGGCCGCCGATGGCGGGGCCTGCCCTTGCGCCGCGGGGATATGGGCATCGACATAATGCCGCAATTCGTCGACCGTCAGCACCCGTTCGGCCAGATAGGCGGCGTCGAAGGCCACGCCGCTTTGGCTGCCTGCATTGACCGCGGCGGCATAGAGGCAGTCGAACGCTGCGACATACTGTCCCCGGGACAGGGTGAGGACGCCCTGTTCGGCGCGGAGGCGACCGATTTCCTCCGGTGCCAGGCCGTCCGCGACGATGGGAAATGCCTTGGCCGCTTCGGCATAATATCGGGCCGCGGCGGCAAGGTCGCCGTGCTGGATGGCCAGTTTTGCCAGTACCCAGCGCGATAGTGCGCCGGGCTGCATGGTGGCGAGCGTCTTCGCCAGATCGTAGCGGCCGCTGCGATAGGCCAGGGTGGCCAGCCGGTCGGCGTGGGCGATATGTTCGACCCCGCGCGCGTGAATGGCATCGACCAGGGTGACGATGGCCGGGTTGGGGCGGATGGTCCGGATTTCGGTGCAGTAGGGGCAGCCATTGCCGGCAATGCCGCGTGCGGCGTCGTGATAGCCCAGGCCGCCCCGATCTGGTGCGGCATAGTCGGACGCCGTTCGCGGATCGTCGTTGATGATGTCGCCGGTGCGGGCCAGCGCATAGGCCACCAGCAGGTTCTGGCTGAGTGGATCGTCGATCAGGTGCTCGGTGCGCCGTGGGTCGGCCATTGCCCACGCGGCGATGAGCAGCAGCGACGTGGCGCCGCTGGCGGACCCGCGTGCTGCCTGTTCGGCATAGAGTGCGATGGCGTGTTTGAGGTTTGCAGGGTCGATGCTGTCGGCGCAGGGCGCGCCGGTCAGGAAGGCTTTCCAGCCACAGGCCGTCCTGCCATCCATCAGATAGGATCTCGCCTGTTCGCCATAGCTGGCGACGGCGAGGGAGAGCGGGTCGGGAGCGTTCTGCCGTGCAAGGGCGCGGGCCTGGGCGAAGGCGTGGGCCGCGGCCTCGCGCGCATCTCCGCTGCCGGTGGCGAGCAGCCTGTCCATCTGCAGGCGGCCGAGCATGTAGGCCGCCCAGACCGCCCGGTCCTGGCCCTCGCCATCCGGGAGGTCCAGCACGGCCTGGAAGCGTTTGCGTGCATGTTCGGCATAATCGCCGCCGAGCTTGCGGGCGAGGGCGTAATCGACCGCGCCGGCTGTATAGAGGCGGATCGCGGCGGGCAGGCCGTCCGCATGCGCGTAGGCGGAATCGCCGTCGATCGCGTCGCGCATCATCGCAACGCGGTTCTGCTGCAGGGGGGAGAGGGCGTCCATCCCTGGTTCGGGCGGGGCGCTGTCCGGGTCCGCCGGCTGGGCGGTTCGGGGCGCGGGCCTGGCGACCCGGAGCGAATCGTCCGGTATGACGAGGTGGCTGACTGCGTAGGCGAAGGATGTCGCCGGTGTGGTCTTGAGCGTAGCTGCGCGGTCGTCCAGCAACTGGGTTGGAAAATCCATGCCGCAGGCGAGGACGATTGAAATGCCGGCCACGCTCGACAGCGTGAAGGCCAGCCCGTAGCGTTGCGCGGCGCGCCGGCCCGGTGCCATCGGTGCGGGCGGATCAGTCCTGTTTTTCATCGGTTCCTGCATAGGCTCTGACTGTTCCCCGGTCACACCGCACCCATCCGATGACGGATTGTTGTCCCGCCCGCAGCAGCCCGGGCTGCTCGCGCCGCAGCCACATGCCGCCTGCATCATAATCCAGGCTGTAGCCGTTCAGACCATCGGCCCCGGACGGGCAGGCACTGTCGATCCGGATGGAGGGGGGGGCTTCGGAATCCGCGTTGCCGCCATTGGCCAGGACGATATCGTAGGGGGCAGAGGCCGAGGGGCGGCGCAGGCTGACCGACAGCGCGGCGTGCAGCGGCTGGCGGGTGACCACCGCGCGCCATGTCGGCAGGCTCCACGCCCGCCTGTCATCTTCCGTCGGCAGGCGGAACCAGACCCAGCCGGCCAGTCCGTGCGGCGGGGCATGTTCGATCCGCTTCATGAAGGCGGCGATGTCGGCGGGAGGCGCGACCAGTTCATGCCCGCTATCGGCGCCCATGAAACGATCCTGCTCGCTCTCGACAGCCGCGATCCGCCCGTCGGTTCCCCAGGTGACGCGCGTGCCGTAGGCGGGCAGGGCCACATGCCATGGGCCGTGGCGGCGCAATGCGAAGGCCCGGACCCAGTCATGGGCCCTGGCCGGGTTGAAGAGGCCGAATTGCGGGTTCTGGACGGCATGGATCTGCAACACGGCGTCATCGACCCGGGCCAGTACGTCCTCCAGCGCGGGGGAGGCCAGCCAGGCCGGCAGGATGGTGACGGACAGGGGGATGGTGCCCGGCCCCAGACGGCCGCGCAGCAGCGCCAGGAACCGCGCATAGGCCGGCAGGCGGACGGTCGCGCAATCATGGTCGATTTCGATGCCCGCGACCGCGATGCCGCGCTGCTGCCAGGCGGCTTTCAGCGCCAGGATGCGGGCGGCCAGCTGCTCTTCATCCCAGTCGGCCAGTTGACCCTCGATGCGGATCACGGCGATGACCGGTATGTGGCCCTGGGCCAGCACGGTGCTGTCGGGGTTTGTGTCCACCCACACGCCATGCCCGTCCAGTTCCGCCGCGAGGATGCGCCAGGTGTGGATCATGTCCCGGCTGGCGGTGACGGCGGAGCTAACGGCGGGCGTCCATTGGCGTTGCCAGATATAGGCGTCGCTGGGCAGCTTCCGGCTTGTGCGGGTGGTGAAGGCTGCGTGGATACCGACAAGGCACAATAGAAATGCGATTGGGATATAGGGTTTTTTCAAAAAATCAGTCATTTCGCCTGGTCATGCGCTCCGGGAACGGGGAAGGACGCGTCCGCGTCCGGAGCGTGTTTCGCCGCGTGCCGTCGGGGCAGGGTCAATGGGTTCGGCTCAATGTTCCGTCCGCGACCGGCCGGAAGATGGTGCTGCCCGGCGGCGCCATGGAAAATGAGACGCCGAGCCGGTTTGGGGCCAGCAGACGGTAGCCGAGCCGGAAGACCGGCTGGCCAGGGGCGGCGGAGCTGGTGAAGGTGACGGCGTGCCCCGGTTCGATCGCGGCCCGGTCGTAATGGATGACATGCCGCCCGTCGGAATAGTCGGCATGGAGCGTGCTGCCTTCGGGATAGATCATCATGATCTGGTCGAACCCGCCGGAGGGTTTGCCCGCCCGGTCGAACAGATCGGTATGGTCGCGACGAAGCAGCACCGCGCCGCCCGCTTCGGCCGTGATCGTGGACTGGCCGGTCGTGGTGCCGCCGGTATCGGCGAGGGTGCCCTGGCCCGCGTTCCATGTACCGACGAGAAAGCGGATGCCCGACAGGCCGGACGCGGGCGCCTGCGCCATGGTGGGGGATATCCCTGCCAGCAGAAGGGCCAGAAAAGCAGCCTGCGTCCTCATGCGTGTTCGTCTCCGGCGTGGTTCATGGATGATCTTGCCCGTGACGGGGCCGTGGTCAACCATCTTCCTGCCCCGCCCGGAGGGTGGTCAGGGGATCAGGCGGCGTTGGCGCATGCCGTCCAGATGGGCCAGCAGGACCTCGTCCGACCGGCGCGTCATGCCGGGAAAGCCGGCCTGGCGGGCCTTGGTGACGTCGAAGATCGCGTCGGTCCGCACGTGGAAAATGAAATCGCCGAAGCTGCCGGGGCTGATCCGGCGGGTGTCGGCTTCCGCCAGTCCCTGGCGCGCCGCCAGGGCGGACCAGACGGGGGCCAGTGCATGCAGGCGCTGGTCGAGCGAGATCGGCTGGGGCTCGCCGACCCTCAGCCCGAACCATTCCGCCAGGTGCGGCCAGACATGCGACCAGCGGAAGACGTCGCCATTGGTGATGTTGAACGCGCCATCGGCCTGTGTCGTGGCGGCCCACAGGGCGGCCTCGCCCAGCACCTGGGCACCCGTTACGTTCACCAGCGTATCGTCATAGGCCGCCGCCGGGCCGGGAAACTGCATGGCGGTGCGCGTCTCGCGGCACAGCGTGCCGTAGACGCCGATCAGGTTGCCGAGATTCATCGCCGAACCCAGCGAATGGCCGATCACGATATCGGGGCGCAACGCGGTCCATCGCACGCCCTCGCGCTCCAGCAAGCGGGCGAAATCCTCGTGCCGGAAATAGAGGTTGGGCGGGAAATGGCGGCTGTCATCCTCGCGGGCCGGAGTCTTGTAGACGCCCAGATGCGCGCCATAGACCTTGCCACCCTGGATGATGATCAGCCGTTCCAGCCGCGCCCCGGCGATGTGCAGGGCTGCGACCAGGTTTTCCAGCATCGCGGCGTTCTGGTCGGCTTCGATGCCCGGATCGGCATCGGGCTTCAGCGCGGCGTAGAACAGATGCGTGACCGGTTTGAGCGCCGCCTTCCAGCCGGCCAGACCGACCGGGTCCAGCAGGTCGGCGCTGATATGGGCGCCGACCCCCGGCCCCTGCGCCGCGCGGCCGAGGGTGGAGACGGTCCAGCCCGCGTTCTGGAATGCCTCCAGCGCCGCCAGCCCCACGACGCCGGTGGCGCCTGCGATCAGGATATGTCTGTCGACCATGTCATGCCTCCTGCGTGCCGGGCGGGGATCGTTGCCTTGGAGGGAACAGAAGGCGCTTTGAGAGGGTGGGTTTCTGTTGTTTTTTGAAAAAAGAACCAAAAAACTTTTGATCTGTTCAGGAGTTTTGTGTCCGGGAGATATGACGTCCCTGAACGATGAGAAGTCTTTCTTCTTCTTTTGCGGAAGGCAGGAGAAGAGATCGTGGGGCGGTGTCTTAATATTCCTCACAATTTTTTGTTTATAATGGCTCCTGAAATAAAAATGGATTTTCCGTCGCCGATGCATGTTCTGTCCGCGAATGTCCCGGCGGGAGTCACGTGCCTGTGATAACTGCGCTGTTCTGGCGTGCAGGGGGCATGGTATTTTTGGGCGGACATCATGCCGTTTTCCATGATGGTCCGGACGTTCATCGGCGATCTTGCGGAATGGCTCTGAAACGGGCAGGGGGCATCGCTCTTGTCGGATCCATCCTGCGTCCGCCCCTTTCCCGAGACCATCAGAGTGACCCATCCCGCTCCTTCCTCCCCGTCTCATGGCGGTGCCGATACGCTGCGCGGCATCATGCTGGCCTTTGCCGCCTTCGCCGCGTTCTCGTTCAGTGATGCCAGCGTCAAGCTGATCCGGGACGGGTTGCCGCCGTATGAATGCGCTTTCTTCGGGTCGTTATGCGCCGTGGTGGTGTTTCCGTTCCTGCTTGGAGGGAAGGACCGGCTGGTCGATGTGTTCGCGACCCGGAACCGCCGGCTGTGGATGGTGCGGTTCATCGCCTATCCGCTGGGCATTATCGGTAGTGTGACGGCCTTCAGCCACCTGTCGATGGCCGAGGCGTTCACCCTGATCTTCCTTCAGCCTTCGTTCGTGACGCTGATGTCGATCGTCTTCCTCAAGGAGCGGATCGGCCTGCCGCGCTGGGTGGCGATCGCGCTTGGCTTCATCGGCGTGCTGATCGTGCTGCGGCCCGGCCTGAGGCCGCTGTCGATCGGTCATCTGGGGGCGGTGGTTGCCGGTCTGGCAGGGGCGATATCGGTCGTGACCTTCCGGGCGTCGGGGGCACATGAAAAGCAGATCTCGCTGTTCGGGGCGGGCATTCTCGGCGGCATCACCATCTGCGGACTGGTCAGCCTGCCGACCTTCGCGCTGCCCAGCCTGCATCAGGTTGCGCTATTGGCCAGTTACGGGCTGCTGGCGGCGCTGGCGAATGTGCTGCTGATGCATTCCGCGCTCCACGCATCGGCGGGGGCCATCGCGCCGACCCAGTACAGCCAGATGATCTGGGCGCTGGCGATCGGTCATCTGGTGTTCGGCGACAGGGCCGACATGGTGACGCTAAGCGGTATTGGCCTGATTATCTGTTCCGGCCTGATCACGCTGGTCCGCGAGCAGGAAAAGCATGTGCCCGGCCCGCCGCCGATCGCCGTCAGCCGTGGGCATGCGGCGTCGATGCTCGTGATCGAGGATCACGACGAACCCGCCTGATCCGACATGTGCGGGTGGCGGCGGGGCATGCCGGCCTCGCCGCACCAGGGAACGGGGTGGCGGTGCGGGGCGTTTGTCCGGCATCGGGGCGGTGCCGGCGCGGTGTGCGCCGGCATTCCTGCGCCCTGCTGTCTACCGCCGTGCAAGCGGGGGCGGGTCGCGTGCGGGCGGCGTTGTCGTGGACAGGGGAGCTTCCTATTGTCCTGCACCTTCCGCCGTCCGGTCGGCGCGGAGGCGCATTGTGGAATTCGGAGCGAAAGGCTTTTCCGGCATGAAAAGATTCTTCAACACGCGCGAACGTCTGGTGCCCGAGGCGCTGGAAGGATTGCTGCGTTCGCCCGCCGGGAAGGATCTGTGCCGCCTGGATGGTTATCCCGACATCAAGGTCGTCCTGCGGCGGGACTGGGACCGGGGTGCGGGCAAGGTCGCCGTGATTTCCGGTGGCGGGTCGGGGCACGAGCCCGCCCATGCCGGCTTCGTGGGGCGCGGCATGCTGACGGCAGCGGTCTGTGGATCGCTGTTTGCCTCGCCGGGGGTGGATGCGATCCTGGCGGGCATTCTGGCCGTGACCGGCGAGGCCGGATGCCTGCTGGTGGTGAAGAACTATACGGGCGACCGGCTGAATTTCGGGCTGGCCGCCGAGCAGGCACGCGCGCTGGGACTGAAGGTGGAGATGGTGATCGTCGGTGACGACATCTCGCTGCCCGGCCACCGGCAGGCGCGGGGCATTGCGGGCACGGTACTGGTCCACAAGGCTGCCGGCCACATGGCCGAAAGCGGGGCGTCGCTCGACCGGGTGGCGGCTTTTGCCGGCGGCGTGGCGGCGCGCACGCGCTCGATCGGCCTGTCGCTGAGCGATTGCGATACATATGACGAAGAACATGCCAGCCGTCTGGCGGCGGATGAGGGCGAACTGGGCCTGGGCATCCATGGCGAGCCGGGAGCGCAGCGCATTGCGCTGGCCGATGCCGGTGCGCTGATGGCGCTGGCGGCGGATGCTCTGCTGGAGACCCTGCCGGAGGGCGATGCGCGCTATGCCCTGATGCTGAACAATCTGGGCACCACGCCGGTGATCGAGATGTCGCTGCTGCTGGAAGCCTTCGCCGGCAGCGCGCTGGCGCGGAAGGTTGCGCTGGTGGCCGGCCCGGCGCCGTTCATGACCGCGCTGGACATGAACGGGTTTTCCCTCACGCTGGTGGAACTGACCGGTGAGATCGCGGCGGCATTGCAGGCCGATGTCGGACCCACGGCGTGGACGGGCATGGCGCCGTGGCAGGAGCCTGTGGTGATTCCCGTGCCGGCGTTGCCGGATATTTTTGCTGCCGAGCCTTCGAACAATCCCGCCCTGCGCGATGCGGTGCAGCGTGGCGCGAAGGCGCTGCTTGAGAACGAGGAAGCGCTGAACGCGCTGGACGCGCGCATCGGCGATGGCGATGCCGGTTCCACCTTTGCCGAGACTGCGCGTGTGATCGACGGGGCGCTGGACCGGTTGCCGCTGGCCGACCCCCAGGCGCTGATGCAGACGCTGGGCCGCCTGCTGGCCCGGCATGCGGGCGGGTCGAGCGGCGCGCTGCTGTCCATTCTGTTCGCGACGGCGGGGCGCAGCACACAGGAGCGCTGGCAGGCAGCTTTGCTGGAAGGCATCGCGGCGATGCAGGGTTATGGCGGGGCGCGGGAAGGCGACCGCACGATGCTCGATGCGCTGATCCCGGCCGTGCGGGCGCTGGATGAGGGCGCGGCGTGGGCAGACATCGTGCGCGTGGCGCGCGGCGGGGCCGATGCGACGGCGAGGATGGGCAAGGCGGAAGCCGGGCGTGCCTCCTATATTCCCGAAGGGCAACTGGACAACGTGCCCGATCCGGGTGCCGAGGCGATCGCTCGGCTGTTCGAGGCGCTGGTGCCGGGGAAATAATGCCCGTGTGAAGAGAGGCGGGGGCGGCGGGCTTCCTCTCCGTTGGTCAAGGGGTCACGGGCCCCTTGAGCCCGTTCAGGCGCTTTCGGCGGGAATGTTCGCCATGCCTTCCGCGAGCATTCCGATGAGGCGGATGAGCTGATCGAAATCGGTCTCGCTCCAGTCCTGGAAGAGCGCGATGGCCATGGTCTCGCGCGCGCGGTCGACGGCGTCGGTCGCTGCTTTGCCCTGCGGGGTGATCGTTGCTTCACGCACGCGGCGGTCCGCCGTGCTGCCGTGGCGGGTGACCAGCCCCAGTTCCGCCAGCCGTGCGATCTGGCGGCTGACCGTGGTGTGGTCGCGGCCGACGCGGCCGGCGAGATCGACCACGCCGATCGGGCCCAGCCGCTCGACCAGCACCAGTAACGGAAACAGCGCGCGTTCCAGCGTGAGGCCAGCGGCCTTCAGCATGGCTTCGTTCCGCTCCGGCCGGTTCATCACGCCGACAATTTCGATCAGTGCGCGATGCAGGGCGGGGAGCTTCGTGCGGATGTATGCGTCATGCATCGTTTTGGTCGGCATTCTGGTGCGCTCCTCAGTGTGTGCCTTAGGCACACGAATGGTCGGGAGGGAAGCGGAATGGATGTTTCACGTGACACGGACATTCTGATGTGCGGTGCGGGCGGACAGGTGCGGCGACCTGTCTGGCCGATGTTCTGCCTGTAGCGGGTTGGGAACGTTTGCGGGGCCGGTCAGTGGCGGAGGAAGCCGGCGATCGGTGCCTCGAATTTCGGCCACAGAGAGGCCAACGCCATCATGACAGTCGCGAAACCCATGATGTGCAATGTCGAGGTGGCGGGCCGTTTTCCGGTCTGCCGGGACTGCTGGAGGACGCGGAGCCAGCCGGCCGCCACAGCCAGGAGGGCCACCGGCGTGACGTAACGATGCGCATCGGCGAACCATGCCAGGATTCCCCCGACCGACCCCAGCAGGACGGCGGGGAGGGCGAGCGGCAGAACGCAGCAGACGCCGCAGGCGAGTGCCGCCGTCGATGCCGTCGCGGCGGCGGCGCTGACGGCCCGATTGCCTTGCGGTTTCGCTTCGGCCTTCGCCGGGCCGCAGTTTCCTGCGCATCCGCAGGGGGCGGGCTGCGGCGTCTTTTCCTGGAACATGGCGAAGATCGTCTCGGCGGCATCGCGTGCGGCCTCTGGCGCGGTGACCACGAGCGTCAGGGTGTCGGGACGGTTTTTCAGGTCGAAGCTGAGGAAGGCGCAGCATGCCTGTTCCTGCGCGATCAGTCGCCGGATGTCGGCGATGGCGGAGGGGGCGTAATCGAGCGTCAGGCGCAGATCGTCGCGTCGGGCGGCTTTCAGGGCCCGCGCATTCAGGTCGGCGATCCAGACCATTCGCTGCCGGTAGCTGTCGCCGTCCAGCATGCAGGCAATCGGTGCCTGGTCCGTGGCCGTGTCCATTCCTTCGCTCATGTCTGCTCCTGGGTGTGCTGTAGTAGCGTGTGGCGCCATGCGCGCCGCTCGCCAGGGCATACATGTTCAAGTAACTTGAGGTTCAAGGGCTATTTGGGGGGCGTGATGGCAGGATACAGGATTGGTGCGCTTGCCGGGCGTACCGGCACCAATGCGGCAACCATTCGTTATTATGAGGAGATCGGCCTCCTCCCGCGCCCCGACCGGCGAGAGGGTAACCAGCGCTGTTATGGCGAGGATGATGTCCGTCGCCTGACCTTCATCCGCCGTTGTCGCGATTTCGGCTTTTCGATCGAGCAGGTGCGGACCCTGGTCTCGCTGGTCCAGGATCGGTCGCGCTCATGCATGGAGGCGCGCGATCTGGCGCAGACGCATCTCTCCGCCGTGCAGGTAAAGCTGCGCGAACTGGCGGCGCTGGAGAAAAGCCTCGTTCAGTTCGTGGCGGCGTGCGATGCGGAATGCGCGGGTGGTCCGGGGCCCGATTGCTGCATCCTGGATGATCTGTCGGGGACGATGAAGCCGGCTGCCGGTTGCTGCGGGACCGGATTGCCCTGAACGGCCCAGGGTTGGCGGTTTTACGCGAGCATGCGCCGCAGCCGGGCCATGGCACCGGGTAGGGCGCGCACCTTCAGCACGCGGCCGGTTTCGTCATGTTCTTCGGACAGGACCCGTGCGCTCTCGTAGATCTCGCCGATCAGTTTCTGTTTGGCGTAAGGCAGAACCAGAACATCGTCGATCATCTCGGCCTCGAAAAAGGCGATGATGGTCTCGCGCAGGGCGCCTACATCGTCCGGTGCGTGGGCGGAGAGCATGATCGCGTCGGGATGTTTTTCCAGCAGGGCGGCGCGGCGGGTGGCGTCTACCCGGTCCATCTTGTTCAGGACGAGGCGGGACGGTACGGTATCCGCGCCGATCTCGCGCAGCACGCTGCGGCTGACCTCCAATTGCGCTTCATAGGTCGGGTCCGACGCATCGACCACGAAGAGCAGCAGTGAGGCTTCCAGCGCCTCGGACAGGGTGGAGCGGAACGAGGCCACCAGATCATGGGGCAGTTGCTTGATGAAGCCGACCGTATCGGAGACGAGCACGCGCGGCCGGGTTTCGGGCTGGAGCGTGCGCACCGTGGTGTCGAGCGTGGCGAAGAGCTTGTCCTGCACCAGCACCTCGCTGCCAGTGAGGGCGCGCATCAGGGAGGATTTGCCGGCATTGGTATAGCCGACCAGGGCGACGCGTAGCTGGTCGCGGCGGGCGGAGCGGCGCTGGTCGCTGTCGCGCTGCACCGCTTCAAGCTGGGTTTTCAGTTCCGCCAGCCGGTCGCGGATCTTGCGGCGATCGAGGGCGAGATTGCTTTCGCCGGCGCCGGGGCCCTGCTGGCGGCCGCCGCCGTGGGAGGATTCACGCAGGCGCGGGGCGACATATTTCAGGCGCGCCATCTCCACCTGCAATTTCGCCTCGCGGGTGTTGGCATGGCGGTGGAAGATTTCGACGATGACGCCGGTGCGGTCCAGCACCTGCGCACCCGTGGCGCGTTCGAGGTTGCGGATCTGGCTGGGCGAGAGTTCGTGGTCGACGATCACGAATTCGGGCCTGTCGGAGGCATTCGGCTCGGGTTCGGCCGGCCCGGGGGCTTCGGCGGTGGCCTCGAACCGTTTCCGGGCCTTGGTCATGGGGGGTGTCGCCATGGAGGTGATGACGCCGCTGCCGCCGGTCAGGGCGGCTAGTTCCTCCAGCTTGCCGGCGCCCAGAAGCGACGCGGCACCCGTGCCTTCGCGCTTCTGCGACACCGAGCCGACGACTGCATAGCCCAGGGTTTTGACCAGGCGGCCCAGTTCTTCGAGGCTGGCTTCATGGGCGACGTCATCGACATCGGGGGTCTGGATGCCGACGAGAACGGCGCGCGGAATGGGGGGAGTGGTTTCCATCGCTCGCTTGTAGCACGGATCGTGACCAGGTCCGGAGCAGTTTGCAGAGCCGGCTCCGCCGGTTTGTTCTTTTTTGCAAAAAAGAACCAAAAAACTCTGATTCGTTCAGGAGCCTTGTGCTGGGAACAGGCGATGGCCCTGAACAGATCAAAAGTCTTCTTGCTTCTTTTTCTTCAGAGCCTGACCGAAAATGCGGGCTGGCGAGCGAGAGCGGCCCGAAGGGTCGCGCCCGGCGTGGGTTTCCAAGCATCGGGGCGGAGCGGCCTCGGAGGCTGCGAGCACCGAAGAACAGGAAACGCGCGTCG
>NZ_JABEQE010000025.1 GCF_014174375.1 Gluconacetobacter asukensis
TGCCGGTTGCGATATGCCCATTGAGGGCAGGCGACGGCAGCGTCCCGGCGCTTGGGCGGGATCGCTGGCCGCGCTCCCATGGTCCAGACATGTTCCCGGAACGCATTGGAGGCATATCCCTTGTCGCCGACGACCCATAATGGTTCGCGTGGCAGGCCGGTCGAGCATGGCGGGCGCGAGCGGCAGTTCGTGCGCCTGACCGGGCGCCAGGCTGAAGGCGACAGCACGGCCGCGCCCGTCACGAAAGGATACGACACCGTAACGCCGAAGAGAGGGTATCAGGTCATAGTCCTGGAGACCCTCTGCAGGGCGACTGATTATTGCGCGAGATACCCGCCATCGACCGGGAGAACCGCACCGGTGATGAACGAAGCTTCGTCGGATGCCAGGAAAAGGATCGCATTCGCGATTTCTTCCGGCTGACCGATGCGGCCGAGCGGATGCATGGAGACGACCTTTCTGATTCCCTCCTTGTCCATGGCGGCCACGGCAGGCGTATTGATCGTGCCCGGTGCCACGGCGTTGACGCGAACGCCCTTTGGCGCGAGGTCAATGGCGAGATGCTTGGTGATGCCCGACGCCACGAATTTCGCCGGACCATAGACCGCCTGTCCCGGCTGGCCGGCAAAGGCAGAGATCGAGGACAGGCAGACGATCGCGCCCTTTCCCGCTTTCACCATTTCGGCGGCGGCATGTTTGCACGACAGAAACATGCCGCGTCCGTCAACGGCCATCGTATGGTCCCACAGCTCGGCTGTGGCCTGTTCCAGCGTAGCCTCCGGGATGATGCCGGCGTTGGCTACAAGAATGGAGACTTCTCCGAACCGCGCGACGGCTTCGGTTACCATGGCGCGGACTTCGGCGTCCTGCGAAACATCGGCCACGACCGGGTAAGCGGTCGCGCCTTCCGCGGTCAGTGTGTCGCAGAGGGCGTGCAAAGCGACCTCGTCGATGTCGCTCAGGATCAGCCGCGCGCCTTCCGCCGCGAACAGACGTGCCGTGGCGGCGCCGATCCCTTTGGCGGCGCCGGTAATGATCGCGCTCTTGCCATTCAGGCGGCCAAGTCCTGTTCCGGTCATTTTGTTTCCGCTCCTGTGATGTTCGAGGCACGACATATACGCTTTCATCCGACGGCAGAAGGGCAATAGGATGAAGCCGTATCAACGTTGCATTGAGAGGAAATCATCTTTTGAGCCGCTTTGAACGTTCCGACCTCGCGGATCTGAACGTGTTCCTTACAATCGTGCGCTGCGGCGGATTTCGTCAGGCGGCCGTGGATCTCGGCGTGACGACTTCAGCAGTGAGTCACACCATACGCCGTCTGGAAAGCCGGGTCGGCGTGCGCCTGTTGCATCGCACCAGCCGCTCGGTCGCGCTGACGGCGGCCGGCGACGACCTGGCACAGGCCCTGCGCGCCGGTTTCGATATCATCTGTGACGGGCTTTCCGCTCTCGACGCCCACCGGGAAGGGCCTTCCGGGCGGTTACGCCTGAACGTTCCGAAAGATGCAAGCCGCCTGCTGTTCGCCCCTGTCTTGCAGGCGTTCTTTACACGATTTCCCCTGATCCATCTCGACATTGCCGTTGAGGACAGGTTCGTGGATATCGTGGAAGAGGGATATGATGCCGGCGTCCGATTCATGGAACGCGTACCAAAGGATATGATCGCCGTTCCTTTGACGACGCCGCTGCGTTGGGTGATCGCGGCGTCCCCCGATTATCTGAACAGGAACGGATACCCTTCACGGCCGCAGGATCTGCACGATCACCGCTGCATCCAGATGCGGATCGGCGATCATTCGACCTACCCGTGGGAACTCGGCAATGGCGATGCCCTGGTCCGTATCGAAGGACCAGGCTGCCTGCGTGTGAACGATACCGACATGGGTGTGGCCGCCGCGGTGAAGGGGATAGGACTGGTCTATTGCCTGGAACGATGCGTCGAAGCGGAACTTGCAACGGGCGCGCTCGAAATCGTCCTGCCCGATTGGGCATCCATGGGCGCGCCGTTCGCCATCTACTATTCCAGCCGTCGACATTCGCCGCCGGGCCTGCGAGAACTGACACGCGTGATTCGCGAAAGCGAAGAACTGTGAAGCATGGTTATCGAAACGAGTTGGCTTCGCGGCGTCGGTTGCGGTCAGGTTTGCCGCAGGCCAATATCGGCCCATCTGCCCGACATTTCGCCTGTGCCGCTGCGCCGCCTGGCACAGCAGACCGTCAGACGTCGGGTATGCGGTCACATCAACTCCCGCGCGCGATCGGCAAGGGCGTGCAGACCGCTGACGGGGGTGTCGGCCATCATGCTGATCCCGAGCCCGTCCTGTGCCCAGACATAGCCCGGCGTGCGACGCATCGGACGCATCGGGGCGGTCATGTCCTTCCCATGCATGGGGCGTACGAACAGGGAAATCTGCGTGCCATCGCCGTCCCGGTAGAAGAACAGGCAGGCCGGGCCGTGATCCGTCGTAACGAGCTGGCCACCGGTCAGATTGTAGCCTGCCGCGGACAGATCCGGCGGTCGGACAGAACGCCCCAGCGCCCGGCTGCCCCAGGCTGCCAGTTGCACGGTATCGCCCCCTGTGACGGCGACGCTCACCCGCGCATCCTGCAACATGGCCGCCTCCTGTTCGACGGACGCGATGCCGATGGGCACATACCGGTCCCGCAGCAACCACCCGCCGCCCAGGCCTGCGGCGAGGGCAAGCACGACTGAAGCCGCCATCTGAGGCGTGCTGATGCGCTGCGGCCTGCGTTGCCTCAGGCGGGCAACGTCAAAACGCGCGGGTACGGGGTCCTGGAGTTCCGCATCCATCGCCGCAGACAGGAGATCGCGCTCCCGGCGCCATGCCGCGATATGGCGCTGCGCCTCCGGATTGGTCGCCAGCCAGGCATCGACCGTCCGGCGCCGTTCGGGAGACAGGAGATCGTCGACCCAGGCATGAAGATCGTCCTCGGTCACGGGGCGCTCCGGCAGTGTCATTTCACCCTCCTAAGCCTGGGCCGATCCTCGCTTTCGACGAGCCGGTGCAGAGCTGAACGCGCGCGGGAGAGGCGGGACATGACGGTGCCGATCGGCACGCCAAGTATTTCGGCAACCATACCGTATTCCAGCCCTTCGACACCGACGAGCATGAGCACCTGCCGGTGGTCGTCGCTCAGGCGGTCGAACGCCTGAGCGACCGTCTGCCATTCCAGATGCAAAGTCTGATCAGCCTCCTGTACCTGTTCCGGGACGGTCGTCTCCGCCATCGGCACAAGGCGCTTCAACCGGCGCCACTGGCTGACATGGAGATGATGCGCGAGGGTAAACAGCCACGGGCGCAAGTCTGGCCGCCCGCGCACCTGATGCAGGCGGGTCAGCGCGCGTTCCAGGCAATCCTGCACCAGATCGTCTGCCTGATGCGGGTCGCGCGTCAGCACCCGGGCATAGCGCCTCAACGCCGGTATGGCGCTCTGCAGCCTGATATCGTCGCCATCGCTCACCCGTGCCTGCCTCTCCTGCGGTCGTCGTCGCACTGGTGAAGACGCTCCCGACGCTGGTTTATTCCCGTTTCAGCGGCAATTGAGAAAAATATTCCGAGAAATCTGTTGTCCGCGGGGAATAGATCCTGTCCCGCGAGCGTCCACCCGACAGAGGCTTTCATAAGGATCGGGAACAATGGCGACAAAATCCTCGGGGCCGCCAGGCGTCGCGTTGCGCTGGGCGGGCGTGGTCGCGGCCCCTGCCGCGCTTGCGCTTGGCTTCCTCTGGGCGGGTGGAGGATTTTCCCCTCACCGCGTGACGCAAGACCGGCTGATGAGCGAAATGCACGCCTCCGGGAGTTATGGCCACGGTTTCCGGCGAAGGCATGCGAAGGGCGTGTGCGTCGGGGGATGGTTCGATGCCAGCGGCACGGCAGCCCATCTGTCGGATGCCGCCGTCTTCCGCGAGCGGCACGTCCCTGTCGTGGGGCGCTTCGCCCTTGCTGTCGGCCAGCCCGACGTGGCCGATAATCCGGCGACGGTGCGCAGCATGGCGTTGCGTTTCATGCCGCCGGATGCGCCGGAATGGCGGACGGGGATGAATGACCCCCCGGTCCTGGCGCTGCGCGATGCGCGCGACGCGTCCGATCAGTTCCTGACCCAGCGGATCGATCCCTCGACCGGAAAGCCCGATCCTGCGTCTATGAACGGCTTTCTCACAAATCATCCATGGCTCCAGAAAGCGGCCGACGAGATTGCGCACCGCTTCGTTTCGTCCGGTTTTGCCGACGATACCTATCACAGCCTTGACAGCTTTCTGCTCGTGGCATCTGACGGCGCGAAGACGCCCGTGCGTTGGGCCATGGTGCCCGCACAATCCGTCGCGCCGGCTGATGAGCGCACGGGCGATCCCAATTATCTCTTCCGGAACCTCGTTGCGGAAATCCACGAACATCCCTTGCAATGGCACCTGATGATGACGTTGGCCGGCGCCCATGACGCCGTGGACGATCCCAGCCAGATCTGGGCCGACGATGATCGGCAGATCGACGCCGGAACCCTCACGCTGGCGACCGTCGAAAGCGAGGATGGCGGTCCCTGCACCGGCATCAGCTTCGATCCGCTGGCCCTGCCTCCGGGCATCGTGCCATCCGCCGATCCGATTCTTCAGGTCCGCTCGGCAGCCTATATGCGCTCCTTCTTTCTACGCTCCGGCGAAACGCGTGGCCCGAGCGCCGTCAGCCCCGTCATGACTGCGACACCCGGTCAGGTGGAAGGAAAAAGATCATGAATGTCATAACGCAGTTTTCCCTTCTTTCGCGCGTCCTGCACTGGCTGATGGCGGCCTCGATCCTCGTCATGCTGTTCATCGGGCTCTTCATGGCCTCGTCCGTCGGTCCGCACTATCATCGGCTGGTCACAATTCACCGCCCTCTGGGGATTGCGATTCTTGTGCTCGCTCTCCTGCGTCTGGCAAACCGGCTCCGGACACCCGCGCCGCTTTTACCTGCGGAGTTTCCGCCGCTTCTGAAGCTTGCCGCCAGGGCATCCCACGTTCTGCTCTATATGCTGATGATCGCTCTGCCTCTCGTCGGGTGGGGGATGCTGTCCGCGGGGGGCTATCCGATCCCTCTATGGGGGCAGTCCGTGCTTCTGCCGCCGATCCTGCCGCATGATCCGACAATGTGGGCATGGCTGCGGTCGGCGCATACGGTGCTGGCGTTCGCGCTGTTCGGGCTCGTCCTTGCGCATATCGGGGCTGCCCTGTTTCACGGTCTGATCCGACGCGATGGCGTATTGCAGAGCATGACGGGCGGGGGAAACACGTCCAACGCGACGGGTATTGGCAAGACGTCGTGATTGTGGAGTGGCTGCTTTCACAGTCCTGACGGGTTTGTTCTGCCTTGCACGGTCTCACTGGTCCTGTTCGCGCTACGGACGTAAATCGAGGGGACTATGCTGCCGCGCGGTGCTCATCGCGCGCTGCCTGCCAGACTTCGCGGGTGGCGTCGGCGTTCATCACGGCGATACCGAGCCCAACGAGCAGGTCCGGCCATGCGGAATGCCACAGCAAGGCCGTGACCAGGCCCGCGAGGATGATGGCAATATTGGCCAGCACGTCATTACGCGCCGACAGGAAGGCGGCACGCGTCAGACTGCCGCCGTGATAGCGATAGCGGGTCAGCATCAGCGCACAGAAGACATTCACGAGCAGCGCCCCCAATCCCGTCACTGTGAGGGCCAGTGGATGGGGCGGCGTCGGAAGATTGAATTTTTGCCATGCGGTCCAAAGTGTCGCGAGCGCCGGAATCAACAGGATAGCGGCCAGGGTCATCCCGACCCGCGCCCGGCTGCGCGCCGTCCAGCCAAGTGCCGTCACAATCAGGAAATTGACCGAGGCATCCTCCAGAAAATCGACGCTGTCCGCGAACAGGGAAACCGAGCCGATGGCAAGCGCCACCGTGAATTCGATGCCGAAATAGGCCAGGTTCAGAAGCCCCACGAGAGAGACGGCCCGCCGTAGGGTGCCGGCCATGTCGTTCGGTGATGTGGAATTCATCGTTGTCATCTCTTTCGTTCGATCAGGATTCTCCCATCCGGAGATGGATTATAGCGAGGGTCAGACCACAATTTCGCAACATGAGCGGTTTCTTGCCGGTCCGCTGGTAGAAAGCTCATCAAGAATCACGCACTCGACGTCATGGGTTTCGTCACGATCATGGGGTGTCTTGCTTGGCTCTGGCCGTTGATCGAGCCGGTGGCGATCGGGTTCTTGCGAGGATAGCCCGTCGCGGCTTGGACGCCATTATCGTGCAGTGCTCCACTCTGTGTTGTTGTTCACGCATGCTGTGCGACGATAGCAGCGATCTTATGTGCATCGCGGCGGCAGCGCATGCGATAATGCGGCGGTCGGCGGCGGTGCCGTGACGGCATTGCTCGATCAAGATGGCCAGTTCCCGGGGCAGAGCCGGCAGGTCGTGAAGCTTGCGGGCGATCTCCGACAGATGCGCGCATGCGATCGCGTTCCTGGAGATCATTCCTGTTGCGCGCGGAAATACGAATACAGGCTCTCGAAAATCGCGCCCCCCAGCGCAGTCCGTTGCTCATCACCCTGATTGACCATGGCAACGCCGGAGATAAGATGCGCGATGCCTGTCGCCTCCTCGCGGCCGAACTTGCCGTCCTTGAGGTCGATGTCATGGATGATCTCGCCGATCGCCCGGAGCGCCGGATCGGTGAGTCCGGCACGAGCCAGCAACACCTCGAAACTGCATTGATCGCCTTCGTGGGTGAATTCGCCCGCGAACATGTCGAAACGCAGTTCGCCTTTCTTCGGTTCGTAGCCTTTGCTCGGCACAAAGCGGATGGTGGCGGCAGGATCGATGAAGCGTCGGATCAACCATGCGCAGGCGATGCGGTCGACATGCACATCCTGGCGCGTCACCCAGACACGTCCCTGAAGCGCCCGACGCACACTCGCTCGTGCCGTATCTGAGGTGCCTGCCTCCCCATCGTTCTCCGTTGCCCGTGCCTCCAACCCGTCCAGAACTGCCTCCAGCACGTCGCGACCGCCGGCCCCGAAGAAATCGATGCGCGCGACCGCCGCAACGCGTTTGCGCAGCCGGCGGAGCTGGGTGTGGATTTCCGCCCGCTTGTCCTCGGAGCGGTCGGCATCAAGTGCGCGGCCAAGTTCCCGCGTTTCGTCAGAAATCGCGTCATAATCAGCGTTGCGCGCGGCATCGAACAGGGCGCGCACCTGTGCGTCGGACAGGCCATCGATCAGCCGTGCTTCGCACATCATCGCCTCCCCGCCGCCTTCGACGATCTCCTTCAGGAGCCATTCCAGGTCTTCCTGCGTTTCGGCTCCCGCCGGTAGCGCATAAACCGTGCTCTTCACCGCGACCGCGCCGATGCCCTGCAGCCGTCGCCAGATCTTCACCCGGAAATAGGCCGGCTTCGGCGGCAACTGGTGGATCAGGAGCAGCCAGGGCTGCCCGGTTCGGGAGGACTCCGCGCTCATGAGGTTTATTTTAGGAATGCCCCTCTCAGGGTGCAACCGCTGTATCATTTGTTAGTTCTGGTGTTGCAGAGGCGTGATGCAGCCAGTCGTCGAGGCGACCGGTGCGATCCCCGTCGACGTTCCGGGGGTCAAATTCGGGCATGTCGGAGAGCGCCGCAGCTTCGACGCCTTCGTCGCCCGTTACGGTCTCGATCGTGATCCGGCCATTTCAATGGTCGCGGCGATCGTACGGGGCACGGACACCGATCGACTGAATCTGACACCCCAATCGGCGGGACTGCTGGCGATTTCCGAGGGCTGCGGACGATCGCGCCCGACGATCACGAGATCCTGAGGCGTGGCTTCGTCCTTTACGACGCCCTTCGGGCCTGGGCCGAGAGCGAGCAGGCAATGCCGGTCAGCACCGCCACCGATCAAGGAGAAGAAAAATGCTGAGACGATTCATGACGGGCGCGGCGTTCATGGCGATGCTGTGGGCCGCCCCAGCTTCTGCCGCGCCCGGTCCCTGGGCAGCCGTGGGTGAGACCCTCGGCAAACCCGGCATGGAATTGCCCGGCAGCGTCTATCGCGTGGCCCTGCCGCGCTCCGACCTCAAGGTCACGCTCGATGGCGTGGCAATCAAGCCAGCGCTGGCGCTTGGGTCCTGGCTGGCCTTTCTGCCGATGGGCAAGGATGCCATGGCGATGGGCGATCTGGTGCTGACCCAGGATGAGGTCGAGCCGGTGATGACGCGCCTGATCGAGGGCGGCTTCGAGATCACCGCCTTGCACAACCATCTGCTGCGGGCCGAACCGATGACGATGTACATGCACATTGACGGACACGGTGATCCCGTAAAGCTGGCCCAGATCCTGCACGCGGCGCTGCTGCTGACCAGGACGCCGCTGGGTGCTCCCGCGAATGCGGCCTCCCCGAAACCGCTCGATCTCGACACCGCGATGCTGGATCGGATTCTCGGGCAGACCGGAAAAGCCAATGGCGGGGTCTATCAGTTCACCATCCCGCGGGCCGAGACGCTGACGAGTGACACGATGGCGATGCCGGTTGCCATGGGAACCGGCATCGCGATCAATTTTCAGCCAACAGGTGGCGGCAAGGCTGCGATCGCAGGGGACTTCGTGCTGATTGCGTCCGAGGTCAATCCGGTACTTCGCACGCTGCGAGACCATGGCATCGCGGTCACGGCGCTGCATAATCACATGCTGAATGATCAGCCCCGGCTGTTCTTCATGCATTTCTGGGCGAATGACGACGCGGGCCGGCTGGCGCAGGGCCTGAAGGCAGCGCTCGACCAGATGAACCTGAAGAAAGGGTAAGGGAACGCGCGTCCTCCGGCTGCTCCGGCTGCCGGTATCGTGCCGTTCCCCCGTGGGGCATGTCCATGAAACTCGATGCCGTCATCCAGGATCGCCAGTCGCTGCTCTATATGGAGCGCTATGTCGGCCTGGGCACGAAGACGTATAGTCCAGTGGCGGCACGAACAGAGGCAGCGCCAGCCTATCAGCCGGAAAGCGAGCTGGCATCGTTCGATCTCGTCACCGTCACGGTGCCTCGGGAGCGAGTCTCCGTGTTCCAGGCGGCTCCTGCCGGACATCTGGCCGAGCAGTATCTGCGGCCGGAAGGCATCCGGTTTGTGATCCATCCCGCGACGTGGGCCATGGAGGGGATTGCGCATCTCGAGGAACTTCGTGCCCTGCCGCGCGGCGCGCCGATCCGGGTCGCGCCCACGGCATCGACCCGCACCGTCCTGACAGTCGGTCCGGAGGTGGCGCCGCATTGTCTCAAGCTCCATTATCCGGTGCGGATCTCCCGCTTCAACCGCGGGTTGCGGCGGCGCAACATCCAGAACAGCGTCGCCATCACGGCGGAGATGGCGCAGGTGCCGTCGGAGCGGTTTGCCTATCTGCCCGATACGCTCGGCTTCGCTTTCGGCACCGACGAGAAGGCCTGGGGTTTCCTGGTGCGGGAAGTCATTCCCCGGCCGCTCATCGCCGACCGCTTTCTGATTCCGTGCTTTGCGCTCTATGGGCGGGACATCCACGCCCTGGATGATCCGCCGCTGCTGGTGCAGATGATCGCGCGGCTGCGCGTCGATCCGGCCGCGTTCGTGGTCAACGAGATCATCATTCCCGTCATCGCATTCTGGTGCTGGGGCGCGCGTCGTGGCCTGCTGCTGGAATCGCATGCCCAGAATACGCTGCTTGAAATCGACCGGAACTTCGGGCCAAGGCGGATCGTGCATCGCGATTTCGACATCTGGATCGATACGGAAACACGGCGGCGCTGCGATCTCGGCCTGCCATTCCCGGGGGTAGGTCTTGTTCCGGACGCCGGCCAGTCGATGGAACAATATTACAGCATCGTCTATGACCGCTTCATCGGTCATAACTTCTTCGACTATCTGCTCGACCTGTTGCGACGCTTTTATGATGTGGAGGAAGAGGCCATTCGGCAGCGAGCGCGGGCAGCCTTCCACCAATTTTTTCCCGAAGCGCAGCATTTCTTTCCGAAGGACACGGTATTCTATTTCTCGAAAGACGTGCCGTCCGGTCGTGAGTTCATGATCGAGGATCTGCGGCAGGCGCCGGACTGGCGGTAGCGTAAAAAGGGAGTAGGGCATCACGCCACAGGGGCACCCAGCATATCGAGCACTGGGCAAGTCGGGACCTCCGAGCCATGACATTGTTCGATGCTTGTTGTCAGGAGCGATGCGAGCCGTTGCAGGTCGGAGATCTTGCTCTGGATGTCGCCCAGATGAGCTATGGCGAGTTTTCTGACCTCGTCGCAGGAGGATTGGCCGGGCTCTGCCAGGGCGAGCAGCGTCCTGATTTCCTCGATATCGAAACCAAGATCCCGCGCGCGCCGGACGAATGACAGGCGCCTGACATCCTCAAGGCGATAGTGGCGATAGCCATTACGCGCCCTTCGCGGCGCGGGAATGAGGCCGATGCGCTCATAGTAGCGCACCGTCTCCAGATGAACGCCGGTTTCCGATGCCAGCTTGCCGATCGTGATGGCCGCCATGCGTCATCCCTGCTCTTGAGTCCGTAGCCACTACGGGGTGTAGCATGAACCTCGATGCAATAGGAAAGTGACGATCATGGCCGAGACGGCGGACCTGCCTCAACGAACATCACGTAGCCGCATGGGCATGGAAAGAGGTGGAGTCCTGTGTGTCGCGGGCGGTATGGCAGCCAGTGTGGGTGCACTGATCGCGTCGTCCTGCTGCCTCATTCCGCTCGCCTTCGCTTCTTTGGGTGCCGGCGCGGGGGTCTTCAGTGCTTTGTCGAGACTGGCGCCGTGGCGCGTGCCATTGATTGCGGTGGCGGTCGCGGCGCTGGTCAGTGCCTGGGCGCTCAATCGGCGGAAGGCCAGGGTCTGTTGTGCGGGTGCGGAAAGTGGGGCTGCCAGGCGACGCATCGGGACTATCCAGATGCTATCCTTTGCCACCGCGCTCATCGTGCTGGCGGCGCTGGCATGGCCGCGCCTGGAACCCGTCCTGCTCAGGAGCCTGTCTGTAAGATGATTCGGGCCGCCTCGCTCCTGACCTGTCCCGCATGTGGCCAGCAATCGCTGGAAACCATGCCGACCGATGCCTGCCAGTTCTTTTACGATTGCCCGCATTGCGGCGTATTGTTGAAACCGAAGCGGGGGGATTGCTGCGTCTTCTGCTCCTATGGTGACGTTCCGTGCCCGCCGGTTCAGGAACATGGGCGACTGGCATGTTGCGGAGATGGTTCGCCATAGACCTGGGGTGGCAGTGGCGACGGAGTGATGGCGTCGTTGCCCTTCGCCTTTTCCTCCGGTTCGATGTGGATATTGACGACTGTCCCACCGAAATGTTCACGCAGACGGCATCTCGATGCGATCACAGATCCGGTGAGCGTCGGATACGGGCATCTGGCCAGGCACCACGAGATGCATCTCGACGAAAATGGTGTTCCGTCTGTGCG
The DNA here is from genome assembly GCF_014174375.1 of Gluconacetobacter asukensis. Lineage (GTDB taxonomy): Bacteria > Pseudomonadota > Alphaproteobacteria > Acetobacterales > Acetobacteraceae > Gluconacetobacter > Gluconacetobacter asukensis. The sequence goes on from NZ_JABEQE010000025.1 coordinate 11,439, forward strand.
CGGACGGATGGCATGGATCTCGATGGCGTCCGTCGCGCTGTCCGCAACGAGGCGGCTGATTGCTGATGTCAGTTCGGGATCGATGACTTCATCCATCAGGCCGGCGATGAGTAAACAGCGGCACAGCGTTCCGGAGGCTGATATTGTTCGGGACGATCGGCCGGCAGAAATGCCGACTGACGGTCCATACCCGCATTGTGAAGGCTGATTTCGGAAAATACCGTCGGGGGTGAGCGCCCTTTGACGGCTTTTTTTTCCGATCTTGACCAGGCGGCGGTCAGGCTTGCGGCGCAGACCGGGCTGGAACACCGGCCCGCGAAGCTGGCCTACATTCCTGACCGGCCTTTTCCCGACTATATTCGGGAAAGCGCATGCACGGTGCGGTCGTTGGTCACATTGCCCGTATTGAGGGTCGTGTTCGGCTCCAGCAGGACGACATGGCATTCATCGCCCAGAGCTTCGGGACAATGTTCCACGCCATGCGGCACGATGATGAATTCGCCGGCTTCGATGTCGATGTCACGTTCCCGGAAATGCATGCGCAATGTCCCGGAGACGACCAGGAACAGTTCGTCCTCATGCTCGTGATGGTGCCAGTCGAACGCTCCCTTGAATTTCGCCAGCTTGATCTGGGACGTGTTGATGTCGCCGGCCACACGGGGGCTCCAATAGTCGGAAAATGTCGTGAAGGCCTGCACCAGGTTTATTTTTTCCATTGCTTGCGTCTTCATCAGAGTTGCCGAACGGTAGTCTGGATATAGGCGATCTGCCGCGCCAGATCAGGCGGTGCTGGAAACGCCCCGTCGAGAACTGCCGTGCCGACCGTGAAACCGGCGGCACCGGCCGCGGCAGCCGCCCGGATACGCTCCGCCCGATCGAGCGAGCCGGCGACAATGACGGGCTTGTCCGCCACGGCTTCGCAGATCCGTCGCATCAAACTCGGCACGTCTCCCGTGAACCGATAGGCCAGCAAATCCAGCCCATGCACGCCAGGCCGGGAAGCCAGATCGACCGCGCTGCGCACGATCTCGGCCTCGGGCCCTTCGAGAATGCTGGGGTGCCCGGTGATCCGGCCGGGGAAGGGGAAATAGCGGATCGTCGTGCCTTCCAGCAGCCGCAGAACATCATCGACATGCGTGCCGCCCAGCAGATAATCGACGCCCAGAGCGATCCCGGCCCGCACCGAGCGAAGCTCGCTCTCGCGATCGAGCGAGACGACTTCCAGATAGATCTTCGCCCCGGCCTGCCGGATGGTACTGGCAAGAGCCTGAAGGGCTGCAAACGGCAGGCCGATATCCTTGAACCCGATATGGCGGACCCCCGCGGCTCGGGCGGTTTCGACCAGATCGGCTGCATTCTCCACCGTCCGGTCGTGGCGGGTCAGCATGAAAATGAAGTCAGGTCGGATCATGTCGCGGCTCCGGTGAGACGAATGGCGTAATCGAAGGCCGTCTCCAGGCTGGACGGATCGGCAACGCCGCGTCCCGCGACATCGAAGGCGGTGCCGTGGTCGGGACTGGTGCGCACGAAGGGCAGGCCGAGCGTGATGTTCACGCCCTGCGCCAGGCCCATATATTTCACCGGAATCAGCCCCTGATCATGGTATTGCGCCACCACGACGTCGAAGCGTTTCTGGCGCGCCTGCATGAACACCGTGTCGCCGGGCCAGGGGCCGGATGCATCGATGCCCTCCCGCCGGGCCTGTGCGATGGCGGGCGCGATGATAAGGGCTTCCTCGTCGCCGAACAGGCCGCCTTCCCCGGCATGGGGGTTGAGACCCGCCACGGCGACGCGCGGATGTTCGATGCCCAGTGCCTGCGCGCCCGCATGGGCCAGACGGATCGCCGCCATCTGCGCGGGATGATCGGCACGTCGGATCGCATCCCGCAGCGAGCAATGGATGGTCACCAGTACGACGCGGATATCTTCGTTCGCCAGCATCATGGCGACATCTGCGCCACCTGCCTGTTCGGCAAGGATTTCGGTGTGGCCGGGATAATGCAGGCCGGCGGCGGCGAGTGCTTCCTTATGGATCGGCGCGGTGACGATGCCCCGGACGGCACCGGTCTTTGCCAGCCGGATGGCGGCAATGATTGCCGCATAGGCGGCACGGCCGCTTTCGGCGCTGATCCGGCCTATGGGCGGCAGGGAAACGCCTTCCGATGACGCCAGGACGTTCAGCACGTCGTCGTCGAACCGGGCTTCGGCCGATATTGTGATCCGGCGCACGCGCGCCGCCGGATCGAGTGCGGCCAGCGCATGGCGCATCACCAGCGGATCGCCGACCACGATCCAGTGCCGCTGCACCGGTCGCCGCAGGAACATCCGGGCCACGATTTCCGGCCCGATCCCGGCGGGATCGCCCATCGTGACGGCCAGCGGCCGGGTGTGGCAGAAGGATGGTGTGGTCATGATGGTGAGAATAGCGGAACGGTGCCGGGGGAAAATCGATATGAACTGACCTGTTCCGGTGATAGAAACTGACCAATGAAGCGATCCGATATTCCGTCGCTGGACGATCTGCGCGCCTTCGCGGCGGTGGTGCGACTGGGCTCGGTGCGGGCGGCTGCCGTGGAACTGGCCCTGACGCATGGGGCGGTCAGCCGCCGGGTGTCCAAGCTGGCCGCCGAATTGAACCTGACATTGCTGGAACCGGACGGGCGTGGCGTGCGGCCGACCCGGGACGGCGAGCGGCTTGCCCGCGCGGCGAGCGACGCGCTGGGCGGGATCGCGGCGGCGCTGGCCGAGATCAGGTCGTCCGCCGCCGCGCCGCCGATCGTGCTGTCCTGCGAGCGGTCGCTGGCCATGCGCTGGCTGATCCCGCGCCTGTCGGACTTCCAGGATCGGCATCCCGGCATCGACGTGCATCTTTCGACCGGTGGCGGGGCGCTGGATTTCGCGCGGGAGCGCATCACGCTGGCGATCCGGCGCCTCGATTTCCCGCTCGATCCCGACTGGTCCGTCACCACGCTCGTGCCGGAATCGGTCGGGCCGGTGGTGCGGCCCGACATGGCGGAGCAGTTCGCGGGCGGAGATTATCTGGCGCTAGGGTCCCGGACCCGGCCCGAGGCGTGGAAGAACTGGTTGACGTCCCGGCCCGACATTCCCGCACCGCGCGACGTCCGTCTATACGACCATCATTTCATGATGCTGGAAGCTGCCGCCAGTGGCCTGGGCATCGCCCTGTCGCCCCGGATCATCGCGGCAGACGATGTCGCGAACGGGCGGCTGCTTGCGCCGGTCGGGTTCGATGCCGACGGGACGTCCTACGGGCTGATCCGGCCCAGGGGCGCGCAGATGACGGAAAGCGTGGAGGTTCTGGAAAGATGGCTCACGCAACAGGCTGGGTCATCCGTTTGGACGAGACCGTGAGATGAGAACTCCCTGAAGATGGAATGGCAGTTTTCCCCGTGCCTGTTCTTTACCGGAGTTTGACGGCCTATGATAATGCCTCAACGCGATGAAGCTGAGTAAGAAGGCCAGGCAGGATGCGCGCCGCAATCCGAAGTTATGGAGGTCATAGTACCAGAACGCGGCATAGTTTTGCGCAGCTTGTCCTTCCGCTTGTCGGGGCGCTGGAACTCGATATCGGCGGCCGGGGCGACAAGTTGAAAAGCGGACGTATTGCTTTCGTGGATCAGGAAACTGACCATGCTGAATATGCCTTGGGGCAAAACCGGTTTCTGGTCGTCGATATCGAGGCAGGGCTTATCGATCCGCCGTTGCGCGAGACAATGGCACGGCAACATTTCCTGCATCTGCCATCGCCCGCGCGTTATCTGGTCGACTTCATGCGTGTCTCCTGTCAGCAGGGCACTGTCTCCGCCGAACTCGTGACACAATGGGCGCCGCTGCTCTGCGCCAGCCTGATGGCGTACCACACAGGCCAGGATGACGGTCGGCTTGCTTCACTCATGCGCGCGATCGAGGTCAATCCGGGGGGCATCTGGACAACGACGGTCATGGCGCGGCTGGCTGGCGTCAGTCCGTCACGGCTGCACGTCCTGTTTCGCGAACGGACGGGGCTGACGCCACGCGCATGGGTGAACGCCGAACGCATCCGCCAGCTTCGACTCTGGATGAATGAGACGTCCGAGCCACTCGCCGCGCTGGCACTACGGGCAGGATTCTGTGACCAGAGTGCCATGACCCGCGCATTCCAGCGCGAGACCGGCATGACGCCGGGTGCGTTTCGTCGGGCCAGTTCCTGAACGCGACAGGTTTCTGGAGAGTCTGACAAAAAGCGCGAGCCCAGGACAAGACCGGACCGTGCACGCCTGCCAGACAGGAGCGCATGTCGAGTGTCTCATTTCCCGTCCCCCTGGTCGCCGGGTTGGCTTACGGTGTTGCTGCCGGAGCATGCTGGGGTGTCATCTTCCTTGCCCCCTTGCTGGTGCCGGATTTCAGCCCCTTTCAGCTCTCGGAGGCACGCTATATTGCCTATGGCGTGATGTCCGGCGTGCTGCTGCTTCCACGCTGGAGATCCGTCGCCGGCCGGATCCCGGTCGAGGGCTGGGGTGGCCTGTTCTGTCTCGGCGTCATCGGTAACATCGCCTACTATGTGCTGGTTGGTGCCGCGGTGAGGCTGACAGGCATTGCAACGACCGCGATCATCACCGGCTTCCTGCCGGTCCTGATCGCGGTGTTCGGCATGCGGGAGCCCGGTGCGCTTCAGGCCCGGACATTGTGGCCGTCGCTGCTTCTCATGATCACAGGCATCACACTGACCGGCATGGGTGCGTTTGGCCATGCGGCCGGCGGAACAAGCGACTGGGTTCACCGCGCGGAAGGGATGGCGTGCGCGGCGGCGGGTCTGGGTTCCTGGACCGCTTTCGCCATTCTGAATGCACGCTGGATGCGGCGTCTGCCCGATGTCGGCGCGGGAGAATGGGGCCTGGCGACGGGTGTCGCCACCGGCCTGCTCGGCCTGGCGGCGCTTCCATTCGCCGGATTTGGGTCGGGTGCGCATGCGACATCGTGCTGGCTTGGCTTCATCGGGGTTTCGATCGGAGTGGCGGTGATAGCTTCCGTGCTGGGGGGAACATTCTGGAACGCGTGCAGCAGGCGGCTTCCGATGACGCTGAGCGGTCAGATGGCGGTCGGGGAAACGCTGTTCGCGCTGCTATATGGATGTCTCTGGTCGGATCATGGACTTTCTGGGGTGCAGATCGTCGCGGTGATTCTTTTGATCGGCAGCGTCGCGATCAGCGCTGTCGCCCATAGAAACCTTTGACGCGGCCCTGCGAAGCGACGCGCGTATCCGGTCTCGACGGGGCGGGAGGCGTTCTTGCGGACACCCGGCCGGTGGGCGCATCCTTCCGTGGGACTTCACATCTGGCCGGGAGACGGATTTTGGTTTCTCTGTTTACGCCCCTGCGGGTCGGCGATCTGACATTGCCCAATCGGGTCATCATGGCCCCGCTGACACGCCAACGAGCCGGGGAGACGCATATATCGACTATCCCACCTTGGGCGAAGCCCGAGACTGACGGCCGGCTTTCCCCGAACTGTCCGTTTTTTATCCGCAATGCCGCCAGGTCATGGCGGCATCGTTTGTAATTGAACCGGGCTTTGGTGTGCCACCTGATCGGTTCCTGTCATGAACCAGACCAAGATCCTCTGGGGTTATGACCGCCACGCGGATCAAACATACCATCCGGTTACCGGCCGATCTCAGCATGCGGCCGGCCGGCTACGCGGCCCGCGAGAAGGTGCCAGGCGCTGATCGTGGAGACGGCTGAGCCGGTGCTCCAGCGTTTTCCTCAGCCGCGCCTGCAAAACTAGCGATCGATTATAGGGGCCGGGTTTTAGATGCGCAGCATGGGTCCGGGTCAGCGGGCCAAGCGGAAGGTACGGTCAGAAGGATCCAATTGTGAAAAGCAGATGTTCAGAATGACGATCTACTTGGCGTTTTTTTGTACCCATCCCGGAAGGCCATAAACGCTTCAGGCATTGCCGCGAACTGTTCGATGATAAAATCCGCGAAAGCCCTGACCTTGGGAGAGAGGCTGCGGGACGCTGGCCATATGATCCAGAGTGATTCGATGGAAAGACAATAATCGGCCAGAAGCGGCATCAGTTTCCCTGAAGCAATGGCGTCCCACGCAACGTAAACAGGCAGATGCACGAGCCCCAGACCACCGACCGCAGCCCGCAGTGCCGCATCGCTATTGTTGAAGATCATGGTTTCAGGCAAGCGAGGCTGCTCGTGAGGTGGGGCATAAACCCACGGAGCCAGCAGTCCGGTGTTGGGATAGCGATAACGTAAACAGCGGTGGTTCTGAATGTCGGCTGGTGCGAGAGGACGGCCATTTTCCTTCAAATAGGAAGAGCTGGCGCATGTGATGAAATGCTGATCGCCAATGCGACGTGCTATCAGCCGAGAATCCGCCAGATTGCCGCTTCGGAGAACGACATCAATATCCTCATCAATCAAATCAACAATTCGATCCTCGAGCGCGATATCGAGGTCGATTTCAGGATAGCGTCTCACAAAGTCCGCGATAAGCGGCATGAGAAGATGTTGCCCGACGATATGTGGCACATTCACCCGCAGGCGACCACAGGGTGCCGTCCGCGAGTGATGGAGAATTGCCTCGGCATCCCGGATGTCGTCCAGCGCCTGACGACACCGTTCGTAGAAAAGGGCGCCAGCTTCCGTCAGTCCAATGGTGCGCGTGGTCCGATTCAGAAGCTGTATACCCATGCGACCCTCCAGCCGTGAGACGCTCTTCGCAACCGCCGACGCTGTGATTCCAAGATGCTTGCCAGCTCTGACGTAACTCCGAAATTGAGCAGCAAAGACGAAAGGTTCCAGGCCGGATAGGGAATCCATCTTGTTGCTCCACGTTCAATTCCAGACATTATGTCCGCACAACAGAGACATTTGTTCTCTTTCATACGAATTGCAGAAATTATATCCTATATGAATGCAAGACACACTCTCTGCTTTGCCCTCCGCCTCCACCTACAACCTGAGACAGGCAATCCTTCAGCCGGTTCTTGCCGTTGGCACCGGAACAGGTTCCATGGGGCTGGCACTCTCGGCTCTTCCTCTGGTCTTGCACGATGCCTGGTCCCTGCCGCTCGCGACCATCGGCTGGACCATGGGAACCCAGTCCGTTGCCACGCTTCTGTCCCGCCTGTACGCGGGACGCCTGAGCGACAGGATGGGTGGTGGTCGGGCCCTGACACTTGGACTTGGCGCGGCCGCACTGTCCGGAGGGTGCTATCTAACCGCGCTTGCGCCATTATGGCCGCAGTCTATCGCACTTGCGCTGGTGCTGCTTGGCCGACTTTTCATGGGATTGAGCGAAGGTCTGATGGTGACAGGCGGCGGTGCCTGGATCATTGGTGCCGTTCCGGCAGACAGGGTGGGTGCTGGGATGTCGTGGTTCGGCCTTGCCATGTTTGCCGGACTTGCAGCGGGAACAACGGCAGGCATCATAATTGATCAGGCCGCCGGATTTGGAGCCGTAGCCATCCTTACCTCGACCCTTCCGATAGTAGGAATGATCCTGTCCGGCTGGCCTCGACGACCTGGTGAACATTCCGTCGCTCAGGGTGCTGTTCCATGGCGCCAGCTCTTTCGGACAGTCCTGCCAGCAGGCCTGCTGCTCGCGCTCTCCTCCATCGGGTTTGCGGTGATTTCCTCGTTCCTTGTTCTGGCATTTGGTCAGAAGAACTGGGGGCATGGGGGATATGCCCTTGCGGCTTTCTGCGTCGGTCACGTCGTGGCTCGTTTTGCGGGAGGACACAGGATCGACCGACATGCCGTACGAGTGTCTGGCTCCATGATGTTGGCGATGGAAACCATGGGGTTTGTTATGCTCTGGCTGGCGCCAAACCCTATCGTAGCCATGGTTGGAGCACTGATTAGCGGTGCGGGATTTTCCCTGATCTATCCTGTTCTTGCCATCCCATTCGCGCGCGTGGTTGTGCCCGCCTTCATCGGATCGGCAATGGGACTTTATGACATATTTTTTGACGTTGCTCTGGGCGCGGGATCGATCGCTGGCGGCATGCTGACGCGGAACTTTCCGGTGCAGGCTGTCTTCCTGATGGCGGCCCTTTCCTCCGGGGCTGCTCTGATCATGCTGGCGTCAACCAGCCGACATTCATGGATGAAGATGAAATGGGATGGAGAAAAATGATACGCCAGTCATAATACAAATCATAATTGGAATCATGAATAATTGCGGTTATTTCGTGCTGAACGAATATCGATAAAAAATCTGTAGGATATAATATTCATTTAATAGAGATTACTATTTCCATAGTTCTATCTTATGGGGGTGGCCGTGACGTCTGTATTTGGAAAATCTCTATAGTAACTTGAGTATTGCACCTGAAGCGAAACCGGTAGCCTCCGGAAAAAATATCGTCGGCGGAAGATCCGGCGGTGCCGATGACCATGCCGTCGATCAATCCGCACGGGCCGATCCGCATCGGCGACGGCGGCATTGAAGATCGTCACGAGCATTGCCAGCGCGACATCCGCCTGATCGCCTGCTCACGAAGCTGCTCCCGGACGTTGCAAGAATGCTCCGGCAGGCTTCAGGCCGAGGCAAGCCCCGCCCCGACGAACGCCTTGACGATAGAGGGCTCCGCGTGATCTCGCATTCTGCCAGGGGACGATCCGTTTTCCGCCATTCCTGAAAAATACCGGTACCGACAAAAATCGACGGTAATTTACGGCAGTCCCTCCGTTCCACATCGCGGGGCGGTGACGCGAAGCCCGTCGTGACGGACTGGATCCGATCCGGTCTCATGAGGACCCGCTCGAATCCAGCATCGCATGCTGATCGATCTGGTCATGTTACTGGTTAACGGCGGCTATCGCGGGCTGCCGCCGTGTCGGCATGTTCCGGGCCATAAAACACATTTCCGTCAGCTTTCCGGAATTGCCGTCACCGATCAGTCACCGATCACGTGACGATCTGCGGGCGGATTTTGCGCAAAAAGCGATGCTTGGAACAATCGGTGGGCCCGGTCATCTGCACGACAAACACTGTTTGCCGACGGGCGATCAGGGACTGATCCTGCCGCCTCGTGGACCGACGTCACGATAAAGTCACTCTCCACGCGCATCCCAAGGGTGATGATATCGTTCACATCGCCGGTTGCGGGTCGCCATGGTGGCGATTCTGCGGACACGCGGACAATGCGCGGGAGGGAACGGCATCATGGCGGAACCGGCCGGGACGGGGATTGCCGGGGGAAACCATCCGTCGCCGGCGCGCGACCTGGAGCGGATCGCCCGGCAGGAGCGCGCGCTGATCCTGCCCGGCCTGACAGAGGATGATGCCTGGCGTATGGGGTGCTGGCTGCGCCAGGCGGCCAGCACGCATGGTTATCCGATCGCGATCGACATTCGCCGGGGCGAGCAGACGCTGTTCAGTGCCTGTCTGGAAGGGGCGACGCCCGACAATCTGGGCTGGATCGCGCGCAAGACCCGCCTGACGGCGCGCTTTCACCGGGCCTCGTATGCGATCGGCCTGCAACTTGGCCAGGAAGGCAAGACGCTTGCCGAGCGGTTCGGCCTGTCCGAAGCCGAGTACGCCCCCTTCGGCGGGGCGTTTCCCCTGCGCGTGCGGGGGGTGGGGGTAGTCGGCACGCTGTGCGTTTCCGGCCTGCCGCAGCGCGAGGACCACCGGCTGGCGGTCGAGGCCCTGGCGGCGTTCATCGACATGTCGCCTGAGGCGATCCAGATCCCACCCTGAAGCGGAACGGATGATCTTGCAGTGCACGAATACGAATTTGTGAAGTGGCTGAAGAGACAAGTTCTTGCCGGGACGAGGGTGATGGCCTCTATGATCGGATCTTGTGCCCTGCCGGGCTCGGCGGAGGCGCTGCGCGGGCACGGGCGGATCGTCAGGGCAGTCGACCGTCCGGGCGGGACATGCCGATGGAACATCGCTCCATCCGCGCCGTTCCGTTTCGCCGTGCGGCGTCCTGCAGGTTTTTCATCCGATCTCTACGACAATCAATAAGACGAACAAGGGCCGGAGTCGGTGGCTCCGGGGGAGGGCGGAATGACGCATCCAACCGGATGGGGTCTGATAGGTGCAAGTAATGTCGCGCGGGAATGGATCGTCGATGCGATCCGTACCCAGCCCGGCGGAGAGGTTCGTGCGGTACTCAGCAGCGATGCCGGGCGCGGGGCGGCATTCGCCCAGGCCAACGGTATCGCCTATCACACGACGTCGCTACAGGATCTGTTGTCCAGGCCGGACATCGACGCGGTCTATATCAGCACCGGCAACCGGCTGCACTTCGAACAGACCATCGCAGCGGCACGGGCGGGAAAGCATGTCATGTGCGAAAAACCGCTGGCCCTGTCGGTGGAGCACGCAAGCGAGATGGTGCGCGTCTGCAACCATGCGGGCGTCGTCCTGGGGACCAACCATCATCTGCGCAATGCCGCCACGCACATGGCCATTCATGGCCTGATCGAGGACGGGCGGATCGGCGGGCTGATCGCGGCGCGGGTGTTTCACGCCAATTTCCTGGCTGCCGCCCTGCAAGGATGGCGCGTCAAAGACCAGGATGGCGGCGTGATCCTGGACAGCACGATCCACGATATTGACACGCTGCGTTTCCTGTTCGATGAAAATCCCGTCAGCGCCTTCGCCATGACGCAGAGCGGGCGCCTGGCGCGGGACGGGATCGAGGACGGCATCATGGCCGTCCTGCGTTTTCCCGGCGACGTGCTGGTGCAGATTCATGGCGGCTATACCACGCCGTTTTCGCCCGGCGGCATCGAAATCATGGGCGAGCGGGGCGTCATCATCGGCCGCGACTGCATGAGCCAGCAGCCGATCGGCACCGTGTCGGTACGCGACGCCGATGGCGAACATGAAATCCCATTGAAGCATCATAATCTTTACCATCGCGCCTTCGGCCTGTTCACCAGTGCCATCCATGGCGATGGCCGACCCGCCGCCACCGGCGAGGATGGCGTCGCCTCGCTTGCCATCGCGCTGGCCCTGCGCGAATCCGCCCGAACCGGGCGCGAGATCGGGATCAATGTGCCATGAAGCAGCCAATTTTTGCCGGCGCCGCCCATGGGAGCGCCCCCATTATCCGGTCACGCGCGCCGCAGCGCGAAGCGGTGTTGTCCAGCCCTGAGATCACCGTGGCGGACCTGCGCCGCGCGGCCTGGACCAGTTCGCTGGGCAGCGCACTGGAATATTACGATTTTGCGCTATACAGCCTGGCGTCGGCGCTGGTGTTTGGCCCGCTGTTCTTCCCGCACCAGAGCAAAAGTGTCGGGTTGATCGCCAGCTTCGCCACCTACTTCCTGGGATTTGCCGTCCGCCCCATCGGCGGTGTCGTGTTCGGCATGATGGGCGACCGTTTCGGGCGCAAGCTCGTCCTGCTGATCACGGTGACGCTGATGGGGGGCGCCAGCACCGCCATCGGCCTGATCCCCACCTACGCCAGCATCGGCATCTGGGCGCCGGTCATGCTGATCATGATGCGCCTGCTGCAAGGTCTCGGCGCCGGGGCGGAACAGGCCGGGGCCGCCGTGCTGATGACGGAATATGCCCCTACGGGCAAGCGGGGTTTCTATGCTGCCCTGCCGTTCCTGGGCATCCAGATCGGCACGGTCATTGCCGCCATCGTCTATTTCGCGTTGCTGTTCCATGTGTCCGACGTGGTGGGAAGCTGGCTGTGGCGCCTGCCGTTCCTGCTCAGTTCCGTCATCCTGCTCGTTGCCCTGTATATGCGTATGACGCTCAAGGAATCGCCGACCTTCGCGGGGATCGAGGAGGAGGAACGCGCCCAGTCGATGTCCCTGCCCGAGGTAGTGCGGGAATCGTGGAAGACGATCCTGCTGGGCATGGGCCTGCGCATGGCCGAGAATGGCGGGTCTTCGATCTATCAGGTCCTGGCCGTCAGCTATTCGGTCAACGTGGTGGGCATGCGCAATGCCACCGGCGCGCTGTCGCTGCTGTGCGCGGCTGTCGTGGGGGCCTGCGTGATCCCGGTGGCGGGAATGCTGAGCGACCGGTTCGGGCGCATCGTCGTCTATCGCGGGTTCGCCATCCTGCAGCTGGTGGCTGCCCTTCCGGTCTGGTACGCGCTCAGCTTCGGCTATCTGCCGCTGACGATCGCGGCATTGTCGCTGGCGCTGGGCTGCGCCACCTGGGGCATGTTCGGCACCCAGGGCGCGCTGCTGCCGGAAATGTTCGGCTCGCGCCATCGATATCTGGGCGTGTCGCTGACGCGCGAGGTTTCGGCCGTGCTGTCCGGCGGGCTGGCGCCGCTGGTGGGGTCCGTCATCATCGCGATGGTCAGCCGTCATGATACCGCGTCGGCCCATCCCGGCCTGATCGCGTGGCTGCCGCTGGCGCTGTACGTGATGGTGCTGGCGGCCATGACGATCGTGGCCACGCTGTTCGCCCCGGAACCGCGTAACCGCGATCTGCTGGACCGGCGGGATCTGATCAATAGCTGACATCCGTGGGTATCGGCAGAGTGTGCGGGCAGGACATGCTGCCTTGGGGAGTATGGGCGTGAGCGTTTTCTCCGGTCGGTCGACCGACCTGTTGACTGAATCCTTTCTGCGGGTCCGTGCCGGTGCGCCCCTGCTGGAGCATGTGCCCGATGGGTGCGACGTGCCTTCGGCAGAGGCGGCCTACCGGGTGCAGCACGCGACCATTCGCGCCCTGGGCGGGCGGATCGCGGGGTGGAAGGTCGGCGCCCGCACGCCGGAATCCGAACCGTTCGCGGCCCCGATCCTGGCCGCGACGCTGTTCGATGGCGGGACCATCCTGCCGCCCGGCCTGTGCCGGCATATCGGGGTCGAGGCCGAAATCGCCTACCGGTTCGGACATGCCCTGCCGCCGCGCGCCGCACCCTATACGGCCGGCGAGGTCTGCGATGCGATCGTGTCGGTCCATACCGCCATCGAGATCATCGATACGCGCTTCGCCGTTCCCGGCAGCCAGCCCGCACTGGACCATCTGGCGGACCAGCAGAGCCATGGCGCCCTGTTCGTGGGCCCCGGCATCACCGACTGGCGGTCCCTGGTGCCGCTGGAGGAACGGGTGATCCTGACCGTCGGTGACCGGGTGGTGGCGGATCATGTCGGCGGCAATTCCGCCGGCGACCCGATCCGCACCCTGATCTGGCTGGCCGGGCATGCGGCCCGTCATGCCGGGGGGCTGACCGCCGGCACGATCGTCACGACCGGATCGACCACCGGTACCCTTTTCGTCGACCCCGGCACGCATGTCCGCGCGACCTTCGCGCATCTGGGCACGCTGTCGCTGACCTGCGGCTGATCTTATTCCACCTGAACTGGAGAGCCTGAATGAAACCTGACATTCTCTTGATCGAGCCGATGCTGCCGCAGATCGAAAAGGCCCTGGACGATGCCTATGTCGTGCATCGTTTCACCGATGTCGCGTCGCTGGCGGGCGTGGCCGGGTCGATCCGCGGCATCGCGACCGGCGGTGCGACTGGCGTGCCCCCCGATGTGATGGCCGCGCTACCCGAACTGGGGATCATCGCGATCAACGGGATCGGGACCGACGCGGTGGACCTGAACAGGGCGCGCGAGCGCGGCATCCGCGTCACGACGACGCCCGGCGTGCTGACCGCCGATGTCGCCGATATGGCGCTGGGGCTGATCCTGATGGCGTGCCGGGGCCTGGGCACCGGCGACCGCTATGTCCGTGCCGGATCGTGGGGCAGGGAGCCGATCGCGCTGGGTCATGCGGTGACGGGGAAGCGGCTGGGCATTCTGGGCCTGGGGCAGGTCGGGCGCGCGATTGCCGCGCGGGCCGGGGCCTTCGACATGCCGATCGCCTATCACGATATCCGCGAGATTCCTGAAAGCGGCCATACATATTTCGCCGACCTGACCGAACTGGCGCGGCATAGCGACATCCTGGTCGTCGCGGCATCCGGCGGCGCGCAGTCGCGCAACATCGTCGACAGGACGGTGCTGGAGGCTTTGGGCCCCGACGGCGTGCTGATCAACGTCGCGCGCGGCAGCGTCGTGGACGAGGACGCGCTGGTCGCCGCGTTGCAGGCCGGCACGCTGGGGGGCGCGGGCTTGGATGTATTCCAGCACGAGCCCCATGTCCCCGACGCACTGAAGACGATGGACAATGTCGTCCTGCAACCCCATCGCGCCAGTGCCACGGTGGAAACGCGCCTGGCGATGGGCGACCTGGTGGTCCGCAACCTGGCGGCCTGGTTCGGCGGGGAGGCGCTGCTGACCCCGGTCGTGTAGCCGTCATGGAGCCGCCAGCCGGCATGTCCTGCCGGGCCTGGCGGGCGGGCGGGATCGGACGCGACGCGGCAGCGTCGTCGGCCCGGCTGCCGTCCGGGATGGGGATATCGTTTCTATTGTTCCAGGTGATCCGATGGACCGGCGCGGCGGCGAAGCGTCAGCCGCGCCGATCCGCATGGCGTTTATCCGATCAGAGAAAAAACAATGCGCTCCTCAATGTCGCATGCGTGCCGCCGCCTTGCGCGGCCTATGTGGATCGTGGCGGCACTGGCCGTCCTGTGCTGCCATCCGGCCCGCGCGCAATATCGTGGTCCGGTCGCCCTGACGGCGCCGTCCTTCTCGCTCGATACACCCACGGCCTATGCGAACACGCCGTTCACCCCGCCGGTCGAACATATCGTGCCGGCCTGGGGCAATGTCATCCAGAATCTCAATCGCAAGGGGATCGGCCTGGTCATCGACTATACCAGCGAAAGCGCGTTGGCGCTCGATGGCGGCAATCCCGGCGACGCGGGTTATGCGCACCAGATCGGCGTGCAACTGGATCTGGACTGGCAGAAGCTGGTTGGCTGGCGCGGCTTCGTGACCCATGCGGCTATCATCAATCGTGCCGGCCATAACATGGCTGCCGATTTCGGCGACAGGTCGCTCAACGGATTCCAGGAGATCTATGGCGGCGGCGGCAATACCGCCGTCCACCTGGTCTATGTCTACGGCACCCAGAACCTGTTCCATGACCGCCTGCAGATCGCGATCGGCAAGATGCCGGTCAATATCGATTTCTCGGCGTCGCCGCTCTTCTGCACGTTCATGAACAAATCCATGTGCGGGAACCCCAAGTCGCTGACCCGCGGCGCGGCGGGGTTCGGCACCTATCCGGGTTCGACCTGGGGGACGCGGGTGCGATATTGGCCGATGCACGGGGTCTATGCGCAGGCAGGGCTGTACGGCGTCAATCCGTACCTCAATACCAACCGCTACGACCGCACCGGATTCAACTTCAACACGAACCTCTATACGGGCATTTATATTCCGGTCGAAGTCGGCCTGATTCCGTCCTTCGGAAAAAACCAGCTCGTCGGCCACTACAAGTTGGGCATAGCCTATGATTCGGCGAATTATGCCAATAATTATTATGACATCAACGGCAATCCGCTGGCGCTGACGCACAAGGCGGCGCAGATGGACAACGGCAAGACGCAGATCTGGCTGGAAGGCGACCAGATGCTGATCCGCAACGGTCATGGTCCACTCAACGGATTCTATGTCATGGCCGGGCTGGTACGCAATACGCCGGAAAGCGGCCCGTATCTCTACGAATATTATTTCGGGGTGGTGGACCGGGGTTTCTGGCGCGCGCGTCCAGACGACACGTTCGGCATCGAGGTCTCGCGCACCACGGCCAGTCCCGAACTGGTCGCAACGCAATGGCTGGATTACGATGCTGGGCGTTCATTGCCCGCCAACGCAACCTATCCGCAAAGCCATATCAGCGTTCTGGAAGCCACCTATAACATCCATGTCTGTCAGGGGCTTTCGATCCAGCCCGACTATCAGCGGATCATGCGGCCCAACCTGCAACGCAACAAGCCCGCGATCGACGCGATCGGCCTGAAGATCCACGCGACGCTCTGACTCTGGCTGAGCGTGGCCCGGAACGTGAACGGCCGCCGGGAGACCGTCACGTCCGGCACGCACGGCCGAGGCGGATTGTCCCTCGCTCGGGCCCGGGAGCTGTGCGTACGCGTGCAGTGCATCGGGCTCACCCGGCTGGACGACGGTCCCGCTTTGCTTTCGAATGCCGGCTGGATGTGATGAGGCGCTCATTCTGGCGGAGGTGCGATCGTGGCTCATGAACTCAATCGCGGGCGGGTGTCGCCGGCGATCCTGCGCAATGCCGATCTCGACACGGAAGAGATCTGGCGGGTCCGCGTGGACCTGGCCGCCTGTCTGCGGGCGGCGGCGCGGCATGGACTTGAAGAGGGGATCTGCAATCATTTTTCCGCCCTCGTGCCCGGACATGCCGATCTGTTCCTCGTCAATCGCCTCGGCTGGGCTTTTGAGGAGGCGACCGCGTCCAGCCTGCTGATCTGCGACTTCGACGGCAACGTCCTGTCAGGCGACGGCGAACCGGAGGCGACGGCCTTCTTCATTCACGCCCGGCTGCACAAGACGGTGCCGCGTGTCGGCGCCGCGTTTCATACGCACATGCCCAATGCGACGGCGCTCAGCATGATCGAGGGTGAACCGCTTCTCTGGGCTGGGCAGACCGCGCTGAAATTCTACGGGCGCACTGTGGTCGACGAGGATTATAACGGCCTTGCGCTCGATGAGCGGGAGGGTGATCGCATAGCCGCCGTGCTGGGGGACAACGACATTCTGTTCATGAGAAATCATGGTGTCATGGTCTGCGCGCCGAATGTCGCAGAGGCCTGGGATGACCTCTACTATCTCGAGCGGGCGGCGGAAGTGCAGCTCAAGGCCATGAGTGCCGGACGGCCCCTGGTTCCGGTCAGGCCGGAGGTTGCCGCCGCCACGGCAAGACAGATGCGGGCAGGCGATCCGGAAAGTGCACGCCTGCATCTTGAAAGCATCAAGCGCGTGCTGGATGCCCAGGCACCCGGCTACAGACTTTGAACCCGAGATAGGCAAGGGGCTGCCGTCATGATGCGGCCAGCGTCGTGGCAACGGCCTGATCGAGATCCGTGTGCGGCTCCGTTCCCAGAAGCGTGACAAGACGGGAATTGTCCAGCCGCACAGCATGGTTCCAGAACGGGCGGACTTCCATGACCTCGCGCGGAAATCCGCCGAACGGCGAGAGCGCGCGCATCAGCCACCAGGGAAAGCGACGGACGGGCAGACGTGGCGTGTGGGCTGCCCGCCGGATCGCGGCGGCCATTTCTGAACCGTCCGCATCCCAGAGGCCGGCGAACTGGACACATTCAGCCGGCAGCAGGTGGCCGGCTGGTAATTCCAGCAGACGTACGATGGCCTCGGCCAGGTCCGGAACATAGGCCCAGGCGTGCCCGATGCCGGGTGAACCGGGATGGACGATCCGCTTCAGGGGCGGCTTTGCCATGGCCTGGGCGAACCAGCTCTGCCCGACATCCGGCCCGAAGAAATCGCCGGCCCTCACGATCAGGCTCGGAATATCAGGTGCCGCATGGGTAAGGCGATTTTCGAGTTCCACCCGGATCGCGCCCTTCTTGCCCTTGGGATGCTGCGGGGTCTCGCCATCGACCAGCGAGATTTCGGCCGGGTCGTAGTTGTAGATCGTGCCCGGCAGCACGATGCGCGCGCCTCCTGCCGCCCGTGCCGCGGCAATCGTGTTGTCGATCATGGGCAGGACCGTATTCTCCCAGTCCCGGTAGCCGGGTGGATTGACGCCGTGAAAGATAACGGAGACGCCCTGCGCCGCCCGGGTTGCGTCGTCGCGCGACATGGCATCCCCCATGATCCAGTGTGGAGCCTGCGCGTCCTTCCATCCCGTCGCTGCCCGGTCGGGCGTGCGGACCAGTGCGCGCACCTGCCACCCCCGTTTCAGCATGGCCCGCGTCACGGCGCCGCCCACCCCGCCGGTGGCGCCGAGAACAAGCATTGTCTTTGTCATGTCGGAGACTCCCGTGTTTTCGGGAAGGATCAGTGATTCCGGACTTGGTGGAAATTGACAGAAAACGTCATTCCGCTCATCAGAAAACGATGAGCAATGCGACACTGAACTGGGAAGACCAGCGTGCCTTCCTGGCCGTTCTCGACACCGGCAGCCTGTCGGCGGCGGCGCGATTGCTCGGGCTGACACAGCCGACGGTGCGTCACAGGATCGAGGCGCTGGAACAGGCCGTCGGGCAGCCGCTTTTCGTGCGCGGCGTGAACGGCCTGACGCCCACCGAAAACGCGCGGGACCTGGCAGGCTATGTCCGCCGCATGGATTTCGCTTCGGCCGCCTTTCATCGTGCGGCGGCCGGCGTTGCCGGAGAGGTGGCCGGAACCGTGCGGATCAGCGTGGCGGAGTTCATGGGCATCGAGGTGCTGCCGCCGATGCTGACGTCTCTTCGCGCACGCTATCCGGCGCTTGCCATCGAACTGGTGCTGAGCAACGAAACCGCCGATCTTCCGGGCCAGGAGGCGGACCTGGCCATCCGCATGCATCGTCCCCGCCAGGACGCGCTTGTCGCGCGGCATGCCGGCCGGATTCCTCTGGGTTTCTTTGCGACGTCCGCCTATCTGGAGCGGCACGGCATGCCCCGCGACACGGCGGATCTGGCCCGTCATGCCCTGATCGGTTCCGACCGCTCACAGGCGGACCGGGCTTTTGCCCGTATGCTGGAAGAGAGGTTGGGCCAGACATTGCCCTTCACCTTCCGGACGGACAGCCATCCCGCGCAACTGGCGGCAATGCGCGCCGGCCTGGGGATCGGCGTGACGCAGATCCCGATCGGGGAGCGCGATCTCATTCGGGTGATGCCGGACCTGGTCGTCGCCGAACTCGACGCCTGGATCGTCGCGCACGAGGATCTGCGTCACAGCCGCAGGGTTGACGCGGCGTTCCGGCATCTCGCCGGGGCCCTTGCCCGCTATTGTCGGGATGGCGTGGTTTCGTGATTCAGGGCGTGTTGGTGCGCGAAGCAGGTCGGTGAAGGCGTGCAAGGATGGAACCCTTGGGGCACGGCGGTCTGCCCACCAGCGTGTCATCTTCCCAACTGTCCCATAGCCCTTGCACCACCGCCAGGTGCTCGGCGGCAATGCGGTAGCGTTCATGGTGGGATGGTTGGGCGGCCCGGCTGAAATTGGCGGCGGTGTCTCCCAGCCAGGAGGTCACGACATTCCGCCGTCTGCGCCTGCTGGCGGTAGAAACGGATGTTCGTGCTGGCGCGGATGTCGCGGTCAGGGTGGCGCCAATCGTCCCAGGTCCGTCCGACCCCATGAAGGATGAAGCCGAGCTTGATGTGCCGATCCTGAGCCATGGTCCTGTCCTGGTCTGCTGTCGCGTGCAGCGTGGGCTGTGCGTGACGGCAGAACCAGCGAGAAATCGTCAATGGCCTTCAGGAGCCGCCTTGCCTTCATTGCCGTTTCTTTCCGTGAAAACAGGAAAGGAAAGGCGCGTCAGCGGAGTGGATCGATATATTCGACGTGCTTCTCCACCTCGTCGCGCGTCAGCCACAGGTCGCGCAGGGTCTTGTTGCTGAGATAGGATAACTGGTCGGTGTGATGTATCGAGCCCGGCTGGCTGGAATTGCCGTAGCTCAGCAGCCCCTTTGCCCTCATCGGGGTGGAGAAGCTGACGAGGGACACCCAGGTCTCGCCATGGAACGGTGTCCGTTCACCGTCTTTCATCGGCCCCCAGGTGATGGTGCGGAAGATTCCGGTGTTCCCGAACCCTCCATTGCCCGGCAGGTTCACATTGCCCAGATGAAAGCGCGAGACCTCCCCCAGGGGCCGATCGATCGCACCATAAAGCCGTCGCGTCTCAACGGCAGCCTGTGCGAGCAGGTCCACGGCCTGCGCCGGGCTCTTCAGGCCCGACGGGGTATGGATCGGGTCTTCCAGCGACCACGGGGTTGCAAAGTTCCGGAGGTCGGAAAATTTCGGGCCCATGAACAGGCGCGCCCAGGTCTCGAACAGAAGGGCGCCTTTACTGTCGGCGTCATCCGCGCCATCCCAGGCACTCAGGACCCGGACGGCGTCCCTGACATCGCGGCGATTGTCGTGCGCGGCGGCGGCCAGAAGGTCGGGCAATACGCGCTGCGCCATAAGCGCGTGCGTATTGAGCTTTTTCGACACGATATCATCGAACGACATCTTGTCGTTGCCCGCCAGCATCGTCGCCGACATCTGGGCGCGGAACGTCATCGGTCCCGTCACGGCGACATAGGCCGGATAGGCCTGGGGGTATAATACGCGCGGATAGGTTGCCACCCACGGCGGGTCGTTGGCATTCTGGACGAAACCGGTCGACGGATCGATGATTTTCGGAAGGTCGTCGTAGGCGACGATACCCTTGGGGATATTATCGGATGTGTCGCCGCGAACGTAATCGTTCCAGTCATTGAAATCCCCGCCCTCATGTTTCGGCAGGATTCCATTGTCGAGATACATGATATGGCCATCGCGATCCGCATAGACGATGTTGAACATCGGAATCTGCAGCTTCTTGAGCGCCGTCTGGAACTGATCGAAATTATGCGCCAGCGCCATGTCCCAATATTGCCGGAGCATGCCGGGACGGTCGAGGCCGGCCACATAGAGGGCGAAGGAACTGCCATCGGCCCGCTTGAAAACCGGTCCCTGCACGGCGTAATGCTGCGCGAAGCTTTTCGTCGCGACCGTTCCGTCCGGCATCTTCACTTTGTAGGACAGGGTCTTCGTCGTGAAGGCGTGCTTCCTGCCATCCAGACGATAGCCGTCGCCATCGGGCGTCAGCGTATAGCGGGTGGCGCCCAGGATCGTGTTGACGGTGTTGGTGAAGGCGACATCCTGGGTAAACGCGAAGCGCAGGATCGGCAGCCCCACCTGTGTCGCACCGTAAATGCTGAATCCCGGTCCGCTGATCTGGGCTTCGTAATAGGTGTAGAAGGCCGTGGCCCACGGCAGATGCGGGTTGGCCAGCAGCACCGCGTGGCCGTCGGTGGTACGTGAGGGGGCGATGGCCCAGGCGTTCGATCCGCCCGCCGCGCGCGCGGGCGGGTCGGGCAGCATCTTCTCTTCGGCGGCGATATAGACGTAATTCATCAGGCGAAGGGCATGGGCAATGACATCCACGCCGCTGACCGGCAGGACGGGTTTGACGTCGCTGGCGATTTCGTTCGGGTGGCTGGCTGCGTAATCGTTGATTCCGCGCGCGAAGGCGTCCATGTCCTTGCGGAAATCGGGTGTCTGCTGCGTGTACCAGATCTTCGCGCGGTTATAGACACCATTGGCAAGCAGCCAGCGGTCGGACTCTTCCTCTTTCGGCCCCCAATATTCCGCCGCCCGCCCACGGGCCGTTCCGTAAAGGCGCAGCAGGATGTCGGCGTGGCTATGGGCCTGCGCCCATCCGAAACCGTAGAAGGCCCCGGCCTGGGTGCGGGCATAGACATGCGGGACCCCGAACGTGTCCCAGAGAATCTCGCCCTGGCCCGTTCCCGTCGCGGGGGCGGCCAATCCCTGGCCGCCCATGGCCAGGGACGAGCAGACAGCACCGAGATAGAGCGCGGATTTCCACTTTTTATGGAGGGAAGGCACAAATATGCTCCTGAACATCATCTGCATGCATCGTCTTTTGTGTCTGTCGGAGGCAGTCCGGACCGGCTGTCAGAAATTCACCCCGACGCGGTCGTAACAATATCCCTCCGGTGGAGTGGAAAGGAGAAATCCCGGTATACCGACCCCGGCCCGGCAAGGCATTGAAGATCCCGTTGGCCGCGAGATACTGGTTGAAGAGAGCGTTGGCACCGATCCGATACTGACGAATGTATTGAGATTCAGGGTGATGTCCATATTGGCGATCAGCCGGGGCCGAAGCGCGTCTGAAGCGACACGCCTACCCGGCGATCCGGTCGGGCGACCCGCAACGCTTGTCTGCCCTGGTGCGTTGCTCTGGTGTCCATCTGGACAGGAGGATGTGGCCATGGCTCCGCGGGCAAGCTGGAAGGGCGCGCTCAGGATCGGGAAGCTGACCTGCCCGGTTGCGCTCTTTGCGGCGGTGTCGATGTCCGAACGGATTGCCCTGCACCTGATCAACCGCGAGACGGGGAACCGGGTGCATCGGCATTATATCGACAGCGAGACCGGTGACGACGTGGATCGGGACGATCAGGTCAAAGGATACGAGACGAAGAATGGCGACATCGTCCTGCTCGATCCGGAAGAGGTCGAGGCCGCCGTGCCCGACAGCGACAAGATGCTCGCAGTCTCCGCCTTCGTCCGCTGCGAAGAGATCGACGACGTCTATCTGGACCGGCCCTATTACCTCAGCCCTGCCGACCCTGCGGCGGAAGAGGCGTTCGCGCTGATCCGGGCGGGCCTCGATCAGCAGAAGGTCGCGGCACTGGCCCAGACGGTTCTGTTCCGGCGTGTGCGCACGCTGCTCATCAGGGCCTATGGGGAAATCCTGATCGCGACGACCCTGAACTTCGATGACGAGGTGCGCTCATCCCAGGACGCCTTCAAGGACATTCCCGACCACCATATGCCCCAGGAGATGCTGGATCTGGCGGCGCATATCATCGACACCAAGAAGGGCCATTTCGACCCGTCGGCATTCGAAGACCGGTACGAGGCGGCCCTCGCCGCACTGGTCGAGGCCAGGCTGAAGGGAAGGAAGCCCGCGCCGCTGCCCCGCCCGGCCGAGGGCAAGATCATCAACCTGATGGACGCCCTGCGCGAGAGTGCCGGCGCGGCACACCCCCCTGCCGGGAAAAAGACCCGATCGCGTTCCAGGCCCGCGCCGGGCCGCAAGGCGGGCTGACCCTATGGCACTGGAGACCTACCGCCAGAAGCGGGACTTCACCCGGACCCGGGAGCCGGCAGGGGAGGGCAGCCAGGCCGAGGGGCACCGTTTCGTCGTCCAGAAGCATGACGCGCGGCGGCTGCATTACGATTTTCGCCTTGAACTGGACGGCGTCCTGAAAAGCTGGGCGGTGACCAGGGGGCCGAGCCTGATTGCGGGCGAGAGGCGCCTGGCCGTTCATGTCGAGGACCACCCGCTGGATTATGGGGATTTCGAGGGCACGATCCCCAAGGGTCAATATGGCGGCGGGACGGTGGCGGTATGGGACCGCGGGACCTGGACACCGCTCGAGGACGCGGAAAAAGGGTTGTCCAAAGGCCATCTCGACTTCGAACTGCACGGCGAGAAACTCGCCGGGCGCTGGCATCTGGTGCGGATGAAAGGCCGGCCAAGCGACAAGCGCGACAATTGGCTTCTGATCAAGGGCGACGACGAGACGGCCCGGAGCCCCACCGATCCGGACATCCTCGAAGAGCAGCCCAATTCCGTCAAAACGGGCCGGACGATCGCCGAGATCGCCAACGGCACGCCGCCAGCCGAGCGGACGAAGAGAGCGCGAAAAGCAACCGAACCGGCGCCGAAAACGCAGAAAAATGCGCCGCCCACCGTGCAGGACCCACAGCAGATAAGGGGGGCAAAGCCCGGCGATCTGCCGGCGTTCGTCGAACCCGCCTTGGCCACTCTGGTCGCCAGACCACCCTCGGGGCCGCGCTGGATTCATGAAATCAAGTTCGACGGCTATCGGCTTGAGGCCCGGATCGAGCAGGGCACGGTCAGGCTCCTGACGCGGAGCGGTCTGGACTGGACGTCGAAATTCGGGTCCGCCGTTTGCGACGCGCTGGCGATGCTGCCGGTCAAGACGGCTCTGATCGACGGCGAACTGGTGGTCGAAAGCCGCTCGGGTGCCAGCAATTTTTCGGCGTTGCAGACCGATCTGAGCGAAGATCGGACGGACCGTTTCGTCTTCTACGCCTTCGACCTGCTGTACCTGGATGGCGAGGATCTTTGCTCGGCGACATTGAGCGACCGCAAGACGATGCTGCGCCACGTCATGCCGGAAACGCCTGGTATCCTGCGTTTCAGCGAGGATTTTGCCGATGATGGCGCGCTGGTCATGCGCCACGCATGTCGCCTCGGCCTGGAAGGTATCGTGTCCAAACAGGCGGACGCCCCCTATCGCTCCGGTCGGGGCAGGATCTGGGTCAAATCGAAATGCTCCGCGCGGCAGGAATTCGTCATCGGCGGCTATGTGCCCTCGACCACAGGCCGCAAGAGCGTGGGCTCCCTGGTGCTTGGCGTGCATGACGCGCAGGGGCTGCGCTATGTCGGGCGCGTCGGCACCGGGTTTTCAGCCCCTGTCGCCGACGACCTGTTTCGCGCCCTGGATGCCACCAGAACGACCGGAAGCCCCTTTGTCGACCAGCTTTCCGCGGCGGAAGCGCGCGGCGTGCGCTATGTGCGCCCCGAGCGCGTGGCGGAAGTGGAATTCCGTGCCTGGACGGCGGATGGCCGGCTTCGGCATGCGTCTTTTCATGGTATCCGTGACGACAAGCCAGCAGCGGAGATCGTACGTGAAATGCCCGTGCCGGACATATCGCCCCGCAGAGCCGGGGCAGAGCAGAAACGCACCGTCGCACTGACCCATCCGGACCGGGTGTACTGGCCGGATGCCGGCGTCACGAAGGAAGGGCTGGCCGATTACTATGCCGCCATGTGGCCGCGCATCGCGCCGTTTATCGTCGATCGGCCCCTGGCGCTGCTGCGGTGCCCGGAAGGGATCGAGGGGCCACGTTTCTTTCAGAAGAACGCCTGGAAGGGCATGAACGCCCATATCAAGGCGCTGGACGATCCTGCCAGTCAGGAGGGGGAGCATCTGATCGGTATTCACGATCTCGATGGCCTCATGGGGCTGGTGCAAGCGGCGGTGCTGGAAATCCACCCCTGGGGCGCATCCTGCCGCGACTGGGAAAGACCCGACGAACTGGTGATGGATCTCGATCCCGGCGAGGGCGTCGCATGGGCGCAGGTCATCGACGCGGCGCGGCAGGTGCGCGAGCGCCTGGAAGCGTCGGGCCTGACGGCCTTCGTCAAGACCTCCGGTGGCAAGGGGCTGCACGTGGTGGCCCCCCTGAAACCCGAGGCGGACTGGGAGACAGCCAAGGCCTTCTCCCGAACGCTGGCACAGACGATGGCCGCCGATCATCCGGACCGGTTTATCGCGACCATCACCAAATCGAAGCGTCACGGGAAAATCCTGCTCGATTATCTGCGCAACCAGCGTGGCGCGACCTCGGTGGCGCCTTACTCCACGCGCGCAGGCGCCGGCGCCCCCGTCTCGATGCCGCTGGGCTGGGACGAGTTGGGGGAGATCACCGGATCGGCGCAGTTCACGGTGGGCAATGCGATGGCGCGGCTCTCCTCGCTGCGTACGGACCCGTGGGAGGGGTTCCACGCGGCGCGGCATCCGCTCTGCGGATGAGAGCATGAGCGACCGTCGTCCATCGGCTCGCAGTACACCCGCCAAGTTCAACATCCAGTTTTTGGTCACACCAGACGCGAATCCTGCATAAGTTCACGGAGGCTATGCCGCCTGACGAAAATCATGACAAAATTCAAAACGGGCCAGTTGCACGGAGGCGGAGCAATTTTTTTTATTCGCGTAATATAGCCCACTGTTCGGCGTCGCACCACTCTCCATCCACGTCAATTGCCTCCTTACAGATTCCCTCGCATAAGAACCCCACTCGCTCAGCTAAACGACGCGACCGAATATTATCACAATGTATGTAACACACTAGAGGGTGTTATGTACTTTCGTGCGTGATTGGTTCAGTAATGCTGAATGACGCAAGTTCGGAAGCCGTATCCCTCTGACGTATCAGACGAAGAATGGTCGTTGGTTGTC
>NZ_JABEQE010000026.1 GCF_014174375.1 Gluconacetobacter asukensis
ACAGACATGACGTCATCCAGCGCTTTCGACGAAGACAGGCACAACCCGTCAGAAAGCGAAGCTCACAAGCTCAAGACCTCAGAAAATATTAACTTCGCGCCTATGGGGCAGAGCCCTGGCCTGACGGAGCCTACATCTTCGCGGGCAGAACCGGCACATTGTCGATCAGCCGGACGCCGGCCAGCCACGCGGCGGCCAGCAGGCGCGCCGGCTGGCCGTCGAAGCGCGCCAACGGCGCCAGATCGGCTTCGCGCCGCAATTCCAGATACTCCAC
This sequence comes from Gluconacetobacter asukensis, assembly GCF_014174375.1. GTDB lineage: Bacteria > Pseudomonadota > Alphaproteobacteria > Acetobacterales > Acetobacteraceae > Gluconacetobacter > Gluconacetobacter asukensis. The sequence goes on from NZ_JABEQE010000026.1 coordinate 275, forward strand.
ATCGCTGAACCCGGCCGCCAGCAGGCGGTCGCGCGTTGTCGCCATGACCATGTCCATGGACTGGCCATCGGCGATCGCGCGGGCCGCGTCTGCCAGCGCCCGTGGCAGGGCGCGGGCGTGGTCGCGGTCGCCGGGACCGGTCAGGCGACGGTTGCGCGACGACATCGCCAGCCCGTCGGCCTCGCGCACGGTCGGGCAGGTTTCCACCCGGATCGGGATGTCCAGATCGGCGGCCATCCGGCGGACGACATGTACCTGCTGGAAATCCTTCTCGCCAAAGAAGGACGCGTCGGCCTGGCTTTGCAGGAACAATTTGCACACCACGGTCGCCACCCCGTCGAAATGGCCGGGGCGATGGGCACCGCAGAGACCGTCCGACACGCCGCACACCGACACGGTGGTGGCGAAGCCGGACGGATACATCTCGGCCACCGTCGGCGCATAGAGCACATGCGCGCCGGCTTCCGCCAGCAGGCGCGCATCGGCTTCCATGACGCGCGGATAGGTTTCGAGGTCCGCCGGGTTATCGAACTGGGTCGGGTTGACGAAGATCGAGACGATCACCCGATCGGTGGCGCGCAGGGCCGCGCGCACCAGGCTGAGATGCCCCTCATGCAGCGCGCCCATCGTCGGCACCAGCCCGACCGTCAGCCCGTCCCTCTTCCAGTCGCGCACGGCCTGCCGCAGATCGGCGACGGCATGGAGCGTCCGCATGTCGGTGGTAAGCGTTTCCAGCATCTGTCCTGCCGCCCGTGGATGGTTGCGCCCGGTTATATCGGCCCGTTTCCCCGGCAAGGAAAGGGCGGCGGCATCTCTTCCGCGTGAGCCGGAATGTCTGCTATGAACGCCTGCGGCCTGGTGTCCCGCATGCGAAATTCATGCATGAATTTCCGAGACCGGCAGGCGACCAGGATATTCTTTTTATCCAGTCTCCGCCGGGCGGATACTGGGCAGGAGGCCCCCTTTGTTCCAGACGATGCGGTTTATTGGCCTGGCGGCCCTCGTTCTCTCGGTTGCCGCGTGTGGGGGTGGCAAGCAGAAGCGTCCCCCGACCCAGAAGGAAATCTGGCAGAGCCAAGGCTTCGAAGCCGGGCTGAAGACGTCCGGCACGCATTGACGCGGCGTCAGGGCGTCTCGTCGACCGGCTCGGCGGGCAAATCTTCCCATTCCTCGGCGGGGACCAGATCGACGCCCACCTTCAGCTTGTCATTGCCTCCGCCCAGGATCAGCCCGTGTACCGGGCTGATATCGGCGTAATCGCGCCCCCAGCCCAGAACGACATGCTCGTCACGCATCACGATGCCATTGGTGGGGTCCAGGCCGATCCAGCCATGGGCCGGGCCCAGCCATGCCCCGACCCAGGCGTGGGACTGGTCTGACCCCAGCCGCCGCGCCTGCCCCGGCGGCGGGCGGGTGCGGATATAGCCGGACATGTAGCGCGCCGGCACGCCGATCCAGCGCAAGGCGCTGATCATGAGATGCGTGAAATCCTGGCACACACCCTCGCGCCGGGCCAGGGTCTGCTCGATCGGGGTGGAGAGCGTGGTGACGCCGGCGCGAAAGCGGAAATCGGTGTAGATCCGCATGTTCAGGTCCAGCAGCGCCGCCAGGACCGACCGGCCGGGGGTGAAGGACAGGGCGGCATAATCGCCCGCCGCCGCGTTGGCCGCGCACATCGGGCTGTCGAACAGGAATTCCGCCACCTGCCATGCCGGCGCGCCGCCCGCGCGCGCCAGGGCGGCCACATCCTCCCATGACAGGGTGGCATCCTCGGGCGGCGGCGGGGCGAACGCGACCTCGACCTCCGATTCCGCCAGCACATCGAAGCTGTCATGGGGGGCTTCGTGATACAGCCAGGCGATCAGGTTGCCGAAATAATCGACGCCATCCACGCGCCGCACCGGGGGCGGCGTGACCTCCAGCCGCGTCCAGTGCACCGCCTGCCCCGGCAGGGCACGCGGCGTGACATGCACGATATGGGCCGCCAGGTCGACCGGGCTGCCATAGACGTAACGGGTCAGGTGGCGCACGCGATAGATCATGATTCGTCCGTTGCCTCGTCCCGATCGACGGCACGCAGGCCGCCGACCGCGCGCGGAGAGGTCAGCACGACGAAATAACGCCGTGCGATCTGCTGCCCCAGGTCGCGCAGCCCGGCATGGATGGCCAGCAGTCGCTCCGGCAGCGCCGCCGCCGCGACATCCTGCTGCGGTGCCGACAGCACATCATTCACCACCCCGCGCAGGCGTTCCATGACCTGGCCCGCCGCGCCGGCCAGGCCCGTTCCGTCGCCGGGCTCCAGATCGGCCAGCGCGTCGGCGACCATCGCCATCTGGCTGGCCACGCCGCGCGGATTGCCGCCATCCAGCAGCAGCAGGTCCAGCACCGGCGCCGGCTGGAACACCGCGAAATAGCGCGACCGATAGGTGATGGCGCAGTCGCTGAGTTCCAGCATCAGCCGCAATGCCCCTTCCATCCGGCCGCGCTGGGCGACATCCTTCTGGCGCAGGATCAGCGCCATCGCGGTCAGGATCGCGCTGGCGCGTTCGACCCGGCGGCCCAGTTCCAGGAACTGGCGGCCGCCGCTGCGCACCATGTTTTCCGCCGTCAGGCCGGAAATGGTCGCGCCATAGCGCAGCAGGCCATCGGTGACGCGGCCCACCCGTTCCAGCGTGCGCCCGGCATCGCCCGTCACCCGCGCCTCGCGCAACTGGCTGCGCAGTGCGTCGGTGCCCTGGACGATGGTCTCGAACGTCTCGACCGTCATCCGGTCGCGCAAGCCCGCCGATACCCGGGCGATTTCGGACAGCAGGCGCTGGGGCATGCCGGTGTCGAGCGTGACGGCGGCCAGGGCCCGCACCTGGGTGGCAAAGCCCGCGCCGGCCATGCTTTCGTCCTGCAGCAGGCCGATATGGACCGCCAGGCGCAGCACGGTTTCCAGCTCCGCCCGCTCGCGGGGGGAGCCGTCGATCCGCCCGACCCGGCGCGTCAGCACGCGCAGGACGCGACCGGCATCTTCCAACTGCTCCAGATAGCGGCCCAGCCAGTAGAAATCGTCGGCCGCCCGGCTGGGCAGGTCGCCCTGCCCGCGACGGATGGCCAGGACCGACATGGGGGGGGCCGCGATGCCGACCAGGTTCCGGCTGTCCTCGACGGTGACCCAGACATCCTTGGTGATGCTGTGCCCGCCGCGTGCGCGATCCATCGGGCCGCCGGGCGGCAGGTCGGAATCGGGCAGCAGGCGCGCCATGCCGCCGGGCATGACCTGCCAGGCGCCGCCATCGAACAGCGCGAACAGGCGCAGGACGATGCCACCGGGTTCGATCCCGGCAGACCCGATCGACGGCATGACCGACGGGGCCAATGCCTCGACCGCCACGAACCGCTCCGGAGTGCGGCGCAGGGCCGCCAGCATGCTGTCCTTCGCCCGATCGAGGCGGCAGGAGGCGCCACGGGTGCTGGCGCTGTCACGCAGCCACCAGCGGCTCCGGTCTTCGGACAGCAGGGCATCGACACCGTATTGCGCCGGCCAGAGGGCCGGAACGTCGGGCAGTTTCAGATCTTCGCCGATCAGCCGGCGGGCCAGGGCGGGCATGAAAGCGGCCAGGCCCGGGGCCTCGACAAGGCCGGATGCGGGGTGGTTTACCAGATGGACCGCGCCGCCGCGCGCGGCATCCAGCAGGCCGGCGATGCCGGGCGTGCCGCCGCCTTCCAGTTCCAGCGGATCGACCGTCCATCCGTCCTGGCGCAGCAGCAGCACATCCACCGGGCGAAGGCCGCGCACCGTCTTGAGCCACAGCGCGCCGTCGCGCACCGCCAGGTCGCCGGCCTCGGCCAGCACGCAGCCCAGTTCCCGCGCCAGGATTACATGCTCGGCCCACAGCGTGCCGCGCGGACCCGGCGTCAGCAGCGCCAGGCCGGGGTTACGGTCCGGCAGGCCGGCCAGGCGATGCAGGCTGTCCTGCCAGGCGTCGAAGAAGGGCGACAGGGGCTGGACTTCGCGCCCCGCGAACAGTTCGGGCAGCGTTCGGGTCATCTGCCGCCGGTTTTCCAGCGCCTGGCCGATACCGTTGGCGCGCGCCACCCGGTCGGCGGCCACGTGCCATGCGCCATCCGGACCGCGAATCAGGTCCACGGCATAGAAATTGAGGAACGCCCCCGAAACCGGGCCGCCCATGCGCAGGAAGTTCGGCGCCGGGTAGACCAGCGCCGGCGGCAGCACGCCATCCGCCAGCAGGGTGCGCGGCCCGTAGAGGTCGCGCAATGTGGCCTCCAACACCTGGGCGCGCTGCACCACCCCTTCCGACAGGCGGGCGAATTCCTGCGCCGTCAGCAGCAGCGGGACCGGATCGCACCCTGCGGCGGCGCCTTCGACGGGGCCAGCCTGGTCGTGCAGGGCGCGCGCCATCTGCCTGCCGCGTTCGAGCAGTTCACGATGGCCGAGATCGCTGATCGCGCCGAGCAGGCGCCGCCAATGAGGCCGGACGCCGCCATGACCGTCAACCATCTCGTCAACAGGGATGGGCGCCATGTCCATGATGCATGGTTGTATGGGCGAAGCGGCGCCAACAGTAAACGGTCTTGCGAAGGTTCGCCCCGAACGGCCCCGTCAGCCCGGCGCGGCGCCGTGGATCAGATCATGGACATAGGCCAGCTTTTCCAGCGCCGGGGGCGCCAGGACGAACGGGTAGAAATCGATCTGGCCCATCGAGCGGTTCAGGCTGTTGATCGCATAGGTCAGCGGCAGCCACGCGTCGGCGATCCGCTGGAACGGGCCGGGGGCATAGGGGTTGAACGCGACCTCGGTCTGCAGGGCCGGATCGTCGGACACATGGATATCGACCGACAGGCCATAGGCCCGCGCGGTTTCCAGCGTGGAGACGATGTGGAGGTAGTGCGCCCAGGTCTCGGCGAAATCCTCCCACGGGTGCGTGGTCGCGTAATCGCTGACGAAATTGTCCTGCCAGTTCGGGGGCGCCCCGACCTGATAATGGTGCTGCAACGCCGCCTGGTAGTCGGCGCGCTCATCCCCGAACAGGGCACGGAAATCGTCCAGATGCCCGCCGTCGCGCACCAGCACGTTCCAGTAGTAATGACCGACCTCGTGCCGGAAATGGCCCAGCAGGGTGCGATACAGCTCCCCCATCTCGATCCGCATCGCCTCGCGCTGGGCATCGTTGGCCTCGCGCAGCGCGATGGTGATCAGCCCATCCTGATGGCCGGTCAGCACCTTTCCACCATCGGGCGGATCGCCCAGGAAATCGAAGGCCAGCCCGCCCATAGGGTCTTCCAGCCGGCCCACGATCGGCAAATTCAGGCGCAGCAGGGTATAGACCAGCCGGTGCTTTGCCGTTTCCAGCTTCCGCCACTGGTCCAGATGCTCCTGCTCCGTCAGGTCCGGGATGGTCCGGTTCAGGCGGCAGGCCAGACAGAAGACGTCGCCGCCGGCCGGCACCAGCCAGTTGCAGGCGTTCCGCCCGGCATTGGCGCAGAACCGGTAGGCCGAGCCGGTCGCGGCATTCGACAACGGGTGCCATGTGCTGTCCGCGCCCACCACCGGTTCCAGCGCGCTGAGGTCATTTTCCTCGGGCAGGTAGCCCAGGCTATGACCGCACCGCTCGCAGGCCGTGTTCTCGAAGAACAGGACCTGATTGCAGGACTGGCAGGCGAACAGCTTCATGATGCGGGCTCTTGGAATATTTCAGATGCCTGCACAACGCATTGATTGGGGCGGTCGTTCCGTTTGTCGGGGCGCCGCCCCGACACCCCGGCAGGGGGCTTGCCTCCTGCACCTCCCGGGGTTTGGGTTATGATCCATATGTATGTTCGCTATGGGGAGGGGTAAGCGGCCTGACAGCTTTGGAGTGTAATTCTTTAAAGAGGAGACATTAAATCCAGCCCCATAGGGTTTGCGTTACCCATGTTTTTAGACAGGATCGCGGTATCAGTGCATCCGATGGCACGTTCTCGGTGACGGAGGTTCAGGTTGAGCTACGTACTTTATTACTCACCGGGAGCTGCCAGTATGGCAGTCCACTGGACCTTGATTGAGATAGGTGCCCCGTTTGAAGCGCGCTTAGTCGATCTAGACGTTGGTTCCAACCGAGATCCTGAGTATTTGCGCCTTAATCCCGATGGGCGAGTACCGACCTTAATCGTCGATGGCCATCCTATTCGGGAATCAACCGCTCTTCTAATGCTACTCGCGGAACGCCATCCGGCTGCTGGCCTCGCACCGGCGCTAGGTACGCCAGAGAGAGCGAAGTGGTTTGAATTGATGATCTATCTCGCCAACACGCTACTGCCAGCGATGCGAGACCTTTTTTATGCGACTAAGGACGGAAACCCGGAAGGAGCGGATGCCGTGAAGGCATTGGCGACACGCAGGATCGAAGGCGCATGGTCTAAACTCGATCTGTCTTTGCTTGGTGAAGAAGCGTATCTCGTTGGAAAGCAGCGCACGACTGCCGACTTCTTGGCAATCATGTTAATGCGTTGGTCGCGCAACATGGAAAGCCCTGCGACAAACTGGCCTAATATTCAACGATATATCGCACGAAATAGTACTCTCCCTTCCTTCATTGAATTGAACAAAAGAGAAAATCTTACCGCTTGGCCTTGAGACGAAGTCCGCTTGTAGCTTCTCGTATCGAGCCGTAGCCGTCTCACAAGGGTCGGTACCTGACTTGCCGAGGTGTGGAATGGCCGCCAAAATGCTCCTGTTTGCTCACTCAAGCGGCGGAATAGCACCATGGGGATTCGCGTTGGCATTGTCGGAATTAGCGGCTTCGGCGGCGGCGAGGCCCTGCGCCTGATTGCGAGCCACCCGTCGTTTGATCTGGTCTATGCTGCTGGCGAGGGCAGCGCGGGCAGCCGCCTTGTGGACCGTTTCCCCGGTGTGCCGACCAAGCTGGCAGAACTGGTTATTCAGAAGTGGAACCCCGCTACCCTGCCGCAGATCGATGTGCTGTTCGCCTCCCTCCCCACGGGCACATCGGCTGAAGCGCTTTCGCTTGTCCCCAAGGACGTGAAGATCGTCGATATTGGCGGCGATCACCGCTACGTCGATGGTTGGACCTATGGTCTAGCCGATGTTTGGCCGCAGCAGATCGCGGGCCAAGTGCGTGTTGCAAACCCCGGTTGCTTCCCGGCCGCGACGCTCAACGCGCTGGCCCCGCTGCTTGCCGACAAACTGATCGAGCCGAGCAATATCGTAATCGATGTTAAGACAGGCATCTCCGGCGCAGGCAGAGGTGGCGCAAACAGCCAGTTTAGCTATGCCGAAACCAATGAGAACTTGCAGCCTTACGGCCTCCTAAAACACGTCCACATGCCTGAAATCGCGAAAACCATTGAAAAACTGAGTGGAGGAAGCGCGGCAGGATTGGTCTTTACGCCACATTTGGTGCCGATGACCCGTGGCGTGCTGGCCACCATCTATTGTCGTGGCAAAGCGACAACGGACCAGTGCCTTGATGCGGCTCGGCGCTTTTATGCCGAACGGCCATTCATTCGTGTGACGGATAAGCCGCCTCAGACCAAATGGACCACCGGCTCGAACCTTGCCTTCATCAGCTATGCAGCCGATCCGGAGCGGAGCTTGGTTATCGCGATGAGCGTCATTGATAATCTTGGAAAGGGAGCGGCCGGTCAGGCGGTCCAAAATGCGAATTTGATTTGTGGCCTGCCGGAAACTGCGGGGCTGGATGGCGCTCCTATTTGGCCTTGAGGTCTCACAATCAGGCCGCTGCGGAATGTCCGGTTAGTGGCGGCTTCACCGGACCTGTGAATGGCTTAGAAGGGTCGAAAGCCGACATGCCTACAAACAGTGTAATCGCCTGACGAATGGGGTGAAGGGGACGACTGTCCCCTTCCGGGTGCAGGGCAGCGCCCTGCGTCACCCAAACCGCCGCAGATCCAGCGTCCGCGGCTGTTCTAGCGACCGCCGCACAACCGGCGTCGGCATGGCCCCCACCGTATGGCCGAACGGGAAGAAGCGGATGCGGCGACGGGCTTCGGCTTCGTTCGCGTTGACTGGGCGGGTTTCGTAGTTGCGGCCGCCGGGGTGGGCGACGTGGTAGGTCAGGCCGCCGATGCTGCGGCCGGTCCAGATGTCGTAGACGTCGAACACCAGCGGGGATTGCACGCCCACGGTGGGGTGAAGGGCGCTGGGCGGGTTCCAGGCCTTGAAGCGCACGCCGCCGACATATTCGCCCTGGCGTTCGGTGCGGGTCAGCGGCACGCCGACGCCGTTGCAGGCGAGGATATAGCGCTCGTCCACCCAGCCGGTGACGCGGGCCTGGACGCGCTCGGCGGAGCTGTCGACATAGCGCACGGTGCCGCCCGCTGCCGGGTCTTCGGCCAGGGTGTGCCATGGTTCCAGCGCGTTGCGCAGTTCCAGCGTCATGCCCAGCAGGGGCACGGTGCCCACTTCGGGGAAGCGGAACGCCATGTGCGGGGCGAACCAGTCGGCGTCCAGCGGCGCGCCCAGGGCGCGCAGTTCGGCGATGGCGTCATTGAAATCCTGGCTGACATAATGGGGCAGCATGAAATCGTCATGCAGGCGCGTGCCCCAGCGCACGAGGCGCCGTTCGTAGGGCTTGTTCCAGAAGGCGGCGACGGCCGCGCGCATCAGCAGCATCTGGGCCGCAGCCATCTGGTGATGGGGCGGCATTTCGAAGGCGCGATATTCCACCAGGCCCAGTCGGCCAGTGGAGGTTTCCGGCGCGTAGAGCTTGTCGATGCAGAATTCGGTGCGATGCGTATTGCCGGTGATGTCGGCCAGCAGGTTGCGGAACAGCCGGTCGGTCAGCCAGGGCGGGGTCGGCTGATCGGGGCGGACCTGGGCGAAGGCGATTTCCAGTTCCGCCACGCTGTCGTCGCGGGCCTCGTCCACGCGGGGGTGCTGCGAGGACGGGCCGATGAACAGGCCGCTGAACAGGTAGGACAGCGACGGATGGTTGTGCCAGAACCCGACCAGCGATTTCAGCAGGTCCGGCCGGCGCAGGAACGGGCTGTCGGCGGTGCGGGCGGCGCCCATCACCACATGGTTGCCGCCGCCGGTGCCGACATGGCGGCCGTCGACCATGAATTTCTCGGCGATCAGCCCGGTCGCGCGGGCCTCGTCATAAAGCTGTTCGCTGCGGCCGACATGTTCGTCCCAGCTTGCGGCGGGGTGGATGTTGACCTCGATCACGCCGGGGTCGGGGGTGATCGAGAAATTCAGCAGGCGCGGGTCGCGCGGCGGCTGATAGCCTTCCAGCACCACCTTGCGGCCGAAGGCGCGGGCCGTGTCCTCGACCGCCGCGCATAGGTCCAGCCAGTCCTCGGCCGCGTAGAGCGGGGGCAGGAAGACATGCAGGAGGCCACCGCGTGCCTCGACCGCCAGGGCGGTACGCACGAGTTCGGGCTCTTCGCGCCCGACTTCCACCAGATGAGTGGCGATGGCGCGATCCAGCGGGATGCGCCCGGTGCCGCCACCCGGATAGGGCGGCAGGGCCGGCAGGTCCGAGAGGGCGGGCTGCTCGCCAGGCTCGGCCGCGCCGGGGTGGCGGGGCACGCCCTGTTCCGACCAGCCGGGGGCGGTGCCGCCGGCCGAAGGGCCGGTGCGGCGGGCCAGGGCGGGATGGGGCGGCAGCGGCGGCACGGGCGCGAACGGATCGCGCTCCATGTCATGGTCGATATTGTCTTCGCTGGCCCAGAGCAGGCTTTGCAGCGGCAGGCGGAAGCCGACCGGTGCGTCACCGGGGACGAGGAACATCAGGTCGCCCCGGAAGAACCAGCGCCCGGACTGCCAGCGGCGCACGCCGTCGCGCACCACGACGCGCAGCGGCAGCACGCTGCCGACCGGCACGTTCAGCCCGTGGCCGTAGACGCGGGCCAGGCGCTCGCGCTCCAGCGGGTCGCGCAGCTTGGCGTCCTCGACGATCACGTTGGCGGGGAGCCGATGCTCGCGCCACAGATAATAATGAATGTCTTCATAGGCCGGATTGACCAGGCCGGGATCGACCTGCAACCGCTCGGCCAGCGCGCGGCAGAAGGCGGCGGCGTCCTGTTCGGTCGCCGTGTCGCTGTCATCGTCCGACGCCAGGAGCGACGGGTCGGTCCAGACGGGCTCGCCATCCCGGCGCCAGTGGCATAGCAGCGCCCAGCGCGGCAATTGCTCGCCGGGGTAATGCTTGCCCAGCACATGCTGGATCGCCGCCCCTTTCGACCAGAGCGGCAGCAGGCGCCGCAGCAGCCGCCCGGCATAGGCGCGCTTGGTCGGGCCCAGCGCGTCGATGTTCCATTCAGGGGCGTCCATGTCGTCGGCGGCGATAAAGGTCGGCTCGCCGCCCATGGTCAGGCCGACATCGCCTTCTTCCAGCGTCGCATCGACCGCGCGTCCGGCCGCGAGGATCGCCTGCCATTGCGCATCGTTGTACGGACGGGTGGTGCGGGGCGTTTCCAGCACCCGCGTTACCGACATGGCGAAATCGAATTCGGTCTCGCACTTGCCGATTAGGCCGGAAATCGGCGCGGCGGAGGCGGGCTCGGGCGTTGCGGCCAGGGGGATGTGCCCCTCGCCCGTCAGCAGGCCGGAGGTCGCGTCCAGCCCGACCCATCCGGCGCCGGGCAGATAGACTTCGGCCCAGGCATGCAGGTCGGTGAAATCCTCGGTCGGGCCTTCGGGGCCGGTCAGGGGCTTCTGGTCCGCCACGAGCTGGATCAGGTAGCCCGAGACGAAGCGCGCGGCGAAGCCCAGATTGCGCAGCAGCTGGACCAGCAGCCACGCGCTGTCGCGGCACGAGCCCTGACCTTTCTCCAGCGTTTCCTCGGGCGTCCAGACGCCGGGCTCCAGCCGCACCACATAGGCGATGCGCTGCTGGACCCGCTGGTTCAGCGCCACCAGCATGTCCACCGTGCGCTGCCGGCTCGGGTCGACGCCCGCCAGCAGCTCGGCCAGCAGCGGTCCCGGTTCCTCGCACACGCGGTAGGGCGCCAGTTCGCCGGCCAGCACGGGGTCGTAGGCGAAGGGCCAGTGTTCGGCCTCGGGCTCAAGGAAAAAGTCGAACGGGTTGATCGTGGCCATGTCGGCCACCAGATCAACGGCGACCTCGAAATGGGTCACGCGTTCGGGGAACACGACCCGGGCCTGATAATTGCCCGACGGGTCCTGCATCCAGTTGATGAAATGGGGTTTGGGCTCGATCCGCAGGGCGTAGGACACGATCGGCGTGCGGGCGTGGGGAGCCGGGCGAAGCCGGATGGTCTGTGGACCGAGCGAGACCGGACGGTCGTATTGATAGCGGGTACGATGCGTCAGTGCGACATGCAGGGTCATGCGTCGACCTTGAACCAGAGTGATATTCCGCACTGGGAACGGTAGCCCAGCATGGTCTGCCGCGAACAGGGGGGAAAGCGGAAATTCACACCGCCCCACCCCCGAATAATAGCAATACGGAGATCACACCGATTGGGCCTTGGCGGCGGCGCAAATTCTTGCTTGGCTGTAACGGAACACGGACCAGCAGGTGGGGTGGACATGAATCCTTCGCGCCTGATCTCCTGCCAGGCACGGGAGAAAACGGGACAATGAGCGACTTTGGGAGCGACTTCGGAAGCGATCCGGGGCAGCACGACGCGCAACAGGGACCGGGCCTGTTCGTGTCCTACGATACGCCTGATTTCTATTGCGAATTGATGAACCGGCGGGACGCGGCGCCCGAGAGCCTGACCCTGATTCGCGAGAGGCTGGCGCATTTCGGGCTGACGGAACTGCGCCAGAGGGCCCGCGTTGCCGAGGCGGACCTGTATAATCTGGGCATTACCTTTACCGTCTATACCGATCGCGACGCGATCGACCGCATCCTGCCCGTCGATCTGATTCCGCGCGTGCTGACCGCCGCCGAATGGGACCATGTCGAGCGCGGGGTGCAGCAGCGCGTCGCCGCGATCAATCATTTCCTGTGGGATATCTATCACGAGCGCCGCATCCTGAAGGACGGCATCGTTCCCGCCGGGCTGGTGCTGGGCAATTCCAATTACCGGCCCGAGATGGAGGGGCTGGACGTTCCCGGAGGGGTCTACGTCCACATCAACGGCACCGACCTGGTCCGGGACGGCGCCGGGAACTTCCTGGTTCTGGAAGACAATGCGCGCACGCCCTCCGGCGTGTCCTATGTCATCGAGAACCGGCACATGATGCTGCGCAGCATGCCGGATCTGGCCGCGGGCCTGGACCTGATGCCGGTGGACGAATACGGGCCGCGTCTGCGCCGCGCGCTGACCGAAACGGCGCCCGGCGGCATCCGCGACGCGGAGGTCGTGCTGCTGTCGCCCGGCATCTACAACTCCGCCTATTTCGAGCATGTCTTCCTGGCGCGGGAGATGGGCGTGCCGCTGGTCGAGGGCCGCGACCTGATGGTCGAGAACGGGCGCGTATTCATGCGCACCGTGGCGGGACCGCGCCCGGTCCATTCGATCTATCGCCGCCTGAATGACGATTTTCTCGACCCGCAGGTCTTCAACCCCGACAGCATGCTGGGCGTGCCCGGCCTGGTGGACGCCTATCGCCGTGGCAACGTGACGATCGCGAACGCGATCGGCACCGGCGTTGCGGACGACAAGGCCGTCTATGCCTACATGCCGCGCATCATCCGCTATTATCTGGGTGAGGAGCCGATCCTCTCGAACGTCGAGACCCATATCTGCGGCGAGCCCGAGGGGCTGGCCTATACGCTGGCGAACCTGGACAGGCTGGTGGTCAAGCCGGTCGGCGAATCCGGCGGCTATGGGCTGATCATCGGCCCCCACGCGACCCAGGCCGAGCTGGAGACATTCCGCGCCAGCCTGCTGGCCGATCCGGCCAATTATATCAGCCAGCCGGTCATCGACCTGTCGGTCTGCCCCACCTTGTGCGAGGCCGGGGTCGAGGCGCGGCATGTCGATCTGCGGCCCTTCGCGGTCACCGGCGAGTCGACTTGGGTGCTGCCCGGCGGGCTGTCGCGCGTGGCGCTGCGCAAGGGATCGCTGGTGGTCAATTCCTCGCAGGGCGGCGGGTCGAAGGATACATGGGTGCTGGCATCATGAACCCTCTCATGATCGATATTCCGCCGGGCGGCATCGCCATGCCCAACCTGCTGTCGCGCTATGCCGAATGTACCATCTGGCTGGCGCGCTACATGGAGCGGATCGAGAACCTCGCCCGCCTGATCGACGTGACCGAGACGTTCGTGCGCGCGCGCAGCACCAGCACGGGCTGGCTGTCGATCGTGCAGATCAATGCCGACGACGAACGGTTCTTCGAGCGGCACGCGGTCGCGTCGGAGGAAAATGTCGTCGGCTTCTATGTCATCGACCGCGAGAATCCGAACTCCATCGTCTCGATCGCGCATGCGGCGCGCGAGAATGCGCGTTCGCTGCGGCCGCTGATCTCGACCGAGATGTGGATGCATCTCAACATGTTCACCAACGCCATCAGCGCGCTGGGGCCGACCGATATCCGCCCATCCAACCTGTCGGCCCTGTGCGCGCGGCTGAAACAGGATTGCCAGACCCATCACGGGATCACCGAGGGCACGTTCTATCGTGATCAGGCCTGGCTGTTCTACCTGATCGGCCGCAACCTGGAGCGGGCCGACCAGATCACGCGGCTGATCGACATCAAATATCACACGCTGCTGCCCAGCGTCGCCGGGGTGGGGTCGGAGGTCGATATCGGCCAGTGGGCCGCCGTGCTGCGCTCGGCCGCCGCCTATCACGCCTACCGCCGCACGGTGCCGGGCGACATGACGCCGGCCCATGTCGTCGGCTTCCTGCTGAAGAATGACGGCTTCCCCCGGTCGCTCTCGACCAGCCTGCGCCAGCTGCACTGGGCGGTGGGCCATCTGCGCACCGATTACGGTCTGAAGAACGGCTACGCCGCCGCCGAGCGGATCGAGGAACTGCGCGCCACCCTGGCGGAGCAGACCGTGGAGGACATCATCCTGCGCGGCCTGCACGAATTCCTCGACTGGGTGCAGCGCGAACTGCATCTGGTGCAGGGCGAGATCGCCCGGGCCTTCTGGCCACCGGCCATGCCGGCCGCCGCCGCCCCTCCGGACCCTGATCCGGGCTTGAGTCAGGAACAGTCCCAGTCATGATTTCGCCGTTCGATCCCGGCCGCCTGCCCCACGCGACACAATTCTATATCGACGGGGCCTGGGTGGAACCCCTGGCCCCTCGCCTGCTCGATGTCATCGATCCGGCCACCGAAGCCCCCTGCACCGCCATCGCGCTGGGCAGCGCGGGCGATGTCGACCGGGCGGTGGCGGCGGCGCGGCGTGCCTTTGCCGCGTGGTCGGTCTCGACCTGCGCCGAACGGCTGGACGTATTCGAGCGGATTCTGACGGTCTATCGCCGGCGCATGGACGACATGGCCGCCGCGATCTCGCTGGAAATGGGCGCCCCGCTGCCCATGGCGCGCGACGCACAGGCCTGGGCCGGCATGGCACATCTGGAGGAAACGGCGCGCGCATTGCGCGACTTCACCTTCGACCAGCAGGTCGACGGCATGATGATCACGCGCGAGCCGGTGGGTGTGGTCGGGCTGATCACGCCGTGGAACTGGCCGATGAACCAGATCGCCTGCAAGGTCGGCCCCGCGCTGGCCGCCGGCTGCACCATGGTGCTGAAACCCAGCGAGATCGCGCCGCTGAGCGGCCTGCTGTTCGCCGAGATCCTGGACGAGGCCGGCGTGCCGCCCGGCGTGTTCAACCTGGTGAATGGCGACGGCCCCGGGGTGGGCGAGGCGATTGCCCGCCACCCGGATATCGAGATGGTCTCCTTCACCGGCTCCACCCGCGCCGGCACCATCGTCGCCCGGCTGGCGGCCGATACGGTCAAGCGCGTGCATCAGGAACTGGGCGGCAAATCGCCCAACATCATCCTGCCCGATGCCGATTTCGCCGACGCCGCGCGGCGTGGCGTGGCCGGCTGCTTCGGCAATTCGGGCCAGTCCTGCGACGCGCCGACACGCATGCTGGTCCCGGCTGCAAGGATGGACGAGGTCATGGCGCTTGCCGCGCAGGCGGCCGCGGATTTCATCGTCGGACCGCCGGATGGCGCGGACACGCGGCTGGGCCCGGTGGTCAGCCAGGTGCAGTTCGATAAGATCCAGCGCCTGATCCAGACCGGCATCGACGAGGGCGCGGTCCTGGTGGCCGGCGGCACGGGCCGGCCGGAAGGGTTGCCGGTCGGCTATTATGTGCGCCCCACAGTGTTCGGCCGCGTCATGCCGGACATGACCATCGCGCGCGAGGAAATCTTCGGCCCCGTGCTGTCGATCATTGCCTATGACGATGTCGAGCACGCGATCGCCATCGCCAACGACACGCCATATGGCCTGGCGGCCTATGTGCAGGGCGGCGATCTGGCCCAGGCCCGTGCCGTGGCCCGGCGCCTGCGGGCAGGCAATGTGAACATCAATGGTGCGCCCTGGACCGTGGCGGCCCCCTTCGGCGGCTACAAGCAGTCGGGCAACGGGCGCGAGTGCGGCGAATACGGGCTGACCGACTTCCTGGAAATCAAGGCCATCCTGGGATACGGGCCCGACGCGTGAAAGGCCGGCCTGTGGGTACCACGCTGCCGGCCAGCCTGTATGCCGACACCGCCCGGCCAGCGGTGCCGACCCCGCCGCTGGCGGGCGAGACCCGTGTCCAGACTGTCCTGATCGGCGGCGGCTTTACGGCGCTGTCGGCGGCACTGCATCTGGCCGAAGCCGGTCACGCCGTGGCGGTGCTGGAGGCCCATGAGCCCGGCTGGGGTGCCTCGGGGCGCAATGGCGGGCAGGTCAATCCGGGCCTGAAGACCCTGCCATCGGAAGTTGAACGCCATTTCGGCCCGGAGCGCGGCGCGCGGCTGGCCGAGGCGGCCTGGACGGCGCCCGATCTGGTATTCGATCTGATCGCCCGCCACGGCATCGACTGCGCCGCCGCACGCGGTGGTACCGTGCGGGCGGCCACGGCGGACTCCCAGATTCCGGCCCTGCGGCAACTGGCCGAGGAATGCGCCGCGCGTGGTGGGGATGTCGCGTGGCTGGACGAGGCAGAGATCGCCGCCCGCACCGGTACGGCCCATTATCGCGCGGCCCTGCTGGACCGGCGGGGTGGGCAGGTGAACCCGCTGGGTCTGGCGCGCGGACTGGCCGAGGCCGCCATTGCCCATGGCGCCGCGATTTATGGTGGCAGCCGCGCCCTGTCGGTGCGCCGTGAGGGCGGACGCTGGCGGGTGGGCACGCGGCACGGCGCAGTGCTGGCCGACCGCGTGGTCTTCGCCACCAACGGCTATGCCGACCGGCTGTGGAACCGGCTCCGCCGGACCGTGGTGCCGGTCACCAGCGCCATCATCGCCAGCGCCCCCCTGCCGCCCGAAGCCCGCGCCCGCATCCTGGCGTCGCGCGAGGTGCTGTATGAACTTGGCGAGATCACGACCTATTACCGGATCGACGATGCGGGGCGGCTGCTGATCGGCGGCCGGTCGACGCTGGGCGAGCGCGACGGGCCGGATGCATTCCCGTTCCTGCGCCGGCAGGCGCTCGCCCTGTGGCCATTCCTGCGCGATGTGCCCTGGACCCATGGCTGGAACGGGCATGTGGCGGTCACGATGGATCATTACCCGCACTGGCACGAACCGATGCCGGGCATCATCGCCTGTCTGGGCTATAACGGCCGGGGCGTCGCGATGGCGACAGTGCTGGGGCGCGAAGTGGCCCGCCGCGCGCTGGGCGCCAGCACCGAAGACATCCTGCTGCCGCCGGGTCCGATCCGGCCGATCCCGTTCCATGATGCCTGGCCGCTGGGGGTCACGGCGAAGGTGCTGCAGGGGCGGGTTGTCGATGCGCTGGCGCGAAGGGTCTTCTTTTTCTGAAGAAAAAGAAGCAAAAAGACTTTTGATCCGTTCAGGGCCATCGCCTGCCCCAGCAAAAAACTCCTGAACGAATCAAAGTTTTTTGGTTCTTTTTTTCAAAAAAGAACGAAGAATCCCGCCTCGCACACCGCTGAAAAGCAGAGAGAACCGGGCTGCGACATGACCCCTCCGAGGCAGATCCCGACCGCCGACCCGCTTGCGCGCTTCGCGCCCGCGACCCGCGCGTGGTTTGACACGGCGTTCGCCGCTCCAACGGCGGTGCAGACGGCAGCATGGACGGTCATCAGCAGTGGGGAGAATGCGCTGGTGATTGCGCCGACCGGTTCGGGCAAGACCCTGGCCGCGTTCCTGCATGCGATCGACCGGCTGTTCCGCGAGCGCGAAGCGGAGACGACATCCGCGTCAGTAAAGCCCCCGACCAAACCTGAAGCCAGGGCAGCGACGCGCATTCTCTATATCTCGCCGGTCAAGGCACTCGGTGCCGATGTGCAGCGCAACCTGCGAATCCCGCTTCATGGTGTCGAAAAGGAGAGGCAACGGCGTGGGGACCCGCCCGTCGCGATCAGTGTGGGTATGCGCACGGGCGATACGCCTTCGGCCGAACGGGCGGGGCTGCTGCGTCGCCCTCCCGACATTCTCATCACCACGCCTGAGTCCCTCTATCTGATGCTGACCTCCAAGGCGCGCGAGACGTTGCGTGGCGTGCAGGCGGTGATCGTCGACGAGGTGCATGCGGTGGCCGGGACCAAGCGCGGCGCGCATCTAGCGTTGAGCCTGGAGCGCCTGGATGCATTGCTGCCGCAGCCGGCCCAGCGGATCGGGTTGTCGGCGACCGTGCGCCCGGCCGAGCGGGTGGCGCAGTTCCTCGGGGGCGCTCGGCCGGTGACGATCGTGAATCCGCCCGCCAGCCGCAGGCTCGATCTGAAGATCGTGGTGCCGGTCGAGGATATGAGCAAGCTGGGGGCGCCGATCGGCGAGGCCAGCGACGGAGAACGCAGCACGCGCGCGGGCTCGATCTGGCCGCATGTCGAGGCCAGTATCCTCGACAGGGTCCTGGGCCAGCAGGCAACGATCGTCTTCACCAATTCGCGCGGCCTGGCCGAGAAACTTACGGCCAGACTCAACGAACTCTATGCCGAACGATGGGCGCAGGACGCGCCGGACACCGGGCCGCCCGTCCATTACGCATCGGTCTCCGGCAGCACCGAAAAACGATCGACCGGCGCGCCGCCGCTGATCGCGCGATCGCACCATGGCTCGGTCTCGAAAGAGCAGCGCCGTGAGATCGAAAGCGCCCTCAAATCCGGCGATCTGCGCTGCGTCGTCGCGACATCGAGCCTGGAACTCGGCATCGATATGGGGCTGGTCGATCTGGTGATCCAGGTCGCGGCCCCGCCTTCGGTGGCCAGCGGCCTGCAACGGGTGGGCCGCGCCGGCCATCAGGTCGGGGGGGCCTCGTCCGGGCTGGTCTATCCGCGCACGCGGCGCGACCTGGTCGATGCCACCGTGACCGTCGAGTCCATGCTCGCCGGCCGTATCGAAGCGATCGACCCGCCGCGCAACCCGCTCGACGTCCTGGCGCAGCAGACGGTGGCGGCGGTCGCCGTCGCACCCGTGGACGTCGAGGATTGGTACGCGACCGTGCGGCGCGCGGCACCTTTCACGTCCCTGTCTCGCGCCGCGTTCGATGCGACGCTCGACATGCTCGCCGGGCGCTATCCGTCGGACGATTTCGCCGCGTTCCGCCCGCGTCTGGTCTGGAACCGCGAGACCGGGGTGCTGACGCCGCGTCCCGGCTCCTTGCAGCTTGCCGTCATCAGCGGCGGCACCATTCCCGACCGAGGGCTGTTCACCGTCATCCTTCCCGAAGGCGAGGAACGGGCCGGATCGCGCCGTGTCGGGGAACTCGATGAAGAGATGGTCTACGAATCCCGGGTGAACGACATCATCACCCTCGGCACGACATCCTGGCGCATCGAACAGATCACCAACGACCAGGTTATCGTGACGCCGGCGCCGGGCCGCTCTGCCCGGCTGCCATTCTGGCACGGCGATGGCACGCGGCGGCCTGCTGAGCTGGGGGAAGCGATCGGCGCCTTCATGGCTACGCTCGACGCCGAAACGCGCGAAGAAAGCAGAGACGACGAGGCCCTCCCCCGACCGGAAACGAGGCTACGGGCGGCGGGGCTGGACACGAACGCCATCACCAACATGCTCGCGCTCATCGGCGAGCAGCGCGCGGCGACCGGCGTACTGCCGACCGACCGGACGCTGGTGATCGAACGCTGCCGCGACGAGGGCGGCGACTGGCGGGTCATCCTGCATTCGCCCTATGGGCGCCGCGTGCATGACCCCTGGGCCCTGGCGATCGCGGCGCGCATCCGGCGCCGGTATGGGATCGACCCTTCGGTGGTGGCCAGCGATGACGGTATCGTCGCCCGCCTGCCCGACACGGACGGACGCGTGCCGGGCGCGGAACTGTTCCTCTTCGATCCGGACAAGCTCCGGGGCATCGTGACGGAGGCCGTGGACGGCTCGGCGCTGTTCGCCGCCCGCTTCCGGGAATGTGCCTCGCGCGCGCTGCTCCTGCCACGCCGCGCCCCCGGCCATCGCTCCCCCCTGTGGCAGCAGCGGCTGCGTGCCGGGCAGTTGCTGGAAATCGTGCGTGAGCACCCGGATTTTCCGATCCTGATCGAGACCGCCCGCGAATGCCTGCGCGACGTCTACGACCTCGCGGCACTCGACATCCTGGCGCGCCGTCTCGCGGACGGCACAGTCGGGATGGTGGAGGTGACAACCGACATTCCCTCGCCTTTCGCGGCAGACCTGCTGTTCGGTTACGTGGCGGAATTCATGTATGCGACCGACGCACCGATCGCCGAACGACGCGCCTCCGTCCTGTCCCTGGATAGCGGGCTGCTCGCCGATCTTCTCGGCGAGGTCGATCTCGGAACGCTTCTTGATCCCGCGGTTACCGAGCAGGTGGAAAGCGAGTTGCAGCGCCTGGCACCGAACTGGCGGGCGAAGGGGAAAGAGGGCACGGCCGATCTCCTGCGCGAACTCGGCCCATTATCGGTGGAAGCGGTCGCGCAGCGCCTGGCGGAGGGCGACGCCGAAGCGTGTCTCGCCGCACTCGCGACCGAGCGTCGCGTCATCCGGGTGACGATCGCAGGCAGATCGTGCTGGGCCGCCATCGAGGACGCCGCCCGGCTGCGCGACGCACTCGGCGTGACGCTGCCGGCCGATCTGCCCGATATCTTTCTGCTACCGACCGCCGACCCGCTCCGCGAACTGGTCGCGCGATATGCCCGCACCCATGGGCCTTTCACGACAAACGCGGTCGCGGACTGTTTCGGTCTCGGTGTTGCGGTCGCCGACGCGGCACTGGAACGGCTGCGCGATCAGGGCAAGTTGTTCAAAGGAAATTTCGGTGTCGAGCGCCGGCTGGAAGCGATGGAGGAATCCGCCGCCGGTCCCCTCCTGTCCAATCCATCGACGCCCAATCCGCTGGCGCGCCACGAATGGGTGGCCGACGACATATTCCGGCGCCTGCGGTTGCGTTCATTACAGGCCGCGCGCGAGGCCACCCGCCCGGCTGGCCGTGACGCCTATGCATGCCTTCTGCTGGAGCGCCACGGCCTGGCCGCGCGTCATCCCATGCATGCGGAAGGAGAGATCCGCACCGGCACCCACGGTGTCGCGCGAATCATCGAACAGCTCGCCGGCGTGCCGCTGCCGGCTTCGTTATGGGAGAACCAGATCCTGCGAGCCCGCGTGCCTGACTACACGCCGGCCATGCTGGACGAATTGATCGCCATCGGCAGCGTCCTGTGGTGCGGCCATGGCAAGCTCGGCGGGGAAGACAGTCTGATTTCCCTGCATCCGCGGGAATTCGCCGCCGAAACCCTGCCGCCCCCGCCGGCTGCTGACGACATGGCGGCCCTCTCGCCATTGCAGCGCGCGATCCTCGATATTCTCGCCGATGGTGGCGCTTATTTCGCGCGCCAGCTTGCAACATTGGCACCCGCCCGACTGGCGGAGGACCCGGCCGGGAGTTGGGACGGCGGCATGCTGCTGTCGGTGTCTGACCTCGACACCGCTCTGTGGGGCCTCGCCCTGGCGGGATATGTCACCAGCGACAGTTGGGCGCCGCTGCGTGCGCGCTCGGGCATGCGCACACACCGTCCCCGCCCGGTTCACCTGTCGCGCCGGCACAGGGGGCTTCATGCGTTCGCGCGGCCCAGGACGGGCGGCGCTTCGCCATCCGGCGCGCTTGGCGATCCGACCCTGGCGGGGCGTTGGTCGCTGCTGCCCCGCGAAACGGTCAGTGACACGGCCCGCGCACTGGCGCTGGCCGAGGGGTTGCTGGACCGGTACGGCATCGTGACGCGCGGCGCAGCGGTCGCGGAAGACGTGCCGGGCGGCTTTCCCGGGCTGCAGACGATTTTTCGCAGCATGGAGGATGCAGGGCAGATCTTGCGGGGCCGCTTCGTCGAAGGGCTGGGGGCTTCCCAGTTCGCGGAACGCGCGACCGTCGACCGGTTGCGCGATCTCGCGGACACGAGGTCTACCGACCTTACGCCGGTCGGGCTCTCGGCTGGCGATCCGGCCAATCCCTTCGGCACGATTCTACCATGGCCGCCGCACCGGTCGGCGATCCGCCCCACGCGCCGCGCCGGCGCGTTCGTCGTGATCGCCGATGGACGCCTCGTATTGTATCTCACCCAAGGCGGCCGCAACCTGCTGACTTATCTCGACGCGGATGATCCGGCGTTCGCGGACCTGCTCGCCACCAGCCTGGCCGCGCTCGCCGCCGCGCTCAGGCGCGAGAAGCATCTCCTGTTCACGCTGGAACTGGTCGACGACCGCCCTGTACTCACGACGCACCTGAACGCCGCCCTGCGCGCCTGCGGTTTCTCGATGGTGCCGAAAGGGCTGAGCTGGCATCAATGAAGCGGCAACAAGCCGGTGAGGCATCCGGCGCGACGCTGCGAACGCAACGTGGCCGAACCGACCGACGCCCCTCCTGCTCTTTATGCCTTGCACATAAGCGGGCTCTGAGGATCGAACTCTTCCTGCTCATGTATCAGCCCGGTCCGTACGATGAGATCCGCCAGCCCGGCGATGGCACTTCCCTCCAGGTCGCCCATCGGACGGTTGGCCGGCGCAACGCTCCCCACACGACGAAGCAGCTCGGCATCCATCAGATGCGGGCGCAAGCGAACGCCGCACCTGTCCAGATGCCGTTCGAGATGTCGGAATATGCGGACGCCTCCGGCATCCATGTCTCCCCAATGAAATGTCGGCGCATGCGCTTCCGAACCCAGCCGCACGATCGTTTCGCGCGTTGCCCGTGAAGGAAAGCCGCCGGAATAGATGACGAGCGCGCGTTCCCGTCCTGCGATCTCTCTCACATGCCGGACGAAGGACGTGAAATTCTCGATCGTGAGGACGTAATCGGGCTTCGCGGACAGGCGAACGTTGCCGACGCAATCAGCGGGAATGCCGATATAGGGTATCGCCGGAAATGGCTGCCCATCCAGCGAAACCGCACCATGGAGCAGGATCGGCTGCGGCAGGCGCCGAACGCCGACACTGCCCAGAAGCTCTTCGGGGTCGAGACGCACCTGCTCTTCGTCGGCGGTAAAGATCTGCTGGAATATCGTGGAAACCTGGCGGATGTTCCGCTCCAGCGCCTTGCTGTCGCCGGCTGCCAGCCGTGAGAATGTCCGAAAATCCTGTTCGTCCTGGAGAGCGCCCGACATCCGGTCGTGCACCGCTATCGCGAGCCTGATCGCATGTTCGAGCATCCGGACATCCCCGATCGGGATACCGATATGGGAGACGCCTCGCCCCCATGCTTCCGCCACCTTGTCGATCAGGTGGATCGCCCCGTCGGGCCACCCGTCCCGACCACGCAGCCCCGAGACAGCTTCGATCGCCATTTGACCGGCCGGATGCCGGCCAGACCGACGATAGAGCATTTCGGCATTCTTCAGCCTTACGCCGGTGACGACCCGCTCCGTCTTCGGGCCGGCGTAAATGCGTTCGATGCCGCCTTCGCGTTCGAGCGTGGCAAGGTCCTCGTCGAAGGCATCCCGAAGATCGATATTCGCGAACCCATCATCATCGATCGGGGCGATCAGGCGGCTCGCGCCGGGATTCCTTTCGTAACGGGCGAGCAGATCATCGATGAGTGAAGGGATGGTGGAAAACCGACGCCGCTTCATTTTTTCGTCTTCATCTCCAGATCCAACTGCTCGGCCAGTTGCTCGTCCGTCGCATGCTGCGGATTGGCGGCACGCATTTCCGTCCGTACCCGGTCTTTTATTCTGATGGACTCAGCCAGGGAAACGTCGCCGCTGCGAAAGACGTCGATAATGGTATCGAGATTTTCATAGACGACGGCACGCTTTTCGGTGGGTGCGGCGATGACGACCTGCAGGCCGATCGCCCGGTAGAAATCCAGCAGGGTTCTCTGATTGGAACCGTCCATCTTGCTGAAGGCTTCATCGAAAACGGCGAGCCCCATGCCCTGCGCCTTCGGGGCCGCAAGCTGGCGCATGCCATGATAGGCGCTGGCGAGCGCCGCCCCGATCACGACGTAGAAGGGGACCTGCCGCTCCGCGCCACTTGCGACGCCACGCCGGCGGTCGAAGCTGGTCGTCCGCCCGGTCGCGATGTCCCGCATCCTCAGATCGTACGTGAAGTAACTGCGGTAGTCCTGGAAGGACGTGAAATCGAAGCTTTCATCCGCGAGAAGCTGCTCGACCTGTCGGAGTGCTCTCGCATGGCGCTCGTTGCGTGGCTCCGCCCGTCCGAACAGCGCGTCGAGCGTCGTCTGGTCGCTCTCGCTCTCCTGGGCGAAATGGTGGAGATCTTCGAACTCCGGCTTCACCAGCGCGACCAGTCGGTAGGTTTCCCCATGGAGAGGCCGTGTCCGAAGCGCCGCCGACAGCTTCTCCATTTCCGACTTGAGCTGCCCGAAGCGGCTGTTGAGCTCGTGGATAAACGTCGTCCTGAACAGCCTGGATACCCGATCCGCCGCCTCGTCGGCATGCGCGCGGTAGCGGATGAGTTCGTTGCCCTCAAGCATGGTAATGCCGTCCGACACCCACGGCCCGACCATTCCGATGATCGGCGCCTCGGCGTAGCCCTCCAGCGCATCGGGGAAGTCGATCGCGTACCGCCCCAGCGCCGACCTGATCTCCCGCTCGAGCGCCCGGTAGCCTTCCATCGCCTCGTTGGCCGCCTTCGCCATCTCGGCTGCTATTCTGGCGGGCGATCGGGCAGGATGCTGGGCGTAGAGATCACGCACGGATCGCAGACGCGACACCGATCCAACGACCTCTCGGAACAGCCGCCGCCGACGCGTCACGCAAAGATAGGAGCCGACGAGTTGCTCCCCTCCGTGGAGCTTGTCCCTGATTGCGGCGATTTCCGCCGTGAGGGACCCCCGGCTGCCGATCAACACGTCTCGCCTGTCCCTGAGGCGGCCCAGACGGGCCTTCGACTGCTGCTCGGCATCGGCAAGCCGCGGATCGACCTGCGCCGAGAGGCTTTCGAGACGCCGGCGTGCCTCCGCGCGCCTTTCGCCCAGATCGCCGAGCGCAAGCGCCAGCGTGCCCAGCCTGTCCTTTTCTTCGACGGGCCTGCCGCATTCCTCGAGCCGCCGGGTCACATCTTCAAAGAAGCGCGCACTTTCCCGATGGACGGCGAGGAGCTGCGTCCGCTCCTCGATGCGTTTCTGCAGTTCGGCTTCCATCAACGGTGCCGCGGCGCGGCCGATCTTGAGGCCGTCGGCACGGCGCATCTCGGTGATGAGTCCGTCATAATACGCGCCGTCGGCCATCACGGCGCGGCCGCCGGAGAGCAGTTCCTCCTGGTCTTCCGCCAGCTGGACGTTCCCGATCCTGAAGACCACGAAGGCCATGGCGAGCGGATCGTCGCTGCGGATCATCGATGCCAGAGTGCCGCTTTCCGCGATGGTGGATCGCGACTGCAACTTGCGGGTATTGGCGACGCGGCAACCGGAATAGGCGTCGCGTCCATGCCGCAGGATCTCGGTGGCACGGTAGGCGTGCTCCGGATCGACGATCACCGCCTCGCGATCCCGGGTGAGCAGCGCCTCGAGCACGTTGCGCCACCGCTCATCGACCACATCAGCAACTTCGCAGAGTGTGCGGGGACGCATTCCCTCCCGCCGCAGGGCATCCATCAGCCGGGTCGTCGCGGCATTCAGGGTGACCTGGCCCCTGCGGGCATTGGCGAGTTTCTCGCGGTCTTCGTCCGTTTCGGTCGTGAGAGTCCCGACCCAGCGGATCGCCTCGTCGCGCCGGGCGGTCGCCTTCTGTGCCCGGTCGAGCGCGGCCCGCGAGACAGCGGCGAGAAGCGCCTCCATGGCATCGGGATCTTTCGGCCAGTCGGGCGGCTCAAGCGCGCGGCCGGCCGCCTCGACGCGCTCAAGCGCCCGAAGAAGTTCACCGGGATTGATCGCCCCCAGCTTCTCGCGCAGCGCCAGAAGCTGCACGGCCCTTGCGGCGCCGAAATAGCGTGCTTGCAGCCGCTCCATGACCGTGGCCCAGTCACGATCCAGTTCTCTGATCTGCTGCTCGACCATGACGCGCTGACTGGACCCGTCGGCCGCCGCGCGTTGCGCCCGTATCGCGTCGAGCGTTTCGTTCTCCCGCCTGCTGTCAGCCTCGACGCGCTCGAACTCCGCGATGACGTCGCGAAGTTCGTCCGACTTGCCGCTGAATGCGCGGATATTCACGAAGAGACCACCCACCGCTTCCACCAGCATCGCGGTTCTTTCCACGGCGCGGCAATTTTCTTCTTCCGCGCGCAGACGGCCGAATACCTCGATCCGGGCGTGAAGCGCGCGCAGCGCATCGAGCCTCCGATTGAGGTCGGCGATGGTCTTCTGGATCTCGCGGTAGCGGCCGATGGATTCCCGAAGGTCCGCGATGTCGATCGGCTTGGGCTCGAGAAGATAGCGATGCACGAACTGCTCCACCGACGAGAGGTCGGTAAAGGACAGCGCGGCCACGAAGATGCGGACGAATCTATCGGGGTCCGCCATGCGACGGCCGGTAAAGAGCGCACGCATATATTCCCGGATGAAGGTCCTGGCATCGTCCGGCGTGAGAAGCTGGCCGCCTGCGTCGTCGCAGGCCTGTCCGAGGCGGCGCCGCACGACAGGCCAGGGGGCCGGCCGGAGCGCGCCGCCTGCGTCGTCAAGCAGCATCTCCGTCTTGACGCTGACGCCTTCGGCCACGAAATGACCGACCAGTTCGGTCTGCTGAGCACGGGCAGCCTCGATGGACAGGCCCAGGCTCACCGGCATCCGCCGTTCTTCCGGGTCCTCGAAGACGAGCGCGATATGCGTCCTCGCCTGATTCCTGAGGAAGGTGTCCTCGTTGAGCTGCCCCAGGCAATAGCCGCCGAGCGTGCGCTCCGACCGGCTCCCGCCTTCGCCCGCCGACCGGTTGAACTTGAAGAGGCGGGCCGATCCGCCCGCCATGATCGCCTGGATCAGGTCGATGATCGTGGACTTGCCGGACCGGTTCTGACCGAGGATCGCAACATCCCCGGCGAGATCGAGATCGGCCCGCGTCATCATGTGCCAGTTGACGAGGACGATGCGCCGCAACTCCATCATGACTCGCCCCGATCATCCGTATCCGCGTGGGAGGCGACAGGCCGCGAGAGGATCTGTTCGAGCGATGCGGTGAAATCGTCACCCGCGACGCTGGTGACAAGTGCGCGGATGTCGAGATCCATGTCCTGCGCCTCGGGATCCAGATCGCCGAGCCGGACGATCGACCGCCGCTCGAGCGTTCGGAGGACATCGCGGAAGTCGCCGGGCGTGAGCGCCGCGCGACGGGTGCCGGCGACAATGCCCTGATAGGCGGCGTAGGCCTCGTTCAAGGTCGTCCGTACGGTTCCGTTGGCGTAGACCTCGCCAAGCTGGAGGGCTTCCTCCCACAGCCGGCGCATGACAAGGAGGGCGATGGTCTCGTCAATGCGCATCCGTGGAAGCGATGTCCGGTCGGGATCGGGCAGGATTCCCGCCCAGCCCTCGGTCTCCCGATGGACGAGGCGATAACCGGCCACGTCGAAATAGGCGTCCACGAGCCTTGCGAGTTCAGGGCGGTGGAGCGTTTCGAGAAGTGCGGCGGCCCCACGATCCTCGGCATGCACGAACTGGTTGCGCATCAGGTGCGCGATGAGCTGGGTAACCCGTTGGAAGCCGCGTGGATTTCCATTCTCCAGCGTATTGAATTCAAGCAGCATCCCCGGCCTCCAGCGTGATGCTGTCGTCGAGGCGCCTCACCCGAAAGCCGCCGCAATCCAGCCATTCATTGGAAATCCGATCCTCGGCAACCGTCAGTTCGAAACGGCCCTCGAGCGCCTTGGCGAGCCGGGAGCCGCTATCCGCACCGACCCCTCCGGCGATCATCAGCCTGATCGCCTCGAAGGCGAGGAAGTCATCGATCGTCTCGATGCGCATCGAAGCGGCCGAGGCCACGCCGAACGGCGGCACTCGCCGCTCGAGAAAGCGACTCACCTGCGCGGGTGAAACGGCAAGCCGGGCAAGATATTCCCGTTCGAGCCGGCGCCTGAGTTCACGGATCGGATCGAATGGCGGCAAGGCCAGATCGACATCGGAGACTGGGGCGCGCGAACCGCGCGGTTTCGCCAGCAGGTCGGGCGCGATCATCGGCACACGCGGTTCGATCATCCCCCGGATATCGAGCGCGCTCGCACCGTTCGCAAGCATGTCGTCCAGAGCCTGAATCACATGCTCACTGCGCTGGAGGAAGCTGGTTCGGCGGCCCGCGTACCGGACGACGTTCCGAAGCCGCGTTTCCAGCCTCGACCGGTGCTGCTGGATTGCCTCGAACGATTCCTCGATCCGCTCGAACACGCGGCGTATCCGGAACAGATCCTCCTGCACAAGGTCCCTGGCAGCCTGCCCGTCCGGCACCAGCCGGGCTTCGAGATACGCGTCTGCGACAGCAGCCAGATCGATCTGGGAATCCTCCAGCGCATCCAGCGCCGCCAGGATGGCACGGCGATGCCGATAGGGATGAGCCGTGGTCGCGATGGCGGTATAATCGCGCAGCAGAACGCGCTCGACGAAATCCTCGAAATAATGCCGCAGCCGATCGGCGAGCGTGTCCGAGGAGAGCACCTGCCGATCGACGTCGCGCAGCGCCGCCAGCACACTTCTCAGATAGCGACCGAACCGGGCCGCATCTTGAGCGGCCTTGTTGAGGCCCAGGGCATTCTCGGCAGGTTTCTCACGCACCGCGCGGATCGCGTTCCTGACCTCGATGACCAGGCCACCCAGTTGTTCGGCGCCTCCTTCCGTCAGGGAGCAGAGGAATTCGGCGAGGCGCATCGCGCCCGACGGCATCTCGACGGTCGTCTTCAGGCCATAGCTTGTCTCGTCCAGCCAACCGGTCTGGAGCATCCGATTATAGATGTGCCGGGACCGGCTGATCGCTGTTCCCGTCGCCTGATCGTCCACGCCAGCGACACGACGGCGCTTCACCCGTCTGCCGGTTCTCGCCACGAGCCGATCGAGATCGACGGCGGCTTCGTCTTCAGCCCAGAGTCCGGGATAACGCGTGAGGCAGTCAAAGATGACCCGGACGACTTCGGCCTCGGTCGGGAACAGGAGATCCGAGCGATAGAGTTCATTGTAAACCGTGAGAATCGCACGCTCATACAGCTGCCGGTTCCCACCGGAAAAGACCGTGAAGATATCCGGCCCAAGCTGAGCGAAGAGCTGCGGGCGCTGCCTATCCGGTGGAAAAAGCGCTGTAGAGCTTGCCAAGACTCCCCCCCCCACCAGAAAGATTGGTCGGGGCATCCCAAGACGGTCAAGCGATTTCAACGAGTGAAGGCAATGTTCCAGCCTCGGCCCGACCGGGATCACCAGTGACCAGCGGGCCGACGACAAAAAACCCGCCTAGGATGTCTGGTTTTAATGTGTGATATCAATCACTTGAACAATGGTTGCGGGGGCACACAAACACCGATTCCCACATTCACTTCACGTAGCGATATAATGAGCAACATCAATTTATTAATTCTTCAACTCACCACAGACGTTCGGCTTACCTCCACTGCCCCCGTCGAGGAAACGGCCACCCATAAGGCTACACGCTATCTGCATTCGGGTTACTCATCTAAGTCGGAATATTGTTAGGCACATGCAGTACGCGCTAGCCATCAATATGATCCTCAGGCTCAAGATAGAACACGAGGCAAGGGTAATCTTTCACTCGATGTCCCCAACCAAGCAGGTCCCATTTATCATAGCCTGTCTGGTACTGCTGCAAAGGATGGTAGCAGACAAAGCGAAGAATGGCTTCGGCCGAATATCGGCACCGCACGGTGTCGATGCTCGAAAAGCACGGGGGCAGCATTCTATTGGTCGTCTCGATGGAAGAATATGAACAGCTTTCCGCGCAGCCTGGGTACGCGGACAAAGGGGAAACTGAGACCAAGAGGACGTCGAGAGGTGGCGAATGAAGCGTTTGTGCGCATTAAGATACACTTGGTCTTTGAATGTGTCATCGCCTTTGGCATCAAACGACCGTAAATGAGGAGTAAGCGTGAGACAGGGCGATTGGGCATGAGGGATAGGCGATTAAATCGTAGCAAATTCAACGAAATATCGGGAGCCTCCCCGTGCCCCTGCGGCAAGGGGAAACACTACCGTTCTTGCTGTCAAAAGCGTGGAATCCTGTGGAAAACTGATTCCAAAGGCAAAGTGTACATGGAGCGGCGCCTCAACCAAGACGCAGCCAGCCTCATAGCGGACCTCAACAAGGAGTTCGTAACTACTTTCGGTCGCAAACCTCGATCAGGAGATCGGCTGTTTCAGCTTTCAGATAGATACGTGAGGCGGGCAACGCTGCGCGCAATGCGTGAGGCTAAAATACCCCTGCCTCTCATATATGCCTATGTAAAGACGGGACTCATAGTTACAGACCGAAAAAAGCTTACCGGCCGCGATCAGGAACTCTGGGACGCTGCGGTTAAGGAATACTATGATATTTGTGACATCGAAGGAGAATGTGAACCTGACCCCGAGGGCGCGTTGGAGGACATTCTAAGCGCGCAGCTGCGCAGAAATCATACCATCGGTGGCAGCTTCATTGAGCGTCATTACAATAACTATAAAGCAAGACCAGGTAGCTCACGAGACGTAGAAACCGTAGCTGGGTTCATGGTTTCCAATTTTGTTCGGGGCTTACTATCTATCTCTGTGCTCGTTCAGGGGGAGGCTGCCTACGATGCGTATAACATCTGTCGCTCAATGCTAGAAAATTATCTAGCTCTCGCCTACATGTACAGATCATCCGGCCCGCGTCCGTTTATGGCGCAGTTAGGCATTCTACTCGGAACCCATCGCTACAATGTTACGAAGAAAGGACAAGAAAATCAATCTCGGATTGTGGAAATCGCCACTGGCTCAACGACGGCGATGCCATCCCGCTGGGAAATGTCGCGGGCATTGGGAAGCTTGCACGAGATGCTTTATACGACCCTCTATCGAGATCTTTCTTCTATATGCCATCCAGATATAACAGGAATCCAGACGATACTATCGGACACTGGGTATGATTTTCTCAATCCCGTCAGCTCAATAGACGTACTGTCTACTACCCACTTCCTAAGTCTTCTACTGTTCTCTCTTCTCGCTGAAGTTAGCCCGTGCACGAAGGTGGCTCGATCCGATCTGAGGGCAGCGGCTTGCCGTTCCTTCTTTGAATTGTCCCACTTGCGGAAGATAGTGACGCCAGCGCATGAACTAACGTTTCCGCCGGTGTTCTCGACGTTCCTCGACGACTTCTCTAGTCGCGATGCCCACTTCAAGCTGATAGCAGAATCAGTAACCGAGAGGTCATGTACAACGACGAGTGCAATCTCTAGGTCCGATCGACATTCAGGCCATCCAGATCATGGCTGAGGCGAGGTGAACGAAGCCTGTGAAATGGATGGTGCGTCGATCATATCGGGTGGCGAAGCGTCGGAAGTGTCTGAGGTGGCTGAGGTGGCTGAAGCACCGCTCGATACGATTGCGCAGCCTGTAAGCGATGGCATCATAGGAAATAATAATCTTACTAGTCGGATTGCAAGTGACCTTGCCCCCTGAAATGCCCACGATTTGAAGTAAGGTCTGTCCATTGGAGACGGACGATGAAGAAAGCGCGTTTCACACAGGACCAGATCATCGGGATCCTGAAGGAGCATCAGGCGGGCGCCACGGCTGGGGATCTGTGCCGCAGGCACGGGATCAGCGATGCGACCTTTTACACGTGGCGATCGAAATATGGCGGGATGGAGGTGTCGGACGCGCGGCGGCTCAAGGCTCTTGAAGAGGAGAACGCGAAGCTGAAGCGGCTCCTGGCGGAGAGCGTGATGGACGTCTCGACGCTGAAGGACCTGCTGGCAAAAAACTCGTGACGCCCGGTTTGCGGCGGGACGCCGTGACCTGGGCGATGACCGAACGGGATTACTCGCAGCGGCGGGCTTGTCGACTGATCGGCATGGACCCGAAGACGTGGCGCTATGCGTCACGCCGCCCGGATGATGCCGAGGCGCGCGGTCGGCTGCGCGACCTTGCGGGCGAACGACGCCGGTTCGGCTATCGGCGCCTGCACATCCTCCTGGAGCGCGAGGGAGTGACCATGAACCACAAGAAGCTATTCCGGCTGTATCGCGAGGAAGGGCTATCGGTCCGCAAGCGTGGCGGTCGCAAACGGGCGATAGGCACGCGCTCGCCGATGATGCTGCCCGACGGGCCGAACCAGCGCTGGAGCCTGGATTTCGTCTCGGACGCGCTGAACAACGGACGGCGGTTCCGCGTGTTGACGGTGGTGGACGACTACACGCGCGAGTGTCTGGCACTGGTGGCGGATACGTCGTTGTCAGGCGAACGGCTCGGCCGCGAACTCGACCGGATCGGGGAACATCGCGGCTGGCCACTGATGATCGTCAGTAATAATGGCACCGAGATGACCTCGAACGCGATCCTGGCCTGGCAGGAAAAGCGGTCGGTGCTGTGGCATTATATCGCACCGGGCAAGCCGCAGCAGAACGGGTTCGTCGAGAGCTTCAACGGCCGGTTCCGTGACGAATGCCTCAACGAGCATCTGTTCCGCAACCTCGCCCACGCCCGCTCGGTCATCGAGGACTGGCGGCCCGACTACAACGCCGTCAGGCCCCACGCCAGCCTCAACGGTTTGACACCCGAGGCTTTCGCTCAATACGCCGGCAAGGCATACAACAACCCACAGACCCTCACTCAGAACTGAGGGCACGTTGGGGGCAGGGTCAAGGGTCATCCAGCCTCGGCCCGACCGGGATCACCAGTGACCAGCGGGCCGGCAACAAAAAAACCGCCTTGTGGGGCGGGTTTTAATGTGTGATATCAATCACTTGAACCATGGTTGCGGGGGCAGGATTTGAACCTGCGGCCTTCAGGTTATGAGCCTGACGAGCTACCGGGCTGCTCCACCCCGCGGTGGTGTTGGGTAGACTGGAAGACCTGGCGGCG
>NZ_JABEQE010000027.1 GCF_014174375.1 Gluconacetobacter asukensis
TTAATCGCTTCTCAAATCCAGCCATCCGGCCACGGCTCGCTCGGGTCCACATCCCCAGCTTGAATCACGCCCAAGCCACCGCATCAACACATTCTCAAACGGTCTCTTAGAAATGGCCCCTCTTGATATCCGTAGCGACCTTGCTCAGCAGGCTGCTTGTCTTACGTGAAAGAGATGCAGGGATTTCCACACCTGAAGCAGTCAGCTTCTGCATCATATCCAACAGGCCATTGACCTGAGTGGCGTCCACAGGCTTCTGTTCTTTCACAGCCACCGAGCGTCCCCCGCTCCTGTCATTCTTGGCCTTCTCAAGGATAGCCAGTTCTACCCATTCACCCACGTTAATCCCGGCCTTCCTGGCCTGAACTGATGCAAACGATTTTGCATTGGGTGAAATGCCACGGATTGACCAAGGAATTTTGTTCTGAGTATGCACGCTGTTCTTATCTGTCATACATTCCTCCCATTATATAATATCCCACAATAGGAAACCACTCTTTTTTTGCCATACATCGGTCAATACAGCGTATGACTTCGTATTACTCTTTCCTTACATGCCTGAATCGGGGAACAGGTTTTCTGACAGGCGCTTGGGGCTCAGCATCAATGTTTTCGTTATT
The DNA here is from genome assembly GCF_014174375.1 of Gluconacetobacter asukensis. Lineage (GTDB taxonomy): Bacteria > Pseudomonadota > Alphaproteobacteria > Acetobacterales > Acetobacteraceae > Gluconacetobacter > Gluconacetobacter asukensis. The sequence continues at coordinate 621 of NZ_JABEQE010000027.1, forward strand.
CACGGCGTGGCGTGCCATGAACTCCTAAACCGTCCCTTAATCCCCGCATCGGAATGATATAAATGCATAGCCGATATGCTAATGGGACATATTTCCAAATCAGATGATTTTGGGGCAACAAAAACTTAATCAACTAAGGAAAATTGATAGAATACATTTACTTGTGTTGCCTTCAAGGAGAAGACAATTATAGTGGCCTGACGGTTTATGAGGTAGGCATGAAAAATTTACCCGAAAATAAGTGGGATGTTTTTATTTCGCACGCTTCTGAAGACAAGAAGGAGTTCGCAGCCACTTTAGCTGATACTCTAAATCGATTTGGTATTAAGGTATGGTATGATGAATATGAACTGAAATTGGGAGACAGTTTAAGCAGGAGTATAGACGCAGGACTAGCAAAATCCGACTACGGATTAGTTGTGCTTTCAAAAGCTTTTTTTGCAAAACGCTGGCCTGAAAGAGAGTTAAGTGGCCTAGTGAGTCGTGAAATGGTTGGGAAGAAGGTCATTCTTCCGATCTGGCGAGGTGTAAGCTTCGAAGAAGTTGTGAAATACAGTCCACCGTTAGCGGATAAATATGCAATTAACTCCGATTCAATCTCGATAAATCAATTGGCAGTGAAAATTATCGAAATTATACGGCCCGAACTGTTTCAAAAAATACAGAGACGAAAATCTTATTTTTCGCAATTAAATAATTCTAAAATTATAAAAGTAAAAATTAGTAAAATACGAGAATCTCCCATCAGGCACCAACATCTATCAGAAGAAATTATTAGCCGAATTCGCTTGATAAGAGCCAGTCTTTTAGGTGTCTATACCCTCTCAATGAACTCTTGCTTGGATGGTTTCATGCGAGATTCACACCCTTCTCAAGAAGTCGCTTATTGGGAACGCGTGTCATCTGTCTACCTAGAGTATACTAGCATGACGTCCGAGATAAAGACACTTGACCAGCATAAAGCCGTATTCCGTTACATTAGCACTCTTTGGTTGAACGACGCTGACACAGAAGAAGAACATCGACGTCTCATTCCAGAGAACGCCCCTGAGGTCATAAATAGTCTGTATAATAGTCGACTTCCTTCATACGATATAAAAGATGAGGATATCAAATTAGATGAAGCCAATACATCAGAAGAAAACGACGCAGACGAAGAATTGTTTCCGAATGACTTGCCAAACGATATAATAAAAGATATAATGAAATACGATTATTGAACATATAGCATCGCTATCAGCCACTGGCTGTAAGTCGCAACTTCTAAATCGTCCCAATAAACAATGTTACCCATAGACCTGTTCAAGCCTCCGCGATTAAGAAAATTATCATGCCAGACCTCATGGAGCTTCCCTTCAATAGCCTTGACGATTTTGCCACAACCTATTACACAGGCTCTTACACAATCATTCAGAATCTTGTGCGAAAACAACAGGTTATGGAATTCACGATTCATAACGGTGGTTTGGAGTCCCGCAGCTCGCACCATCAGGACCGATATCGGGGGCGCGACCCGCATGGCGCCGAGTCCGGTCGTGACCGTCCTGGTCCATGGCTGGGCATCCGATCGGATTGATTCAGCTGAGGGGAGGAGGGTCGCCCGTCCTTTCATGGACCCGACGCCACATGGCGCAAAGGCGACCCGGTCCTCATCAATCCTGAAATGGTTGACGGTCTGGCGAAGGGATGTCGCATCTCGAGCAGGATTGTGCATGGCCGCGTTTCTGGGCCCTGAGATCCATCTGGTTCATGGTTGAAATGCTTTCGTTGAATCTGCTGGATTAATCACGGGGCGAATTCGAAACTTTATTGATAGAGAAAGAATGTTCCTTCGGGTGATTTGTCGTGATTCCCGATACGGCGTTCGGTGTCATGCACAGATTTCACGCCGCTCCTGTCCTTACTTCTGTGGCATTTGAAATTTTGGCAAGCGGCCATACGGTATTTCGTAAAGGCGTGATTGATGCGCAATTGATTGAGTGTGGTGGCATCGGGTCATGGCTTTAACTTTGTGTCATTTCTCAACCTTGGACATCCCAGGGCCGCTTATGCATAGCTACGCAACTTGATCGCAACGCCTGTTTCCGGAGCGTCGAATGAGTGACAAAAGCTTCCTGAGTATCCTGACCGGATCTTTCTCCACGCCTTGCGCCGACAACCCGACGGTTGCCATGATCGAGGCCGCCTATCGCCATCATGACATCGACGCGCGCTACATCAATTGCGATGTGAAGCCCGACAATCTCGCCGATGCCGTTCGGGGCGCGAAGGCGATGGAATGGGTCGGGTTCAATTGCTCGCTGCCGCATAAGGTTGCGGTCATCCAGCATCTGGATGCGCTGTCCGAGGCGGCGAAGATTATCGGTGCGGTCAATTGCGTGACCATCCGCGACGGCCGGCTGACCGGTGACAATACGGACGGCAAGGGCTTCCTGGCCTCGCTGAAGGACGTGACCGATCCGCGCGGCAAGAAGGTCCTGCTGCTGGGTGCTGGGGGCGCTGCCCGCGCGATTGCCGTGGAGCTGGGCCTTGCCGGCACCGCGCATATCACGGTCGTCAACCGCGACCCCGCGAAAGCCGAAATCATCGCGGCGCTGGTGCGCGACAATACCAGAAGCGACGCGGCCGCCATGCCGTGGGACGGCGCGGTAAGCATCCCCGAGGATGTCGATATCCTGATCAATGCCACCTCCATCGGGTTGGGCGACAAGGATGCGCTGCCGCCGATTGCGCTGGACAGCCTGAAGAAAGGGCACATCGTCGCCGACGTGATCCCGAATCCGCCCAGGACGCACCTGCTGCGCGAGGCGAAGGCGCGTGGCTGCACGCCGCTCGACGGTCTTGGCATGCTCGTCAACCAGGGTGTGATCGGCGTGGAATTGTGGCTGGGTAAAACGCTTGATGCCAGCGTCATGAAACGCGCGCTGCAGGATATTTTCGGTTCCGCCGACTGATGTGAACGAGGGCAGCGGCTGATCGCGAAGGGCCATCGGCTGCGCGCCGACCGTTGGGGAAGGGCTGTCATGCGCTAATTTCTCTTTCCCCGGGGGGCATTTTGCCCCCATCAAACGGGCTGGTCGATCAGCGCAAGGAAAGCCTCCCCTGCTTCAGCATCTGGACAGCCTGCTGCACCATTATGGTTACGGTATCGTGACCCTGGCCGTTCTGCTGGAGAGCATGGGCATTCCCATCCCGGCTGAAACCTGCATCATTACGGCATCGCTCTATTGCCTCAAGACGCATCATCTGGCCATTCAGGGCGTTGCGCTGGCCGCCATTGCCGGCGCCGTCATCGGTGACAATTTCGGCTACATGATCGGACGGCATTTCGGCCTTCCGCTGCTCGAGAAACATGGTGCCCGCATCGGCCTGACGCCCGAACGGCTGATTCTCGGGCGTTATCTGTTCAGCCATCATGGCAGTACCATCGTCTTTCTGGGGCGCTTTGTCTCGCTGCTGCGTGTCTGTGTGGCGCTGCTGGCCGGGGCATGCAACATGCGCTGGCGCCGCTTCATGCTCTTCAATACCCTGGGGGGCACGTGCTGGGCGGGCGGCTATGCCCTGGGCACCTATATTCTCGGGCGCAAGATCTCGCAGCTGTCCGGTCCGACGGGCATGGCGATCGGAATCGTGACGATCATCGGCTTGTTCCTCTCGGGCCTCTTCCTGAGGAAGAATGAAAAGCGATTGACGCAGTTGGCGCTGAAGGAAGACGCCGCGCTTTCCGCGCGTCCGGGAGTATAATTGAACGCCCGGTTCGGTGTTTGGTTTGATCTTGATGAAATCGAAAGTTTTTCGTTATTTTTTCGTTTTTCGAAAATATGGCAATGGAGGAAACAAACAGGATTCTCCGTGATCGTGAACGTCTGTCGGTCATTGGGAATTTTTAAGAATTGCCTCAAATATCGAGACGAATGAACGTGTTAGAGCGTGCTGAGTCTTGAAGAACTCATTACGATTAGTCGCTCTCCAGAGAACCTGATGCGCCACACAATGTTGGGGGTGGTGTTTCTTCTGGAGCGTGATCGGATGGCAGGTTTATACAGGCCCCGAAGGGCCTCGGAATGGGCAACGTGCGCGGTTGCGGTACTGCTCATTGTTCTTGGACTTCCCCTGGTGATCATGGGGACCGAGCTGGCCCTGCTTGGTGGGTCGCTTTACTATATCCTGGCAGGAACAGCCATTATTGCAGGTGGTATCCTGATGCTGAGAGGTTCGGTTGCCGGGGCCCTGCTGTATCTGCTGGCGTGGCTGCTGACCTGGCCCTGGGCCTTGTGGGAAGTCGGGTTTGACGGCTGGGGGCTTCTGCCGCGCCTGCTGGGACCGACACTGATTGCCGTTCTCGTCGTGCTGACCATTCCGGTTCTGCGCCACCTTCAGAAAATAGCCATGGCAGAGAAGGATATTGCGTGATGGCGACGGTCAATCCCGCCGCTGCCACGGCATTGTGCGGATTCATGCTTCTGTCCGCAGCGGCAGGCATGGTACCGGCTCGGGCCCAAAGCACCTACAAGGTGGCGCCGCCCGGCGTCAATGCCGCGAATATTCCCGGTGAGCCGCGGGTCGGGCCCGGGGAGGTGACAGCTGCCGTCGAGCAGATCGGCAGCCATCCGGCGCATGATGACTGGCCGGCCTATGGGCGGGATACCGCCGCCACGCGCTTTTCCCCGCTGGAGCAGATCACGCCCCAGAACGCAGGGCAGCTCACGCGCGCATTCGTCTATCATACCGGCAGCAAGCCGGCGCCGGGCCAGGCGAACAAATGGGCCGCCGAGACCACGCCCATCAAGGTGGGCGACGGGCTGTATATGTGTACGGCCATGAATGACATAGTAAAGCTGGAGCCGGCAACCGGCAAGGAGGTCTGGCGGCATAATGTCGGCGTGAAATATGCCAGTATTCCCTATGCGGCGGCCTGCAAGGGGGTGGTGTATTACACCTCCTCGACCGTGCCGGAGGGGCAGTTGTGCCACAACCGGATCCTCGAAGGCATGCTGGACATGCGGCTGATCGAGATTGATGCCGATACCGGCAAATCGTGCGAAGGCTTCGGCGATCACGGACAGATCAGCCTGATGAAGGGCATGGGGGAGGCGGCTCCGGGCTTCGTTTCCATGACGGCGCCGCCGCCGATCGTGAACGGCGCGATCGTGGTGAACCACCAGGTGCTGAACGGCCAGCGCCGCTGGGCGCCCTCGGGCGTGATCCGTGGCTATGATGCCGAAACGGGAAAATTCCTGTGGGCATGGGACGTCAACCGCCCGGGCGACCACAGTGAACCCGCGGAAGGCCAGCATTACAGCCGCGGCACACCCAATTCCTGGGCCCCCATGACGGGTGACGATGCGCTGGGGCTTGTCTACGTCCCCATGGGCAATTCGGCGGTCAATTATTACTCTGGCATGCGCTCGCCGGAGGAGAATAGGGTTTCGTCCGCGATCGTGGCGCTGGATGTGAAGACCGGTTCGCCGCGCTGGATGTTCCAGACCGTCCATAAGGATGTCTGGGATTACGATGTCGGCTCGCAGCCGACCATGATCGACTTCCCCGGCCAGGACGGCCCGGTGCCGGCCCTGGTGGTGCCGACCAAGCGCGGCCAGACCTTCGTGCTCGATCGCCGCGACGGCAAGCCGATCCTGCCGGTCGAGGAACGTCCGGTCCCGGTGGAGACTGATGTAAAGGACGATCCGCGTTCGCCCACGCAGCCCTGGTCGGTCGGCATGCCACGCCTGGGCCTGCCGGACCTCAAGGAAAGCGACATGTGGGGCATGTCGCCCATCGACCAGCTTTTCTGCCGCCTGCAATTCCGCCGTGCCAAATATGAGGGCGAATTCACGGCCCCCAGCGTCGACAGGCCGTGGATCGAATTCCCCGGCTATAACGGCGGAAGCGATTGGGGCAGCGTGGCCTATGATGCCAGGAGGGGCGTGCTGGTCGCCAACTGGAACGTGACCCCGGTCTATCAGATCCTGACCCGCAGGAAAGCCGATGGCCTGATGCCGGTCGACGATCCCAGCTTCAAGGCCGGTGGCGGGGCCGAAGGCAAAGGTGCCCTGGCCGACACGCCGTATGGCATCATGGCTTCGCCGTTCTGGAACCGGTACACGCGCTTGCTGTGCAGCAAGCCGCCCTATGGCATGATCACGGCGATCGACATGCACACGCGCAAGGTGCTGTGGCAGCATCCGCTGGGCAGTGCCCGGGCCAACGGCCCGTGGCGCATTCCCACCTATCTGCCGCTGACGATCGGCACGCCCAATAATGGCGGGCCGGTGATTACGGCCGGCGGCGTGGTGTTTGTCGGTGCCACCACCGACAACATGCTGCATGCGTTCGATGCCGCGAACGGCAAGGAATTGTGGAACGACGTGCTGCCGGGCGGTGGCCAGGCCACGCCCATGACGTATGAGTACAAGGGCAAGCAGTATGTCGCCATCATGGCGGGCGGGCATCACTTCATGAGGACGCCGGTGAGCGATGCGCTGGTGGTTTACGCCCTGCCTGACAATAAGTGAGGCTGGAGCCTTTTCAGCGAGCCCTGGTTCGCTGAAAGCGGGGCTCTGCCCCGCACCCCGCCAAAGGCGGCGCCTTTGGAATCCATTCGTTTGGGGTCAAGACGCGTCATCCGGCCATTCGGGGCGTCGCGCTGGCCATCATTGTCGGCGCCGTCATCGGTGTTCTCTGTTTGGCCATCAGGGCCGTGCCATCGTTTTCCCGAGGTGCCTTGTCTCGCTGCCGGACGAGGTATGAATGGGAATCATGGCGATGAACGGCCAATATTTCTAAAAATCCTTTCGGAAAAATCGAAGATTTTCGTCTCCGTTCCGGAATGGCGATGCAGCCGCATATCATCCCAAAAAATACAGAAACCGAGCGATGGAAAGGGATTTTTCAGCTGTGCGCGCTGCGCCTCCCTCAAGCTTTTGCGGAGGCGCATTTCGCCGATGGTGCGCATTGTCCGGATAGGGCGCGCACTTTATATTGAACTGTCTGGTCATAATCAGTTCTTTTTCGGACGAACCTGATGGTCCACAAAACGTTGGAATGATGTTTTGTTCGGAGCATTGATGGATGGCGGGTTTATACAGACCTCGAAAGGCCTCGGAATGGGCGACGTGCGCGGTTGCGGTACTGCTCATTCTTCTTGGGCTTCCCCTGTTGATCATGGGAGCCGAGCTGGCCCTGCTCGGTGGGTCGCTTTACTATGTCGTGGCGGGCGCTGCCATTATCGCCGGCGGTATTCTCATGCTGATGGGCTCGGTTGCCGGGGCCTTTCTGTATCTGCTGGCATGGCTGCTGACCTGGCCGTGGGCCTTGTGGGAGGTCGGGTTTGACGGCTGGGGGCTTCTGCCGCGCCTGCTGGGACCGACGCTGATTGCCGTTCTCGTGGTGCTGACCATTCCCGTTCTGCGCCGTCTTCAGAAAACATCTTTGGCCCAGAAGGGAATTGCGTGATGCCCAGGACGGATCTTTCTGCCGCCACGGCATTGTGCGGCCTCGTGCTTCTGTCCGCGGTGGCAGGCATCGCGCCGGCTCGGGCCCAGAGTGCCTACAAGGAAGCCCCGCCCGGACCGGGGGATGCGGATGCGCCCGGGAAGAAGGCCGATAACAAATTTGCAGGCCCGTCGCCTTTCGCGCCGCAGGCGCCCGGGGTCAATGCCGCGAATATTCCCGATGGACCGCCGGCCGAGCCCGGTGAGGCCACGCCTGCCGTCGAGCAGATCGGCAGCCATCCGGCGCATGATGACTGGCCGGCCTATGGGCGGGATACCGACGCCACGCGCTTTTCCCCGCTGGAGCAGATCACGCCCCAGAATGTCGGGCAGCTCACGCGCGCGTTCGTCTATCATACCGGCAGCAAGCCGGCACCGGGCCAGGTGAACAAATGGGCCGCCGAGACCACCCCCATCAAGGTGGGTGACGGGCTGTATATGTGTACGGCCATGAACGACATCGTGAAGCTGGACCCGGCGACCGGCAAGGAAATCTGGCGGCACGAGGCCGGCGTGAAATATGCCAGCATTCCCTATACGGCCGCCTGCAAGGCAGTGGTGTATTACACCTCCTCGACCGTGCCGGAGGGGGAGCCCTGCCATAATCGAATCCTCGAAGGCACGCTGGACATGCGGCTGATCGAGGTCGATGCCGATACCGGCAAATTGTGCGAAGGCTTCGGCTATCACGGCCAGGTCAACCTGATGAAGGGCATGGGGGAATCCGTTCCGGGGTTCGTGTCCATGACGGCGCCGCCCCCGATCGTGAACGGCGCGATCGTGGTGAATCACGAAGTGCTGGATGGCCAGCGCCGCTGGGCGCCCTCGGGCGTGATCCGTGGCTATGACGCCGAAACGGGAAAATTCCTGTGGGCATGGGACGTCAACCGCCCGGACCAGCATGGCGAGCCCGCGGAAGGCCAGCATTACAGCCGTGGCACGCCCAATTCCTGGGCGACCATGACGGGCGACAATGCGCTGGGGCTTGTCTATGTCCCGACCGGCAATTCGGCGGCCGATTATTATTCCGCCATGCGCTCGCCGGAGGAGAACAAGGTTTCGTCCGCGATCGTGGCGCTGGATGTGAAGACCGGTTCGCCGCGCTGGGTGTTCCAGACCGTGCATAAGGACGTCTGGGATTACGATATCGGTTCGCAGCCGACCATGATCGACTTCCCCGGCCAGGACGGCCCGGTGCCAGCCCTGGTGGTGCCGACCAAGCGCGGCCAGACCTTCGTGCTCGATCGCCGTGACGGCAAGCCGATCCTGCCGGTCGAGGAACGCCCGGCCCCGCTCGCGACCGATGTGCAGGGCGATCCGCGTTCGCCCACGCAGCCCTGGTCGGTCGGCATGCCGCGCCTGGGCCTGCCGGACCTGAAGGAAAGCGACATGTGGGGCATGTCCCCCATCGACCAGCTCTTCTGCCGCCTGAAATTCCGTCGCGCCAAATATGAGGGTGAGTTCACGGCCCCCAGCGTCGAGAAGCCGTGGATCGAATATCCCGGCTATAACGGCGGAAGCGACTGGGGCAGCATGGCGTACGATCCGAAGACGGGCGTGCTGATCGCCAACTGGAACGTGACGCCGATGTATGATCAGCTCGTCACGCGCAAGAAGGCCGATGCGCTGGGCCTGATGCCGATCGACGATCCCAATTTCAAACCCGGCGGTGGCGGGGCGGAAGGCAATGGCGCCATGGCCGACACGCCCTATGGCATCGTGGTTTCGCCGTTCTGGAACCAGTACACGCACATGATGTGCAACAAGCCGCCTTACGGCATGATCACGGCGATCGACATGCACACGCGCAAGGTGCTGTGGCAGCATCCGCTGGGCAGCGCCCGGGCCAACGGCCCCTGGGGCTTTCCCACCTATCTGCCGCTGACGATCGGAACGCCGAACAATGGCGGCCCGGTGGTGACGGCCGGTGGCGTGGTGTTTGTCGGTGCCACCACCGACAACATGCTGCATGCGTTCGATGCCAAGAGCGGCAAGGAACTGTGGAACGACGTGCTGCCGGGTGGCGGGCAGGCGACGCCCATGACGTATGAGTACAAGGGCAAGCAGTATGTTGCCATCATGGCGGGTGGCCATCATTTCATGATGACCCCGGTCAGCGATGCGCTGGTGGTTTACGCCCTGCCCGACGGCAAGTGAGGCTGGAGCCTTCCGGTGGCCAGTTGGTTCACTGGAGGGCTCTTTCGCGGGGCTCTGCCCCGCACCCCGCCAAAGGCGGTGCCTTTGGAATCCATTCGTTTGGGGGTCAAGGGGCCGACTGGCCCCTTGCGGGTTCGGGCAGAGCCCGACCTTTTACCGCCCGCCGGCGCAAGGCGGACACGATCCGTTCCAGCATCAGGATGCCGCCGATCGCGACCACGCCGAGGGCGAGTTCGTGGCGGGCATGCGGATCGACCGCCATGGCGACGAGGACGGCGCCAAGGCCCGCCAGGGTCAGGATCGCGGCCCGGCGCCCGTCACGCACCAGATACAGCCGGGCGAGGACGATCATCATGTTGCCCGCGATGATGAAGACGCCGACGACGCTGATCAGGAATGCGAACACTACCGTTGGTGAAAGGATGGCCGAGGCCGCCACGGCGGCGCTGGCGGCGGCCACGCAGAGAATGGCCCGATGCGGAATGCCGCTTGCGGTGGCGGTGGCTCTGAGCGTGGCGGGCGCGTTTCCGGCGAGGGCGACATCGCGCAGGATGCGGGACGACGCGTAGAGGCCGGAATTCAGCGTGGAGAGAACGGCCGCGAGAATGACGATGGTCATCAGCGTGTCGGCGAAGGGGATGCGCAGCGCATCCAGCACCTGAAGAAAGGGCGAATGGCCGGGGGCGATGTTCTGCCATGGCAGCAGGCAGAGGATGACGGCGATCGAGGACAGGTAGAAGCCCAGCAGGCGGATGGCGATGGTGCGGGCGAGGCGGGCGATGTTCTTCTTCGGCTGGTCGGAATCCAGCGCCGCGATGGTGCCGATCTCGGTGCCGGCCATCGAGAAGACGACGATGGGCACGGCGCTGAGAATGGCCACGCCGCCATGGGGAAACAGGCTGCCGCCGAGGAACGCGGCGTGGGGCACATGGTGGCCCGTGGCCAGCGCGATCGCTCCGATGAGGATGAAGATCACCACGGCGGCGACCTTGGTGAAGGACAGGCAATATTCGGTCTCGCCATATCCGCGTACCGAGGCGAGGTTGAGCGCGGTCATGCTGGCGAGCACCAGCAGTTCCAGCAGCCAGTAGGGCAGCGGCACCAGCGGAGCGAGGAGCGAGGCGGCGGCCATGATTTCCGCCGCCAGCGTGGTGATCCAGACCAGCAGGTAGGTCCAGCCCATGACGAAGCCATAGCGCGGGCCCAGAATATGGCCGACCTGGCTGACGAAGGACCCGCGATGGGGTGTGCGGCCCAGCAGGTCGCACAGGATCAGGTTGACGAAGAAGATCAGGATGCCGGCAAAGGCATAGGACAGCAGCACCGCCGGCCCCGCCATGGCGATGGCGCCCGAGGAACCGATGAAGAAACCCGCCCCCATGACGCCGCCGAGCGAGATCATGGTGATATGGCGAATGCGCAGCGATGCCGCCGGTGTTGAGTCGATGCTGCCTGGCGCCACGTCTTGTCCTTTCCGTTGTCCGGGCGCCGCCCGGCCCGGGTACGGGGCATCCTGCTCAGAAAATGGCCGGACCGGGGGAGGCGACGAAGGGAAAGACTACGCCGAAAAGGGCGTTGGCCAATGTCGTTGTGGCCGCAATGTCGTTGGTGAAATCGCGGCGGGTGATCGTGGGTCTGCAAGCCGGGCGGTCTGACATGGGCGCGCTACTCCGGACGTGATTTCGCAGACCCTTCCATGCTGTGTGCCGGATGGGCATCAGGACGCAAACAATGGCTGGATTGTCCAGATTATTGTAGGATCGATATGATGGGCCGGCAAGAAATTTTTCACGCTCGTGAAAAAACCAGCTATATCGGACGGGCTGACCACCCAGCCAGTGAAGGCGATGCATGGAAAATCCGGATGGTGCCGTGGGGCGGCACCTGCGTCAGCGGCGGAAGGCGCTGGAGCTGTCCCTGCAACGGATTGCGGACCAGGCCGGCATTTCGGTCGGGCATCTGAGCCAGATCGAACGCGGCCTGTCCTCGCCCTCGGTGCGCGACCTGATCCGGATCGCGGAAATCCTCCAGGCCTCGCCAGGAGATTTTCTCGACCAGTCTGGGATGGCGTCGCCGGACCCGATCATGGTCCGCCGTACGCGCCGGCCCCCGGTAATGCTGAAGAACGGAATCACGAAGCGGCTGCTGACGCCGCAGGATGAGGCTCCGTTGAAGATGTTCATGGTAACGCTGGCGCCGGACAGCACGACGGGCGACGATCTGTACACCCACGAGGGCGTCGAAGCAGGGCTGGTGCTGGAAGGCCGGATCACGCTGGTGGTGGAAGATCGGGACATGCTGCTGGAAGCCGGCGACAGTTTTCGCTTTGCCAGTTCCCGGCCGCATCGTTTCATGAACGCGCATGACGGCGAAAGCCGGGTACTGTGGGTCAATTGCGCCATGCCGGCCGGTGGGCCAGCCTGACGGAGATCGGGGAGGGGAACGCGGCATGTATGGTTGTCTGGCGCGCCTGCGTCTGGAATGGTACGGCCGGCTCGGCCGCGACCTGCTGGCACGGCATTGGCAATGGGCGCTGCTGGCAACCCTGCTGGTGCCGGGGGCGCCGATCGTAGCACCCTTTCTCAAATTTTCCGTGCTGCTGGGGGCGGTGGTTGCGCCCGGTGTGGGGATGGCGGGGCATGCCGTGCTGGCGGTGGTGATCGATCTGGCGGCCATGCTGTGGATCATGCCGCAACGACGGGCGCTGCTGGGGGGCGCGTTCATGGATTATGTGGCCACCTTGCCGGTGGGCCGTCGCGTTCGCCTGGCGGTCGAGGCCACCATGCTGGCGGTGGCGAATGGCCCATTGCTGCTGTCAGCCGGGTTGGCCGCCGGGCGGATTGCCGCGCCTGCGGACGGGCCGTATCCGGTGTACTGCTTTCTGGGGGTGCTGGGTCTGGCGGCGCTTGCCCAGCACGCCGTCGTTACCCGGCGGTTGGTCCTGCTCGTTGGGGTTGTGGTCGGTGACGTGCTGCTTGCCGCCGGGTTGGGTGCCGCATCGCCCGTGGAGCGCTGGTGCCTGCTGGCGGCGGCGCTTGTAGGGGCTGGGGCGGTGGCGCATGTCGGTAGCCGTCTGGCGGTGGCGGGCGGACAATGGTGGCTCCGGCGCGCCAGGCCGGCGACCGGTGTACTCGACCGCGCACGGTTCGTCCCGCCCGCGCTGCATATTCAGGGCGGCATTCTGGCGGATCGGCCGGTGCTGTCCGTGTTTCGGATCGGTGCGGCGGTTGCGCTGGCTCTGGGAGTGGCGCGGCTGGTTGCGCTGTTCGATTTCGACACGCGCGCAGTGCCGACCATGATCGTGGCCGTGGCGGTGATCGGCCTGCTGCTGGCGGGCCTGTACCGCACCTTGTTTGACGCGCATCGTGCTGCGGCGGGCTATCTGGCCACGTTGCCCTTGCCGCCGCGCTACTGGCCATTGCGCGATACGGGGTTCCTGATGCTGATCAATCTGGTGCCATTGGCGATCCTGTTCCGGCCGCAGGCCCGGCAGGGCGGCGCCCTGCTGGCGGTCTTTGCCGGGCTGGCGGTGGCGGGGCAGGGGCTTTTGGTGCTGCTGCGCTGGCCGGTGCTGCGGGGTGGGCGTTATCGCCTGATGCTCAGCCTGCTGCTGGCCGCCGGCTGGTCGGGTGCCGCGATGGCGGCGGTGTCGCGATGAGCGGCGGTGGGCATCTGGTCTGCGAAGGGCTGCTTGCCTCCGTTCGCGGCCGGACGATTTTTGACGGGCTCGGGCTGGATCTCGGGCCGGGGGTGCATGCGCTGCGGGGGGAAAACGGCATCGGCAAATCGACGTTGCTGCGCATGCTGGCCGGCGCGCAACCGATCGAGGCCGGTCGCGTCCTGATCGACGGGATCGACCTGATGCAGGCCCCCGAGGACGCAAGGCGACGTCTGGCCTATGTGCCGGATGAAAGCCCTGTCTATCCCTTCATGACCGGCGAGGATCTTCTGCGTTTCGTCGCGGCCGCCCGGCGGATGGCGATCGGTCCCGATATCCGTGCCATGATCGGCGGGTTCGATCTGGAGCGGCATCTGCGCACACGCTTCGATGCCATGTCGCTGGGCACGCGCAAGAAGATGCTGCTGTGCGCGGCCTGGATCGGCGCGCCGCCCGTGCTGCTGCTGGACGAGCCGTCGAACGGCCTGGACCGGGCCGCCCGCGACGATCTGGCGCGCCTGCTGCGGCAGGCCGGGCGCGACAGGATGGTTCTGTATGCGTCGCACGACGAGGATTTCATCGCGGCGAGCGATGCTGCCACCATCGGGATGCTGTCACTGTTCGATGCCGGTTGAGGCAGGGGCGGGCAGCCGTTCCCGGATCAGGGACAGGGCGGCGAGGTCGAGAAGATAGAGGATCGAGAGGACGGCGATGGTCCTGCCGATCCCCCATGAAGCGGCCAGCGCGCCGATGGCGACCGGGCCGAACCCGCCGACAAGCCGGCCCGCGTTGAACAGCAGGTTCTGCGCCGTGGCGCGGATCGGCGCCGGGTAGCAATCGCTGATCAGGGCGCCATAGCCGCCGATCATGCCATTGACGAAGAACCCCATGATCGCGCCCGCGGTGTCGTCATCAGGGAATAGACGATGGCCATCGTGGCGGCGCCGAGCATCCAGATCCTGAAGGCGGTCCTGCGCCCGATCCGGTCCGCCACCTGGCCGAAGGCGACCATGCCGGCCGCCATGCCCAGGACGGTCATGGCGGTCCAGAGCCCGGTGCGCGTCAGGGTGTAGCCGAAATGGGTCGCCAGGTCGTTCGGCAGCCAGATCATGACGCCATAATAACAGAAATTCTGAACCGAGCAGAGAATCAGGATGCCTAGCGCATTGGTGCACCAGGCCGGCATGATGAAGCTCAGGATCAGGAAATCGAACCCGTCCAGCGCATAGCCGGCGGCGGAGCCCGCCACGCTGGCCCATGGACGCCGCGCGGCGAACGTCATGTGAAGCCGTTCCTGCCTGTAACGGTAGGACGGGCGGGATGGGTGGAGAAGTGTTGGCTTCTGTTCTTTTTTTGAAAAAAAGAACCAAAAAACTTTTGATTCGTTCAGGAGTTTTTTTGCTGGGTCATGCGATGGCCCTGAACGGATCAAAAGTCTTTTTGCTTCTTTTTCGTAAGACAAAAGAAGGAACCTTCTCCACGCCAGTCCGGCGCCGTTCCAGCAATGTGCGGGCAGTGCCGTGACGGGCAATGCCGGGCCGCAGGCGAGGGGCCAGGCGATGAGGGCGAACGGGATATCGCCTTCGGCGTGGATCAGCGGGGCTATTCGAAACAGTTTCTCAGACCGTGAACTGTTCCGCCAGGATCCGTTCGGACAGGCTCTGGTCCGCGTCGAACAGAAGGGTCGCGTGGAGGGTGCGGTCCTCGGCGATCTCGACCCGCACCACGTCGCGGACTTCCGTGAAGTCGGCGACGGCCGCGACGGGGCGTTTCTCGCTTTCCAGGATCGTCAGCGTCACCCGCGCGGTGGAGGGCAGCAGCGCGCCGCGCCAGCGCCGGGGGCGGAAGGCGCTGATCGGGGTCAGGGGCAGGAGATTGGCCGAGAGCGGGACGATCGGCCCGTGGGCGGACAGGTTATAGGCGGTCGACCCGGCCGGGGTGGCGACCAGCACGCCGTCGCAGATCAGTTCCGGCATCCGGACCCGGCCATCCACCTCGATCTCGATCTTCGCGGCCTGTCGGGTCTGGCGGAACAGGAACACGTCGTTCAGGGCCAGGGCCTTGGTCTCGACGCCCGCGCGGTCGACCGAGCACATGCGCAGCGGGTGCAGCGTCGCGGCCTGGGTATGTGCCAGATGGGCCGGCAGGTCGTCGGGCACGGACGGATTCATCAGGAACCCGACCGATCCGCAATTGATCCCGTAGACCGGCGTCGGCTCGCCCAGCATGCTGTGCAGCGTCTCCAGCATGAAGCCGTCGCCGCCCAGGCAGATGACGGCGTCGGCGTCTGGTGGGGCATACTGGCCGTAACGGGCGACCAGCTCGTCCTGCGTCCGGCGGGCCGCATCGTTCGGGGCCGAGATGAAGCACAGGCGGCGCGGCGCGCCACTGCGGGGCCAGACGGGGGGATGGACTTCGGTCATCGCACGGTCACGGCCG
The DNA here is from genome assembly GCF_014174375.1 of Gluconacetobacter asukensis. Taxonomy (GTDB): domain Bacteria; phylum Pseudomonadota; class Alphaproteobacteria; order Acetobacterales; family Acetobacteraceae; genus Gluconacetobacter; species Gluconacetobacter asukensis. The sequence continues at coordinate 16,368 of NZ_JABEQE010000027.1, forward strand.
GGTGGGGCGCTGTCACGTATTCAGAGCCTGACCGGACATGTGGGCTGGCGAGCGAGAGCGGCCCGCAAGGGCCGCGCCCGGCGTGGGTTTCCGAGCATCGGAGCGGAGCGGCCTTGATGGAAGTGAGCACCGAAGCGCAGGAAACGCGCGTCGGATTGCCGCCAGCGCGCATGTCCGGTCAGGCTCCCAGGCGGCGATGGGCCAGCACGGGCATGCCGGCACGGACACGCTCGACCTGGTCGAGGGTCAGGGTCGCCGTCGCCCAGCCGACGCCGTTCGACGCCTGGGTGACGATCGTGCCCCAGGGGTCGATGATCATGGAATGGCCGTAGGTGCGCCGGGCATGGCCGCCCGCATCGATATGGGTGCCGGTGGTGCCGCAGGCCACGACCCAGCACTGGGTTTCGATCGCCCGGGCGCGCAGCAGCGTGGCCCAGTGGGCCTCGCCGGTCTCGGCGGTGAAGGCTGCCGGCAGCACGATCACGTTCGCGCCCCGCTTGCGCAGGGCCAGGAACAGTTCGGCGAAGCGCAGATCGTAGCAGATGGCCAGCCCAGCGGTGAACGCGCCCACGGGGACGGTCACGACGTCCTCGCCCGGGGCGTAGGTATCGCTTTCGCGATAGCCTTCGCCGCCGGGGGTGGTGATGTCGAACAGGTGGATCTTGCTGTAGCGCGCCCGTTCCACCCCGTCGGGGCCGAAGACGAGGCTGGTGTTCAGCAGCTTCCCGCCATATCGCTGGCCGATCGACCCGCCATGCAGGGTGATGCCGTGTTCGCGTGCGGTCTCGGAGAGGAAACGATAGAGCGGGCCGGCGCCGGCCGTCGCGCCGGGGGCGGGCAGTTCCTCGGCGTTGGCGAATTTGGTTTCGGCCGCGCCGCCCAGGCAGCTCCAGATTTCCGGCAGCACCACCAGCTCGGGCCGGTCGGCGGCGACGGCGGTCGCGATCAGGTCACGGGCCTGGGCGATATTGTCCGGCAGGGACGCGCCGGGGGCCATCTGGACGACAGTGGTGCGCACCTGACACTCCGTGCGAAAGCGGACGCGGCCGGCCGGCCGATCCATGGTCTGAAGCCGCCTTTTATAAGGTGCGGGCCGACCCGCCCGCAACTGCCGCCCGCTTCGGGGGGCTGGTTTTCGGTGTCGGCACCTTCGACGCGGCCGGCATCCCGTCTATGCTGGGCCTTCGCTGTCCGGAGTGACCATGGCCGCCTCTTCGTCCCGTTTCGTGATCTACGCGGCCCTGGGGGGCAACCTGCTGGTCGCGGTCGTCAAGTTCGCCGCCGCCTTCATGACCGGCAGCGCCGCGATGCTGAGCGAGGCGATCCATTCGCTGATCGACACCGGCAACCAGATGCTGCTGCTGGTGGGCCTGCGCCGCGCCGCGCGCCCGGCCACGCCGCTGCATCCGTTCGGCTATGGGCTGGAACTGTATTTCTGGACCTTCGTCGTGGCGCTGCTGATCTTCGGCCTCGGGGCCGGTGTCTCGGTGATCGAGGGTGTCAGCCGCATTCGTCATCCCCAGCCGGTGGATCATGTCGTCGTCAATTACGTGGTGCTGGCGCTGGCCATCCTGTTCGAGGGCTCGGTTTGGCTGATGGCGCTGCGGGAGTTCCGGCGCAACGGCAAGGGGCGGCGCGGCTGGATCGAGGCGGTGCGCCACAGCAAGGACCCGACCGTCTTTACCGTGCTGTTCGAGGATACGGCGGCGCTGTGCGGCCTGCTGGTCGCGTTGCTGGGCAATATCCTGGCGGAAACGCTGGACCAGCCGATGCTCGACGGCGTGGCCTCGATCCTGATCGGCGTGATCCTGACCGTGACCGCCGCCTTCCTGGCGCGGGAAACCCAGTCCCTGCTGACCGGCGAGGGCATGGCGGTGGAATCCCAGGCCAAGGTCCGGGCCCTGGCCCTGCGTGAACCGGGCGTGCTGGGGCTGAACGAAATGCGTTCGATGCATTTCGGTCCGTCGGATGTGCTGGTGGCGTTGAGCCTGGATTTCGACAACGGGTTGAGCGCCGGGCAGGTGGAACGGTCAGTCTCTCATATCGAGGAACAGATCCGCGCGGCGGTGCCCGAGGTGACGCATGTGTTTATCGAGGCGCAGGATGCGTCGGCGCGGATGGCGAAGGGAAAGCGGTAGAAGTTCTTTTTTGAAAAAAAGAACCAAAAAACTTTTATTCGTTCAGGAGCCTTGTGCTGGGGACACGCGATGGCCCTGAACGATTGAAAGTCTTTTTGCTTCTTTTTCTTCAGAAAAAGAAGAGTCTTACTCGCCAGTTACAAACGACGCTGCCGGATAACCCTGCGCGAACAGCAGCGCGCGCAGGCTGGCATGTTCCACCCGGTTGCCGATTGCCGCGCGGACGATCGGCTTGGCGTGGAAGGCGATGCCGAGGCCGGCGTCCTTCAGCATGGCCAGGTCGTTGGCGCCGTCGCCCACGGCCATGGTGGCGGCGGGTTTCAGGCGCCCGTCTTCGGCCAGGCGGCGCAGATGGGCCAGCTTGGTGTCGGGGCCCAGGATCGGCTCGCCGACCGTGCCGGTCAGGATGCCCTTCTGGATCTCCAGCACGTTCGCATGGTGTTCGGTAAAGCCGCACAGGGCCGCGACGCGGCTGGTGAAGAAGGTGAAGCCGCCGGAGACCAGGGCGGTGCGGGCGTTGCGGGCCCGCATGGTGGCCACCAGTTCGCGCGCGCCCTCGTTGAGGCGTACGTCGCTCCAGGCGGTTTCCAGCAGGGTGGCGGGCAGGCCGGCCAGCAGGGAAACGCGCTCGCGCAGGGCGGCGGCGAAATCGATCTCGCCGTTCATCGAGCGGCGGGTGATCTCGGCGATGCGCTCGCCGATGCCGGCATGGGCGGCCAGGTCGTCCAGCGTCTCGTTGGCGACGATGGTGCTGTCCATGTCCGCGACCAGAAGCCCTTTGCGTCGTCCGCGCGAACGCGTCAGAAGGACGTCGATCTGGCGCGGGCCGAAGACGGCGCGCATCGTGTCCAGCGTCGGCATGCCCGAATGGGGCGCGGGGCTGGGAATATCCACGGCCTCGCCGGGCGAGAGGATGACGGGGACGCCGCCCTTCACCATGTCCCGCGCGGCGCGGGCATCGGCGTCGGTCAGGGTCGTGGCGTCGCGGCGGGCGACGAGCGTGATGGTATGGGACAGCGACATGACGAACAGGCGTGTGACAGGGAAGGCGGCATGACGCAAGCGGTGGATCTGTCGCAACGGCCGGTGGTGGTGATCGCGGGGCCGACCTGCTCGGGCAAATCGGCGCTGGCGCTGGCGGTGGCGCGCGCGACGGACAGCGTGATCATCAACGCGGATTCGATGCAGGTCTATCGCGATCTGCGGGTGCTGACCGCCCGGCCGACGCCGGAAGAAGAAGCGGCCGTGCCGCATCGTCTGTATGGTGTGCTGCCCGCGCACGAGACCGGCAGCGTCGCCTGGTGGCGCGCCCGTGCGATAGCGGAAATCGAGGCGGCGTGGGCTGAAGGGCGGCTGCCGGTGCTGTGCGGCGGCACCGGCATGTATATGCGCGCGCTGACCGATGGATTGACCGACATTCCCGACCCTGGTGCCGAAGCCCGGGCCGAGGCGCGCCGGCTGGTCGAGGAAGAGGGGTCGGCGGCGCTGCATGCCCGGCTGGCGGCGGTCGATCCCGAAAGTGCGGCCGCGCTGCGCCCCTCCGACAGCCAGCGCGTGGCCCGCGCGTGGGAGGTCTGGTCGGGCACCGGGCACGGCATGGCCCATTGGCGCCGGGCCGCGACGCTGCCGCCTCTGGCCTGTCACCGGGTGGCGGTGCGGCTGGAGCCGCCGCGTGATGCGTTGCGGGCCGCGATCGCGCGGCGCTTCGATGCGATGCTGGCGGCCGGGGCGCTGGAGGAAGTGCGGACGCTGCTGGCGCAGGACCTGTCCCCGGCCCTGCCGGCGATGCGCGCGCATGGCGTGCCGGAACTGGCGGCCCATCTGCGCGGGGAGCTGACAGTGGAGGAAGCAGCGGGCCGGGCGGTGCTGGCGACCGGGCGCTACACGCGGCGGCAGACGACCTGGTTTGCCCATCACAGCCTGGCGGATGAGGCCGATACGCGGGTGATCGACACGCGGATCGACAGCGATGCGCAACAAATGGAAAGAAATTACGGCAACGTCATTTCTTTTATTCTAAATCGGATTGACGCGGGCCGTCAGTTTCCCTAAACCCAGCCCACATTCCGTCCGGAGGGGGCCTTGTGGCTCCGCGTCAAACACGCCGGATGGAGGAGCAGGGACATGAACGCGACACCCAACCTGAACGACCTGAAGCCGAACACGCGTGACCACGGAGCGGATATTGTCCTCTCCGGTGCCGAGGTTTTGCTTCGCGTTCTCGTCGAGCAGGGGGTCGATGTCATCTTCGGCTATCCGGGCGGTGCGGTGCTGCCGATCTATGACGCGCTGTTCAAGCAGAACGCGGTGCGTCACATCCTGGTGCGGCACGAGCAGGCGGCCGTGCACGCGGCCGAGGCCTATGCGCGCTCGACCGGCAAGGTCGGCGTGGTGCTGGTCACCAGCGGCCCGGGCGCGACCAATGCCGTGACCGGCCTGGTGGATGCGCTGATGGATTCCATCCCGGTGGTGTGCTTCACCGGGCAGGTCGGTGTGCCGCTGATCGGCACCGATGCGTTCCAGGAGGCCGACACCACGGGCATCACCCGTCAGGCCACCAAGCATAATTATCTGGTGAGGAAACCGGCCGATCTGGCCCGCGTGGCGCACGAGGCCTTCCACATCGCCCGCAGCGGCCGTCCGGGCCCGGTGGTGGTGGACCTGCCCAAGAACATCTCGGTGGGGCCGGCGCCCTATGCCCCGGCGTCGCGCGCGCCGCATCCGTCCTACCGCCCGCGCACCGAGCCGGAGCGCGAGGCGGTGGTGCGCGCCGTCGCGGCGATGAAGCGTGCCCGCCGGCCGTTGTTCTATACCGGCGGCGGCATCATCAATGCGGGCCCGCAGGCCTGTGAGGCGCTGGGCCGGCTGGTGCGCAAGACCGGCTTCCCCTGCACCTCGACCCTGATGGGGCTGGGTGCCTATCCGACCACCGACCGGCAGTTCCTGGGCATGCTGGGCATGCACGGAACCTACGAGGCCAATCTGGCCACCCATGGCTGCGACGTGCTGGTTGCGCTGGGGGCGCGGTTCGACGACCGGGTGACCGGGCGGCTGGATGCGTTCTCGCCGGATTCGTTCAAGATCCATGCCGATATCGAGCCCTCGCAGATCAACAAGATCGTGCAGGTCGACGTGCCGATCGTCGGCGATGCCGGCCGCGTGATCGAGATGATGCTGGAGGAATGGGACCGTCAGGATGGCGCGCCCGATCCGGCGGCGCTGGGTCAGTGGTGGCAGCAGATCGACGCCTGGCGTGGTATCCGCAGCCTGCATTTCGACCAGGACATGACGCCTTCGGCGATCATCCGGCCGCAGCATGCCGTCCGCCGGCTGTATGAGCTGGCGATGGAAACCGGGCGCGACACGTTCGTGTCGACCGAGGTGGGCCAGCATCAGATGTGGGCCGCGCAGCATTTCCAGTTCGACCGGCCGAACCGCTGGCTGACCTCTGGCGGGCTGGGCACCATGGGGTACGGCCTGCCGGCGGCGGTGGGCGCGCAGGTTGCCCATCCCGACGCGCTGGTGATCGACATCGCGGGCGAGGCCTCGACGCTGATGAACATCCAGGAACTGGGCACCATCGCCCAGTACCGCCTGCCGGTGAAGCTGTTCATCCTGAACAATCAGTATATGGGCATGGTCCGCCAGTGGCAGGAACTGCTGCATGGTTCGCGCTATTCCGAGAGCTACAGCGCGGCGCTGCCGGATTTCATCCGCCTCGCCGAGAGCTTCCATGCCAAGGGCATGCGCGCGACCTGCGTGGGTGAACTGGATGACGTGATCCGCGCCATGCTGGCCGAGCCCGGCGCGGTGGTGGCCGATATCTGCGTGGCGCAGGACGAGAACTGCTATCCGATGATCCCGTCCGGCGCGGCCCACAACCAGATGCTTCTGGGCCCCGAGCAGGAAGGCGAGGTGAAGGTCAGCGCCGAGGGCCGCATGCTGGTCTGATCCGACGTCCCTTCGCCCCCGGCCCATCCGGCCGCTTCCCTTGATATATACCGGCAGCGGGGTTCGCCCCGTGCCGGGCCCTGTTCAGGAATTCTCATCATGACCATGCAGGACGAGACGATTGTCTCCGCGGTCATCTCCATTCTGGTGGAAAACGAAAGCGGCGTGCTGGCCCGCGTGATCGGGCTGTTTTCGGGTCGTGGCTACAATATCGAAAGCCTGACCGTGGCGCCGGTCGAGCAGTCGCGCCACCAGTCGCGCATCAATATCGTGACCTCCGGCACCCCGCAGGTGATCGAGCAGATCAAGGCCCAGGTGGGGCGGCTGGTGCCGGTCTATCGCGTGGCCAACCTGACGCAGGTGGGGCCGCATGTCGCGCGTGAAATGGCGCTGGTGAAGGTCGTCTCGTCCGGCGAGGCCCGGACCGAGGCCCTGCGCATTGCCGAGGCCTTCCGCGCGCGCGCGGTGGACACCACCGCCACATCCTTCGTCTTCGAGCTGACCGGTGCGACCGAGAAGCTCGATTCGTTCATCGACCTGATGCGTCCGCTCGGCCTGGCCGAAGTTTCCCGCACGGGCGTGGCCGCGATCATCCGGGGCCCCCGGACGATCTGACCGCGGGTCATCCATCCTTATCTTTCGTCTCAACAGGAGGTCTTATCATGCGCGTGTATTATGATCGCGACGCCGACGTGAACCTGATCAAGTCCAAGAAGGTCGCGATCATCGGCTATGGCAGCCAGGGCCACGCCCATGCCAACAACCTGAAGGACAGCGGCGTCACCGAGATGGTGATCGGCCTGCGTCCGGGCTCGACCGCCGTGGCCAAGGCCGAGGGCGCGGGCTTCAAGGTCATGGACCCCTCCGCCGCCGCCGCCTGGGCCGACGTCGTGATGGTGCTGACCCCGGACGAGGGCCAGGGTGCGCTGTACAAGGAGCATCTGGAAGCCAACCTGAAGCAGGGCGCGGCGCTGGCCTTCGCGCATGGTCTGTCGATCCATTTCCGCATCATCGAGGCCCGTCCGGACCTGGACGTGTTCCTGATCGCGCCCAAGGGCCCCGGCCACACGGTACGTTCGGAATATCAGCGTGGCGGCGGCGTGCCCTCGCTGGTTGCCGTGGCGCAGAACGCGTCGGGCAATGCGCTGGAAATCGCGCTGTCCTATGCCTCGGCCAATGGCGGCGGCCGGGCCGGCATCATCGAGACGAGTTTCAAGGAAGAGGTCGAGACCGACCTGTTCGGCGAGCAGGCGGTGCTGTGCGGTGGTCTGGTCGAGCTGATCCGCGCCGGGTTCGAGACGCTGGTCGAGGCCGGCTATGCGCCCGAGATGGCGTATTTCGAGTGCCTGCACGAGACCAAGCTGATCGTCGACCTGATCTATGAAGGCGGCATCGCGAACATGAACTACTCGATCTCGAACACGGCGGAATACGGCGAATACGTCACCGGCCCGCGCATCGTGACCTCCGAGACCAAGGCCGAGATGAAGCGCGTCCTGACCGACATCCAGGACGGCACCTTCGTGCGCAACTTCATCCTGGAAAACCAGTCCGGCAATGTCGGCTTCAAGGCGATCCGTGCACGCAACAACGCCCACCAGATCGAGCAGGTCGGCGAGAAGCTGCGCGCGATGATGCCGTGGATCGGCAAGAACGCGCTGGTCGACAAGACCCGTAACTGATCATGAGACCGGCCGGGCGGGTGATTGCACCTGCCCGGCCGTAAGTCTTCTTTTTCTGAAGAAAAAGAAGCAAAAAGACTTTTGATCTGTTCAGGGACATCGTGTGTCCCCAGCACAAGGTTTCTGAAGGAATCAGGAGTTTTTTGGTTCTTTTTTTGCAAAAAAGAACAGAAACCCTGCCGGAATCCATCGAAAGGGCTGTGTGTGATGCAGGCTGTCAGCACACGATGGGCGGCCATGGCCGATCTTCCGGCATTGGGGTCGCTGATCGCCCTGTCGATCGAGACCTTGCAGGCGGGGTTCCTCACGCCCGAACAGATTGCGGCCAGCCGGGCGATCATGGGGCTGGATACGCAGCTGGTCGTCGACGGCACCTATCTGGTGGCCGAAAGGGACGGCGAGATCGTGGGATGCGGCGGCTGGAGCCGGCGTGCGACGCTTTATGGCGGCGATCACAGCACCAGCCTGCGTGACCCCCAGCTTCTCGATCCTGCCCGGGACGCCGCGAAGATCCGCGCGATGTATACGCACCCGCGTTGCGCGCGGCAGGGTATCGGCCGTGTGATCCTGTCGGGGTGCGAGCAGGCTGCTTGTGCCGCAGGGTTTTCGGCGGTGGAACTGATGGCGACGCTGAGCGGCCAGCCGCTTTATGTGGCGAGCGGTTACCAGCCTGTCGAAACGGTCGAAGCGATCGTGAACGAGGTTGCTGTTCCGCTGGTCCGGATGCGCAAGCATGTCACCGCGTAAGTGCTCTTTCATGTCGGCGGAGAGTGGGAATAAGCTCGCCCGGTTCAGTCAATAAGGACACCCCCATGACCGATTACGTCATCGCTCAGCCGCCTCAGCCCAGCCTGTCCGTCACGGGGACCGATGCCCGTTTCCCGGTGCGCCGGATCTGGTGCGTGGGCCAGAACTATGCCGAACATGCGCGCGAAATGGGGAGCGATCCGGATCGGGCGCCGCCCTTCTTCTTTGCCAAGCCGGGCGATGCCGTTGTTCCTGGCGGCGGGGTGCTGCCCTTTCCGGTCAAGACCGCCAATCTGCATTATGAAGTCGAACTGGTGGTGGCGATCGGCACCGGCGGCCGGGATATCCCGGTGGATCAGGCGCTGTCGCATGTCTATGGCTATGCGCTGGGCCTGGACATGACGCGCCGCGACCTGCAGGCCGACGCCAAGAAGGCCGGCCGGCCGTGGGCGCTGGCCAAGGGGTTCGATCAGTCCTGCCCGATCGGGCCGGTGGCGCCCGTGGCTGTGATCGGCCATCCGGAGCGCGGGCCCATCACCCTGTCGGTGAACGGGGTGGTCCGTCAGCAGGGTGACGTGTCGGACATGATCTGGCCGGTCGCCGATATCGTCTCGCAGCTCAGTGCCTTCGTCGAGCTGGCGCCGGGCGACCTGATCATGACCGGTACGCCGGCGGGCGTCGGTGCGGTGCAGCCGGGCGATGTGCTGCATGCAAGCTGCGTCGGGGTCGGCACGCTGGATGTGACCTACGGCGCCGCCTGATCGGCCATGATGCCGCCCGGTTGCAGCAGGTCGCCGATGAACAGCGCGATCTTCTGTGAGTGGGCGGTGCTGACGGGGTGGATGGCATAGAAGGTGACCGGGTCCGGCTCCCAGGCTTCCATCACCGTCACCAGCCGCCCGGTGCGCACGGATTCCTCGACTTCCCAGAGCGATTTCTGGGTCAGGCCCAGACCGGCCAGGGCCCATTGCACCGGCAGCTCCGAATTGCTGGAGGCCAGCAGTCCGTCGATCCGCCATGGTCGGGTGGCCTCGCCGCGGCCGAAGCGCCATGTGGCCCGGCACTCGCCCGTCATGTTGGCGACCAGGCAGTCATGGTGGGCCAGATCGGCGGGTGTTTCCGGCATGCCCCTGCGCGCGAGATAGTCCGGACTGGCCACCAGCACGCGGCGGCTTTCCATCAGGCGGCGGCCGGTCAGGGTGGTGTCCACCACGGGCGCGCCGCGAATGGCGATGTCGAACCCTTCGCCGACAATGTCCGCCATCCGGTCTTCCAGCGTCAGATGCACGCGGATGCCGGGATGGCGGCGGACGAAATCCGCGACGAACGGTGCCAGGCGCAAGCGGCCGAACGGGGTGGGGGCGGTGACGCGCAGCATGCCGCCGGGGGTGCCGACCGTCTCGCGCACCCGTGCCTCCATTCTCTCGGTGGCAGCCAGGATTGTGGTGGCCTCATCCAGATAGACGCGCCCGGCTTCGGTCAGGGTCTGCCGCCGTGTGGTGCGCACCAGCAGGCGCGTACCCAGCCGGCGCTCCAGCCGGGCCAGCCGGTCGCTGATGACCGAGGGTGCCAGGCCCAGATGGCGCGCCGCCGCCGACAGGCCGCCCTGCCGAATGATTTCGGTCACCACCCGCATCTCGTCGATGTCGCGCATCGTTCGCCTTTTCCGGAAACTGTTTTCCGGTTTTGACGGTTATCATTCTCCGCCCCGCGCGCCCATAGTCCGGCTGATCGATCCGTTACAGGAGGCAATCCATGCAGTATCGTCAGCTCGGCCGCTCCGGCCTGCGCATCTCCGCCTTCACGCTCGGCACCATGACGTTCGGTGGCAAGGGCGCGTTCGCCAAGACCGGCAATACCGACCTCGCGGGCGCGCAGCGGCAGATCGACATGTGCATCGAGGCCGGGATCAATATCTTCGATACCGCCGACATCTATTCCTCCGGTGTGTCGGAGGAGATCCTGGGCGCGGCGCTGAAAGGCCGGTCGTCGGAAATCCTGGTCAGCACCAAGACGCGCTTCCGCATGGGCGAGGGCGCGAACGATGCCGGCCTGTCGCGCTATCATATTGTCTCGGCAGCCGAAGCCAGCCTGCGCCGTCTGGGCCGCGACCATATCGACCTGTATTACCTGCATGAATGGGACGGCCAGACCCCGCTGGATGAAACGCTGGAGGCGCTGGATACGCTGACCCGGTCGGGCAAGATCCGCTATGCCGGCGTGTCCAATTTCTCGGCCTGGCATCTGATGAAGGCGCTGGGCACGGCCGAACGCCACCGCCTGATCGCCCCGGTGGCGCAGCAGATCTATTATTCGCTGCAGGCGCGCGAGGCCGAATACGAGTTGCTGCCGGTGGCGCTGGACCAGGGGATCGGCGTGCAGGTGTGGAGCCCCCTGGCCGGCGGCCTGCTGTCCGGCAAGCACCGGCGCGGCAAGCCCGAGCCCGAGGGCACGCGCCAGCTGGCCCAGTGGGGCGAACCGCCGGTCTATGATGTCGAGAAGCTGTATGACGTCGTCGAAGTCCTGGTGGCGATCGGCGCGGAACGGGGTGTCTCGGCCGCCCAGGTGGCGCTGGCGTGGGTTGCGCATCGTCCGGCGATCACCTCGGTCGTCATCGGTGCGCGGACCGATGCCCAGTTGGCCGACAATCTGAAGGCGACGGAACTGAGCCTGTCGGCGGAAGAGATGGCCCGGCTGGATGCCGCCAGCGCGCCGCCGCTGCTCTATCCGTACTGGCATCAGGCGCGCACGGCATCGGACCGCCTGTCGGCGGCCGACTTGCTGCTGCTCGGCCCTGCGATCAACAAGGGCTGAGGCGCCATGACATGCTGTCGCCGCGCGGCGGCTGGCATGCTCGCGGCCGGTACGGTCGCGGGCCTGCTGGTGGGGGGACCGGCCCGTGCCGCCGGGCCCTCCGTCATCACCACCCAGAAACTGTCATGGGAGGTTGCCGACCAACTCGCGGCAGCCGCCGTGCGGATCTGTGCCGCGCGCGGCTGGTCCGTCACTGCCGCGGTGGTCGATCCGTCCGGCCATGAGCAGGCGATCATCAAGGGCGATACCGTGCCGCTGCAATCGCTTTCGGTGTCCTACCGCAAGGCCTACACGGCCTATGCCTATGGCATGACCTTCGACAAGGACACGACCAGCGCGCTGATCGCGGCCAAGGTCACCGGGCCGCCCAATGGGGCGCTGAACACGATTCCGCAGGTGCTGTTCGTGCCTGGGGGCGTGCTGCTTCGCCGGGCGGATCGTTCGGTGCTGGGGGGATTGGGCGTGTCGGGCGCCCCTGGAGGAGAGTTGGACGAAGCGTGCGCGGTTGCGGCGGTTAAGGAGATCTCACCCCGGTTTCAATGACCGGTATCATGGAAATGGCCGCGTGAGGGGCGGGGCAGTCATGTGCCATCGCGTCTCCAGGCCCTTGTAACAACGTCCCATTATCCCCATCTCGGCCTTAGTGTGGCGCGCCATTGCCTTATAAGGGATGGCGTTCCCCAGCTTCAGGTCGCCTGAATGAATAGGGACATGGGATTATGAATATCGAGAAATTCACCGAACGGTCGCGCGGCTTCCTTCAGGCTGCGCAGACGATCGCGGTGCGTGAGTACAATCAGCAACTGACGCCCGAACATCTGCTGAAGGCGCTGCTGGATGATCCGGAAGGCGCGGCGTCCGCGCTGATCCGTGCTGCCGGTGGGCAGGCGCCGGCCATCCAGGCGGCGGTCGAGGCCGCGCTGGCCAAGCTGCCCCGCGTGCAGGGTGGCGGGGCCGGCCAGCCCCAGGCCACGCCCGATCTGGTCCGGCTGCTGGATGCGGCGCAGAGCGCGGCGCAGAAGGCTGGTGACGAATATGTGGCGCAGGACCGCCTGCTGGTGGCCATCGCCGCCTCGGACACGCCGGCCGGCCGCGCGCTGCGTGAGGGCGGTGCGACGCCGCAGGCGCTGGACAAGGCGGTCGCCACCATCCGCAAGGGCCGCACTGTGACCAGCGAGAACGCCGAAGCCAGCTTCGACGCGCTGAAGAAATATGCCCGCGACGTGACCGAAATCGCCCAGCAGGGCAAGCTGGACCCGGTGATCGGGCGCGACGAGGAAATTCGTCGTGCGATCCAGGTGCTGGCCCGGCGCAGCAAGAACAACCCGGTCCTGATCGGCGAGCCCGGCGTGGGCAAGACCGCGATCGTCGAAGGGCTGGCTCTGCGCATCGTCAATGGCGACGTGCCGGAGGCGCTGAAGAACAAGCGGCTGCTGTCGCTCGATCTCGGCGCGCTGGTGGCCGGCGCGAAGTTCCGCGGCGAGTTCGAGGAGCGGCTGAAGGCCGTGCTCAAGGAGATCGAGAGCGCCGAGGGGCAGGTGATCCTGTTCATCGACGAGATGCATACGCTGGTGGGTGCCGGCCGGACGGATGGCGCGATGGATGCGTCCAACCTGATCAAGCCGGAACTGGCACGCGGCACGCTGCATTGCATCGGCGCGACCACGCTGGATGAGTACCGCAAGTATATAGAGAAGGATGCGGCCCTGGCCCGGCGTTTCCAGCCGGTCTATGTGGGCGAGCCGTCGGTGCCCGACACGATCTCGATCCTGCGCGGCATCAAGGAGAAGTACGAACTCCACCATGGCGTGCGGATCACCGACAACGCGCTGGTGGCGGCGGCGACGCTCTCCAACCGCTACATCACCGACCGTTTCCTGCCCGACAAGGCGATCGACCTGGTGGACGAGGCGGCCAGCCGTCTGCGCATGCAGATCGACAGCAAGCCGGAGGAACTGGACGAACTCGACCGTCGGCTGATCCAGCTGAAGATCGAGCGCGAGGCGATCCGCAAGGAAGAGGATGCCGCCAGCCGCGAGCGTCTGGTGAAGCTGGAAGCCGAACTGGCGGAGATCGAGGAAAAATCGAACGCCATGTCGGCGGCCTGGCATGCCGAGAAGGACCGCGTGAATGCGATCCAGAAGCTGAAGGAACAGCTCGACCAGGCGCGGTCGGATGTCGAGGTTGCCCAGCGGCGCGGCGATCTGGGCCGGGCGTCGGAACTGATGTACGGCGTCATCCCCAATCTGGAGGGGAAGATCTCCAGTGCGCAGGAAGCGAATGAAAGTGCCGCCGCGGGCGCCGGGCTGGTCAGCGAGGCCGTGACTGAACAGGGCATCGCCTCCGTCGTGTCGCGCTGGACCGGCGTGCCGGTGGACCGCATGCTGGAAGGCGAGCGCGCCAAGCTGCTGCGGATGGAGGACGAACTGCGCCGCAGCGTGGTGGGCCAGGAACCGGCGCTGAAGGCGGTGGCCAATGCGGTGCGGCGTGCCCGCGCGGGCTTGCAGGACCCTAACCGGCCGATCGGCTCGTTCCTGTTCCTTGGCCCGACCGGGGTGGGCAAGACCGAGCTGTGCAAGGCGCTGGCCCGCTTCCTGTTCGATGACGAGAAGGCCCTGCTGCGCATCGACATGAGCGAGTTCATGGAGAAGCATGCGGTCTCCCGCCTGATCGGCGCGCCTCCGGGCTATGTCGGTTACGAGGAAGGCGGCGTGTTGACCGAGGCCGTGCGGCGCCGGCCCTATCAGGTGATCCTGTTCGACGAGGTGGAGAAGGCGCACGAGGATATCTTCAACGTCCTGCTGCAGGTGCTCGATGACGGGCGGCTGACCGACGGGCAGGGGCGGACGGTCGATTTCCGCAACACCATCATCGTCCTCACCAGCAATCTGGGGTCCGATGTCCTGGCGCATCTGCCGGACAATGAAACCACCGATATGGTGCAGGCCGAGGTCATGAAGGTGGTGCGCAATCACTTCCGGCCGGAATTCCTCAATCGTCTGGACGAGATCATCCTGTTCTCTCGCCTCCAGCGGGCGGACATGACGCGCATCGTCGATATCCAGATCGGGCGCCTGCGCAAGCTGCTGGACGATCGGCATATCGAGCTGGATCTGGACGAGCCCGGGCATCTGTGGCTGGCCGAGGAAGGCTACGATCCGGTCTACGGCGCGCGTCCGCTGAAGCGGGTGATCCAGCGCACGTTGCAGAACCCCCTGGCGGGGCTGCTGCTGGATGGCACCATCCATGATGGCGAGCGCATCAAGGTGTCGGCCGATGACAAGGGGCTGACCATCAACGGCCGGTCGATCGCCGAAGACTGACCGGTTGGCGGGGCGGCGCAATGTGATGCGCCGCCCCGTTCAGGGGCCTTTCGCGGCCCTGACATGGAAAAGCAGAAAAAAGTTCATTTTCTTATCCACTCTTTGTCCACAGAGGGGTGTGGGCTCTCGGTTGGGTGGGCCGGTTTTCCGGGAAAAACAGGGTGTTTTGGGGCGGTTTTGAAGCGCGTTGACATCCCCCCCCGATCTCCGTAAAACCCGCCTCACCGAACGGCACTACCGCTTCGGACCGGTTCTTTGACAATAGAATATGGAATGGAAGGGATATGTTGGCGGCGTTCTGACGGCCTGTGAGAATGGGTTGTTAGGGATTGGTTTTGATCTGGGTTTAGCCTGGGTTTGA
>NZ_JABEQE010000028.1 GCF_014174375.1 Gluconacetobacter asukensis
CGGTCGCCGCCAGGTCTTCCAGTCTACCCAACACCACCGCGGGGTGGAGCAGCCCGGTAGCTCGTCAGGCTCATAACCTGAAGGCCGCAGGTTCAAATCCTGCCCCCGCAATACCCGATACCGACACTCCCGAAGCCCTGGCTCCGGGAGTGTTCGCGTTTTTGGCTCCCTGACCGCGTGAGGCGGCGAAATCCAGCAGGTTTCCGAGTTCGCCATGGAGCGTGGCGTGCATCTCGCCCCGGCCCTTGCCGGGATGAAGCACGATCTTCTCGATCAGCGCTCGGATGGTCTCTGAGGCTTCCTGCCGGTCCTCGGGATGGTTCAGGGTCTCGGCCAGCCGCTCGACCTTGTGCCTGAAGATCCCGGCGACGTTGGGATGAATGTCCGGCACGTCCTGCGGCTGGGCGGCGAGCAGGGCGACCAGTTCATCCTCACGGGCCTCCATTTCGCGCATCCGCTCGACCATGCCGCGCGTGTAGCCGCCATCCTCGATCACCTGGAGCATCTGTTTCAAGCCCTTACGCAGCCTGGTCAGTTCCGCCTGCCATCCCGCCGTGTTGGCGCGGCGTTCATGGTTGGTGCGATTGGTTTCCTCGACATAGGCGCGCATGGCCTCCGCAGCGGCTTCCGGCGTCATCAGCCGGTCCTTGAGACCCGACAGCACCCGGTCTTCCAGTTCCGGGCGACGGATCGTGGTTTTGTTGGCGCAGGAGCGGTTGTCCATGTGGGTGGAGCAGGCGAAGCGGTCGCCGCCCCGGATCGAGCAGGGACCGCCGCACACGCCGCAGAACACCAACCCCGACAGGAGTGACTTCGGCCGACGCTGACCGTTGAGTCGATTGTTGGAGGCGCGGATACCGGCGCTGATGTTCACGCTTTTCTCGGCGATCAGCGCCTGCCGGTCGCGCACGGCCTGCCAGAGACCGTCGTCCATGATCCGCAGTTCGGGAACCTCGGTGACGATCCATTCCGATTGCGGGTTCAGTCGCGAGACGCGCTTGCCCGTCTGCGGGTCTTTCAGGTAGCGAAGCCGGTTCCAGACCAGCCGTCCGACGTAAAGCTCGTTGTTCACAATGCCGGTGCCACGCAGGGCGTTGCCGCGCAGGGTGGTGTTGTTCCACTTGCCGCCCGTAGGACTGGCGATGCCTTCGTCGTTCAGGCGGCTGGCGATGGAAAGCGCGCTGCGTCCTGACGCGAACTCACGGAAGATGCGGCGGATGATTTCTGCCTGTGCATCGTCGATCTCGCGATCACCCCGGATCAGTTCGCCGCGCGCGTCCATCTGATGCACGACGCGATAACCGTAGCACAGGCCGCCGCCGGACTTTCCCGCTTCGACCCGGCCACGCAGGCCGCGATGGGTCTTCATGGCCAGATCCTTGAGGAACAGGGCGTTCATCGTGCCCTTGAGGCCGACGTGAAGTTCGCTGATCTCACCCTCGGCCAGGGTGACGACGGTGACGCCGGCGAATTGCAGACGCTTGAACAGGGTGGCGACGTCGGCCTGATCGCGGGAGACGCGATCCAGCGCCTCGGCCAGCACGACATCGAACTGTCCGGCCTGTGCGTCCCGGAGCAGGGTCTGGACGCCGGGACGCAGGATCATGCTGGCTCCGGAGATCGCCGCGTCACGGTAATACTCCACAACCTGCCAGCCCTCGCGCGTGGCGCGTTCTTCACAGAGACGGAACTGGTCTTCAATGGAAGCCGCCCGCTGGTTGTCCGAGGAATAGCGGGCATAGAGCGCGACACGGGTCATGGCGAATCTCCCGATAGGTGGTTTTGTAAGGTTTACCTCTTGCGGTTTCTGCCGCTGGGCTGATTTGTCCGATCGGCTGGCGTCTTCGGGATGCGCCCGGTTGCCGCCGTGTAGATTTCGTTGTCCTCACGGCGTCCTACCGCGATGACGAAGATGACGATCCGCTGTTCCACGACCTGATAGACAAGGCGATAGCCGTCCTGGCGCAGCTTGATCTTGTAGAATCCGGCGAGATCGCCGTGTAGTTCGTTACCGGGAGAGTGCGGGTTCAGAACAAGCTTTTCGAGCTTTTTCTCGAATTTCCTGCGAATGCTTCCGTCCAGCCCGTCCCACTCCCAAAGTGCACGATCATCGAATTCGATCGCGTATTCAGTCATCGGGATGGCGGGCCTTGAGTTCCGCCAGCGTCATGCGGTGGCGGGGGGCGGGATCGGCGAGGCGTTCACGGACGATTTCGATCAGTCTTGCATCTTCGTCCGTCACTAGCCGCCGCTTTACCGGCGGCTGGCCGGTCTCGGCGATATAGGCGAGGGTATCGCGCAGGACGTCGGAGAGAGACAGGCCGTGCGCGGAGAGTTTGGCGACAGCGGCGGATTTGAGGGCGTCATCGACACGGAACGTCACGGCGGACATGGCTTCCTCCTGATTGCAGGACAAATGTAATACATTTGTACGAATAAAGGAAGCGAAAAACAGGTGATCCCGGCCTGCCTGAAGTGGTCCCCTGGATATGATGGGCATCATTCATCCGGTTCCTTCCGACTTGCGGCACTTCGGTCTGACGGATCGTTGTCGTTGGCTGTGTCAATCTGACCCAGCCGTCGTTCGAATTCCTCGCGGGCGATCTGGCGTCCAAGCATCCTGGCGAGGATGAACACCAGTTCGTCCATCCGCGCTTTCATCGCCGGATCGGATGCGGTTCCCGACGGGTTATTATCATTGGCCGGCGCGATCGGCCCAGTCTTCGTCCTGCGGTCCTTGTCCGTCATCGTCCTGCCCTTTCCGTCTGGAGAGAACCGGAGCATGGCGCATAAAAAACGAATACTTCAAGGAGAACGCGTTGTACTTTTGAAGCGGGCAAATAGTACTGGTGTCGGCAATTGTCGGCGTGTGCGTACTCTGGCGTATTCGGGCGTAATCCGGCGGACGACAAAAGCAGAACATTCGGTGATATGATGAACAAATATTAATTATTCTGATGATTTTGTGAATACGCTGGAGAACCAGAGGCACTGAATCCTCAGTTGAACGCAGCACAATCCATGGCGTCCTGCAACATCCGGTTTTGCCATCGGGCCGGATCGTGACGGGGAAGGAAGGCCCTTCGCCTCCCTTCCCCCAAACGCCGCCTACAGAGTAGCAGGGCCGCGCGACGGCGCAGGGCTTCGCCCCGCTGGCGCGCAACCCGGCCACTCCCGCCGTCATTTGTCCCCAACTCTCCCGCGCGGTCACCCGCCTCCGGGAAGCACGCACGGTGCTTCCACCGGCTATTTTACCAGCAAGGAGTCAGGGACATGACCGACAATGCAAAAGGGGCCTTCCGTAATGTGATCCTTCACGGCGACAGCGTTGCCCTCATGCGCGCCATGCCGCGCGGGAGCGTGGATTTCATCCTCACCGACCCGCCCTATCTTGTGAACTACCGGGGCCGCGACGGGCGGACGGTGCGCAATGACGACAACACCGCATGGCTTCGCCCGGCGGTAAACCAGATGCACAGGGTTCTCAAACCGGGCGGGTTCATGGTCAGTTTTTACGGATGGCAGAAAGCCGACCTGTTCATGCAGGCATGGCGGGATGCGGGATTCCGTATTGTCGGGCATATCGTCTTTCGCAAGTCCTACGCTTCAACGTCCCGGTTTCTTCAATACACCCATGAAAGCGCTTTCCTTCTGGCCAAGGGTGACGCGGAACCGCCCCGCCAGCCCATCCCGGACGTGATCGACATGCCCTATAGCGGCAACAAAATGCACCCGACACAGAAGCCCGTCGCCGCACTTCTTCCGCTGGTTCATGCCTTCTGCCCGGCTGGCGGGTTGGTTATGGACCCGTTCGCGGGGTCCGGTTCCTCCCTGGTCGCGGCGCAGCATCTCAGGCGCGACTGGCTGGGCATGGAACTGGACGAAACGCACGCGGCGACGGCTTCCCGGCGGCTGACCTATTGGGGCGAGAGGCGGGCAGCGTAAAGCCCCCGCTCTTTTCCTTTCCGGCCTTTATGAACGGTTCCAAATGGCGCGCCGGTCGGCGGATCGAGGCAGGGGATACGTCCAAACCCCAGGCGTGGCGGGCTCGCCGGGCAAGCCCGGCTCGCGTGGTCCTTGACCTTTTCGTGTGGCTGCCCATGCGCCATGCTGGGTGCCCGCAACGCGGCGAGACGACGCGGCGCTCCGCGCCGCGAGCGGAACGCGCCAGCAGGCTGGCGCGTGAAAGTGAAGTCTGATGCCGTCATCCTGCCGACAACGGCCGTGCTGGAGGAGAGCAGTCGTGAAGAGGAAACAGACGTGATGGTTGATGATCCGCCCGCGCTGCTCACGACGGTCGAACTGACGTGGATCGAGAAGCAGGTGGAACGCTGGCTGCGCTTCGGGCGACCGGTCGCGGACACGATCCTCGACCGTCGCCGTCGTCTGTTGAGTTTTGCCTCCGGCAGCGTGTTCGCCTTTGTCCGCTGGGCCGCCAACGACTATGGCACGATCGCGTCGCACATCGACATCGTGCGCACGGTCGGCTCCGGCGAAGACTACCAGACCGTCCCATGCGTGCAGCCCGGTGGCGAGGTGTTGCTGCACCAGAGTTCGTGGCCGCGCGTCCAGCGTGTGCTGGAAGCGATCGACGCGGTCGAGGCGCAGGACATCGACCCGATGGAGGTCAGTCCCGACTACTGGCGATACCTGCACCATCGGCTGGAGGCACGGCAGCAGCCCGATCCCTATACCAAAGCACGACATCGGGCATGGCTGCGTCGTCGCGCGTTGCATTGACCGTCCTGTCCGCGTCTGGCTTACCGACGTTTGCCCGTGCCTTTCCCTCTCTTTCCGGCCAGCTTTTCCATCCTCCTGTCGCGTTCGTTTTGTGCCGGGACAACGCGGCGCTTCGCGCCGCGAGCGGAAGGCGTCGGCTGTGCCGCCGCGTCTATTTCGGGTCGCCTTTGGCGCTCCTTCGAACACCCTTTCGACGAACGATTCCGGCGTTGAATGACACGAGTTTTCCCGCACACGGAACATCATCCGCATGCGCTGGACGGGCGGCCCGGATGCACGACGAACGCACACTGACCGATTGGTCATTGTCGCCGGAAGTGTCGCCAGTTTGACGGTCCCCAGTCATGCGCGGATGTCGCTTTCGATCGTGTCCGGCGGATGGCTTTGACGTGTCCACGGCATGTCATAAGACGCACCGAAAGCAGGTCGCGGCGCAGCGTTTCGTTGTTCCGTTCGCGTGGTGTCGGGAGGCAATCTGTGGCAGGTTTTGCCAGTCCCCTCGGTCAGGCTGGAAGTGGCCATCAGATCCGAAAAAGTCTAATTCAGAGGCCGGAAAGAAGAAAAAACGTGAGGGCAAGATTAAAGGAACCGGCACCATAGGGCCGGTTCGCTGGGTTTTTCTTCTGTCTGCACATGGGGTTAGAGAAAATCTGAGTAGCACTCTAGATTTTGCTCGCCTGAGCCGTCATTTTTCAGGAGTGAGGGTTTCCCGTCGTTTCTGACGGCACTGTCCCCCCGAAAAGCCCGATTTTCGCGAGGTCTGGCCATGGCGCAGGATGACGACACCGCGTTCCGTCCCCGGCTGGGACGCATCCGCTCGAAGGGCGGCGCGGCGCGCGGTCACGCCGACTTTCTGGCCGCCGTTCGTACACAGGTCCGCGGGCAATCCCTGTCCCCCGGAAAGAGGGGAGGCGGCGGGTTGGGCGGCAGCAGGGGCCGCCGCTTCTCTTCTGGGTCTGGTGCGACCTCGCGTGCGGGGAGCGCGTCGCGTTCCGCGTCTTACCGTGGCGTCGGTCGTGGGCGGGGCGCATCCTTCGTTCGTGCGCGCGGGATTACCGGCTGGCGGCATCAGGTTCCTGGTTCCCGGCGTGTGACCGTGAAGGCGCGGGTGGTGCGTCAGGCCGGGAAGGGAGGCGGGGTCGCCGCGCACCTGCGTTACATCCAGCGCGATGGCACCTCCCGCGACGGCGAGCGTGGCGTGTTGTATGGAGCGGCGACCGATCGCGCCGATGCGAAAGCCTTCCTCGAACGCGGCGCGGACGACCGGCATCAGTTCAGGTTCATCGTCTCACCGGAAGACGCCGACCGGATGGACGATCTGACGGACTTCACGCGCGAGCTGATGACGCAAATGGAAGCCGATCTCGGCACGCGGCTGGACTGGGTGGCGGTGAACCATTTCAACACCGCCCATCCCCATGTCCATGTCGTGGTCAACGGCCGCGACGACCAGGGCAAAGACCTCGTCATTGATGGCGGCTACATCACCCACGGCCTCCGCGAACGCGCCTCCGAGTTCGTGACGCTGGACCTCGGCCCCGTGTCCGAGATCGAGCAGCGCCACAAGCTGGAAGCCGAGATCGACCGCGACCGCTTCACCCGCCTCGACCGTGCCCTGCTGGATCAGGCAACAGAAAACCATCTCGACATGCGCCCCGGCAGCGAGACGCCGACCTCCGATCTGGTGGACCGACGGCTGCGCCTGTCACGTCTCGCGAAGCTGGAACGCATGGGACTGGCCAGCCAGACAGCGCCGGGCAGATGGACGCTCGACGAGCGGCTGGAAGAGCGTCTGCGCAATCTGGGCGAACGGGACGACATCACTCGGCAGATGCACCGCGCCCTGAAGGCGCGCGACAAGGGAACAGCGCCGACACGCGATCCTGGGCATTTCCGCTTCCATGGCGAGGCCCCGGAGCGGCCGGTGGCGGGGCGGTTGGTGGACCGGCACCTGACCGATGAACTGGGGGAGAAACTGTCGCTGGTGGTCGATGGCATCGACGGACGGGTGCATCACCTGTGTGGCTTCGATCCGGCCCAGATGGAGGACATCCCCGCTGGCGCAATCGTGGAAATCGCCGCCGCTCCGGTTCCCGACAGGCCGCGTCCGTCCGACCGGACGATCCTCACGCACGCCGAAGACGGGATCTACCGCCCTTCCGTCCATCTGGAGCGGATGCAACTCGACCGCTGGAGCGTCAAAGGCACGCCGGAAGACCTGATCAAGGGGTATGTTCGCCGTCTGGAGGCTCTGCGGAGGGCGGGGATCGTGGAGCGGCTGGAGGCCGACCGCTGGCGTATCCCGGAAGACTTCCAGCAACGCTCCATCGCTTATGACGCCGCCCGTGCGCCGAAGGCGACGGTGCGGCTGCTGTCGGCCTTCGATCTTGAGGCGCAGATCGGCTCCGATGGCGCGACCTGGCTCGACCGGCGTCTGATGGCCGGGACCAGCCGGGACGGCGACCGGGTGGAGGCAGGCTTCGGGGGCGAGGTCGGCGACGCCCTGACCAAGAGACAGCAGACGCTGATCGACCGTGGGGACGCCAGCCTCACCCCGGAGGGCATGGTCCGCTACCGGAAGAACCTGCTGGCGACGCTGGAAGGGCGGGAGGTGGAACGGGTCGGGCAGGCCATGGCCGGGAAGCGGGAAAAGCTGTGGCGGCCTCTCGACCGGTTCGAGACCATCCAGGGCACGATGAAAGGCCCGGTCGATCTGGCTAGCGGGCGCTTCGCGGTGCTGGAGAGCGGGCATGAATTCTCGCTGGTGCCCTGGCGTCCGGAGATCGGCAGACAGCGCCAGAAGGAGATGGCCATTTCCATGGACGAGCATGGCGGCATCTCCTGGGAGCTGGGGCGGGGCAGGGGGCTTGGCCTGTAGCGGGATGCTACCACGAGTCGTTCCGAAACCCTGACAAACACCGACAGGAGCCGCCAATTTTACGCCAGGCTACGCCCCTGTACCATGCCGACCCATCAGGGACTTGCGCGACAAAAAATCCGCGTCAATCTGTCATCGGACCTCCAGATCGGGAGCACGGCAATGACCAGACGGCAGCGGATGAACGTGTATTTCGAGCCGGGCCTGTTGAAGCAGGTCGAGGCGTTGGCCGAGCGCCGGAAGGTGTCGAAATCGGCGGTGATCGAGGCGGCGGTGCTGTCGCTGGTCTCCGGCGAGGACGATGGACGCCGGGACGCGGCGCTGTCGAAGCGTCTGGACCGACTCGGACGGCGGATCGAGGATGTGGACGAGGCCGTCGCCGTGCTGGGCGAGGCATTCGCCCTCTATACTCGGAGTTGGATGACACACCAGCTTCCGGTCCCAGCGAACGAGAACGAGGCCGCCAGGGACCGGGCTGCGGAGATGTATGCCCGGTTCAACGAAATGCTGGTCCGGCGGCTGGCGAAGGGGCGCCGGTTTCTACATGATCGGATAAAGGATGTTGCCGGGCATCAGGTGACAGATAGGAGTGCATAACGCTGTGACAAGACGATATTGATAGCGCACGGACGTCTGTGACACAAACGGTGATCGTTGAGGCCCTCAGGTCCAGGCAGGGGCATGCTTTCATCCGAGTCGACAGACCGAAAAAACCTTATCTTGTCGAAATATGTTCCGTTTCGAATAAGAATTTTAATCGATCTCAGGGCTCGGTTCACCTGTTCGTATGAGATATGCTGGTTGGCACCCTGGTATTGAGGGCGTCATCAGTGATACTGGAATAGGCAAGCGTATAGCTTGCCCGACCTGCAGGTGCAGGAACATGATCCATGTCGGTGGGAGCTTGTGTTGAAAGGCAAAGGACTGTGACATCTTTCCGCGACTCCCGTTTTTATGGCTCCCGTGTTGATGCTGCGAAGGCAGAAAAGGGCTGGCTTTCCGAGGAAGAGTTCATCCGCCTTGGGCAACACGAATATCAGGACTATCGCCAGACTCATTATGCATGCGATTATCGCTCTCACGGCATGAATGTGGATGTGGGGGGAGTATTCAGATTTGTGGTGATCCTGGCCATCGGCTACGGGTTGCTGGAACTCTTGGTGTGTTTTCTGAGGTCGAGTTCTACGACCATTATTGCGGCCCTAATTCTATTATGGTTTGGTCTGCGGAGGCGCTGACACGCAAAATCCAGCGCTACATGGTAAGTTATACCAGTAGTTCAGTAGGTGTGTTTATCGGTCCAGGATAGTGTTGGGTACGGTTTTATGCACCATGAGAAATTCTAATATAGAATAATCATATAAGTTTATGGGAAAAGATTATGTTGCAATCATGTCACTGAGCGTTACATTATGACATAAATTTACCTAACCTTCTGCTGCTCGGTCTTGTGTGTAGTGTCATGCATCGGATATTTTTATGAAAATAAACATAGTCTGCGGGGCGGCGTGAAGAATTCGATTGTTGCAGTATCAGCGGGTGCGATTTTATCCATTTGTACTTTCGGTGCCGTGCATGGCGCTGAAATCTCGAAATCAAATGGTGCCCTAGCGGCGTCACCAACCGTTATGTCCGGTTTGGCGGGGGATTGGAGTTATCGCTGCACTTTCCCGTCGCCTGCTCCTGGTTCGGCCCCCGATGCATGCGTTTTGGAGCAGAGACTAGTGATGCAAAACGCGCAGAAACAGACCGTTCCGTTGGGTGGTGTCATTCTTGCGAGGAGTGTATCCGCATCTCGGGACGGTGCCAGGGTGGCGCAGCCGTGGCGTCTGACATTGATGACCCCGCTAGGTATGTCGCTCCAGGCGCCGGCTCAGCTTTCATTCGACAAAGGGACGGCTTTCCCCCTGCCTTTGCAAACCTGCGTGAGCGCGGGTTGTCTTTCTGGGCTGCCATTGTCCGATACGCAGCTTACAGCCCTGCGTCACGGTAAGGTCGGTCATATTGTGTTGACGAAACTGGCTGGCGGGACGCTGACGATCAATTTCGCTCTGGACGGGGCGGATACAGGACTGAGAACGCTCGAAGGATGGAGCAAACCTACAGCGTCATCGCGTTGAACGGTCCATGGTGGTGTGAAGTATGACCTTCAGGTCCGCGAGATTTCTTCTTCTTCTCGCAACGCCATGGTTTTTCCCGGTTCTGGCTTGGGCTGCGCCATTCGGTGAGGGCGCCACGCCCGGTGAGAGCGGGTTGCCGGCTGGCCCCGGATCGTCACAAGACCAGTTTCAGCGGTACCAACAGCGGCAGCAGCAACTCGACATGCTGCCGCCCCCGGATAGCAATACGCAGTTTATCACTGCGCCACATACCAGGACGCCGTCGCGCACTTGCGTGCCCATCACAAGCGTTGCGATCGAAAACGCACCGCACTTGCCTATAATCGAGCTGCGGACAGTGATGGCGCGGTATAGCGGTCGTTGCCTGCTGGTTGCGGACCTCAATCACGCGCTCGATGACATCAATGGGGCCTATCTGGCACAGGGGCACGTCACGTCACGCGCGTATCTGCCGGAGCAGTCGCTGCGTGATGGCACCTTACGGATTGTCGTCGTTGAAGGTGGGCTCGACGGATTCGCGTTCTCGGGCGTCAGACCGCGCTGGCATGAGACGGCCGCCTTTCCGGGCTTGAAGGGACATATCCTGAACTTGCGGGATCTTGAGCAGGGGCTGGACCAGATGAACCGGCTACCGAGCTGGTCCGCCAGGATGCAGATCGTGCCGGGTAGGCGCCCCGGTACATCGTCAGTAAAGATCACACAATCATCGCCGGGGATACTGCATGGGCAGGTTTGGGCGGATGATAACGGCCAGTATGAGACAGGTCATGAAACGGGCCACGCCCAACTCAGGGCGGACGATCCATTGGGAATGCTGGATATGTGGTCATTTGAATATGACCATTCCCTGGTGGGCGATGCCGGGCGCCGGGGAACGCAGTATATTTCCGCGAACGGGGCTATTCCATATGGTCCATGGACTCTGTCCGGCGGGTGGTGGATGTCGAACGATGTCTATCATATCGAGACGTTGAACCAGGATTATCGCCTTGCGGGACGACGCAAGGATTTTCGGATCGGGCTGTCGCGCGTTGTAGCCCGCAACCGGGTTGGGGTCACCACCTTGCAGGCCGGGTACGAACTGAAATCCTTCCTTTCGACCTTGGATCGCACGCGGCTTTACACGCAAAGTGCCCGGCAGGCATCTGTGTCGGCGCAAGGGACAGAGTCCCTCAAGGCATGGGGTGGGATCTGGTACATCACAGTGGGGATACAGTTCTATGTCGGTGGCGTCGGAACTTATTCTTCGATCACGTATCCTGGTGCCGGAGATCCACATACACGGTATATGAAGCCGACCCTGGATATCGATGGATATAAACCCCTTCCGGGTAGCGTGTTGTGGCACACGTCGCTTCATGGCGAATATAGCACGCGTGATCAGTTCTCCACGCAGCAATTGCAGGTCGGCGGCCCGTATACTGTACGTGGCTTCCTGAGCCAGATGCTTCTGGGCAATGATGGCCTCTATATGCGCAATGATTTTTCCTGGATGCTGGCACATCCGGGGACGGCGAATCATTGCGGTACCTATACCGGGTTCTGCCGTGTCTTCGTTGAAGGAACGGAATTTTACGCGATTTTCGACGTGGGCATGACGCGGGCCGGCTATCACTCGACCACGCTGCCGCCCGCGCTCAGGGGCGGCAATATCGCCGGCAGCGGAATCGGGCTTCGAAAATCCTCTGGTGTCGTGTTCTGGGATGCGAGCGCCACGCACGCGATCGCGCGCGGCCCCCTTCCCGCAGAAGGTTGGATCGCGGCGTTTCGGGCCGGAGTAAGGTTCTGATGGCATGGATGATCGTCCGCCGCCTCCTTCACCGTACCGTCAGCGGCGGTACGAGTCTTGCTCTTGCCCTGGCACCTGGGCTGGCGAGTGCGCAACAGGCGGCGCCGACGATCGTTGTCGATACGCGAACCAATCCGACGGCGGCGGCACCGTCACTCGATACGACCGCCAATGGCGTCCAGCAGATGAATGTTGCCACGCCTAATGCCGCCGGATTATCGCACAATCTTCTCACTCAATATAATGTCGCGCCGAGCGGCCTGATTCTCAATAATGCGACGCAGGCCACTCAGACCAAATTGGGTGGCTATGTCTACGCCAATGCCAATCTGCACGGGCAGGCAGCGAGCGTCATCCTCAATGAGGTGACCGGCTCGCAGGCCAGTCAGATGCTGGGCTATACCGAAGTGGCCGGTCAGAAGGCCAACGTGGTGGTGGCCAATCCCAATGGCATTACCTGCGCGGGATGTGGGTTCATCAATACCGGCCGCGTGACCCTGGCGACCGGTCGCCCTGAAATCGATGCCGCCGGACAGCTCTCGGCGCTCACCGTCAGTGACGGTGTCATCGCGTTTCAAGGCAAGGGCGGGGATTTCACGACCGTACCAGTCCTGGATATCCTCAGCCGCAGGGTCGCGCTGGAAGCCCAGGTCAATGCGCAGAACGTGCAGTTGGTGGTTGGCCGCAACCGTATCGATTATCAGACGGGAGCCGTTCAGCCGCTGGCGCCTGATGGTTCGACAGCGCCGGAATACGCAATCGACAGTTCCGCCCTGGGCGGGATGTATGCTGGTCGTATTTCGATGCTGGTCAATGAGGCGGGTGCCGGTGTCCGTGTTGCCGGGCAGATGGCGGCCAATGCCGGGGACATGACCCTGACGGCCGATGGGCAACTTGTGCTCAACGGCTCCATGTCGGCCACGGGTAATGTCACTGTGACGGCGGGGGGCGTCCAGAACACCGGCGCGTTGCAGGCCG
Organism: Gluconacetobacter asukensis; assembly: GCF_014174375.1. Classification (GTDB taxonomy): domain Bacteria; phylum Pseudomonadota; class Alphaproteobacteria; order Acetobacterales; family Acetobacteraceae; genus Gluconacetobacter; species Gluconacetobacter asukensis. Next base: position 12,506 of record NZ_JABEQE010000028.1, read on the forward strand.
GCGGTTCGACTCAGGTCGCAAGCGCGGGCGCGATCTCTAACGCCGGTCAGTTAACGGCGGGGCAAGGTTTGTCAGTCGCGGGTACCGACATCCGGAATTCGGGAGCGCTGAACGCCGCCGGAACTGCGGGTATGACTGTGACAGCCGGCGGATCGCTGGTGAATGGCGGGAGCATTGGCGCGGCGGCCGGTACCATCAGCCTGCACGGCGCGCATATCGCCAATGACGCGGGCGGAACCATAGCGGCGCAAACGGGGCTGACCCTGCGGAGCGGCGCCGAGATTACGAATGCGGGCACATTGGGCGCGCAGTCCGGCGTCGTCATACTGACCGCGCAAGGACCGGTCAGCCAGACGAACGGCCAAATTGCGGCCCAAGGGGGCGACCTGCAGGTGGCGGCGTCCAGCCTGACCAATGACGGGAACAGTAGCATCACGGCCACGGGTGGTATGCAACTGAATGTCCCGGCATTGAGCAATGCCGGGACAATCTTCGCGGGCAACAGCCTGGCTCTGCCTTCCGTCGCCGCGCTGACCAATACGGGCAGTCTGGAAGGAGGCAATAGCGTCACGATCCAGGCCGGAACGCTTGCGAATGGAGGAACGCTGGCTTCTCCGCAGGGCAGTCTCGACATCCTTATCTCGGATGGCATTCAGAACAGCGGGACGCTGTATGGGGCGACGGCGGCGACGATTGATGCGCAGGGCGCGTTAAGCAATGCGGGGGGACAGATCGGCACGGGGACTGGCGCGATCGTGCTGACGGCGGGGCCGGTCGACAATACGGGCGGGAAGATCGTGGCGTCGGCCGGGGCGGTAACGGTACAGACGTCAGGCGACGTCACGAACACCGACGGTACGATCTCGGCCAAGGGTGGGGGTCTGACGCTGTCGGGTGGCCAGCTCACTAACGGTGGAACTGGTGCGCTCTATGCCTCGGGCGATCTGAAGGCCAACCTTTCCGATTATGCAGCGGATGCTCAGGCGTCGGCGATAGCGGCTGGACAACTGATGCTGTTGGCGACCGGGAGTGTGCAGACTGGCGGGACGGTTCTCTCCGCCGGCCCGCTGACCGTCGCTGCGCAGCAGGGCATTGCGATCGGGGCGGGCGGCGCGATGACCGCTCAGAATGGTGCGTTGACGCTGACAGCTGGTGGTGTCGGTATATCCAATGCCGGATCGATGGGCACCGCGACGTCCGGAGATGTCAAGATTTCGACGTCTCAACTCGTCAACAGCGGCTTACTGCAGTCAAGTGGCGCGCTGTCGGTGACGGCTCCGGGTGGGGTGACGAACAGCGGGACGCTGTATGGGGCGATGACGGCGACGGTGGATACGTCGGGAACCGGGTCTGACGGCGCGTTGAGCAATGCGGGCGGGCAGATCGGCGCGGGGAGTGGCGCGATCAGGCTGACGGCGGGACCGTTGGACAATACGGGCGGGAAGATCGTGGCGTCTGCCGGGGCGGTGTCGGCGCAGGCGTCGGGCGAGGTGACGAACACCGATGGCACGATCTCGGCCAAGGGTGGAGATCTGACCCTGTCGGGCGGTCCGTTCACCGATCGGGGGGTGGGTGTGCTGTCGGCGTCGGGCGATCTGCTGCTGACATTGGCTGGTTACGCCACGGACGCGTCAGCCGAAGCCGTGGCGGGCGGCCAGGTTTCGTTGATGGCGTCCGGCAGTGTGGCGAATGACGGGGTGGTGCAGGCCGGATCGTTTCTGACGCTCTCCGGTGGCCAGGGTGTGACGAATGGTGCTGCCGGGCAGATTGTCGCGCAGGCCGGGGCGCTGACGGTTGCGGCCGGCGGCAGTGGGCTGAGCAACGCTGGGCAGATGGGCACGGCGCAGTCGGGTGATGTGCAGGTGACGGGGGCGTCGCTGGCGAATAACGGCCTGATCCAGTCGGCGGGCGCGACCAGCGTGAATGTTACGGGTGATGTCACCAATGCGGGCAAGGTGCTGGCTCAGGGTGTTAGCCTGACGGTTGACGCAGCGAGCTTGGAGAATACCGGAACGCTCGCTTCGAATGTAGGGAGTATCAGTGTTTCCGCGTCGGGCGGTGTGACGAACGGCGGAACGCTGTATGGGGCGACGACGGCGACGGTTGATGCGCAGGGTGGCGCGTTGGGCAATGCGGGCGGGCAGGTCGGCGCGGGGACCGGTGCGATCGTGCTGACGGCGGGCCCGGTGGACAATACGGGCGGGAAGATCGTGGCGTCTACCGGGCCGGTGACGGTGCGAGCGTCGGGCGATGTCACGAACACCAATGGCGCTATCTCGGCCAAAGGTGGGGATCTTACCTTATCAGGTGGTCAACTTACCAATGGTGGGACCGGTGCGCTCTACGCGTCGGGTGACCTGATGGCAAATCTTGCCGCCTATTCGGCGGGTGCTCAGGCATCCGCGATGACGGATGGCCGATTGATGCTGACGGCGACCGGATCTGTGCAGAATGACGGGTCGCTTTTGTCGGCCAGTTCGCTGACCGTCACGGCGCAGCAGAGTGTTGCAATTGGGGCGGAAGGCGTGATGACCGCCCAGAACGGTTCGCTCACGCTGACGGCCGGCGGTGAAGGCGTTGTCAATGCCGGATCGATGGGGACGGCGACGTCTGGCGATACCAGGGTTTCGACGACTCAACTCGCCAATAGCGGCGTATTGCAATCGAGTGCTGTCCTGTCGGTGACGGCACCGGGCGGGGTGACGAACAGCGGGACGCTGTATGGGGCGACGGCGACGGTGGACACGTCGGGAACCAGGTCTGATGGCGCGTTGAGCAATGCGGGCGGACAGATCGGCGCGGGGACTGGCGCGATCGTGCTGACGGCGGGTCTGGTCGACAATACGGGCGGGAAGATCGTGGCGTCTGCCGGGCCGGTGACGGTGCAGGCATTGGGTGAGGTGACGAATACTGACGGCACGATCTCGGCCAAGGGTGGGGATCTCACCCTGTCGAGCGGTGTGCTGACCAATGGCGGGGCCGGCGCGTTATATGCGTCGGGCGATCTGACGGCGACGGTCGCGGGCTACAGCGCGGCGCAGGACGCGTCGCTTTCCGCCGCTGGTGCGGTGGTGCTGACTGTTGCAGATGCGGTGCAGAATGATGGTCAGCTTCTGTCGGGAAGCAGCCTGGCGCTGTCGGGCGTCCAGGGCGTAACGAATGGTGTTGACGGACAGATTGTCGCGCAGGCCGGGAACCTGACGGTTGCGGCCGGCGGCAGTGGGCTGGGCAATAGCGGCCAGATGGGCACGGCGCAGTCGGGCGATGTGCAGGTTACGGGCGCATCGCTGACCAATGGCGGGCTGATCCAGTCGGCGGGTCTGGTGAAGGTGCAGGTGGGCGGGCTTGCCTCGAATGCGGGTTCGATGCTGGCCGAGGGTGGCGACCTGACACTGGTTGCATCGAGCGTCACGAATTCTGGCGAGGTGGGCTCGACGACCGGAGTGCTGTCGGTGACGGCGCCGGGCGGAGTGACGAACAGCGGGACGCTGTATGGGGCGACGGCGGCGACGGTGGATACGTCGGGCATCGGGTTGGATGGCGCGTTGAGCAATGCGGGCGGTCAGATCGGCGCGGGGACTGGCGCGATCGTGCTGACGGCGGGTCTGGTCGATAATACAGGCGGGAAGATCGTGGCGTCTGCCGGGGCGGTGACGGTGCAGGCGTCGGGTGATGTGACGAACACCGATGGTACGGTCTCGGCCAAGGGTGGGGACCTGACCCTGTCGGGTGGTGTGCTGACGAATGGCGGAAGCGGTGAATTGTATGCGTCGGGCGACCTGACGGCGATGGTCGCGGGCTACAGCGCGGCGCAGAATGCGTCGCTTTCCGCCGCTGGTGCGGTGGTGCTGACTGTTGCAGATGCGGTGCAGAATGATGGTCAGCTTCTGTCGGGAAGCAGCCTGGCGCTGTCGGGCGTCCAGGGCGTAACGAATGGTGTTGACGGACAGATTGTCGCGCAGGCCGGGAACCTGACGGTTGCGGCCGGCGGTATTGGGCTGAGCAATGCCGGGCAGATGGGCACGGCGCAGTCGGGCAATGTGCAGGTGACGGGGGCGTCGCTGGCTAATAGGGGCTTGATCCAATCGGCGGGCGCGATCAGCGTGAACGTCGTGGGCGATGCCACAGATGCGGGCAAGGTGCAGGCTCAAGGCGGTAGCCTGACGCTGGAGGCATCGAGCTTAGAGAATACCGGAACGCTTGCTTCGACCACGGGGAGCGTCAGTGCCTCCGTGCCGGGCGGAGTGACGAACAGCGGGACGCTGTATGGGGCGACGGCGGCGACGGTGGATACGTCGGGAACCGGCTCTGACGGCGCGCTGAGCAACGCTGGCGGTCAGATCGGTGCGGGCACGGGTGCGATCGTGCTGACGGCGGGCCCGGTGGACAATACGGGCGGGAATATTGTGGCGTCTGCCGGGCCGGTGACGGTGCAGGCGTCGGGTGAGGTGACGAATACCGATGGTACGGTCTCGGCCAAGGGTGGGGACCTGACCCTGTCGGGCGGCCTGCTGACCAATGGCGGGGCCGGCGCGTTATATGCGTCGGGCGATCTGACGGCGACGGTCGCGGGCTATAGCGCGACGCAGGACGCGTCGCTTGCCGCCGCTGGTGCGGTGATGCTGACCGTTGCAGATACGGTGCAAAATGACGGCATTCTGTCGGCAGGGACGGGATTGAGCCTGTCCGGCGGCCAGGGCGTGGCGAACGGCCCGGACGGGCAGATCGTGGCGCAGGCGGGGGACCTGACGGTTGCGGCCGGTGGCGCCGGGCTGGGCAATAGCGGGCAGATGGGCACGGCGCAGTCGGGTGACGTGCAGGTGACGGGTGCGTCGCTGGCCAATAGTAGCCTGATCCAGTCGGCGGGTCTGGTGCGGGCGCAGGTCGATGGTGCGGTGTCGAACACCGGCACGATGCTGGCCGAGGGTGGCGATCTGACGCTGGAGGCATCGAGCGTCACGAATTCTGGCGAGGTGGGCTCGGCGACCGGGGCGCTGTCAGTGACGGCGCCGGGCGGGGTGACGAACAGCGGGACGCTGTATGGGGCGACGACGGCGGCGGTGGATACGTCGGGCATCGGGTTGGATGGCGCGTTGAGCAATGCGGGCGGTCAGATCGGTGCGGGTACGGGCACGATCGTGCTGACGGCGGGGTCGTTGGATAATACAGACGGAAAGATCGTGGCATCGGCCGGGGTGGTGACGGTGCAGGCATCGGGTGATGTCACGAATACCGACGGCACGATCTCGGCCAAGGGCGACGACCTGACCCTGTCGGGTGGCCTGCTCACCAACGGCGGAAGCGGTGCATTGTATGCGTCGGGCGATCTGACGGCGACGGTCGCGGGCTACAGCGCGGCGCAGGACGCGTCGCTTTCCGCCGCTGGCGCGGTGACGCTGACCGCTGCAGATACGGTGCAAAATGACGGCATTCTGTCGGCAGGGAGGGGATTGAGCCTGTCGGGCGGCCAGGGTGTGACGAATGGTGCTGCCGGGCAGATTGTCGCGCAGGCCTGGGCGCTGACGGTTGCGGCCGGCGGCAGTGGGCTGAGCAATGCCGGGCAGATGGGCACGGCGCAGTCGGGTGACGTGCAGGTGACGGGTGCGTCGCTGGCCAATAGTAGCCTGATCCAGTCGGCGGGTCTGGTGCGGGCGCAGGTCGATGGTGCGGTGTCGAACACCGGCACGATGCTGGCCGAGGGTGGCGATCTGACGCTGGATGCGTCGGTTGTCACGAATTCTGGCGAGGTGGGCTCGGCGACCGGGGCCCTGTCAGTGACGGCGCCGGGCGGGGTGACGAACAGCGGGACGCTGTATGGGGCGACGACGGCGACGGTGGATACGTCGGGAACCAGGTCTGACGGGGCACTGAGCAACGCGGGCGGGCAGATCGGTGCGGGGAGTGGCGCGATCGGGCTGACGGCGGGTCTGGTCGATAATACAGGCGGAAAGATCGTGGCATCCGCCGGGCCGGTGACGGTGCAGGCGTCGGGTGATGTCACGAATACCGATGGTACGGTCTCGGCCAAGGGCGGCGACCTGACCCTGTCGGGCGGCGTGCTGACCAATGGCGGAGCCGGCGCGTTATATGCGTCGGGCGACCTGACGGCGACGGTTGCGGGCTACAGCTCGGCGCAGAATGCGTCGCTTTCCGCCGCTGGTGCGGTGGTGCTGACTGTTGCAGATGCGGTGCAGAATGATGGTCAGCTTCTGTCGGGAAGCAGCCTGGCGCTGTCGGGCGTCCAGGGCGTAACGAATGGTGTTGACGGACAGATTGTCGCGCAGGCCGGGAACCTGACGGTTGCGGCCGGCGGCAGTGGGCTGAGCAATGCCGGGCAGATGGGTACGGCGCAGTCGGGCGATGTGCAGGTGACGGCTGCATCGCTGGCCAACAGTGGCCTGATCCAGTCGGCGGGTCTGGTGCAGGCGCAGGTGGGCGGGCCTGCATCGAATGCGGGTGCGATGCTGGCCGAGGGTGGCGACCTGATGCTGGTTGCGTCGAGCGTCGCGAACTCGGGCGAGGTGGGCTCGGCGATCGGGGCGCTGTCGGTGACGGCTCCGGGTGGGGTGACGAACAGCGGGACGCTGTATGGGGCGACGACGGCGACAGTAGATGCGCAGGATGGCGCGTTGGGCAACGCGGGCGGGCAGATTGGCGCGGGGTCGGGCGCGATCGTGCTGACGGCGGGACCGTTGGACAATACGGGCGGGAAGATCGTGGCGTCGGCCGGGGCGGTGTCGGTGCAGGCGTCGGGTGATGTGACGAACACCGATGGTACGGTCTCGGCCAAGGGCGGCGACCTGACCCTGTCGGGCGGCGTGCTGACCAATGGCGGAACCGGTGCATTGTATGCGTCGGGCGACCTGACGGCGACGGTTGTGGGCTATACCGCCGACCAAGATGCCTCGGCTGGCGCGACCGGGGCGGCGACGCTGATGGCGTCGGGGCCGGTGCAGAATGACGGCATTCTGTCGGCTGGGATGGAATTGAGCCTGTCGGGCGGCCAGGGTGTGACGAATGGTGCTGCCGGGCAGATTGTCGCGCAGGCGGGGGACCTGACGGTTGCGGCCGGCGGCAGTGGGCTGAGCAATGCCGGGCAGATGGGCACGGCGCAGTCGGGTGATGTGCAGGTAACGGGCACATCGTTGGCCAATGGCGGGTTGATCCAGTCGGCGGGGCTGGTGAAGACGCAGGTGGGCGGGACTGCATCGAATGCGGGTGCGATGCTGGCCGAGGGTGGCGACCTGATGCTGGTTGCGTCGAGCGTCGCGAACTCGGGCGAGGTGGGCTCGGCGATCGGGGCGCTGTCGGTGACGGCTCCGGGTGGGGTGACGAACAGCGGGACGCTGTATGGGGCGACGACGGCGACAGTAGATGCGCAGGATGGCGCGTTGGGCAACGCGGGCGGGCAGATTGGCGCGGGGTCGGGCGCGATCGTGCTGACGGCGGGACCGTTGGACAATACGGGCGGGAAGATCGTGGCGTCGGCCGGGGCGGTGTCGGTGCAGGCGTCGGGTGATGTGACGAACACCGATGGTACGGTCTCGGCCAAGGGCGGCGACCTGACCCTGTCGGGCGGCGTGCTGACCAATGGCGGAACCGGTGCATTGTATGCGTCGGGCGACCTGACGGCGACGGTTGTGGGCTATACCGCCGACCAAGATGCCTCGGCTGGCGCGACCGGGGCGGCGACGCTGATGGCGTCGGGGCCGGTGCAGAATGACGGCATTCTGTCGGCTGGGATGGAATTGAGCCTGTCGGGCGGCCAGGGTGTGACGAATGGTGCTGCCGGGCAGATTGTCGCGCAGGCGGGGGACCTGACGGTTGCGGCCGGCGGCAGTGGGCTGAGCAATGCCGGGCAGATGGGCACGGCGCAGTCGGGTGATGTGCAGGTAACGGGCACATCGTTGGCCAATGGCGGGTTGATCCAGTCGGCGGGGCTGGTGAAGACGCAGGTGGGCGGGACTGCATCGAATGCGGGTGCGATGCTGGCCGAGGGTGGCGACCTGACGCTGGGTGCGTCGAGCGTCACGAACTCGGGCGAGGTGGGCTCGACGACCGGGGCGCTGTCGGTGACGGCTCCGGGTGGGGTGACGAACAGCGGGACGCTGTATGGGGCGACGACGGCAACAGTGGACACGTCGGGCACCGGGTCTGACGGGGCACTGAGCAACGCGGGCGGGCAGATCGGCGCGGGGAGTGGCGCGATTGTGCTGACGGCGGGACCGTTGGACAATACGGGCGGGAAGATCGTGGCGTCGGCCGGGGCGGTGTCGGTGCAGGCGTCGGGTGATGTCACGAACACCGATGGCACGATCTCGGCCAAGGGTGGAGACCTGACCCTGTCGGGCGGCGTGCTGACGAATGGCGGAAGCGGTGCATTGTATGCGTCGGGCGACCTGACGGCGACGGTCACCGGGTATAGCGGAACACAGAATGCGTCTCTTTCCGCCACTGACATGTTGGATCTGGTGGCGACAGGAGCGGTGTGGAACGACGGTCTGATTCTCTCGGGACACAGTCTGGAAATTTCTGGTGGGAGTGGCATCACGAATACTGCTGCCGGGCAGATTGTCGCACAGGCCGGGGACCTGACGGTTGTGGCCGGCGGCACTGGGCTGGGCAATGCTGGGCAGATGGGCACGGCGCAGTCGGGTGACGTGCAGGTGACGGGTGCGTCGCTGGCCAATGGCGGGTTGATCCAGTCGGTGGGGCTGGTGCAGGCACAGGTTGATGGTGCGGCCTCGAATATGGGTTCGGTGCTGGCCGAGGGCGGTGACCTGACGCTGGGTGCGTCGAGTGTCACGAATTCCGGCGAAGTGGGTTCGACGACCGGGGCGCTGTCGGTGACGGCGCCGGGCGGAGTGACGAACAGCGGGACGCTGTATGGGGCGACGGCGGCGACGGTGGATACGTCGGGAACCGGCTCTGACGGCGCGTTGAGCAATGCGGGGGGGCAGATCGGCGCGGGGAGTGGCGCGATCGTGCTGACGGCGGGTCTGGTCGACAATACGGGCGGGAAGATCGTGGCATCGGCCGGGCCGGTGACGGTGCAGGCGTCGGGTGATGTGACGAACACCGATGGCACGATCTCGGCCAAGGGTGGCGCCCTGACCCTGTCGGGCGGTCCGTTCACCGATCGGGGGGCGGGTGTGCTGTCGGCGTCGGGCGATCTGCTGCTGACATTGGCTGGTTATGCCACGGACGCGTCAGCCGAAGCCGTGGCGGGCGGCCAGGTTTCGTTGATGGTGTCCGGCAGTGTGGCGAATGACGGTGTGGTGCAGGCCGGATCGTCCGTGACGCTGTCGGGTGGCCAGGGTGTGACGAATGGTGCTGCCGGGCAGATTGTCGCGCAGGCCGGGGCGCTGACGGTTGCGGCCGGCGGCAGTGGGCTGGGCAATGCCGGGCAGATGGGCACGGCGCAGTCGGGCGATGTGCAGGTGACGGGCGCATCGTTGGCCAATAGTGGCCTGATCCAGTCGGCGGGTCTGGTGCGGGCGCAGGTCGATGGGGCGGTGTCGAATGCGGGTTCGGTGCTGGCCGAGGGTGGCGACCTGACGGTTGATGCGGCGGGTATGCAGAATTCCGGTACGCTGGCTTCGACGGCCGGTGGTGTGAGTATCCAGTCGTCCGGGGGCATACAGAACGCAGGCACGCTATACGGCGCGACGACGGCGACGATTTCGGCGGCGGGCGCCCTGGATAATGTGGGTGGACAGATCGGCGCCGGGTCGGGTGTCGTCTCGGTTGCGGGAGAGACGATCGATAATAGTGGCGGCAAGATCATTGCCACCGATGGCACGGTCCTGGCGCAGGGCGGTGCGATCGCCAACCAGGGTGGAACGATCCAGGGTCAGGGTGCCGTCACGCTGACCGCGCAGAGCTTGGACAATCGGAGCGGCGGCTTGGTGCTGTCGCGGGCTGACGGGGTGACGCTTGCCGATGGCCAGGCCGCCATGCAGTCGATTCTCAATCAGAGCGGCACGTTGGGGGCGGCGAACGGACTGACGCTGACCGCCGGCAGCTACGCGTCCGACCAGAACAGCACATTGGTCGGCTCGGGTGGAGCGACCCTGACGCTGTCGGGCATGTTGGACAATGAAGGCCTGCTGGTCGGTGGAACGGGACTTTCGATCACGGCCGGCGCTCTGGAGAATGGTGCCAACGGACTGATTGCCGCGCGGAGCGGCAATGGGTCGCTGACGGTGACCGGATCGCAGCGTTTCGCGAACGGAGCGCAAGGGCTGGTCAATGCCGGAACGATCGAGACGGCCACGCCGGGGGGCGGGTTGTCGGTCGATACGACGGCGCTGACCAATGACGGGGCGATGCTGGCCAACGGCGCGCTGAACGTCACGGCGTCGGCCGCCGTGACCAATGATGGCAAATTGAGCGCGTTGGGCGGCGACCTGGGCCTGAGCGCTGCGTCGCTGACCAATGGCGGCACGCTGGCGGCGTCCGGTCAGGTGACGGCTTCGACCGGCGGTGGAGCCCTGGTCAATACCGGTGCCGTCTATGGCGCGGCTGGCCTGACGCTGATGACGGGCGCGCTGACCAACGGTCCGGGCGGGCAGATCGGTGCCGGTGGAGGAAATATCGGGCTGACGGCGGCCAGCGTCGATAACGAGGCCGGCACGATCCTGGCCACGACCGGCGCGCTTGCGATGCAGGCCGGATCGGTCACGAACGATGCGGGCGTGTTGCAGGGCGGAAACGGCCTGACCCTGAAGACGGACGCGCTGGCCAACGAATCGGGCGGCGAAATCCTGGCGCATGGCGGCGTGCTGACGCTTGCCGGCCGTTCGACGGCGGATATCGCGTCCCTGGCCAATATCGGCGCGACGTTGCAGGGGGCGACGGGGCTATCGGTGCAGGCCGACCAGATCGACAATACGGGCGGCACCATTCTGGCGACGGGCGGCGGCGTGACGATCCAATCGGCGGCCTCGGGCATGCTGGTCAATAATGGCGGCATCGTGCAGAGCGCGTCGAACCTGACCTTGTCCGGCGGCACCTATGCCAGTGACAGCGGGTCGGTACTGGATGCGTCGGGCACGATGACACTGGCCTTCGCCGGCCAAGTCACGAATGCGGGCCATATCGACGCGGCGCAGAGCCTGGCCCTGTCGGCCGGCAGCCTGACGACACAGAATGGCGGCACGCCCGATACGGTTTCGGTGATCGCCAGTACGGGTGGCAACGTGACGGTCACCGCCGGCGGGGCGGTCAATGACGGGGCGATCCAGGCTTCGAATGGTTCGATCGATCTCACGCTCGGCGCACTGACCAATGGCGGGACGATCGCCGCGCAACGGAACGTCACGGCGTCGGTGACGGGGCAGGCCACGAATACGGGGATGATGATCGCGCGCGGGGGAGACCTGACGCTGAGCGGCGGCGGCGTGTCCAATGGCGGTTTCGTTGGAGCCGCGGGCCTGTCGCAGGTAGAAGCGTCCTCCGACCTGACCAATGCGGGAACGGTATTCGGCGGTGGCGGCGCGACCGTGTCGGCGGGGGGCGCCCTGTCCAATCGTGGCGGGCAGATCGGTGCCGCTTCCGGTACGGTCGCGGCCACGGCGGGCGGGGGGCTGGATGACAGTGGGGGCCGGATCGTCGCGCAGGGTGGCGATACGACGCTGACGGCGTCGGGATTCGTCAACCAGGGGGGCGTATTCCAGGCGTCGGGCGGATTGCGCCTGACGGGCGATGCGCTGGACAATCGTGGCGGCACGGTGCTGGCATCGGGCGGGTCTGTCGTTCTGGCGAGCAACGACAATGCGCCGGGCGCGGTGCAGAACGGCAACGGGGTGATCCAGGCCGCCGGAGGCGTGACCGCCACGTTCAGCAGCCTGTCGAACGGCGGTGGCCGCATCCTCGCGCAGGGCGGGGACATGCGCCTGACCGGTACGGCGGGCAGCGCGGTGGCCAATCAGGGGGGCGCTATCCAGGCCACGGGCGCGGTGTCGCTGAACGGAGGGACATACGCGAGCGACGGTGGCAGCCAAGTGACGGCGGGCGGTCCGATGACCGTGTCGTTTGGCGGCGCCGTGGACAATGCCGGGCAGATCGCGTCGGTCGGTGGACTGACCCTGGGGGCCGGGTCGTTCAGCAACGATAACGGGGCCGTGCTGGCCAGCACGCAGGGTGCGCTGGCGTTGTCGCTGTCGGGGGACGCCGGGCTGGTCAATGCCGGGACGATCGAGACGCTGGGGGCCGGGCAGAGCCTGTCGGTGACGGCCGCAACCGTGTCGAATCAGGCGGGTGGCGGTATCCTGTCGCACGGGACCCAGAGCCTGACGGTGGGTGGGGCGCTGACCAACGGGGGCGAGATCACGGCCTATGGCAGTCCGCTGACCGTCCAGGCGGCGGGTGTGTCCAATGCGGACCTGATCCTGGCAGGCGGCGGACTGTCTTTGGGTGTGTCGGGTGATCTGACGAACAGCGGGCTGATCTACGGCCTGACGGGCGCGACGATTTCGGCCGCGACGCTGACCAACCAGGGCGGCCAGTTGGGCGCCGGCGGCGGCACGCTGGCGCTGACGGCGGGGATGCTGGACAACCGTAATAATGGCCGGGTGATCGATAGCCAGGGAGCGGTGCAGGTCCAGGCCGGACAGGTCGCGAACGATAACGGGCTGATCCAGGGCGGCACGGACATCGCGCTGCTGGCGTCCAGCCTGTCGAACACGGGCGGGCAGGTCCTGGCCCAGGGCGGTACCCTGACGGTTGCACGGGACCAGAGCGGCGCGGCGATGGACGGCGTTGCGAACGCGGGCGGGCGGTTGCAGGCGGGTGGGTCGGTGGTCGTCTACACGGCGAACCTGGACAATACCAACGGCACGATCCTGACGACCGGCGGCGACATCGTGCTGGCCGGCGGCGGCGGCGGCCAGGCGATGCAGGGACTGAACGATACGAACGGCACGCTGCAATCGGGCCGGGACCTGACGGTGACGACCGCCAGCCTGACGGGGACGGACAGCCTGCAGGCGCCGCGCAACCTGACCTTCACGACACCGCAGGGTGTTGACGGCAGCATGCTGTTCTCGGCGGGCGGTGATATGGCGCTGTCGCTGGGCCAGGCGTACCAGGTCGATGCCGGCGCCGGGGCGATCGCCGGGGGGAATGCGTGGATCAGCGCGCCGTCGGTGCGCAATGGCGGCGCGCTGATGGCGGGGGGCAGGCTGATGGTCTCGACGCCCGGCGACATTGCCAATGCCGGGCTGATCGACGGCGCGGGCGGGGTGACGCTGGCACTGGACGGCAACCTGACGAACATCCAGGCGGCGATCCTGTCGGATGGCGGTTCGATCGCGATCAACGGTCTGTCGAGCGCCTTCGCCGGAGACGTGACGAACAGTTCGGGCGAGATCCTGACCGGCAGCGGGTCGGGCGACGTAACGATCGCGGCGCGTTCGCTGACGAACAATATCGTCGGCGGGGTGACGTATGTGCAGGGCGTGATGGTCTATGATCAGACCTATGCGACGCCGATGGATACGTCGAACGGGTATCCGGCGCTGTCGATCCCGATCACCAGCGTCATCGCGCAGCATTATTATGGCAGGGAACTGATCGAGGTTCCGACGCCGGCGGGCCTGCTGACGGCGGACGGGCAGCCTGGGTCGGGTCATTTCCTGGCGTCGATGTGGGATGGCAACGCGGGGTCGTTCGTCGTGGTGCAGGGCATCGGGTCGGAAGCCAGCGCGGCGAACGCGGCAGGGCTGATCGATGCCGGGCACGACCTGACGATCACGACCAGCGGCGCGATCACCAACGATGCGGGGCACCTGGCGGCGGGCCACGATATGCGCCTGTCCGGGGCGTCGCTGGACAATGTCGGCTATGAAACATCGGTGACTTATACGGTCACCTGCCATGACGGCACGGCCTGCCGCTGGTACATGCCGGCGACCGACGGGCCGAACCCGGCCTTCAACGGGGCATGGGCGATCAACACCACCAACGGGCAGTGGCCGCCCGAGGTGTGGGGCAGCGTGACCTCCAACGCGTTGTCGGGCACGATCGTGGCCGGCAACGACCTGAACGGCAGCTTCACCGGGCTGGTCAACAACATGACGGTGGTGACGCATGCCAGTTCGGCGCAACTGGCTGCCGCCGGGACGTATGGCGGGCCCACGCCGGGCGGGATTTCGGCCGCGCCGCCGTCATCGGGCAGCGCGGCGGGTGGGGCGGCGCTGTCGATGCCGTCGTCGGATGGCGCCTTTGCCGGTGTGGGCACGGGGCTGTCGGGCGGGGCGTCGGCCGGCGGGGGTGTTTCCGGCGGCGCGTTGCAGAGTGGGTTCGCATCGGCGTCCGCGCGATCCGCCTACGGGCAATCCGGCGCGTCCGGCATGGGCGTCGATGCCGGATCGCTGGCTTCGGTGTCGGGTTCAACGGCCGGTGGCGGGTCGGTTCCGGCGCCGGGCGCGGGCACGCTTTCGGTGTCGGGCGGTCAGACGGGTGGATCGGTCGGGGCACCGGGCGCGGGCACGCTTTCGGTGTCGGGTGGCCAGACGGGCGGGTCGGTTACGGCACCGGGCGCGGGCACGCTTTCGGCGCCGGGCGGCCAGACGGGCGGGTCGGTTACGGCACCGGGCACGGGCACGCTTTCGGCGCCGGGCGGCCAGACGGGTGGATCGGTTACGGCACCGGGCGCGGGCACGCTTTCGGTGTCGGGCGGCCAGACGGGCGGGTCGGTTACGGCACCGGGCGCGGGCGGGGCATTGTCGAGCGTATCCTCGGGCGGCGGGACCGGCGTCGCGGCACCGGGCGCGGGCAGGACGTTGTCGGGCGTATCCTCGGGCGGCGGGGCCGGCGTCGCGGTGCCGGTTGCGGGCACGGTTCCGGTATCGGGCGGTCAGACGGGCGGGTCGGTTACGGCACCGGGCGCGGGCGGGACGTTGTCGGGCGTATCGGCGGGCGGCGGGGCCGGCGTCGCGGCGCCGGTCGTGGGCACGGTTCCGGTATCGGGCGGCCAATCGGTGCCGGCATCCGGAAGCGGGGGTGGACAATCGGCTGGGTCCTCGTCGGGCGCTTCGTCGGGGGGCGGCGCGGCACCGGTTTCAGGCGGCAACACGGGCGGGTCGCCGCCGGGCGGCGTTCAATCGGGCGGGTCGTCGTCCGGTTCGGCAACGCTGGGCGGAGGCGGGATTCTTCCGGCGGAAGGGCATGAGACGGGTGCGGCGGCGGCGCAGAGCCTGAGCCTGCCGGGCTTCGTGACGACGAGCGACCCGTCGGTGTCGCAGGTGATCGCGTCGATCCCGGCGGGTACTGCGCTGTATGTTCCGAACCCGTCGCCGTCGGCGGGGTATGTGATCGAAACGAACCCGCGCTATACGAGCCTGACGTCGTTCCATGGGTCGGAATACCTGCTGGACCGTCTTGGACAGCAGCCGTCGAGTTACGTGTTCCTGGGCGACGACAGTTTCGACCAGCAATATGTGCAGCAGCAGATCGTGTCGGCGACGGGTCAGAGCTATCTGGGGGGTAGCTACCAGACGGCGTCGGCGCAGATGCAGGCGCTGGTGTCGAACGCGGCGGACGAGGCGGCGAAGCTGGGGCTTGGCTTCGGGCAGGCGCTGACGCCGATGCAGCAGGCGGGGCTGACGTCGGACATCGTGTGGTTCGTGCCGGAGGAGGTTGGGGGGCAGACGGTGCTGGCGCCGAAACTGTATCTGGCGTCGGGCGAGGTTGCGTTGCAGGGGGCGACGATCGCGGCGAAGAACATGTCGCTGACGGCGGGGAGCCTGAATAACAGCGGGACGATTTCGGGCAGCGAGAGCCTGAGCATCGTGGCGAATACGGGCGATATCGTGAACAGCGGGACGCTGTCCGGCGGCACGGTGAGCCTGGTTGCGCAGAACGGGTCGATCATCAACGGCGACACGCTGAACAGCTACGTGGTTGCGGGCGGGACGCAGGGGCAGCTTGCGTCGGTGGGGACGATCACGGCGACGGGTGCGGCGCGGCTGGCGGCGGGGCAGGACATCACCTTCAACGGGGGAACGCTGAGCTCCGGCGGGGACCTGTCGGTGATTGCGGGGGACAGCCTGACGCTGGGGGACACGACGCTGCGGCAGGCGAGCGCGGTGTCGGGCGCGCATCTGAGCGTGAGCAGCAGCGCGGTGGAGAATTACGGGACGACGATCAGCGCGGGGGGCAATGCGACGCTGGCGGCGCTGGGCGGGGACCTGACGGCGGCGGGGGCGACGCTGACCAGCAGCGGGGACCTGGTGCTGTCTGCGGCGAAGAGCCTGGACCTGGGTTCGGTGACGAACAGCGCGTCGTTCAGCGCTTCGGGGAGCAAGAGCGGGTTCCTGACGCATAGCAGCTTCTCGGACAGCAGCAGCAGCACGACGGAGGTGGGCTCGTCGGTGGCGGCGGGGGGCTCGCTAACGGCGCTGGCGGGCGGGGACCTGAGCGTGAAGGGGGTGCTGGGCGCGGCGGGCGACGTGACGCTGTCGGCAGGCGGGACGTTCACGGAGGCGGCGACGCGGAGCACGCTGGAGGCCAGCGCGTCGCATAGCGTGTCGGGGATTTCGCTGAGCAGCGGGGGTGCGACGGGGACGCTGGGCTACGGCGCGCGGAGCGACGCGTCGTCCCGTTCGTCGACGAGCTGGACGCCGTCGGTGATTGCGTCGACGGGGGGCAACGTGACGATCGCGTCGGGCGGGGCGATGACGATCGACGGGTCGGGGATCGCGGCGGCGGGGAACGTGACGCTGTCTGGGTCTTCGGTGTCGTTCACGGCGGAGCAGGACCGGCTGACGCAGACGGCGTCGCACAAGG
Source organism: Gluconacetobacter asukensis (assembly GCF_014174375.1). GTDB lineage: Bacteria > Pseudomonadota > Alphaproteobacteria > Acetobacterales > Acetobacteraceae > Gluconacetobacter > Gluconacetobacter asukensis. Next base: position 29,297 of record NZ_JABEQE010000028.1, read on the forward strand.
AGACGAGCATCGGGCTGAGCGCCGGGCTGGCGCCGGATTCGATGGCGGGGCAGATCGCGCAGACGGCGCTGGCGGCGAGCGAGATTTCGGGCAAAGGCGGGACGACGCTGAGCACGCTGGATGCGATGCAGGGCGCATTCCTGGCGGGAACGGGGATCGCGACGGGGCTGGCGAGCCGGGGCAGCCTGCTGAACACGAGTGGTTCGTCGGTGGGCAATGTGGCGCTGGTGGGCGTGCAGGCCGGGTTGGGTGTTTCGTCGAGCCGGAGCCAGTCGAGCCTGACGCAGACGAGCGTGGTGGGCTCGACGGCGCTGGCGGGCGGGACGCTGTCGGTAGTGGCGCGGGGCGACAACGCGTCCGACGCGGCGAACGGCAGCCTGAGCGCGGTGGCGGCGCAGTTGGCGGGCCAGGACGTGGTGCTGGCGGCGCAGAAGGGTGTGAACCTGTCGGCGGGGTGGGACACGACGCAGAGCGCGAGTTCGGCATCGTCGCATTCGGCGTTCGTGGGGGTCGCGGGCAGCGTCGGCACGCAGGGCGTGGGGCTGAGCGTGACGGGCTCGCTGGGTTCGTCGCACCAGCAGGCGACGTCGTCGAGCGCGACGGCGGTGGATACGACGGTTTCGGCGGCGAACGACGTGACGATCACGACGCCCGGCGCGCTGACGCTGAACGGGGCGGAGGTGTCTGGGCGTCAGGTGACGGCCTCGGCGGGATCGCTGAGCATCAGCAGCCCGCTGAACACGGGGGGTTACCGGAGCACGGCATCGCAGGCGGGGGCCAGCCTGTCGGTTCCGGTGGCCGGCGTCGGGATTGCCGGTGGTGGGGCGAGTTCGGCGCGGCAGGCGATCACGGACCATTATGCGTCGACGGAGAGCACGCTGTCGGGGCTGTATGCCGGGGCGGGCGGTCTGGACGTGACGGTCGCGGGCAACACGACGCTGAATGCGGGCGTGCTGAGCAGCGGGGCTGCGGCGAACGACAACCATTTCAGCACGGGGTCGCTGACGGCGGGTTCGGAGGCGAATGTTTCGCAGTGGTCGGCGACGGAGAGCGGGGGGGCGTTCAGCGCCGGGGCGGGGAATTTCGGCAGCACGCTGGGGACGCTGGGCGCGGTGGGGACCGGGCTGGTGTCGGGGGCGTCGGGGCTGCTGGGCGGGGGGCGGACGCATGAGCAGACCAGCCTCAGCCAGTCGGCGATCGGC
>NZ_JABEQE010000029.1 GCF_014174375.1 Gluconacetobacter asukensis
GTCGCCATCACCGCCGTCATGCGCAAGCTCGTCATCCTCGCCAACGCACTCCTGCGCGATGATCGAACATGGGCTCCAAAAGCCGCTTGATCACAACGGATACTCTCAGAAAAAGAAGAGACCTTCTTCACGCAAGCCGGATCAGTGCGCCGGTTCTCCGAGCCCATCCAGCAGTGCGGCGTGAAATGCAACCGGGTCCTGCATCTGCGGCGAGTGGCCCAGTTGGGGGAATTCCACCAGTTTTGCGCCGGGGATGGCGGCGGCGGCGTCCCGGCCCAGTTGCGGGTAGTGGCCCAGTGTGGCGCGGATGGGGGGTGGGGCGGTGTCGCTGCCGATGGCGGTGATGTCCTTGTCGCCGATCATCAGCAGGGTGGGCACTTTAAGGTCGTGCAGATTGTGCACCACCGGCTGGGTGAAGATCATGTCGTAGAGCAGTGCCGAGTTCCATGCGACGCGGTCGCGGCCCTCGCCGCGAGACATGCCGGCCAGCATCTGGGCCCATCTTTCATAATCGGGGCGCCATTCATTGGCGTAGTAGACCCGTTTTTCATACGCGCGGATCTGGGCGGCCGTCTTGCCGCGTTCGGAAGCGTACCATTCGTCGACGGTGCGATAGGGGACGCCCTTTTGCTGCCAGTCTTCCAGCCCGATCGGATCGACCAGTACCAGATGCGCGAGATCCTGCGGGTACATCAGCGCGTAGCGGATAGCGAGCATGCCGCCGGTGGAGTGCCGATCATGATGATCTTGCTGGTGCCGAGATGGACCAGCAGGTCGTGTGTGTTGCGGGCGAGCTGCTGGAAGCTGAACTGATAGGCCTGGGGCTTGCTGGATTTGCAGAAGCCGATCTGGTCGGGCGCGATGACGCGGTAGCCGTGGGTGGTCAGGAAACGGATCGTTCCCTCCCAGGTCGCGGCACAGAAATTCTTGCCGTGCAGCAGCACGGCCACCTGTCCGTTCGGGTGGGTGGCGGGCACGTCCAGATAGGCCATTGTCAGCGTCTGGCGCTGGGAGGTGAAGGTGAATTGCCCGACCGGCCAGGGATAGTCGAAGCCTTGCAGTTCCGGCCCGTAAGCCGGGCCGTTATTGCCGGCCGGGTCTGCCGCGTGGGCCTGGGCGACGGACAGGATGGCGCCGCACAGGGCGGCCGCGATGTGCCGGAAGCGGACGGGCATGGGGCTTATCCTTCGACGGCCGCGCCCAGGCGCAGCGAGCCCAGTTGTTCGGGCAGTGGCAGGGACAGGACCAGGAAGGGCGCGTGGGTGCCGTCGGTCCCGGCATTGAGCATCACGATTTTTTCGATCTGCGAGGCGTCAAGCCGTGGGTTTCGGGCTTCATGGCGTGTCCTGCTCCCCTTGCTTGATCTGACCGGGGAAAGGTTCACCCCCGTTGCGTCCGGGTCAAGGGTGGCGATCAGGGAATATAGCGTTCCGCCCGCAGCATTTCGAACAGGTCGAAGAACGAGTCCGGTGTGGCGCGATAGTCGGTGAAGCCGAGGATGCGGCTCTTGCTCATGTCGGTGACGCATTCGATGGGGCGGCCGAGATCGGCGTCGGTGTGCCAGGCGGAGGCCAGGCGGTCGAGCGCGCCCTCGCGCAGCCCGTGGCGGGTCGCGATGTCGGCCCACAGGGGGCCGTCGCCGGCCAGTATGTCCTCCAGCGACGTGGCGTGGCCGGGATAGGGGGCGGCGGGGATGCCGAACCAGGCGGCAAGTTGGGGCCACAGCCAGTTCCAGCGGAAGATATCGCCATTGACGATGTTGAAGGCCTGGTTGCGGCCGGCGGGGCTGGTTGCAGCCCAGTGCAACTGGCTGGCCAGCTGGCGGGCGTCGGTTACGTCGGTCAGCCCGTTCCATTGCATGGGTGAGCCGGGGAAGATGAAGGGGCGCCCTGTCTCGTGACAGATGCTGGCATAGACGGCCAGTGTGGAGCCCATGTTCATCACATTGCCGATGGCGTGGCCGATGATGGTGTGCGGACGGTGGATGCTCCACGAAAAACCGTATCGGGCGGCGGCTTCGAACAGGGCGTCTTCCTGGGCGTAGTAGAAATTCTCGATATCGAGCCTGGGCATGCTCTCGCGGAAGGGGGTCTGGGGCAGGGGGCCTTTCGCATAGGCTTCGAACGGGCCGAGATAATGTTTGAGGCCGGTGACAAGGCTGCCATGGACCAGGGCCTCCGGCGCCGGCAGGGCGGCGAAGACGTGGCGGAGCATGGCGCTGTTGACGGCGCAATTCTCGGTCTCGGTGGCGCGGCGGGACCATGTGGTGAAGAATACGTGGCTCGGCCTGAGGCTGGCCAGTGCCGGGCGCAGGGATGCGATATCCAGCACGTCCGCGGCGACGGGCAGCACGGTGGCGGGCAGGGCGGCTGTGCGGCGCGCCAGGCCGTGGACGGTCCAGCCTTCGGCCACCAGCCGGTTGGCCAGGTTCTGGCCGACAATTCCGGTGGCGCCGACGATCAGGGCTGTGTGGGGCATGGAACTCTCCATAACGGGAAAACAGTTTCCGTAAGGTGGGCCGCGCGGTTACAGAGGACAATCCGGCACCATTTTGTGCCCCGGGTACCAAAAGGTGCCCACAGGAAGGGTCCGTTCCATCATGTCTCTTGCCTCGCTGCCCGATGCGTATCGTCAGGCTCCGTTCGACGAAGGCTGCGCGCCGCGTCGCCTGCTGCGCCTGTTCAGCGGCAAATGGGTGACGATGATCCTGCACACGCTGCATCTGCTGGGTGGCGCGTCGCGGCCGGGGGCGCTGCTGCGCAGTATTCCCGGCCTGTCGAAGAAGATGATGACCCAGACACTGCGGGAACTGGAAGAGATGGGGCTGGTGGCGCGCGAGGTGCATCAGGTCATGCCGCCGGTGGTCGAATATCGGCTGACGGTGCTCGGCAGGAAAATCATAGAGCCGGTGGAGATGCTGTATCGGTGGGGTGCCGAGCATGCTGTCGTTCTGGATCGGGTGGATGACAATGTGGCGCGCGCCCGCAAGGGAGGGTAGGCGGCGATTTTTCGCCACTTCATGGCTAACGCTCTGTGTATTTCGATTTGATATCGAATTTATTGAGCATCCCTGACACCGTTTTGGGCGGTCGGGTGGTCGCTATGAACCGACCGGGGAATTCGGTGATTTGCCACACCGGAATGTGACCGTGATTTATGCGCACAACATATAATTGTTATTTTTACTTTAGATGGAAATCCGACAAAAAGCAGGTGGTCACGCTATTCGCGGAGGGCGGGTGGATATTCTTTGTGACCGACGGAGACTTGGACCATGATTCTCTTCACCTGCTTTGCTCCCCTGGGCTTTGCTGGTGCCGCATTGACGGCGATTCTTCCGAATGGATGCAACACGGCTCTTCTGCCGGTCGGGTCATCTGCGGCGATGGGCGGTGCGTGCGGTGCCGCGGCGTTCGCTGGTCGTGGATTGGGCAGTTTGCCTGTTCTTTCAGGCAATATGCTGAAAGCGGGTCTTCGTCCCGCTGCGGTCGCGGCGGCATGAGGGGACGTTCCGCGAAATAGGGACCCTTTTTCTCGCCATGATGAAAATCGCCCGCGCGATCCATGCTGCGCCGGATCGGCTGCCGGCCGGCACGTCCGCATAAGCAGTGATCAAACTTCGGCATGCGATACACGTTCCAATAGATCTGATGAGGCTGCGTGTGGTTGGTCTCGGTACATGCGTGGTTTCCGGCCCGTTTCCAGGACAGGTCAATACATGACGGAATCGAGAATTTGGTTGTTCTGTGATGCCTGAAAATAATAAAGAAAAAGATCTGGCTATGTATATTCCCTATGGGTTTTCTGCTGTTGCCTGCCTGACAAAAGGCCGCGCGGGGCTTCTGACCGCTCTCGCGGGCACAGTGTTCGCCCTGCCGGCCCATGCCGCGCCGGAGGCGGCCGATATCGTGGCAACCCATGTCCAGCTGGCCCAGGCGACGGCGGGCGGCGCCAAGGCCCCGTCGACGACCGCGTCCGGGACCGCGACGACGGCCGGTGCAAGCCCGACCCTGATCGTGACCGGCCGGGATGCGCCCTGGCATTCGCCGCCCCAGCAATTGCCGCCTTTGACCAGCCGTCCGGAACTGTACGGCCAGCCGCAATCGCTGATGCTGCATCCCCTGACGCCGATTCAGCTGCATCAGGGGCCGTGGGGTGTGTTCAATGCGAATACCGGTGCGGCCTCTGGTTTCGGCACGGTGGGATATTATGCGGTGGCACGCTGGGCCGAGGACTGGTCGAGCCTGCGGGACAAGCGCAACCGTCATGATTTTCTCGATCCGTTGAAATTCATCGCGCTGAACGATAGCGGTTCGATCTACCTGACGCTGAGCGGGAATTTCCGCCATCATGGATTCTGGGAGCAGCACCCTGCCCTGGGCGCGGTGGACAAGAGTCACGTCTATCTTTCCAACCTGCGCACCAATCTCGGTGCCGACCTGCATCTGGGCGAGCATGTCCGGTTTTACGGCGAGCTGATGAGCGGCCAGGCGACCGGCGGCAACAAATTCGGCTATAATGCCCGCTGGCGGAACCGGGTCGATGCGCAACAGGCATTCGTGGAAGTGCGCGGGCACATGCTGGGGGCGACGATGGGTGCCATGATCGGTCGCATGTCATTCCTGGACGTGCCGCCCAATGTTTCGGCGGGCAGTGTCTATCCCTCCATTCCGTATTCCTGGAACGGCTTGCGCGGCTACAGCGTCTGGAGACGGTTTCGCGTCGATCTGTTCGATCTGTCGCTGACCAATTTTGAATATCGGGCCTTCCACGACCAGGTCGGCTGGAGGACCCGGCTGTTTGGCGCCTATACGTCCTACGCCGTGCCGGAATTCCAGACTTTCGGCAAGAAGAGCCAGATTTTCGTGGATACGTACTATCTCGGCTATCTGCTGGCCAGCAGCCCGATCACCGCGACGAAGGGTGTCATCGCGGGCTCCACCCATCGCGACACGCCGGGGGTGCGCGTATGGGGTAATGCCGGGCCGATCGAATTCACCGCCAATGGCATGTGGCAGGGCGGCACGTTCCAGGAAGCGAAGAGCGGGCCGTCGCGTCCGGTATCGGCCTATTCGTTCAATGCCTCGGTGGCGTGGCGTTTCGCGAAATGGTGGGGGCATCCCTCGATCGGCATTCAGGCCGACGATATTTCGGGCGGCGATACCCGCAAGAGTGCGACCAGAAGCTGGGGCACCTTCCTCTCGCCTTTTGTGCCGAGTGCGTACTATCTCGACCTGGCGCAGAACTTCAACCTGCAGAACGTGATCGATGTCGGGCCGCTGGTGACGCTGGCGCCCACGATCAATACATCGCTGCTGCTGAGGGTGCCGGTGCTGTGGCGCAATTCGGTCCACGACACGATCTATTTCCCGGGCGGTGTGAATTATGCGTATCGTCCGACCGGGGGCTATACGGGGGTGCTGCCGCAGGGAAGCTTTACCTGGCGCGCGACGCGGCATGTGACCTTCAGCATCGACGGCCAATATACCGCCCTGTCGCGTGGATTGCGCAATGCCGGTGCGCAGCCGGGCGCCTATTTCCAGACCAATCTGGAACTGACGTTCTGAATGGTGCAGGATTGCATGCCGCCCGGGTGACCCGGCGGCATGCCTGCGGAGGCCGTGCGCCTGGCAGGCCCGATTCCGAAGAGCGGATCGACCGCACTCTTATGATAACACAGCCGTGAGGTTCCCCTTGACGGGGGGCTTCGGATAGCCGTTATCACAAGCATCGGGCCGGAAATGGCCCGCTGGAAGGAAGACGACTATGGCATACGCAACGACCAACCCCTACACCGGTGAAGTGCTGGCCACGTTTCCGGATGCCACGGACGACGAGGTGCGCCAGGCGATCGCCGACGCCCACGCGGCATTCCTGGACTGGCGCGATACGCCGTTCGCGACCCGTGCTGCCGTGATGACGAAGGCGGCTCAGATCCTGCGCGCCGAGGCTGACGATTTCGCGCGGCTGCTGACCCTGGAAATGGGCAAGCTGTTCGCCGAGGCCAAGGCTGAGGTCGAGCTGTCGGCCGCAATCTTCGATTATTATGCCGAACATGCCGAAAGCCTGCTGGCGCCCGAGAAGCTGCCGGTATCCGACCCGCGCTCGGGCGATGCCGTGCTGGTGCATCAGCCGCTGGGCGTGCTGCTGGCGATCGAGCCCTGGAATTTCCCCTATTATCAGATCGCGCGCATCATCGCGCCGCAGCTTTCGGCCGGAAACACGGTGCTGCTGAAGCATGCATCGAACGTGCCGCAGAGTGCCGGGATCTTCCAGACGCTGATGAAGCGCGCGGGCCTGCCGGACGGCGCGTTCCGCAACCTCTACCCCACCCGCGGACAGGTCGAGATGATCCTGAACGATCCGCGCGTGTGCGGTGCGGCCCTGACCGGCTCCGAAGGCGCCGGGTCGGTGATCGCGTCGCAGGCCGGCAAGGCGCTGAAGAAGACGACCATGGAACTGGGCGGCGCCGATGCCTTCGTGGTGCTGGAGGACGCGGACCTGGAGAAGACCGCGAAATGGGCGGTGTTCGGCCGGCACTGGAATGCCGGGCAGGTGTGCGTGTCGTCCAAGCGGGTGATCGTGGTGGATGCGGTCTATGACCGGTTCATGGAGCTCTACATCGCGGGCGTGGCGGCGCTGAAGGCCGGCGACCCGATGTCGCCGGACACCACGCTGGCCCCGCTGTCGTCTCAGGGCGCGGCGAACGAGATCCGTGAGAACATCGCCAAGGCGGTGGCCCATGGCGCGACGGCAACCGAAGTCGGGCCCCGCGTGCCCGAGACCGGCGCCTTCGTCCAGCCGACGATCCTGACCGGCATGTCCGGCGACAACCCGGCCCGCCTGTGGGAGTTCTTCGGGCCCGTGTCGATGATCTTCCGCGCCCGTGACGAGGCCGATGCGATCCGCATCGCCAACGATACGCCTTATGGGCTGGGTGGCTCGGTCTTCACAAAGGACACCGCGCGCGGTGTCGAAGTGGCGAAGAAGATCCATACCGGCATGGTGTTCGTGAACCATCCGACGATGGTCAAGGCCGATCTGCCCTTCGGCGGTGTCGGGCGTTCGGGCTACGGCCGCGAGCTGATCGGGCTGGGGATCAAGGAGTTCGTCAACCACAAGCTGATCGACGTCGTCGATATCGACGCGCCGTTCTGATCGCGATGCGCCGTTCCTGACGGCGTGACCGATTCGCTGGCCGGCCCTGATGGGCCGGCCGGACGCGCCGGGTGGATTGAGCCGGTGCGCGGAGCCATGAAAAAATCCGGATATCCGGGGCGATACGGCATGCCGGCTGGGCGTGAGCCGAGGTCGCGGCGGTATAGCTGGCAGGATCGGGCCTGTGTGGGAGCCGCGTGTCCCGCGCATTGGGGCGGTGGAGGGAAATCCGTCTCAGAAGGGGGCTTGCATTGCCCTGACGGGCTCGTTATACGCTCGCCTCGTTGCCGGTGTAGCTCAGTTGGTAGAGCACGTCATTCGTAATGATGGGGTCGGGAGTTCGAATCTCTTCACCGGCACCACTTCAGTCTTCCGATGGTCGCAGATCATGGACTGAGTGGTTTGGCAGCATACTGCCCTCCCTGTCTTCGGGTTTCGCCAAGACATTTTTCCATATGATGACATCGTTGGCATTCATGCCGTCTTTGCCCTCCTGAAGGGCTGATGCCTGTTTTCGTGGCGGCGGGCTCAAGAGATCGTTATCGTATATCCCGTGGATGGGGCATGGTCGGGCGCGGGGGTGTCGCCGGCCTGCGGTGCCGTCGTCCAAATATTCTGGTTTTCCCGTGATGATCCAGGAAGCACCGGATTGGTCATGCGATGGTCCGGCGGCTATTCGTGAGGAAAGATTTCCTTCTTCCATCCGTCTTCCGGCTCTGGTCATGGCAGCAATATGCTGAATGACTATCGCTGGTCCGATTTTGATCTATAGTACGGTGGGTCATGAGCGAGACGATGTCAGCGCGGACTTCACGCATGCTCCGTCGGGCCGCATGGCCACGTCGGACAGCCGATTTGCGCCATGTCCGCACGATCGGCGATCTGGTGGAATGCCCCGGATGCGGCCTGTTTCAGCGCCGCCCGCCCCTGCAGGCTGGCGAGCTGGCCGCGTGCGCGCGGTGCGGGCAGACGCTGGAATGGCGGCGCCGGACCTCGCCACTCCAGACGCCGCTGGCCTTCTGCATCAGTTCCTGTGCCCTGTATCTGGCGGCCCTGGCGTCATCGCTGATGACGCTGGATGTGTATGGGCGCGAGCGCACGGTGGACCTGGTCACCGGGCCGATGGAATTGCTGCATGAAGGGTGGGGCGAGGCCGGGATCCTGGTCGGGCTGGTGACCGTCGCGGCACCGGCGGTGGTGATCGGCATGATGTTCGCCATCCTCTATGCCGCCAGCCGGCGCCATCTGCCCGACTGGGCGCCGCACCTGCTGATCTGGTACGAAAAGATGCGGCCCTGGTCGATGATCGAGGTCTATGTCCTGGGCATCTTCGTCGCCTATACCAAGCTGACCGATCTGGCCCATGTCGATGTAGGGCCGGCCGTCTACCTGATCTCGGCGCTAATGCTGACCATGGCGGCCACGGATTCGACGCTGGATACCGAACGGATCTGGCGCCACCGGCGCGTGGATGCCGTCACGCGCCAGGAAGACGGCGAGCGGGTGATGGTCAGCAATGTCCACGTCGACGATATTCCGCTGCCGCCGGTCGATCATCTGGTGGCGTGCCAGTCCTGCGGGCTGGTGGGTGAGCTGGGCGCGCCGGTGAGCAATCTGCGCTGTGTCGGCATCTGCCCGCGTTGCGGCCATCGGGTGTGGCGCCGGGCCCCGGACACGCAGGCGCGGACCAGTGCCTTCCTGATGGCGGCCGTCATCTTCTATTTTCCGGCCAATCTCTACCCGGTCATGACCTTCTTCAAGCTGGGGGGCGGGGGCGGCCATACGATCATCGAGGGGGCGATCGAGCTGTGGCAGGACGGGATGATCCCGCTGTCGCTGCTGGTGTTCTTCGCCAGCATCCTGGTGCCGATGCTCAAGATCCTCAGCCTGAGCTGGATGGTGACTAGCACCTGGCGCGGGTCGTCCTTCGCGCTGGTGCAGCGCACGCGGCTGTTCCGCGTCGTCGACATTATCGGCCGGTGGTCGATGATCGACGTGTTCATGGTTTCGATCCTGGTGGCGGTGGTCCGGTTCAATACGCTGGCGAGCGTCACGGCCAATGCCGGCATGGTGGCCTTTGCCTCGGTGGTGGTGCTGACCCTGTTCGCGGCATGGAGCTTCGACCCCAGGGTGATGTGGGACGCGGCGGGCATGAATGGGCCGTCTCCCGATGGTGTGGCGTCCGCCGCCGTGCGTGCGCGGCGTGGCCGGCGCGCGGCAAGGACTGACAGGATGGAGCCAAGGCAGGCGTGACCGACGACCCCCAAGATCATTCCGGCCATCGCGCCGCCTCGGCACCCGAGGCTACGGCGCGCCGCTATCGTTTCTCGATCGTCTGGCTGGTTCCGATCGTGGCGCTGGCCATTGCCGGCTATCTGGCGTGGCGCGGCATCATGGGGCGCGGCCCGGAGATCACCATCGTCTTCGACACCGCGGACGGGCTGACCAGCGGCCAGACCCAGGTCAAGAACAAGGCCGTGCCGCTGGGCACGGTGCAGGACGTGACGCTGACGCGCGACATGCGCCATGTCGAGGTACGGGTGCGCATGAGCGCCAATGCCGGGCCGATGCTGACCGACCATGCGCGCTTCTGGGTGGTGCGGCCGCGCCTGAACGGCGCCAGCGTCACCGGCCTGGAGACGCTGATGACCGGGGCCTATATCGCGATGGACCCAGGCGTGCCAGGCGGGGCCAGCGCCACCGAATTCAAGGGGCTGGAGGCGCCGCCGGGGATGCGGTCGGACCAGCCGGGCAATACCTACACGCTGATCAGCCCTTCGCTGGGGTCGATCGGGCAGGGGGCGCCGGTCTTTTTCCGCGACATCGATGTGGGGGAGGTGCTGGGCTATACTATGCCCCCGGGCGGCGAGGGGCCGATCCTGATCCAGGTCTTCATTCGTAAGCCCTATGACAGCTACCTGCGCACCGATACGCGGTTCTGGAACGTGTCGGGCGTGCAGGTGGGGCTGGGGGCCGGCGGGCTGAAGGTGAAGCTGCAATCGATCCAGGCCCTGTTCTCGGGCGGGGTCGCCTTCGGCCTGCCGGACAAGCGGGAGGGGACTTCTGCCCCGCAGGCACCCAAGAATTCGGTCTTCCGCCTGTATGACAGCAACGAGGCGGCGGATAATGCGGGCTATCGCGAGCGAGTGTCGCTGGTCACCTACCTGACCAGTTCGGTGTCCGGCCTGACGGTCGGGGCGCAGGTCACGATGTTCGGTATCCAGGTTGGTACCGTGACCAGCGTGAAACTGGTGCTGGACCAGAAGGCCGGGACCGCCCGGGTGCGGGTGGCGATGGAAATCCAGCCCGAGCGCATCCTGCCCCTCAGCGAGATCCACCGCGACACCATGGCCGCGACCACGCAGGCGCTGGTGGATAACGGGCTGCGGGCCTCGGTCGACAGTGCCAGCCTGCTGACCGGCGAGTCGATGATCAGCCTGAATTTCGTGAAGAATGCCGCGCCTGCCACCGTGGGGACCGAAGGGATGGCGCTGGTCATTCCCAGCAAGGCCGGCGGGATGAGCGGGATCATGGATTCGCTGTCCACCGTCGCCGACAAGATCGCGGCGATGCCGCTGACGCAGGTGGGCGACAATCTGAACAACCTGCTGGCCCATTCCGACGCGCGGATCAATTCGCCGGAAGTGCGGCAGGCCATCGTGGCGCTGCGCGATTCGCTGCGCAGCATGCAGGGGCTGGCCAGTGACGCGCGCAGCGGCATGCATCCGCTGTTCCAGCGGCTGCCGCAGATGAGCGCGCAATTGGACAGCACGCTGAAGAACGCGAACAAGCTGATGGGTAGTTACGGTGGCGACACCGACTTCCACCGTGATCTGCAGCAGATGCTGGTGCAACTGAACGAAGCGGCGCGGTCGCTGCGCTTCCTGACCGATTTCCTCAATCGCCATCCTTCGGCGCTGATTACGGGACGCTAGCCTATGAGACTGTCAGGGCCTCTCACCCCCTTGCATCCCTCCCGCCCGATCGCCTCGCGCCGGGCGGTTCTGCGGGGGGCAGGCGGGCTGCTTGCCGTGGCTGCCGTCGGCCCGCTGGCCGCGTGTTCGTCGGACCCGAATGTCTATACCCTCGTGCCCTGGCCCGGTACCGCCCAGGCGGGCGGGCCGGGGGTGATCGAGGTGCGGACGCCTTCGGTCGCGGTATCGCTGGATCGTGAGCGTATCGTGCGCAGCGAGGGCGATTACCGCCTGCTGACCGCCAGCGGCGATGCCTGGGGCGAGTCGCTGCCCGGCATGATCGGTCATGTGCTGACGGCAGACCTGCAGCAGCGCCTGCCGGGCAGCACCATCTTTGCCCAGAACGATGCGGTGGCGACGATGGCGCTGGCTGCCGTCGAACTGACGGTGACGCGCTTTTCGTGCGATGCCGGCGGGCAGGCGGTGCTGGGGGGCAGCCTGGCCGTCCATTGGATCGGGCATGATGGCGGGGCTTCCGACGTGCTGGCGTTGAACCTGCCGGTCAGCGGCTCGGGCACGGGCGGGCTGGTGGCGGCGCTGAGTGCGCTGCTGGGGCAGGTGGCGGATCGTGCGGCGGCGCATCTGCGGGTGCTGGGGCCTGTGGAGCCGCCCGTCTGATGCTTAACCAGGGCTCTGCCCTGGACCCGGCAGGGCCTGAGGCCCTGCACCCCAATCATTTGATAACGAATGGGTTCCAAAGGGCCTCGCCCTTGGCGAGGGATGAAACGAAAAAGGGGCGCCGCGAGGCGCCCCTTTTTGTATCCGGATGGTCGGGCTCTTAGAGCTTTTCGACCTGGCTGTATTCGAGGTCGACCGGGGTGGAGCGGCCGAAGATCGAGACGCTGACCTTGAGGCGCGCCTTTTCCTCGTCCACTTCCTCGATCGTGCCGTTGAACGAGGTGAACGGGCCGTCGGACACGCGCACCTGCTCGCCGATCTCGAAGGTGACGGAGGGGCGGGGACGTTCCACGCCTTCCTGCGCCTGCTTCATGATCCGCTCGGCCTCGGCCGCGGTGATCGGCGAGGGACGCGTCTTGGTGCCCAGGAAGCCGGTGACCTTGGGCGTGTCCTTGACCAGATGCCAGGCCTCGTCGGTCAGTTCCATGTTGACCAGCACATAGCCGGGGAAGAACTTTCGCTCGGCATTGACCTTCTGGCCGCGACGGACCTCGACCACCTCTTCGGAGGGGACCAGGATGTCACCGAAATGGTCGGACAGGCCCTTCTGGGCCGCCTGCTCGGTGATGTGCTGGGCGATCTTCTTCTCGAAGCCCGAATAGACGTGAACGACGTACCAACGTTTCGCCATGGTCGTTCCTCAGCCTCCAAGCCCAAAAAGTTCACGTACGCCCAGGCCGATGATCTGGTCGACGACAAAGAAGAAAACCGATGTCATGGTGGCCATTGCCAGCACGGCACCCGTCGTCACCAGCGTGGCGCGACGCGTGGGCCATGTGACCTTGGTCGCCTCGGTGCGGACATCTTGCACAAATTTCGCGGGACTGACCGACACGAAACACCCTTCTCGAACCGCCACGCCGCCGTCCGGACCGGAGCGCGGACGAGGCCGGATATCAACCAATACTGCATGTCGGGGGCACCGTCACGGTCCGGGCGGGAGAAATCCCGACCGGGGCGAGTGGCAGGGGTGGAGGGTCTCGAACCCCCAACCTCCGGTTTTGGAGACCGGCGCTCTAGCCAATTGAGCTACACCCCTGCAAGCCGCCTGCGGCGCCGACCAACGGAATAGCGGAAAGCTGTTCCCCTGGCCACCCGTGCGAACCCGGCGCAGGCAGCGGAAAAAAGTATGCCCGGCGGGCAAAGTCAAGAGGGGGGGTGCGATTCGTTCTTCCGGCCGGGGCGTATCGCCCATCGCCGATGGCCGAGAGGGCTTGCCGGAGGGGCGGGTTCGGCGGTAAGGAAGGGCCATATGGGCGGGCGTAGCATAGTGGTAATGCAGTAGCCTTCCAAGCTTCTGAGGAGGGTTCGATTCCCTTCGCCCGCTCCATTCTCCCGATATCGCGCATATGAATCCATCATCTCCGGTCCGGCCGCATCTGGTGCTGGCCACCTGCTGCCTTAGCCTGTTCCTGGTGATGATGGACGTGACCATCGTCAATGTGGCGCTGCCGGCGATTCGCGCCGCACTGGGCGGCGGGCTGTCGATGCTGCAATGGGTGGTCGACGCTTATACGCTGGTGGTGGCGACGCTGCTGGTGCTGGCGGGATCGACCGCCGACCGGATCGGGCGGCGGCGGGTATTCGTTTGTGGAATCATCGTCTTCTGCCTGGGGTCCGCCTTATGCGGGCTGGCGCCCAATGGTTGGGCACTGGTGCTGGCGCGCGGGTTCCAGGGGCTGGGCGGCGCGATGCTGAACCCGGTGGCGCTGTCGATCATCGCCAATGTCTTTGTCGAGCCCGCCTTGCGGGCGCGGGCGATTGGCGTGTGGGGCGCGATGTCGGGGCTGGCGCTGGCCTTGGGGCCGCTGGTGGGCGGCATTCTGACCACGCTGGTCGGCTGGCGGGCGGTGTTCTGGGTCAACCTGCCGGTCGGGGTGCTGGCGCTGGGGCTCAGCCTGCGTTTCATCCCCGAATCGCGCGCAGTGCATGTGCGGCCGATCGACCGGACGGGGCAGGCGCTGGTGGCGCTGATCCTGGCCGCGGCCACCGCCGCGCTGATCGAGGCCCGGGATTATGGCTGGCACGCGCCGGCGATCCGGGCGGGGCTGGCGGTCGCGGCCGTGGGGCTGGTGGTGTTGTATCGGGTGGAGCGGCGGAGTCGCCACCCGTTGCTCGACCTGCGGTTCTTTCGGGCGCTGCCGTTTTCGGGCGCGATCGTGATTGCGGTCTGTGCCTTTGCGATCTTCAGTTCGTTCCTGTTCCTCAACACGCTGTATTTGCAGGAATCGCGGGGCCTGTCGGCCATGCAGGCGGGGTTGTTCACCCTGCCCTTCGCGCTGGGGGTGGTGGTGTGCGCGCCGCTGTCGGGGCGGCTGGTCGGGGCGCGTGGGGCGCGGCTGCCGCTGCTGCTGTCGGCGTGCGGGCTGGGGTGTGGCGCGCTGCTGCTGACGGGGCTGACGGCGGTGACGCCGCCTTCCGTGCTGCTGCTGGCTTACAGCCTGTGCGGTTGCGGATTTGGCTTGTGCAATGCGCCGATCACCAACAGTGCCGTCTCGGGCATGCCGCGCGATCAGGCGGGGCTGGCGGCGGCTTTGGCCTCGACCAGCCGGCAGATCGGGGCGCTGCTGGGGGTGGCGCTGTCGGGGACGATGATGGGGGCCCATGCCGTGGGGGGCGGGGCCGCGCTGGCGCAGGCCACGCACCGGGTCTGGTGGTTGCTGGTGGGGTTGTCGGGGGTGGTGGCTGGGCTGGGCCTTGTTTCGACCGGGGTGCGGGCGCGGGCCAGCGCGCGGGTGGCGCGCGGGCTGTTCGACGATGCGCCCATCGGTGGTTACAGGACCGACAGCACCCCGCCATCGACATAGAGCGTCTGGCCGTTGACGAAGGATGAGGCGTCCGACGCCAGGAACACGGCCGCACCCTGCAGTTCCTCGACCTTGCCCCAGCGGCCGGCCGGCGTGCGCTTCGTCAGCCAGGCGTTGAAATCCGGGTCCGCGACCAGGGCGCGGT
The DNA here is from genome assembly GCF_014174375.1 of Gluconacetobacter asukensis. Taxonomy (GTDB): domain Bacteria; phylum Pseudomonadota; class Alphaproteobacteria; order Acetobacterales; family Acetobacteraceae; genus Gluconacetobacter; species Gluconacetobacter asukensis. The sequence goes on from NZ_JABEQE010000029.1 coordinate 14,763, forward strand.
TCAGGGGCGTTTCGAAATAGCCGGGGCCGATGGCGTTGATCTGCAGCCCGTGCCGCGCCCAGTCGGCGCACATGCCGCGCGTCAGGTTCTTCACCGCGCCCTTGGTCGCCGTGTAGGGTGCGATGCCGGGGCGGGCCAGTTCGCACTGCACGCTGCCGATATTGATGATCTTGCCCATGCCGCGCGGGATCATGTGGCGGGCGACTGCCGTGCCGACGAAGAACACGCTGTCGAGGTTGGTGCGGATGATCTCGGCCCAGTCTTCGGGCGGGAAGACATCCAGCGGGGCGCGGCGCTGGATGCCGGCATTGTTGACCAGGATGCGGATCGGCCCGTCTTCGGCCTCGATCGTGCTGACCGCGGCTTCCACCGCCAGGCGGTCGGTCACGTCGAAGGGGCGGGTCAGGATGGTGCGGGTGGCGCCGGGCGGCGTGGTGTCGCGCAGGCGGGCGGCGGCTTCGTCCAGCCTTGCGGCGTCGCGGCCGTTGAGGATGACATGGGCGCCGGCATCGGCCAGGCCGGCGGCGATGGCGAAGCCGATTCCGCCGCTGGAGCCGGTGACGAGGGCCAGCCGGCCGGTCAGGTCGAAGAGGGACGAAGCGGACATCAATGTCTCCTTGATCGTGCGCGGGCACATGGCGGGTTTGACGATATGTCTGGCGTCGGCCGCCGGGCGAGGTGACTATAAGCGCGTCGCCAGCATGTTGGGTTGCGACGCAGGGGCATGGGCGGGGATGACGGGCAGGCGGACGACAGGCGGGGACACGGCGGCTTCGGGTGCGGTGGAGCGGGCGACGGAGCCTGACGCCGCATCGGCGGTGGCGCGCGCGGGCGTGCGGCCGACCATCATCGATGTGTCCGCGCGGGCCGGCGTGTCGCGCATGACGGTGTCGCGCGCGCTGCGGGCGCCGCATCTGGTGCGCCCCGATACGCGCGAGGCGATTGCGCGGGCGATCGACGAGCTGGGCTATGTGCCCGACCGCGCGGCCGAGGCGCTGTCGACCCGGCGCAGCGGGTTCGTCGGCCTGGTGGTGCCGACGCTGACCAACACGAATTTCGCCGATGCGGCGCGCGGCCTGACCGACATCATCCGCCGTCAGGGATATGAGTTGTTGATCGGGTATACCGACTATGACGAAAACGCAATGCTGACCCATGTGCGCGACATGCTGGGGCGGCGGGCCGAGGCGCTGGTGCTGCCGGCGGGGCCGCGCGGGACGGCATTGCGGACCCTGCTGGCGGGCGAGACGATTCCCATCGTGCAGATGGCCGGGCTGGCGCCCAGCCCGGTGAATTACATGGTCGGCTATTCGAACCACGAGGCCGGGCGGCTGGCCGCGCGGTACCTGATCGGGCTGGGACATACCCGAATCGGCGTGCTGGCGGCCGAGGGCGACGGCCTGTCCTGCGACCATCGCGGCGGCAGGCGGCTGGAGGGCTTTCTGGAGGTGCTGCACGAGGCCGGACTGCGGGACGACCTGGTGCAGCGGATGGGCAAGCCGCCGGTCTCCTTCACCCATGGGGCGCAGGCCATGGGCGCGCTGCTGGAGCGGGCGCCGGACCTGCATGCGGTCTTCGCGGTGTCGGACCTGGTCGGGGTCGGGGCGCTGATGGAGTGCCGGCGGCGGGGCGTGCGGGTGCCCGAGGATGTGTCGCTGATGGGGTTCGGCGGATTCGAGATCGGGCGCGAAGTGGTGCCGGCGCTGACCACGGTGGCGGTCGATTATCGCGCGATCGGCGAGCGGACCGGGCGGATGGTGCTGGACCTGCTGGCGGGCGTGCGCGACGTGCCGCCCGTCGTGGATCTGGGCGTGACGCTGACCGAGCGCGAAACGACGGCCTTCCGGCCCGCGTTGGTGCCGGTACCGGCCTGATGCGTGTGTTGCGCGGGGCGGGTCAGCATGCTAGAGGCGCGCCATCGGCTCCGGCTTCGTTCCGGTGCCGTTGGCGCGCTGCAATGACCTAAGACACTGGGATGGAAAGACCGACCGTGGTTTCGGGTGGAACGACAACAATACCGATCGCCTCCGTTGCCAATGGCCTGCCCGGTCGTTACGCGACGGCCCTCTATGATTTCGCCGCCGAGCGCTGGCTGCTTGATGACGTGCTGGACCATGCGGCTGCGCTGCGGTGCCTGATCGCCGAGAGCGCCGAGCTGCGCAGCGTCCTGACGAATCGCACGCTGGATATCGCCGTGTCGACGCGTGCCGTGGACGCCGTGCTGGCGGCCCAGGGCTTCGGGTGGGTCATCCGCAATTTCGTGGGCGTGATCGCCCGCAACCGCCGCCTGTCCCGTCTGGGTGAGATCCTGGACGCGGTGGCGGCCATCGCGGCGGCCCGTCGGGGCGAGGCCGTGGCCGAGATCGTGTCGGCCCAGCCCCTGACGGACCTGCAACGCATTCAGATTCAGGGCCGCCTCGCCGAGGCCGGCTATTCCAAGGTCAATATCCAGGAACGCGTTGACGCGGCCCTGCTGGGCGGTCTGGTCGTGCGCGTCGGCGCGCGGCTCTATGACACCAGCCTCAATTCCCGCCTGACCCGCCTGCACCACGCCATGAAGGGAGCCGCGTGATGGAAATCCGTCCCGCTGAGATTTCGGATATCCTCAAGCAGCAGATCGCCGCGTTCGACACGAGCGCCGAAATTGCCGAGACCGGCACGATCCTGTCGGTCGGCGACGGCATCGCCCGCGTCTATGGCCTGCAGAACGTGCAGGCCGGCGAGATGGTCGAGTTCCCGGCCTCCGGCCAGCGCGGCATGGCGCTGAACCTCGAGAACGACAATGTCGGCGTCGTGATCTTCGGCGACGACTCCGAGATGCGCGAAGGCGACACCGTTGCCCGTACCGGCAAGGTGGTCGAGGTTCCGACCGGCAAGGCGCTGCTGGGCCGCGTGGTCGACGGTCTGGGCAACCCGATCGACGGCAAGGGCCCGCTGGTCGGCGACGTGACCATGAAGCGCGCCGACATCAAGGCGCCCGGCATCATGCCACGCCAGTCGGTCGGCGAGCCGATGCAGACCGGCATCAAGGCCATCGACGCCCTGGTGCCGATCGGGCGTGGCCAGCGCGAGCTGATCATCGGCGATCGCCAGACCGGCAAGACCGCCATCCTGATCGACACCATCGTCGCGCAGAAGCCGGTCAACGCGCTGGGCGACGACAAGAAGTCGCTCTACTGCATCTATGTCGCGATCGGGCAGAAGCGTTCGACCGTGGCGCAGCTGGTGCGCACGCTGGAAGAAGCCGGCGCGATGGAATATTCCATCATCGTCGCCGCGACCGCGTCCGACCCGGCGCCGATGCAGTATCTGGCCCCGTACGCCGCCTGCACCATGGGCGAGTATTTCCGCGACAACGGCATGCATGCGCTGATCGTCTATGACGATCTGTCGAAGCAGGCCGTGGCCTATCGCCAGATGTCGCTGCTGCTGCGCCGTCCGCCGGGCCGTGAGGCGTATCCGGGCGACGTGTTCTACCTGCATTCGCGCCTGCTGGAGCGCGCCGCGAAGATGTCGGACGAATATGGCGCGGGTTCGCTGACGGCGCTGCCGGTCATCGAGACGCAGGCCGGCGACGTGGCGGCCTATATCCCGACCAACGTGATCTCGATCACCGACGGCCAGGTGTTCCTGGAGACCGACCTGTTCTATCGCGGCATCCGCCCGGCGGTGAACGTGGGCGGCTCGGTGTCGCGCGTCGGTTCGGCCGCGCAGATCAAGGCGATGAAGCAGGTTGCCGGCAAGATCAAGCTGGAGCTGGCGCAGTATCGCGAGATGGCTGCGTTCTCGCAGTTCGCCTCCGACCTCGACCCGGCCACGCAGAAGCAGCTGGCCCGTGGCGCGCGCCTGGTCGAGCTGCTGAAGCAGCCCGAGACCTCGCCGCTGCCGGTCGAGGAGCAGGTGTGCGTGCTGTTCGCCGGGACCCGTGGCTTCATCGACGCCGTGCCGGTGGACAAGGTGACCGCCTATGAGCGCCAGCTGCTGACCGAGCTGCATGCGGCCGGCAAGGACATCCTGGACTCGATCCGCGCCGAGCGGCAGATCACCAAGGACAACGAAGCCCGTCTGACCGACTTCCTGACCGGCTTCGGCCGTCAGTTCGCGGGCTGAGGGCGGACAGGCACCCATGGCATCCCTCAAGGACCTTCGCGCGCGGATCGGCAGCGTCAAATCGACGCGGAAGATCACCAGCGCCATGAAGATGGTGGCGGCGGCCAAGCTGCGCCGGGCCCAGACCCGCGCCGAAGCCGCCCGCCCCTATGCGGCCGCGATGCGCCGGATGCTGGCTGAACTGGGTGCCGGCACGCGGGGCCAGTCCGGCCTGCCGACGCTGCTGGCCGGCACGGGTAACGACCGCATCCACCTGCTGATCCCGCTGACCAGCGATCGCGGGCTGGCCGGCGGCTTCAACGCCAACATCAACCGCAAGACGCGTGACCTGATCCGCCAGTTGCAGGCCGAGGGCAAGACCGTCCGCCTGCTGCCGGTGGGCCGCAAGGGCCACGATTACCTGATGCGCGAATTCTCCGACCTGATCGTGGACCATGTCCATGGTTCGGGCGGCAAGGAAATCCCGTTCTCGGCGGCGGCCACGCTGGGCGAGCGGATTGCCGCGATGGCGGAGAAGGGCGAATTCGACGTCTGCACGGTGGTGTATAACCGCTTCCAGAACGTCATGTCGCAGACGCCCACCGAGATGCAGCTGATCCCGCTGGCGCTGCCGGCGAACGATACGGCGGCCTCGGCCGACGCGCCCGTCTATGAGTTCGAGCCGGGCGAGGAAGAGCTGCTGTCCAGCCTGCTGCCGCGCAACCTTCAGGTTCAGCTCTACGCGACGCTGCTGGAGAGTGCCGCGGGCGAACAGGGCGCGCGCATGACGGCGATGGACAATGCCACGCGCAATGCGGGCAAGGCCATCGACCGGCTGACCCTGAAATACAACCGTACCCGCCAGACCAACATCACCAACGAACTGATCGAGATCATCTCGGGCGCCCAGGCGCTCTGAGACACGATCCGCTTCCCTCGTCGCAGGAGCTGACCCCATGTCGGAAACCACAGTAAACGAGGCTCCTGCCGCCACGCAGGGCCAGTCCAGCAACATCGTCGGCCGCGTGACGCAGGTGCGCGGCGCCGTTGTGGACGTGCAGTTCGAAGGCACGCTGCCGCACATTCTCGACGCGCTGCATGTCACCTTCAACGGCCAGACGGTCGTGCTGGAAGTGGCGCAGGAGATCGGCGAGCATGAAGTGCGCTGCATCGCCATGGACTCGACCGACGGCCTGACCCGTGGCGCCGAGGTCGTTGCGACCGGCGGCCAGATCACGGTGCCGGTCGGCCCCGGCACGCTGGGCCGCATCCTGAACGTGATCGGCGAGCCGATCGACGAGCGTGGCCCGGTGGCCTCGACCAAGCGCTACCCGATCCACCGCAAGGCGCCGTCCTTCGAAGAGCAGGCGGCCGCGACCGAGATCCTGGTCACGGGCATCAAGGTCGTCGACCTGCTGTGCCCGTACCTCAAGGGCGGCAAGATCGGCCTGTTCGGCGGCGCCGGCGTGGGCAAGACCGTCATCATCCAGGAACTGATCAACAACATCGCCAAGGCCCATGGCGGCGTGTCGGTGTTTGCCGGCGTCGGCGAGCGTACCCGCGAGGGTAACGACCTGTATTACGAAATGCAGGACGCGGGCGTGATCAAGCTGGGCGAGAACACGACCGAAGGCTCCAAGGTGGCGCTGGTCTATGGCCAGATGAACGAGCCGCCGGGTGCGCGCGCGCGCATCGCGCTGTCGGGCCTGTCGCTGGCCGAGTATTTCCGTGACGAGGAAGGCCAGGACGTCCTGTTCTTCGTCGACAACATCTTCCGCTTCACGCAGGCGGGTGCCGAGGTTTCGGCGCTGCTGGGCCGTATCCCCTCGGCCGTGGGTTACCAGCCGACGCTGGCCACCGAGATGGGTGCCCTGCAGGAGCGCATCACCTCGACCAAGAAGGGCTCGATCACCTCGGTGCAGGCCGTCTACGTGCCGGCCGACGATCTGACCGATCCGGCGCCTGCCGCGACCTTCGCCCATCTGGATGCGACCACGGTGCTGAACCGTTCGATCGCGGAAATGGGCATCTATCCGGCCGTCGATCCGCTGGATTCGACCTCGCGCTCGCTCGATCCGAAGATCGTCGGCGAGGAGCATTACCAGGTGGCGCGCGACGTGCAGCGCATCCTGCAGACCTACAAGTCGCTGCAGGACATCATCGCCATCCTGGGCATGGACGAGCTGTCCGAGGACGACAAGCAGTTGGTGGCGCGTGCGCGCCGCATCCAGCGCTTCCTGTCGCAGCCGTTCCACGTGGCCGAAGTCTTCACCGGCGCGCCGGGCAAGCTGGTCTCGCTGGAAGATACGGTGCGCTCGTTCAAGGCGATCGTGGCCGGTGAATACGACCACCTGCCCGAGGGCGCGTTCTACATGGTCGGTTCGATCGAAGAAGCGGTCGCGAAGGCCGAGAAGATGAAGGAATCGGCCTGAACGGCCGACGCCCGCGCAAGGAAGACAGCCCATGCCGATTGAGGTCGAGATCGTCAGCCCGGAGAAGGTTCTCTTCTCGCGCGCTGTCGAGATGGCGGTGATTCCGGGCCTGGAGGGCGATATCGCCGCCATGCCCGATCGTGCGCCGATGATGCTGCTGCTGCGCGGCGGTGTGGTCGAACTGTATGAGAACGGGGCGGTGACGGACCGGTTCTTCGTGGCCGGCGGTTTCGCCGACATGACGGCCACCCGTTGCACCATCCTGGCCGACCAGGCGATTGCACTGGCCGACCTGTCGGTGGCCGATGCCGAAAAGCGGCTTGCCGGGCTGGAGGCGTCGTACGACGCCGCCGACAAGATGGACGTGCCGGCGCTGGATCTGCTGATGGCGAAGATGCAGTCCGCCCGGGCGGAGATCGAGGCTGCTGGTGGCGAGGCCGTGAAGGCGGCTTAAGCTTTCTTCAGCGGACCGGTTTTATGTGGGACGCCCCCGGCTCTTTGAGTCGGGGGCGTTTTGCGTTCTTTTTTGGAAAAAAGAACCAAAAAATTTTGATCCGGCCGGGATGCGGTGCCTGGGCTCCCGGGCCTGTCGATCAGGGGCGGCGCTGGTCCGCGAGCGATGGTTTGACATGACGTTCACGGTGTCCATTTCCGGTCAATGTGTCCGGGAACGGACATGCGGGTGAGGGAGGTCTCAAAAAGACCCGTATTTTCAATGGGGAAAAGCCCGAACGTTTCGCGATATCCTGTGACCATGAAGCTGACGTGGTGACCGAGGGATCTATGAGCGCGACCCAACTTGCCATCCAGAGTCTCCGCAGTCTCTGGCGTACCTTCCGCCATCGTCCGACTTTCCTGCTGATCAATGCCTGCGGTCTCGCGCTCGGGCTGGCGACCTTTCTCGTCCTCGCGAGCATTGCCCGTACGGAGTTCTCATATGATGCGTGGATTCCCGATACGACGAATATCGTGCGGATCGACACCGCGTATGGTCGTCCAGGGGCGACGTTGTCGGAATTCCAGCAGACGCCCTACCGTCTGTTTTATGGCCTGGAGGCGTCCATTCCTGAAATCGCGGCGGCGAGTCGCTACGCGCCGACTGCCGCGACGGTCATGCTGCATGGCGCGTTCCGGAACGAGATTATTCATTTTGTCGACCCGGATTTCCTGAAGATCCTTCGATATCCGTTGCTTGTTGGTGATGCGCAGGCCTTGTCACGTCCCGACGGTGCGGTGCTCTCGGCCGAGATCGCTCAACGCTATTTCGGTTCCGCCCAGGCATCGATCGGGCAGATCCTGGATTTCAATATCGACGGGCACGCGATGCGTATGATGGTCCGCGGTGTGCTCGCGCGCCTTCCCCGTGCCACGACGGCGCGTCCGGATATTCTGTTGGCCATGCCGGACTGGACCCGCGGAACCGAACTTTACAAGCAATGGGGAATGACGGACGGGGCACTTTATCTGCGCCTTCGCGGGAAGGAGGACAGGCCTGCCCTGATGCGGGATATGGTGGCGTTCATTCATGGTCACGCGCAGGATTTCCCCGGTGGGACCGATGCGATCCATGTACGGGCGGTCGCACTCTCCGAACAGCATGCGCGCGGCGACCGGATCGAGACCGGCGGGTTTCGCCGGAAAGAGGCGATCGCCCTTGCCATCACGGGATTGCTGGCTCTGACCGCCGCGATCATCAACGCGCTCAATCTTCTGACGGCGCGTGCCCTTCTCCGTGGCCGTGAAATCGCGATGCGCAAAGTGCTGGGAGCCAGCCCCGTGACGCTCGCGGGCGAAGCGCTTCTCGAGGCGATGGCACTGGTGGCAATCGCGGCGGTTCCGTCCATGGCCCTGGTCGAAATCGGCCTGCCCGTCGTGGATACGCTTGGGGGCTGGGCGGCCGAACCTGCTTATCCATGGCTGCTCGGCCTCACCGCCGGGGCGATCGTGCCGACGGGCTTCCTTGCCGGTGCCTACCCCGCCATTGTCCTGAGCCGCGTCAGGGTAGGCACCGTGCTCGCGGCATCGCGCATGCCGGGGCTCGGTCGCATGGGGGCGCTGCTTCGCGCGGTGCTCGTGATGGTGCAGTTCGTGTTCGCTGTGGGATTGAGTATCTGTGCATTGACCGTCATGGAACAGGCGAAGCTGGAAGCGACGGCCGCACGCGGCTTTTCGACCCCGGGGCTCGTCACGGTCGGCATACTCGACCCCATTCCGCTCGGCCGGCGTCAGGCGATGCTGGACGCCATGGCGGCCGTGCCGGGGGTGAAAGCCGTTACGACGGCCTGGACCCTGCCCGGCGGACAGGGCTTTGCCAGCGGTAGCACGGTCAGGCTTGAGGGGGCGGCGGGGCAGGATATTCCGGTTGCCTGGCAACTTGTCGGGCCGCGCTATGCCGAAACCCTTGGCATCCGCCTGCTTGCCGGACGTCTGTTCGACAACGCGCACCGGCTGGACGACGACGCGGCGGGACACGATTATCCGCACGACAACGCTGCCCGCAATGTCCTGATCGACGCAAATCTGGCGCGGCGGCTGGGCTTTGCCGCGCCGGCGGACGCGCTCGATGCCCGGATCAAGTTCGGCGACGGGCCGGCGCGTCCGCTGATCGTGGTCGGCGTGCTTGACAATATCCGGCTCGGTTCAGCGCGGGACGCGACCGAACCGGCGCTCTATTTCTATGATACGGCACCGTTCGCGTATTCTTCCGGCCTGATCCGCGTGCAGGGGCGTCCGATCCGGGATGTCATCGCCGATCTGGGACGAGTCTGGCACGGTCATGTGCCCGATCTCGTCTTCACTCCGACCACGATCGATACGATGCTGAACGACGCCGCCACTCCCGAACGCGCGCTTGGTCAACTCATGCTGATGGGTACGGTCATTGCGATCGCCATCGCCGTGATCGGGATCTATGGCCTCGCCTCTTTCGATGCTGCCCGTCGAAGCTTCGAAATCGGCATTCGCAAGACGCTGGGAGCAACGGCCTTCAGCGTTATGGCGCTGACTCTCATGCGCTTCCTGCGTCCGGTCTGGCCCGCGTGCCTGATCGGATCGGCGACAGCCTTTCTCGTCATGCGCGGCTGGCTCGCGGGATACGACCTGCGGACGGCACTGACGCCCGTGCCGTTTCTGCTGTGCTCGTTTACGACACTCGTCCTGTGTATTCTGATCATCGGTGCCCAGACGTGGCGTCTCGCCCGCATGGCTCCGGCAAAAGCCATACGGCATAATTGAGAAAATCCGGTTTCCACGGGCCGGTCACGTACGGACTTTCCGGTTTTCGGTGCGGTCGGGGGCAGGCGGAACAGGAGGCGCTCAACCCCGCCCGCGATACCCGGGCACATCCTGCGCGGGAATCCATACATCGGCCGGTGGGGCGCCGGTCTGCCAGAAGACGTCGATGGGCATGCCGCCGCGCGGATACCAGTAGGCGCCGATGCGCAGCCAGACCGGGGAGAGCAGGTCGACCAGGGTGGTGGCGATCTGGACCGAGCAGGCTTCGTGGAAGGCGCCGTGGTTGCGGAAGCTGGTCAGGAACAGTTTGAGCGACTTGCTTTCCACGATCCACTGATCGGGCACGTAGTCGATGACCAGGTGGGCGAAGTCCGGCTGGCCGGTGACGGGGCAGAGCGAGGTGAATTCCGGCGCGGTGAAGCGGACCAGGTAGCGCCGGTCGCGATAGGGGGCGGGCACGCGCTCCAGCGTCGCTTCCTCGGGGCTGGCGGGCTGGGCGGAGGCGCGGCCCAGTTGCGTCAGGGCCTGGGTGCCGTCGTCCGGCGGGGTGGATGCGCTCACGTCGAAAGGTCCTTGCGGTGCAGGGCTGTGGAAACCGGGTGATGTCAGAGCCGCCTTTCCTGCGTCAAGCGGCGCTTTTCCCCCGTGGGGGCTTTCGTGGGTGCTTTCGCACCGGCATGGGCCCATGATAACAGGACCGGATGGCGCGTGCACTCAAGGCGGATTTTTCCGCTCCTGTCCTGATGACCTCCACTGACGAACTGGTTGCGGTCGTCGAACGATTGCGGCGCGAGCCGTTCGTGACGATCGATACCGAGTTCGTCCGCGAACGGACCTATTGGCCCGAGCTGTGCCTGGTGCAACTGGCCGGCGAGCATGACGTGGTGGTGGTGGACACGCTGGCGCCCGGCTTGGACCTGGCGCCGCTGGGGGAACTGCTGGACGACCCGGCGGTGACCAAGGTGTTTCATGCCGCGCGGCAGGACCTGGAGATTTTCCTGCATCTGTTCGACCGGCTGCCGGCGGCGCTGTTCGATACCCAGGTGGCGGCGATGGTGGCCGGTTATGGCGACCAGGTCGGGTATGACAATCTGGTCTCGTCGCTGACGGGGGCGCATATCGACAAGGCGCATCGGTTTTCGGACTGGGCGGCGCGCCCGCTGTCGCCGGCGCAGATTGCCTATGCCGCCGCCGACGTGACGTATCTGCGCACCGTCTACCAGCTTCTGCGCGAGCGGCTGGAGCAGGAAGGGCGCATGGAGTGGGTGGCGGCCGAACTGGCGGTGCTGACCCGGCCCGAGACCTTCCGCCCCGATCCCGAGACCTTGTGGGAGAAGATGCGCCCGCGCACCAGCAACCGGCGCATGCTGGGCGTGCTGCGGGCCATTACCGCGTGGCGCGAGCTGGAAGCCCAGCGGGTGAACGTGCCGCGCCAGCGGCTGCTGAAGGATGAGAGCCTGCTGGAGATCGCGGCCACCGGGCCGGCCGATGCCGATGCGCTGGCCCGGGTGCGCGGTGTCTCGCGCGGGTTTGCCGAGGGGCGGAGCGGGGCCGGGCTGCTGGAGGCCATTGCGGCCGCGCATGCGCTGCCCGATGCGTCCTTGCCGCGCCAGAGCAAGGGCAAGGATGGTCCGCGCCCGTCGCCGGCGCTGGTTGCGCTGTTGAAGGTGCTGCTGGCGGCGTGCTGCGAGGAGCATGATGTGGCGCCGCGCCTGGTGGCGTCGTCGGAGGATATCGACCGGCTGGCGATGGACGCCGAGCCCGACCTGCCGCTGTTGCAGGGATGGCGGCGGGTGGTGTTCGGCGAGGATGCGCTGGCGCTGAAGGCGGGCACCATGCTTTTGGGTGTGGATGGGACGCGGATTCGCCGCGTTTCGACCTGAACGCCCCCGAATGCGGACTCACCGGTTTTCCCCCGGGTTGTGAACAGGTTACTCCCAGCCTTGTCCACAAGATTTTGTGGTGGGAAGGTTGAGTCCACCACAAGATAAGCCTAATTTCCGGCTGTCCTTCGTCAGGAGAGATGGCATGGCTATGGAATGGACCGAGGAGACGATCGCCCGTCTGCGCGAGCTTTGGCAGCAGGGGTTGTCGACGGCCGAGATCGGCCGCCAGCTTTCGGTGACGAAGAACGCGGTTGTGGGCAAGGCGCATCGCCTCGGCCTGCAGGCGCGTCCGTCACCTATTCGCAGACCGCCGGCTTCGGCCCGCGCGGCGGAGTCGGCCGGGGCGGTTGCGCCGACCCCGGAACCCGTTGCCGTCGCCCCGGCGCCGGTCGCATCACCCGTTTCGCCGGCGGCACCGGTCGCGCCCGTTGCGGTGGCGCCGCAGGCGGCCGCGCCCGTGGCACCCGTTATGGCGCCTGTCGCGCCGCGTGTGGCCGAGGCCGCGCCGTCCGTGGCCCCGGTCCGGCAGGCGGAGCCCGCGCCCCGGGCGCCGGTTCGTGCCGAACCCGAAACGGTGGCTGCGGTGGCGCCCCCGCCGCCCGTGGCCACGCCTGCCGTCTCGCGGCCCGAAACGCCCCGGGCGCCGCTGCGTGCGGTGTCCAGCCCCGCGCCGCGGCGCAGCGGCCTGAGCTGCTGCTGGCCGCTGGGCGATCCGGGCACGCCGGGCTTTCATTTCTGTGGGGCGACGCCTGTTCCGGGCAAGCCCTACTGCTCGGAGCATGCGCAGCTGGCCTATGTGAAGCTGCGCGACCGGCGGGATAACGTCGCCTGACGCGCTGCCTTCAACGGGAATATTTATGAAAAAACGCCGCGGATCATGCGATCCGCGGCGTTTTTTTTGGCGTTCTGGGAACGGCTGAGGAAAGCCGGTCTGGAAATGTAAGCGGGCGCGGCTCCGAAGAGCCGCGCCCTGCCTGGTTCAGTCGGCCGGGGTTTCTTCCGGGGCGGCGGGCGCCGCGACCGGAGCCGGGGCCTCGGGGGCCGGGGCGGCGCCGGTGATCATTTCCAGATGGCCGCTGACCTGGCCGCCATCCTCGACCTGCAGGCGGCGGCACTTCGCCTTGCCCAGCAGGCGCCCCGAGGAGCGGATGGTCAGGCTGCCGCGCACGGTCAGCGTGCCGTCGATGGTGCCGGCCAGATCGGCGTCCTCGACTTCGATCTCGCCACGGAACATGCCGCCATGGGCGACCTGGAGTTCGTGCGCGTTGATCATGGTCGATTCCACCGTGCCCTCGACGACCAGGCGCTCGGCGTCCTGGATCGAGCCCTGGACGCTGATCCCGCGCCCGACCACCAGCGTGCGGCGATCACTGGTGTCCTTGCGGGGGGCCGGCGCCTGGCCGGGGCGGCCGGGCGGCTGGGCGGCGCCGGGAGGAGCGGTCGGGGCGGGCGGGAAGGGGGAGCGGGCCATCGGGGCGGTCTCCTTGGACGACTGGGAGGGAGGGGTGGCGGCGCCGGCCGGCGAAGTGCCGGGGCGGACGGGAACGGCGCCGGCGGGCGGCGGCGGGAACGTCGTCTGCGGGCTGGTCGGCCGGCCGGATGGCGACGAGGTGCCGGCGGGCGGTGTTTCGTCTTCTGGCTTGCGTTTCTTGAACAAAAGCATACCCCGCTGCTGTCGAAGGTGAAGCCGCGCATGGCCCGGCGGTCTGAACACGGGTGTTTCCCGGCCATGCTCCGGAAAACCGGTGTCTGGAACGATTAAGGATTACACGCGCGAGTGATGCCGGAAAAGCGGGAAGCCGCAATTTTACGAACAAGACATGCTGGCATTGCGACCCCGCCGCCCCGGTGTTAGAGCCCGACCGCAAATGCGCTCTGGCGGCGATCCGACGCGCGTTTCCTGCGCTTCGGTGCTCACGGCCATCAAGGCCGCTCCGCTCCGATGCTCGGAAACACACGACGGGCGCAGCCCTTCGGGCCGCTCTCGCTCCCCAGCGCGTATTTGCGGTCGGGCTCTTGGTGAAGGGCTGTCTGTACGATGATTTTGGTGATTTGATGGCGCGCCGGCCCGGCAGTTTCGCCGGCCCGCGCGGGAGAGAGATGGAATGTCTGTGACGGGTGCCGGCAGTGCGGCCGAATGCCGCTTCGATCTGCTGGGGATCGGCAATGCGATCATTGATGTTCTGGCCCCGGTCGAGCCGGATTTCCTGGCCGAGCATGACATGATTCCCGGCAGCATGATGCTGATCGATGCCGAGCGGGCCGAGAAACTCTATGGGCTGGTGCGGCGCGAGCGCGAGATGGGCGGCGGATCGGCCGCCAATACCTGCGTGGTGGCGGCCAATATGGGCGCGCGCGTGGCCTATCTGGGCAAGGTGGCGGACGATGCGCCGGGCCGCAATTTTGCCGCCGACCTGCAGCAGTCGGGCGTCTATTTTCCTTCCTCGTTCCTCGACGGGCATGCGGGGCGCGTGCAGCCGACGGCGCGCTGCCTGGTGATGGTGACGCCGGACGGCCAGCGGACGATGAACACCTATCTGGGCGCATGCGTCACCTTCGGGCCCGAGGACGTGCTGGCCGAATTGGTGGCCAGCGCGCATGTGACCTATCTGGAAGGTTATCTGTTCGACCCGCCGCATGCGCAGGAGGCCTTCCGCCAGGCGGCGTCGCTGGCCCATGCGGCCGGGCGGCGGGTGGCGCTGTCGCTGTCCGACCCGTTCTGCGTCGCGCGGCATCGCGATGCCTTCCGCGAGCTGGTGCACGGGCATATCGACATCCTGTTCGCCAACGAGGAAGAAATCTGCTCGCTCTACCAGACCGAGGATTTCACCACGGCGATGA
>NZ_JABEQE010000030.1 GCF_014174375.1 Gluconacetobacter asukensis
GGGTGGAGCAGCCCGGTAGCTCGTCAGGCTCATAACCTGAAGGCCGCAGGTTCAAATCCTGCCCCCGCAACCATGGTTCAAGTGATTGATATCACACATTAAAACCCGCCCTCACAGGCGGGTTTTTTGTTGCCCAATTCCCCACGCAGGAAACACATAGGAAACAAACGGAAAGGTACCAGGGCGTAATTTTGTCTGTTCTCACATTCGCGTGAGGGGTGTTCCGCCGTCCCGACGGCTTACATCCGTTCCAGAACGAGCAGCGGTTCGCCGGTGGCATCCAGAAGCGCCATCCGGTCGCCGCGCGGACCGACATGCCATGAGACGGCGGCGTCGAGCGCTTTCAGGAAGCGGCGTTCCTGTTCCATCGTGCTCGCCGGCATGCAGGCCATGTCCGTCACGGCCATTTGGCCGAATGCGATCCTGTCGCCGGTCACGGTGACCTTGCCGGCGATGCGATTGCAGCCGCCGGTGCCGGAGACCGCGCCGTCCGTGGCGATCTCCAGGGTCGCTTGCGGATCGCCCGTGATGTCCTGGCCCTGGACCGTCAAGGCCCGCCAGTCCCCGGCGGGGAGGGCGGCTGTGGTGGGTGGGGCCTGGACGCGTTCGAGGACCAGATCGGTGTCGTCCCGTCCGCCCGCCAGCACCGGATAGACCGTGGTGGTGGTGAACCACACCCGGCCCGCGACCGAGATCGTTGCCTGGAGCGCGTAGCGGTGGCCCGGCCGGATGGCCTTGCGATCGAAGCGCAGGCGGTAGGGGATCGGCACCTGCCGATCGGTCCTGATGGTCGTGCTGGCGACCGTCGTGGACGGTGCGTCCGCCAGCGAGGCATCGATCAGACGAACCTCGACGACGGCAGGGGGCAGGGCGATCCGTTCCCGATAGCTGACCGTGCCGCTCAAATTCATGCGCGCCGCATGGGCAGGCATGACCGACAGCGCAATGCTGGACAGGGCAGTCAGCAGCGTGGTTCGGCGTGGCAATCGAGTGGTCATTCTCGTTCCTTTTTCGTCGGCAGCTTTCGTCTTTGTATCCCCAGCGGTTACGGTTCGGTAAAGCAAGAGATCGGCTTCGCGGCCAATCCGCACATCGCCCTGACCGAACTGCTGCATACGCTGGTTCGCGATCTCTACTGGCAGGTCTCGGGCGCGGATTGCCTGGAAGCCTATGTCCGGGAAATCCCGTTGCGGGTCCATTCGCCTGACATGCCCGGCAGCGTTGGCCGGCCGTGACTGGCAGGACGAGAAAAAATCGCGTCATCCAGGCTGACGGTCGCCGAGTCCAGAATCGCCAGTGTGATCTGCCCCGACTGCCTCCTTGGCGAAGGAGAGCAGGAGTGCGCCGAGTTGCTGTGGTCGCTCCTGTTGGATCCAGTGACCGGCACCGTCGATAAGCTCAATGCCACTCATCCTCGTCGTCGCCTTCGTCCTCATGACATCGAGAGTGCCCGGCGCCGCATAGGTGCCCCAGTCGCTCTTTCCGCCGATGAAGAGCGACGGAACATCGATCGTTTTTCCCGAGAATAGGCGCAGTTCAGCATTTAGTTCAGGATCGGAAAGGACGCGATAAGCCTGCAGAGCGCCTTGAAACCCGGTGCGGTCATACTCCTGTGTGTAAACCCCAAGTTCCGGCTCGGTAAGCCATTTGCAGGCCAGGATTTCGGCGACGGAAGGCGCAAATGGAGCCACCGTTTCGGGCATCGTCTTGCCTAGATCCATGACATAGTAGGTGGGCATTTTCGCGAATTCTTCGGCGGTCCGCACCTTTAACGAATGCGGCGTGTTTCCTGGCCAGTCACCGCTCTTGACATAGAAGAATGCGCGGAGAAACGCGTGCAGGCCCTGCGGGGGGTGCCACATGTCCTCGTTCGCGCGCCGCGTGCTCAAATACTGCTGGTAATACTCTCTGGGCGGATCGAGCGTCGTCAGCGCGGCCGCCAGTTTTTGGTTTTCGGTGTTCGGTCGGGCTGCCGGTGCTTCGCTTCCTGCGGTGCCGAACGGGAGCGCGGGTGGGCCGGGGAACGGTGCGCTCATCAGCACCAGTGAGGGAAACACGTCAGGCCGAGCGAGCGCGCAATAGGCTGCCACGGGCGAGGCGAGGTCGTGTCCGACGAGCATCGCAGTGCGGCGGTGGCCCAATGCGGAAACCAACGCGAGGACGTCGCGCGCCATATTCAGCAGGCTGAAGGGTCCCAGCTGGGCGTCATAACCCTCCGCCCAACCCGTGGTGCGGCCAAAGCCACGCTGGTCGGGCGCCACGACATGGTACCCGGCATCAGCCAGGATTGGGATCAAGTGTCGCCAGCCATAGGCTAGGTCTGGGAAACCGTGCAGAAGCAGCGCGAGCGGCCGCCCGGGGCTTTCGAAGCCGGCCTCGAGAATATGGACATCGAGGCCGTTGACCTCATGGATCATGCGCGAGCGAACTCCCTTAGGAAGAGTACCTGCGCCATATGACAATGTAGTCAAATCAGTTGCTCCTAAGGGATTTGCGCGGACGGGCCGCAGTGAAACCGCAAGCAGGCTAGCGGCGCCTGTGGACAGGACGGCTCGCCGGGATGTCGTTGGATTGAGGTGGCAGCGGGGCACCGCCAAGCTCCATAATATGGTGATCGCCATACTATGGTGATCACCATAGATACGTCAAGCGAAGCGTGGTAAGCTCATGGGATGACACGCAAGACTGACGCTCGCGCCCGCGCGATTGCCACGGCCGTGAGGCTGTTTCGCATCCAAGGCTATACCGCGACTGGATTGACCCAGATCCTTGAGGAAAGCGGCGCGCCCAAGGGGTCGTTCTATTTTCATTTTCCGCGCGGAAAGACGCAGCTGGCGGAAGAAGCCATCGACCATTATGTCGAGGCTCGCATTGCCGTCCTGCGGAATATCTCGGCCGATACGACAGGCGACGCCTTGGGGTTTACGCGTCAGATTTTCAGTACATTCGCAGCCGAAATGGTGGCGTCTGATTTCCAGTACGGATGTCTGATGCAAAATCTGGCGAATGAGCTGGCCGCACTCGACTTCGAGCTGACCAAGCGGGTGGCGCATGGATTTGCTGAGTCAACCGAGGTGATCGCGGATCATTTCAAGGGGTGCGGCTTCGGGCTCGCGCGCGCATCTTCTACCGCAGCCGCATTGGTTGCTGCCCTCGAAGGCGCGCGAACGATCGCCCGCCTGGAACGCACGCCGGCTATATTCGAAGCGCTGGCGGATGTTAGTGTTCAGAGGTGGGCCGCCCCCAAGGCATGATCGGGGTCCAATGTTTTCACGTGGTGGACTCCGGTGCACACACAGGTACCTCCCACGACCGCCACTGCCTGCGCACTGGGCAGCGCGCGGCGTCGACCATCGTCAAATCTCAATGGAATTTTCTGCTCACTTCGAAACCATGTTTAGTGAAAATCCACAGAGTAGAATTTTCAACCCGCGATCTGGATGCGCAGTAATAGTTTCTATCCCAGAAGTCCCGCCTCACGATAGCTCTCGATAATTTCGTCGAACAGTGCGATATCCGACCGGCTCCTTGCCATGAGTTGCGCGCCGGAGATTGCGGCAAAGATCGCACGTGCCCGGCCTGAACTGCTTAAGGATGTACCATTGATCGCGGATATGACCGTATCAAGCCACGCCACGTTGACATCGGTAAATATCTGAACCTCACGTTTGACAGCCTCGGGCAGGTCATCATGTTCGGCGCTCATGAAACTGCATAGACACAGGCGATTGCCGTTTTCGAGTGATCGACGAAATATCTCAGGATACCGACGCAAGGACATAAGAGGGTCTGGGTTTTCTACCCGTATGACATCGAGGTCGGCCTTGGTATCCTCCCAATAGCGTCGCGCGACCGCGGCCCCCAGATCGGCTTTGCTTGGAAAGTAGTAATAGACACTGGCAGCCTTGATACCGACCTCCTCTGCGAGGTCGCGGAAATTCAGACCATTGTAGCCATGCGCCTGCGCGGCCCGTCTGGCTGCTGTCAGAATGGTCTCTCTGGAACTCGAACTCACTGTGATGCCCATCGTCTCGCTATCGTCTGCCTACCAAGTGACAGATAAGCGTTGACGACCAGAATTTAAACCATATTATCCATCTACCATGTGGCAGGTAGATGGATAATATGGTGTTGAACGCCCTCACTCCCGATGCCAACAAGGCTACTCCGATGAAAATCTACGATTGGCCTACAGGGCCCTATCCAGCACGTGTTCGGATTGCGCTGGCCGAAAAGAAGATACAATCCCGGGTCGAGTTTGTGCCGGTCAATCTCTGGAAGGGCGAACACAAGAAAGCCGACTTTCTCGCCAAGAATTATTCCGGAACATTGCCGGTTCTCGAAGTCGAGGATGGAACCTTCCTTGCCGAGTGTACGGCGATCACGGTCTATCTCGATGCGCTTGAGGGGGAACCGACGCTGACCGGTCGAACGGCATACGAAAAAGGCGTGATTCACATGATGACAAAACAAGCCGAGATCGAGATGTTGGACGCCATCAGCGTCTATTTTCATCATGCCACACCCGGTCTTGGTCCTGATGTGGAACTCTACCAGAACCGGGAATGGGGACTCCGACAGCGTGATAAGGCTCTGCGCGGAATGCATTACTTTGATTCGGTCCTGAGAAAACAGAACTTCATTGCCGGTGAGGCGTTTTCGATGGCGGATATCGCGGTTATCGGAGGTTTTATATTCGCAGCAATCGTAGAATTGCCGATCCCGCAGGAGTGCGAGGCGCTTTTAGCCTGGTTCGCGAGGATGCAAGAGCGTCCGAGCGTTCGGGAGCAACTGGCGATTGTTCCGCCGATTCACTGAATTGCGTGCATGGAAGAGGAAAAAGTCCGCGATGAAGCATGCTTACCTAGCGGTGATCCTGCCGTCCCGGACTGTCCAGAAATGGGCGAAGGAGATGTCGCCGGCCTTGCCGGCTGCCGAACGCACGCGATAGACGCCGAATGTCGCCGCGTTCGCTCCTTCCGCCAGGACGGTTTCCGGCAGGGTGACGTATTCCGAAAAATGCGCCTTCACCGCTGGAAAGAAGCGGTCACTGATGGTCGACCGCCCCTTGTAGCGGCCTCCAGCCGGGAAGCTCTTCAGCATCTGCCAATCGATATCGTCGGCAAGCAGGGGGGGGCGCCGGTTTCATACCAGCGACGTACGATGTCCATCGACGTTTCTGTCATGACCGTCCCTCCGCTTCAGTTGCAGAAGCCTTCCAGCACGATCTTGCCCTTTGCGCGTCCGCTTTCGATGACCGCGTGGGCACGGCGTAGATTTTCGGCATTGATGAGGCCGTAATGCTCTGCCAGCGTCGTACGGACCCGACCCGCGTCGATAAGTGCGGCGACCTCATCGAGGAGCATGCCCTGGGCCGACATGTCGGCTGTCTCGAACAGGGGACGCGTGAACATCAGTTCCCAGTGCAGGGACAGGCTCTTGCGCTTCAGCGGCAGGGCGCTGAGTTCTGTCGGATCATCGATCAGGCCGAAGCGTCCCTGTGGTGCCAGCAGGGCGACGATGTCTTCAAAATGCCGGTCGGTCTGGGTCGTCGAGAAGACGAAGCCGGGCGCGCCTGTCGGCAGGTGCATGACCTGCGCGGCCAGAGACTGCGTGTGATCGATTACATGATGCGCGCCCAGTTGACGGACCCATTCCCGGGTCTCGGGCCGTGACGCTGTGGCGATGACCGTCAGGTCGGTGAGCGCTCGTGCAAGCTGGATGGCAATCGACCCGACGCCGCCCGCTCCGCCGACGATCAGCAGGGAGGGCGTCGCACCGGGAACCGCGCGGCGGACGTCGAGCCGGTCGAACAGCATTTCCCATGCCGTGATCGCCGTCAGCGGCAGGGCGGCGGCCTCGGCCCAATCCAGCGATCTTGGCTTGCGGCCGACGATCCGTTCGTCGACCAGATGAAATTGCGCATTGGTGCCCGCACGCTGCAAGGCACCCGCGTAGAAGACCTCGTCACCGACGGAAAATTTCGAGACGTCGGGTCCGACGGCCGTGACCACGCCGGCCGCATCCCAACCCAGCACGCGCCACTGCCCCGACTCCGGCGCGGCACTTCTCCGGACCTTGGTATCGACCGGATTGACGGATACCGCCCGAATTTCGACCAGAATGTCGCGCCCGACCGGCACGGGCTTCGGCAGATCGATATCCTGCAATGCTTCAGGATTATCGATCGGAAGAGGCGTCTGATAGCCAACGGCACGCATGATTTCCGCTCCATCGTTGATCGGGCGGAAGATGGCGCGCTATGATCGCAATGCGCAAGAACGCACATATAAAGCCTATAGTATCGGAAATGATACCGTCATGCCGCGTATCCGTCACACATCACTCGACTGCAGCCCCGGCTGCGCCGTCGAGGCCACGCTTGAGCTTATCGATGGCAAATGGAAGGGCGTGATCCTCTATCACCTGCTGGAGGGAACCCTGCGCTTCAACGCCATTCGCAAGCGACTGCCCAACGTCACCCAGCGGATGCTGACGATGCAACTCCGCGAGTTGGAGCGGGACGGATTCCTGCTGCGGACCGTGTATCCGCAGGTCCCGCCGCGCGTGGAATACAGCCTGACTGAGCGTGGGCGGAGCCTCGAACCGGTCATCATGGCGCTGAAACGGTGGGGAGACAGGCACACCACATTCGGAAGATCGACTGCTGTCGCCGAGGCGGCGCAGTAAGACGGCCCGCGATGTGGTGGCACAGCCGGTTGATCCGGGCACGGACCATCCTCGGACTGTCTCCGGGCGCTATAGGCCGGCCAGGAGGCCGTGTGACGCGGCGATCGGCAGGAGCTGATAGCGGATCATAATTTCTGGGTTTCGCGAATAACGCGCGTGAGTTCGCGCAGGCCGGGCGGGAGATGCCGGCGGCTGGAATAATAGATGGCGTATGGCGCCCCCATGGATGTCCACTCCGGCAGGACGATTTCCAGAGCGCCGGCGCCGAGTTCCGTCTCAATGCACCGTTCGAGGCAATAGACCAGCCCGATCCCCCGTTTTGCGGCATCGACGGCGGTGTCGGTGTCGTTGACCCGCAGGGGACCGGGTCCCTCGATCCGGAGCATGGAATTGCCGTTGCCGAGTTCCCACGGATAGGTCGAATGATCGCTGATCCTCATCTGGATGCAGCGATGATCATGCAGGTCCTGGGGCTTCACGGGGCGTCCATGCCGCTCCAGATAGCCGGGCGAGGCCGCGATTACCCAACGCAGCGGTTCCGTCAACGGCACCGCGATCATGTCCTTCGGCACGCGTTCCATGAACCGGATGCCGGCATCGAACCCTTCTTCCACGATATCGACGAGTCGGTCTTCGACGGCGATATCAAGATGGATCAATGGAAACCGTGCGAAGAAATCTTCCCAGATCGGCGCAAGGAGCAGGCGGGCCGCGTCTCTCGGTACATTCAGCCGCGCGGGCGAAACGGCTCACGAAATGATCTTTCTTCAACGATCCATTGAATAGGAATCATCATATCGCCCTTCTGGTGGCTGGCGAAAGCGCCTATTTCTACGATCATTGTCATTCCGGGCGCGACCGGTGGTCAGAGATGCCTGTTCGGACGTGCCGGTTACCGCGCAATAGATGCTTTGTTCTCCAAGGGAATTTTCGATCATGACATGGACTCCGTCCCCGGAACGATATGACGGCGCTTCCTTTCGCCGCTGCGGCCGCTCGGGCCTAGACCTGCCGCCGATCTCGCTCGGCATGTGGCACAATTTCGGCGGCCAGGACGTGTTCGAGACCGGTCGGGCGGTGATCCGGCGCGCGTTCGACCGGGGGGTCACACATTTCGATCTGGCCAATAATTACGGGCCACCGTTCGGTTCGGCGGAGGAGAATTTCGGCCTGATCCTGGAAAAGGATTTCCGGAGCCACCGTGACGAGATGATCATTTCGTCCAAGGCCGGCTGGGACATGTGGCCCGGCCCTTACGGCAAGGGCGGGTCGCGCAAATACATCCTGGCGTCGCTGGATCAGAGCCTCAAGCGCATGGGGCTTGATTACGTCGACATCTTCTATTCGCATCGTCCGACGCCGGACGTGCCGCTGGAAGAAACGATGGGCGCGCTGATTCAGATGCACCGTCAGGGCAAGGCGCTCTATGTCGGCATTTCGTCCTACGGGCCGGAGAGAACGCGGCAGGTTGCGCGCATTCTACAGGACGCGGGTGTGCCGCTGCTGATCCATCAGCCATCCTACTCGCTGTTGAACCGCTGGATCGAGACCGAGCTTCTGGACACGCTGGAAGAGTTGGGTACCGGCTGTATCGCCTTTTCTCCACTGGCCCAGGGGTTGCTGACCGGAAAATATCTGGACGGCGTTCCCGACGCCTCTCGGGCTGCCGCGGGTACGTCCTTCAGCCGCGATATGCTGAGCGAGGAGAACCTGAGCCATGTCCGCGCGCTGAATGACATCGCGCGCGAGCGCGGCCAGTCCCTGGCCCAGATGGCAATCGCCTGGGTCCTGCGCGATCCCCGCGTGACGTCCGCGCTCATCGGTGCCCGGAACACGAAACAGCTCGACGACTCGCTTGATGCACTGAAAAACCTGACTTTCAGTTCCAAGGAACTGGAGCACATCGACCGGCACGCCCATGAAGGCAGTATCGACCTGTGGCGCGGTTTGTCCGACTGAAGTCGATGGTGCCTGGCGGAAGGGGCGGTCCTGTTGCGCGCCTGTGCCATCGAACGCACTGGATCGGACTCTGAGACGGATGAGATCTGTTGTGGTACCTGCGCGACGACGAAACCTGCGGTCGAAGACATCGACGTCGTGTGTCCCGACCGCAATGCTGACCCAACGACCGATTTTTTCTTCGCCCGTTACACGATGGGCTGGGTTATGATGTCACGTTTTTCTCTGGGGGGTAGAGCGGTGCCGCTGAGTCGAGTCAAGACGGCGTTTGCCGGTGTCGTGGCGTTGGGTGTCGTCGCCTACGGCGGCGCGGTCGCCTATCTCGCACATTTCGATCATGCGGGCGCACCGCAGATTCCCGCAGGGAGTCCGTCATTGCACGACCCCGTGTCCATGAAGGCCTTTGCGGCATTTCAGGAAGCACGTTGTGACTACTGCCATGTAGCGGGCACCAATCTGCCTTTCTACTTCAAGCTGCCGCTCGCCAATCAGATCATGGCCCGCGACCTGACCCAGGGTCAGCGTCACTTCCAGTTCCAGCCGATCATTGCGGCGTTCCAGGCCGGCAAGCCGCCCTCCGTCGAGCAGCTCTCGCGGATCGAGGAGGTGATCGCGCAGAACCGGATGCCGCCGTGGGCCTATCTGACCCTTCATTGGCACGCGTATCTTGGCGCGCGCCAGCGGCAGGACATCCTGGCCTGGATCCAGGATCAGCGACGCCGCTACTACGCCACTCCGGGGGTTGCCCCGCAATTCGCCGGCGAAGTCATTCAGCCCATTCCCGAAAGCGTGCCGGTCGATTGGCAGAAGGCCGAGCTGGGACGCACGCTGTTCTTTGACAAGCGCCTGTCGGGCAATGGTCAACTGAACTGTGCCAGCTGCCATGGCCTGAACGAAGGCGGGGTCGATCGTATGGTGACCGCCACCGGGATCAATGGCCAGAAGGGGCCGATCAATACTCCGACGGTCTATAATGCGGTCTTCAATCTGGCGCAGTTCTGGAACGGCCGCGCCGCCGATCTGGCGGCCCAGGCCGCCGGCCCCGTGACCAACCCCGTCGAAATGGGATCACATGATTGGGCGAGCGTCGCTGCTGCCATCGCCGCGGTTCCGGAATATGCGACGGCTTTCGAAAGCGTGTACGGACCCAATTCGGTGACCGAGAAAACCGTCACCAACGCGATCGCGGAATATGAAAAGACCCTGATCACACCGAACGGCCGCTTCGATCTGTACCTGAAGGGCGACATACAGGCCCTGACCGCGCAGGAACGGCGCGGCTATGAACGTTTCAAGCAAATTGGCTGCTCGGGTTGTCATAGTGGCGTCGCCGTTGGCGGCGATGCGTTCGAAATCCTGGGGCTTGAAGGACCCTATTTCCAGGATCGCGACAAACCGATGACGCCGGTCGACCTGGGCCGCTTCGCGGTCACTCAATCGAAGGCTGATCTGCAGCGCTTCAAGGTACCGAACCTGCGGAATGTCGAGCTGACCGCGCCATACTTCCATGACGGCAGTGCCAAGACCCTGGAGCAGGCGATCCGGGTCATGGCGCGCTACCAGACACCGGACAGTCATATCGGGGATCAGGATGTGGCCGACATCGCGGCTTTCCTCAAAACCCTGACGGGAAAGTATCAGGGGATGAACCTCAAGGATGTGCCGGTGGAGCCGCCGCTGCGCGCCGCCGGCCAGTGACCTGATCCTTTCCGAGGTGGGCTGTTGGCCCGATGCCATGGACGGGATCCGGCTTGCCGTATGGGGCGTTCCGGGTAACGAGGACAGGAATATTTTCGCTAGCCCCGTTATCCCTTTGAGCGACGAGGCGTTCGCCGTCGTGGAAGGTTTCATCCTGCGGGATCTCTACGATCATGACCGGCAGACGGGCCGCGTACTGAACAGTTGGAGGATCCGGGATGTTTCGTAGATCAGGCCGACGACAACGAGCACCAGATGGGACTGGCGTTTCAGTTCAATGTATCGAAAAAGCGCACGATGTAGGTGACTTCATAAAGCAGGGCAAACGTGACGAATGCCTTATGGAACAGACGATTTGCAGAATAAATAGCGGTGCCGCATAGCACCAAATAGAGCGGAACCCGAAACCAGTATTCGCCACCGAACATCGCGAGATGTGCGTGCCCCTTGATCAGTGTGTCGATCAGATCGAATATAATAGTCAGCCCGAAGAAACCAAAGAACCATTTGCGTCGCGAGATGAAGAAATCCTCGTACCCGGTATAATCGCTGATCGAATCCGGAAGCAGGAAGGCGCTCAGGAAGAATAGACTGATCGCATAGAGGATCAGGAACAGATAGACTTGGAATGTCCAGGTCGGCAGTCCGATCAGCCAGAACTCCCACCACCAGAAATGCACCAATGTCAGGAGCAAGGTCAGCACCCAGCCGATATGCACCGGGTAGATCCGTGTCTGCCCGGGGTGCTGGATGATCCGCACCAGTCCGTTGAGCAGGCGCGTCATGCTTAACCCAAGGACCATGCCCATGATAATGCGGACATGCTGGAAGATCTCGGGGGACGTCACGGACGGTATCGCCATACGGATCAGGTTCCTCGGTTGTTTTGCGTTCGATGCATGCGCTCACGGGGCTGGATTGACCACAGCCAGTCCATTGGAACCAAAATACCCCAAACCGTTCCCGATCATGGCCTGCCCCTCGGTCACAGTCAGGTCATGGGGCGTGGCGGCGGCCAGCACCTTCAGCCAGGTGGCGGGAAAGACCTGATCCATTGCCGCTGGAGTGCCGTAGCGTCAGCGATATTCACGAAGCGCCCCTTGCCCGGATTCACCCGGATTCCGACGCAATCGCGCTTGGCCGCTGAGCCGTGTCGGAGGCTGAACGCTTCTGCGTGGCGCCCGGCCGTGCGTTGGGGCGTATTGGCACTTCTTTCGCTGGCATTTGCTGCCCTGCTTGCGACCGCTCGTCTGCCCGCTGCGCCGTTGCTTGGGTCGCTGGTGGCGGCGGTCGGGCTCGCCGCGCGAGGGAAGGCGGTCCGCATTCCCCGAACGGCCTTTCTCTGTGCGCAGGGTATCGTCGGCGTGATGATCGCCGGCCATCTTTCCGCCTCGATCTTTCATGAAATGGCGGCCGGCTGGCCCATCTTTTTCGCCGGCACGTTTTCCACCCTGTCGGCAGCGGCCCTTCTGGGCTGGCTGCTCACGCGGTCGCGCCTGCTGCCCGGTAATACCGCGATCTGGGGTTCGTCACCGGGCGCGGCGACGGTGATGACGCTGATGGATGGCCCCTCTATCGACCTTGAGTGATGGGGTGAGTGTCGACACCAAGAGATGCAACGACCGGGCGGCCCGACCGAAACTTCCGGCTTCGATAATCGCCAGCAGGTAGCGGAGTTCGGTCAGATACATGAGTCCGGCCATCGTTGGCTATGAGTAATGCCGCTCCCTAATCAGCGTCCGGCTTGTGGCCGCCTGTAGCGCACAGTGGCGGAGGCGGGCGCCCCCCTCCTCATCACGGCGAGACGTCAATCGCGCTCGGGGGCGAGATGCACCGCGAAGCCGCGCGCTCCCGGCGGTGCCAGTCCGGGCAGCAGTTCCATGGTCGGGATCTGGTAGTCGCCGTAATTCTGCTTGCGGTAAGGAATTGGTGCGATCGTCTCCAGGGTCTTCATACGCTCGCGCAATTGCTCCGCGAGAATCGTGAATTTCGGCTCCTCCATCCGATCGACACGATAGGCCACAAACGGGGGCAGGACGGTGAAACCGGGATAGAAAAGGATCCCGTGATTGATCGGGAACAGCAGATCGTCGATCGGGCCGTTGATTCCGCGGTCCGAATAATGTTCGGGCCACCCTCCGGCGGTAACCATCAGCATCGCACGCTTGCCGGCCATGACCCCCTCGCCATACCGGTCGCCCCAGCGCTGGTCGCTGTGTTCGCCCACCCCATAGGCGAAGCCGGAGGCATAGACGCGATCCACCCAGCCCTTGAGAATGGCCGGCATGGCGAACCACCATAACGGGAACTGCAGAATGACCGTATCGGCCCACAGCAGTTTCTCCTGTTCCGCCTTCACATCCGGTGTCAGCGCATCCGCCGCGAACCCGTCATTGGACGCTTTCCAGACCTTCAGCGGTCCGTCGGACGACAGGGCAGGAAAATCGTTTCTGTCAACCGCGGCCTTCCAGTGCATGGCATAAAGGTCCGACACCTGCACGTCGTGTCCCTGGGCCGTCAGTTCGGCGACGGCGACATCGAGAAGGGCGCCGTTGAGCGAGTGTCTTTCCGGATGGGCGAAGACGATCAGGACATTCATGGTGCTTCCTCATGCAGGTGGAAAGAATTGGCGACTTTCCGAGGATAGACGATAGGCTATTCTCTTCCCATATGGCCTGAGTGGAAGGGACAATGCCGGAAAATGGAACAATCACATGTCTCGCTCGACCGGATGCGGACATTCGTTCGTATTGCCGAACGCGGCAATCTCGCGGCGGTCGCGCGTGAGACCGGCTCGGGCCAGTCCACGATCACCCGCCATCTGCGCGAGCTTGAAGAGGCGCTGGGTGTCTCGCTGCTCACCCGCACGACCCGCCGCACGGCATTGACCGAAGAGGGCACGCGCTATTACGCGCAATGCCTGCAGATCCTGTGCCTGGTCGAACAGGCCAGCCAGGAGATGCGCCAGACACGCCAGGCGACGGCGGGCATGGTGCGCATCTCCTGCACCGCGGCGCTCGGCGTCCTGCATGTCAGCCGGCTGATCTTTGCCTTCCAGGACCAGAATCCCGGGATACGGGTGGAATTCAGCCTGACCGATGAGCGTGTCGATCTGGTGCGCGAGGGCGTCGACATCGCCATCCGCCTCGGCCCGCTGACCGACAGTTCGATGAAGCTGCGGGCGCTGGGTGAAAGCCAGCGTGTACTGGTGGCTTCGCCGGACTGGCTGCGCCGCAACGGCCCACTGAAGCGGCCGGAAGATCTGCGTGATCTCGAAGGCGTGCGCCTCTCCCGGGTTCACGGTTCCGACCGACTGGTCCTCCAGGCCCCGAAGGGCAAACATCACATCGTTCCGTTCCATGGTCGCCTGAATGTCGACCATGGACTCGCGGCGCGGGAGGCTTTCCTGGCAGGGCGCGGTTTTGGACCGGCGCATCGGTGGCTGGTGGAGGACTGCCTGCGGGACGGCCGGCTGGATCTCGTGCTGCCGAACTACAGGCTTCCCGCAGCGCCTTTGAGCATGTTGATCGCACCGGAGCGGGCGAGCCTGACGCGGGTGCGACTCTGCGCCGACTTTCTCGGGCATGAAATCGCGAAAATACCCGGCATTGGGCGGTGACGGCGGGTTTGGGCGCTCATGCGGTGGCTCGGGTGCGGATGATGCGCAGCAAACGCCTGCGCAGCAGGCCGCTGACCGGCCGGATCAGGTACCAGTATGGCGCGAAACGCCGCCTTGCTTCGGGTGAGGGGCATGAGACCAGAGTCTCGGTGGTCAGATAGGACGTCTCGTCCGAAACGGGCGTGACCGTGAACGTCAGGAGAAGCTTGCAGACGCCGCGGTCCCGGTTGTTCGTGAAAGCGGCCGGAGAATCGCACGCAGCAAGCCCGTAATCGGCTTCCCAGAACGCGCCGACCAGCCCATAGGCCAGCGTAAGAGGATCCGGTTTCTCCAGGCACGTGAAGTCGTCCAGATCGAATGTCTTGCGTCGTGCCTTGTGCAGTAGGCGTCCGGGAAGTTCCCGGAGCCAGAGAGCACGCCGGGCCACAGGATCGTCCCTGATCCGGAATTTCTCCACCTCGGCCATGATGACGCTGGGTGGCGCGTGGATCAGAATCCGGTGCCTTTCTCGAAAATCCGCATGGGGCATAAGGGACCGGATAGCGACGTCGCCGCCACGATGAGGATGGATGTGTGTCATGTGCAGTTCAGCCACCTTGAGGCGCTTGGCGATCAGGGCATAGCTATCCGGCAGGGCCACCATGCAAGGCTGGTCTGGTTCGCGGCCCGTGACGCTGCCATTTGGATACAGGCTTGGCCTGCGGATGAAATCGTGTTCAAGAACATCCTTTCATCGGATGAATAGCACCTGAATGAGCGTTTGCATATGACCCGCACGGCTTCTCTCGTTCGCCTGCCCAGGCCGTCCCTCGTTGCGTCGGCGCTCGAAGCCATGCGTGACCAGATTGCCACGGGTGCGTGGCCGGTGGGTCAGCGGATTCCGCGGGAAGCGGAACTTGCCGAGATGTTTCAGATCGGCCGTAATACCGTGCGAGAGGCCGTCCGCGTTCTTTCGCACGGAGGGGTTCTCGAGGTGCGCCAGGGTGACGGAACCTATGTCCGGACGGTCGAGGATCCTGCCAGCATCATGCAGGCAATCAGTCGGTCGAGTCTGCGCGATCATTTCGAATTGCGCGCTGTGCTTGAGGTCGAGGCCGCGCGACGCGCCGCTGAACGCCGGTCGGCGCGTGACCTCCGTGCGATGGAGAAGGCGCTCAAGGCGCGCGGCGACTGGACTGAAGGACGTGACGTCGACGAGTTTCTGGAGCGCGACGCGGCATTCCATCTGGCCATCGCCGAAGCCGGACGGAACGGCGCGCTGACGGAGCTTTATCGCTACTTTCTGACCGTCGCGAGGCAGGCGGCGCGTTCCGCGATGATCGAGCACGATGTTGCCGAACCCGGATTGGTGCTGCATGAACGCCTGTTTCAGGCCATCGAGGCCCAGGATAGCGCATGGGCGGCACGAGCGGCCAAGGCTGTGCTGCGCCCTCTGATCAAGACGCTATCTTGAGCTGATGATGCCGTTGTGAAGCCGGCCGCTCTCGCCTCATTACAGCCATTTTGCGCCTAACTGGCGCACCTTCCTAAGCGGTCGCGACGAAAACAGCGCCGATGCATCCCGGCGCGCCTGACGCGCCGTCACCGTCACAGTTTGGAACCGCCATCGGCCCGGATGACGTCCCCCGTGACCCAACGGGCATCATCACCCGCAAGGAACACGATCACCCCGGCAATGTCCTCCGGCGTCGCCACACGCTTGATCGCCTGGATACCCAGCGTGAATTCCCGACCTTCGTTCGTTTCGACGAAACGCGACATATCAGTGGCGACGACGCCGGGCGCGACCGCGTTCACGCGGATGCCACGCAAGCCCAGCTCCGCTGCGAAATGGGTCACCAATGTCGAGATCGCACCCTTCGAGGCGGCATAGGCTGACAGTTCGCCAACGGTCGTGCGGGTCGCCAGTGACGAGGTGAGAATGATGCTGCTTCCCGCGCTCATAATGGGCGATAACTGCTGTACCAGAAAGAACGGTGCTTTGACGTTCACGGAAAACATGTCGTCGAAGTCTTCAATAGTCGTCTCTTCGAGACGGGCCGGACGCGCAATTCCGGCATTGGCGACGAGAATATCGAGTTTGCCGGAAAAAATATCACGAGCGCGTTCGGATAAGTCGAAAGTCCCTTGAATATCGCGCAGGTCAGCCGGAATGGCATGGGCCTTCCCACCGTTGCCTATGATCTCCGCGACTACGGCATGTGCCGCCTGCCCGCTTGAACTGTAGTGGACCAGCACCTCGGCGCCGGCAGATGCGAGAGCGAGCGCCGTCGCGCGGCCCATGCCACGGGACGCGCCCGTGACCAAGGCTTTCTTGCCATGAAGTTGAGCCATGGTGTTCTTCCTTGCGTTGTTTCTTAATCTGAAATCGTGCCGGACATGACGTAGAAGCTGCCGTCCATCATCGTGTAGAAGGAACGGGTGGTCTTCGCTTCGAAATTGTCGCAATGGACAACGGTGGATTTGTCTTCTTCCTGCCAGGAGAGCAGATACGATCCTCCCTCCAGAGCCGTCCATTGGAAAGGCACCGTCATTTTGGCGCCTGTTTGCGGGCCCTCAAGGAATTCGGCGGTAACGGTTGTGCCGTCGTCGGCATAAGTGTTCCGAAAGACGAGGCCTTCGCCGTAATTCACGACGAACGAGCGTCCGGAGTAGGGAAATAAGTCGGTCTGGTTCATGCCATTCCTGGGAAGCTGCTGGTGAATGTTATTGAGGCGCATCACGCGACGCCGCCACATGCGACAGGATAGGCATTGTCCCAGAGCCGAAAAACAGGCTCGGGTTCCGATCAGATCGGACGTTTACGTCCGCAATCGTCCGATTTAAGATCAGAAAATGGACAATCTCTCTGGCATTTCGGCGTTCGTCTCTGCAGCGGAGACCCTGAGTTTCGTGGAGGCTGGCCGTCTGCTTGGTGTTTCCGCGTCAGCAATCGGAAAAACTGTTGCCCGTCTTGAAGCACGATTGGGTGCACGCCTGTTCCACCGCAACACCCGGAGCATGAAACTGACGGCGGAAGGGGCGCTCTTCCTTCAACGCTGTCATCGCATTCTGGGAGAACTGGATGCTGCCGAGCAGGAGCTGAGCGACATACGGGCCGCGCCAAAAGGAAAGTTACGCGTGAGCCTTCCGGCGATCGGCACGCTACTGTTGCCTGCGCTCTCGGAATTCATCCAGCGTTACCCCGACGTTGAACTCGACATCGACTTTTCGGATCGGAAAGTGGATCTGATCGATGAAGGCTTCGATGCGGCAGTCCGCATTGGCGAAACGGATGACACGCGATTGCTCAGCCGCCGGCTCGGTGTCTTTCATCGCAACCTCGTCGCATCACCCGGTTATTTACAAAAGATGGGACGACCAAAGAGCGCGACAGAGCTACTGCGCCATACGTGCTTGCTCTACCGATTTCCCACGACTGGAAAGATCGAATCATGGCCGGTCCCGGGGTGGGAGAGTATCTTGGGCAGCGGGCAGCTATCGACCGTCAGTTGTAACTCGATCGAGACGCTCACGTATTTTGCTCTTCAAGGACAAGGCGTTGCTTGCTTGCCCGATTTTGAGGTGGGGTCGGCCCTCGCCGATAATAAGCTGGAACGACTTCTGGTCACGGAGACTTCCATGCCCCGTGCCATGACGATTTTATGGCCGACCAGCAAACAGCTCGCGCCTAAGCTGCGCGCCTTTATTGATCTCCTGACCTCACGGCTTTCATTGAAGCAGTAGCGGCTTCACTCATTACGTGCGCCGTGAACCTGATAGCGCAACCTGACAAGTTCTTCCGCTATCATGACGTCCTCTTATCGCTTTCGGAACCGATTAGCGGACATTCCGTTTTCCCGGCCAAGGCTGACGCGGTTGTAAGCGCCTCGGACACCAGTAGCGTGTCGTCTTACGTCCCGAATACAAAGGACCGACCCGACTTCACGCCTGGATTGAAAGCCTGGCGTCGCCGGACGCCGACGGTCCCTCGAACAGCAGCGACCGCTTCGAACCCATGATTTGGACGACCTTCTGTCGTAGCCATTGATGGACCTGGTCGGTGTCGTGTCGCGGATGCCAGGCCTGGAAGATCGTCACCGGCTCCAGATCGAGCGGCAGCGGAAAACCATAAAGACCCAGCCGGTCGAGCATCGCCGCGTCGGTCAGGATGTCCGGTGCCGGGAGGATCAGATCGGTCTGTGACAGCCCTTGAAGCGCGGCATAGAAGGAGGTTAGCAGCAGCGCGACAGTGCGCTCGAGCCCATACTGATCGGCAAGGACCTCGTCGATCGGTCCCCGTCGCCGTCCCCGGCGCGAGACGGCGATGTGATCGTAGGCTACCAGCGTCTGGGGCGTGATGTCACCCAGCAGAATGGGATGACCGGCCCGTACGACCCCGCGAAAGCGGCTCTCGAACAGGGTCTGGCGCATGATTTCGGGGCGCAGGAATGCCGTGGCGCCAATATAGAGATCGATCCCGCCCTGCCGCAGGAAATCGCTGTCGTCGCTGTTCGATTCCGCCGTGAAAATCAGTGTGGTGTCCGGACAGTCGGCGCGCAGGGCGCGCAGCAGAGCCTCGGCGTATGGGCCGATCACCACGTCGGCGGCCCGGATACGGAAGGTCGGTGTCAGGCCGGTGAAATCCAGGGCATGCCGAGGACGATACAGGTCACTGATCGCCGACAGGATCTGGCTGACACGCGGCTGCATCTGCAGGGCGCGCGGCGTCGGCACCATGTGCCGGCCCGACTGCACCAGAATGGCATCGTGAAACGTCTCGCGCAGGCGGGACAGGGTGCGGCTCATTGTCGCGGCACTCACCTGCAGCTTCTCGGCCGCGCCCGTGACGCTCGATTCCTCGACCAGAACGTTCATGGCCTGCAGAAGATTGAGATCGTAGCCACGCGCCACGTGTGCCATCCGGTCTTCCTTTGTCATGCGGGTCACGCTCTGAAGTGGCTGATAAAAACCCAATCATAGGATGAATTTGCCACGGTCAGCTTCCGCCTAGGCCAACGCTGGCAGAGACGTCGTTGCGTCGCAACCGGAATCTGACATCCGACCGTTCCATATCTGCTTCCTGACGATTTCATAATTGAGTGTTCCCAAACATCGGATGTTTATCCAAGACTGCCGCCACGAGATCAAACGATGCTGTTGCGAGGTGTCCTATGGACCATGCTGATGCGCTGACGCGTCCGCACCCCGAAGTGCTGCCCGCGCCCGTGCCCTTGCAACCGGAACCACCTCCGGCGCCGCCGAAGGCGCCGGTGTTCGGTCCGCGCCTGGCGACGGGGCTGGCGGGCGTGCTGCTGGCGGTCCTGCTGGCGGGATTCAACGAGCACACGACCGAGGCGGGGCTCGCCGATATCCGGGGCGCGTTCCATCTGGGGCACGACGAGGGGACCTGGATCACCGCCCTGTTCGAGGCGTTCAACATTGCCGCGATGGCGTTCGCGCCCTGGTGCTCGGTGACGTTCTCCATCCGTCGCCTGACGATCGCGATGACAGGGCTGGTCGGCGTGCTGGGCATGGTGGCACCCCTCATGCCGAACCTGTCGTCCCTTCTGTTGCTGCGCTGCGTGCAGGGACTGGCCTGCGGCAGCCTGCCGCCGATGCTGATGACGGTGGCGCTGCGCTTCCTGCCGCCCAAGATCAAGGTCTACGGTCTGGGCGCCTATGCCCTGACCGCGACCTTCGGGCCGAACCTCGGCGGCGCGCCGCTGGCGGGATTCTGGTTCGAATATGTCGGCTGGCCGTTCCTGTTCTGGCAGATCGTGCCGCTGTGCCTCGTTTCCATGGTGTGCGTGGCATGGGGCCTACCGCAGGACCCGATCCGGCTGGAGCGCTTCCGTCAGTTCGACTGGCGCGGCCTGCTGACCGGGTTGCCCGCGATCTGCATGCTGGTAATCGCGTTGGAGCAGGGGGACCGGCTGGACTGGTTCCGCTCGCCGCTGATCACCCACCTGTTCTTTGGCGGCGGGTTCCTGTTCGTGCTGTTCGTCGTCAATGAATGGTTCCACCCGGTGCCGTTCTTCCGCATCCAGTTGCTCAAGCAGCGCAACGTGACGGATGCGCTGCTGACGCTGGCGGCGGTTCTGATGCTGGGCGCGGTCACGGCGGAAATCCCGACGGTCTATCTGGAGGAGGTGCGCGGCTATCGCCCGATCCAGATCGCGCCGGTCATGCTGATCCTCGCGGTGCCGCAAGTGCTGGCGCTGCCGCTGGTCTCCGCCCTGTGCAATATCCGCCGCGTGGACTGTCGTCATGTGCTGATGGCCGGGCTGGCGATCCAGGGCCTGTCCTATTTCCTGGGCACCTGGATCGATGCCGACTGGGTGCGCGAGAATTTTTACGCCATGCAGCTCCTGCAGGTGGCCAGCGAGCCGATGATGGTCATTGCGATCCTGATGCTGGCGACGATGGGGCTGGGCCCGGCCGACGGGCCGTTCATCTCCGGCATGTTCAACATGACCAAGGGACTGGCCAACGCCATCGCGGCGGGTGTCATCTCGGCCTTGCTGCGCCGGCGCGAGCAATTCCATTCCACCATGCTGCTCGACACCTATGGCACCAACCATACCGCGTTGCAGTCCTGGGGCGACCCGGCGCAGGCGCTGCTGGCGCCGCACATCGCCGATCCGGCCCGGCTGGACTGGAACATGACGGTCCTGCTGCACGGCGAGGCGTCGGAGCAGGCGCTCGTCCTGGCCTGTGCGGACATCTACACGATCATGATCGGCGTCTGCGCGGCCCTGTTCGCCCTCAATCTGGTTCTGCCGCAACGGGTCTATCCGCCCCGCGCGCCCTCCACCACCGCTCCCGCGCGCTGACGGCGGCGGACAGTATGTCATGTGAGATTAATATGAAGACCAGTTCGTATCGGGATGCGCGCCGACTGCGGCATCCAGACATCCCATCATCGGATCAAATGGGCAACGCGATAGCACCGAGATGGACGCTGCGCGACCGGATCGAGGGTTACTTCGTCGCTCTTGTCGTGACGCGCTACCTGAAGCTGACCTGACGGTCCCGCGCATTCCGTGACAGACGACGCGGCCGCCGGGGCCGCCAGGGGGAATATTCATGAACGGAACAACGAAGGCGCTGCTGCTGGCGGCTGGCGTAGTGGTGCTGGGGGCGGCGGCATGGGGCGGCGACCGCCTTGTGCTTGGAGACGGCGTGCGGGTCGAGACCAACGACGCCTATGTGTCGGCCTATTCCTCGGTCGTCGCTCCCAAGGTCGGCGGTCGCATCGACGCCGTGATGGCGCAGGACAACGAGCAGGTCCGCAAGGGCGAGGTGCTGGCCCATATCGAGGATGACGACTACCGCGCGGCCCTTACGGTGGCGCGGGGCAATCTCGCCGCCGCGCGCGCCGACATCGCCAATCTGCAGGCGGAGTTGGCCCGGCAGGACGCGCTGATCGCGGCGGCGCGGGCGGCGGTGCAGTCGGACGACGCCGAGCTCGTTTTCGCGCAGCAGGACGAGGCGCGCTACCGCAACCTGGCGGCCGGCGGCGCCGGCACGACCGAGCAACGCCAGCGCACGGCGGCGCAGACCCGCGAGGCCACGGCCGCGAAAGCCCGCGACGAGGCGAGCGTACAGGCCGCGATCCAGGAAAAGGATGTGCTCGCCGCCCAGATCGCGCGCGCCAGGGGTAATCTGACCCGCGCCGAAGGCGAGGAACAACGGGCGGAACTGGATTTATCCTATTGCACCATCCCGGCCCCGGTGGACGGCGTAGTCGGCGCGCGTGGCGTGCGCGTCGGCAACTATGTCAATCCTGGCAGCGCGCTGCTGGCGGTCACGCCAGTCCAGGATGCCTTTGTCGTCGCCCATTTCCAGGAGACGCAGCTCACGCACGTTGTGCCGGGGCAGAAAGCGACGGTCTGGGTCGATACGTTCCCAGGTCAGCCGCTCCGTGCCCATGTCGACAGCATCCCCCCGGCGACCGGCGTCGCGTTCGCACCGATCCAGCCGGATAATGCGACCGGCAACTTCACCAAGGTGGTCCAGCGCCTGCCGGTGCGCATCACCTTCGATCCGGGGCAGCCACTTGCCGCGCGGGTCCGGGTGGGGATGTCGGTCGAGGTGGCGGTCGATACGGCATCGCGTCCGGAAGGTCCGAAGGCGGGCGACCCCCGCTATGCGTGGCGGTGAGGGGCGGATCATGATCACACGCCTCAACCGCCGCATGCTCGCTCTGACGAGTACGCTCTGGCTCGGCGCCTGTACGGTCGGGCCCGACTATCACAAGCCTGATCTCGTCAGTGCGCCGCACTGGCATCGTGGCCTGGCGGATGCCGAAAGCCACCCCGAGGAAAGCCCCGCCGACCCGCAATGGTGGACGATCTACCGCGATCCGGTGCTGACCGCGCTGGAACAGCAGGTCGCATCCGCCAATCTAGATCTGCGCGCGAGCGCCTATCGTCTGGCGGAGAGCGTCGCCGAGCGGCGGATTGCGAGCGCGGCACAGTTCCCGCATGTGGAGGGGAATGCCTCCTACGCACGCGAGCGGGCCAGCACCAACGGTATCCTCGGCCTGCTTGGCACGCTGGAGCGCGCCGGCGCGGGCGATGTCGCCAGCGGCGCGCAGGGCTTCGGCCCCGTGGCCGTGCCGGGCACGGTCGGCAATCCGTCCTTCAACCTGCCGCAATACGGCATGAGCGCGTCCTGGGAGGTCGATCTTTGGGGTCATGTCCGGCGCCAGGTCGAGGCCGCCAGCGCGGCGGTCAAGGCGACGCAGGACATGCAGCGTGATGTCCTGGTCTCCTTGATGGCTGAGACCGCGCAGGATTATCTCGATCTGCGTGGCGTGCAGGCGCAGATCGCCATTGTCGGCCGCAATATCGACACTGCCCGGCACAGCGTTGCCCTGACGGGCCTGCGCTTTGCGCAAGGCGCCTCCACCCAATTGGACGTGGCGGATTCGCGCGGACAGCTCAGCGAATTCCAGTCGCGCCTGCCGATCCTGCAGAGCCAGGAAGTGCATCTGATCAACGCGCTGAGCTTTCTGGTCGCGCGCGAGCCGGGCGCGCTCCGGGCGCAGCTCGGCACGCCGGCACCGATTCCGCCGGTGCCCGACATGGTGCCCGTCGGCCTGCCGTCGGAACTGGCGGAGCGTCGGCCCGATATTCGGATGGCCGAGGAGCAGTTGCATGTCGCCACCGCCAGCATCGGCGTGGCCGTGGCGGATTTCTTTCCGCGCGTGACACTCTCCGGCAGCCTCGACGTGCAGGCATTGCAATTCAGCGGGCTCGGGTCCTGGGCGTCGCGGCAATACGGGTTCGGCCCGACCATGACGCTACCTCTGTTCGAGGGCGGTCGCCTGACCGGGCAATTGCGCCTGCGTCGGGCGCAGCAGAAGGAGGCAGCGATCACCCTGCAGCGCACCATTCTCAAGGCATGGCAGGAGATCGACGATGCCATGGCCGATTTCTCCGCCGCCCAGCAGCAGCGCGACCGGCTGAAGGAGACCGTGGCCCAGAACGAAACGGCCGTACGTCTGGCCCAGCAGCAGTACGTGCAGGGGGCGTCGGACTTCCTGAACGTGCTGACCTTGCAGAACGCGCTTCTGGCCAGCCAGAACCAGCTCGTGCAGTCGACGACGGCGGTCTCGGTCTCGGTGGCCCGGCTTTACCGCGCGCTCGGCGGTGGCTGGGAGGTGCGCTATCCGGTCGCGACCGCCCAGCGGTCCGGGCAGGGAGGGCGACAGAGATGATCAAGGTACGGCATCTTTCCGAGCTGGGTCATCTGGCCCAGGATGGCGTCAAGCTCGACTGTCATTTCGCGTTTCGAAACTACGTTTACCCCGCCCCCTCACATTGGGGACGGCTCCGGGTGCTCAACAGGATCGAGCTGGAGGCCGATGCCGCCTTCAGGCTGGACCATGAAAGCGCGGTCGAAATCGTGACCCTCGTCCTGGATGGCATGGTCGTGGCGCTGGTGGATGGTCTTGGCGACAGCCTGCTGAAGCCGGGCGATTGTCATGTCGTCAGCGCCGGCGATGGCGTGGCCATGGCGACGTGGAAAACCGGCGGTGCGCCGGCATCGCTCCTGCAGCTCTGGCTGCTACCCGAAGAAGAGGGTGGCGCGCCGGAAATCGGCCTGCGCCGCATTGGGGATCGCTTCGGGCATCAGCATGCCCTGCTGGCCAGTGGCTTTCCAGCTGACGATCCGGAGGAAACGGATCAGGGGCGGTCGGGTGACCCGCTGCCGCTGAAGGCTCGCGCCCGCGTAATTCGCCTCACGCTCCCGGCCGGCGGACAGGCCGTCGTCCCGACCTATGCGGATCGCTGTGTCTATGCTCTCGTCGCTGCGGGACGCGTGGAAATCCTTGGGCATGACGCCGATGCGGGTTGCGGTATCGCGGTTACCGGTTTTGAAACGATCATCGTGCATGCGCTCGAGCCCTCGACTCTCATCGTCTGCGATTCCGACTGAGCGAAAGGATACACGTATGAAGCTGTGCCGTTACGGCGAACCGGGACAGGAACGTCCGGCGCTGATCGATCAGATGGGGGGCCTGCGCAGTCTGGCCGGCGTAATCGGTGACCTGTCGCCGGAGGTTCTGGCACCAGCGCGTTTGGCTGCTCTGGCGGCGATCGACCCGTTGACCTTGCCGCCTGTGGATGCCGGGGTGCGGCTGGGCGTGCCAATCGCGGGGATCGGGAAATATGTCTGCATCGGACTCAATTATCGAGACCACGCCGAGGAGGCCGGCCTGCCGGTGCCGAAGGAGCCGATCGTCTTTCTCAAGGCCATCACGGCGCTTTCCGGGCCGAACGATCCGATCGTGCCGCCGATTGGCGCGAGATGCCTGGACTGGGAAGCCGAACTTGCCGTCATCATCGGTACGCGCGCGAAGGCTGTTGCGGTGGATGACGCGCTGGGTCATGTCGCCGGTTACTGCATCGCCAACGATGTGTCCGAACGCGCCTTCCAGATGCAGTCCAGCCAGTGGGACAAGGGCAAGGGTTGCGACACGTTCGGGCCACTCGGCCCGTGGCTGGTGACCCGGGACGAGGTGCCCGATCCCCAAGATCTGGATATCTGGCTCGAGGTGAACGGTCGCCGGATGCAGGCCGGCAATACAAGGACGATGATCTTTTTCGTGGCCGAGATCGTCGCGTATGTCAGCCGTTACATGACGCTGATGCCGGGCGACGTCATCGCCACCGGAACCCCTCCGGGTGTCGGGATGGGGATGCGGCCGGAGCCCGTCTATCTCCAGTCCGGCGACGTCGTGGAACTCGGCATTGATGGGCTTGGCCGGCAGAGGCAATGCGTGGCCTGATGCGCTCCGCGCCCGCAGCGGATCTGGACGAACAGAAGGAGAAAGCAAGATGAATGAGATTCTGGATACGATGCTCGCGCGGCGCGCGACGAAACGCTTCGACGCAAGTCATGAGATCCCGGACGAGACTCTGGCCGCCATCTTGCATGCGGCGCGGACAGCGCCTACCGCATTCAATATCCAGAACTGGCGGTTCCTGGTGGTGCGCGACCCTGTCGTTCGTACCGCGATCAAGGAAGTGGCATGGCACCAGCCGCAGATCGAAGAATGCTCGGCATTGATCGTTCTGTGCGCGGACATGCATGCCTACGCGAAGAACCCCGGCCGTTATTGGAAGGACGCACCGGAGGCCATGCGCGAGAAATACATTTCCATGATAACCCAGTATTATGAAAACAACCCGACCATGCAGCGCGACGAGGCGTTCCGTTCCGCTGGTATGGCGGCCTATGCCCTGATGATGGCGGCAGCGGCGCACGGCTATGACACCTGCCCGATGGACGGATTCGATTTCGAACAAGTCGCGGAAATCATCCGCCTGCCCAAGGACCATGCGCTGGTCATGTTTGTGGCGGTTGGGAAGGGAGCGGCCGAACTGCCTCCGCACGGGGGACGGATTCCGGATGTTGACGTCATCGCCTATGACCGATTTTAAAAAAATCATTCTACCTGCGTGGAACTCGACGGCGCAACGCTCTGGATTACGATTGAGGGCGACACGAATCCTCTTTGATATGCGGTGGACGCCGCCCTCGAACAAGTGGGACGAGAGTCATGCAGAAGAGCAAAGAGCCTATCTTCTGCCACGTCTGCCGGATCAACTCCGTCATGTGGGCCAGCCTCCGCCCAGTGCCCTGAATGAGCTTACGGCCGCGCGTGCCGCGTTTGCCCGGTTGAGGGCCAGTTGGTCCTGCGAGTCCAGAAGCTGCCGATCGGCGTCGAGCACGTCCGTCAGAGGAATGACACCCGCCTGGAAGGATTGCTGGGAAAGATCGCGCGCGCGGGTCAGCGAGGCGACTTCAGTCTGCAGGTCGCCTGTGCGCTGCTCCGTCTGTACCAAGGTCGTGAAGGCATTTTCTACATCCTCGGCCGCATGCAGGACCGTCAGCCGGTAGCGCGCCAGGGCCTCGGCATTGGCGCCACGGGCCTGCTGCACCTCGGCGTCGATCTTGCCGAAATCGAAGATCCGCCAGCGGATCGCGCCCGATCCCGTCGCCTGGAAACCGGGTGCTGTGAAAAGTTTGTTGGGACTGAGGCTTTGAAAGCCCAGAATACCGGTGAGTGACAATTTGGGATAGTAATCGCCCAGCACCTCGCCGATCCGTGCGTTCGATGCCGCCAGGCGGCGTTCGGCCGCCAGAATGTCCGGCCGGCGACGCAACATGTCCGTGGGCTTGTCGCTGCCGCCGATGGCCGGAATGGCTGGAATGTCGGACGGCGTTCCCAACTCGGCGGCATAGGTGCCGGGCTGAGCGCCCATCAGCACGTCAAGACGGTTGATCTGGGCTTCGAGGGCGATGCGGATCAACGGCACGGTCTGGCGCGCGGATTGCAGCAAAGCCTCCGCCTGGGCGAGTTCCCGCTCGTTCGAAATGCCCTGTGCGCGTCGCTGGCGGACCAGATCCAGCAGATGGGTGTCCACGGTAATCTGCCTTTCCGCGACAGCGAGCCGTGCCTGGTCTCCCCGGATCTGGAAATAAGCGTCAGCGGCGTCGGCCGCCACGGTGATACGCTCACCCACGCGTTCCACCTGCGCGGCCTCTTCCTCGTCCCGCGCTGCTTCCTGCCCGCGCCTGAGGCCGCCGAACAAATCGATTTCCCAGCTTGCCGCGCCGCTGACGTCATAGGTGCGATAGTCACGGTGGAAACCGGGGACGGTCCGTACGACATGGCCGATCAGCCCCTCCTGGGACAACCGGTTCGCGGAGGCCTGCGGGGTGAAATCCAGCGTCGGCAACAGGCGTGCGGTGGCCGCTTCCGCGGCGCCCCGCGCTTGGCGGACGCGGGCCATGGCGGCCGCGAGATCCAGGTTCTGGGTCAGTACACGCTGTTCGATGCGCATCAGTTCAGGATCGTGAAATCCCTCCCACCATGCGTCGAGCGACGGTGCCGCCGTGGCGTGCCGGGCGCCGATGGCTGCCGCACCGTGAAAAGGACGGAGACGCACATCCGGCGCCCTGTAATCCGGGCCGACCGCACAGGCGGACATCATCATTGCAACGGAGAGCGCGATGGCCGGCTTCAGCAATCCGGTCGTTGCCCGGTGGCGCGGAGGTGCCGTGTTCCGCCTTGTTGCAGGAAGCGTGGGATTCATGGCGTTCGACCTTCGATAAGCCTCGGACATGCGTTGTCCGGCTGTAGTCGAGTGACTTATATACACAACAGTCACTCGTTGTCAATTCACCGCCTGTGTCTTATCTAGGACGTCAAATTCAGCCAGGGGAAAC
The DNA here is from genome assembly GCF_014174375.1 of Gluconacetobacter asukensis. Taxonomy (GTDB): domain Bacteria; phylum Pseudomonadota; class Alphaproteobacteria; order Acetobacterales; family Acetobacteraceae; genus Gluconacetobacter; species Gluconacetobacter asukensis. Next base: position 27,695 of record NZ_JABEQE010000030.1, read on the forward strand.
AGGATGCGCGCGCCTCACACTGGACAACGTGGCCCGGTCGATCACGAGCGCCGGGATCAGATCATGACGGCGGCCATCGAGCATTTCGGGCATTACGGATACAAGAAGACCACGATGGCCGATCTGGCCGACGCCATCGGTCTGTCGAAAGCCTATATCTATAAATTCTTTGAATCGAAGAAGGCGATCGGCGAGGCCATCTGCGCGCTTCAGCACGGCAAGATGCAGGCGGATATCCAGGCGATCGTTGAGGAAGACAAGCCGGCTTCCGAC
>NZ_JABEQE010000031.1 GCF_014174375.1 Gluconacetobacter asukensis
CAACCACGCGGTGCTGATCACCATCGAGGAAGGTGCGGAAGGCGGATTCGGTGCCTATGTCATGCACCATCTGGCGCGCACCGGCCTGCTCGACAGCGTCCGCTTCCGCCCAATGACGCTGCCGGATCGTTTCATCGACCACAACACCCAGGACGCCCAGTATCGCGAGGCCGGGCTCGACGCCACCGCCATCGCAGCCACCGCCCTGCACGCATTGGGGCTCGAACAGAGCACCCAACCCCTGCTAAAGGCGACGATCGGACCGAAAGCATGATTGTTATGCGACGTATGACCTTCCCCCGCTCCCTTTCTCTCTCCCTCGCGCTCGGCACCGCCCTCGCGGCCGCCCCGGTGGCCCTCCCGCTGCTGTCCGCCCGCCCGGCACTGGCCCAGTCGGCCCCGGCGGCGGCCGTCACGGGGCCCGTCAGCGCGCTCTATGCCGGCCTGGGCCAGGTCCAGGCCCGCAACAGCGGCAGTTTCGCGCAGCGGACGCAGATTCTGGGCCCGGTGGTGGACAAGGTCTATGATCTGGAAACCGTGCTGCGCGCCTCGGTGGGCCTGCGCTATGCCGGCTTCAGCGATGCCGACAAGCAGCAGCTTCGCGACGTGTTCCGCCAGTTCACGGTGGCCCGCTACGTCTCCAGCTTCAAGCCGGGCGGCGACGCGCGCTTCACCATCGATCCCACGCCCCGCCCCTCCCCGGTCGGCAGCGACCAGATCGTGACCACCCATATCGGCTCGGCCGAGGATACCGACGGCACCGAGATCGACTATGTCATGCGTTCCGGCCCGCAGGGCTGGCGGATCGTGGACGTGCTGCTGAACGCGCATATCAGCCAGGTCGCAGCCCAGAGGTCCGATTTCAGCGCGACGCTTTCATCTGGGAATGTCCAGAACCTCATCGCCCTGCTACAGAAAAAGGTCCGGGCGTTCTCCGAGGACTGATCCTCGCCCCGCCCGACCACGCCCCACCCTTGCCGGAACACTGATGCCCGCCTTGCATGCCCTCGCCTCTCCCGCCGGTGTCGCCGCCCTGCTCGCGGCGGCCGGCTGCGTGCAGGCCGGGCTTGGCACCGGGCTGCTGGCGCGCTTCCGCTGGCGCGAGGAACGGGTCCCCCCGGGCGGCTCGCCCCCGCCCGTCACGATCCTCAAGCCCCTGCACGGCGACGAGCCGCTGCTGGAAGAGGCGCTGGAAAGCTTCTGCACCCAGGATTACCCGCATTTCCAGATCGTCTTCGGCGTCCAGGATGCCGGCGATCCGGCCATCGCGATCGTCCGCCGCCTGCGCCAGCGCCACCCCACGCTGGACATCGACCTCGTGGTCGACCCGACCATGCACGGGGTCAATCGCAAGATCGGCAACCTGATCAACATGCTGCCGCGCGCGCGGCACGATCTGCTGGTCATTTCCGATTCGGACATCCATGTGGCGCCGGACTATCTGCGCCATGTCGTCCACGCGCTGGCGCAGCCCGGCGTGGGGCTGGCCACCACGCTCTATGCGGGCCTGCCGGCCACGCACAGCCTGCCCCGCCTGCTGGCCGCCTGCCAGATCAACCATAATTTCCTGCCCGGCGTCATGCTGTCGCGCTATCTGGGCCGGCAGGACTGCCTGGGCGCCACCATGGCCCTGCGGCGCGAGACGCTGGAGGCCGTGGGCGGCCTGCAGGCCCTGGTCCCCCACGTCGCCGACGACGCCGTGCTGGGCCGCCTGGTGCGCGAGCGCGGGCTGCATATCGCCATCGCGCCGTGCATGACCTGGACCACGGTGGGCGAGGCCGGATTCGGCGACGTGCTGACGCACGAGCTGCGCTGGGGCCGCACCGTCAAAACGCTGGAACCGGCGGGCTATGCCGCGTCGGCCATCCAGCTCCCGCTGTTCTGGGCCGGGGTCAGCGTCCTGCTCTGTCCCCATGCGCAATGGACATGGTGGGTCTTCCTCACCGTCTGGGCTGTCCGGGCGGTCTGCGCCTTCTTCACCGACCGGCTGCTGGCCCAGCGCAGCCTTCTTCCGCTGCTGCTGCTCCCGGCACGCGACTGGCTGTCCGCCGCCATCATGGTGGGCAGCGTCAGCGGCACCCGCGTTGCCTGGCGTGGACAGACGATGCATATCACACCACATTCGGCTATAGCGCCACCTACCCATCCGGTCGTGCCGGGCGAATAAGCGCCCGCCACGACATCAACAGACAGACCGGGAAAACGGCCGTGCCGGGCCCACTCTCCCCACGTCCGAGGATCAGCGTACCATGACCATGTTGAGAACCTTGTTCCTGCAGCCCCCCTCCTTCGACGGGTTCGACGGCGGCGCCGGCTCCCGCTACCAGGCAAAGCGCGAGATCCGGTCGTTCTGGTACCCCACCTGGCTGGCCCAGCCCGCCGCCCTGGTCGAAGGCAGCCGCCTGATCGACGCCCCCCCGGCACGGATGGGCATGGAGCCGATTCTCGAAGACGTGCGCAATCGCGACCTGGTCATCATGCACACCTCCACCCCGTCCTTCGCGTCGGACGTAAAGGTGGCGCAGATGCTCAAGGACGAGAATCCCAAGCTCAAGATCGGCATGGTCGGCGCCAAGGTCGCGGTCCAGGCGGAAGAAAGCCTGCTGAAAGCCCCGCCGGTCGATTTCGTCGCCCGCAACGAATTCGATTTCACGATCAAGGAAATCGCCGAAGGCCGCGACTTCGCGGATGTCGACGGCATCTCCTGGCGCAACGAAGCCGGCGAAATCGTCCATAACCGCGACCGCGCGATCATCGAGAACATGGACAGCCTGCCGTTCGTGACCGAGGTCTACAAGCGCGACCTCAAGATCGAGGATTATTTCATCGGGTACCTGATGCACCCGTATATCTCGATCTACACCGGCCGCGGCTGCAAATCGCGCTGCACCTTCTGCCTGTGGCCGCAGACGGTCGGCGGCCATCACTACCGCACCCGCAGCCCCGAGCATGTGGCGGCCGAAATCCGGCTGGCGAAGCAGTATTTCCCGCAGGTGAAGGAATTCTTCTTCGACGACGACACCTTCACCGACGACCTGCCCCGCGCCGAAGCCATCGCCAAGGAACTCGGCAAGCTGGGCGTCACCTGGTCGTGCAACGCCAAGGCCAACGTGCCGCGCAAGACGCTGGAAGTGCTGAAGGCCAACGGCCTGCGCCTGCTGCTGGTCGGCTATGAAAGCGGCAACCAGCAGATCCTGCACAACATCAAGAAGGGCATGCGCGTCGAAACCGCGCGCGAGTTCACCAGGAACTGCCACGAGCTGGGCATCAAGATCCACGGCACCTTCATCCTCGGCCTGCCGGGCGAGACGCGGGAGACGATCCAGGAGACGATCAGGTTCGCCACCGAGATCAATCCCCACACGCTCCAGGTCTCCCTCGCCGCCCCCTATCCCGGCACCTTCCTGCACAAGCAGGCGACCGAGAATGGCTGGCTGGACGAGAGCAATGCCGAGCTGATCGACGAGAACGGCGTGCAGATGGCCCCGCTGCACTATCCCCACCTGTCGCACAGCGAAATCTTCAACGGCGTCGAGGAATTCTACCGGAAATTCTATTTCCGCGTCCCGAAGATCGCCTCCATCGTCAACGAGATGGTGCGCAGCCCGCAGATGATGAAGCGTCGCCTGCGCGAAGGCGTCGAGTTCTTCCAGTTCCTGAAGGATCGCCGCGCCGCGTAATCCAAGGGCTTTGCCCTTGACCCACCAAAGGGCAGTCGCCCTTTGGAAACCCATTCGTGGGGTGCAGGGCCTCAGGCCCTGCCGGGTCCAGGGCAGCGCCCTGGCTCTGCTTCAATCTCAAAGCGCCTCCCGGGTCACACCATGAAGCACGTGATCATCTCCGCCGACGATTTCGGTCTGTCGGAGGAAGCCAACGAAGCCATCGAGATCGCCCATCGTGACGGGCTGCTCTCCACCGCCAGCCTGATGGTGGCCGGCCCGGCGGCCGAGGACGCCATCGCGCGGGCCCGCCGCCTGCCCGGCCTCAATGTCGGCCTGCACCTGGTGGTCATCGAAGGGCCGGCGGTCCTCCCCCCCTCCGAAATCCCGCTCCTGGTGAATGCAGAGGGCCAATTCCCCTCCGACCAGCTCGATCTCGGCATCCGCTATTTCTTCCGCCCCGACGTCCGCCTGCAACTGGCCGCGGAAATCGAGGCCCAGTTCGCCGCCTTCGCCCGCACCGGCCTGCGGCTGGACCACGCCAACGCCCACAAGCACATGCACCTCCACCCCACGGTGGGCAAATATCTGATCGAAAGCGGCCTGCGCCACGGCCTCCAGGCCGTCCGCGTCCCCCTGGAGCCGCCCGAACCGCTGATCGCGGCCGGCACCTACAACGATTCGATGGGCTCGGCCGCCCTGCGCCGCTGGACAAACGTACTGCGCCACCAAGCCCGCAAGGCCGGCCTGCGCACCAATGACTGGTGCTTCGGCATCGCGTGGAGCGGCCACATGACCGCCGACCGCGTCGCCGCCCTGGCCGCCCACCTGCCCGAAGGCCTGTCGGAGATCTATTTCCACCCGGCCACGGCCAAGAATGCCCTGCTGGAACGGCTGATGCCGACCTACGACCACCAGGGCGAACTCGCCGCCCTGTGCAGCCCCGGCTTCCGCGCCGGGCTGGCCCATTGCCACGCCATTCCCACAAGCTGGTCCGCCTGAGGCAGGCAATCACGCATTCATGCTATGATGTCTCCCGCCAGGGAGATGACGATGCGCTTTCATTCCGCCGCAAATACGCTCTTTCATGCGTCGAGCTATGCCGGCCACGCCGCGTCCCACGCGTTCGCCGGCCGCTTCGTCCACACGATGTACAACGTAATGCTTTATTCGACCCTCTACCGGATCATGCGCCACGTTCCCCTGCCGATCATGATCGCGATCGTCGTCGTGGTCGTCCTCGTCGGCTATCGCCGCGCCCAGAACACAGGCCGCGCCCCCTGGTAACCACACGCCCACAGGCAAAAGAATAACGAATCGGTTTCCAAAGGCCCCCGGCCTTTGGCGGGGTTTGGGGCAGAGCCCCAATCTCCCCGCCGGTCAAAGCCTCAAATGCTGCTCTTGACCCATTCCTTGAGCTGGCTCTTCGGCAGCGCACCGACCTTGGTGGCCGCCGGCTTGCCGTCCTTGAACAGGATCAGCGTCGGAATGCCGCGCACGGCATAGGTATTGGGCGTGCTCGGGTTGTCGTCGATATTCACCTTCGCAACCGTCAGCTGGCCCTTGAACTCGGCGCCGATCTCTTCCAGCGCGGGGGCGATCATCTTGCACGGGCCGCACCATTCGGCCCAGAAATCGACCAGCACCGGCCCTTCGGCCTTCAGCACATCGCTTTCGAAAGTGGCGTCGCTGACGGCCACGGTGTTCTCGCTCATCACATCACTCCTCGGGCTTCGTTGGCGGCCCTCTGCCTGCACATGGCGCCGGACCACCGGGATTCAAGTTACGCTCCGTCCGGCACGGCGCCCGGCGCATGCCGCGCCAGCAGCGAATCGGGCAACGCCATGATCCGGACCTCCTCGGTCCAGACAAGGGTGCATCGAACCGGCCGATCAGGATAGAGGGCTGCCATCAGGGCCCTGTACGACGCCATCTGGCGCAGATACAGCACCGATGTCGATTCCACATCCTTCGGCGGCAGGCGGTTGGTCTTGAAATCGCATAGCAGCACCGCGTCGGGGCACACCACCATCCGGTCCACCTGCCCCACGATCACGCTGCCCCCGGCCACACCGGCCACCGGCTGCTCCGCCCGGCTGCCGGGCCCGAACAGCGGCGCCAGCGCCGGCTCGTCCATCACCGCCAGCACCTGCCCGGCAATCCGTGCCTGCTCCGCCGCATCCAGCCCATTGCCCGGCCGCGCCAGCCAGGCCAGCGCCACATCCCGCCGCCGCGCGGGCGGATGATCGGGCAGATATTGCAGCAGCGCATGCACGATCTCACCGCGCCGCAACGCCTGCTCCCGTGCCGCCGGCCGCCGGGCCTGCGCAATGGCCAGCGGCGAGCGCACGGCCGGCTGCGGCCCCAGCGGCGCATCGTCCGGCCGGCTGGGCACCAGCGGCCGCAGCAGCGCCGCTTCCACAGGCGGCGCCGTCGCCACCCAATCGGGCGCCCGCCCCATCCACCCCGGCAGGGGAGCCGGCACGGCCTCGGCACGCGGCGCGCGCACCTCCGTCGAGGCCACGGCAGCCGGCGCCTCCAGCACCAGCCGCGTGCCCTCCCATCCCAGGTCGAAGGGCCGTTCCTCCGCCCCCGCCTGCTCGAACCCCTGCTGGCAGAGGCTGTACCAGCAATCCTCGGCCACGTTGCGCTTCTGCTGCCAGCCACACACCACCAGCCGGTCGCTGGCCCGCGTCAGCGCCACATACAGCAGCCGATGATATTCCTCCGCCGCCGCCTCGCGGATCGTGTTCTGCAAGGCGCCGGTCACACCCACGCCCATATCGGCACGCGGCACCCACACCGGCAATTCCAGCCCCGACTTCTCGTCCCGCCCCCAGACAATGCCGCCATCGAATTTCGCGGCCCCGACCGTGTCGGGCAGAATCACCAGCCGCGCCTGCAAACCCTTGGCACCATGGGCGGTCATCACCCGCACCATGTCGGCCGCCGCATCGGGCTCGCGCTTCACACTCTCCTGCGACGCCCGCAGCCAGTGCAGAAACCCCTGAAGCGAGGCCGGATGCAGCGATTCATAGCGCAAAGCGGCCGACAGCAGTTCATCCACCGGCTCGGCCGCCTCCGGCCCCAGCCGCGCCAGCAGCCGCGCCCGCCCCCCCAGCGGCCCCAGCGCCTCGGACAGCAACCCGTAGGGCGAGGCATAATCCACCCGGCGGAACAGCGTCCCCAGCATCGTCCACGCCGCCTGCCACTCCGGCCGCTCTACCTGCCGATCCCGCAACGCCGCCCACAGCGGCTTCTCCCCCCGCCCGGCCGCCAACGCCAGCAGACTGTCATCCGACACGCCACCAAGCGGCGAGGTCAGCACACAGGCCAGCGTCAGATCATCCTGCGGCAGCAGCAGCGCATCGCACAGCGCCATCAAATCCTGCACCGCCACCTGGTCCACCAGCCCGGTCCGCACCAGGGTGGCCACCGGCACATCATGCGTCTTCAACGCCCGGATCAGCGCCCGCACAAACGCCGAGCGCCGGGGCACCAGCACCAGCACATCCCCCGGCGTCAGCGGCGCCTGCCCCGGCTCGGGCGGCTTGCGCAACTCGGCCACGATCCACGCCGCCAGCGTATCCGCCAGCCGCTGCGCGGCCGTGGACTGGCCCGCATTCTCGCGCGGCGCCCGCCACGGATCGGGCGCCCCCCCATCATCCTCCACCGGCGTCAGCGGCCACAATTCGACCCGCCCGCCCTGCCCCGGCCGCGCGGACAGATGCACCGGCACCTCGCCCCCGGGCTCGACCAGCCCCCGCGCCGCATCGGGCAAGGCAAAGACCGCATCGACCAGATTCAAGACCGGCGCGGTGGACCGGAACGAAACCGTCAGCGCCGGCTCCTTCCACGGACTCCCCGCCTCCTCCACCCGCCGCCGAAACCGTGCCCGCCACAGGCGAAACGCCTCCGGATCGGCCCCCTGGAACGAATAGATCGACTGCTTGTAATCCCCCACCGCGAACAAGGTGCGCGGCGCCGCATCCGGCTCCCGCGCACCCGCCCCGGCAAAGAACTCCGACGTCAGCCCACCCGCGATCGCCCACTGATCGGGCGAGGTATCCTGCACCTCATCCAGCAGCAGATGATCGATACCGCCATCCAGCTTGTACAAAACCCAGGCCGCCCCAGGATCTTTCAAAAGATCCAGCGTGCGCTCGATCAGATCGTCATAATCGACCAGCCCCTGCCCGCGCTTGCGTTCGCCATAGCGCAGCAGCACCGGCACCGCGACATCCAGCAGCGCCATGGTCGCCCGCAGCAGGGCAATCGCGCGGCATTCCTCATCCACGGCAATCACGCGCTCGGCCTCGGCCACCAGCGCGTCGCAGACCCCCTCATGCTCGGTATCGAACTTCGCGCTCAGCCCGCCCCGCTTGCGCGGCGCATTCTCGCTGGTCACCAGCGCCGCCCGCCACACGCCCCACCGCGCCGCCCGTTCCTCCGGCGGCAACGCCAGCCAGTCGAGCATGGCGGCCGCCGTCCGCCGCGCACCGGGCGGCCCCTCTTCCGCCACCACGCGCAACACACCGCGCAGCCCCGCCTCATCCGGCGGCACGCAGCCCGCATGGCGCAGCGCCGCCTCATCCCGGCTCCGCACCCCCAGCACCCGCATCAGCGCGGCCTCGACCCCGGCCCGATCCACCGAAAGCCGATCGATCACCGGCCGCAACCGCCGCATCTGGGTCTGCAGGTTGCCCACCAGAGCCGCAAAGGCCCCGACCATCACCTGCCCGGCCAGCAGCGTCACCGCATCCCCACCCGCGCCGACCACGCCTTCCACCGCCTCGCCCAGCGCAATACGGGCATCCGTATCCTCGACCAGCGTAAAATGCGGGCTGATCGCGGCCTCGACCGGAAAACGACGCAACAGCGACTGGCAGAAGGCATGAATGGTGCCGATCCGCATCCCCCCCGGCAGATCCAGCACGCGGGCAAACAATTCCCGCGCCGCCCGCCGCGCCCCCTCACCCGCCGGCACCGACAGCGCCGCCAGTTCACGGTCCAGCTCGGCGTCCGACAGCGTCACCCACCGCCCCAGCCGGTTCTGCAACCGGATCGCCATTTCCGCCGCCGCCGCCTTGGTAAAGGTCAGGCACTGAATCCGCGCCGGGTCCGACCCGGCCAGCGTCACCCCGTCCGGCCCGACACGCGGCAACATCAGCCGCAACAACCGGTCGATCAGCAGCTTGGTCTTCCCACTCCCCGCCGAAGCCGAGACGAACACCGAGGCTTCAGGGTCCGAAGCCTCCGCCTGCCGCGCATTCGCCAGCCCAATGGCATCCCGAGGGGTCAGATTCATGGCGCCGCCTCATCACGCGCCGCACTCCATTCCGCCACCCGCGCCAACCGCGCATAATCGGCAAAACGCGGGCTCTCCCCCGGATGCGGATGCGACAGATAAGGCTGGCCCGGATCGTCATACATCGCAATCAGCCCGCGCAGGCTCTCCCACGCCGCCGCGATCAGCTCCGCCAGCGCATCCCCTTCCGCCAAAGGCAGGATCTGCCCCGCCTCCGGCCCCCCGGTCAGCCGCCAATAGGCCAGCTCGCGCGCCGGCCCCGCCAGCTCGGGCCCGAACGCCCCCCGCTCGGCCATCGCCGCCTCCAGCATCAGTTGCGACGACCAGCCGGCCAGCACCGTCTTGCGGTTCGGCAGCGTCCCGGTCTTGTAGTCGATCAGCAGCAACGCCCCCGCCACGTCCCGGTCGATCCGATCCGCCCGCCCCCGCAGCAGGAACGGCCCGCCCGGCAGGTCATTCAGCGTCGCCCGGCCGCTCTGCTCGGTCCGCGTCAGCACGATCGGCGCGCCTTCACCCGCTGCCCGCGCGGCCTCGGTGGCGACCACCCAGGCCGCGATCCGCTCCAGACGCGGCGCCCACCACGCCGCCAGCGCCGGCCGCAACCGCGCTTCCGTCAACGCCTCGGCAAACAGCCCACGCAACCCCGCCTCACCGCCCCGCATCTCCGGCGACAGGCGAAACCACCGATCCAGGGCCGCATGCACGATGGTGCCGTAATCGGCCGCATCCGCCGGCTCCTCGATCTCCTTCAACCGCCGCAACCCCAGAATATGCCGCGCATGAATCGCATACGGATCACGCATCCAGGTCTCGATCTCGGTAATCGTCAGATTACGCGGCCGCAGATCCACCGGCGGACAAGGCCGCGGCGGCGCCACCGGCCGCGGCGCCTCCGCCGGCCGATCCAGCCGCATCAGCCACGACAGCGCGTCATGCGCCGGCACCGCCTGCCCCCGCCCGGCCAGGAACGCATCCAGCCGCACCAGCCAGCGCGCCGGCACGGTCGGCGCCCCATCCCGCCGACCGGGCACGGACAGCACGACCTCCCCCGCCGAACAGGCACAGGCCACAAAATCATGCGCCGCCTGCCCAATGGCCCGCTCCGGCGAGGGCAACCCCACCCGCGCCCGCATCGGCCGGCTCATCCACGGGCCCGGATCGGTGGCCGGCGGCCACACACTCTCCACCAGCCCGCCCAGCACCATGGTCTCGACCGACTGCAACCGGGCCTCCATCAGGCCCCAGATAAAGATGCGCGGATGCAGCGCCGTCTCGCTCCGCCCCCGCAACCCACGCCGCGACCGCACGGACAACCCGCCCATCGACGCCGTCAGCAACCCTTCCAGCACCCGCCCAGGCTGCGCCGGCAACACATCACAGAACGCCACCAGCCCCGCCAGATGCTGGCCCAGCGCGTTCCCGTCCTCCCCCGCCCACAACCGGTCGGCGCCGGACGTCTCATCGGTCGCGGCCAGCGCCTCCGCCGCCTCGATCAATCCGCTCAGCAGGTCCACGACCGGCCGAGCCTCCGCCGACCACAGCCCCAGCACCGGCCCCAGACACCGCTCCAGCCGATCGACAAACCCGGCCAGATCCTCCGGCGCATCCGGCCGATCCGCCAGCGCCCCATGCGCATCGTCCCGCGCCGCCGCCAACCGGTCGCGCAGCCCCTCGAACCCCGGCCGAGGCGCCGGCCCCCGCAGCAACGCCCGCTCCAGCAACCGCGCCGAGGCACGACACGCCCCCGGCGCCAGCCCGCAGGCCGCCAGCGGATGCTTCAGCAACGACAGCAACGCCACCGGCGACAACCCACCGGCAGCCGCCCGCGCCAGCAGGCGCAAAAACACGGCAGGCGGCGTGGCATGCAACGGCTCGCCCGCACTGTCATCCGCCACCACGCCCCAGCGCGCCAGCTCCACCGCCACCCGCCCGGCCAGCCCCCGGTCAGGCGTCACCAGCGCCGCCCGCCGCCCCGGCGTCACGATCGCCTGCCGCAACACCAGCGCAATGGCAGCCGCTTCCTCCTGCTGATCGGCGGCGCGTAGCACCGACAACCCATCCAGCGCCACCACGCCCTCATCGCGCAGCCAGTCGCCCAGCGCCGCCGCCGGCAGCAAAGCCCGCGCCAGCACCCCACCCCGCCCGGCGGGGCAGGAGGCCGGCCCATCCGCCCCGCCATCCCACACCGCCAGATCCGCACGCACCCGCCCCAGCCCGGTCAGCAGCCGCGCCAACCCGGCCTGCGGATGCCCATCCGGCAGCGCCGCCCAGATCTCCTCATCCAGCGACAGATCCACCCAGGGCAGCACCAGCCGCCCGCCGGCCCGCCCCAACACGGCATCCAGCACCGCGCGCACCGCAGGCACCGCATCGGTAAACCCCACGGCCCACAAACGGGTTTCCGCATCCGGCGCGGCACGCCAGCGCTCCGCCTGCGCCCGCAGCAGCGCGACCTGCCGCGCCACCGGGTTCATCACCCCTTGCTCGGCCAGCCACGCCGGCCACACGCTGGTGACGATCGACAGAAACCGCAGCGTCTCCCGCCAATGTTCGGCAAAATCCCCATCCGCCGCCAGCGGCAGCGTCTCGGCCAGATCGCACTCCGCCCATTCGGCATCGTCCATCAGCTCGGCCAAAGCGCGGGCCAGCGGCCAGGCCTGATCCAGCGACAGAACCTCCCCGAACGCATCCCCCGCCTTCAAAATCAGCAGCGCCAACGTCGCCAGCCGCCGCAACGGCTCCACGGCGGGCGGCAGATCCAGCGCCATATCCCCCGACAGCGCCAGCCCCGCCTCGTCCAGGCTCCCCAGCGGCGCAATACGCGGCAGCAGCAGCGGCCTGCCATCGGCCCGGCGCAGAAACGCCTCGGTCAGCGCCCGCGCCGCCCGGCGACTGGGCAGCAGGATCAGCCCGTCACCGCTAAGCTGCGGATCGCCCCCCACCCCGTCCATCCAGCGGGCGGCAATCTCATCCAGAAAAGGCACATGCGGCGGAACCGTCGCAATGACGCTCACAATGCGGCATCCCGTTCAGCCGCATCCGGCTCCCGCGCCAGCCGCAACGCCCGCGTCGCCACCGCCAGATCCTCCGGCCGAGACAGATGGCACCACACCGAATCATGCACGATGCCAAACAGCCGCCCCCGCGCGATGGCCGCATCCCACAACCGGTTCAGACTGAACGGCCCCGGCGGCGCCTCGGCAAACAGCGCAGGCGTGGCCAACTGCACCCCGGCAAACACATAAGGCGTCAGCGCCCCCCGCACCGCCCGGCGCAGCAACCCGTCGGGCGCGGAGACAAAATCCCCCTGCCCGACCGCCCCCACCGCCAGGCTGGTCCGCGCCAGCAGCAACAGCGCATCCATCCGCGCCGGGTCGAAGGCAGCGGCCAACCGGCGCAACGCCGGCACCGGCCCGTTCAGCCACAGCGAATCGCCATTCAGCAGAAAGAACGGCTCCGGCCCCAACGCCCCGTCCCGCAACGCGGCGGCAGCACTCCCCCCGCTTTCCAGCAGCGTCTGCTCGGCCCGCACGACCACACGCGGCCCCAGCCCGGCCTCGGCACGGGCGCGCAACGCCTCGCGCACCTTCCCGGCCTGCCAGCACACATTCACCACCACTTCGGCCACGCCGGCCTTGTCCAGCCGGTCCAGCACATGGTCCAGAATGGCCCGCCCATCGACGGCCAGCAGCGGCTTGGCCGTATCCTCGGTCAGCGGCCGCATCCGGCTGCCGGCCCCGGCGGCAAACAGCATCGCCCGCTGCGGCATCGGAATGCTCATGCCACCCTCCAAGCCGCCAGTTCCGCCCACACGGGCCGATCCTCCCACCCCGCAATCCGCGCGGAGCGCGCCTCCTCGCCCGTCACCAGCAGCTCGATCCGCAACGCTTCCACCGGCGTCAGGGCTCCCAGCCGGTCCGGCCATTCCACCAGCACGATGCCCTCGCACGCATCGTCCCAGCCCAGCTCGTGCAGCCCCCCCGGCCCATCCAGCCGCCAGAGGTCGAAATGCGCGACCGGCGCCACCGGCGCGTCATAAGCCTGCACCAGCGTAAAGGTCGGGCTGGGCACCTCCATCTCCGGATCGCCACAGGCCGCGCGCAGAAAGGCGCGGGAAAACACGCTCTTCCCGGCACCCAGCACGCCGGACAGCAGAATGGCGTCGCCCGGCCGCGCGGCACGGGCCAGCCGCCTCGCCAGGTCCCCCGTCGCCTCGGGGCTCGGCAGATTGATGGTCAGCGGTTCCATCCGCTCATGATGCCCGCCGGCTCGGCAGCGGCACAAGACCCCGTTTTCCCCGCCCCCGTATCCGCCATCTTGCACTCAGCCAAAACAGACCGCACAACCGAACCCCTGATCGTTCAGCAGTGCAGCATCACGGAACCGACATGACCGACGCCCCCACCCTTTCCACCGATGTCGCCATCATCGGCGCCGGCCCCACCGGCCTGTTCGCGGCGTTCGAATGCGGCATGCTGAAGCTGGATTGCGTCCTGCTCGACGCGCTCGACAGCATCGGCGGCCAGTGCGCCGCCCTCTATCCGGAAAAGCCGATCTACGACATCCCCGCCCACCCCGCGATCGAAGGCGCGGCGCTGATCGAGGCCCTGGACCGCCAGATCACCCCCTTCGCCGTGCCCCGCCTGCTGGGCCGCCGGGTGGAGGGCCTGGCCGGCCATCGCGGCGCCTTCACGCTGCGCACCGACAAGGGCGACGTCATCAGCACCCGCGCCGTCATCATCGCCGCCGGCGCCGGCGCCTTCGGCCCCAACCGCCCGCCGCTGGCCGGGCTGGAAGGGTTCGAGGCCACGGGCGCCGTGCAATATTACGTGCGCCGCCGCGCCGATTTCACCGGCACCCGCATCGTGATTGCCGGCGGCGGCGATTCCGCCATCGACTGGGCCCTGGCCCTCAAGGACGAAGCCGAGAAGATCTTTCTGGTCCACCGCCGCGACCGTTTCCGCGCCGCACCGGAAAGCCTGCGCCAGTTCGACGAAGCCGTGGCCGCCGGCCGCATCGAGAAGATCGTCCCCTACCAGCTCCACGGCCTGCACGGCACCGACGGCAAGCTGGAAGGCGTCGAGGTCGCAACCCTCGACGGCGACACCCGCGTGCTGGAAGCCGACCGCCTGCTGCCCTTCTTCGGCCTGTCGACCGATCTCGGCCCGATCGCCCAATGGGGCATCGACTCCATCCGCAGTACTATCCCCGTGGTCCCCTCAAGCTGCGAAACCTCGCTCCCCGGAATCTTCGCCATCGGCGACGTCGCCACCTACCCCGGCAAGCTGAAACTGATCCTGCAAGGCTTCAGCGAGGGCGCCATGGCGGCGCACGCCATCCACCCGATCGTGCGGCCCGATACGGCTCTGCATTTCGAGTATTCCACCAGCAAGGGCGTGCCCGGTTAAGTCTTCTTTTTCTGAAGAAAAAGAAGCAAAAAGACTCTGATCCGTTCAGGGCCATCGCGTGTCCCCAGCACAAAACTCCTGAACGAATCAGAGTTTTTTGGTTCTTTTTTGCAAAAAAGAACATCTTCCCCCCGCGACATTGCACCAGGGTGAAATTGGTCTATCGTCAGCCATCCCGACGGGAGCCCACCAAAACGTGCCAGTCGACGCTGAACCAAACGCCCCCGCCGCCTCGGCCGGCGGCATCCTGACCATCGACCTCGCCGCCCTGGCCGAAAATTACCGGAGGCTGCGCGACCGTGTCGGCCCCGGCGTGACCTGCGCCGCCGCCGTCAAGGCCGATGCCTACGGGCTGGGCGCCGCCCGCGTGGTTCCGGCGCTGCACCGCGCCGGCTGCCGGACCTTCTTCGTCGCCCACCTGGCCGAAGGCGCCGCCATCCGCCCGCTGCTGGGCGCCGACAGCACGATCTTCGTCCTGAACGGCCCCATGCCGGGGACCGAAGCCGCCATGCGGCAAGCCGGGCTGGTCCCGGTCCTGAACAGCCTGGAGCAGATCGCAAACTGGCGCGCCCTGGCCCATCAGGCCGGCACCCCTCTCCCCGCCGCGCTGCAACTCGACAGCGGCATGTCCCGCTTCGGCCTGTCGGACGAGGACGTGGCCACGCTTCTGTCCGAAGACACGCCGCTGGCCGGCCTCACCCCCCTTCTGGTCATGAGCCACCTGGCCTGCGCCGACGAACCCGCCCATCCCGCCAATCGCGCCCAGCGCACCACTTTCCTGCGCCTGCGCGCGCAACTGCCCGCCCTGCCGGCCAGTCTGGCGGCATCCTCCGGCCTGTTCCTCGGCGCGGACTGGCATTTCGACATGGTGCGCCCCGGCGCCGCGCTGTACGGCATCAACCCCACCCCAGGCCAACCAAACCCGATGCTACCGGTGGTCCGCCTCCAGGCGCGCATCGTGCAGACCCGCCAGATCGGCCCCGGAACGGCGGTGGGCTACGGCGCGGGCTTCATCGCCGACCGGCCCAGCCGGATCGCGACCCTGGGCGTAGGCTATGGCGACGGCTTCCCCCGCGCCATCGGCGGCCACGGCCACGCCATCCTGCCGGAACGGCCGGACCTCAGACTGCCCATCGTCGGCCGCATCTCCATGGACTGCCTGGCCGTCGACGTCACCACCCTGGGCGACACCCCACTTGCGCCCGGCACGGCACTGGACCTGATCGGCCCGCACCATTCGCTGGAAGACGCCGCCGAAGCCGCCGGCACCATCGGCTACGAACTGCTGACCGGCCTGGGCAGACGCTATCACCGCGTCTATCGCGCGGACGCATCACCACAGGGAGACAACAGGTGAAGGTTATCGTCATGGGCGCCGGGGTCATCGGCGTCACCACCGCCTGGTACCTGGCCAGACAGGGCCACGAGGTTACGGTGATCGACCGCCAGCCCGCCGCCGCGATGGAAACCTCCTTCGCCAATGCGGGCCAGGTCTCGCCCGGCTATTCCACCCCCTGGGCCATGCCCGGCCTGCCGCTGAAGGCGCTGGGCTGGATGCTGAAGAAGAACAGCCCGCTGGTCATCCGCGCGCGGCTGGACCTGCCGATGCTGCGCTGGATGACGCAGCTCCTGGCCAACTGCAACGCCCATGCCTACGACGTCAACAAGGCCCGCATGCTGCGGGTGGCCGAATATAGCCGCGACTGCCTGACCGCACTGCGCGCCGAAACCGGCATCACCTATGACGACCGCCAGAAGGGCCTGATCCAGCTCTTCCGCACCCAGGCCCAACTCGACCATACGCAGGATGACATGCGCCTGCTCACCGAAAGCAACGTGCCCCACCAATTGCTCGACACAGCGCAGATCGTGGCACGCGAACCCGGCCTGGCCCATGCCAGCCACCTGCTGAAGGGCGGCCTGTACCTCCCCGGCGACGAATCCGGCGACGCCCACATGTTCACCCAGCGCCTGTCGCAGAAAGCCGAGGAACTGGGCGTCACCTTCAAATATGAAACCCGCATCGAGGGGCTGGACGCCAGCGCCACCGAGATCATGGGCGTCCGCACCTCCGCCGGCCGCATCACGGGCAACGCCTACGTGCTGGCCCTGGGCAGCTATTCGCCGCTGATGCTGCGCCCGCTGGGCATCAGGCTGCCGGTCTACCCGGTCAAGGGCTACTCGCTGACGGCCCCCCTCACGGATGAGACCCGCGCCCCGACCTCCACCGTCAATGACGAGAGCTACAAGGTCGCCATGACCCGTCTGGGCGACCGCATCCGCATCGGCGGCACCGCCGAGCTGACCGGCTACAGCCTGCGCCTCAGCCCCGACCGCCGCCGCACGCTGGAACTCTCCTTCTCCGACCTGTTCGGCGGCGGCGACCTCACCCGCGCCACCTACTGGACCGGCCTACGCCCCAACACCCCCGACGGCACCCCGGTCATCGGCCCCTCGGGCCGCTTCGGCAATCTATGGCTCAACACCGGCCACGGCACGCTCGGCTGGACCATGGCCTGCGGCTCCGGCCAGCTCCTGGCCGACCTGGTCGACGGCCGCCGCCCCGCCATCCCCCACCTCGACCTCTCCATCAGCCGCTACACTGCCTGACCGCACGCGCGCTGGTGGCGATCCGGCGCGCGTTTCCGCTCAGGCTCTCCGTCCCATGCGGCGCACAGCGCATGAAAAACAGCGCACAAAAAAAGCGGGGGCAGCCAAGCCACCCCCGCTCCCTTCCGGCCGCCGGGCCATGGCCCGCGCCGTGACGAAACAGCCCGATTACTTGGAGGGGCTGGCTTCCGTCGTCGTCTTCTTCTTGTGCTTATGCTTGTGCTTGTGGGTCTTCGGCGCCTCGCTCGAGGTCATCGGAGCCGCCGGGGTCGCCGGCGCGGCTTCCGGGGTGCTCGGGGCTGCGGGGGCCGCCGGGGCGGTGGTGGACGGTGCCGCCGGGACGGACGGAGCCGCCGGCATGGTCGGTGCTTCCTGCGCCATGGCCGGAACGGCGGCGCCCATCAGGGCAACAGTCGAAAGAGCGGCCAGGAACCGACGTGTCGAAACGATCATTGAATGTCTCCAGAATCAGGATGTCATCCCAATCAACACCCGGAACCGTAACCGGAGGATGCATCCGTCTTCAGGCAGACGACACAACGCGGCATACGGACCGTGCCTGCAATTGCTAGCACGCCGCCCCGCTCCCGTCTCGCATTAAAATTCATAAATCACTGCCCAGTGTCCGGCACATTGCCTTAATTGCAACGCAATCGCAAACTGAAAATCGTTACGAATTACGTCTGCGCGGGCGGCGGGCCACCGCCCGTCCCCTCACCCGTCGCGGGAGAAGATTTCGACCCGGTTCCGCCCCGCATCCTTGGCCGCGTACAGCGCCCGATCCGCCTGCTCGATCAGCGTGCCGATCCTGGTCCCGCCCTGAAAGGTCGCAATCCCCGCCGAAATCGTCAGCGAGAGCGTGTCTCCCGTCGAACAGGGAATGGCGCTCTTCTCGATCCGGCTCCTGATGCGCTCCGCACAGGCGGCAGCCTCCGCGCTGGCGCTTTCGGTCAGGACGATCAGGAATTCCTCGCCCCCATAGCGGAAGACATAATCGTTGCCGCGCACCGTCTCCATGATCATGCCGGCGACATGGCGCAGCGCCTCGTCCCCGGCCAGATGCCCCCTGGCATCGTTGATCTTCTTGAAGAAATCGATATCGAGAAGAACGACGCTGAAGACCTTGTCGTGCGTCAGGGAAAAGGCGATCTCGTTCTGGATCACCCCATCCAGGAAACGGCGGGTCAGGGTCCTGGTCAGCGGGTCCAGCCCGCTCTGCAGCGCCTCCATCGCCTGGAACAGCCGGTTGGTCAGGTACGTGACATCCCTGATGCTGTTCCGCAGCTCGGCCGCGAAGCCGGCCGGCACCCCATCCTCCGCCCGCACCGCCACGATGCGCCGGTCGATGGCCCCGATCATGTCCTGCAGCAGCGCGAAATCCTCGGTGCCCCTGAACAGCGTCTGCCCCTTATGGGCCAGCCACAGGCCGAACTGCGATTCCCCGATCGTCTGCAATTCTCCCACACGCTGTTCGCACAGGCAGAACAGCGCCTGGGTGCTCCAGTCGAAGAAGGTCGCCTTCTGGTTTTCCTTCTCGAAATGCAGATCCTGCCCCAGCGAGAACAGCTTGAAGGACTGGTCCTGCTCCACCTTCTTCCGAAAGCCGGTGTTATAGGCCTTGTTCATGTAGGTCATGGCGAAATCGACCATGGACTGACAATAGACACAGGCCTGAAGCTGCTCTTCCTTCGTGTCGAAATAATCGACGATCAGCAGCGTCAGGCTCATCTTTATGAAATAGAAGCCATACGATACCAGATTGGGCGAAATTTCGAGCTGCGCATGGACCGACCCAACCCGCTCCTGCAACGCGCGCAGTTCGTGGATATCCGTCTCCTGCGCAGGGAACAGCCGTTTCAGCCACGCCAGCAGGCTGCCCCTCAGGCGGCGCTCGACCGTCTCGCGTTCCAGGAAGAGCGCCGCATCGGGCCGCTTGAGCAGGGCCTCATAGAAATTGACGACGCAGGTCTCGCCATGCCGGCTGACGATTTCGCTGAGCCCGTGCCTGATCCCGTCCGGCGTATGGGCGATGATATAATCCCATTGTTCCTCGACAGGCAGCGACACGAAATTCTCGGCGAAAAACACGGGAGCTTCCTCTTCGGAAAAATCTTCTTCTGGTCCCGCCTTCCGTCGCTGGCAACATGAGGGTCCGCGAAATCGGCGTGGCAGCATTTCCGCTGCTTCCAGCGCGGCTACCAGCTTCACACACTCTCCGCCACTTCTTTATTATTTCTTAATGTTCCAAAAATCGCCCGGGGGCGAAAGAACGAAAAAGGGCCGCGGCAGCCCCCGGCGAACATCCGCTCGCCAGAGACCCACCACGGCCCTGTTCCCAAACCTGCCAGCCCGTCCGGATGTACCCATCCGGACGGTTACGGCCGTATCAGGCCGAGGCGCCCGCGCGGTCGCGCTTCTTGCGCTCGTGCGGGTCCAGATAGCGCTTGCGAATCCGCACCGCCGACGGCGTCACCTCGACCAGCTCATCGTCCTCGATATAGGCGATCGCCTGCTCCAGGTTCATCTTGCGCGGCGGCGTCAGCAGCAGCGCCTCATCCTTGCCGGCGGCGCGGATGTTGGTCAGCTTCTTCTCGCGGACCGGGTTCACTTCCAGGTCGTTCTCGCGCGAATGCTCGCCGATGATCATGCCGACATACACTTTCTCGCCGGCATCGACGAACAGCGTGCCGCGATCCTGCAGCGAGTACAGCGAATACTGCGTCGTCGCCCCATCTTCCGACGAGATCAGCGACCCGTTGCGGCGCCCCTCGATCGGGCCGGCCCAGGGCTGATAGCCCGAGAACAGACGGTTCATGATGCCCGTGCCGCGCGTGTCGGTCAGGAACTCGCCGTGATAGCCGATCAGCCCGCGCGACGGGATCAGGAAGGTCAGGCGCACCTTGCCGCCGCCCGAAGGCTGCATGTCCTGCATCAGGCCCTTGCGCATGGCCATCTTCTCGACGACCACGCCCGAATAGGGCTCGTCGACGTCGATCAGCGCCTCTTCGTACGGCTCTTCGCGCTCGCCGGTCTCTTCATTGGTGCGGAACAGCACGCGCGGACGGCCGATCGTCAGCTCGAAGCCCTCGCGGCGCATCTGCTCGATCAGAACGCCAAGCTGCAGTTCGCCACGGCCGGCCACCTCGAACGCCTCGCTCTCCGGGCTCTCGGAAACGCGGATGGCGATGTTGCCCTCGGTCTCCTTGAACAGCCGGTCGCGGATCTGGCGCGACGTCACCTTCTTGCCCTCGCGGCCGCCCAGCGGGCCGTCATTCAGGCGGAAGGTCATCGACAGGGTCGGCGGATCGACCGGGGTCGATTTCAGCGGCTCGGTCACTTCCGGCGAGGCAATGGTCTCGGGAATGGTCGCTTCCGACAGGCCGGCCACGGCGACGATGTCACCGGCCTCGGCCTCTTCCACCGGCACCCGATCCAGCCCACGGAAGGACAGCAGCTTGGTCAGGCGCCCGGTCTCGACCACCGAGCCGTCGGGGCGCAGCACGCGCACCGGCATGTTCACCTTCGCGCGGCCCTGCTCGACGCGGCCGGTCAGCACGCGGCCCAGGAAGTTGTCGTTCTCCAGGATCGTGGCGACCATGGCGAACGGCGCTTCCTTGTCCACCTTCGGCGCCGGCACATGGCGCACGATCAGGTCGAACATCGGGGCGAGGTCCTTGCGCGCGCCCTCAAGCTCCTCGTCCGCCCAGCCCTGGCGGCCCGAGGCGTACAGCATCGGGAAGTCGAGCTGCTCGTCATTCGCGCCCAGGGCGGCGAACAGGTCGAAGATCTCGTTATGCACCTCGTCCGGGCGGGCATCGCCGCGATCGATCTTGTTGACGACCACGATCGGCTTCAGCCCGCGCGCCAGCGCCTTGCCGACCACGAACTTGGTCTGCGGCAGCGCGCCCTCGGCGGAATCCACCAGCACCACCGCGCCGTCCACCATGCTCAGGATACGCTCGACCTCACCGCCGAAATCGGCGTGGCCCGGCGTGTCGATGATGTTGATGCGGGTATCTTTCCACACCACCGACGTGCACTTGGCCAGAATGGTGATGCCGCGCTCGCGCTCCAGGTCGTTGCTGTCCATCGCGCGCTCGGCGACATGCTGGTTCTCGCGGAACGAACCGGACTGCTTCAGAAGCTGGTCGACCAGCGTGGTCTTGCCATGGTCGACGTGAGCGATGATGGCGATATTGCGAATGTCCATACGTGTGTGACCTGACTTCCTTCGCGGGCCCCGGACGGGCATGCCGGCCGCCCGCGCGCCCTTGCGCCACGGTCGGAACCGACGGATGTTTCTCTATTCACCGGGGTAGATAGAGGGGACGCACGCGGATTGCACGCGAAACTTCACCCTTCCGGCCGAACCCTGCCCTGCACGGAACAGCGACGGAACAGCCCATGTCCCCCTCCCCAGCCCGGATCGTCGTCGAGGACCTGCGCAAATCCTATCGCGTAGCCACCCATCCGCCCGGCACGCGGGCCGGCCTCGCGGCCTGGCTGCCGTCCCGCCGCCACTGGCGCACCATCGCGGCCCTGCGCGGCGTCACCTTCACCATCGAACCCGGCACCATCACCGGCCTGATCGGCCCCAACGGCGCCGGTAAATCCACCGTCATCAAGATCCTGTCCGGCATCCTGCGGCCGGAGTCCGGCCGGGTCACGGTGGGGGGGCCTGGTGCCGTGGGCCCAGCGGCTCCGCCATGTCGCGCGCATCGGCGTGGTGTTCGGCCAGCGCTCGCAGCTCTGGTGGGACCTGCCGGTCGATGACGGGTTCGCCCTGCTGCGCGACATCTACCGCGTGCCGCCGGCCCCGTATCGCGCACGCCGGGCCCGCCTGGTCGACACCCTGCGCCTGGCCGATTTCCTGGACCAGCCGGTGCGCCAGCTCTCGCTGGGCCAGCGCATGCGCGCCGAACTGGCCGCCGCCCTGCTGCACGCCCCGCCCTTGCTGATCCTGGACGAACCGACCATCGGGCTGGACGCCCCCTCCAAACTGGCCATCCGCGCCTTCATCCGCGACCTGAACCAGCAGGACGGCACGACAATCCTGCTGACCACCCACGACATGCACGATATCGAGGCCCTGGCCGAGCGGGTGATCGTCATCGGCGACGGCCGCGTCCTGGCCGACAGCCCCTTCGAGACCCTGCGCGCCACCACCCTCTCCGGCCGCCGGCTGATCGCGACCTTCGACGGCCCGGCCCCCGCCCTCACCCTGCCGGAAGGCGTGTCCCGCCTGCCCGCCACCGGCCAGACACTGGCGCTGGATTTCGACCCCGCGCGCATCGGCGCGCCCGACCTGATCCAGCTCCTGACGCAGGCCGGCGGCCCCGCCGGCACGGCCCCCCTGGCCGACGTCACGATCACCCGCCCGTCGATCGAGGACGTGATCAGCCGGTTCTACGAACACCACGCGCCCGCTCCATGATCCGCGCCGCAACCCCCTACCTGGCCGCCTTCCGCGCCCGCTGGCAGACCACCATGCGCTACCGCGCGGCGGCGCTGGCCGGGTTCGTGACCCAATGCTGGTGGGGCATGATCAACATCATGATCTACGCCGCCTTCTATCACGGGGCCCAGGGCGGCGCCCCAGACGGCACCCATGGCGCAGCCGGCGCCACGGCACCGATCAGCCTGCACCAGACCGTCACCTATGTCTGGATCATGCAGGGCACGCTGGCCCTGATGCCCTGGGGCTGCGACCCCGAGATCGCGGATGCGGTGCGCAGCGGCGCGGTGGCGCACGAGCTGCTGCGCCCCATCGACCTCTGGTGGTGGTGGTCCTGCCGCGCCACCGCGCGCATCCTGGGCCGGCTGGTCCCCCGCGCCCTGCTGATCGTCGTCTTCTCCGGCCTGGTCCTGCCCCTCACCGGGCTCGGCGCCTGGGCGCTCCGCCCCCCGCCCTCCCTGCCCGACGCCGCCCTGTTCGCGGTGTCGATCCTGATGGGGCTGGTCCTGTCGGCCTGCATCGTCGTGCTGCTGAACATCGTCACCGTCCGCACGTTTTCGCCCGCCGGCGGCAATGCCGTCATCACCCCGCTGGCCCTGATCCTGTCGGGCAACCTGCTGCCGCTGGCGCTGTTCCCCGGCGCGGTCCAGACACTGCTGCTGCTCCAGCCCTTCGCCGGACTGGGCGACCTGCCCTGCCGGTTCTGGCTCGGCACGCTGCATGGCGGCCGGGCAATCCTCGCGCTGGGCCAGCAGGCGGCATGGATCGCGGCCCTGACCCTGGCCGGCCGCGCTTCCCTGCGCCGGACCCTGCACCGGCTGGAGATCCAGGGCGGATGAACGGATTCGCCCTCTGGCGCCGCTATGCCCGCGCCTCCCTGTCCGGCCAGACGCGCTATCCCGGCGCCTTCCTGATGCAGATGGCCGGCCACCTGGCCACCACCCTCATGGGCTTCGCCGCGATCTGGGTGCTGTTCCACCGGTTCGGCACCGTGCGCGGCTGGACCGTCGGCCAGGTGGCGCTGTTCTACGGGCTGGTGAATATCCAGTTCGCGCTGACCGAGACCATCGGCTACGGGTTCGAGCGCTTCGGGGACGAGTTCCTGCGCACCGGCGCCTTCGACCGGCTGCTGCTTCGCCCCCGCTGGTCGGTGCTGCAAGTGCTGGGCCACCAGTTCCGCCTGCGCCCGCTGGCCCGGCTGGCCCAGGGCGCAGCCATCCTGGCGCTGGGCCTGAGCATGACGCCGGTACGCCCCCTCCCGTTCACCCTGCCGATGATGCTGTGGGCCATCGCCGGCGGCGTCGCCTTCTTCCTCGGCGTGCTGATCGGCCAGGCGGCACTGTCCTTCCGCACCATCGAAAGCCTGGAGATCGTCAACGTCCTGACCTATGGCGGCGTCGAGGCCGGACAATATCCGTTCGACCTCTACGCGCGCTGGTTCCGCCAGCTCATGACGTACGGAATCCCGCTGGGCGCCGTCAGCTACGAACCCATGCTGGCGATCATGGGGCGCTCCCCCCACCCCATGGCGGCCACACTGGCCCCCGCCGCCGGCTTCGCCTTCCTGGCGATCATGCTGCTATACTGGCAGGCAGCCGTCCGCCGCCACGCCTCGACCGGAAGCTGACGGCCACGACCGCCCTGCGGCGCAGTCTCGCATGGCGGTTCGTTGGGCGGAAGCGAGGCCGCGCAGCGCATCGGCCTTCACACCATCAAGACGCGCTCGTGGTGACATGATTGCGAAGCCACGGCTTCAAATGCTCGAAATCAAACGTACCACCGGCGTAGAGGCCGAGAATAAAGTCTTCCGTCTCACCAGCGCCGGCCGTCAGCCGCGCGCCGTTGATGGCCAGGAAGGTCCAGGTCACGGCGAAGGCCGTGCGCTTGTTGCCATCGATGAAGGGATGGTTCTGCGACAGGCTTTCCCAGAGCGCCGCCGCTTCTTCGATCAGATCGGCATAATAACCGGTCTGCGGCCGGAAAAGCGCCGCTTCCAGCAAACCCTGATCCCGGATGCCCGTCGCTCCGCCATAGCGCCCGATCTGATCGTCGTGGATAGCCAATATCTCGATGACGGTCGGATAGTCCGTCACTCGGCCAGTTTCCGGTAGAGCGGCGCGAATTCCTCATGGCTGGCCTGGTAGGCGGCCATGACATGGGCACGCGGACGCTGCCGTTTCCGCTTCTCGATCAGGTCGGCCAACGCCTCATCGACCAGGGCCTGGAGTTGCCGTCCTTCGCTGCGGGCCAGATCGCGCACCGCCTGCAGGATCTGCGGATCGACCTGGGTGGCGAATTTCTCACGCTGCTGGGTGGCCATGGCGACACTCTCCTGTTGAGTGCCGCAGCATATCATGACAGATCATGATACATCAAGAAACGCCCTCCAGTCACCCATCCGTTCTCGATGTCCCCGATCCGTTCAACGAAACATGGGCCAAGGGGCATGAAGCCGCGAATGCAGCCAAACATCTAGCGCGCGGTCTCGCAGGGCGGTTCGTCGGGCGGCGTTCCGTCGAATGTCAGTGGATACAGCGCGTGGCGCGCGGCATAGGCTTCCAGTTCCGCAGCGGAAACGCGACCCGGCTCCGGACAGAGCTTGAGCGAGACCCCCGGTACATCGATCGCTTCGCAGGACGGGCGCAGCCGATCGACCAGATCCCCACGCCCCAGCAGCACCTTGCCACCGCGCAGAACCAGCATCTCGTCCTGCGGCCTGGCGCGCACGACGGTATGGACACCACGATGCGCGGGGTCGGCAAACAGCACGAGATCGGCGAGCTTGCCGACCGCGATACTGCCGATCTCCTTCTCCGCGCCCGCCACGCGTGCCGCATTGAGCGTGACCATGCGCCAGAGTTCCCCATCGCCCAGGGCATCATGCAGATGGCTGTGATTATACTGCACGGCACAGGCCAGTTCGCGATTCAGGTTCATGGACCCGGACGGCAGCCAGTCCGACCCCAGGGCGATGGTGATGTGCCGCTGCCGGGCCGCCAGCACATCCATCGTCCGTCCATACAGGGACAGGTTGCTGCGCGGGGACCAGACGAGGCTTGCCTGCCGGGAAGCGACCAGATCGAGATCCTGCGGGGTCAAGGCGACCGCATGGATCAGCGCGGCCTGCGGCATGATCCAGTCATGGCTGGTGCCGCCGCCTCCCGCCTGCTGACTGGTATCGTATGTTTCCGAACTCTCGCAGCGGAATTCATTGCGGGCCGCCTCATCCCGGCCTTCCGAGACATGGGCGAGAAACGCACCCGCATGGGCGACCAGATCATGCGTGGCAGGATGGGGCCCATAGTCGCAATCCTGCGTGCGCATGATCCCCGGCGCATCATCAAGGGGAAAAATCATGTAGGTCGCAGGGGTAATGGCAACCCCCTCCAGCCCGTCGCGGAAATCCAGATTGCGCAGCAGGCCGGGCGCCATGCGTTCGGCCACGGTCGAGGTCGTGCCGCCGACCAGAAAGCGAAGTTCGATCCAGCTCAACGACAGCGGATCGCGATCGGGCTTGAAATCCTCCAACTGCCGATGACCGTCCAGCCCCTTGCGCCACTCATGACGATGGGCATAGCGCTCGCCGCTATCGGGTCGGGGGCCGATATTGTCGAAATCGATATGGTCGTGCGTGTTGATGAAGCCGGGCGACAACACGGCATCATGACAAAGGATGCGCGTGGCGGACGACGACGCCGCGCAACGCGCACCAACACAATCGATCCGTCCGGCAGGATCGATGCGCACTTCCCCCGGCGCAAGGATACGGTCCGGCGTCAGAATGGTCGCGCGTATCACCGTCTCGCCTGTCCCGCGCTGCACGGTGCAGGCCGGCGCGGCCCATGTAGCGGCCGGCAGGAGAAAGGCGGCCACCGCGATTGCCAGCGTCGCGGCGCGTCCGATCACGCGCGCAGGGCCTGAAAGACGGTGTCGCGGAATATCTCGTGCGATCCCCTGGTACAGATGGCCACGTTCGCCGGCAGCGCGTCGCCCGTATAGATATGCGTCCCACCGAACACGTAGGACCCCCGCGTTTCGGTG
>NZ_JABEQE010000032.1 GCF_014174375.1 Gluconacetobacter asukensis
TTCGGGATTACGAGCAGAGGATCGACGTCTCGGAGGCAATGATCCATGTCGCTCTCGGTAGCCTCATGCTCCGCAGAATTGTCCACCCATGACCATTCTCAAACGGACTCTAAACTGATCGTGTTAAGCGAGGGTAGCTTTGTCCTCAATCAACGAGTCCTCCCGAAACATGTGGGGTACTGGCGTCTACCTGCGCGGCAGATTTCGAAGCTCAAGTCTGGCCTCATGGACGTTGCAGCTTCTCTCATAGAGCCAGAGGGTCTGAGCGAGTTTGCCCTAGTCGTGCGGGCGAGCCTCCTTACCTACAGCAAAGGCACGACCTTGGTGGACCCGCTGGATCGCCTGCAAAACTGTCTGTCTGCCCTCGAAGGCGTTCTGCTCAAGCATGAAATGGAACCACGGGCGCATAGCGTCGCCAATCGGATGAGCTTCCTTCTCGCTCACGGAGAGGCTGACCGTGAAGCTGTTAAGCAAATTGTCCGGCAAATCTACTGGCTAAAAGAGCAGCCTCAACTGGAGAAAAGGCATCGTGAGAGCGAGTTGATCGAGGATTTTACGTACTACGCCTACAATGTCCTTCGTATGGCGCTGGGTAACACCTCGGCCTTTAACTCGAAAATCCAATTTGTGACCGAAGTAGATAGGGTTGGCTTGGCTCCCTAAGAGCCGCCCGTACTGACGATGCTGCGTGAGGATCTGCCGAAGCCATGCGTGGCGACAATGTCCGCTTGGTCTCAGTGCTCAGTGATCGTCCGACAAGGCGACATTTTCTGTTCACGGCCCGTTTCGCCAATTCAGCTCTGTGCCCAAATTCCTCATAGCCAGCTTCGAGCCACCATTCCAATAGCGGACTCTCCGCTAGGGCCCGGACCCATAAAGGGATTCCCATTGTGAGCGGCCTGTGATTCGCTTTCTCTGAAAGGAGATGAGCGATGGACGCTGACCTTTTCTGGCTTTCGGACCGGCAGTTTGCGCGGATTGCGCCGCATCTGCCCACCGATACGCGTGGCAAGCCGCGTGTGGATGATCGACGCGTGATCAGCGGCATCATTCAGATCATGCTGTCCGGCGCGCGGTGGAAGGATGCGCCGTCCGCGTATGGCCCGCGCAAGACGCTCTACAATCGGTTTCAGCGCTGGGCTGCGAAAGGCGTCTGGACGCGCCTGTTCGAGGCGCTGGCGCAGAGCGGTGGACCGCCTGCCGAACTTCTGATCGACAGTTCTGCCGTGAAGGCCCATCGCTGCGCCTCCGGCGGAAAAAGGGGGAGCGACACCAGGCCATCGGCCGATCGCGTGGCGGGCGCACGACCAAGATCCACGCGCTGACGGATGCCGCCTGCCGTCCGGTCGCCTTCGTGCTGACCGGCGGCAACGTCGCGGATTGCACGGCAGCGGTCCCGCTGCTGGAACAGGTCTCGAACGTCCGGCTGATCCACGGCGACAAGGGCTACGACACCAACGCGGTGCGTCGACAGATCGAGGACAAGGGCGCCGCGCCGAACATCCCGCCCAAGGTCAACCGGGTCTGGAAGAACTGCTTTTCGCCGGTCCTTTATCGGACGCGAAATGCCATTGAGCGCATGTTCAACCGCCTCAAGGACTTCCGCCGCATCGCGACACGTTACGATCGCAATGCCACTAACTTCCACGCCGCCATCTGCCTCGTCGCGGCCGTCAGCTACTGGTTATGAGTCCGGGCCCTAACGACCGATATGAGGCGACTACCGCCTGTCTGCTCTGTTTCCGTTGAGCAGACAGGCAGATCAGGGGGGTAAGCGGAATACCGGCTAACGGTGAGGAATGACGGAAAGCGGCCATTCATTCCCGAATTAAATGAAGATCGATCAGACTCTTTGCCACAGTCCCGATCCCGTTTTCGCGACGGCGCGGCAGTCCCTGACTGCGCACGGAAAGGTCACTTGGCTGCCAAATCGCACTTAGATGCACAGGCATTGAAAAGGAGGTGGGTTTGAAAGCCTTGCCACTCTCAACGTTAGTGGACGAGGCTACCTGCATCCAGTGGCACCATACCAATTCTTCAGACATCCGGCACCCAGAAGGAACAGGATGGACATCCATGCCCTTCCCCCTGAAATCGCCGTGATTGACCGAAGCGGCATCGATGAATGGACCGTGGTCTGGTCCGACTTCAGCGCTAATCCTTGCTCAATGCGCAGAACGAAAATCAAGCGCTTGGTTCGTATTCCGTGACCCCGCAGGGCATGAAGTTGCCACCGATCCGGTGATCATTGATGAGGCAACTTGGGAAAGTCGTAATTCAAGTCGAATAATATGATATTTCTAATTTCATTGAAGAAAGTAATTTATCCCAACCAGATGATGAGTAAGAGAGACACCGAAGAGTAGCATCATTGTCCACAGCAGGACTGCTTAAATTATGCTTTAAGCCGTCGAAGGTTCGCACCTGCACGCCGCCGCCAAAGCGCTGAAGCAGTGCTCGCTTTTCCCACAAATCCCCTTCTCTCCTCCCCATAACTAGAATGAAATGAGGGTCTGCCATTCCAATCTTTCGCGCCCGCGTTCCATGCGGCCAGTTATTTTTTACATAATCCAAGTTATTTCGGAACCATTCAGTCCATTGATGAAGTTGTCCAATTGCGTGCGTCAGAGCCGCTGTGGGCGAGCCGTCTTTTCGAAGCAACCTATCACTCGGCTTTTCAATTTCAATAAATGTCCAGCGTAGCCCTGGTGTATCGTCTCGCACAAAGGCGAAATCCGTAACGTGCTCATTGCCAAGCTTGAACTTGGAATAGACAACGCCGTCTAACGGACGCCAAACTGGAATCAATGCCGGGTATTTTACCAAAAATTGATGAAAAACTTCCTCAGAGTGAGGTGGCGTAGCGTCCATCAGTTCGATGAATTCACTCCAAATTTGCTCCTTCAGAACGCGCTTCATTTTTCTCCAACCTCTGCCTGCGCCTAGCTTCTTCCAGCTGTTAGAAATAGTCAACTGATCTGTCTACTGACCTCCACTCAATGCTATAGGAGATAATTGCCCCTTGCCCGATGAAATAGACTGGCATTGCTGTCGCCTTCCTCAATCGAACTGAGCGAGGATATCTTCAGCTGTCGCCATGTCTGATGCGGCAACAATATCTAGCGGGTGGCCATCAAGTCGCATGACCGCAATGAATCGGCTGGCCGTGTACGTCCAGAACGGAGACCCGTCCGATTGCTTGTATCCGTCGATCAACCTGCGCTTCATGGCCCTATCCGGCCATTATCTGTTCGAGACGACCTTCCGCAATCCGGCAGCCTGATGGGAGAAAGGGCAGATTGAGAAGACCATGCAAGATGCCTGGCGCCATATCTGGCAAGATCTCATGGCAATGTCCGCTTACGGAATGACCGCATTCACGTAAACAAGTCTGTGATGAGGCGGTTGCCGTCTGTCCGCTTCACGTTCCTTGAGCGGACAGACAGTTAAGAGGGGGTGAGCAGAATGTCGGTTATTGGCGAAGCATGACCGAAAGCGGCCACTCGCAGTGTTCAAGTTCATGACGCCTACCAACCAGCATACACCGTCCGGCAATCGGATATTAGCGGTCGGTATTGCTGGAAGCAGCAGTTCGGCCCGCGATTATTTCCTGTCACCGAACCTGAGTTTAGCTCCTGAACAAAGAGAGCGACCGTCGCGGTGAATGCGCGTGCAGCGGCGGAATGCCCGTCAGGGCCTCACCGGCCCCTTCTTTCCCGCCGCCTTCCTCGACGCCGGTTTGGTCGCCTTTTCCGCGGCCTTGCGCGCCTCGCTCTTCTGCTTGACCGTCTTGGTATCGAGGCCACGACGGGTCAGGTCGATCCCGACGACGGCGAGATCCTCGACATTGGGATATTGGCTCGCAAGCACCGCCCAATGCTGGCGCAGCGCCGCGAGCAGCGCCTCGAAACTCTCGGCGCGGCCGCCACCCGGCACATCCCAGCTACGCTTGATGCCGACATAGACGAGTAGGAAAATGCCCCGGCTTGAGCGAGCATCGCGCAGATAGTCCCCGCCGAGCTGGACCTCCATGCGCTCGAACAGATGCGGACCCGTCCAATTGTCGGCGACCTTCAGCTCGACCGGGACCGGCGCGTCGAACCCTGCGCCTCGGAACCGCAGATCGGGTCGCTTGGCATCGGCAAGCTCTTCCTCGGGCGGGATGCTGTAGCGTCCTCCGGCGTGGTCGCGCAGCCAGCCGCCGATGAACTTGCGGAATTCGGTCTCCTGGTCGGTCCCCTGCAGAATCGAGGCGATGCTCTCGTCGCCATGCTCGAGATCGTATTTCAGCGCCTCAAGCCGCTCCACGCCGAAATACCAGAGCTCGCGATGATTGGTCGGCGTAGCGACGCGCGCGTCGTTGAATTCCTTGACCTGACCCGGATTCCACGGCGCGAAGTCGGCATCGAGAGTCGCCTTCGTCTTGGCGTGCAAGCTCATCCACGGTCGTGACTTCACCGCCGGGTGCGCGCGTGCCATTTCCATGAGCGCGAGATAGGCTTCCTTGCCCGGCATCTCGCAGATGAAGGTGAAGAGCGCATTGCGCGCTTCTTGGGCGTCGTCGCGCAGGCCCGGCGAATAGACGCCGCCGCCGGATCGGTCGATATCCTCTTCCTCGCGAATATATTTCGCCATTAGGAGGTAGAGCGTCTTCATATGCTCGACGGTGCGGTAGGCGAGCCGCGCCCGACCCTCTTGCTGGCGGCCGCCAAGCAGCGCGACGACGAAGCGTAGTGCGAGGTTGGTCTGTTCGGCGGGATCGTTCAGCGCGGCGAGGCGCGCCGCGACGGCAGGGATCGCGGCGTCGGGATCGACACCGGCCCAGGTCGCGTACCAGATCGGGGTAAAGTCCGGATCATATTTCCCCGCCGCCTTGCGCGCGGCGATCTCGGCGATGTTCGCGTCCGGCACAGATGAACCCTGCACGATCGACAGGAGATAGGTGAGATTACGCGGATTAATGCGTTTGGCGCGTAAGGCGGGCAGCAGCGCCGGTGCAATCTGGTCGCGCGCGAACGCGCCATGCCAGGCCATGTCGTATAGGACGTAATGGCTCTCGCCGACGGCCTGCTCAACCTGGAGCTCGTGCTGGATCTCGGTCAGCAGCACGTCGGCGACCGCGTCGGGAAACGCGTCATACAGGTCCGGGAACCAGACCGGGAAGCCGTTCAGCTCGGCGAGTCCGTAGCGCGCCGCCTGCGCCGCTTCTGTCGGCGTCAGCGTCTTATGCCAATCCTCCGCCTCGCGCGCCTCGATTGCGATCCCGATCAGGCCGAAGATGACCGTGTAGGGCGTCTGATTTGTTGAGGCGCCCCGCGATCGGGTTTTCGGCTTGAACTCGCGCCAGAAGCGCACCGCAGCGTCACGGAATGCGGTCGCAACAAGCTCGCCATAGGTGTCAACCAGCGAACGCCAGTTGCCATCGGTCCAGTGGTTGTGATCGTCCCGCCCCGCCGACCGCATCCGCTCCATCAGATAGGCCTGGTCTTGAGTGAGAATAGCCGGCTTGCCCGGATCCCGAATTTGATCGACGCGCTCGGCGAGGAGCATCTTGTCGCGCTCGAGCTGTTTCTCCCGAGCGGCGACAATCCGCGCATTACGCTGTTTCCACTGAACCGCCTGCTTGCGAAATTTCGCAAGCTCACCGGCGGGCGGATGGAGAAGTGATTCCAGCTTCTCGCTCACCGCCTCGTCCTTTGCCGCCAGACGCTTCAACCGTTCGCGCCATTTGCGCGGTCGCTTGCCGGTAACATAGAGATTGAAGGCGAGGGTTAGCCCGACGAGGCGATCGTCGAGCAGCGGTCGTCCCTCGATGTCGGCCGCGATCGCATCGAAGCTGTCCGGCCCGAAGGCCCAGTAGCGACCGAAGATCGAGACATGCCACCAGTCGACAAGGCGCTGTTCTTGTTTGTCCTCGCGCCACGTCCGTTCCTGTTCGACCGAATGCCAGAACAGCGCATGGTTGAGCTCCGGCCACCCTTGCACGAGGTCGGGCAGATCCTTGCGCATATCTTCAAAATGGCGGCAACCATAATCGCGGACGATCGGAAGCAGCCGCAGTGCGGACAGCGTCGAGAGTGCAAGTGCCGCCGGTTCACGCGCCTCGATCAGGCGCACGGCAACGCGGGCGGCCGTCGCGGCGAGCCAGCCATAGGCTTTCGATATCTCGCAATGCCGCTCCTCGACGACGGGCTCTCGGAGCAGAAGCGTGACAAGGCCGTCCATCAGCCCGCCGAGCATCGCGACCGGCAGCTCGTCGACTAGATGGCCGAGCGGATCAGCCAGGGGATCGACCTCGTGTTCGTTCTTTCGCGCGGTCGCCCCGAGCGCCTGCAACAGCCACCCGATCGCCGCCTCGTCATGGGGGAGATCGGCCAGCAACTCGCCCAACCAGTCGCGCGACAGCTCCGGCCCCTCCCTCAGGAAGGCATTGCGGATGTCTGCAGCATCGGCGGGCGTGCCGACCGCGAACACCGCGCGGATCGCGGCGATGCGGGTATACTTGGCGCGGGACGTGAGCGCGAAGTGCTTGGCCTTGGCGGCGAGGGCGTCGATGCCGCCTTGATAGACCATGCGCAGCAGGAACCAGGTGATGTCGTCGTCTGCTGCATATTGATCGAGGAGCGCCCCGATCTCCTCGGCGAGATCGGGGTTGGCGAAGCGCTGGACCGCCTGATATTCCATCATCGAGCGGCCGTGCGCGGGCTGCGCGACCTGTTCACAGGTCTGGCGCAGGATGTGACGCCGCGTGTCGAGCGGCAGCTTGGCGGGGTCCCCGCCTTCGAACAGCACCTCGGGCGCGAGCGCCACGACTCTGTCGAGGATCCGCCGATCGAGTGCCGCAAGCCACGGGAGCACCGGCCGCATCGTCGGCACGATGACTTCGATGCCATATTGCTTGCGGAAAAACAGCCCCTCGATCTTCGCGCGCGAGCCCTCGTCGACCAGCAGTGAATGCAGCCATTCGGCGGTCAGATATTCCCGCACAGAACGATGGTGGAACCGCTTCGTGCCATAGATGCCCGGATCGAAGATTGGCCGGGACAGCAGGATCGCGCAGTCCTGAT
This sequence comes from Gluconacetobacter asukensis, assembly GCF_014174375.1. Taxonomy (GTDB): domain Bacteria; phylum Pseudomonadota; class Alphaproteobacteria; order Acetobacterales; family Acetobacteraceae; genus Gluconacetobacter; species Gluconacetobacter asukensis. The sequence continues at coordinate 7,068 of NZ_JABEQE010000032.1, forward strand.
CGTTCCAGTTGGTGAGGACGTCCTTGATCGGAAGACCTAAGGCATTCTTGTCCCCGTCGGGTACGCGTATGGCCGATTCCTGGCAGAGCGTGGTGGCTGCGGCGAGGAGGCGGGCGCCTTCGCGAATACGATCGACCGCGATCGGCCGTGCGTCGGCCCGGTCCTGATCCCGCTCTTCGAGGCGCTTGGCGATGCTGCTCGTCATCAGGTCGAACCGAGAGCCGATCCGCTGGTGATCGTTCCAGAACTCGACGGTCTCGGCAAGATCGAGCGGCCTGGTCGTGAACGACCACGCCTCGGCTCGCTCTACAGCTTTGGTGAAGGCCTTGATGTCGGCCACGCCCTTGGCGATCGCGAAGGTCTCGACCTGAGCGCCGTGCAGATCCTCGAGAGTCACGATGCGGAACGGGGCGTGCTTATTCTCGCGCTTTGCCGCATGCTCGGTCGCGACCGCATATTCCCCCTGGGGCGCGGGCGCCTCGTCGGGTGCTTTCGCCAGCGCATCCCAACGCAGGTTGGTCCGGCACAAGAGGAGGTCGGTCACAGGGCGCCACGCCTCCGTGCGACCCGTGATGACGATATGCGTGCGCTGCAGGGCACGCTCGATCCGCTTGCCGATGCGGCGGATGGCGCGCTCGAAATCCTTCGGGTCGCGCAGACGTGCCTCATCCACGGAATCGAGGAAGAGCCAACCTTGATCGCCCGACTTGAGCCATGCCTCGAACTCCTCCAGATCCCCTTCCTCGAAGCTCGTCTCGAAATCGTCGACGACATGCTCGATGCGCAGGAAGAAGGCCGGCTTGCCCTCGGCGCGTTGGCGACAGCAGATATGCCGGATCTCCTCCGTCTTTCCCGAACCAGCCTCGGCAAGCACGATGACGCGCGGCTCGGCCAAGAGATCCGCCCAGCGCGTCGATGCCTCTCGCGCGAAAAGCCGCACCATCTTAGCCTCGTCACCATGCTCATCGGAGATGGCGAGATCGCGGAAGGTACGATCCAGCTCAATGAAATCGTCAAGGTTTCCAGACATGACACGTATATAGTCGTTACGGCCCTAATCCGCACGGGGGATGCCGCCAAAAGCGCGCGCCGAAAGGCTCTATCTCGGACAATCGAAATGGATCGGCGCTGGCAGCACGAGCATCGTCCCCTTCTCGCTTTCCGACACTCCCGGAAGGGTGGCTAACTGACAGGCGGTTTTGGCCCGGAGGACGGAATGTCGGCTCTCGGTTCAAAGCGACGCCGCTCCTGCCATCCCGCGTGTGAATTTATGATCGCTTGACCATGAACCTAGGTTAAAGGTTAGAGACAATTTACCCATTCATCTTGGGGACGTTCCGGTCATGAGCAAGCGCATCCTTCACGTCATCACCAACGTCGCTCATTATACCGACCCGTCGCACCCGACGGGCTTGTGGCTGTCGGAACTGAGTCATGCCTGGGATGTCTTCGCGGCTCAGGGCTACGAACAGCGCCTTATGAGCCCCGCAGGGGGACCGTCACCGCTGGAACCCCGTGCGCTGAAATGGCCCCTGCTCGATGCCTCCGCAAAGGCATGGCTGAACGACCCGACACGGATGGCATTGCTTTCATCCACCGCGCGACCCGACGAGATCGATGCAGCCAGCTATGAGGCCATCTATTTTACCGGAGGTCATGGCGTGATGTGGGACTTTCCCGACAGTGCGGGTTTGCAGGCCATCACCCGTGCCATCTGGGAAGGGGGCGGTATCGTCTCCGCCGTCTGCCATGGCTATTGCGGTTTGCTGAATACCCGATTGTCGGATGGCACGCTACTGGCATCCGGCCAACGCATCACGGGTTTCTCCTGGACCGAGGAAGTTCTCGCCGGCGTGGCGAAGGAGATGCCCTACAACGCGGAAGCGGAGATGAAGGCACGCGGGGCTCTCTACGACAAGGCATTGCTGCCGTTCGTGCCCCATGTGGTCGCCGATGGCCGGCTGATCACCGGGCAGAACCCGGCTTCCGCCAAAGCGACCGCGCGCCGGGTTTCAGAATTGCTTCGCGCGTAAGGAAGCGACCGGCATTTCAGCATCTTCGCCCAGCAGCCGGGTCAGCACCCGGCGGGCATTGGTGGCGCAGTCGATATCGTCCGGACGGGCTTCGATCTCGTCGATGACGTGCAGCAGATGCGCCTTGCTCCGCGCGAGCCGGGCTTGCAGCGTCTCGATATCCGCGACCTTGCGGGTCAGCGCGCCGACCAATGCGTCGTGCTCCCAATGTTCCAGATCGACGGGCAGCAGCGCACGAATTTCGTCAAGACTGAAGCCCGCGCCCTGAGCGAGGGCGATCAGGCCCAGGATTGTAACAGCCTCCGCCGGATAGGACCGATAGCCGTTCGCCTTGCGATCCACGGCCTTCAGCAAACCGATCCTCTCGTAGAAGCGGATACGCGAGGGCGTCAAACCGCTCCGCTGTGCCAGTTCCCCGATCTTCACGACGCTTCCCCCTCCGTGAAATCATCTCTTGACCTTAAAGTTAACTTGAATGTCAGGCTCTGCCCAGAACGTTTCTCGTGGAGTCCGGTCCATGCCTCTGTTTTCGCCCCTGACGTTGCCCAATGGCGCCGTCATTCCCAACCGTCTCGCCAAGGCGGCAATGGAAGAGAATATGGCCGATGCCGATCATGCACCGTCCGACGAACTGATTCGCCTGTATCGTGCCTGGGGACAGGGGGGAGCAGGTCTGGTCATCACCGGCAATGTGATGATCGACGCCAGGGCCATGACCGGGCCGGCAGGCGTGGTGCTGGAGAATGACAGGCATCTTGACCGCTTCCGTACCTGGTCGGACACCGCGCGGGCCGGTGACAGCCAGATCTGGATGCAGATCAACCACCCCGGTCGGCAGATGCCGGCGAGCCTCGGGCGGGAAACCCTCGCGCCGTCCGCCATCCCCCTTGATCTCGGCCGGCAGTCGAAGATGTTTCCGATGCCGCGCGCCATGACGGCGGCCGATATCGCGGACGTACAGCAGCGTTTCGTCAATACCGCGCGGCTGGCCGAACGGGCCGGTTTCGCCGGCGTCGAGATCCACGCCGCCCATGGCTATCTGCTCAGCCAGTTTCTCTCCCCGCTCGCCAACCGCCGGACCGACCAGTGGGGCGGCAGCCTCGAAAACCGGGCGCGCCTGCTGCTCGACATCGTGCGTGACACGCGCGCGGCGGTACGGCCGACGTTTTCGGTCGCGGTCAAACTCAACTCCGCCGATTTCCAGCGCGGAGGCTTTTCGCCAGAGGATGCCCGCTCCGTCGTGCGCATGCTGGATGGCCTCGGCGTCGATCTCGTCGAACTGTCGGGCGGCAGCTACGAGGCACCCGCGATGATGGGCACTGCGCGCGACGAACGCACGCTGGCGCGCGAGGCCTATTTCCTCGATTTCGCCCGCGAGATCAAAACTGTCGCCACCATGCCGCTGATGGTGACGGGGGGCATCCGGCGGCGCGCGGTCGCCGAAAAGGTGATCGACAGCAGCATCGCCATGGCGGGCATGGCCACCGCTCTGGCGATCGAACCCGACCTGCCGAAACGATGGAAGCAGGGGCACGACGACGCGCCCGCGCTGAAGCCGATCGGCTGGAAGAACAAGGCCCTCGCATCGGCGGCGCACATGGCAGCCGTGCGGTACCAGATGGCCCGACTTGCCTCCGGCCGACCGACAAGACCGCTTGTCTCGCCTCTCATGGCCTTCATCCGGGCGCAACTGACAGGCCGTAGGCAGGCGCGGGCCTACCGCGCATGGATGGTAAACGGCGCTCCGCCCCGGAAGGCTGGAGACACGGCAGCCGGTATGACCATGCGCCCCCTTGGCGGCAAGGCATGACCGACATGGACGGACGCACCATCGATGTGGCGTTCGGCGGCCACAAGGTACCGGTCCTGGCCGGAGGCTATTACGACCGTTTCCGCTCCAACCCGGACCTCGACGCCATCGCACGCGATCCGGCGGCGGGAAACATCGACTTCTTCCGCCGTATCCCGAAACAGAAAATAGAGTCCCGGATCGGGCCCGTATGGGCGCCGAATTTCTATTATCGTAGCAGCAGCGTGCAACTCCTCATGTCGGCGCCTGTTTCCCGCCTGAAGGCGATTTTGCCGGAGCCGCTCGATCCGCTGCGCGTCTGCCCCGGATACGGCCTGGTGGCGCTGACGTTCTTTTCCTACGCCGTCTGCGACAACGATCCGTACGACGAAGCCTCCGTCGCCATCGTCATCCGCAGACCCGGCGCATGTGGTCCGCACGCGCTGGAACTGGCGGCGGCGATACGGCGCCGTAGTTTCCACGCCCATGTGCTCGCCCTTCCCGTCACGACCGAGATTGCCCGCGTGCGGGGCGTGGAATGCTACTAGCTTCCCAAATGGCTGGCCGGGATCAGCGTGACGATTGGAGCCGAAGTGCGGGCAGCCACACACGCGCCCGATGGGACCCCGGACCTGACCCTGTGGGCACCGGCACCGGCTTTCGTCGATGTACCGTCACAATCGCATATGGGTGCCAACACGATGATCCATCAGATCGACGGGCGCTGGCACAGGACGACTGTCCATTCGAACACGCTGTCCTTCGCGCAGAGAATGCTGCCGCGCGATGTCACCCTGTCGCGCCATGGCGGCCCGATGAGCGATCTTCTGGGCGGCCTGGGCGTTGCAAGACCATTGCGGCTCGATGTCGTTCGGGATGCGCAGCTGGTGCTGAACATGCCCGAGCCGTTCACCATGCCCGGATCCGGATGAAAAGGATCAGCGCCTGCCTTCATCACGCTGATCCTGACGTAACCCTTTCATCAACCAGACGGAGGAACAGTCCATGTCATTCGTAACGACACAGGATGGTGTACAGATTTTTTACAAGGACTGGGGACCGAAGGACGCCCAGCCGATCGCCTTCCATCATGGCTGGCCGCTCAGCGCGGACGATTGGGACGCGCAGATGCTGTTTTTCCTGTCGAAGGGCTTTCGGGTCATCGCTCATGACCGGCGTGGGCACGGACGCTCGTCGCAGGTGAGCGAGGGCCATGACATGGACCACTACGCCGCCGATGCCTCGGCGGTGATGGAGATGCTTGACCTGAAGAATGCCGTCCATGTCGGTCACTCGACCGGTGGCGGCCAGGTCGCGCGCTATGTCGCGCAGTTCGGCCAGCCCCAGGGCCGCGTCGCGAAGGCGGTTCTGATCAGTGCCGTTCCGCCGCTGATGGTCAAGACGGATCGCAGCCCCGAGGGCGCGCCGATCGAGGTGCTGGACGGGTTGCGCGCCGCGCTGGCCGCCAATCGAGCGCAGTTCTTCCTCGACGTGCCGACCGGCCCGTTCTACGGCTTCAACCGTTCTGGCGCGGAGATTTCCGACGGCACGATCCGCAACTGGTGGCGCCAGGGCATGATGGGCAGCGCCAAGGCCCATTACGAAGGCATCAAGGCGTTCTCCGAAACCGACCAGACCGAGGATCTGAAGGCGTTCACGGTACCCACCCTCGTGATGCAGGGCGATGACGATCAGGTCGTGCCCTACAGGAACGCGGCGCTCCTTCAGCATCAGTTGATCGAGGGCAGCACGCTGAAGATCTATCCGGGTTTTCCGCATGGCATGCACACGACCCATGCCGATACGATCAATGCCGATATCCTGGCCTTTATCAAAGGCTGAGCGGCCATTCATTCGCGGGGTGGCGCATGGTGCCCCCCGCATTTTGGAGTGAGTAAACGCTCATAATGCTGGAAGAAGTCGGGTCCACCCGATATCACGCTCTCCATGATGCCGAGAAGAAGATGATGAAGATCAGATAATTCTGACAGTCCGCTTTACGTTGCACACATCGAGACGCTGTATGCCGTATTTGAGGGCGGAAGCGGTTTTCCATCTCGTTTGCAGCCGTGGTGCTGTCACATCGGCGGTAGGACGCAGGAGCGCGATGAGCCGATTGGACCTCAGAGTGAGCGACGGCAATACGCGTTCAAGCCTTCTCCCACATGCCGCATCACGTCACGCACATTGAGAACGTTGCGGAGGTCGCGATGGGTAACAATCCAGAAGGGCAGACTGGCGGGTATATAGTCTGGCAAGATCGGCACGAGGTCCGGGTTATCCTGCGCAATGGGCGTTTGGCAATAACCGATACCGACGCCCGCACGTAGGGCTGCCAGCAATCCGACATCGTCACTGCAGTCGAGGGCCGGGCGTTGGCCAAGTGCCATCAGTTCGGGGAGACGACGCAAATGGGCGGACGACGCGATCAGACGATGCCGGGAAAGCTCGGTAAAGTCGTGCGGTACGCCGTGGCGTTGCACGTAGTCTCGATGGGCATACAGCTTGATCGGCACCGTGCCGACCTTGCGGCCCCATAATTCCTGCTGTGTCGGCTCGGTGTGACGAACGGCCACATCGGCTTTGCGTTCGAGTATGTTCTCGACGGCATCGGTCAGGGATAAAGTGATGCGCGTCGTCGGATGGCCGTCAAGAAAAGCCGCCAGGATCGGCGGCAGGACCATCGTGCCGGTGATCTGGCTGGCAGTGATGGTCAGCGTCGTCGTTTCGGCAGCACTGGCCGATTTCGCCAGCCGCTCGAGGGTATGCGCCTGATCGATCATGGATGCCGCGATCGGCATCAGGGCGCTTGCATGAGCGGTCGGCACAAGCCCCGACTTTGATCGCGTAAAGAGCGTCTGACCGATCATTGCTTCCAACTGGGCGATCTGACGGCTGACCGTCGGTTGTGTCGTCCCCAGAGCGCGCGCCGCTCCCGACAGGGAGCCGGCGCGGCACGCTGCCGCAAAGCTTCGCCAGAGATGCCAGTCGATCTGATCCATACGAAATTGTAGAGTTGATCTGCCATGATGGGCAATACCCTGCCTGCCAGGCAAGGCATTACTCTGCGGGCATGAAGAACACAACAAAATGTGTTTTTTCTAGTCATTCCAACGTTTTTTGGAGACGGATCCTTGTCGAACTTTCCTGGTCCACGACGTAATATCGACACGCAAATCGAGATAGCGGCTTCCCCCGAACGTGTATGGTCAGTATTGACAGATACGGAAGCTTATCCGTCCTGGAATCCCTTCATTCGCAAACTGACCGGGCGCCTGGAGCCTCGTCAGCGACTGACCGTCTGTCTCGGTGGAGACAAGGCTGGCGGCGGAATGGTGTTTCATCCCGAGGTCGTCACCGTCATGCCGGGCCGGAGGTTGCAGTGGATCGGCCGCCTCTGGGGGGTGCCCGGATTGTTGACCGGAACCCATGATTTCAAGATCACGCAAACTGGCCATGGAACATTGTTCCGCCAAAGCGAAGCGTTCGCCGGGGTTCTGCTCTGGTTCTATGACGTTGAGACGGTTCGGGCCGAGTTCATCAAAATGAACCGGGCCCTGAAATCCCGTGCCGAAGCGGCGTGACATCGACCAGATATCCCGACAGCACGGCGAAGTTGGCAATCAGCGGTTCAGATCGGTGCGGCACCGCAGGAAACCAGCTCAACCACCGGGCGCTGTCAGCGCTCGCCTTTCTAGGTCGCGTCCAGAATCGTGTCGTCGTCCTTTTGCTCCTGACGAATCTGCGCCAGCAGGCTGCAGAAACGCTGAGTGCTCCGTTCCGACCAGGCCGGCAGCAGATCACCAATCGCCCGCGCGATACGTCCGTTCCCGTCTTCAAATAGAGCGGAGCCTTCATATCGCGCCGACCGTCCCGGAAATGGCGTCGAACCGCCTCTCCTTACGGAGCCTGAAGGTGCTCTAAAAGAACTCTGCTACGGTAACGCCGAAGGGGATGGTTGGCCGGCCAATCAGCCGGGTGAGTTCGCCGCCGTCGTCAAACAGTGCCCCCTTTGCCACGCCCGCGTCGGTGTCCGACAGGATCGTGGCAAACAGCTCCGGCACGCCGGCTCCGAGCAGCGCCGTTCGATACGCGTCCGGGTCCATGTTCCGATAGGGGAGCGGCTTCCCCGAGGCCTCGGCTACCGCCGCAACGAACTCGGCCAGCGTGTAGGATGTATCACCGGCCAATTCGTAGGTGCGGCCGGCATGGTCGTCGCCAGCCAGCACGACCGCCGCGGCCCTGGCATAGTCGGCGCGGGCGGCGGACGAGATACGTCCCTCCCCGGAGGCGCCAAGGAACACACCATGCTGCAGGGCAGGTGCGATCCGCCACGTATAGACCTCGGTGTACCAGCCATTCCGCAGCAGCACGAACGGTATGCCGGACGCTTTCAACGCGGTTTCCGTATCGCGATGCTCTTCCGCGAGGAACAGGGGGGACGTGTCCGCATGAAGGATGCTGGTATAGGCGATCAGGCCGACACCCGCGTCCTTCGCTGCGGCGATGACGTTGCGGTGCTGTGCCGTGCGCTGGCCGATTTCGCTGCCGGAAATCAGGAGCAGCCGGTCGACGCCCGCGAGCGCACTGGCCAGTGTCTCCGGCTGGGCATAGTCGGCCACGCGGACCTCCACGCCCTTGTTGCGGATTGCGACCGCCGCCTCCTTGGCGGGATCGCGTACGCCCGCCACGATGGCACTGGCGGGCAGCGTCTCAAGCAGTGCATCGATGACCAGGCCTCCGAGATGGCCGGTGGCAGCGCTGACGAAGAGCGTGGGTGCGGTGGGCATGGTCGGTCTTCCTTGTGGTTCGCAATCGACACAAGGTAATTAAGTGAGACCACAGACGGCGTGAAGGAGGCAGGATTTTGGGACAGGGTGAGGCAAAAGTAACCGCCCCGGCATTCGATGCCACCGTCCAATTGTTCGCCGACCGGCAGCCCGGCCAGCCGGTCGATCCACAATGCCCGGTGCGGGACGTGCTCGATCGCATCGGCGATAAGTGGTCGACGCTGATCCTGGGCACCCTCGCCGGGGGCCCGCACCGGTTCAGCGCCGTGCAGCGCGCGATCCCGGACATTTCCAAGCGGATGCTGACGCAGACCCTCCGCGATCTGGAGCGTGATGGCCTGATCGCGCGCACGGTGTTTCCCACCAAGCCGCCAAGCGTCGAATACCGACTGACGCCTCTTGGTGTTACGATCCTCGAACCGCTGACCTCCCTTGTCCGATGGGCCAATCAGAGCCATGCCGCGATCCGGGAGGCCCGTCTGGCGTTCGATCAAGCGTCCTGAAGCTGTTCCAGATCGGCAATCAGCCCCGGGCCGGTCGGTACCCATCCCAGTGCCTGCCGCGTCAGTGCGCTGGAAGCGCGCATGTCGAAGCCCGCAAACATCGCGACGCGTCCGAAGAAGGCAGGCGCTTCTTCGAGCATGATGGATCGGACCGGCAGGTCCAGGCGCCGGCCAAGCGTGTCGACGATATCGCGCATCGCCACGCCCTCTTCGGCCACCGCATGCCAGGCCGCGCCCGTGGCCCCCTTTTCGATGGCCAGCCTGTAAAGACGGGCGACGTCGAGAACATGCGCGGCAGGCCAGAGATTACGCCCCTCGCCCACATAGGCGCAGGTGCCGTTCTGACGGAACGTCTCGATAAGAGGCGTGATAAGCCCCTGCTTCGCCCTGTCGTGGACCTGCGGCAGGCGTACCACCGACGCGCGGATACCTTGCGGGATCAGCGCCAGCGCCGTCTGTTCGGACACGCGCGGGAACGGGAAGTCCGGCAGAATCACATCGTTTTCGGTCGTCACCTGTCCCGGCGGTGCCAGTCCTGCCAGCCCGCCCGTGGCCAGGAACGGCTTGTCGGATCCGGCAAGCGCGGACCCGAGCGCCTCGATGGCGCGGCGATCCGTTTCGCAGCTTGCCATGAAGTTCGACCAGTCGTGGATAAAGGCCAGATGAATCACGGCGTCCGACGCCATTGCCCCTTTTTGCAGGCTGTCGAGATCCTCGAGCGCGCCGCGCTGCACCTGCGCGCCGACGGCGGCGAGGGCGCGCGCCCCGTCATCCGAACGGGCCAGGCCAAGCACGTCATGACCAGCGGCGATCAGTTCCCTGACGGTCGGCATGCCGATGAATCCGGTTGCACCGGTGACGAATATACGCATGAGCGAAGTCTCCCGTTTTCTGGTGAAGACAGATCTCGGTCTATGCCCTATTCTGTTAAAGTAGTGATCTTATCGTATTATAGAGACTAACAGGATGAGCGAGCATCAGGACGGCGGCAAACGGCTCGGCACCTGGCTGAAGGATCGTCGCGCGAAGCTCGATCCGGCAGCCTTCGGCCTTCCCTCGGAACGCCGCCGCACGCCCGGCCTGCGGCGCGAGGAGGTTGCACAGCGGGCCAATATCAGCCCGACTTGGTACACCTGGCTGGAACAGGGGCGTGGGGGCGCCCCGTCAGCCGATGTGCTGAACCGGATCGCGCGCGCCCTGATGCTGACCGATGTCGAGCGCGAGCATCTGTTCCTGCTCGGCCTCGGTCGCCCTCCCGATGCGCGGTATCGCAAGAGCGGTACCGTCACGCCGCGCCTGCAACGCGTGCTCGACGCGCTGGATCCTAGCCCGGCGCTGATCCGGACCGCGACCTGGGATGTGCCGGCCTGGAACCGGGCGGCGACCATCATGCTGGGGGATTACAGCGCCCTGCCACCGGCAGAGCGCAACATCCTGCGGATCATCTTCCTCGATCCGCGCTCCCGCGCCATGCAGCCCGACTGGGAAAGCATGGCACGCTACGTTATCGGCGCCTTCCGCATCGCAACGGCGCGCGCCGGCGCGGCGGACGAGGTCGCGCCCCTGGTGACGGAACTCTGCCGGCTCAGCCCCGAATTTCACACGATGTGGCATGAGAACAGCGTCAGCGAGGCGCCCGCTGACATCATCAAGCACATCGAACACCCGGTTCTCGGCCCCTTCGCCTTCGAACACTCGACATTTTCGGTCGATGGCCGGCCGGACCTGACCCTGGTCGTCTACAACCCTGCGACACCGGCCGACGCCGAGAAACTCAGTGTCGCCGTCGACGCCACCCTGCCTCAAGGAACCTGACAATTTGCGCCTTATCTTCGCTCTTCCCTGCCTGATCGTCATCCTGAACTGGCTCTGGCCGCTGACCCTTCCCCTCTGGGTGAAGATGCCTGCGGCCATTCTGCTGCTGGTGGCCTCGCAATATCATTTCTGGTCCCGGCTTTCCTCGGGCTCCGTCTTCGCGCCCGAGTTCCCCCGCCCCCTTGTCATTGTGTTCAACTGGGCGTTCGGGGCCATCCTGTTTCTGGCCCTTTTCCAGATCGCGCTCGATCTCGGCGCCCTGGTTACGGCGTTGGCACGATGGCGGCCGGTTCATATTCCTGACGGCGCCCGCGAAGCGGCTGGCGGCCTCGCTGGCCTGCTTGCCGCCGTCGGCGTCGCCAATGCGCTCCGCGTTCCCCCGATCAGGGACGTGACGGTCCGAATCGCGGACTTGCCGCCATCGTTCGAAGGCTATCGGCTGCTCCAGTTGAGCGACCTGCATGTCAGCCGACTTTTTCCAACCGCGTGGAGCCGGGCGGTTGTGGCACGGGCCAACGCCGCCGAAGCCGATCTGATCGTCGTGACGGGCGATTTCATCGACGGCTCGGTGGCCATGCGCCGCACCGACATCGCGCCGCTGCAAGGGTTGCAGGCCCCGGACGGGGTTCTCGCGGTCCCCGGCAATCATGAATATTTTTTCGATTACGCCGAGTGGATGCGCCATCTGTCGGATCTGGGCATGCGCATGCTTGCAAACACCCATGCAGTCGTCACGCGAGGCGCCACCCATCTGGTCGTCGCCGGTGTGACGGATCTGTCCGCGCCCGGGCATGGCCATGCCGGCCCGGACCTCGACGCGGCGCTTGATGGCAGGCCCCCAGGCGCGCCGGTCGTGCTGCTCGATCATCAGCCGCGCAATGCGCGATCCGCTGCCGAGTGCGGCATTGCCCTTCAACTGTCGGGTCATACGCATGGCGGCATGCTTCCGGGCCTCGATCGCCTCGTCGCACGCGGCAACAACGGGTTCGTATCCGGCCGCTACGATATCGGCGGCATGACGCTCTATGTCAGCAACGGCACCGGCCTATGGCCCGGCTTCGCGCTCCGGATTGGAAAACCATCCGAGATCACGCGGTTCTGCCTGCGATCGATAGAGCCAGACCGGGTGCCCGAACCCGGTTGAGAGGAAATTCGTCCGGCGCGCCATCTATCCCGAGATGCTACCCACCTAAATCGGGCAGACCCCGCTGGCACATTGCAGATGGGCCCAGTCCACAACTTCTTTCCCGTTGTCATCATGGACCATGGCGGTGATGGCGGCGAATTTGCATGCCGAGACCTCCTCTTCCGGCAGATATTCATAGCCAAGGCCCGAATCCGGGCGGCTGGGCAGCACGATGCGGTTGGTCCGCCGCACCTCCTCGCCATACAGCGTCGTGCGAATACGCCCTGCATCCACCGGCGCGGCGATCTCGTTCAACAGCGCGCCTTGTGCGGCCATATCCGCCGTCTCAACATCGGACGCGTGAACATCAGCTCCCAATCCAGCGACAGGTGGCTTGCGCTTGAGCGCATGGCCTCTCCTCCGACGACTTCCCCACTCCAATGTCCCTGTTCATGAACAGTGCGCATTAATGGTATCAAAGATAAAACTGCCGTCACGGTATCCGCAGCGCGGCAGTCCCGGAGCAAGGAACGACATCATGAAGCCAAAAGTTCTGATCGTCGGCGCAGGTGCGGTTGGGGGCTATTTTGGGGCTCGAATGGCAACAGCGGGACATGACGTAACATTCCTGGTGCGTCCCACCCGGCTGCGGCAACTGCGTACGGATGGGCTCCGGCTGATCAGTCCGCTGGGGGATGCGACCCTCGCGCCGCAAATGGTGACATCCGACGATATCGATGGCCCTTATGACGTCATTCTTCTCAGCGTAAAGGCATACTCCCTCGCGTCCGCGATGGACGATTTCGCCGCCGCCGTCGGCCCGGACACGCGCATCGTACCCCTTCTCAATGGCATGCGGCATCTCGATGTGCTGGCAGAGCGTTTCGGAGATCCGAAGGTCCTGGGCGGGACGTGTTTCATCGTCAGCAAATTGGATTCTGAAGGACAAGTCGTTCAAGTGGGATCACTCCCCAAACTGACCTTTGGCCCACGATCCGCTGGCGACAACGCCACGATCCGGAACCTCAAGGACGCTCTCTCCGGTCCTGGCTTCGAGACTATATTGTCGGACCACATCATTCAGGAGATGTGGAACAAATGGGCTCTGCTGGCATCGCTGGGCACCGTATGTTGCCTGATGCGGGCCACCGTGGGGGAAGTGGCCAGCGCGCCTGCGGGTGAGGATTTTGCGCGGTCGACGATCGGCGAATGCGCTTCGATTGCTGCGGCGGCCGGATATCCGCTCACCGAGGAAACTCTGGGCGGTATCGTCCGGCTGCTGACGGCAAAGGAATCGTCCCTGACATCGTCCATGTTCCGTGATCTGTCGCAGGGCGCTCCCATTGAGGCGACGCAGATCATTGGCGACCTCGTGAAGCGTGCCCGCGCGCATCAGATTGCCACACCGATTCTCGATCTGACCAATCTCAATCTCAGTGTCTACGAACAGAGAAGAAAGTAGGATCTACCCGAAGGCGCTTCGCGGAGTTATCGGAACTTAGGCGCTCGATACGTTTCATGTCGTTTTAGATACGCACAAATTTTCTCCGGCCTTCTGAGATCCGTCCGGCCGACCGTGCAAGAGGTCAATCGGTCAAAGGCTTTGAGCACTCAGACCAGCGCTGCGCCGCCGTCGATCTGAGTAGCCTCTGCTTTACGCCCCGAGAGCATTCCATCAGGAATGAGGCACGTAAAGCAGATCATCTTGGATATGGCGAGTGGCTCAGCGCCATCAGGCAAACGGAAAACTTAGAAACCCAATTCGTTTGCCAAATCAGCAACTTATGAGACACCCGCCACGTATCCGCCGCCTACTTGTCTAGTAAGAACAAATTAGCCTCCAAGATGCAAAGCGACGTATTCCAACTTCCGGTTGTCTGTCGACCATAGTCCTTCGATCTGTTGTGCCAGGTGATCCGGGAAGATGTAGGTCTGCCCGTCGATGATACCTCTAACGATATTAGCTGCCGCGGATTCGGGTGTGGCCTTTTCCGGGTATGGCACCGATCTCGCTAAATCAGTGTCGATTGGTCCAGGATAAATACCAATGACTGTGATGTTGTCCTTTTCCAAGGTTCCGCGCAGGGACTGGGTGATCGAATGCAGAGCCGCTTTGGAAGCTGAATAACCGGCCATCAAGGGAACCGCCGAAAGGCCAACGACGCTAATCACATTCGCGATTGTACCGGACCTGCGGGCTACAAACTGTGGGGTGAAAGCCCGCAGAACACGGAGAGTGCCAAAAAAATTAGTGTGCATGTCATTTTCGAAAGATTCCCAGTCACTGCTGAGATAATCGCCGAGGGCGAGTGTTCCAGCATTGTTGACGAGAACATCGACATCCTTCGCAGTACTGACTACCGCATTTACCGACGCATTACTCGTGATATCGAGCTGCAACGGGATCACTCGGGGGTCTCCAAACGAAGGGAGCGTATGCGGATCGCGTGCGGTAGCGTAGATTTTCGCTACATCGGCCTTCAGCATTTCCCGTAAGATCGCCGCGCCGATGCCGCGGTTCGCGCCCGTAATCAAAACAGTTTTATTCGAAAGGGACATAGTCTTTCTCCGACTGATAGTGGGGGTGAATTGATCCGCGAGGCGGTCCTCGCGGGTCCCACGCCCCATGTCGAAGGGCCAATGGATTGCTATTCACTTTTTCCATTCACTCACCCTCTTGCACGCGAGCACCGGTGAAGTGTGGATCGACCGCCGGTTCCCCGGGTTCGCTATCCTTCATAGGTCCGATGCGATACCAGATCGCATAAAGCGCCGGCAGGAACATCAGGATCAGCCCCGTGCCGGCCGCCGTACCGCCGATCAGCGTATAGGCCAGCGAACCCCAGAACACCGATTCCGTCAGCGGGATGAAGGCCAGCACGGCCGCCAGGGCCGTCAGAATGACCGGGCGGGCACGCTGCACGGTCGCCTCGACCACCGAATGGAACGGATCGAGCCCCGCCGCCTGATTGACCTTGATCTGTCCGATCAGGATCAGCGTGTTGCGCATCAGG
>NZ_JABEQE010000033.1 GCF_014174375.1 Gluconacetobacter asukensis
GATCTTGTGCGGGTAGGCCTGGTGGCCGACATCCCAGATGATCCGGTCGTCGGGGGTGTCGAACACCGCGTGCAGCGCCACCGTCAGTTCCACCACGCCCAGCGAGGCGCCGAGATGGCCGCCGGTGGTCGAGACCGCATCCACCGTCTCGGCCCGCAATTCCTCGGCCAGCTGGCGCAGCTGGTCCACCGACAGGTTGCGCAGGTCGCGCGGGGCGCTCACCCGGTCCAGCAGCGGAAAGCGGCCCATCGTCGGTACCTGCCCCGTGGGCTGTCCCGTGGGCTCGGCGCCGGTCTGGCCGGCGCCGGCGGTCGCGGCTGTGCCGGCGGAAACAGGGGAAAGGGGCTGGTTCATGACGAGTACGTCCGTTGTGCTTGCCGGGACATGGGCCCGGGGCGGCCCTGTCCGGTCCATTCTGTTCTTGCGACGTTTCCGAGTGGGGCGAGCCTAACGCCCCTCGGTCTGTTACAGTTCGGTTTCTACTCCCGTCGCGGAAGCAAATACAGACTCTCCCTCGTCACTGTGGTCATTTGGTCACAGTGCATCTGATGGGAATTGAGTATAAGAGCCGATCTGTCCTATACCCCCCGGAACGGGATCGCGTGGCGTCGCATGTCCGCAACCTCGCTATGTCTTTCGTGCACGGCTGAGATCGTGCCGGGTTGTTATCTGCCGCGTTGGCGTGTCCATAATACAGGTCACATGATTTGAGAGGCCGGCCGAATGCCGGCGCAGGAGCAGAGGGTTCATGGCCGTTCCTATTATGCAGGCTGTCCGGGTGGGCGCTTACGTCGTGAAGCAGCACGTGACCGGGCGGAAGCGTTATCCGCTTGTTCTGATGCTCGAGCCGCTGTTCAGGTGTAACCTGGCCTGCGCCGGCTGCGGGAAGATCGATTATCCCGCCGCGATCCTGAACCAGCGCATGACCGTGCAGGAATGCCTGGATGCGGACACCGAGGCCGGTGCCCCCGTCATTGCCGTCGCGGGTGGCGAGCCGCTGCTGCACAAGGAAATGCCGGAGATCGTCCGGGGCCTGATCGCGCGCAAGAAATATGTCTATCTCTGCACCAATGCGCTGCTGCTCGAGAAGAAGATGGACGATTACGAGCCGTCGCCCTTCTTCTCGTGGGATGTGCATCTGGACGGCGACCAGGCGATGCACGATTCGTCGGTCTGCCAGGACGGGGTGTACGAGCGCGCCGTGGCTGCGATCAAGAAGGCCAAGGCCCGCGGCTTCCGCCTGTCGATCAACTGCACCGTGTTCGACGGGGCCGACCCCAAGCGCCTTGCCAACTTCTTCGACGAAGTGATGGCCATGGGCGTGGACGGCATCATGACCGCGCCGGGCTATGCCTACGAGCGTGCGCCGGATCAGGCCCACTTCCTGAACCGCCAGAAGACGAAACAGCTTTTCCGCGACGTCTTCCGCCTGGGCAAGGGCAAGAAGTGGCGCTTCACGCAGTCGCCGCTGTTCCTGAACTTCCTGGCCGGCAACGAACAGTATCATTGCACGCCGTGGGGCAAGCCGCTGCGCAACGTCTTCGGCTGGCAGCGCCCGTGCTACCTGCTGGGCGAAGGCTATGCCAAGACGTTCCAGGAGCTGATGGACGATACCAAGTGGGATGATTACGGCACCGGCAATTACGAGAAATGCGCCGACTGCATGGTTCATTCGGGCTATGAATCGACGGCCGTGATGGATGCGGTGCGCCGCCCCTGGCACATTGCCAAGGTCGCGCTGTTCGGGCCCGAGACCGAGAAGCCGATGGTGCCGGAGATCTCGCTGGCCAACCAGCGGCCGGCCGAATATGTCTTCACCCAGCATGTCGATGCCCGCATGGCCGAAATCGCCGCCGCCAAGAAGCCGGCCAAGCCGCCGCGCGTGACGGTGGTGGATGCGCCGGCGGTCGAGGCGGCCGACGCCGCCGACTGATCCGGGACATCTTTCCGGTACGATAAGGAATGGCGGGGCCGGAAGGCTCCGCCATTTTCATATCCGGGCCTGTTCGGAAATGTGGGCTGGTGAGCGAGAGTGCCGCGTAGCGGCACGCCCGGCGTGCGTTTTGAGCACCGAAGCGGAGCGGCCTTGATGGCCGTGAGCATCGGAGCGCAGGAAACGTGCGCCGGATCGCCACCAGCGCGCTTTACGGTGCGACCGCTTTATCAGGGCCTGTTCGGAAATGTGGGCTGGTGAGCGAGAGTGCCGCGTAGCGGCACGCCCGGCGTGCGTTTTTGAGCACCGAAGCGGAGCGGCCTTGATGGCCGTGAGCATCGGAGCGCAGGAAACGTGCGCCGGATCGCCACCAGCGCGCATTTACGAGCAGGCCCTACGAATTTCGTGGCTGGCGCATTAGAGTGCGCGGCATCATGATCACGTCCATCGCCGTCATTCTTCTTCTGGTTCTCGTCAACGGCATCTTTGCCATGGGGGAGCTGGCCCTGATTTCGGCGCGCCGGGCGCGCCTGAGCATCATGCAGCGGGCCGGGGTCAAGGGCAGTGAGCGCGCCCTGCGCCTGGCCGATGATCCGCAGAGCTTCCTGCCCACGGTGCAGGTCGGCATCACGCTGGTCTCGATCCTGGAAGGTACGTTCGGCGGCACCCAGATCGAGGGTGCGCTGACGCCGTGGCTGGCGCGGTTCGCGATCCTGCGGCCCTTTGCGGGCGAATTGTCGATCACGATCGTGGTAGTGGCGATTACCTCGCTGATGCTGGTGCTGGGCGAGCTGGTGCCCAAGCAGATCGCGCTGCGCCATCCCGAGATCATCGCCGCCCGGCTGTCGCTGCCGCTGGAGGGGCTGGCGCGGGTGACGCGGCCGGCCGTGTGGCTGCTGGGCTGGTCGTCGAACCTGGTGCTGCGCCTGATGGGGGTGGAGGCCGCGACGCGCGCGGCGCTGACCGAAGAAGAGCTGAAGGCCTATATCGCCGAGGGCGCGCAGTCGGGCGTGCTGGAGCAGGAGGAGCGCGACATGATCGAGCGCCTGCTGCGCATGCCGGACCGGCCGGTGCGGGCGATCATGACCCCGCGCAACGAGCTGTTCTGGATCGAGCGCGGGGCCAGCCAGGAGGAACTGCGCCGCACGCTGCGCAACACCGTCTATTCGCGGATCGTGGTCTGTGAGGGCGGGGTGGACAATCCGGTGGGTGTGATCCTGGCCAAGGACATGCTGGACCGGATGCTGGACGGGCGGCCGGTCTCGATCGAATCGGTGCTGCGCAAGCCGGTGGTGGTGCCCGACACGCTCTCGGCCTTCGACATGGTGGAGCGGATGCGTTCGATTCCGCTGGGGATTGCCGTGGTGCTGGACGAATACGGGTCGTTCGAGGGCATCGTCACCGCCTCGGACTTGTTCGAGGCCATTGTGGGCGAGCATCACGAGCCGGGCAGCACGCCCAAGGAGCGGCTGGCGCAGGACGATATCCTGATCCTGGACGGCTTCATGCCCGCCGACGAGGTGAAGGACCGGCTGGGCCTGGCCGACCTGCCGGACGAAGGCAGCTATCACACGCTGGCCGGGCTGATCCTGGCCCTGCTGCGCCGGGTGCCGGCGGTGGGGGACAAGATCGTCTTCTCCGGCTGGCTGTTCGAGGTGATGGAGATGGACCATCGGCGCGTGCAGAAGGTGCGCGCCAGCCGGCAGGTGCTGGCCGAAAACTAGGGTTTGTGTCCGTCAACGCGCTGGTGGCGATCGGTCGCGCGTCCGCTGTGCTCCGGTGCTCGCGGACACCCGACGGCCGTGCCGCTCTGCGGCACGCTCGCTCACCAGCCCACGTTGACGGACACAAACTGATCGGCTGATCGGGCCGTGTATCAGGCCGCCGCCAGCAGGGGGCGGAAACGTGCTTCAGTGAATCGTGTGGACGGGGCGACTGGCGAGGTCGCGTTCGGCGGCGAAGGCGGGCCATTCGTTGCGGGCCAGGGTTTCCAGCGACGGGGTGGGGAGGCCCATCCTGTCGGCGTAGAGCCACAGATAGGTCAGCGAGCGGCGGACGTAATCGCGGGTCTCGGTGCTGGGCAGGCATTCGATGAACAGCAGCGGGTCGTCGTTGTACTCGTCTGGGTCGTCCTGGCGGGCGATGGCGGTGGGGCCGGCATTGTAGCTGGCCAGCAGGCGCACCAGGTCGCCGCCCGGCGTGCGGTGGTGCTCGTCATGCTGTTCGGACAGGTGCGCCAGGTAGAGGATGTAGAGCTGTCCGATCTCGAGATTCACCGCCGGGTTGTGCAGCAGGGCGGGGGAGGCGACGAAGCGGCCGGTCTGGCCGGTCACGAAGCTGGCGGTGAGCGGCATGAGCTGCATCAGCCCATGGGCGCCGGCGCCGGAGACCGCCCCGCTGTCGAAATTCGATTCCACCCGGGTCAGGGCATAGACCAGCGCCGGATCGACGCGGAACCCGTGGCCGGGGGCCAGGCGGGGCAGCGGCAGGCGGCTGGTCGGGCTGGCCTGGCCGCCATCCTGCGTCGCCAGCAGCGAGGCGAGCTGGGTGGACAGGCCCTTCAGCCCGGCGGCGTCCGCCACCAGCTGGACCGAGCGGCACAGGGCGGCGTCGCCCTGGATATCGGGCCAGAGCCGCCGCAGGGCGGCTTCGGCGCGGGCGGTCTCGCCGACCTGGAGCAGGGCGAAGGCGCGGCGGCCGGCGGGCGTTGCCGCCACGGCCTCCACGTCGATTTCACCCATCACCAGCGCGCCGGCATGCAGGAACGCCCGGTCGTCGGCCAGGTGCGCGCCGTCGGGCGGCAGGCTGTCGGGGTGGGACCCGTCGGCCGGCGGCCGTGCCGTCTGCGTCGGGCGCAGGCCCAGGAGCTGGGCGGCCAGCAGGCCGTAGAATGTGTGAGGCGTGGCGGCCGCGCGGTGCAGCCAGGGCCGCCATGCTGCGAGATCGCCGGTGTTGCGGTGCGCGCGGGCCGCCCAGAAGGCGGCGCCGGCGCGGACGCTGGCCGCCGTCAGCTCGGCGCGGGAGGCGCCTTCGAACAGCGGGGCGGCGATGTCGGCGCGTCCGCGCCGCCAGGCCGCCAGGCCGGCGACGTAGCCCGCCAGGCCGATCCGGCCGCCGGATTCGATGAAGGCGTCCTGTCCCGTCTTGAGGGCCAGGGCAGTGTCGCCGGCGCTGAACAGGGCCATGGCGACCTCGGCGCGGAGCTGCGCGCCATAGAGGGGGCTGAGGCCCGGCGTGATGCGGATGAGGTGCAGGGCGCTGCGCGCGCCCTTGGCCCCCTGTTCCGCCCGTTCGCGCACCGTGCGGTCCAGCAGCGGGTTGCGGGTGAAGGCCCGGCTGGCCGGGTCGTCTTCCTCCGGCAGGCGCACGGGGGCGGCGCCCACGCCCGCCGCCAGCGCCATCGACGCCGACAGGGAGGGGAGGGTGGCGCCGCGCGGCGACAGGCCGGCCAGCAATGCGTGGATCGCCGGCGCGTCGGCCAGCGTGGAATAGGTGTGCAGCCACAGGCGCAACTGGCCGGCGGCGACGTGATAGAAGGGGTTCAGGTAGCGGTCGGCCAGGATGTCGCCCAGCAGCGTGTCGTCACGCAGGTTGGCGGTTTCCTGGATCGCGGCATCGAACGAGCCGGCATGTTGCAGGCTGAAGATCCGGCGGACGCGCGCGGCGTCGTCGGGGGCAAGGGGACGGGCCAGCCCCACGGGGCCGCCGCCGGGGGGCGCGATCCGCGGCAGCGCCATGGCGGTTTCCTCGTTCCGCTCGTCGCTGCCCGACGGATGGCCGTCACCGGGCTGCACCGTGGCGCCGGACGCACGAAGCGGACCGAGCGCACCGGCCAGAAAAGCGGCTCCGGCCAGAAAGGCGCGGACCGCACGCTGTGGGGGTGTATGGGTTATCCCTCGCATGGCCGACGGGCCTCTACCGGCTGTTGTGGCGAAAAGCAACCATATTCGAACGCGGGCCCACAGTATGCGTTCCGCATGGGTAGGTTAAACAGCCGTTAAAATTGCGGTTTATGGTGACAATTCATGGGTGAATAAAACGTGTATTGGGGCGCTGCGCGCCGCGTGTCTGCCACAATCCGGACATAGTTCCACAGGGGCGGATTTACTTACTGTTTCAGTCTGTGTCGCTGCCGGAATCCAGCGTTGTGCGGAGCAACAAAAGGTCCTTCCACGCGTCGCGTCGGGCGGTGGGACTGGCCCCGAGCTGGGAGGGGTGGCGCATCGGCAGCAGCGCGATCGGCGCCGCTTGCCCGGGGAGCGTGATGTCGCGCCAGCGGCCGCGCAGGCGGGCGATGCCGGTGGTCTCGCCGGTCAGCAGGCGGGCGGGGGTGTTGCCCATCGCGATCACCTTCCGGGGGGCGGCCAGCACGATCAGCCGGTGCAGGAACGGGGTGCAGATGCGCAGTTCGGCGGCGGAGGGGGGACGCTCGCCCGGCGGCCGCCAGGGGATGACCGGGGCCAGCAGCATGTCGGCGCGTGCCAGCCCGATGCTGGCCAGCATCCGGTCCAGCAATTCGCCCATCGGGCCGGCGAAGGGGGTGCCGCCGCGATCCTCGGCGGCGTCGGGGGGCTCGCCGATCAGCAGCAGGCGGCCGGGGGCCTCGCCCACTGCTGCCACGGTGTGGGTTGCGGTGTCGCGCAGGCCGCAGGCGTCGAAACCGGCCATTGCCGCGTGCAGTTCGGCTAGCGTGGTCGCGGCGGCGGCGGCCTCGGTGGCCTGCTGCACCGCGCGGTCGATCAGGGGCAGCCCGTCCTCGGCTCCGGCGGGGGCGCCGGCGGCGGCCGGGCGGGGGGGGCGACGCGGTTCCGGCATGGTGGGCGTGGCGGCGGGCGGCTGGGGGCGGGATGCCGGGCGCGGCGGTGTGGAAACCTGCGCCGCATCGTGCGTTCCGGCCGGCGGGAGCGCCGAGGGGGCGGGGCGGGACAGCCAGTCGGTCGGGCTGTCGTCCAGCGCCGTGTCGGCGCCCCATTCGCCATAAAGCCGCAGCAGGGCGAGTGCTTCCATCATGCTCTACCGGGGCCTTCCGCGCGGGTGGTCCGTCCGCCGGAGGAGAATGGCGGGCAGGGTTTGGCAGTTTACCCGACGCGGGGTAGGGTCCGCCATATGCAGCGTTCTGGCTCTTTTTGCGCGTTTCTTCTGGCGCTGGTGGCGCCGGTCGGTCTTCTCCATGCGCGGGAGGTTCCGGCCCAGCCCGCGCCGGTCGTGGACAGTGCGTCCGCGTCGTGGCCGGCGGGGCTCGCCGGCCCGTACCTGGTCGCGACCGTCGCGGCGCTGGAAGGCGACGATGCGGTGGCCGGGGCGGCGTTTCGCCAGGCGGCGGAGATCGATCCCGGTCAGCCGGCGCTGCTGCGGCGGGCCTTTCTCTATAGTGCGCTGGCCGGCGACGACTCGGCGGTAGTGCTGGCCGGGCGGCTGCCGGGCCAGGCGCTGGCCGAGCTGGTGCTGGGCAATGAAGCGGTGCGGACGGGGCGATGGACCGAGGCGCTGGCGCATTACGACCGGGTGCGCAAGGACGCGCTGGTGGCGACCATCCGCCCGCTGCTGGAGGCCTGGAGCCTGCTGGGCGCCGGGCAGGGCGAGCGCGCGCTGGCCGCGCTGGACCCGCTGGTGGGCGACCGCGACCTGGGGGGATATTACGCCGTTCATGCCGCGCTGATCGCGCGGGCGGCCGGCTGGCCCGACCGGGCGGCCCGCTATGAGCGCGCGGCGCTGGCCAGCCCGGCGGCGGGCCATGACCTGTTTACCGTGCTGGCCCTGGGGCACTGGCTGATCGGCCAGGGGCAGCGCGCGCAGGCGGCGCATCTGGTCGACACGCTGCTGTCCGGGGCGCCCGGCCTGTCGCTGTCGCGGCAGGGCATCCTCGCGGCGATGGATCGCGCGCCGCCGGCCACCCCGCGCCAGGGAATCGCGCAGGCCTTTGCCTTCCTGTCCGGGCTGGTCGGGCAGGAGGTGGCGCGGATGCCCGACCCGTCGGGCCGGCTGGCCCATGATGGGGGGTTGCGGGACATGCGCATGCTGCTGCTGCGCTTCGCGCTGGGGCTGGACCCGGCGGTGGGGCAGGCGCGGCTGATGCTCTCGGCGCTGCAATATGAAGCCGGGCATGCGGTGGCGGCGCGCGACACGCTGGCCGGGGCGGCGGCGGACGACCCGCTGGCCACGGTGATCCGGCTTCAGCGCGCGCGGCTGGATGCCGCGACGGGGCGGTGGGATGACGCGAATGCGGCGCTCGGCCGCCTGGCCGCCGCCCAGCCCGGCCAGCCGCGCATCTGGCAGACGCTGGGCGATCTGCAATCGGACCGGCAGGACTGGCATGGGGCCGAGGCCTCCTATAGCCGTGCGATCGCGGCTTCGGGGCCGCTGGCGGGTGAGGACTGGCTGCTGCTGTTCGGCCGGGCGGTGGCCTATGACCGGCTGGAACGCTGGCCGCAGGCGCAGGCCGACCTGGAGCATGCGCTGGCGCTGGCGCCCGACGAGGTGCTGCTGCTGAATTATCTGGGCTATTCGCTGGTGCAGCAGGGGCGCGACCTGCCCCGCGCCGAGTCGCTGTTGCGCCGGGCGGTGGCGCTGGAACCGCAGAATGCGGCGATCCGCGACAGTCTGGGATGGGCGCTGGTGCGGCAGGGGCATGTCGCCGAAGGGGTGGAGATGCTGGAACGCGCGGCGGAGCAGACGCCCGAGGACCAGGCGGTCAATTACCATCTCGGCGTGGCCTATCAGGAGTCCGGCCGGCTGCGCGAGGCCGTCAACCAGTGGCATTTCGCCCAGGGGCTGCCGGCCAGCGATCCGGGCGACGCGGAGCGGATCAGCGCCGCCCTTGCGGACGCGGCGCGTTCGGTCCATCAGGGCGGGCCGCCCGTTCAGGCACAATCGGGCCAGAAGAAGGACTGAACCGCCCGTGACAGGGACCCTGTACGAATCCGCCCACGCGAAGATCAACCTCTATCTGCATGTGACCGGGCGCCGGCCGGATGGCTACCATCTGCTGGACAGTCTGGCGGTGTTTGCCGGCGCGGGCGACACGCTGGCGCTGCATCCGGGCCATGGCGGGGCCGGTGCGGTCTCGCTGGATATTACCGGCCCGTTCGGCGCCGGGCTGGTGGCCGATGCCGACAGCAACCTGATCCTGCGGGCCGCGCGGCTGCTGCGGGCGGAAATCGGCGGCACCGACCGGCTGGACCCGCTGCATATCGTTCTGGACAAGAGGCTGCCGGTGGCCTCGGGCATCGGCGGCGGCTCGGCCGATGCGGCGGCGGCGCTGCGCCTGCTGTTGCGCGCCTGGCCGGGCAATGTGCCCCGCGAGCGGCTGATGGCGCTGGCGGTCGAACTGGGGGCCGATGTGCCCGTCTGCATCGACCAGCGCGCTGCCCGCATGGGCGGCGTCGGCGAGCGGCTGGACCCGGCGCCCGCCCTGCCGCCCTGCGGCATGATGCTGGTCAATTGCGGCGAGGCGGTTTCGACGCCCGCCGTGTTCCGCTCGCGCGCGCCGGTCTTTACCCCGGCGGCCACCCTGCCCACCGCCTGGCCCGACGTGGCGGCGATGGTGCGGGACCTTTCGGTGCTGACCAACGATCTTCAGGATGCGGCCTGTGCCGTCTGCCCGACGATCCGCACCGTTCTGGACGTGCTGGAGGCCGCGCCGGGCTGCCGCCTGGCGCGCATGAGCGGATCGGGGGCGACCTGCTTTGCGCTGTTCGACAGTCCGCAGGCGGCGCAGGATGCGCAGGCGGCGGTTGAGCGACCCGGCTGGTGGGTCTGGTCCGGGGGTTTGTGCCCGTAAACGCGGGCTGGTGGCGATCCGACGCGCGTCCGCTGTGCTCCGGTGCTCACGGCCATCAAGGCCGCTCCGCTCCGGTGCTCGCGGGCACACGACGGGCGCGCCGCTGCGCGGCGCTCTCGCTCACCAGCCCACGTTTACGGGCACAAACTGAGCGGCACAGGGGGCGGTGGCGATCCGACGCGCGTCCGCTGTACTCCGGTAATCACGGCCATCAAGGCCGCTCCGCTCCGGTGCTCGCGGACACACGACGGGCGCGCCGCTGCGCGGCGCTCTTGCTCACCAGCCCACGTTTACGGGCACAAACTGAGCGGCACAGGGGGCGGGGGGCGATCCGACGCGCGTTTCCTGTGCGCGGCACTCTTGCTCACTCGTGGCTCGAATCGTCCGGTGATGATCTGCGTGTTTCCGGGGGGGGAACGGATCGGCGCGCTTCGTCTGACGGGATCGTGGTGTGCTGTGATATCCTGGCCTGCGAAGAGGGTTGGAGAGGTGGCGATGAGCGCGCGCATGCAGGTCAGTCTGTCCGAGGATCGCCGGACGGCTACGCTGGTATTTCTGGATGGCAGCGGGGTGGAGGGCACGATTGCCTTTACGCTGGAGCAGCTCGGCGAACTGATCGCCAGCCTGGGCACCGTCCGCAGCGCGATGGTGGAGAACGTGCCGCCGCCGCCGATCGAGGGGGCGCCGGTGGTGCCGGTCTTTCGCACCAACTGGGCCGTCCAGCCCGAGGCGCTGAGCGAGGGGTCGCTGATCGCCTTCCAGCATCCGGCCTATGGTCCGGTCGGCCTGGCCCTGGCGCCCGAGGATGCGCGGCGCGTGGCCCAGGCCCTGACGCGGCATCAGGCGATGATGCATTCCGGCCGGGGCGACACGGGCCTGCCGAGCTAGAGGGTCAGCACCTTCGCACCAGCCGGACCAGGGGCACGGAACAGACGAAATCGTCCGACGCGCCCGCGCGCCACGGCAGGACCAGCCGTTCGTAACGGCACCAGAATCTGGTGCCGTCGTTGCTGGTCATGAGGGCCTCGATGAGTTCCAGGCGGGGCTCCTGGCTGGACGCGGCCGCAAAATAGCCGCGGGTCGTCGGCACGATATAGGCGGCGTCGGGGAGGTCCCTGACATCGCAGCCAAGGAAATTGTCGAGAGGGGAGTCGCCGTACTTCTCGTAGGTCTGCGGCCAGGCCTCGATCAGGCAGCGGTCTCGTCCCGGCATCCATGCCAGAGCCCCTCCTCCGAACACGGGGGATGTGGCGATTTCGGTCACGTTTCGGGTGGTGATGTGGGCGCGTGCCTGGCGCCATGCCGCAAAGGCCCTTTGCAGGCTGGCGCGTTTCGAATCCCGCAGGCGGTCCAGGGACAGGGTAACGATGGTGGGCGCCGCTGGAAGCTCGTCGCCGGCCAGCGTCTCGGCCTGGAGTGCGCGGAGACGGGCAAGGGCGTCGTTGAGGTTCTGGAGGACCTCCAGCGGCGCGAAGAGTGATCCGATCCGTTCGAGGACGATGCAGGGCGGCGGTCGCGAGAGCAGGATCTCGATCACGCGTTGCAGACAGGCCGTCGGGAATAATCTCGGCTGAAAACGGATATGGGTATAGCGTGGAAACGTCGCTATGGTCGCAAATCCGAGATTCTGAACGGAGTGGGCGACAAAATCGGCATTTTTTCCAAAAAATCCGAAATATTTAGAGAATGTATTGCTATGTGGGTCCCATGTTCTTCCATTTGGGGCGATTAGTATTTCCATGGGTCGTCACTTTTTTGATATTTTATTATTTTATATGTTATTTATTATTTTTCTTGAAGAGGCGTCGTTCTTGAATTTTTTATTGTCCTTGGCAAGAGAGGCAGCGGATGGACGCCTTGGGAGGCGGTTGCGGATGCCGGGTCGGCCTTGTCACATTGCGGGTGGTTCGATGGGCCAGTCGGCGCGGGCCAGGGCTCGGGGGGCCAGGCGGGCCATCAGCAGGGCGAAGGCGGCCGCCAGGACGGGGACGGCCCAGGCCAGCGGGGGCACCGTGGGTTTGTTGAAGAGGATGTCGGTGTAGATCTGCAGACCGGCCAGGCTGCCCAGCATCGAGAGCAGCAGCATGAATCCGGGGCGGTTGGTCAGGGGGGAGAACACGGCCAGGCTGGGCAGGTAGCTGCCGCCCACGATGACGGCCGCCAGCGCCGGTGCTGCCGCGATGGCGCGCGGCAGCGGCACCGTGCCGATCAGGATCGCGGCCAGGGCGGTGAACAGGCCCAAGATCGTGCCGGCCAGCACCGCGCGGCCGGCATGGGCGCGATAGAGCGCGCGGGCGAAATCGGCCCGCGCGCCGAACGGGCCGAGCGACAGCAGGAACGGCCAGTCGCGGCGCGACAGCATCCAGTTGGGGAGCGCCACGGCGCCGAGCAGGGCGACTTGGCCCAGCACGGCGGTGGCGGCGTCGCGCGCATCCTGCCATGTGGGCGCGTGCAGGGTGCTGATCGTATTGACCAGCAGGGCGAAGCCCGTGACCACCATCAGGATCGCGGCCGACTGCGCGAGCAGGGCCAGTGGCGCGCCGGACGCCAGCCCGTTGGGCAGCGGCACCGCGCGCAGGCGCGGCGGCTGCCACATCAGTGCGCGGATGAGGGTGCGGGTGGCGGGATTCGGCGGCCTGCGGGCCGGCCGGGTGGCGGGGATGGCGGGGCCATGGTCGCCCGGGTGGGCGAAGGGGCTGTGATGCAGTTCGGCCAGCGCGGCGGGCAGGGCGACGGCCAGCACCCCCAGGGCGATGAACCAGGGCGCCTTCATCAGCAGGTCCTGCATCGTGGGGATCATGAACACCACGAACAGGCCGAACACGATGGCGGTGCGGACCTTGCGCAGGCGCGGCCGCAGGATTTTCGGCCCGACCAGATCGCTGCCGGTGCTGAGGGAGAGGTTGAGGGATTCCAGCGCCAGCACGTTGAGCAGCGGCAGGCCGCGCACGATCGCGGGCACGGCCAGCAGCAGCAGCCCCAGCGCGAGCAGGATATGGATTGCCCGGTACTCCGCCGCGATCAGGCGCGGGAACATCGGTGCCAGCGGCGAGCGCACCTGCCGCCAGTACTGGCAGCACAGGCTGGAGAACAGCGATTGCTGGGCCAGCCACCAGAACAGGCCGATATCATGGAGGCTGCCGGCATGCCCCGGGGATGGATGATGGAGGCTGGAGAAGGTGATGACGAGATAGGTTGCCGCCGGGATCAGGGTGGGATTTTCACGGATGAAGACCGGCGAGGCATAGAGCCGGAGCGCGCGCAGCGTGTCGGTCATCCTGCGGTTACCGGGTCAGGGCCAGGAACAGCCGTTCGACATCGCCCGGCAGCATGGTGTGGCCCGCGCCGGCCGCCGCGTCGTCCAGCGCCGGGTGCCAGCCGCGTACCCATATGCCCTCCGCCCCCTGGTCGGCGATGATCCCGACGCCCCATGCCGCGACGGGCGGGGCGGAGAGGCGGCGGACGGTGGACGCGATCTCCGGAGCCGTCATGTCCAGCATGATCCGCCCGTGGCGCATCATGACGAACCGGTCGCTGATGTCCTGAAGGTCGGAGATGATGTGCGAGGAAATCAGCACGCTGGCCCCGGTGCGCCGCGCATAGGCCGGCAGCATGCGCATGAAATCGTAGCGGGCCTGCGGGTCGAGGCTGGCGACGGGTTCGTCCAGCACGATCAGGTCGGGGCGGAAGCGCAGCGCCAGCACGATGGCCAGCCGCTGGCGCTCGCCGCCCGACAGGGTCTTGATCCGTGCGCTGGGGTCGAGGCCCGCCCATTCCTGCCATGTCCGGTCCTCGGCGTCGTCGGGGCGGGCGCGGTACTGCGCCAGATAGGCCATCAGTTCCCCGACCCGGAACCAGGTGAAGCCGGTCATGGTCTGGGGCACGAAGCCGATGCGCGCTCGTGTTTCGGCGCGCAGGGCGGAGGCATCCTCGCCCCACAGCCGCACCGTGCCGGCATCGGGCGAGAGCAGGCCGAGCAGGCAGCCGATCAGCGTGGTCTTGCCCGCGCCGTTGGGGCCGAGGAGGGCCGCGATCTCGCCGGGGCGCAAGGTCAGGCTGAGATCGTCGAGGACGGCGCGGCCGCCGAGGATCTTGCGCAGATGGGCGATCTGGACCGGGGCTTCGCGATCGGGGGCCGCTTGATCGGGGGACCCGCTATCCGGAGTGGCCTGGCCTGTCATTGTGCGCGCTTCGGAAAACATTTCAGAACGTTGCAGCGGCGGGTGATTTTCTGTCAAGCCGGGCTGGCCGCGCGCCCGATATTGTCGCTGTACCGGAATAACGCTTTGTGTCGCGGGATCGTGGACTGTCGCAGTTATTGATTTCCGGTGCAGCGGTTTCCGCCTGCATGTTGCTGGCATGTTACAATCTGGAGCCATGCAGATGAGCGACATATCCCCACCTGTCGGGCGGGGCCGACCTGTCGGGCCGCCTCATGACGGGTCGGAGGGGCAATGGCCGTTCTTCCGGATGTGGATGGTCGTCGCGATGGCGGCGGCCGGGCGTCCTGCATCCGGTGCTCCGGCCGCATCCTATTTCATGCCTCCGGCGCCCACAATGGCCGTGCCCCGGAATGGCGCGCCGGATGGTTTGCGTGCCGGGCAGGGCGGGGTGAAGCCCGGTATCGGCGGCGCGGGGGGATCGGGGTATGATGTCACCGCTCCGGCCTTTTCGCCGCCACCGCGGGCGCCCGGCGTGCCCGGCCATGTCGGGCCGTTCGCTATCGAACAGGGCAATGCCAGCCCCGTTCCGATGGAAACGGGACAGACCGTGACCGCTGCATATCCCGTCAAGGGCGTGCCGGGAATGGACCTGACCATCAACATGTTCGCCGGCCACCGGCAGACGAACACCGGCAGCAATGTGGGCACCGGTGCGCTGACCGCCGGCATGCGGATCAAATGGTGAGGCAGGGGCGAGGCTGTTCCCGGCTGTGCCGCCGGCGCGCATTTCCAAACGGGCTTTCAGAACCTTAAACGATCGCGCCAGAAGATTTTGGCGGTTTCCAGCACGATCAGGACGGTGGCCGCCACGCCGAGGGTCAGTGCCAGATCGTGCCAGTGCAGGGGGCCGAAGCGGAAGAGGCCGCGAATGGGCGGCGCCAGGACGCTGGCGGCGAGGACGGTCAGCACCATCGCGAGAATCCAGACCAGCGTCGCATTGGGCCGCCGGATGGCCGTGACGAGGGAGGTGCTGAACGAGCGGTTCACGAGGATCAGGCTGACGATCGAGAGCACCAGCGAGACGAAGGTGAGGGCGCGCAGTTCATCGGCCGGCATGGCGCGCAGGGTGGCGAACATGAAGATTCCGCCGACAAGGATGAAGACCAGCAGGCCCTGGAGCAGGCTCCAGACGATCAGCGGCGGCGAGAAGAGCGGTTCGGAGGGAGGGCGGGGCGGGCGGCGCATGATGTCGTCTTCCTCGGTCTCGGCCTCGAAGGCCAGGGTGCAGACCGGGTCGATGACCATCTCGAGGAACGCGATGTGGATCGGGGCGAAGATGATGGGGTAGCCCAGCACGAGCGGCAGCAGCGCCAGGCCGGCGATGGGCACGTGGACGGCGAAGATGAAGCCCATTGCCTTGCGCAGATTGTCGTAGATGCGCCGCCCCAGCCGGATGGCGGTGACGATGGAGCCGAAATCGTCATCGAGCAGCACGATCGCGGCGGCCTCGCGCGCCACGTCGGTGCCGCGCCCGCCCATGGCGATGCCGATATGCGCCGCCTTCAGCGATGGCGCGTCGTTGACGCCGTCGCCCGTCATGGCGACGATCGCGTCGTCGGCCTTGAGCGCCTGCACGATCCGCAGTTTCTGTTCCGGCATGATGCGGGCGCAGACGGTGGCGGTGCGGGCGCGTTCCTGAAGCTCGGGCTGGGAGAGGGTTGCGATGGCGTCGCCGGTCAGGACGGTCGCGCCCTCGTCGATCCCGGCCGCGCGGGCGATGGCGCGGGCCGTTTGCGGGTAATCGCCGGTGATCATCATGATGCGGATGCCGGCCGTCCGGCAGTCGCGCACCGCTGCCGGCACGCTGGGCCGCAGGGGATCGGCAATGCCGACCAGGCCGAGGAAGGTGAGCGTGAAGTCGCGCGGTGTTTCGGGAAAATCCTTGCCTTCATACGTGCCTTTCGCGACGCCGAGGACGCGGAGCCCCTGGGCGGCCATTGCGTCGAGCGCCTGCCCGATGGCGGCGCGCTGCGTGTCGTCCAGATGGCAGAGTTCGGCGATGGCTTCCGGCGCGCCTTTCGCGGCGATGATGAAGGCGGGCTTTGCGGCGTCCGGCCGCCAGGCCTGGGTCACGGCCAGCAGGTCGGGCCGCAGCCCGTAGGTGCGGGCGAGCGTCCAGCCCGCGCGTGACGGGAGCTGGGTGTCGGGCAGGGCGGTGCGGGCGAAAGCGTGGAAGGCCGTTTCCATCGGGTCGAAGGGCTGGGGCGCGCTGGCCAGCAGGCCGTGGAGGGCCAGCGCCTGGGCCTGGGGGGTGAGGGCGCTCAAGGGGGTGGGTGGGGTGATGGTCATGTTGTCGGCTGGCCGGAGTTCGACGATCGACATGCGGTTTTCGGTCAGGGTTCCGGTCTTGTCGGTACAGAGCACGGTGGCCGAGCCGAGCGTTTCGATGGACGCCGCGCGGCGGGTCAGCACGCGGGCGCGGGAGATGCGCCATGCGCCCATGGCCATGAACACGGTGAGTACGACCGGGAATTCCTCGGGCAGCATGCTCATGCCGATGGTGATGGCGGCCAGCACCGCGTCGAGCCAGCCGCCGCGCAAGGTTCCGTACAGGATCAGGGCGAGGATGCTGACCGCGCTGCCGCCGATGGCGCAGAGGCGGGTCAGGCGGAGCATCTGCGCGCGTAGCCGGGGCGGTTCGGTGTCCAGCATGCGGAGCGACTGGCCGATTTTGCCGATCTCGCTGGCGGCACCGGTGGCGTGGACTTCGGCGAGGCCGCTGCCGCGCAGGATGAGCGCGCCGGAATAGACGAAGGGCAGGTCGTCGCCGCCCGGCCGGGCCGTGGGGGGCACCGTTGCCGCGACGGATTTGCGTACCGCGACGGCCTCGCCGGTCAGCAGCGATTCGTCGGCGAGCAGGTCCTGTGCCTGCACCAGCACTGCATCGGCCGGGACCCGGTCGCCTTCGCCGAGTACGATGAGATCGCCCCTGACGACCTCGCGGCCCGGAATGCGCCGCCGGGTGCCGTCGCGGATGACCAGGGCGCGGGGGCTGGTGAGGTCGCGTAGCGCGTCCAGCACCCGTTCCGTCCGTGTTTCCTGGACCGTGGTGATCGCGATGGAGGCGCAGGCGAAGGCCAGCAGGATCAGCGCCTCCTGCACGTCGCCCAGCAGGAGGTAGATGCCGCCGCCCACCAGCAGCAGGGCGAGCATGGGTTCGCGCAGGACCTCGCCCACGATGGCCAGTGGGGTGCGATGCTCCTGGCGGGGGAGTTCGTTGAAACCGTCCGTCTTCAGCCGTGCCTGGGCCTGCTGTTCGCTCAGGCCCGCCAGGGAGGCGGGCCGGTCGGGGGCTTCAGCCGGCTGGTCCACGGGCGGTCTCCTGGCGCGGGGGGCGATGCGGTGAGTCAGCCGCTATCGGACGGCCCCGCGAAGGCCAAGCGCCGGTCCCGGGGCGGAGGATGCCTGGGGAGCGAAAAAAAAGCCCGCGCGCTCCCGCCCCGCATGGGGGATGGGAGCGCGTGGGCCGGATGGTCCGTGGTGGGGATCAGCGCTTGCGGCGCAGGAGCGTGGCCAGGGCGGCCGCGCCGGCGGCCAGTACGGTGCCGGTGAGGATGGTCCGCAGGGTGGTGGTCAGCAGGACCGGCATGCTGCGCCGGCTGAGATGGTCGAAGGGGCCGTGGGCGCCGTGGGCGCCGGCGACGGGGGCGAACAGATTGTCCGGCGTGTCGTCGGGGGCGGGGTATTTTTCCAGCTGCTGGTGATAGGCGTGGACGGCCTGGCGCCGGTCGACCAGCGTGGGGGCCAGGAATGCGGCCATGCGCCGGCCGATGCCCGACAGGCCGACGCGGACGTCGCGGTGGCGGCCGAAGGCGGCGCGGCTGATGGCCTCGGCCGCGATTTCGGGCTCGAAGAGCGGGCCGGCGGGGCGCAGGCGCTTGCCGGTGCGGTTGCGTGTCCAGACGAAGCGCGGGGTGTTGATGGCGGGCAGGCTGACCAGCGACAGATGGATGCGGTCGCCGTCATGCAGGATTTCGGGGCGCAGGCTTTCAGTGAAGGCCCGGATTGCCGCCCGGGCGCCGCTTTCGATGCTGCGCAGGGGGCGCGGCAGGGAGATGGCGTCGAGATTGACGATGGTGCCGTAGCCGCGCCTGCGCATGCGGATCAGCGCCGCGCGGGTGCCGAAGACGGTGCCCAGATAGGTGACGTCGGTCGCGCGCTGGATTTCCTCGGGCGACAGTTCCACGAACTGGCCGCTGACGCCGGCGCCCGCGCAGTTCACCCACAGGGTGATCGGGCCCAGCGTGGCTTCGACCTCGTCGGCCGCGCGTTCCAGCGCCTCGGCGTCGGTGACGTCGGCGGTGATGGTGAGGGTGCGGATATGCAGTGCCGCCAGTTCCGCCGCCGCGTCTTCCAGCCGTGCCGTGTTGCGGCCGATCAGCGCGACGTCGCAGCCCGCGCGGGCCAGCGTGCGCGCGGTGGCACGGCCGATTCCGGCGCCTGCTCCGGTAATGACGGCGATCTGGTGAGGCATGGGCGGGCTCCGCTGGGCAAGTCTGTCTGGTGCCCTGTTTGCTCTTGGATCAGGCGCGCCGCAAGTCGGAGCGGGTATGCCCGGTCGTGCGGCCTACAGATATTTCAGGGCTGCAAAGCCGCCGACGAGTACGACACCGAACAGGGCGGCCACCAGGGTCAGGCGGCGTTCGATGAAGGACTGGATCGGCGCGCCGTAGCGGCGAAGGAGGGCGGCGAGCAGGAAGAAGCGGGCGCCGCGGGTGGCGATGCAGGCCAGGACGAAGGGCAGCAGGGGGAAATGGGCGGCGCCGCTGGCGATGGTGACGATCTTGAAGGGGATCGGGGTCAGGCCCTTGAAGAGGATGATCGCCACCCCCCATTGGCGGAACTGGTCCTGCAAGGCGACCAGCCGGGATTCCGCGTGGTAGAAATGGATGATCGGCATGGCGACGTGTTGCAGCAGGACGGCCCCGATATACCAGCCCAGCAGGCCGCCGCAGACGCTGGCCAGCGTGCAGAGTGCCGCCAGCGCCCAGGCGCGGTCGCGATGGGCCAGCACCATCGGCACCAGCAGGATATCGGGCGGCAGGGGAAAGACGCTGGCCTCGGCGAACGCGATCACGGCCAGCCAGAGCGGGGCGTGGCGGCTGGCGGCCAGGGAGAGGGTGCGGGCGTAGAGTCGGTCGAGCATGTCGGTTCGCCATGTCGGGTGTCAGGCCGGAATGCCATCTGTCACAACGCCCGAAAAGTGCGGCGTGAGCAATCAGGGCGTGTTTAAAAAAGGGCGATCATGCCGTTGGCAGGCACGCCTGCTTCCGCCTCTTTCCAGATATTGTGACGAACACTGGGGACAGCCTGGCGGACTCCGCGCGTCCGCCGGTATTCTGATCGAACGAAACGGCTGATTTTCACTCACTGATCGTCCTGGACCGATAGCCCGTTTTCCCGAAAAGCAGACGCTGACTTTCTTTGAACCCGGCAGCGGCCAGCGGGCCATGCGGTGCCAGACGATCGTAGATTGATTACTGCTCCTTCTTGAACAGGTCCTGGAAAATGAGCGGTCCCCAAACGCGGCCGCGCGCGTGCACCAGCGCGCCGCCCTCGTTGAGCGTTCCCAACTTGACGGGTGCGAACCCGAGTTGTTTGGCTAAAGCTGCTACGGGAGCGGTCGCATCTTCGTCGTCGCTCGATAGAAAGACGACCCGGTGGCCGCCCTCGACGACCGGATCGGTCGCCAGGGTGGCGGCAATCAGGTGATTGAACGCTTTCACCAGCTTGGCGCCGGCGAACGCCTTCGCGGCG
>NZ_JABEQE010000034.1 GCF_014174375.1 Gluconacetobacter asukensis
TCCATGGGGCAATCATATACGTGTCCCACAGGGTCACCCCCAGAACGATCGCCAGCACAACGACGCTCAGGGTCAGGACCACGCGGATCAGGGTGCGCAAAAGAGGCATTGTCTATCTCGGACCTTGCAGGGGGCAGGTGTTCGGTCGTTTCTCAGACGAACAGGATCATCAGGCACAGAACACAAGTGTAGAGGGCGACCTCGAACAGCGCGAGATGCCAGAACCATTTCATGATGCCGGTCCACCACAGCAGGAAGCGGATCAGCATGGTCACCGGCAGGGCGGCGATCGCGTAGACGACGATCGGCGCCATGAAGACACCGAAGAAATTGAACTCGGTCAGCATTACGCGACTCTCAATCCGAACGAACGCGTCTGGGGCGGGACGGCCATATTCAGCCTGTTATTGGCGCCTTGCATGTCGTCAGGCAATTGCAGGGGACCATGTTTGTGGAAGAATCCGGGCGCCGAGTCTACCAGGAGCGACGCCTGTTCCAGGCATGCTGCAATGCGCCGGGTGGGAACGTGGGATGCGGCGGGGCGGTCTTCGACATCGGCCATCACCTGCTGCGCCGCCGTGCGCAGGACCAGCGCGGTGCGGGCCGGGTGGGTGCACAGATGCTGAAACGCGGTCAGCGCCGCCAGTGTGCGCGCCCTGTCCTGCTCGTGGACCGCCGGGTTCTGTACCAGATGCCGCAGCCGCGTGATCAGGCGCCCCACCGAGACGGAGATGAACGCCGCGTCGGTGGTTTCGTAGACGCGCCTGGGGGGCGCGACCAGCGAGAAGCGCTGGATCATGCGCAGGATCTTCTGCATCTGCAGGTTTTCCCACACCGGCCAGCTTACATGACGGTCCAGCGGCAGGCGGGCCAGCTGCTGGGTGGCGCGGTTGATCGACATGACCAGCCGACCGGTATCCAGCCGGTGGTCGGACGGCAGGATGACCCGGAATACCAGTGCCAGCCCGATCAGAGCGATCAGGTAGGACAGCCAGACATTCATCAGCGACAGGTCGTCGAAGGAGATCGGGTTGCGGATCTGCACCATGGCATTGAAGAACACCGCATAGCCGAAGCCGCGCATGGCGTGGCGGGGATGGAACTGCAGCCAGATGCCCGGCAGCAGGCAGACCGACAGGGACAGCCACAGCAGCGGATAGCCGTCGATGCGGGGCAGGAAGAAGGTCTGGCAGATGAAGGCGGCGGGGATGGCGGCCAGGGTGCCGCTGGCGAACATGACGCTGGCGCGGGATGCCACCGGGCTGGTGGCCAGCAGGCAGGAGGCCGGGATCAGGTAGGCGAGCATGGCGGCGCCGTTCGACCAGCGGAAGACGTACCATGTCAGGCAGCCCAGCAAGGTCACGAACGCGCCGCGCGTGCCGTTGCGCAGTGCCGCCGGCCAGTCGAAGAACAGCCGCAGCCTGAGCGGGCGCACATGGGCCTGCGGCCCCACGAAATCGTCCAGCGCGCTCCGCAATTGCACCAGGATATCGCGTTCATTGTCGATGAACGCGATCGTGGGCAGGTCTTTCGTCTGCTCGGACAGATCGTCCAGCGTATCGATGGCAGTGGCGAGGCGGGCGCGCATATGGCCCGGATCGTCCAGATGCAGGTTTTCCGGCGGCGTGACGGCGAAGCTGGCCATGACCTCATGCACCAGGTCGCGGGCGGCGGTTGCTTGCGGGTTTTGCGGCGGTTCGTCGCGCCAGATCGGGTGGTCGGTGCTGAGCAGGCCCAGCAGCCTGGCCACGCCCGCGCGCAGGCCGTCGGCCCGGCGGCCGAGCGCGAAATTGTCGGCGGCGGCGTATTCGATCGCCTCGACCAGCGCATTGGCCTGGGACAGCAGGCGCGCGCGCGCATCGTAGCTGGTCAGCGTCATGGCGCGGAAGGAGAGCGGCTGGCCGCCATCGTCCGGCATGGGTGTCTGGCCGGGAACCGCGTCCTCGAGGTCCGCCGGGTGCGAGAACTGGCTGGCGATATTGCGCAGCGTCTGGTCGACCTGGCGCAGGACCTTTTCCGGCCGGCTGACCGACGTGACCAGAAACACCACTGCGGTGCTGACGATGCCGACCGTGACCGCCGACAGGCGCGACATGGCGGCCATGAAGATGCGGTCGGGGTCCGCGAAGGTGGAGATCGAAACCAGCACGATGGTGTAGCCCGCCAGCACGGCGGCATAGGCCTTGTAGAACCGCAGCAGCGTCGACACGCAGCAGGCGATGCCGATGATGAGCGACAGGCCCATGAAATAGAGCATCGGCGATTGCGGAAAGGCCGCCATCAGCAGGACCGCCGCCGTCGCGCCGATCACGGTGCCGAAAATGCGCCAGAAGCTCTTGGAGACCATCGCGCCGACGACGGGGTTGGCCACGATCAGGACCGTCGTGACCGAGGACATCGGCGTCTGGAGCTGGAAGAAGAAGGCCAGGAACAGCGCCAGCCCGACGGCCAGCAGCGCGCGGATGCTGTAGGCGATGGTGGGCGAGAGCGTCTGCCAGTCGGGGAAGGCGAAGCCGCCGAACCGGACCAGCGAACGGGGGACATGCAGCGCCGTGTGGGGCGGAACCAGCCGGATGCTCATGTCCGGGCCGCCGCATGCGCGGCGCGGCAATGCGGCGCGCCACGACCGGGCCGTCCCTGTCGGGAGGCGTTCTTATGGGTCAGACGACGTCCAAAGGATCGTGCCCGCGCACTACGCTCGGAGTCCGCCATCCCTGCAGCTACCCGGTTTCCCTGCTGTCATGAACACGCATGTGGGGCGTATGCTCATGAAATTGTGACCAGGGAACAGGTTTCCAGAAATGGGGGGCGGGGGCCAATGCAATTTCAGCATGGTCCCCAACCGGGTTTGGCGTCTCTCCCGCGAGGCGGGTGTCAGATGCCGCCCTTGCGGCCGAAGAGCGAGCGGACGAGGTGCATGAGTCCGCGCAGGGCCTGGCGGCCGACCGGGCCCGCGATCGCCGACGTGACGGCGGTCAGGGCCAGGGCCTGCCGCAGTTCGTTCAGCGCATGTTCGCGCGCGAAGCGGGCGCGGATTTCGGTGGGCGTCATGATCGAGCGGCGGCCGAGCAGCAGGAAGAGCAGCGCCATGACGGCGTCGACCGCGAAGACCAGGATGGCCGCGCCGAGGACGCTGAACCCCAGTGTCTGGTAGGCGAAGGCCCATAGCAGCGCGTGTCCCGACAGGACAGCCAGCAGGCCGAACACGGCGGCGACGACCAGGAACGCCACCTGCCTGCCTATGCGAATGGCCATCTCGCGGCGTACGGTCAGTTCCGCCTGGACAGTGGCTTTGCCAAGTTCGGCTATCTTCATGGTCCTTGCTTCGTCCCTACTACTGCGTTGGCGGGCGTTCCGCCGGAATGCCCGCCCGGCCAGATAGCTGATCGCGGCATGGCTGGCGATGGCCGCCCTGGGTGCTTGAGGCCCCGGCGGCTCAGATCTTGCGCGGATAATCGGCCAGTTCGCGCGCCTTGGCAACGACCCGTCAGGCTGTCCATGCCTAGCCGGCCTCCGCTTCCGGGTCGGGAAGATGGGGGTACGGGGCCGGTCGTCAGCGGCGGTGTTGGGCCGATTTTACGGGCCGGTGCCTCAGGAACGGTCGTATCTTTGATGCGGGTTGTCTACACTTGCCGACTTTCGCTCCGTCCTGTCAGGTTTCGCTTCTCGCATGGCTCCCCTCTCTCCACGTCTTGACGTTCGCGGATTTGTGTGTGCGCCGGTGGAGCCTTCCACGCCCACGCTGTCCTTTTCGATCGCACCCGGCGGGTGCCTGGCATTGCTGGGGGACCGTGCGGCCGACCTGTCGCGCCTGCTGGACACGCTGGCCGGCCATCTGCCGTGCGTGGCCGGCCAGATCCTGCTCGATGGCCGGGACGTGGCCGCGCTGCCGGCGGGGAGCCGGGGACTGGGGCTGTTCAGCGCGCGCGATCCGCTGTTCGCGCACCTGACGGTGCGGCGGAACCTGGCCTTTCCGCTGGAGGCGCGCGGCCTGGCGCGGCCGGCGGTCGCGGCGCGGGTGGACGCGGTGCTGGCCCTGCTGGGGCTGGACGGACAGGCCGCCCGCCGCCCGCATGCCCTTGCCCCGCAGGATGAGTGGCGCGCGCGCCTGGGCCGGCTGCTGGTGTTTGCGCCCTCGGTCCTGCTGCTGGACGACCCGTTCGCGGGGCTGGAGCGCGAAGACCGGCTGGCGATGCGCCGTCTGCTGGCCCGCGTGGCCCGGGCGCAGGGCCTGACGCTGCTGCTGGCGACCGGGGATCGGGATGACGCGCTGCTGCTGGGGGATGCGATCGGCGTGATGTCCGGTCGG
Source organism: Gluconacetobacter asukensis (assembly GCF_014174375.1). Taxonomy (GTDB): domain Bacteria; phylum Pseudomonadota; class Alphaproteobacteria; order Acetobacterales; family Acetobacteraceae; genus Gluconacetobacter; species Gluconacetobacter asukensis. The sequence continues at coordinate 4,310 of NZ_JABEQE010000034.1, forward strand.
GCGCTGTTGCAGGTCGGCAGCGCGGCCGAATTGTTCGACCGGCCGGCCTGCGACCGGGTCGCCACGCGCTTTGGCGACGCCAACGCGCTGACCGGCCGCGTCGCGTGGGTGGAGGACGATCTGGCCTCGGTCCATCTGGCCAGCGGCGCGCGGGTCGAGGCCATGGCCGGGCAGGGGGTGGACGCGGACATGCTGTGCACGTTGTGCGTCCGGCCCGACCGGATCGCCACCCTGTTTCCGACCGGGCGGGCCACCGCCGACGATGAGGACAAGGACACGCTGCCGGCGGTGCTGGCGGGGCTGCACCATATGGGCGACCATATCCGGCTGCGTTTTCGCCTGGAGGACGGGCAGGAGGTCCTGGTCCGCCGGCCGCCTGCGCAGAACCTGACGGGGCTGGTGCCCGGACGGACCGCCCGGCTGGCCTGGCCGCCGGCGCATGCCGTGGCCTTTCCGTTCCGGGGGGAAATGGGCTAGCGTGCCGGCCTCTCTGCCTTGCCCCCTGCGAAAGTCCATCCCCCTGTCCGGCCCGCTCCGCACCCTCCGATCGCTCCGTCGTCTTCTGATCGGGCTGCTGCTGCTGGCGCTCGTGCCGACCGGCGGGAATGCCCGGACGGGCTGGCGCGCGCATGCGCTGGCGGTGAACAGCCTGGGCGGCGCCCTGGGCGCCGCCCAGGACAAGGCGTTCTTCCGCCCCTTCGCGGCCCAGATGAAGGTCGGCATCCTGCGCTATGTGTGGGATGGCGATCCGCAGCCTGTGGCCAGCCAGGGTTCCGGCGGCCGTGCCTGGACCGTGGCGCTGATGGAAGACAGCACCGCCCGCGCCGCCTGCATGCAGGGAGTCCTGCTGCGGCTGGGCGGCGCGCCGGGCAGCGCGGATGCGTGTGGCGTGCCGGCCCTGCGCGAGGGGATCGCCCTGGCGTGGGATCGTGGCCGCATTCCGGTGGCCCCGCACTGGAGCGATTTCTGGAATGTCGTCCGCTATCCCGGCAAGCGCGGCCTGCGCAAGGACCCGCGCTCGACGCTCGAGATCGCCTTGATGGCCGATGGCGTGGCGCCGGCCGATGTCTATGCCGTGCTGGCGACGTCCGACGGGGTGGCGCGCGCGTTCCGCAAGCTCAGCCAGTTGCGTCCCTATATCGAATGGTGGACCAGCCCGGCGGAATCCGCGCGCATCATCGGCAATGGCAGCGTGCTGATGACCAGCGCGGTGGGGGGCGAGGTGACGGCGGCCGGGTCCGGCCAGCGCGATGTCGGGCTGCAATGGGAACAGAGCCTGGATGACGGCCTGTCCTGGGGTGTCGCGCCCGATCTGGATCGTGCGACGCGCGACCGGGCGCGCAGCCTGCTGCATTTCATGGCCCAGCCCGAGCAGGTGGCGCGGTTCGCTTCGCTTTATCATGCGCGTCCCGACGTGCCGTCGGTGCAGCCGCTGCCGATGGACGCCGCCTTCTGGCAGGAGCATCTGCCCGATCTGTCCCGGCGCTTCGCGGACTGGCTGGCCGCGCCATGACCGGGCTGCCGGCTTTCTCGTCGCCGGCACTGGTCGTCGGTCTGCTGGTGGAAGGGGGGGCAGCCCTGGCCGCGTGCGGGCTTGGCCTGCTGCTGCGGGCGGGACCGCGGGGGCGGCGCGTGCTGTCGGCCGCCCAGGTCTGTGCCCTGGCACTGGCGATTCCCGGATGGATGGGGGCCGTTGCGCTGTCCGGGCCCTGGCGGGATGGTGGCGCGGAGCCTGTCGTGACGCAGGCTGTCTGCCTGGTGCCGTTGGTGCTGCTGCCGCTTCTGCGCGCGCTCGACCGCCTGCCGCCCGGACTGGCGCGGACGGCGGCGGGCCTGGGGGCCGGGCGGGTTGTCCGGCTGCGCGGGCTGTGGCTGCCGCTGCTGGGGCCGGCGGCGCTGGGCGCGGCGGTGCTGGCGGTGGCGGGCGTCGTGATGATGGGCGTTCTGGACGGGTAGGCGGCGTTTTTCTTCTCTTGGCCGGCCGGATTCAGTAAGACGGTCGCCATGACTGATACGAAGCCGTTCTGGCAGGTCCGCCGCCTGGACGAAATGACGACCGAGGAATGGGAATCGCTGTGCGACGGCTGCGGACGCTGCTGCCTGCACAAGCTGCGCGAGGACGTGACCGAGCAGATCCTGTTTACCGAGGTCGCCTGCCGGCTGCTGGACCTGGAAAGCTGCCGCTGCTCGGATTACGCGTGCCGCCGGCGCAAGGTGCCCGACTGCGTGCAACTGACGCCCGAGGCCCTGGCGGAGATCGACTGGCTGCCGCCTTCCTGTGCCTATCGGCTGCTGGCTGAAGGGCGGAAGCTGCCATGGTGGCATCCGCTGGTGTCGGGCTCGCCCGATACCGTGCATGAGGCCGGGATTTCGGTACGGGGACGGGCGATCAGCGAGCGTCGCGCCGGCCCGCTGGAGCATCATATCGTCGACTGGCCCGGCGTGATGCCGCGTCCGCGCCGGCCACGGACGCCCGCCGGGGAATGAGGGCCGGCCTCACCGGTCCGATGCCGGCGGAGGCCGATACCGTCCGGCTGGCCGGCCGCGACGTGCCGGTCCGCTGGCGTCGGTCGAGCCGGGCGCGGCGGCTGTCGCTGCGGATCGATGCGCGTGAGGCCGAAATCGTGATTACCCTGCCGCCGAGGGCGGAGCGCGAGGCGGGGCTGGCGCTGCTGCGCAGCCATGCCGTCTGGGCGCTGTCGCGGCTGGACCATCTGCCGGCGGCGGCGCCGTGGCATGACGGGGGACAGGTGGTGCTGGATGGGTGCCCGCATGGGATCGTCCATTGCCCCGATGGGCGGCGGGGCGTGTGGATCGAGGACGATGTGGTGAAGGTGAGCGGCGAGGCGCCGTTCCTGCGCCGCCGCCTGACGACGTTCCTGCGGCAGGAAGCCGGGCGTCGGCTGGGCGCGCGGCTGGCGCAGATCGCGGGGGCCTCCGGCCTGCGGCCCCGCCGGCTGGTGATCAAGGATACCAGCAGCCGCTGGGGCAGTTGCAGCGCGGATGGCACGGTGATGCTGAACTGGCGGCTGGTGATGGCGCCCGTCGACGTGCAGCATTACGTGCTGGCCCATGAACTGGCCCATCTGCGGCACATGAATCATGGCCCCGATTTCTGGGTGCTGGTGGCCAGCCTGACGCCGCACCGCCACATGGCCGAAGCCTGGCTGCGCCGTCACGGGCCGGCATTGCTGCGCGCCGCATAACCTGCCGAAAACCGCCGCCGCCGGATTTCACCCGCCGCGCGAGTATGCTAGATGGCGGGCCGGGCGAGCTTGGCGGAATGGTAGACGCACGAGACTTAAAATCTTGCGCCCGCAAGGGCGTGCGGGTTCGAGTCCCGCAGTTCGCACCACTGCAAGATATTGTTTTTGTTCACGATTCTGGATTTCCAGAAACACAGCACCCCGAAACTCTGACACAAGGTCTTACACAGGCCAGAGGAGTTTCAGTCGGGGAGCATGAACAAGGCAAGAACATGCTTCAGAGCCGGGAAACAGGATTCTACTTCAGGACAAAAGTTCCATCACGTTTCCGTGATATCCTGAACAAGCATGAAATCTGCTTTTCGCTGTTCACCAAATCAAGGAAAGTCGCACTGATACGTGCGGGAACAGTTTATGAACGCACTCAGAATCTGTTTGCAAAGATTGAATGCTCTATGGCTAACCAACCCTGGCTCATGTCGGATGACGATAAACGGGAGTATCTGGACGTTCTACAGCGTTCGACGCTTCCACCGGATGCCGGACAGGATCAGGCCGAGAGGGACAGCCTAGCGGAGTTCGTGCGGTTAAGCCTGAAGGACCAGCAATCGAAGGAATTCTTTGATGCTGTCATTGAATCCTATCGGAAAGATATTGAATCGCTGATTGTTCAATACAAGACAATCAACGCTGAACACCTGCTATTGTATATCAAAGAGTCAGAACGCTCATCGGCTCTCGCAGGGTATCTCCAAGATACTGCCGGACCCGTGCTGGAGAAGCTTGTCCGTTCTGGGGAAGTCCTCGCTTCAAGGGTTCAAGGCCAGAAGGACGCAATCAGAACCTTCGAAAATCACGCCACCTTGCTCAGAGAGACCCTTTCTCCGGTATTCAAACAACTGGAGGTGAAGCCCTCTCCCCTGTTTTCCGAGGCCGTGAAGAGCTTCATGGCGTCCCCAGATGTCGCAGGAAGGCCGAACAGCGAACTTGCCATGATGGCGAACGTCTATCGTAGATGGCTTGAAATCAATGGAGATAGGCCTATCAGGACATATTCCTCAAGGCATGCTGACAAATATATTGAAATGATGAGCAAGATTTCAGCAACTTACAGGAAAGGAAAGACAAGAGAACTGACCGTTGATGAGCTGATTAAACACACCAAGGGCAAGCGTATAAAAGATTTGGTAACGACCAAAACCATCAAGAATCATTTTTCCAAACTTTCAATCATGTGGTAGTACTATCAAAAGAAGGAGCTTGTTGACCGAGGCTCAAATGTTTTCCGTGACTGGTCTTTCGGACGCAAGCAGAAAGGCGATGGTTATACGTCCTGGCCTGAAGACGACCTGAGGAAACTTGTAGAAAATCCATGGCCACCGGGTAAGATTTCCAGCAAGACCTTCGCTATGATTGTCATGATTGGCTCATACACTGGCATGCGTCTTGAGGAGATATGCCGGTTGCGAAACCTTGATGTCATCAACATCAAGGGCGTCTGGTGCTTCAACATCTGCGAACATTTCCAAGACGCTACAGACCCGCTGAAGCCTGGAACCCCAAGACCGAAGCTGGGGAAAGGGTCGTTCCCATTCATAGAAAACTTATTGAAGCAGGTATTCTGGAACTGGCGGAAAAGGCAAAATATTACATTTTTGATGAACTGGCTTTCAGTGGCAGGGACAAAAAAAGAAGTGTAGGCTTTGGAGGCAAATTTTCGACATTCAAAAACAGGCCTGGAATCAAGTCTTCAAGCATTGTCTTCCACAGCTTCCGGCATAATGTCTCTACCAAACTGCGGAATCTTCCTGGCGGAAACACAGGCATCCGGGAAGTGTGGATTGATGATTTCCTTGGTCATGAGTACGGCCATCAATCAGAGGGCGTCAAACGCTACCTTGATGGCATCGACCTTGAAAACATAGTTCGAGTTGCGGAAGCTGTTGAATACCCTGACTTCTGGGACATGAAGAAATTGAGCGAGACGTGATTTTTAATAATACCCACACCCACTCGAACAAAACGCAATCATTCAAATTCATTTCCGGTTTGGAAAACCATGGAGGTAATATCAAACATAATTCCGATGTTGGCGAACACGATAATTAGAGCCATAGAGTTAAACAACGACCGGCATATTTCTGTGTCAGGCGTAAGTGGCTTGATAGTAACCAAAACGACCGATGCTGCCAGAAGAATAATTAGACAGTAACAAGAATTTCTAATGGCTAATTTTGATTTTTTGAAAATATTTTTTCCTATCTTCTCCTCCATTTTATTCAAATCTAAAAAAAGGGTCGCACCGGACGCCAAGGTTATCGTGACGGTTATACCCAAAAAACCAAGCATTTCGTGGTTTACGAAATTAAGCAAAAAAGTATTTTTATCGCAGAGAACCCATGGAGCCGAAACACTAACCACCATTAATGAAAGAGAAACAAATAGTAGAACAATGAGAGAGAGCATTATCCCATCCCCAAAATACTAGCAGCATCCTTTAAGCACTTTGCCATCGTATCGGAACTATCATCCTCAAATACTATTTGTGTAATTTTCACTTTACTTTTAGAGCTGTATCTTTTTCCGTCTTTTGTTTTTGCCATTATATCGCCGCCACCTTCTTCTATATAGCCAACGCTCTCCTTCACTCGTTTTGTGTTGCTATTTAAACCATCGGAATTCTTTAATTCTATGGAGACAACAGAAGCCTTTTCCTGGTCCCGGAATTTTCTTAGTTCATCACGAATGCTATCTCGTCCCCCAAACATATTAGGGGCGGTGAATTCGAAAGCTAGACGAGTGATATTACCTTGATTTTGTTCAGAAAAATCCCAAAAAGACTGCACGTCGCTGATTGGAAATACGTTTATCGTGTATATGGCATCATCCCGTCTATTTATTTCGTCAATCAAGGCAGAAATCACAGGCAACGCCTGACCAACGTCTCTATTAACCTCAACGGCCAATTTTTGACCGTCCTTATGATGGGATGGGTCTATAATAATGGCGAGAGCTTTCCAACCCTGGTGAAGCTCTTCCGTGAAACCATCATCAGGAGGTGTAAACTCCAAATCAGAAAATGGTCGACCTATCCGCCCTGCCAAAAAACGAGTTTGACCAGAAACTTTAACATACGGAACGAAATGAAATTCATTTCCTCTATGACCAATAGCGTACTGTGTGGAAAACACTTTGTTCAAATATTCCTCTCTATTCAAATCTCCATCAGGACCATCTAAAATAAAATCTCGTTGCTCACGCATCACAAGAGAGAGACGAAAAAGTTCAAATTTTTTCTTCATTAGGACCGCACACCATAGAAAAAATCGTTTGTAACATTCTTGCATCTGTCGGCATCGACTTCAAGAGCTAACAAAGGTGAACAGAATCATAATTATCGTCTTTTGATTATTCATAAAAGTTAGAGTCCGTTTGAGAATGGTCATGGGTGGACAATTCTGCGGAGCATGAGGCTACCGAGAGCGACATGGATCATTGCCTCCGAGACGTCGATCCTCTGCTCGTAATCCCG
>NZ_JABEQE010000035.1 GCF_014174375.1 Gluconacetobacter asukensis
CCTGATGCGCAACACGCTGATCCTGATCGGACAGATCAAGGTCAATCAGGCGGCGGGGCTCGATCCGTTCCATTCGGTGGTCGAGGCGACCGTGCAGCGTGCCCGCCCGGTTATCCTGACGGCCCTGGCGGCCGTGCTGGCCTTCATCCCGCTGACGGAATCGGTGTTCTGGGGCTCGCTGGCCTATACGCTGATCGGCGGCACGGCGGCCGGCACCGGACTGATCCTGATGTTCCTGCCCGCACTTTATGCGATCTGGTATCGCATAAAGCCGACGAACGAGCCTGACGACGGCGAGCCGGAGGTGGCGAAGGATTTCACGGGGGCTTCCAAAGAGTAAGGAGTGCCTTCAGCGCTCCCTACGCCCCGAAAACAAAGATAAGGACGCGTCGAAGATGCAGCTCGATCGGCTCACCCCGGGCATGTTGATCCCGTTTGGAGGGAATCGTGCCGTCAGCGTACCGGCCGGCCTGGCGAATGAATTTCAGGCCGGAGACATGCTGGTGGTGTGTCAGACTGATGGAGCGTTGCTTCATATACCGACGGATATTCGCAATGCAGTGCGCGACGATATTTCTGCGTCTTCGGTGGCCTTCAAGGCGTTGACGACCAGATCGGACATACAGATTGTCGCGTTTTTCGAGGCGTTCGCGGATCTGTTGGAAGATGACGCGGTCTGGTCCAGAATCGTCGAGGCAAACGCGCATGATGTCGCCAATGCCCGTGCGACCGGCCGATCGACCGGGCGGCTGGCATTAGGGTCGACGGCGCGCGACGGAATGATACGCGGGTTGCGCATCTGGGCCGCGTCCGAAAGCTATCGTCACGCCGATATCGACGTACGACAGCATGACGGCTGGACGGTATCCGTCAGCAGGGCACCGGTCGGTATCGTCGGCTTCATCTTCGAAGGGCGTCCCAATGTGCTGGTGGACGCCACGGGCGTTCTGCGCAACGGCAATACGGCGTTGATCAGGATCGGGCGAGACGCCTTTGAGACCGCGCGATGCATGATGGATCATGCCATTCGACCCGCGTTGTCCAGCAGTGGCTTGCCCGACGACGCCGTCAGGCTGATCGCGCGTCAGGAAAGGGCAGGGGCCTGGGCGATGCTCTCCGACCGGCGATTGGGGGTGGCCGTCGTGCGCGGTTCCGGTCCAGCGGTGGCGCAACTGGGTGACGTTGCGCGCCAGTGCGGCGTGGCGGTCAGTCTGCACGGGACCGGCGGCGCGTGGCTGGTCGCCGATGCGCATGCGGACAGAGCGCGCTTCATCTCGGCCGTCGCCGCTTCGCTGGACCGGAAAGTGTGCAACACGCTGAATGTCTGTTGCATCGACAGGGCGCGTGTCGCCGATCTGGTTCCCGCCTTGCTTGAGGGCCTGGAACGGGCCGCGTCGCCGATCGGAGGCTTTCGCATCCATGTTCTGGAAGGATCGGAAAATTATCTTCCTGCTTCCCTCTTTTCCACCGTGGTCATAACCACGCGGGAGGGCGGGATCGTCGATGAGCCGGTCGCGACCATGTTGCCCCATGCGCGCTTGTCGACAGAGTGGGCGTGGGATGAAACGCCTGAAATTTCGTTCGTCGTCGTCGACGGCCTGGACGAGGCCATCGCTCTGTTCGACCAGCACAGTCCCCGCTTCGTCGCATCCCTGATCAGCGAGGACAGGACTGCGCAGAATCGCTTTTTCGATGCGGTGGATGCGCCATTCGTCGGCAATGGATTTACCCGTTGGGCTGACGGCCAATATGCTCTCGACAAGCCCGAACTCGGGTTGTCGAACTGGGAACAGGGGCGGCCGCTGGGGCGCGGAGCGATCATGTCGGGAGACGATATTTTCTCGCTTCGATACCGCATGGAACAGGACGATATCGATCTGCGCCGCTGAGCATGGCGGCGGCCGCTTCACGGTGGCCTTTGTGTGTCAGGGGGTGTCCTGTTTCGCGGGAGCGCGCCATAGGCGTCGGGACAGCATCGGCACGCCGCAGATCGGGGCAAAAACGATATAGGATGCCGCCACGACCGCTGACAGGCCCACCATTCCGGCGTGGAGGACATGCACGGCAACCATCCCGCCGCCCGCCGCCACTAGCGTCCGCATGGTATAGGCGAGGAAAGGCCACAGGGCATGGCCTGCGCCTTGAGCGGCGAAGGCGAACACGAATCCCGCCGCCATGAAGCCGTATGTGGGTGCCACCATGGTCAGATAGGTCGTGGCGATTATCGTGACGGGCGCCTGTCCGGTGAACAGGCCACTCCAGAGTGTGGGGGCAAGGGCGACGGCCAGCCCGACGATTTCCGCGAAGGCGCTTCCCACGCTTGCGCTGATCAAGGCAATCCTGCGCGCGCGAGCGGCCTGTCCCGCGCCGACTGCGATCCCGACCATGGTCAGTACGGCCGAGGACAGGCCGAACAGGATCGGGATCATCACGTAATCGAGCCGGGAGGCGATGCCATATCCCGCAATGGCGTCGACGCCGAGGCCACCAACCGCACCGGTCATGATGATGACGGTCAGATTCGTCTGCACTGTATTCAATGCGGTGGGGATGCCCACTTTCAGGATATCCGCGAACAGGCGCCATTCGAGGCGGGCCATCCGCAGTTTCAAGCCCGATCGGCCCGAGGCCATGTAGCGTAACAGGACGATCAGCGCGCAGACGTAATAGAGCACGAACGCGAGTCCGGCGCCTCCGACACCGAGACGCGGGATCGGCCCGAAGCCGAAAATCAGGGCGGGAGAAGCCGGGATCATGATCGCGGCCCCGACCAGGGTCACCAATGCGGGTACCCTTACGTTCCCTGCCCCGCGCAAGGCGGCGGATAGCAGGTTGACGATCCAGATGGCGACCGCGCCGCCGAAAACGGTATTCGAGTATGATAGTGCCGCGCGCAGGGACAGGCCGTTCCCGCCCAAAGCGCCATAGAGCGCAGGACCGCCCCAGAGCAGTCCGACGGTAAAAACGGTGCCGGCGATCGCGGCCAACACGATGGCATGCAGCACCAGCGCGTCGGCGTCGTGCTGCCGCCCGGCGCCGATCGCCCGCGCGAGCGCCGACGCCACCCCGCTGCCCAGGCCACCGTTCGACATGGTGACCATCAGCATATAGACGGGAAAAACCAGTGCCACGCCAGCCAGCGCCTCGGTCCCCAGGACACCGACATAGTAGGTTTCGGCCACCCCGACTGCCGTCTGGGCCAGGAGTACGGCGATCGTCGGCAGCGCGAGCCGCATCAATGTTCCGACGATCGGTCCGGTCAGGATGGCGTCGCGAGCCCGCGCCTTGCGATCCGCCACGCGAGGCTCGCTGATCGGGGTGATTTCGACGAGATCGGCGATCCTCTCGTTGGTGCTCTCCGACATCGCGGTCGTCTTACGTTTCTGCGCGGAAAATCGGGGCGCCGGCGGGCGCGCCGATCGTGCCGCCATCGACGACGATCTCGGTGCCGGTGACGTGCCGCGCCTCATCGGAGGCCAGGAACAGTACCGCGTTGGCGATATCCACGGCTTCGCCCAGATGGCCCAGCGGAATGCCGCGTGAATAGACGGCTTCCAGCTTTTCCAGTTCTTCGGACGTCGCGGCGAATGTCCGCCAGATCGGCGTGCGGGTGGCACCTGGCACCACATTGTTCACCCGGATGCCACGGGGGGCGAATTCCGATGCCAGCACCCGGTTCATCGCGCCGATACCGCCCTTGCTGGCTGCATAGGCCGAGGCGCCTGGAATGCCCAACACCTGGTGTACCGACCCGTTGAGGATGATCGACCCACCCTCCTTCAGGTGAGGTGCGGCCGCTTGCACGGTGAAGAAGACGGCGGTCAGGTTGGTCGCGAGGACCTGTTCGAACTGTGCCCGGCTGGTGGCGCCGACAGGTGTATTGCCTGCGATACCGGCATTGAGGAACAGGATATCGAGCGCGCCGAACCGCTCGATCGTGGCGGCGACCGCACGCTCGGCCGCGCCGTCCTCGGTCAGGTCGGCCTGTATCGCCAGTGCATTCGGCCCCAGCTTCGTTACCGCCGCGTCGAGTGTCTTCTGGTCGCGGCCCGTGATCGCGACGCGGGCCCCTTCCTCAACGAAACGCTCGGCCGTCGCGAGGCCGATGCCGCTGTTGCCACCCGTGATCAGGGCGATCTTGTCACGTAGTCTCATTGTCTGTGCCTCCAATTGAATTATGATCATAATGTCAAATTACGATTGTAATGCAATAGGTGTGGCCGTAAATTTCGGGCGGCAGGGACGAGAGGGACGGATGCGCTATCAAAAAGGTCATCGGGAGGAAACGCGTCGGCATATCATCGACGTGGCGGGCCGGCGTTTTCGCCAGGATGGGATCGCGGCCGCCGGCGTTGCCGGGCTGATGGCGGATGCCGGCCTGACCAACGGCGCGTTCTACACACATTTCGAGTCGAAAGAGGATCTGGTTCGCCAGACTCTGGACACGATGCGCGCGAATGCCGGCGGCGCCACCGTGCAGGCGATCCGCGATGGCGCGCCGCCCGAAATCTGGTTGCGCCGGTATCTCAGCCCGTCTCATCGCGACAATCCGGGTGGGGGGTGTGTGGCGGCCGCGCTATCGGCCGAAATCGCCCGGCATCCGGAAGAAACGCGCGATGCCTTCCGTGCCGCGTGCGATGAATTCGTCGGGCAGATCGCGGACAGCCTGCCTGCCGGTACGCCAGCGGTGCGGCGGGCGACCGCACAGGCGCTCTATGGGTTGATGATCGGCACGCTGCAACTGGCGCGCGTGATCGGACCGGGGAATGAGTCCGATGCGATCCTGGAAAACGGCGTCCGGGCCGGGTTGCTGATGATCGGCGGCTAGGGACGGCGGACGCGCCTATGCGTCCGCGAGGTTGCGCCTGATATCCTGCGGCGGCACGCCATAGGCGCGCAGAAAGGCCCTGCGCATCCGGTTGCGGTCGTCGAAGCCGGTTTCGCGCGCGATGACTTCAATCGGATGGCGACCCTGTTCCAGCATCAGGCGTGCGGCTTCGATGCGCAGCTGTTCGATCGCCTTGGCAGGTGATTCTCCGGTTTCGGCGCGGAAGAGGCGGCTGAACTGGCGGGGACTGAGATGCGCGGCCTCGGCCAGTTCCTCGACGGACAGACTATTCCGCAGATTGCGTCGGGCATGATCCAGGGCGCTCTGAATCCGGTCCGATTTCGGTTCCAGTGCGAGCAAGGTCGAATGCTGCGACTGGCCACCGGCGCGACGGTGATAGAGCACCAGCTTCTGCGCGACTGATCTTGCGATTTCTCGGCCCAGATCCTTTTCGATCATCGCCAGTGCGAGGTCGATCCCGGCACTCATGCCGGCGGAGGTCCAGATTGCACCGTCAATCAGGAAGATCCGGTCCTCTTCCACCTTGATCGCCGGAAAACGGGTGCGCAATTCGGGGGCCAGAAGCCAGTGTGTGGTCGCGCGCCGGCCGTCGAGCAATCCGGCTTCCGCCAGGACGAAGGCACCCGTGCAGATCGACGCGAGGCGACGTACGCTTCTGGCGGCAATTCGAATATACTGCACCAGCCCCGGCGAGGGATCGGGGATCCCCGTCCCGCCCAGGACGATCAGGGTGTCGAAATGCGTGTCGTCCAACGTCGCGCTGTCGACTGAAACGGCGTCTGATCCCCGGATCGTGCCGCCGCTCTCCGAGTGGACCGATACTTCGTAGACCGGCGGATCGTTGACGAGATTGGCAACCTCGAACGCCGTCGCAGCGGCGAGACCTATGATCTGGAAGCCCGGGTAGACGATGAACCCGACGCGCTGCATTGCCGCGATCTCCTTTGTCTTGAAAAGACGCATATACGACATTCAAGACAAAAGCCAGCCCGCCTATGGTTCCAGCAGGCGAGGCATGACGCCCTCATATCGGAAAGGAACCATGAAAATGACAAAGCAACATTTCGGAACGGCATTGGTGACAGGGGCATCATCGGGGATCGGCGCGATCTACGCGGACCGGCTGGCCCGACGCGGTTATGACCTGATCCTGGTCGCTCGCAATCGCGCACGGCTCGACGAACTGGCGGCGCGGATCAGCGACGAGACCGGTCGGTCCGTTGAGGTCGTAACCGCCGATCTGGGTCAGGGTGCAGACGTCCGCCGGGTGGCGGACATCCTGAAGACCGATCACAGCATCACCACGCTGGTCAACAATGCCGGCGTCGGCGCGACGGTACCCGCCCTGCAATCCGATATCGACGCGATGGAGGCGATGATCGGGCTGAACGTCAACGCCCTCACGCGACTCACCTATGCCGCGCTACCGGGTTTTGTGGCGCGTGGACAGGGTCTGATCGTCAATATTTCGTCGATTGGCGCCATTGCGCCGGAAGTCCTGAACGGTGTGTACGGCGGCACCAAGGCCTTCGTGCTGGCACTGACCCAGTCATTGCACAAGGAACTGGCTGGGACTGGTGTCAACGTCCAGGTGGTTCTGCCGGGTGCCACGGCAACCGAGTTCTGGAACGCAGCGGGCACACCCGTCGAGCACCTGCCGTCTGAGATCGTCATGAAAGCAGCGGACATGGTCGACGCAGCTTTGGCGGGGCTGGACCAGGGCGAACTGGTGACGATCCCCTCGCTGCCCGATGTCGCGGACTGGGAAGCCTACGAAAATGCCCGCCATGCCCTGATGCCAAACCTCTCGCGTTCGCTTCCGGCCGCTCGCTACACCAACGGCGATCTCACATGATCGCCGATCCGGTAAAACTGAAGAATATTGCGATGATCTGACCGATATATAAAATAAGGAGAGTGGTCATGACACATTGTGGTTTTGGAATAAAAACAAAATCCATTTTGCTTCTGGCCACTCTCTTTTTGCTGCTCCTTGCGGCTTGTTCGGACATAAGGCCTCGCAATATGACTGCGGAAGAGGCGGCGTTCGCGTCCACAAACCCCATATCCGAAGCCGCTTACGAACAACGGCACGGGTGGGGAAAATGAAATGCAAGACTCACAAGAGAGAATGCGGGACCGGTAGCTCGGTCATGAATGCACTCTGAAAGACGCGGCCGGAGAGAAAGTGTTTTTCGACACCAGACGTTTCTTCGCCTCCCGGGCGTCGCACATGATCTACTATGTGCAAGATGGTACGCCCGACCGGAGCGGCGCCTGAAGTCTTGCCGCCGCCGGCCAAGTGCCGGCGGCGTGTATTTCGAAGGCCGATCACGCAACGCTGAGACCGACGGTCGCGCCATTATGGGCAAGGTAGGAATAGGGACAGACAATATCGGCCTGGGCGATCAGCGCCTCGGCTTCGGCGCGTTCGATGCCCGGAATGGCGACCGTCAAGGAAATCTCCAATCCGAAGCCCTTGCCATCGTCGCGCGGGCCGATACCGATCGACGTGGAGACCGAGGTTTCTTCGGACAGCTTCACCTTCTTCTGCGAGGCGACATATTTCAGGGCGCCGAGGAAACAGGCGGAATAGCCCGTTGCGAAGAGCTGCTCAGGATTGGTGCCGTCACCACCGGCCCCTCCGAGTTCCTTCGGGGTATCGAGCGTCACGCTCAGGCGCCCATCGCTTGATTTCGCTGAGCCGGTGCGTCCGCCGGTGGCTGTTGCTTCGGCACGATAGAGAATGTTCATAGAAACCTCCATAACGATAACACGATAAAGATTATCGCGATAAATAAATTCGTAGTGGCGAAGCCCGGGCTTGTAAAGCTGTTTCTTTATCGCGATATCAAATTTCGTGATAAAGAAACCTCGCCTGCCACATGGAGATGGACCTTGGATTCCCCGCCCGATTCCCTGCCGCTGGACGCGCATCTGTGTTTTGCCATCTATTCGGCCAATATCGCGATCAACCGGGCTTATCGACCCGTGCTTGATCGGCTCGGCATCACCTATCCGCAGTATCTCGTCATGAACGTACTCTGGGAGAAGAACGGGCAATCCGTCGGAGCGATCGCCGATCGCCTCGCTCTGGAGTCGAGTACGATCACGCCTCTCGTGAAGCGTCTGGAAGCTGCGGAATTCGTGCGGCGCCAACGCAATCCGGATGACGAGCGCCAGGTCGTCGTAACGCTGTGTCCGAAAGGTGTTGCATTGCGCCAGGATGCGACATGCCTCGCGGCGACCCTGCTCAAGCGGTCCGGTGCTCCGGTATCGGATCTTGTCCGCCTCACTGAAGAGATCCGCGGCTTCAGGGATGCCCTCCTCGTTACCCCTCAGGAAGCAGGGTAACCGGCCGCGGTTTGGCTTATTTGCATCCGGCAGCGAGAACCTGTGCCGCCGCGACGGTCCCGTTTCCAAGAGGCGGATGGTCGCGATCCTTTCCATATTCGGGCAGGCGGACATAGGTGAGGATATAGTCGTAAGAGGGCTGCCTGAGCAATCTGATCAGGCCATCGGGCCCGTAACGCGCCGTGATATCTTTCGCGATTACATACGCGATGTTGTACAGGCATGGCGTGTCCGTAAAAGCCAACGGCATAGACCTTACTGTAAGGTACCGGTGTCTTGGCGTTCAGGGCATCGACGGACATTTCAAGAAGTGAGGCACTCCATTCTATGTGCTTCAGGCTGTCCCTTTCATCGTCCCTGATACGATCGGCCGCTTCGCCCTGCGCTTGCTCGATCAGAGAGTGGTCTCCAACATAATCTGCTGTACCCTCCTCATATAGGTTGTCGAATAGCTTGTGGGTCGCGTGACAGGGCGAGAGGTCCGGATCATCGTCGAGGGCGCCGCGCTCCTTGGAGAAGGCACCCTGCACGGCATGATACATTTCGTGATTCGTGACTTCCCTTGCCAGGACAAAATCCCGAATCCTCCCGACATTGAGATGGAAATCGGTATCGCCGAACGTGTAGCCTCCGCCGTCTTGACGTGCTCCCCAAAAACACGGCCATTTTGAGTTGGAATTTTCCACTTATGATCCCGTACCCGGGATGAGGAGAGTTTCATGAAGGCATCGAAGTTCACCGAGGCGCAGATCGCGTTTGTTTTGAAGCAGGCGGAAGGGGGGACACCTGTCGCCGAGGTCTGCCGGAAGGCAGGCATTTCGGATGCGACGTTCTACAACTGGCGGAAGAAATATGCGGGCCTGATGCCCTCCGAAATGAAACGGCTGCGTCAGCTCGAAGACGAGAACGCGAAGCTGAAACGGATCGTGGCGGACCTGTCGCCCGACAAGGCGATGCTGCAGGAAGTGCTGTCAAAAAAGCTCTGAGAGTCCGTTTGAGAATGGTCATGGGTGGACAATTCTGCGGAGCATGAGGCTACCGAGAGCGACATGGATCATTGCCTCCGAGACGTCGATCCTCTGCTCGTAATCCCGAA
>NZ_JABEQE010000036.1 GCF_014174375.1 Gluconacetobacter asukensis
AACTGGTGTGGGACGAGACGGGCCGGCTGCGTACCCATGCCCCCAGCACCTACAAGATCCCGGCCTGTTCCGATCGGCCGCGTATCTTCAATGTCGCGCTGCTGGAGCGCGCGCCCAATCGCGAGGAGACGATCTTCCGCTCCAAGGCGGTGGGCGAGCCGCCCTTTGTGCATGGCGTGGCGGTGCTGCATGCGATCTCTGACGCGCTGGCCAGTCTGGATGGCTATCGGTCCTGCCCCGGGCTGGATGCGCCGGCAACGCCCGAGGCGATCCTGCGCGCGGCCGAGCGGATGCGCGCCCGCGCCGCCGCCCGGACCGACGTGACGTCCGTGGGCTGACGGTCGCCTAGGCCATGGACGACATCGTCTCCGCGCTGGCGGAATGGCGGCAGGCCGGCTGGCCTGTTGTCCGTGTCAGCATTCGTGCCGCCATGGGGTCCACCCCGCGCGAGGCAGGGTCTTTCATGCTGGTGGCGCCGGACGCGCTGGTCGGCACGATTGGTGGCGGGCGGCTGGAATGGGATTGCGTGGCACGGGCGCGGGCGCTGTTGGCCGGCACCGGGGAGGCCGGGGAACTGGAGATTCCGCTGGGGCCGGAACTCGGCCAGTGCTGCGGCGGCCGGGTGCGCGTGCGGATCGAGCGCGCGGACGAGGCGCTTCTGGATTCGATCGTGGGGGAGACGGAGCGCGCGCGGGCCGGGCAGCCGCATCTGCTGCTGTTCGGGGCCGGGCATGTCGGGCGTGCGCTGGCCCGGGCGCTGGCGCCGCTGCCAGTGCGCCTGTTCTGGATCGATCCGCGCACCGAGGAATTTGGATCGGTGCCCGAAGGGGTTGCGGTGCGGATGACCGAAGATTGGGAGAGCGTGCTGGGCGCCGCGCCGGCGGGCTCCGGCATTCTGGTGCTGACCCCCAGCCACAGGCTGGATGCGCTGATTGTGGGTGCCGCATTGGAGCGGGGGGATTTCCGCTATGTCGGGTTGATCGGGTCGAAGACGAAGCGGCGGGGGTTCGAGGCCGGATTCCGCGCCGTGGGGCTGGGGGCCAACCGGATCGCGACCCTGGTTTGCCCGATCGGGGATCGCGGCATTCGCGACAAGCGGCCGGAAATTATCGCGGCGCTGGTGGCGGCGGAAATTGTCGAACGCCTGCTGCACGGCGATGATGCGATGCCGGAGCGGCATGCATGAGGAACAGAAAATGAGGGGACCGGTCCGAAGCCAGCACATGATGAGACTGCATGCGCGCTGTATCCTGTATTTCAACGCGGTGCGCGACCATGGCTCGATCCGCGAGGCGGCGCGCCAACTGAACGTTACGCCCTCGGCGCTGACGCGGCAGATTGCCCAGATGGAAGACGAAATCGGCGCCCCGTTGTTCGATCGCCTGCCCGGCGGCATGGTGCTGACCGCCGTGGGCGAGATCGTGGCCCGGCATATCGTCACCGTCATGCAGGATGCCGTACGCACCGACGAGCAGATTGCGGCGCTGGCCGGCATGCGGGGCGGGCGTATCAGCCTGATGACGGTCGAAGGGATTGCCGGCGACCTGATGGCGCGGCTGCTGACGCGGATGACGCGGACCTGGCCGGGGATTGATCTGCAGGCGGATACCGGATCGCCCCGGCGGATCGTGGCTGCCCTTAGCGGCGGCACGACCGATCTGGGCATTGCCTTCTCGCTGGATGCGCCGGACGATCTGCGTCGGGTCGCGGTGGCGCGCTTTCCGGTGGGGGTGGTGATGCCGGCCGATCATCCCCTGGCGGGCCGGCAGAGTGTGCGGATCGAGGAGTGCCTGGACTATCGCCTGATCCTGCCGAGTGAATCGCTGTCGCTGCATCAGGTCATGGAACCCATGCTGCATCCCTGGCGCGACCGGCTGGACGTGGTGCTGGAAACGGGTTCGATCGAACTGACGAACCGCATGGTCGCGGCCGGTGTGGGCCTGGCCTTTCAGTCCCGCCTGGCGCTGGAATTCGATATCAGCCGGGGCGCGCTGGCGCATGTGCCGTTGGACGACCCCAGGGCCGTGACCGATCTGGGCGTCTATGTCCGCGAGGCGCGCTGGCTGCCGCCGGCGCTGGAACGGCTGATTGTCGAGGTGCGCGAAGCGCTGCGGGAACAGGAAGAAGCGGGGCGTGTTCGGGGGCGTGAAGCTGTGGTGGTAAAGTAGATATTTATTTAAAAACAATAGATTATGGTAATATCTATGCTTGGTGTGTGAATGTGACCTGTTGTTGAATTGGCAACGGATTGATCATTTTATTCTACTGGACGGAACACCCCCTCGTTCGGTTAGTTTCGGTGTCGTGATGGTGCGGGTTGGGGAACCCGGGTCCGTGTCGGGGGACACGGACCCACGCCGTCCGGGATGGACCTGTTGGACCAGCGAAGCGAAGGAGGCGCGGATGGCCGCCGATAGCGATCATTATCGACCGGGAGAAACGCCGGAAGACGGGCTTGCGGCGCTCGACGCCCGGGTCAGGCGGGATCTGACCGTTATCGACTATCCGCGCCATGACTGGACGCCGCGCCTGACGCGCGACGGCGAACCGGTGCTGGATGTGGCCATCATCGGCGCCGGCCAGGGCGGCCTGGCCACGGCTTTCGCGCTCAAGCGCGGCAATATCGCCAATGTCCGGATCTTCGACCGCGCGTCGCGTGGCGGCGAGGGGCCGTGGGTGACGTTCGCCCGCATGATCACGCTGCGGACGCCGAAATATGTGACCGGCCCCGATCTGGGGATTCCCAACCTGACGCCGCGTGCCTGGTACGAGGCCCGATACGGTGCGGGCGCCTGGGAGAAGCTGGACAAGATCCCCCGTGGCGACTGGCAGGCCTATCTGGACTGGTATCGCGCCGTGCTCGACCTGCCTGTCGAGAATGACCGGTCGTTCGAACATGTGGCGTGGGAAGACGGGCTGCTGCGGCTGACCTTCCGGGACGCCGAAGGGCGGGAATATCGCTATCTGGCGCGCAAGCTGGTGCTGGCCACCGGCATTGATGGCGGTGGCCGGTGGCATGTGCCCGATTTCATCCGCCAGGCTTTGCCGCGCGCGCAATACGCGCATACATCGGAGCCCATCGATTTCGCCGCGCTGCGCGGCAAGCGGATCGGCGTGCTGGGGGCGGGGGCTTCGGCTTTCGACAATGCGGCGACGGCGCTGGAGGAAGGGGTGGCCTCGGTCGCGCTCTGCCTGCGCCGGCGGGTCATTCCCTCGATCAATCCGTATCGCTGGATGGAGAATGCCGGGTTCCTGGCGCATTTCTCCGCGCTGTCCGACACGCTGCGCTGGCGGTTCATGCGCCATATCTACGAACTGAACCAGCCGCCGCCGCAGGACACGTTCTGGCGCTGCCGCCGCCACCCCACCTTCAGCTATCATACCGGCTGCGGCTGGACGGGTGCGCGGATGGAGGGCGATGAAATCGTCGTTCAGACTCCGGACGGCGAGATGCGGTTCGATTTCGTGATCATCGGCACCGGCTTTGCCGTCGACATGGCGCTGCGGCCGGAAATCGCGTCCTTCGCCGGATCGGTGGCGCTGTGGCGCGATCGCTTTACCCCGCCCGAGGGCGAGGACAGCGCGGTGCTGGCGGCGCATCCCTATCTGGGCGAGTCCTACCAGTTCCTGCCGCGTGATGCGGCCGATCCGCTGGCGCCGATGCTGGCGAACATCCATAATTTCACCTTCAGCGCGACTCCCAGCATGGGCCTGTCGGGGGCGTCGATCAGCGGCATGCGCTTTGGGGTGGAGCGGCTGGCGCGGGGGCTGGGGCGCGACCTGTTTGTGGCCGATGGCGCGTGGCATCTCGATCAGTTGCTGAATTATATCACGCCGGAACTGGTCAGCCTCGATCCTCCGGATGCATGATCTCCCGTGACTCTGCCGGCGTGGCGGCATGGCAGACCAGGGAGAGAGGACAAGCCCATGAGCGAACATCCTGACGACAGCGCGCCGCGCGTGCCGGACGAGGTGCCCGATGAGGCGATCATTATCGCGACGGCCCGTGATATCGGCCTGACCGTCGACAGATCCTGCCTGCCGGGGGTGGTGACCAACCGGTCGCTGCTGCGGCGCTATGCTGATCTGGTCCATGGCTTTGCCCTGCCGGATACGTGCGAACCGGCGTTCGAATACCGTCCATGACCGTGCCTGCCATGACCGATCCGTCCGACGCGCTGGCCATTGCCGCCGACATCCGCCAGGGGCGGCGAAGCGCCGTTTCCGTGATGACCGCCACGATCGCCGCGATCGAGGTGCGTGACACATCCATCAACAGCGTGACCCGCATTTTCGGGCCGCGCGCGGTGGCCGAGGCCGAACGGATCGACCGCCGCATTGCCGCCGGCGATGATCCGGGACCGCTGGCCGGCGTGCCGTTCGGGGTGAAGGACCTGTTCGACGTGACTGGCGAGGTCACGACGGCGGGGTCGGTGGTGTTGCGGGAATCGCCGCCCGCGACGCACGATGCCGCTGTTGTCGCGCGCCTGCGCGCGGCGGGTGCGATCCCGGTCGCCAGCCTGAACATGGACGAATTCGCCTATGGGTTCGCCACCGACAATGCCCATTACGGCATCACCCGCAATCCGCATGACCCGGCGCGGTTGGCCGGTGGCTCGTCGGGCGGGTCGGCCGCCGCCGTGGCGGCGGGGCTGTTGCCGCTGACCCTGGGGTCGGACACCAACGGCTCGATCCGTGTGCCGGCCTCGCTGTGCGGGGTATGGGGGCTGAAACCCACTTTTGGCAGTGTGCCGCGCGAGGGGGCCTATCCCTTTGCCGCCAGCCTGGACGTGGTGGGGCCGTTTGCCGGCACGCTGGACGACCTGCGCGTGGCGTACGAGGTCATGGCGGGCGGCCCTATGCCGGAACTGCCGGCGGTATCCGACCTGCGGGTGGTGCGGTTGGGCGGCTGGTTCGCCGCGAACGTCTCGGAACCGCTGGTACGGGCCATCGAGGCGGTGGTCGCGCATCTGGGCGGGGTGGAAACGGTGGAACTGCCCGAGATCGCGCGCGCCCGCGCGGCCTCCTTCCTGATCACGGCGGCGGAGGGTGGCAATCTGCATCTGCCCCGCCTGCGCAGGCATGCGCTGCGCTATGATCCCGCGACCCGCGACCGGCTGATCGCCGGCGCGATGCTGCCATCCGCCACGCTGGTCCAGGCGCATCGTTTCCGCGGCTGGTTCCGCGAGCAGGTCCATGCGCTGTTCCGTTCGGCGGATGTGCTGATCGCCCCGGCGACGGTGGGCGAGGCGCCGCTGATCGACCAGCCGACGATCGTGGTGGATGGGCAGGTCGTCTCCGCCCGGGCGAATCTGGGCCTCTATACGCAGCCGCTCAGCCTGGCGGGGGTGCCGATCCTCAGTGCGCCTCTGCTGGGTACGGGCGGCCTGCCGCTGGGACTGCAACTGATCGCGGCGCCGGGGCGCGAAGCCGCTTTGTTCGCCCTTGCCGGCGCGCTGGCGAAAGCAGGGCTCGTCGGCAGGGTGCCACTGCCCGCATCGAAGGGACGTTAAGCCATGCTGAACACTCCCCGCTCCTTGCGCGGAATGGTGACATCCCCCCATCATCTGGCCAGTCAGGCCGGGCTGGACGTGCTGCGCGACGGCGGCACGGCGATCGAGGCGGTCGTGGCGACGGCGGCGGCGCTGGCCGTCGTCTATCCGCACATGACTGGTATCGGCGGCGATGCGTTCTGGCTGGTGATGTGGCCGGATGGCAGGACCGAGACGATCGATGCGTGCGGGGCGGCGGCGCGGCGCGCGGACCTGGAATTCTACCGCGCCGCCGGGTGCGACACGATTCCCTGGCGCGGGCCGCTGGCGGCCAATACCGTCGCCGGTACGGTGTCCGGCTGGGACCTTGCCCTGGAGTGGAGCCATGCGATGCAGCCCGGGTTGGGTCTGCATCGGCTGCTGCGCGATGCGATCTATTATGCCGAGCAGGGCGTGCCGATTACCGAGGGCGGTGCCGCGCTGACGGCAGCCAAGATGGGCGAACTGGCGGCGGTCCCCGGTTTCCGGCAGGTTTTCCTGCCGGGCGGCCATGCGCCGCGCGCCGGTGACATCCTGCATAATCAGGCCCTGGCGCATACGCTGCGCCGGCTGGCGGGGGACGGGCTGGATTCCTTCTATCGCGGGGCGCTGGCGCGGGATCTGGCCGAGGATCTGCGCCAGTTGGGCAGCCCGCTGGACCTGGCGGACCTGAATACCCATCATGCCCAGGCGCGGCCGCCGCTGCATGTCGATATCGGGGGCGCGCGGCTGTTCAACATGGCGCCGCCGACGCAGGGCGTTGCGTCGCTGCTGATCCTGGCGCTGTTCGACCGGCTGCGTGCCGAGGATGTGGACGGGTTCGACTATTTCCACGGGCTGGTCGAAGCTACGAAACAGGCCTTTCGCTACCGCGACACGCATGTGGGCGATCCGGCCTTCATGTCGGTGGCGGCGCAGGAAGTGCTGGACGACGCGCTGGCGCTGGATCGCATGGCGCTGGACATCGACCCCGAAATCGCGGCCCCCTGGCCGCATCCGTCGCAGGCCGGCGATACGGTGTGGATGGGCGCGGTCGATGCTGATGGTGTCGCGGTCAGCATGATCCAGAGCGTCTATTTCGAATATGGGTCGGGCGTCGTCCTGCCGCGCAGCGGCATCGTGTGGCAGAATCGCGGCGCCAGCTTCCGGCTGGCCGAAGACGGCTGGAATGCGCTGCGTCCGGGACGCAAGCCGTTCCATACGCTCAACCCGGCCGGCGCGCGCTTCGCCGACGGGCGCACCATGGTCTATGGCACCATGGGTGGCGAGGGGCAGCCCCAGACCCAGGCGGCTGTCTTCACGCGCTATGCGCGCTATGGCGTGCCATTGCAGCAGGCGGTGACGGCCCCGCGCTGGCTGCTGGGCCGCACCTGGGGCGAGAGCAGCACCAGCCTGAAATATGAGGACCGGTTCGCGCCGGAGGTGATCGCGCAGATGGCGGCGGCGGGGCATGTGCTGGAACCCATGCCGGCCTTTACCTCGACGATGGGGCATGCGGGTGCGCTGGTGCTGCACCCGTCGGGCCTGATCGAGGGGGCAACCGATCCGCGCAGCGACGGGATGGTGGCGGCATGGTGAGGATGCCTGCTCGCGAGACGGCGTCGGGCCTGCGTGCGGTTGCGCGGTGCGATGATCTGGGGGTTACGCCCTATTCGGATGCCGACGACCATCTGTTTCGCCCCTATCTCGGCGCGGGACATGCGGCGACTTTGGACCGGATCGCCGCATGGATGACCGAAGCGGGGATGACGGCGCGGGTCGATGCTGCCGGCAATATTGTCGGCCGCTATGAAGGGCGGCATCCCGACGCGCCGGCGCTGCTGATCGGCTCGCATGTCGACAGCGTGCGTGATGGCGGGCGCTATGACGGTATGCTGGGCGTGATGCTGGGGATCGAAACCGTCGCGTGGTTTGCCGAACGCGGCCATCGCTTTCCGTTCGCGATCGAGGTTATCGGGTTCGGGGATGAGGAAGGATCGCGTTTTCCGGTCTCGATGCTCACCAGCCGCGCCGTGGCCGGGGTGCTGGGTGATCAGGATCTGGCGCTGGCCGATGCGGCGGGCGTTGGGCTGGCCGAGGCGCTGGACGGGTTTGGGCTCGAACTGGCGCGCTTCGCCGATGCCGCGCGGCATCGGGAGGACGTCCTGGCCTATGTCGAGGCCCATATCGAACAGGGGCCGGTGCTGGAGGCCGAGGGCCATGCGCTGGGCGTCGTCAGCGCCATTGCGGCCCAGTATCGCTTTCGTGCCGTGGTGACGGGGGTGGCGGGTCATGCCGGTACCATGGCGATGCGCCTGCGCCACGACGCGCTGGCTGCCGCCGCCGAGATGGTGCTGGCGGTGGAGCGGATCGGCGGTGCGGGGCCTGAGGACCTGGTGGCGACGGTCGGGCGGATGGAGGTGGGGCCGGGGGTGCCGAATGTGGTGCCTGGTGCCGTGACCTTCAGCATCGATGTTCGTGCCGGCGTGGGCGCGGTGCGTGACCGTGCGGCGGACGAAATCCGCGTGGCGCTGGAGGATATCGCTGTCCGTCGGGCCGTGGGGCTGGACCTGACGTTGCAGCAGGATCTGCCGGCGACGCCATGCGACAGCGGATTGAGCCGGTTGATGGCGGAGGCGGTGCGGGATGTTACCGGCGCCGAGCCGCGCGTGCTGGTCAGCGGGGCGGGGCATGATGCGATGGTGATGGCGCATCTGGCGCCGGTCGCGATGCTGTTCCTGCGTTGTCGCGGCGGCATCAGTCACCATCCCGCCGAGGCGGTGGAAGTGGACGATGTCCAGGCTGCGCTGGAGGCGATGACGGCGTTCGTCACCCGTTTCGAACACACATGGTCGGATGCCGGGACGGTATTGACGGAAGAGGAGAGATAGAGGTGTTCGGACAGATCGACCCGCCGCACCGGCTGTTGATGGGGCCTGGCCCGGTGAACGTGCATCCGCGCGTGCTGCGGGCGATGTCGGCGGACATGCTGGGTCAGTTCGACCCGGAGATGA
>NZ_JABEQE010000037.1 GCF_014174375.1 Gluconacetobacter asukensis
TACGAGCAGAGGATCGACGTCTCGGAGGCAATGATCCATGTCGCTCTCGGTAGCCTCATGCTCCGCAGAATTGTCCACCCATGACCATTCTCAAACGGACTCTCAGAGCTTATGGACAGCTCGCTTCTGGTGTGGCCGCGAACAACACGTTCTTTGGTAATGTCGCAAATCAGAACCTAGAAAGCTACTACTCGAGTCAGAATAGTGGCTCGACCATCGGATTCGCCAATTACCAGCTCACCGTCGCCTATGAGCTGGAGCGACAAGATTGGTCGATGCTCTCATCACAAAATGGTCTGGTCCTGACGGAAGCACAGGTCGCACAAGAGCACGCTGTGGTGTTCAATAACATGAACATTCCGCTAAGCTATTGGGGCGGAACGATTGAGCAATATAGTGATATTTCCTTTATGCAGAACTTTGGCACGGCATGGGAAGAATCTAGCGTCGTAGATACAGGCGATTTCGGAAATCCGTCCTGGTCACAATGGAGTTCCGCAGCTTGGAACTTTGTGGGTGCATTTGCCAGAGGTTTTGCTCAACAGTTCTCACAAAATGGAAGCTTTACGGTACCATCATTTACGTCTACCGGATTGAAAGAGGGCATTGCCGTCTTCGAAGGCGAGCTAAACGTTGTTTTACAGGTTCTCAACGCCGGGATTCGCTACGAATGGTCCGAAGCCGCCAATATTCTAATACCGAATGCGTCGGCCTCTGAAGTCACTTTTAAAAACGCGAATGGCTCCATGGTCGCGGATGTCCGGTCTGTGACGAACGGAGACACAAAGGGCTACATTTCCGAAGGTGGCATATTTGCTGCTGTCGGAACGGATCTGCAAGGGAATGATAGTCTCGTCACCGCGACCGCAAATGATGGCAGCGGAGTTTCGCAGGGCAACGTCACCGCTGATGGCATTGTTGATATTGCCTCACCCAACCAATCGGTCGTCGGAACCGACGGCTCGCAAATCGTTCTCAGCGGTTCGGGAGATATGGTCAACGTGTCATCCGGGCAAGTTACTATCGCAACCAACACCCAGGCGGGCGTCAGCGGCAGCGGCGACACCATTACCGAGAATGCCGGAGATGCACTGGCGATATTCGGCGGTGGCAGTTCGATCAGCACCAACGGCAACGCGCGGGTCTGGCTGACCCAGACGGGTGATAACTATTCGACCGTCTGGGGCAGCAACCTCGGCTATGGCACGGCGGCGGACGGCGAAACCGAGGGCGTCTATCTGGACAACAACACCCGCGTCAACGTGGTCGGCAGCCAGGACCAGCTTGTGGTCGGCACGGGCGCCGCGCTGGCGATATTCGGCGGTGGCAGTTCGATCAGCACCAACGGCAACGCGCGCGTCTGGCTGACCCAGACGGGGAATAATTACTCGACCGTCTGGGGCAGCAACCTCGGCTATGGCACGGCGGCGGACGGCGAAACCGAGGGCGTCTATCTGGACAACAACACCCGTGTGAACGTGGTCGGCAGCCAGGACCAACTTGTGGTCGGCACGGGCGCCGCGCTGGCGATATTCGGCGGTGGCAGTTCGATCACCACCAACGGCAACGCGCGCGTCTGGCTGACCCAGACGGGGAATAATTACTCGACCGTCTGGGGCAGCAATCTCGGCAATGGCACGGCGGCGGACGGCGAGGCCGAGGGCGTCTATCTGGACAATAACAGCCAAGCCACGGTCAATGGCAACGACGACCAGATTTCGGCCGGGACCGGTGCCGTGCTGACCATCAACGGCACGGGCGACACGGTGACGAGCGGCGATGGGGGGACAGTGACCCTCTACGATGCCAGCAACGACAGCTTTACGCCGGGCAGCAACGCAACCATCGATATCGGGGGCGGGTCGAACAACGACAGCTTCAACATGGAGGGTACGGGCGATACAGTCGATGTGGTGGGCTCGGACGAGACGATTGGGGGGGCCATTTATGGCGCCAGCGAGGAGACGTTCACCTTTGCAGACAATACATCCGGCAACACCCTGGACGGCAACGATGACCAGATTTCGGCCGGGACCAGTGCTTCGCTGACGATTGACGGCACCGGCGACACGGTCAGCAATGGCAATGGCAGCACACTGACCCTTTCTAATGCCAGCAATAACAGCTTCACGCCGGGTAGCAACGCGACCATTAATATCGGGGGCGGGTCGAACAATAACGGCTTCAACATGGTCGGCACCGGCGATACCGTCATTGACGACGGGTCGAACAATACGTTCAACGGGGCGATCGCCGGTGCCAATGACGAGACGTTTGCTTTTGGCGACAATAGCAGCGGCAATGTCGTCACCGGGAGCAATCTTGCCATCCATCTCGGGAACAATTTAAGTCTGACCGTGACGGGCAACAATGACACCTTTACCGGCGGCGACGGTGACAGGCTGAACATCGTCGGCTCGAATGATACGGTGAACACCAACGACGCCCTCGTGACGTTTTCGGGCTCGGATGACAAGGTGATTGGAACGGGTGACGCGGAAAGTGGCGGCGCGTACACCTACACGACCACCTATGTCACGAGCTATACGTACACGGTCTTCTATGGCCTGGACGCGGGCGTCACCAAGCCGGTGAACGCGATCGGACAATACGATCTGTCGCATGGATTGTCTGCAGACGCCGCGGACATGGCCTGGAGCTTGGATGAGCAGGCCATTCGTGCTGGCACCGGCGATCCTGGCGCCGTCGCGCCGTCCTTGTTGGTTGGAGGCCTAGTCGACAGTCACCACCCTGTCACGTGGAGCTTTTCCGAGACGGCGCCTCGGGGCATACCTCTGTATGGCGGAACCATCCAGGGCGCCTATCAGGCGGCGGTGGAACAGGCACTCGACACATGGTCCAAAGCCTCCGGCATCGATTTCGAACAGGTCTCGGACTCGGCCTCTTCCGACATCCGCATCGGCTGGGGGAATCTCGATACGACGAACACCGGTGTCGCCGGCGTCACTCTGTTAAGGGCCAGCGCGGGGACCCTACGTCCTGGTACCATGATCGAACTCGAAACCCCCCTGCAGGATCCGTTGACGCAGACGAGTCCCGGCGCCTTTACCTATGCGGGGAGTTCAGTCGGGCTTGAGCAACTCGCCCTGCACGAGATCGGTCATGCGCTCGGGCTAGCCGAAAGTGCCAGCCCAACGTCGATTATGTATCCGCTGCTGGGCACGCACAACATCACCCTCAACACCTCCGACATGTCCGACATCGCCGTGCTCTACCACACGGCACACGACGCGGCCGCCACCTCTTCGATGATACAGGCCATGGCGTCTTTCACCGGCGCAGCGACACCGGCCCACACGTCCGTGCTCTCTTCCCCGAGCAACGCAGAGCCACTCCTCAGCGTCCCGGCGCACACATCATGAAACGGGAGACGGCCACAGCACCCGAGCTTCTTGCCGCCAGACACACGAAGCCAAACGATGTGCCTGATTTCATTCAAAAATGCGAGATTATCCTCAAAAGAGATCCCACTCACCTCCAAGCAATGCAGGTTCTGGGAACGTTCTATGCTCAACAACAACAGCTCGAGAGGGCTATTCCGCTCTTGCGCGTTGCCCAGGAGCGAGACCCCAATAACCCGGTAGGCCTCAATAATCTTGGAATGGCCTTGCAAGCGGCAGGGGAGCATGACGAGGCAATCTCCTGCTTCCGAAAAGCGATCGAGCTACGGCCATCCTATGTGATGGCACTGAGTAACTTGGGTACTGCCCTTGCCGAGCAAGGGAACCATGAAGCTGCGATCCAGTCTTACCGGGACGCACTCTCGATAACGCCCAATGATCCCGTTGCTCTCAATAATCTTGGGACATCTCTGCGGTCCACCGGGCGCACCAAAGAGGCGGTTCGCGAATTTCAAGCGGCTCTTACGTACGCGCCTGAGTTCGTTCAGGCCCGGCTGAGCTTGGCCATTTCGTTGAGCGACCTTGACCGCCTAGAGGCGGCAATCGCCTGTTATCGAACCATAGTACTGCAAGATAATACGAACTTCACCGCCCATTTTAACCTGGCAGAGCTGCTCCAGAAAGCCGGGCAGTACGATGCCGCGATTAATCATTTCAAATCAGCCTGTGCACTGAAACCTGACGACGCGATGCCGCCATTCAAATTGGGGGTTGTTTTACAGGAACTCGGCCAGACTGATGTGGCCATTGATTACTTCCGACGTGCCATAGACCTCGCTCCCGATTATCCGCGATACTATCTATCCTTGGCTCAAGCCACTAAGCTGGCTGCGGATGATCTCCACTTTTTGGCCATGCAACGATTGGTCAAGAATCAATCCTCGCTCAATGACGCTGAGCGCACGGATCTGCACTTTGCCCTCGGTAAGGCCTTCTCAGATCTCGGCGCGCATCAGCTGTCATTCGACCATTTCCTCGAAGGTAACAGGCTGCGTCGCCGCTACCTTACTTACGACGAGAAGCCTACGATCAACCGCGCGAAGCAACTGTGCCAGTCTATCTCAGCCGATGCCATCAAAGAACTCGCCAAGACAGGCCATGCCTCCTCGCTTCCCATCTTCATCGTTGGAATGCCGCGCTCCGGTTCGACGTTGGTCGAGCAGATTCTGGCCAGTCATCACGAAGTGTATGGCGCAGGCGAAATAAGCACTCTCTTCGATATTTTCCATTCTGCAGCGTCAAAGTTCGATCGATGGCAATCGGTATTCCCGTTGAAAAATCTGACAGATGCGGAACGAATGTCTATTTCAGAAGACTATCTCGATCGGCTTCATAAGCTGGTGAACAATTGGACGCGACCACAGGCACCAACACGAATTATTAATAAGACCCTGAGCAACTACCAACACATAGCACTCATTCACGCATTGTTTCCGAATGCGCGGATTATTCATACAGTTCGAGATCCGATCGACACGTGTCTATCGTGTTTCTCGACCTTCTTTCATTCTCAGGACTTTACCTTTGATCTCGGAGAGTTGGGAAGACGCTATCGCAGTTACAGAGAATTGATGGAACACTGGCATGGGATTCTCCCCAACGGCACAATTTACGACGTGCGTTATGAGGAAGTTGTTGAAGATCTCGAGCAGAATGCACGGTCACTGATTGCATATTGCGGCCTCACTTGGGACGATGCTTGCTTGAACTTCCACAAGTCGAAACGGCCTGTTAGAACCGCAAGTGTGCAGCAAGTGAGAAAGCCAATCTATCGCAGTTCAGTCGGACGTTGGCGACCGGATGACGCGATTTTGCGCCCTTTACTCGACGGCCTCGGAAGTTATCGTAGGGACACGTCGCCAGGAATGTGACCTGAACGGTCCCGGGATTGGCGAAGATCATTTCTCCTGAAAGTATCCGCTGTGATCAGGCGGCTTTTGGCGCCCATGAACGATCCTCGCGAAGGAGCGAGTTGAAGAGGATGACGAGCTTGCCCATAACGGCGGTGATGGCGACTTTAGGGTCGTCTGATAGAGGTGGCCGGCTTGGTCGAGACACCGTTTCGCTTCTGATAAGTGGAATCTCTGCCGGTTGATGTTGTAGTGCGTTGTCAGGCTGTCACGCAGGGAGGGCGTAGCCCGACTGGAGTGACACCCTGAACGCGGTATTTTCTTCAGGCGGCGGCCGCGATTCCGAGTTTGCTACCGAAGCAGGCTTGATTCAGCGTTCGCGCATCGAGGCTGGAATGTGGACGCTTGCCATTGTAGAACGCTGCTCTGCAAGACCCATAATACCGACAAGCGGGAGGTTCTCTACCCCTGGCACCCTTGGTTTGGGCGTCGGGTGTGCGTCGAGGAGACGATCGAGCGGGCTGGGCAAGTCCTTTCCCGCGGTCGCCTATCCGACGCCGGAACGGTCAGGCTCCTTGAATTGCCGGCGTGGATGCTTGGATCGCGCGGCTTGCGCTGGGATGCGGCTGGCCCCGGATCCGACCGTGCCCCTAGGGGCGCTTTATGAACTGCACGGTGCAGGCCGGCGCGGCCCATGTGGCGGCCGGCAGGAGAAAGGCGGCCACCGCGATTGCCAGCGTCGCGGCGCGTCCGATCACGCGCGCAGGGCCTGAAAGACGGTTTCGCGGAATATCTCGTGCGATCCCCTGGTACAGATGGCCACGTTCGCCGGCAGCGCGTCGCCCGTATAGATATGCGTCCCACCGAACACGTAGGACCCCCGCGTTTCGGTG
>NZ_JABEQE010000038.1 GCF_014174375.1 Gluconacetobacter asukensis
CACGTTCCGGCCGATCAGCTTGACGGCCTCGTCCAGAGCCTCCTGTCTTCGGCCGGTGATGAACACATAGGCGCCTTCTTCAACGAACCGCCTGGCGCTCGCCAGCGCCATACCGCTCGATCCACCCGTGATGACGGCAATCTTGCCCTCAAGCTTTCCCATGATCTTTCCCTCCAGGCTCCGTTTCCGATCGTTCGGGGATATCCCCGAGAGTCCCAACATGGGTCCGCCGGAGTCAGGCGTTGAGTGCGAAAACACGCACATCGGTGGTGCGAAATCGATCCGGCCGGACGATTGACGTCGGTCGGACGATCGGTACGCGCCGTTTGAAAGCCGAAGAAAATTCGTCGCCATATGCTATGGCGACGGCGCGTCATGGCGCATAATGTGGCGAATATGGGCTTTGGAAGGCGCACCGTGCGGTGCCGGAGCGCACCATGATCGATTGGGACGACATTCGCTACTTCCTGGCCGTCGCACGCGGAGGCTCGGTGCGGGCCGCCGCCGGGCATCTGGGGGTAAACCATTCCACCGTGCTGCGGCGGATCGCCCAGCTTGAAGAGCATCTCGGGACGCACATGTTCGAAAAGCTGCCGGCGGGCTACCGCCTGACGGCAGCGGGCGAGGAGATCCTCGAATTCGCGAACCAGATGGAAGCCTCGTCGCGCCAGCTGGAGACACGCGTTTTCGGTCGCGACCAGGGCGTGCGCGGGCTCTTGCGCGTAACGTTGCCGCCGTTCCTCGCAACACATCTGCTTATGCCGGATCTTGCCGATTTTGCCCGCATGCATCCGGAGATCGAGATGGAGGTCCTGCCGACCGGCGCGATCGCGAACCTGACGAACCGGGAAGCCGACATCGCGATCCGCATCGTGCTGGACCGGGAAACGCTGCCGCCCAATCTTCACGGCCTGCCAGGCCCCGCCTTGTCCAGCGGCATCTATATGTCGCGCGATCGCCTGACCGCGTGGCGTGCCGACGCAGCCGATCCTGTTCGCTGGATCGTCATAAACAATAATGGACTTCCCGGCTGGGCCCGCTGCGGAGAGGTCCACGCGACAGGCGCTCCGTTCAGGACCCCGGACGCCGAGGCTCAGATCGTCGCTGCGCGGCAAGGGATCGGGATGACGAAACTGCCATGCTTCGTCGGAGATGCCGACCCCCTGCTGGCAAGGGTCCCGGGCACCGACCTGCACAGGCATGGAACGCTCTGGTTTCTCACACAGGGCGAGACACGCAAGACGAAGCGCGTGCGGCTCTTCACCGAATTCGTATCCCGCAGGCTCGCCGCATATGCTCCGCTTCTCGCAGGGTTATCCGTATCGCGCGACTGACACGCAATAGGCTGATGTGCCACGGAGAAATGATGCCTACGATGTGTGTCCTCAAAGGAATGACGGGCTGTCTATCTTTCTCACCCAGACCTGACATTCTACTTTCCCCGCAATTCAGATGCGATTTCAGCCGGCTCTTCCGGCGCACGGCTTCGGAGGAGGCCGCATGGGTGCGTCGGCATCTCGGTGCATCCGCCAGATCGCCCCATTTCTCGGGCTTGACGCTCTACCTACTAGAAGGTAGTCACTATGCATGGCGAATTTATCCACGACTGCGGACGATATCCTGACCTGCGCACGAGCCTTGATCGTCGCGGGTGGTTATAACGGCTTCAGCTATGCCGACATCGCGGAGGTGGTCGGAATCCGCAAGGCGAGCATTCATCACCATTTCCCCAGCAAGGTTGATCTGGTGCGGACATTGGTCGCACGCTATCGGGAAGACACCAAAGCCGCGCTGGCGGATCTCGCCCTTCAGGTCAGCGATCCGCTCGAACAACTGCGGCGCTATGTCGGGTATTGGGAAGCCTGTATCGCGGATGCGACCGCTCCGTTCTGCGTATGCGCATTGCTGGCAAGCCAGCTCCCCGTCTTGCCCGGGGAGATTGCCCTGGAAGTCCGTGCGCATTTCCGCGCGTTGTCGGACTGGCTGGCAACAGCGATGGAGAGCGGTGCGCGCACCGGGGAAATTCGGCTGACGAGTCCGCCGCATGTCGAGGCGGACGCGTTCATGGCGACCGTTCATGGTGCGATGCTTTCGGCACGGGCCTATGGCGATCCGAAAATTTTCGGTGTCGTCATAGGCGCGCATATGGAGCGGATGATCGCGCCGCCCAGCCGGAATGCAAAGAAGGAACGGAGAGAACATCTGTCCTGATCGGGACAGAAAGCGATCCCCGCAACGGTTATATTTTGCTCATGAATGACGAGGAGAGGCTTCCGGCTCCAGCGTCAGGCATGGAGCCGACCGGGAAATCTTACCCCTCATATCTACCTACTAGTAGGTTCAGATTAACTCTGCATGATGGAGACTAACATGTTTGGAATCACCCCTGTTGGCTGGTTACACACGCTCGGAAGTCTGCCCGCCATTCCATTGGCTGGGTATATGTTCGTCCGTCATGGACGGATTGTCCCGCGATCGACGCCTGGGACTGCTTATTTCGTGGCGATGCTGATCGGCGCGGTGACGGCATTCCTCGTGGCCAAGCAGCCGGTGAGCTACGGCTTCGGTGCCGTGACGATCCTGCTTCTGCTGGCCGGGTACGGCATTGGTCATACGTCGATTTTCGATCGTTCTGGCAGATATCTGGAAACGATCTTTCTCACCATGACGGTGTTTCTGCTGATGGTGCCAGCCGCGACCGAAATCTTGCGCCGGGTTCCCGACGGCCATCCTCTAGTGACCGACCCACGTTCACCGCTTCTTGTCGGCACGCAATTCGGCTTACTCATCTGTCTCGTTATTGGTTTGGCAGTCCAAATTATCTATTTGCGTAGACAGGCCAAGGATGGCGTCTGCGCAAATCATGAAGCTGCGATCACAGAATGACGTCTGTATTTCCACGTCCGCCGTCTAACAGAGGACCTGTCGCTTCCCCGGCTATAGCGGGCACCAAGCCGAGGTGCTGGACGACTATCATTCGGCAATTTCGCTCTCCCATCCGTTTATGGCCATGATACTGCGGTTGCTGGCAGGCGCCTCTCGTCGTCAATGACAGTCACGCGGATGGGAGGATTGTCTGACCAACTCCAGAAGACGAGGTTTCTGTCATTTTCCGTCGCTCCAGGGGCAAAGCTCGGGACGACGATGCCAGCTACTCCGCTGGCTATGAGCGTCTTTGTTAGTTCCCATGATGGCGGTGTCTTGCCCTGGTCGGCAAGATTTTCCCAGGGACAAGCCAGGGTTACGGGGGAGAAGCCAAGATCGTTAAAGCTGGACGGATCGGTCAGATCGAGGACGGGCTCGCTATCGACGTCATAGGCACAGATGGTCAGGGGCTGAGGCTTGAATGGAAAACCCTGCTGGGCCTCAAGCTAGGCCGTCTCCATTCGAAGTGACGTATAAAGGGCAGGCGTGCCGACCGGATTGAATCGTCTCCCATGAAGCGTCGCGCCGTCGCCTGATAATGGGGTGAAAGACCAGCGGGGATTGTGAGCCCTGAATACATGTCCGGTAAACCTCACGCGTAACCGCCGGTCGCAATCCGATCCAGGTAACGTCGGACGGCCTCGGCGCGTCCCTCCCGGACTAGCGCCTCGGCAGTCTGATCACCGAAGGAGGGCACGGGTTGTGATCGGTACCAGTCGCCGTAGCTCCGTCGGCAGCAGATCGTCATACTTCTTCTTCCAGTTGAAGTATGTCGCCTGGCTGATCCCAGCCTTCCGACAAATCTCCGCCACGGGGATGCCGTCAGCCCCTTGCTTCAGAATGAACGCCTTCTATGTGTCCGAAAATTTCGATGCCTTCATCGCTTTCCGCTCCTCTCAGCCAGAGAAAAGACACGGAAAACTCTGACCAAAAACAATCCAATTTGCCGGGAGCAGATCAGAATATCGCTGCCCCACGAATAAGTAGAATAATAAGTATGTAGAAGAGAAACGAGCCAACCTCTTCCATGTTCGGTTGATGATCGCTTTCATGTAGGCCAGCCTCCCCCCAAGGCTCTGAAGGAGCTGACCGCCGCGCGCGCCGCGTTCGCCCGGTTGAGGGCCAGTTGGTCCTGCGAGTCGAGAAGCTGCCGGTCAGCGTCCAATACGTCCGTCAAAGGAATGATACCCGCCTGGAAGGATTGCTGGGAAAGATCGCGTGCGCGGGTCAGCGAGGCGACTTCAATCTGCAATTCACCAGTGCGCTGCTCCGTCTGTAGCAGGGTCGTGAATGCATTTTCGATATCCTCGGCGGCGTGGAGAACCGTCATCTGGTAACGCGCGAGGGCCTCGGCATTGGCGCCACGTGCCTGCTGTACCTCAGCGTCGATTTTGCCGAAATCAAAGATCCGCCAGCGAATGGCGCCTGATCCGACAGCCTGGAACCCCGGTGCCGTGAATAGATGCTGAGGATTGATGCTCTGAAATCCCAGGATGCCGGAAAGGGAGAGCTTGGGATAATAGTCGCCGAGTGCTGCGCCTATCCTGGCATTTGATGCCGCCAGTCTGCGTTCGGCAGCCAGAATGTCCGGTCGGCGGCGCAGTATGTCCGTGGGTTTGTCGGTGGCGCCGATAGCCGGGATGGCCGGAATTTCGGACGGCGTTCCCAGTTCCGCAGCATAGGTACCGGGCTGCGCGCCCATCAGCACGTCGAGGCGATTGAGCTGGGCTTCGAGCGCAATGCGGATCAGCGGCACGGTCTGGCGGGCGGACTGCAACAGGGCTTCAGTCTGGGCCAGCTCGCGCTCATTCGAAACGCCGCTCGTTCGCCGCTGCCGCACCAGTTCCAGGAGATGGGCGTCCACCGCGATCTGTCTTTCCGCGACTGACAGGCGGGCTTGGTCTCCTCGGATCTGGAAATACGCGTCCGCCGCGTCGGCGGCCACCGTGATGCGCTCCCCTACGCGTTCCATCTGTGCGGCTTCTGCCTCGTCACGCGCTGCCTCTTGCCCACGTCGCAGGCCACCGAACAGGTCGATTTCCCAGCTTGCAGCGCCACTGACGTCATAGGTGCGATAGTCGCGGTGGAAGCTCGGTACTGTGCGCACGACATGGCCGATCAGCCCCTCCTGCGACAGTCGGTTTGCGGATGCCTGCGGATTGAAATCCAAGGTCGGGAGCAAACGCGCCGTGGCCGCCTCCGCGGCGCCTCGCGACTGGCGGACGCGCGCTATCGCGGCCGCGAGATCAAGGTTCTGAGCCAGGACACGCTGTTCTATGCGTAAGAGTTCGAGATCGTGAAATCCCTCCCACCATGTATCCAGCGGTGGAGCTGCGGCTGCCTGGCGTGCGTCGACGGCGGTGGCACTGTGGAAGGGCTGAAGATGCGTATCGGGCGCATGATAGTTGGGGCCGACCGCGCAGGCCGTCGTCAGGAGCGTTATGGCCAAGGCTGCGGCAGAATGCAGTCGCATGCCCATCGTGAGATGACGCAGGGGATTGGCGTTCCGCTGGGATGCGGGAAGCGAAAGATTCATGGCGCACGACTTTCGATCAGCCCCGGACATGCATCGTCCTGGTGTTGTCAAGTGACCGATATACATATTCGTCACTCGTTGTCAATTTACAAGCTGCGTTCTATCTAGAAGGCGGAATTCAGTCGGGAGGAACAGGATGCGCGCGCCTCACAGCGGACAACGCGGCCCGGTCGATCATGAACGCCGGGATCAGATCATGACGGCGGCCATCGAGCATTTCGGGCATTACGGATACAAGAAGACCACGATCGCTGATCTGGCTGATGCCATCGGGCTGTCAAAGGCCTACATTTACAAATTCTTTGAATCGAAGAAGGCGATCGGCGAGGCCATCTGCGCGCTTCAGCACGGCAAGATGCAGGCGGATATCCAGGCGATCGTTGAGGAAGACAAGCCGGCTTCCGAC
>NZ_JABEQE010000039.1 GCF_014174375.1 Gluconacetobacter asukensis
TCATCGCCGTGGTGAAATCCTCGGTCTGGTAGAGCGAGCAGATTTCTTCCTCGTTGGCGAACAGGATGTCGATATGCCCGTGCACCAGCTCGCGGAAGGCATCGCGATGCCTCTGGTCCAATTATAACATATTGATAATAAAAGATTCACGATCGTTGCTATTTCAGGACAGAGCCTCGCTTCAGCCAGCCACGTGAGCAGTTACAGAAACGGCCTATCCTCGTCGGTACCCAGGGACTTCTGATGTCCGCCATCGTGTATTCGGCCGATATCCAGGACCGCGACGGCGGCGTCATGCTGATGACGACGTTGTTCGGATTGTATCCGTTCCTCCTGAAACTCTACGCTGACGCAGACTATCAGGGGCCGAAGTTTCAGCAGGGACTGGCCCAGGTCTGTCGCGCTGTGAACGTCGAGATCGTGCGACGAGGCGACGCCGGCAAGTTCGTGGTGTTGCCCAAGCGCTGGATTGTGGAACGCACCATCATTTGATGCCGTCGAATATGTCACACGCGAATAGGTGGAATAGTTCAACAACCGCCGCATCCTTGCGCCCATCCGCAACCTCACGCCCGCCGAGGCCAAGCAACAGTCTTATGCAGCTCTAGACCAGGTCCCGATCGCCGCGTAATTTGTGCAAACCGGTCTTTGCCAATTCCGGGGCGGTTCACACCCTGTAGTCTTTCGTATTTAATAAAATGGTTTTTATGCTTTTTAGAAGGAAACCTAGACCTTCGAGTAACGCAAACGCTTTACAAAAATCGTGCGGCGTGCATGAGTAAGAATCTAATTGAATTCGGGATAGTTTTGCAAAGATCCTTTTATTGGCAGCCATTTACCTAAAAATCCCGTACCATTAGGGTCGATATGCAACAGAGTTCGTCCTGTGACCCCCGCGACAATACGGACGACACTGTCTCCGCGTCGATTCACGCCGTGGTAGAATTTCTTCGCTTCCATGGCATCGTAGCAGATGCTTCTCAGATCGTGCATCAATGGGGCACCGAACCATCGGCTGCCACCGTTCTGCGTGTGCTTCATCGCGCGGGGCTCAAAGCGCGGGCTGTCCGACTGCCATTGAAGCGCCTCGCGCGCGCGCCGATGCCAGCCTTGGCGGTTCGAGTGGACGGGAGCCTGCAGATGCTTGGCCGCGTGGGCGACGACCAAGTGCTGCTTTTCGATAGCACCACGCGACGTCCGGCAATCGAAGAGCTCCATAGTTTTCAGGATGGCTGGTCCGGTGTTGCGATCCTCGCAACACGCAGGTCTACCGGCGCGCTCTCGGAGCTTCACTTCGATTTTCGCTGGTTTCTCGGCGTGGTCAAGAAGTACCGTCGCGTCTTGGGAGAGGTACTGATAGCCTCCCTGTTTCTCCAAGTCTTCGCGCTTACCACTCCTTTAGCCTTCCAGATTCTGGTCGACAAAGTTCTGGTCAATCGCGGAATGAGCACGCTGGATGTCGTCGCGGTGGCCCTCGCGGTGATCGCCCTGTTCGAGGCATTGCTGGGCGGATTGCGCAGCTATGTCTTTACCCACACGACCAACCGTGTCGATGTGGAGTTGGGCGCCCGGCTGTTTCGTCATTTACTCGCATTGCCCCTCGCCTACTTCCAGGCGCGCCGGGTGGGTGATTCCGTCGCCCGCATCCGTGAGCTCGAAAACATCCGGCAATTTCTGACAGGCTCCGCGTTGACGCTTGTCATGGATCTTCTGTTCACCCTCGCCTTCGTGGGGGTGATGGCCACCTACTCGCTGAAGCTTACCGCGATCGTGCTGCTGTCCATTCCGATCTACGTACTAGTCAGCGTGATCGCAACGCCCTACTTTCGGATGCGTCTGGAGGAACGTTTCAAACGTGGCGCGGAAAATCAGGCCTTCCTGGTCGAAGCCGTGGCGGGGATTGAGACGGTCAAAGCAATGGCGGTGGAACCGCAGATGCAGAAACGTTGGGAGGAGCAACTCGCGGGTTACGTCCGGACGAGCCATTCCGTGTCCAATATCGGCAACGTCGCGACCCAGATGATCCAGGGAACCAGTAAGCTGGCAACCGCGGCCACACTGTGGGTCGGGGCGCATGAGGTCATTGATGGCGGCATGACCGTTGGAGGGCTGGTAGCCTTCAATATGCTGTCCGGGCGCGTGAGCCAGCCCGTGGTGCGTCTCGCGCAGATGTATCAGGACTTTCATCAAACCCGTATTTCTGTCGAACGATTGGGTGACATTCTCAATACGCCGATAGAGCGCGGCTCTGGAGCGAGCGGCAATCCACCCAGCCTTGCCGGACGGGTCTGTTTCGAGCGCGTCAAATTCCGCCATCGGATCGATGGCCCTCTCGTGCTGGATGAAGTCTCTTTGGATGTGGCCGCCGGCGAGATCATTGGGATTGTCGGTCCGTCTGGGTCCGGGAAAAGCACGCTGGCGAAACTGCTGCAACGCCTTTATGTGCCGGAGAGCGGCCGTATTCTCGTCGACGGCCTCGATCTCGCGTTGGCCAATTCGGCTTGGCTGCGGCGGCGGATCGGGGTCGTTCTGCAGGAAAATATCCTGTTCAATATGACGGTGCGCGAGAACATCGCCCTCGCCGATCCGGGGATGGCGATGGAGCATGTCGTGCGGGCGGCAACGCTTGCCGGCGCGCATGACTTCATTCTCAGCTTGCCGGAAGGCTATGACACGCAGGTCGGAGAACGCGGTGCATTGCTGTCCGGAGGCCAACGTCAGCGCATTAGCATTGCCCGCGCCCTTGTCGGCAATCCGCGGATCCTGATCTTTGACGAGGCAACCAGTGCGCTCGATTATGAGAGCGAACGCGTCGTCCAACATAATCTGCGCACGATCTGCACGGGACGGACGGTGTTCATCGTCGCGCACCGCCTGAGCACCGTGCGGCACGCGGACCGGATCATCGCCTTGGAGGGTGGCCGACTCGTCGAACAAGGCTCGCACGATGAATTGCTGCGGCGCGGAGGGCATTACGCAGCCCTCCACGCCTTGCAGGGAGGGCTGCATGCCGCCGGATAACATGGTGCGCATGGCGCCGCCACCGAGCCCCACCAGGAAACCCGATGAAACTATGGCGGCTTTGCTGCCGCTCCTCGCACGCCGTCCCCGTCACGAACTTGAATTCCTGCCTGCAGCGTTGGAAATCGTCGAGACACCGGCGCCGCCGGCGCCGCGGGCGATCGCCATGGCGATTTGCGGCTTCTGCTGTGTCGCGATTGTCTGGTCGATCCTTGGTCGCATTGATATTGTCGCGAACGCACCCGGCACGATCGTTCCGTCCGGTAAAGTCAAGCTGGTACAAGCGGTCGGTACC
Organism: Gluconacetobacter asukensis; assembly: GCF_014174375.1. Classification (GTDB taxonomy): domain Bacteria; phylum Pseudomonadota; class Alphaproteobacteria; order Acetobacterales; family Acetobacteraceae; genus Gluconacetobacter; species Gluconacetobacter asukensis. The sequence continues at coordinate 3,317 of NZ_JABEQE010000039.1, forward strand.
GCCAACCTCCAGCAGATTCTGGTCGCGGACGGGGACCACGTCCTCAAGGGTCAGCCGGTGTTAAAGCTCGACGCTGTGTCTGCACTGGCCGCACGCGACAAGCAGGCGGCTGACCTGGCGGCATCGCGATTAGCCGTGGCTGGGCTTATAGCGTTGCGTGATCAAATCGCGTCCCCGGGGCACGCGCTGCATTTCAGCCCCCCAATTGGCGTCACCCTGGCACAAATCGAGCAGGAGCTCGCCTCCGTCTCGGCGCGCTCCAGTGGGCAGGAGGCCAAGCTCGCCTCCCTGACGCAGCAGATGGCGGAGAAGCGGGTTGAGGCCGTGGAAGATGCCGGCGCGGTTGATAAGCTGAAGGCCGAGTTGCCGCTGCTGGCGGGTGTACGGGATATGTACGCAAAGCTTTACGCGCAACGCTTGGGAACCACGGTCGATCTTCTGTCGAGCGCCCAGCGCTTTTCGGACGCGGCCCATGATCTGGCAATCCAGATCGCCCATCGTGGCGAAGCCACAACGGAACTGGCGTCGCTCACCAAGCAATATGCAGCACAGCAAGCCGACTACGTCCACAGCGTGTTGCAGGACCTGTCGGAGGCCCAGAGGACATTGGGCGAGGACGAAGCCTCCTATCGGGCGGCGGCGCACGAGGCGAGCGAGACCGTGCTCCGCGCGCCCGTCACGGGTACGGTGCAGCAACTGGCAGTGCATAGCAGCCATGGAGTCGTGACGCCCGGCGAGAAGCTGATGGTCATCGTGCCCGACGATCAGCACCTCGTGGTGGAGGCTATGATCCCAAACCGCGACATCGGCTTCGTGAAGGTCGGGCAGCGGGTGCAGGTAAAGGTCGCGGCGTTCAAGTTCACGCAGTATGGCCTGGTTCCGGGGAGCGTCGTGTTGGTCAGCCGGGATGCGGTGGATGACACGACGAAAGATACACAAGATGTCCTATCCGGGCGTGCTGGCACCTCCGCCGAGGGAACGCAGAGCGGCAGTGAGCCTGATCTCGATGGCGGCGAGGGCAGCGGCTATGTCGCACGCATCGCACTTGATCGCGCCACTCTTCCCGTCGAAGGGCAAACGGCGCGGCTTCAGCCGGGCATGGCGGTCACCGCCGAAATCCTCACTGGACGCAGGCGCATCATCAGCTATCTCCTGTCTCCGCTGAATCGCTCTGTCCAGGATGCCGGGAGAGAAAGATGAGTGAGGGTTCGCGGCGGGGGTCTTGTCACAGACTCTATGAGTCCTCTCTCTTGAAGGAGACAATGCGTTGCGATTCAGGGGAGTGTACATTTACGGTGCCGGCAATGGCGCCCTCTCCGCAAGCCTTCGTCACAATCCTGCCAGCGGTAATTACATCGAACTTCTGGCCGCCGCGCATGCGAACCGATGAGGGCCATGACTCACTGACGAGACGAACGAAGCAGTTCGATGTCGGTGCGGTGGGCGAAGAGGTCCCCACATTGGCGGACATTACGACGTGAATAGCAAGTTTATGAAGAGGCGGTTCATTTACACGATGCTGCTCGCAACGGTAGCGGCCGCCCTTATTCTACGGGAATGCGAGAAACGCACGCCGCGTGTCGCTGCCATAAACGGCTTGATATACTGTGCAAATCCGTCGCGCGGGATTGGAATAGGTAAAGTTACGAATACGGTTACTAATGAGTATGAATATTACGTGTGGCTGAAATGGGATGCTGAATGGAACGCCCAGTCCCACGCGCTACGGCTTCAACCGAAGACTGATGTAACTCCATTGGATCATATCGTGGTTGGATCCGTAATGACGACGTCTAGTTCTCTCTACTATTTTGGGAAAACGTCTTCTGTGGAAATGGTCTCTAGGCTGCACGGGGTTCGCGATCCCAAGCGCGATCTGCCGGGACTTAAAGCCTATTCTGACTGGGCTGACGAACTATATATACCGAATGCGAATAATGGTGATCCATTTATTCAATGTATTGGCATCTTGTGGAAGACGAACCCGGACGACGCTTCCTGTCACGCCCACTGGTCCTTTGAAAAAAATTACGGCGCTGACATTGCGTTCCATATGGAAAATCTTATGCATTTTGAAGCAATACGACGAGAAGTAGAGAATCTGATCACGCAAGACCTGTGCAAAGGGGGAGAGGGAAGATGAAAGACGCCACGTATGCGAGTTTGATGCCCGAGGCTCATATTGACGCCGTCACGGCCAGCATCGCCGGGGTCATTCTTTCCGCAGCCATCATGTCTTCTGCTGGTAACTACGCGACGAAGAGCACTCAAGACTACGCAACGTGGCAAGCTGATTTACAGGCAGACAATGTGGGGGCGGCTCAAAAAGACTATAGTGCGCTGCTTTCGGACATACAAAACTACTACAACATACAATTATATGATGCCAATGGCAACCTCGTCAGAGACCGTTTGAGAATGTGTTGATGCGGTGGCTTGGGCGTGATTCAAGCTGGGGATGTGGACCCGAGCGAGCCGTGGCCGGATGGCTGGATTTGAGAAGCGATTAAAG
>NZ_JABEQE010000040.1:2500-5493 GCF_014174375.1 Gluconacetobacter asukensis
CCGCGAGCAGGCTTTGATCCGTGGATATCTGAATGGGGCAACCCACCCAGCGATGGGTATCATGATCTGAATACATAGGGTCATGAGGCGAACCCGGGGAACTGAAACATCTCAGTACCTGGAGGAAAAGACATCAATTGAGATTCTGCTAGTAGTGGCGAGCGAACGCGGAACAGGCCAGTGGTCATTTTCGAACAAGCAGAGCGGAATGGAAAGTCCGGCCATAGTGGGTGATAGCCCCGTATGCGTAATGTCTGAAATGATCCTTGAGTAGGGCGGGACACGTGAAATCCTGTCTGAACATGGGGGGACCACCCTCCAAGCCTAAATACTCCCTGGTGACCGATAGTGAACAAGTACCGTGAGGGAAAGGTGAAAAGCACCCCGACGAGGGGAGTGAAATAGACCTGAAACCGAATGCCTACAAGCAGTCGGAGCCTCTTATGGGGTGACGGCGTACCTTTTGTATAATGGGTCAGCGAGTTTCTGTTTGCAGCGAGCTTAAGCCGTTAGGTGTAGGCGAAGCGAAAGCGAGTCTGAATAGGGCGACGAGTTGCTGGCAGAAGACCCGAAACCGAGTGATCTAGCCATGGCCAGGCTGAAGGTGCGGTAACACGCACTGGAGGGCCGAACCCACGCCTGTTGAAAAAGTCGGGGATGAGCTGTGGCTAGGGGTGAAAGGCCAATCAAACTCGGAGATAGCTGGTTCTCCGCGAAATCTATTGAGGTAGATCGTCAGGTGTTGACCCCGGGGGGTAGAGCACTGGATGGGCTAGGGGGGCCCAAAGCCTTACCAAACCTAACCAAACTCCGAATACCCGGAAGTTTAGCCTGGCAGACAGACGGTGGGTGCTAAGGTCCATCGTCGAGAGGGAAACAGCCCAGACCACCAGCTAAGGCCCCCAAATCGTGGCTAAGTGGGAAAGGATGTGGGGATTCCAAAACAACCAGGAGGTTGGCTTAGAAGCAGCCATCCTTTAAAGAAAGCGTAATAGCTCACTGGTCTATTAGAAACCCTGCGCCGAAAATGTAACGGGGCTCAAGCCACGTGCCGAAGCTGTGGGTGCATTCTTTGAATGCGCGGTAGCGGAGCGTTCCGTAAGTCTGTGAAGGAGACGGGGTGACCCTCTCTGGAGATATCGGAAGTGCGAATGCTGACATGAGTAGCGACAAACAGTGCGAGAAACACTGTCGCCGAAAGTCCAAGGGTTCCTGCGCAAGGTTAATCCGCGCAGGGTGAGCCGGCCCCTAAGGCGAGGGCGAAAGCCGTAGTCGATGGAAACCAGGTGAATATTCCTGGGCCTGCCAGAAGTGACGAATGCAAGATGTTGTCAGTCCTTATCGGATTGGATTGGCTTTTTGCGCATTCCAGGAAATAGCTCTGGCATATAGACCGTACCCGAAACCGACACAGGTGGACTGGTAGAGAATACCAAGGCGCTTGAGAGAACGATGCTGAAGGAACTAGGCAAATTACTCGCGTAACTTCGGGATAAGCGAGACCCGTCATTGGGCAACCATTGGCGGGTGGCACAAACCAGGGGGTAGCGACTGTTTAGTAAAAACACAGGGCTGTGCGAAGTCGAGAGACGACGTATACGGCCTGACGCCTGCCCGGTGCCGGAAGGTTAAGAGGAGGTGTGCAAGCACTGAATTGAAGCCCCGGTAAACGGCGGCCGTAACTATAACGGTCCTAAGGTAGCGAAATTCCTTGTCGGGTAAGTTCCGACCTGCACGAATGGCGTAACGACTTCCCCGCTGTCTCCAGCATCGGCTCAGCGAAATTGAATTCCCCGTGAAGATGCGGGGTACCCGCGGTCAGACGGAAAGACCCTATGAACCTTTACTGCAGCTTTGCAGTGGCATCAGAGACATTCTGTGTAGGATAGGTGGGAGGCTTTGAAACCGGGGCGCCAGTTCCGGTGGAGCCATCCTTGAAATACCACCCTGACTGTTTCTGATGTCTAACCGAGACCAGTAAGCCTGGTCCGGGACCCTGCATGGTGGGCAGTTTGACTGGGGCGGTCGCCTCCCAAAGTGTAACGGAGGCGCGCGATGGTGGGCTCAGGTCGGTCGGACATCGACTGTTGAGTGCAATGGCATAAGCCCGCCTGACTGTGAGAGTGACAGCTCGATCAGAGACGAAAGTCGGCCATAGTGATCCGGTGGTCCCGCGTGGAAGGGCCATCGCTCAACGGATAAAAGGTACTCTAGGGATAACAGGCTGATCTCCCCCAAGAGTCCACATCGACGGGGAGGTTTGGCACCTCGATGTCGGCTCATCACATCCTGGGGCTGGAGCAGGTCCCAAGGGTTCGGCTGTTCGCCGATTAAAGTGGTACGTGAGCTGGGTTTAGAACGTCGTGAGACAGTTCGGTCCCTATCTGCCGTGGGTGTTGGAGACTTGAGAGGATTTGTCCCTAGTACGAGAGGACCGGGATGAACAGACCTCTGGTGTACCGGTTGTCGCGCCAGCGGCACAGCCGGGTAGCTAAGTTTGGACGGGATAATCGCTGAAAGCATCTAAGCGAGAAACCCACCTCAAAACTAGGTCTCCCTGAGGGCCGTGATAGACCATCACGTCGATAGGCCAGATGTGGAAGCGCAGTAATGCGTGCAGCTAACTGGTCCTAATCGCCCAATAGGCTCACTCATACCGCCTGGCACCGCCAGGCAAACACACATGCACAGAAATCATCCACGCACACAAAACACACTCTCAAAAAATACACCAACCTCATCACACGCCCATAACACCCCACCACAGGGTGGACTGGACGACCTGGTGGCTATGGCGGGGAAAGATCCACCCGATCCCATCCCGAACTCGGCCGTGAAATGCCCCTGCGCCTATGATACTGCGTCTTAAGACGCGGGAAAGTCGGTCGCCGCCAGGTCTTCCAGTCTACCCAACACCACCGCGGGGTGGAGCAGCCCGGTAGCTCGTCAGGCTCATAACCTGAAGGCCGCAGGTTCAAATCCTGCCCCCGCAA
>NZ_JABEQE010000041.1 GCF_014174375.1 Gluconacetobacter asukensis
AAATTCTTTGAATCGAAGAAGGCGATCGGCGAGGCCATCTGCGCGCTTCAGCACGGCAAGATGCAGGCGGATATCCAGGCGATCGTTGAGGAAGACAAGCCGGCTTCCGACAGAATGCGCAGGGTTTTCCTCGCTCTGGCGCGCAATACGGTCGCGCTGTTTTCGCACGAGCGTAAACTGCACGATATCGTCTATTCGGCGGTGGAGGAGGAATGGACGTCTGCCAGGAGTTTTGCCGATGCGTTGCGCGGTATGGTCGAGCACCTGATCCGCGAAGGCCGCGAGGGAGGCGAGTTCGAGCGCAAGACGCCCGTTGACGAGACCTGTCACGCCATCATGCTGGTCCTGCAGTCGATCTATCATCCCCTCCTGCTTGAACAGCACATGGATACGCTGGACGACGATGCGGCGACGCTGGCCAGTCTCGTCTTGAGAAGTCTCGCGCCGTGAATGGGGCACAAGGCTTTATGTGACAGATTGACAATATGGTCACTCGTGTACAATTTGGGCTTCCAAACCCGTTGGGAGCCCGAACATGGCTGGAACACGCCTATCCCTTCTTGCAGCGGCCGGCATCTGCACCGTTTTCGGGCTGTCGGCCTGCAAGCCCAAAGACGATCCTGATCCACGCACGGCCGACCGTATCGTGGAGACGGTGCGGATCGAATCCGTAGCGACTCCCGAGCATGTCTACACGGGGGTCGTAGCGGCCCGCGTCCAAAGCGATCTCGGCTTTCGCGTGTCCGGCAAGATCGTCGAACGCCTGGTCGACACGGGACAGACTGTCTCAAAGGGGCAGGTGCTGATGCGCCTGGACCCGACGGATTACCTCCATGCCGTGACGACCCAGGTCGGCAGTGTGGCATCCTTGCGTGCCCGCTGGCTCCAGGCCGCGGCGGATGAGCGTCGCTATCGCGGCCTTGTCGCGACCGGTGCCGTGGCAGCCTCGGCCTACGATCAGGTGAAGGCCGAAGCGGACAGCGCCCGCGCGCAACTGGACGCGGCGATCGCGCAGGAGAAGATTGCCCGTAATCAGGACGATTATTCCCTGCTGCGGGCGGATGAAGACGGTGTCGTCGTCCAGACCCTGGCGGAACCGGGGCATGTCGTCGCGGCCGGCCAGACCGTGATTGTGCTGGCACATGCCGGCCCGCGCGAGGCCGCAATCGACCTGCCGGAAGGGGTGCGTCCGATCCTGCATTCCGCGGCGGAAGCCGAACTGTATGACGCGGGTTCCCGCGTGTCCGCGCATCTGCGGCAACTGTCCGACGCCGCCGACCCGCGTACCCGCACGTTCGAGGCCCGTTACGTCATGGACGGGCCTGGCGCGGACGCGCCGCTGGGGGCGACGGTGCGTGTCCACCTGCCTGAAGCCAGCGACGATCCGTCCGCGCTCGTCGTGCCGTTGGGCGCCGTCGATGACGAGGGCAAGGGGCCCGGCGTCTGGAGCGTGGATGGCCGGGCATCGACGGTCAGCTTTCATCCGGTACAGATCGCACATATCAGTGAAGATACGGCGACGGTCGTCCCCGGTGCGGATCTTCGCCCGGGCATGCTGATCGCGGCAGCCGGCGGTCACTATCTGCATGTCGGCGAGCATGTCCAGATCGCCTCGACAAAGGTCGCGATGCAATGAGCGGATTCAACCTGTCCGCGCTCGCGGTGCGCGAGCGCGGGATCACATTGTTCCTGATCGTGGCACTTGCATTGTCGGGCGCCTACGCGTTCTTCAGTCTCGGCCGTGCCGAGGACCCCGCCTTCACCGTCAAAACCCTGACGGCGACCGCTGTCTGGCCAGGTGCCACGGCGCAGGAAATGCAGGATCTGGTGGCCGATCCTCTGGAAAAGCGCGTGCAGGAACTGCAATGGTACGACCGGGTGGAAACATTGACCCGGCCAGGCCTGGCGCTGATGATGGTCACGCTCAAGGACAACACGCCGCCTGCGGCCGTTCCCGAGCAATTCTACCAGACGCGCAAGAAGCTGTACGACACCATGCCCCTTCTGCCGAAGGGCGTGCAGGGACCGTTCGTCAATGACGAATATTCCGATGTCGATTTTGCGGTCTATGCGCTGGACGGTCATGGATTGCCCGAACGCCTGCTGGTCCGTCAGGCGGAAACGGTGCGGCAGCGCCTGTTGCATGTGCCGGGCGTGCGCAAGGTCGATATTATCGGCGAACGGCCGGAACAGATCTTCGTCAATTTTTTCAATGCCAGATTGGTCACGCTCGGGATCAGCGCCCAGGACGTGTTCGCGGCGCTTCAGCGTCAGAATGCGGTGACGGCCGCGGGTTCGATCGATACGCGCGGCCCGCAGGTCTTTGTGCGACTGGACGGCGCGCTGGACGATGTGCAGAAAATTCGCGACATCCCCATCGCGGCGGGTGGCAGGACTCTCAAGATTTCGGACATCGCGACGGTGGAGCGGGGGTACGAGGACCCACCGACCTACCTTGTCCGGCATGCCGGGGCGCAGACTCTGGTGCTGAACGTCGTGATGCAGGATCACTGGAACGGGCTGAAGCTCGGTCAGTCCCTGGCCGCGGCGGAGAAGACGCTGGGGGCGGGGCTGCCCGTCGGGGTCACGCTGACGAAAATCGTCGACCAGGCCGGCATCATTCATGCCGCCGTCGGCGAGTTCATGCTGAAGTTTTTCGTGGCCCTCGCGGTGGTGATGGTCGTCAGCCTGGTAAGCTTGGGCTGGCGGGTCGGCATCGTCGTCGCGGCGGCCGTGCCGCTGACGCTGTCGATCGTCATGGTCATCATGCTGGTGACAGGTCGGGCGCTGGATCGCATCACGCTGGGGGCGCTGATCATCTCGCTGGGCCTTCTGGTCGATGACGCGATCATCGCGATCGAAATGATGGTGGTGAAGCTGGAAGAAGGGTACGAACGCACGAAGGCCGCCGCCTATGCCTGGAGCCACACGGCGGCTCCGATGCTGGCCGGCACGCTGGTCACGATCATCGGTTTCACCCCGGTCGGCTTCGCGCGCTCGACCGCCGGCGAGTATGCCGGCAACATTTTCTGGATCGTCGGCTATGCGCTGCTGACCTCCTGGTTCGTGGCCGTGGTGTTCACGCCCTATCTCGGTGTCAAGCTGTTGCCCGACATCAAGCGGATCGACGGCGCCTACGAACATATCTACGCCACGCCCAATTACCGTCGCTTCCGGCGCCTGGTCGTGTGGGTCGTGCGCCGCAAGTTCCTGGTCGCGGGGGCGGTGCTGGCGTTGTTCCTGCTGGCCTTCGTCGGGATGGGTTCTGTCCGGCAGCAATTCTTCCCCAGTTCGGACCGCCCGGAACTGCTGGCCGAGGTACAGATGCCGGAGGGCACCAGTATCGAAGCCACCACGCGGGTCACGGCCCGTGTGGAGGCCTGGTTGAAGACGCAGCCCGAGGCGAGGATCGTCACCAGCTATGTGGGCGCCGGCGCGCCGCGTTTCTTCCTGGCGTACAACCCCGAGCTGCCCGACCCTTCCTTTGCGAAGATCGTCGTCCTGACCCCAAGTGCCCAGGACCGCGACCGCTTGCGCGATCGTATGCGGCAAGCCGTGGCCCAGGGGATGGCGCCTGATGCCCGGATCCGCGTGACGCAGTTCGTCTTCGGCCCCTACACCCATTTTCCGGTCATGTTCCGTGTCATGGGACCGGATGCGGATCGGGTGCGCGATATCGCGGCCCAGGTCGGCACGATCATGCGGAACAATCCGCATACGCGGCAGGTCAATGCCGATTGGGGCGAGCGCGTACAGACGGCGCATTTCGTGCTGGACCAGGCGCGGCTGCAACTGATCGGACTGTCCTCCCAGGAAGCATCCGAACAGATCCAGTTCCTGCTGCTGGGCGTGCCGGTCACGCAGGTTCGCGAGGACGTCCGGACCGTCGATCTCGTGGTTCGTAGTGCGGGACCCGATCGTCTGGACCCGGCGAAGCTGGGCGACATGACCATCAGCAACCGCACGGGCCAATTGATTCCGCTCAGCCAGATCGGTCACGTCGAGATCCGCGCGGAAGACCCCATCCTGCGCCGGCGTGACCGGATTCCGACGATCACGGTACAGAGCGATATCGACGAAAACCTGCAGCCGCCGCAGGTCTCGGCGGAAATCGATCTGGCTTTGGCGTCGGTCCGCGCGATGCTGCCCCCCGGCTATCGTATTGAGGCCGGCGGCAACGCGGAAGAATCCGGAAAAGCCAACAAGGCCCTGGTGCCGATCTTTCCGGTGATGGTCCTGCTGACCCTGATCGTCCTGGTGTTCGAGACCCGGTCCATCTCCGGCATGTTCATGGTGTTCCTGACGGCCCCGCTGGGGCTGATCGGAACTGTTCCGACCCTGCTGATCTTCCATCAGCCATTCGGCTTCAACGCGATCCTGGGGCTGATCGGCTTGTCGGGCATCCTGATGCGCAACACGCTGATCCTGATCGGACAGATCAAGGTCAATCAGGCGGCGGGGCTCGATCCGTTCCATTCGGTGGTCGAGGCGACCGTGCAGCGTGCCCGCCCGGT
>NZ_JABEQE010000042.1 GCF_014174375.1 Gluconacetobacter asukensis
GGGATTACGAGCAGAGGATCGACGTCTCGGAGGCAATGATCCATGTCGCTCTCGGTAGCCTCATGCTCCGCAGAATTGTCCACCCATGACCATTCTCAAACGGACTCTCAGTGGGCCTCGTGGCGCTTCAGCCGGCGATGCAGCGTGGCACGGCTGACGCCCAGTTCCCGCGCTGCCGCCGAGATGTTTCCGTTGCAACGTTTCAGCACCCGTTGCAGCGCCGCGTGGGCGGCGCGTCCGGGATCTTCATGGCCGGTATCCGACAGCAGGTCGGGCAGCGTCATGGGTTTGCCGGCGCGCAGGCCGAACAGGGCACGGGCGGCCTTGTTGGTGCCGACGATGACCTCGTTCTCGTCCAGGGCCAGGAGGGCCTGGGCCTCGTTGCCCAGCGAGATGATGCGATGGCCGGCGAAGGCTTCGCCGAACAGGCGGGTTTCGATCCGTCGGGCGGCGTCTTCGACCACCAGCGACAGGAAGGACAATGTGGCCGTGTCGCAATCATTGCGGCATGAGGAAATGTCGATCCCGCCGACCGGGCTGCCCGTAGGGTCGTGGATCGGCGCCATGGTGCAACTGAGCCCCGCATTGCGGGAGAAGAAATGCTGGTCGCGATGGATCGTCAGCACCCGGTCCTCGGCCAGGCAGGTGCCGATGCCGTTGGTGCCCTCATGGGCTTCGTCCCATATCGCGCCCAGGTTCAGGCCCCAGGAGCTGAAGATCTCTTCGTCGGCGGCCATGCATCGTTGTTCGAGTGCTACGCCGTGGGCATCGCTGAGCAGCATGCAGAATCCGCCGCGGCGGACTGCCGAGGCCAGCCGGTCCAGAACGGGTTGGGCTGCGTGCAGGAGCAGCGCGCTGCGTTCGCGTGCCGCGCGGTAGGCCTGGGCGTCCAGGCGGTGCGGGGGTTCGTCATGGTTCGGGCTCAGGCCGTAATGACGGAGCGAGCGCGACCATGAGGCCGCGAGTGCCGAGCGGCCGGAGGCGGATTCGTCCTTCAGTATGCTGTAGACGCGATCCGCGTGATGGACGTTCACTGACGCGTGATGATGATTGTCGAGTGATCTTGTTTTCGTCACTCTTGGCCTCTGCATTTCAGGCATATGTGTTATGCTGAGACGCTAATCATTTCCGCACCATCAGGGCAATCATGCCGTGTTCACAAACGCGCGGGACCGGGTTGCCACGCCCTGTCCGGGGGCCATCAGGAAACCCATGTGGGCGGATGCGGTTCAATCGCCGTAGCGGTGGAAAGGTTGCGATATCCATGCGTGAACACGACCATGCGGGGCCCAGGCGGCCGATGCCGACCCCAGCGCCCGGGCCGTTCGATCCGAATGACCCGATTCCCGGTGATGTCCCGGACGAAGATCCGTTCGAACCCGACGATGATGATGAGGGGCCCGTCTTGTAATCGATCCGGCCCCGAAGACTGCTGAGGAACCGGACGGGCTCTCTCAGATCATGCGGATACCGACGATGGTGAGTACGCTGGCAAGGACCGCGCGCTGGACATTCTCGCGGACCATGCCGACGAACAGGCTACCCAGGATGATGCCGGGGATCGATCCGACCAGCAGGGACAGCAGCATGCCGCCGTTGACCGAGCCCAGGAGCCAGTGCCCGAGGCCGGCGACCAGCGTCAGCGGCACGGCATGCGCGATGTCGGCCGCGACGATCCGGGCCGTCGACAGCCTGGGATACAGGACCAGCAGGACCGTGACGCCGATGGCGCCCGCCCCGACCGACGACAGCGAGACCAGGAGGCCGAGCAGCGCCCCGACCGCGACCGTCAGGCCGTGGGTCTGGCGGTCGGACAGGCTGGCGGAGAAGCCGGCCAGGCGCCGCATGATGGCGGCGCGAAACAGGATGCAGGGTGCGGTCAGCAGCAGGGCGACACCCAGGCTATGGGTGATCACATGCGTGGTCATCAATGACGGGGCGCCCATAGTGTGGAGCACGATGAGCGCCAGGGCGGAGGCGGGGATGCTGCCGCTGGCCAGGCGGCGCACCACTTTCCAGTCCACTCCGCCGGAAAATCCGTGCACGCCCGTGCCGACCGCCTTGGTGATGGCGGCGTAGAGCAGGTCGGTGCCCACCGCCGTCTGGGGATGCACGCCGAACAGCAGGATCAGCAGGGGCGTCATCAGCGATCCGCCGCCGACGCCGGTGAGGCCAACCAGAAACCCCACGCCCAGGCCGGACAGCGAATATAACGGCTGGATCGTGTCAATAAGCGTCATTACGGGAATTCCCGAGGTTAAAATCGTCATTTACGGTCGATATGCGGCAAACAGGTCGGCCTTCGAAGCGGGGCGCATCATAGTGCGGTATTTCTGTTAATCAACGATCAAATATGGTGATAAGGATCTCGTGCCGATCCGGGGCGGCCATGAGCGCATGCTTGTCGATCTTATTGTTTCGATGCCATTATTATCTGCGGCTGGCCGGAGCAGGGGGGGGGGGGACCTGGCGACGGGCACATGAAGGCCGTATCGTTCCGGCGCGGAGGGGGCCGTGATCATTCTGCTTCCGCTGCTGGTGTTGGGTGGCCTGTTGGTATCGGCCTTCTTCTCTGGGCTGGAACTGCCTGCCAACGGTCCGTTATGGGATATCGCCATGGCCTGCGGCTTCATGGCCTATGTGCTGGTGGCCTTTCTGTTTCTTCTGACCGGCCGCCCGCTGCGGATTCCCTTCAATGACGGCAAGTTCTTTACCGTCGCGCATCGCCTGCTCGGTTGCCTTGCGGGTGGGCTCGTCGTTCTGCATGTCGGCCTGTCCCTGTGGGCCGAACCGCTGACGGCCCGTTACCTGCTGCCAGGTGGCCCGGGATATATGCTGGCGGGGCTTGCCGGGCTGTTGCTGGCCGCTCTGGCCGTCATTCCGTCCTTCCATGCCGTGCGGAGCCGGATCTGGCGGAAGGCGGTCCGTTTTCGCCAGGCACATGGGCTGGCGGCGCTGGGCCTGCTCGGCATGGCCAGCTTTCACATCACGGGGGCGGGCCTGCACGTGCGGGGATGGAAACAGATGGTCGCCATTGCGGTGATTGCCGGCTTCTGCGCCATCCTGCCCTGGGTGGGACGTCACGGAAGGTTGCCACGGCCTTCCGGGCATCGGCGGCGCAATACCGCGCCTGTCGCCGTCCGGCTGGCGGCAATGGTCGGTGGTGTCGCGCTGGGTGTCAGCATTGTCTATGGACTCTATCTCAGCCAGTGGCTGGCGCCATGAAGGGCTGGCTCCCCGCAGGCATGCTGGCCGCGGTCCTGGGCATAGGGGTCGGGGTGGTCTGGTGGTGCGAATCGGGTATCAGCCACGCGATGCCGATCCCGGTCGTGTTCATGCATCGCGACCATGCGGCCTATAATTGCGTGCAGTGCCATCATGACGTGCTGGAACCGGCACTGGCATCATCCCCCAACCGGACGTGCATCGGTTGTCACCGGACGCGGCCGGATCAGTCGGGCTTGGCATTGTCGACATTTCATGATTTCTGCGAAGGCTGCCATCTGGCGCGTCGTCGGGAGCATGCCACCGCCGGTCCGATCCGGCTATGCCATGATTGTCACGTGCCGCCGCACGGCAGAAAAGGACAGGATATTTTCTGAAGAAGTCGTCCGGCGGCTAGCTTACGCAACAGAGGAAAGCTACGTGATGATGGTCGTGAGTTCGTTCTGGTTCTGATACTCATCTTCGAAAAAATGGTTTTCAAGGAGGAGTGGGCGCTTTCGTATGAGCGCCCGACATGCGCGGCGCTTTCCTTGCGAGGGTTCATCTGCCCCAGCAAGACTTCGGAGTGGGAGAGACGCATCGTTTGCAATAATTCGGTCACGTTGCCCGTATTCCGCGTGATGTCATGGAATAAGACTACTTTGCAGCGGTCGTTGGTACAGAGAGGGTCGAAAATGATATCCGGTACACGTCCGGGCCAATAGCTTCTGGCCGTTGGGTGTGCTGAAAGCCACGATGCTGACGATGAGGTATCCGCGTTATTGTCCCGTGCGACCGGAATCATTTTCTTCCATAATTTCTGATTGTAAGAGTCCGTTTGAGAATGGTCATGGGTGGACAATTCTGCGGAGCATGAGGCTACCGAGAGCGACATGGATCATTGCCTCCGAGACGTCGATCCTCTGCTCGTAATCCCGAA
>NZ_JABEQE010000043.1 GCF_014174375.1 Gluconacetobacter asukensis
CGCGCTCCAGCAGCGCGACATTGAAGATACGCGGCCGATCGGAACAGGCCGGGATCTTGTAGGTGCTGGGGGCATGGGTACGCAGCCGGCCCGTCTCGTCCCACACCAGTTCCTCGGTGGTCAGCCATCCGGCCCCCTGCACGAAGGCCCCTTCGACCTGCCCGATATCGATCGCCGGATTCAGCGACTGCCCGGCATCGTGCAGGATATCGACACGCTCGATCCGCATCTCACCGCTCAGCAGGTCGATGGCGATTTCGGCACAGGCCGCACCATAGGCGAAATAGAAGAACGGCCGCCCCCGCCCGGTCTCCGGGTTCCACGAGATCTTCGGCGTCTTGTAGAACCCGCTGGAGGACATCGACACGCGGGCGAAATAGGCGGCCCTCGTCAGGTCCGGAAAGGGCACGACCGTCTCGCCGACATGCACGCCGTCGGCCCGGAAATGGATATCGGCCGCCTCGACGCCCCAATGCACGGCGGCAAAGGCGACCAGCCGCTCCTTGATCCGGCGCACCGCATCCAGCACCGCCATGCCGTTCAGGTCCGCGCCGCTGGAGGCGGCGGTGGCCGAGGTATTGGGCACCTTGCCCGTGGTGGTGGCGGTAATACGAACCCGGTCGGCCGTCAGGCCGAATTCCCGCATCGCGATCTGCACCATCTTGGTGTGCAGCCCCTGCCCCATCTCGGTGCCGCCATGGTTCACCTGCACCGACCCGTCAGTGTAGACATGCACCAGCGCGCCCGCCTGATTGTAATGGGTGGCGGTAAAGGAAATGCCGAATTTCACCGGCGTCAGCGCGATGCCGCGCCTGATATGCGGGCTGCCCCCATTGGCGGCGTGGATCGCGGCACGCCGCGCCCGATAGGCGCAGCTTTCCGCCAGTTCCTCCATGATCTCCGCCGCGATCGAATCCTCGACCGTCATATGATACGGCGTCAGGTCCCGCGTGCCGGTGCCATAGACATTGCGCAGCCGCACATCCAGCGGGTCCAGCCCGGTGGCGAAGGCAATCTCCTCGATCACCCGTTCGGCCGCCACGATGCCCTGCGGCCCGCCGAAACCGCGATAGGCGGTATTGGACTGCGTATTGGTCTTCAGCGGTTCGGACCGCAGCCGCACATCGGGATAGTAATAGGCATTGTCGGCATGAAACAGCGCGCGGTCGGTCACCGGGCCCGACAGGTCGGCCGACCAGCCGCACCGCGCCGCCAGCACCATGTCCACCGCCCGGATGCGGCCGTCATCGTCGAAGCCGACATCGTACTCCACGACGAAATCATGACGCTTGCCCGTCATCATCATGTCGTCGTCGCGATCCAGCCGCATCTTGGCCGCGCGCCCGGTCAGTTCGGCCGCCAGCGCCGCCAGACAGGCCGGGCCATTCGCCTGGGTCTCCTTGCCGCCGAACCCGCCGCCCATGCGCCGGATCTCGGTCGTCACCAGATTGCTCGGCCGGTCCAGTACATGCGCCACCATGTGCTGGGTCTCGGTCGGATGCTGGGTCGAGGACCAGACCCGCATCTCCCCTTCCTCGCCCGGCTGCGCCAGTGCCGCCTGCCCTTCGAGGTAGAAATGCTCCTGGCCGCCCATCACGATGCGGCCCGACAGGCGACGCGGCGACGCCGCCAATCCCTGCTCCGCGTCCCCACGCCGCATCGTCAGCGGCCGCCAGACCAGCGCGCCGCCGGCGGCCCGGGCCTGGTCGATATCCAGCACCGCCGGCAGGTCCTCATAGACAATCCGCGCCAGACGCGCCGCCCGGCGCCCCTGCCCGCGCGTTTCGGCGACCACGGCAAAGATCGGCTGGCCGTAGAAGGACACGATGTCCGACGCCAGCAGCGGCTCGTCCTCCTTCCCCACCGGGCTGATCTGGTTGTGGCCGGGAATATCCGCCGCCGTCAGCACCCGCACCACGCCGGGCGCGGCCCGGACGGCGTCCAGATCCATCGACACGATCCGGGCATGGGCCCGGGTGCTCAGCCCCGGCACCACATGCAGCAAGCCCTTCGGCTCCAGCATGTCGTCGATATAGGCGGCGGAACCCGAGACATGCATCGCCGCACTCTCGTGCCGCAGGCTCTGCGACGCCCCGCCGGCAACGACGGCGTCCAGACCCGTCCCCCGCCCGGCGCCCCCGACCCCGGAGGCATCGCGGGCAAGCGGGCGGTCCATGTGCGCATCGGTGATCGTCGGATCAGACATGGGCGGCCTCCATCCGGCCGGCCAGCCGGGTTTCGGGACGCGGGCCATCAGGAACGGTCTCAGCGAACAGCCGGGTCAGCAGGTTCGCGGCCACCGTGCGGCGATACCAGTCACTGGCCCGCATGTCGGAAATCGGCGCGAAATCGGTCGCGATGGCCGCCCGCGCGGCCTCCAGCGCCGTCTCGTCCCACGCCCGCCCGATCAGGGCCGCCTCGGTCGCGTGCGCACGTTTCGGGGTCGCCGCCATGCCGCCGAAGGCGATCCGCGCGGCGGTGATGACCCCATCGGCATCCAGCGTCAGCGCAAACGCCCCCAGCACCGCCGAGATATCCTGGTCGAAGCGTTTGGAAATCTTGTAGGCGCGGAACAGCGTCCCCGCCGCCGGACGGGGAATGCTCACAGCCTCGACGAACTCGCCCGGCTGGCGGTCCTGCCTGCCATAGGCAATGAAATACGCCTCCAGCGGAATGGCGCGTCTGATCCCGCCGCGCCGCAGGTGCAGCGTGGCCCCCGCTGCAATGAACACCGGCGGTCCATCGCCGATCGGCGAGCCGTTGGCGATATTGCCGCACACCGTTCCCGCATTGCGCACCTGCGTCGAGCCGATGCGCCGCACCACCTCCCCCGCATCGGGCAGCAGCTCCGTCAGGACGGCGCGGGCGTCCTCGTACGTCACGGCGGCGCCGATCCGCAATCCGTCCGGCGTGCGGTCCACGGTCCGCAGGTCGGACACCCGGCCGATCGACACCACATGCGGCAGGGCGCGCAGCCCCTTGGTCACCCACAGCCCGACATCGGTGGCCCCCGCCACGATCGTCGCCTCCGGATCGGCCAGCAGGACGGCCGCCAGGGCGTCGGCATCCGCCGGGATGGTCACCCGTCCTTCCGGCCCCGTGATCTGCACCGTCTCATGATCGCGCAGAGCGGCCAGGCGGTCGGCAATGTCCCGCGCCCGCGCGTCGAACGCGTCGGGCCCCGCCGCCATCGCCTGCTTCATCGCCCGCACGATCGGGGCATAGCCCGTGCAGCGGCACAGGTTACCCGCCAGCGCGTCATCGATCGGCCCGTCCTCGGCCACTGCCCCCGCCGCCTTGCGGTAGGCGACCATCGACATCACGAATCCCGGCGTGCAAAAGCCGCATTGCGAGCCATGCAGCTCCACCATCGCCTGCTGGACCGGATGCAGCGTGCCGTCCGGCGCGCGCAGATCCTCCACCGTGAACAATTGCGCGCCATCCAGCATCGCCACAAACTGGATGCAGGCATTTACCGCCCGCCAGACCAGCGACGACCCCTCCAGCCGCACCACCAGCACCGTGCAGGCGCCGCAATCGCCTTCGTTGCAGCCCTCCTTGGTGCCGGTCCGGCCGCAATGCTCCCGCAACCAGTCCAGCACGGTCAGGGTCGG
>NZ_JABEQE010000044.1 GCF_014174375.1 Gluconacetobacter asukensis
GCCGATCGCCGACTGGCTGAGGCTGGTCTGCTCATGCGTCCGCCCCCCGCCCAGCAGCCCCGACGCCCCCGACACCAGCCCGGTCCCCACCGCGCCCAGCGTCCCCAGCGTCCCCAGCGGGGCCTATCCTGAATTTCGTGTGTTTGGTGTGATGCTGGAGAAGGAGAAGCATCATGGCCCGACGCAAGAAGCCCGTGATCCCTGACGACGTTCTGGACCAGGTTCTGGCTGGTCGCGTGGTCCGCACGATGTCGGACGCGGACGCCCTTCTGGGCGATATGAAGAAAGCCCTGGCGGAGCGGTTGCTCAACGCCGAACTGGACCATCATCTGGACGGCGAGGCTGTGGCTGGCCGCCCGAACTGCCGCAATGGCTACGGCCAGAAGACCGTGCTGACGGATGGCGGCCGGGTGCGGCTGGACATCCCGCGTGATCGGGCGGGGACGTTCGATCCGCAATTGATCGCGCGCTACCGGAGGCAGTTTCCCGGCTTCGACGAGCGGATCATCTCGATGTATGCGCGCGGGATGAGCGTGCGCGAGATCCAGGGCCATCTGCTTGAAATCTATGGGGTGGAAGCCTCGCCGGATCTGATCAGCGTCATTACGGACGCCGTGCTGGACGAAGTGGCGGCGTGGCAGAATCGGCCGCTGGAGGCAGTCTACCCCGTGGTGTTCTTCGATGCCCTGCGGGTGAAGATCCGCGACGAAAGCGTGGTGCGCAACAAGGCGGTACATATCGCCCTGGGCGTTCGCGCCGACGGCACCAAGGAGGTCCTCGGCCTGTGGATCGAGCAGAATGAGGGTGCCAAATTCTGGCTCCGTGTCATGAACGAACTGCGCCATCGCGGCGTCGAGGATGTCCTGCTGGCCGTAGTCGACGGGCTCAAGGGCTTTCCCGACGCCATCCGCGCCGTCTTTCCCGAAGCCCTGGTGCAGACCTGCATCGTTCATCTGCTGCGCCATTCGCTGGACTTCGTCGCCTGGAAAGATCGCAAATCCGTGGCTACGGCATTGAAGGATATCTATCGGGCAGTGGACGCCGAAGCCGGCAAAGCTGCCTTGGCCGCCTTTGCCGAAAGCTCCTGGGGCCGGAAATACGCGGCGATCGTCCAGTCCTGGGAACGGGTCTGGGAGGAGGTCATTCCCTTCTACGCCTTCCCCGCCGAAGTCCGAAAATTAATCTACACCACCAATGCCATAGAGGCATTGAACGCCAAGCTAAGGCGGGCCGTCCGGGCCAGGGGACATTTTCCCAATGACGACGCGGCCCTCAAGCTCCTCTTCCTGGCCTTGAACCGGGCCGAGAAAGAATGGATTATGCCCCCAAGGGAATGGTCCATGGCAAAGGCACAGTTCGCCATTCTCTTCGGTGAACGCTTCGCTCGCGCCACCGTCTGATCAACAACGTGAACAACGCATCGCACACGAAATTCCTGACAGTCCCGGACGATCACGTCGTGGCACGCGCTGTCGGATGTCTGTGCCCCATGGGCATTGGAAAACCACGACGTTCATCGGCGGACTGCGCCTGTCCGGCATGACCGCGCCGATGATGCTGGACAGCCCAATGACCGGCGAATGGTTCGCCGCCTATGCTCGCAAGGTGCTCGCTCCAACGCTGTCGCCGGGAGACGTCGTCATTCTGGATAATCTGCCGGCACACAAGAGTGCTGAAGCACGGGAGGCTGTAGAGGCAGTCGGCGCCCGCCTGCTGTTCCTGCCGCCCTACAGTCCCGACTTCAACCCTATCGAGAACATCTTCGCCAAGATGAAGGCATGGATCAGACGAGCGGCGCCCCGAACCCTCCATGCACTCCAGGACGCGGTGTGCGGTGCAATCGACGATGTCTGTCACAGACAGGCCGTCGCCTACTTCGCCGCCGCCCCACCAAGAGAGCCGCGCCCTCACCCTCCGGCAGCACCGTCAGCTCGCCGATATGCTGGTGCTGGTCGCATCCTGCGCGCGCGCCATCACGTAGCTGCTCACGATGTCGCCCGACGTCACCACGATGCTCAGGCTGTCGCTGTCCGAGATCGTCCGACGCCAGATACGCGAGCCGTAACTCAGCGTTATTGATAGAAATCCGATACCCACGCCCCCCTTTCCCAGGACCGCTCCATTTGTGACTAGCCCCTCACAACAAACGTTCGATATTCTCTTTATCCGCCTCAGAAAATACGACATCAAAACGATGAGTTTCATCCGGACGCCAATCATGAACTGAATCACTCAGCAAACGCAAATAAATCTTCATTTCTTCCGGAGAAAGATTCGGCAAATCAACATGAACCAACACTATATTACGTGCGCTTATCCAACTAAAATCACGAAATAAATCAAATAATGCGTCCCAGTTAAATCCAAAATATTTTGGAAATCCGAAAGAAGACGATAAAGAATTTAATAAACTACTCTTTGTTTCAATATGCGGCGGAAGAAAAACTACAAATGCGCCTTTCTGACGGTAATATTTCGGTGTCTTCTCGTATATAAATGGAATTTCTCTTGTCATTATGCCTACCTTTTCACGAAAATGAACGTCTTGTAGTGATCTGGCGTGTAATACGTCTCACCATTTTGGCCAGTTACGATCCGCTGAGGACCAACTCCTTTTATACCGGGCGTGGGAACAACGTATTCCTTGTAGTAGCCCGCTGGTTCCTGCGGCAACCGCCCTTCATTGTTGTTAAACGTGGAGCCATCGTTGCGGGAAGGATATTTTTCACCATTCGCAATACGGTCTAGCGTCGGTTGAAGATCAACGGTGCCTTGGTAAACTGCACCGGTCTTCTGATCCACAACCGTTACGCCATTGACCATCGGCGTCGTCCCAGAAGTGTTGTTTGTGCCCGCAGCCACATTCGTTTGCCCACTTCCACCCAGCACACTGGAGCCCGTCCCCAGCCCGGAGAGATCAACCCCCGTGACCGGATCGACGGAGCCGGACAAGCTGTCCCTCAAGCCCCCCCCGCTCGCCGTCAGGCTCGTATCCTTCGCCGTCCCGCTCTTCTCCGTGCTGGCCCCCGAGATCGCGACAGTCGCCGGGTCCTGATTGTCCTTGTTATCCTCAGCCTGATTGAACTGCTGCACTGCCGAAGCTGCCGCCGCCCCACTCAGCGCATTGACCGACGCATTCCCCTTGCCCGCGCCACCCAGCAGCCCGCCGGCCGC
>NZ_JABEQE010000045.1 GCF_014174375.1 Gluconacetobacter asukensis
AAGGATTACGAGCGCTACGCTTCAACGCTCGCAAGTCTCCATGTCGTCGCTTTCGCATGCTTCATGCTCAGAAACGCCGCTATACTCGCTCAAGGTGCATAACACCCTCTAGTCTCCGAAGGCCGACTTCTCGAAAAAGATGGTCAACAACACTCGCGACTGCATTTGTATAGATACCTCGTCCAAGAAACTGCATATCACCATACCAGCCAAGGATAGCGGAATTGACAACGGATCTCGAAATATCACTAACCGTCACCACACCAATGATTTGCTTATCCTGAGCAGATTTTACGACCCATACTTGACGCCCGTGTGTGCCGGCGACGACGCAATCATACCATAAGTTGAAGTGTTCAGCGTTATTTACCGGCTGTATGTATTTTGAGTAGAAAAGCTGGTTCTCTTTGTGAATGTTTAGCAGCATCTCGCAATCACTTCGTGAGAGGCGGACGATTTCCATGCTGTCATGAGGTTGCATTGATTGAGCGACCCCTTGTATATAAATACATCCAATTTTTCAGCGTAGTGAAAAGTAATCCGGCGCCAATTTACCGGCTCAAACTGGCGTGACACTCTTGTCCCGAAACATCGACGCGATAGCCGACGGCGACGTTGCCCATAAGGAATCAAAAATAACTCAACTTGTCATTGCGTCACCGCAAATAGGAATAGGCGCACAAACTTAATGTAGGTTCCCAACGGTCTGCTCTCGACCGTCGCCCCCGTCGCCAACAGGGCTAGAACTTAAGTAAGCTTCGCCAAACGGTGCAATATATGCACCGGTATTCGGGTCATGATCGGGATCGTTCATCGGTCCTATATGTAGATTACCGAATTTCCCGAATTTCATGTTTAATCCGTTTTTGTGCGGATTCTGTGCTTCCGCTTCTACGGTCGGAGCAGCTGTATATCCATGGTGGCCGAACACGGTTAGCGTCTCAGGAGGCGTATTCAAATATATCGGAGTGTTGTTGTTGCGTGGACGTGCCACCGTTTGGGTGCACCCCCCATCTGTATTCACGTACACCAGAAGGATGGCATAAATTACAGAACTGCACAGTAATAAACGCCTTTTAATATGTATAAACGACGCGTCCATATCCAATGCCCCTCAGTCAGTCGGCTAATCCTCACTCTTAGCAAGAACATCACACAATAGTTGTATCATCATCCCAGTGTCACCGAGCGAGTCTTCCATACGCTTCATACCCGTCGGTAATTTGTCGAGGATTTCCAAGAGAATGCTCAGTCATGCCTCCTTTCGAGGAAGCATGAGCCAACCTAATTATACACAGAAGAGTTGACCCTCTCAACATTGCCATGGGGAAGCCTGATGTTACGTTGCAATCCTCACCATGAATCTCCAAAATGGCTTTAAAATCCAATTTGAAAAATGCGCGAAGACGTCGATCTGAAACACGTCTTTGCGCTGGCAGCAGCGATCAGGGCCATTCCGCTCCAGGGGCCAACAAGCACCCGAGGGCCGCAGCCCTTGAGGATTCCTTCGTTCCTCAGAACGCTTTTCCAAATAGGCGTCAGATAGGTCATTCGCTCGGCAATAAAAGCCAGCGCCGTCCATTTGAATGGATGCCTAGGTCCTGTTAGATCTTGATCCAATCTGCGGCTGTGGCGAGGTGAAGGATAGCGAGGAACGAGGTGGCGGTCTTTTCGTATCGGGTTGCGACGGCGCGCCATTCCTTCAGACGGGCCCCGAGGTTTTCCACCAGATGCCGGTTTCGATAAACCCATTGTGGACAGGCAACGGCAGCGTCCCGGCGCTTGGGCGGGATCGCTGGTCGCGCGCCCATGGCCCAGACATGATCCCGGAAGGCATTGGAAGCATACCCCTTGTCACCGACGACCCATAATGGCTCGCGTGGCAGGCGGTCGAGCATGGCGGGTGCCAGCGGCAGTTCGTGCGCCTGACCGGGCGCCAGGCTGAAGGTGACGGCACGGCCACGTCCGTCAGCGACTACGCAGACCTTGGTTCCATAGCCACCACGAGAGCGGCCAAGTGCTTCACGATGGTCTCGTTGTCGGCTGTCGTCTCTTTTTTTGGGCTCCCGCCGCCTTGTGATGGGCACGAATGTTGGTGTCGTCGAGAAAGACCATGCCCAGGGCCTGTCCACGTTCCTGCACCAGCGTGAACAGGCGCACCCAGACCCCGCGCTTGGCCCAGCGGATGAACAACTGCGCCGTCAGCCACCACGGGCCCAATTCCGCAGGAATGCTGCGCCATTTCGCACCGTTCTGATGACGCCAGAACACCGCCGATATCGTCCGCCGCAGGTCTTTCGGCGGCGTCTTGCCCCGTGGGCGCACCGCTTCGATCAGTGGCTCCCAAACCGCCCAGGCTTCGTCCGTGAAAATCTGCGTCGCATTGCTTTCAGTCATTCCTCATATATAGGAATAACATACAAGATCTAACAGGGCCTAGGCGCTGTCTGCATTCACCGCAGCCAGATCATGGCGCATGCGAGGTGGACGAAGCCCATAAAGGCGGGGAGCGTTTTCTCGCATCGCAAGGC
>NZ_JABEQE010000046.1 GCF_014174375.1 Gluconacetobacter asukensis
GGGCGGAAGCGGACGCTGTCGAGCAGGCCGGTGCGCGCCAGATGGTGCATGACATAGGCACCGAATCCGCCTTCCGCACCTTCCTCGATGGTGATCAGCACCGCGTGGTTGCGGGCCAGGTTCTCGATCAGCGCGGTGTCGAGCGGCTTGGCGAAGCGGGCGTCGGCCACCGTGGGGGCCAGGCCCTGGGCGGCCAGGATATCGGCGGCCTTCAGCGCCTCGGCCAGGCGGGTGCCCAGCGACAGGATGGCGATGCCGCCCTTCTCGCGCCCGGCCTGACGGCCCATTTCGCGGACGATGCGGCCCCGGCCGATCTCCAGCACGCTGCCTTCCTCGGGCAGGGCCAGGCCCAGACCATTGCCGCGCGGATAGCGCAGGGCGATCGGGCCGTCATCGAAGGCGCAGGCGGTGGCCGTCATGTGCAGCAGTTCCAGCTCGTCGCTGGGGGCCATGATGGTCATGCCGGGCAGGCAGCCCAGATAGTTGATGTCGAACGAGCCCGCATGGGTGGCGCCGTCGGCGCCGACCAGGCCGGCGCGGTCGATGGCGAAGCGCACCGGCAGGTTCTGCAGCACCACGTCATGCATCACCTGGTCGTAGGCGCGCTGCAGGAAGGTGGAATAGATGGCGCAGAACGGGCGCAGCCCCTCGGTGGCCATGCCGGCGGCGAAGGTGACGGCATGCTGCTCGGCAATGCCGACATCGAAGAAGCGGTCGGGATACGCGCGGGCGAAGGCGTCGAGCCCGGTGCCCGACGGCATGGCGGCGGTGATGGCGACGATGCTGTCATCCTGCTTCGCCCGGCGCGTCAGCTCGCGGCTGAAGACCGAGGTGTAGCTGGGCGGGCCGGGAGGGGCCTTGGTCTGCACGCCGGTGACGACGTTGAACTTGGCCACCGCGTGATATTTGTCACCCGCCGATTCGGCCGGGCGGTAGCCGCGGCCCTTCTCGGTGATGATGTGCAGCAGGATCGGGCCCTTGTCGTCGGCGTCGCGCAGGTTGCGCAGGATCGGCACCAGCTGGTTGAGGTCGTGGCCGTCGACCGGGCCGACATAATAGAAGCCCAGCTCCTCGAACAGCGTGCCGCCGGTGATCATGCCGCGCGCATATTCCTCGGCCTTCTTGGCGGTGCGCTCCAGCCGCTCGGGCAGGCGGCGGGCCACCTTGCCGGCGAGGTCGCGCAGGCCGAGGAACTGGCGCGAGGACATCAGCCGCGACAGGTAGTTGGACATGGCGCCGACCGGGGGGGCGATCGACATTTCATTGTCGTTCAGCACCACGATCAGCCGCCCGGCGCCGGGGCCGGCGACCGAGGCGTTGTTCATCGCCTCGTAGGCCATGCCGGCCGAGATCGAGCCGTCGCCGATCACCGCCACCACGTTGCGCTCGCGGTAGGAGGGGTCATGCTCGGCGCGCAGATGGTGCGCCACCGCCATGCCGAGGCCGGCCGAGATCGAGGTGGAGGAATGGGCGGCGCCGAACGGGTCGTATTCGCTCTCGCTGCGGCGGGTGAAGCCCGACAGGCCGCCGGGCTGGCGCAGGGTGCGCACGCGCTCGCGCCGGCCGGTGAGGATCTTGTGCGGGTAGGCCTGGTGGCCGACATCCCAGATGATCCGGTCGTCGGGGGTGTCGAACACCGCGTGCAGCGCCACCGTCAGTTCCACCACGCCCAGCGAGGCGCC
>NZ_JABEQE010000047.1 GCF_014174375.1 Gluconacetobacter asukensis
TCGCGGAATATCTCGTGCGATCCCCTGGTACAGATGGCCACGTTCGCCGGCAGCGCGTCGCCCGTATAGATATGCGTCCCACCGAACACGTAGGACCCCCGCGTTTCGGTGCCGCTCAACTCCACCGCAACATGAACGGCTTCGAACTGAAGGGCGACGGAGGGATCAAGGACCATGGTGGCGGCAAACGGATCGGCATAGGTCGCACCGGGCTTGTGCCGCTTTTCGGTCTCGAATTTCAGCCGTTCCGCATTCGATTTCAGGAAGAGCGCGCTCTTCGCCGTGCCGAATGTCGCGATCTGGTCGAAATCCGCCTGCGTCAGCATCTCCGTCTCACCCAGGCTGCCCGTCATGGCGATCGGCAGGCCCGAGCGCAGCACGATATCGGCCGCTTCCGGATCGACCATCGCGTTGAAGCTGACCGACGTGCCGATCCCTTCATAGCGTCCGCCGACGATCACGATGCCACGGGCCTTGCGGGCAATCGAAGGGTCAAGCAGCAGGGCAAGGGCAATGTTCGACAAGCCGCCGAGCGCCAGCAGCACCACTTCGCCCGGATGAGCGGAAACGATGCGCGAAATGGCGATCGCGGCATGGTCGGGTGCCGGTTTCAGCGCGACCTCCGGCACCACCATGTCGCCGAATCCATAGCGGCCATGAATGAACCCGGCAGCCGGATAGGACCGGCCGAGCAGCGGATGATCGACGCCCCGATGCACCGGTATCGTCCCGTTCCTCAGGGTCTGCACGAGGAAGAGCGTGTTCCGCACTTCCTGCTCGTAGCCGATATTGCCCGGCGTCACGGTGATCGCTTCCGTCGTGATGCGCGTGGAACCGAGCATCATGATGATCGCCAGCAGGTCGTCCGTTCCCGGATCGGTGTCGATGATCACCCGGCGCACGTCGCGCAACCAGGGCACAGACGCGACCGGTTGCCCGAGAACCGTCCACGCCGTCTGCGCGCGGGAACGATCCAGGGGCATGAGAGCACTTGCGAACAGGGCTCCCCCGGCAAGAAACTGTCTGCGGTCGAGCGACATCGCGGCATCCTTTTCGTGGTCGTATCGGAATGCCACGATCCGCTGCCTGTTGCGAAACTGAAATTTGTCTCGCCGGTCAGAAAATCATTCTGCGCACATGCGTCGACCATGGCGGTGGATCAGGGCGACGACAATCCGGCTCATATGAACCGTCGTCGCCGCCACGTTCACCACGGCAATGCCCCCTCCGACAGCCTGTCGGAAGGCTGTTCGAAAAGGGACGCTTTCGACCGGTCCTACAGCTCCATGTCCTGCTGAAGGTTCACCAGCGGCCGCGCCCCGTAATGCGAGATGATCTCCGACGCCGCCACACTGCCCAGCCGGCCGCATTCGGCCAGCGTACGGCCCGAGGTCCAGCCGGCCAGGAAGCCGGCGGCATAGGCATCACCGGCGCCGGTGGTGTCGATCACCTGCGTCGCCACCGGCGCCACGTCGATCCGCTCCTCGCCCCGGATGATCACGCTGCCCTGGCCGGAGCGCGTCAGCACCGCGAAATGCGTGTCGGCGGCGGCCTGGTTCATCGCCGTGGTGAAATCCTCGGTCTGGTAGAGCGAGCAGATTTCTTCCTCGTTGGCGAACAGGATGTCGATATGCCCGTGCACCAGCTCGCGGAAGGCATCGCGATGCC
>NZ_JABEQE010000048.1 GCF_014174375.1 Gluconacetobacter asukensis
GCCGCCTCGCGCATCGTCAGCGGCACCAGCCGCAGCATGTCCTCCGTCGTCCGCACCACCAC
The DNA here is from genome assembly GCF_014174375.1 of Gluconacetobacter asukensis. Lineage (GTDB taxonomy): Bacteria > Pseudomonadota > Alphaproteobacteria > Acetobacterales > Acetobacteraceae > Gluconacetobacter > Gluconacetobacter asukensis. The sequence goes on from NZ_JABEQE010000048.1 coordinate 63, forward strand.
CGGCACGAACAGCACCGCCAGCGCAATCCCCCCCGACAGCCCCGAGAAATGCCCGAACGGCATCACCAGCAGCATATACACGAACAGCCCGACCAGGATCGACGGCGCCGACAGCATCATGTCCGACACGAAGCGCACCACGTCCACTACCCGCCCGTCGCGCGCATATTCCGACAGGTAGATCCCCGTCAGCAGCCCCACCGGCGTGCCGATCGCCGCCGCAAAGCCGGTCTGCACCAGACTGCCCATGATCGCGTTGGCCAGCCCGCCATCGCTCCCCGGCGGCGCCATCGTGTGCACCAGCGTGCCCCACGACAGGCCCGGCAGCCCCCGCACCAGCAGCGTCAGCAGGATCGACCCCAGCGCCAGCAGCACGATCACCGTCGCCGCGATGCTCAGCCCCGTCGCCACCCGGTCCACCAGCCGCCGCCGCAGCGCCAGCCCGCCGGGGCGGTTCCAGCCCGCCCCCACCGTGGCCGCACCGGCCTCCATCACCGCGGTCCCTGCTCCATCCACCATCTCAGGCCCCTCCACGGCGCAGCAGCAGCCGCGAACAGGCCAGCGTCAGGAACGAGATCACCATCAGGATGAACCCCAGCGCCAGCAGCGACGCCAGCTTCAGGCTCCCCGCCGGGCTCTCGGGAAATTCCAGCGCGATCAGCGAGGCGATCGTGTTCCCCGGCGAAAACAGCGACCAGCCGATCCGGTTGGTGTTGCCGATCACGAACGTCACCGCCATCGTCTCGCCCAGCGCGCGCCCCATCCCCAGCATGATCCCGCCGATCAGCGCCGGCCGCGACCAGGGCAGCGTCACGCTGCGCATCACCTCCCACCGCGTCGCCCCCAGCCCATAGGCACTCTCGCGGATCTGCGCCGGCATCGCCACGAACACGTCGCGCATCACCGCGCACACGAACGGCGTCACCATCACCGCCAGTACCAGCCCCGCCGTCAGCAGCCCGGTCCCGTAGGGCGGCCCCTGGAACAGCGTGCCGATCCCCGGCAGATGCCCCAGATGCCGCCGCGCCCAAGGCTGCACATAATGCGCCATCACCGGCACGATCACGAAGAAGCCCCACATCCCGAAGATGATCGACGGCACCGCCGCCAGAAGCTGCACCGCCATCCCGATCGGCCCCGCCACCACCGCAGGCGCCATCTCCACCAGCCAGAACGCAATGCCGAACGCCAGCGGCACCGCGAACACCAGCGCCAGCAGCGTCGTCACCACCGAGCCGAACACCGGCGCCGCCGCCCCGAAATGCTGCGACACCGGGTTCCACACCGTGCTCCACACAAAGCCCGGACCAAACGCCGACCACGCCGAAAGCCCGCCCCACGCCAGAACCGCAATCAACCCACCCAGCAGGCCAAGGATCAGCCACCCGGACAGACGCACCAGGCCCGCAAACA
>NZ_JABEQE010000049.1 GCF_014174375.1 Gluconacetobacter asukensis
GCCCCATAGGCGCGAAGGTAATGGATTGAATTGAGTGTCCGACTTATGATTCAAGAGAAAGATGCGTTCTGTATCTCTTCTTGGCGGGGATTGGGGGTCTGTTGTCCGCGCGATTAGCGCGGTGGTGGATCTTGAGGCGACGAGCCGGAGCACTGGTGCTCTGCGACGTGTGCGCAAAGTCAGGAGTGCGGAGGGTCTTTTGCGCCTGGCACTCATGTATGGCCCGGGAGGCCAGTCTCTGCGGGCGGCGGCGGCCCGCGCTGGCGATGCGGGCATTGCGGAACTGAGCGACAAGGCTGTGGAAGGCCGTTTGCGGGGGATGGGAGATTGGCTGGCCCATATCCTTGCGTGTCTGCTGGCCTCGCGCGCTGGGATGGCCTCTCCCTCCGACGAAGCCGGACTGTCTCTGTCGCTAGTGGACGGTTCGGTAATCTGTGCCCCGGGTCGTGGCGGGCGGTGGAAACTGCACGCCTGCTACGACCCCGGTCGAGGCCGTTTCACCAGCCTGCATCTGACCACCGACAGGATCGCTGAAGAGACAGCCCATACGCCGGTCGGTGCGGGACGCACCGTCATCACTGATCGGGGTTATGCCCGGGTCCGTAATTTTCATGATGTGCTGAGCCAGGGCAGCGACTTCATCACCCGGATGGGATGGCGCGCCGTGCGTCTCTATGATGCTGCGGGCCAAAAGCTCGATGTGATGACAGCATTGCCTGAAGACAATGTACCGTGTGATCGCGACGTGCACGTCAAGGGGATGGCACAGAAGCTGCGTCTGGTGATCCAGCGCTTGCCTGCCGAGAGCGCCGGGTCGGCACGCCGCAGGAAGGCGCGCAAGGCCAACCGAAACGGCCATGAACTCGACCCGCGCACCGCCGAGGCCGCAGGCTTTCTGATCCTGCTCACATCCCTCTCACGCGACAGGCACCCGGCCGAACAGGTCATTGCCCTCTACCGTAACCGCTGGCAGGTCGAAATCGGTTTCAAACGACTGAAAACTCTCGGCGGTATTGACCGCCTGCCGGCCGCAAATCCTGCATTGGCCAGAACATGGCTGCTGGCACATCTCATCGCCGCCGTGATGACCGATGATCTCGCCAACGAGATCATCGGCGTTTCCCCCTCAGCCTGATGGCAGAGCCAGGCCCACATACAACCTCATCTGGGCCGCATGGCAGAAAGCGCGCGAAATCCTCAGATATGCCATCCTGCCTCCCATCAGGCTCGACAGACATGACGTCATCCAGCGCTTTCGACGAAGACAGGCACAACCCGTCAGAAAGCGAAGCTCACAAGCTCAAGACCTCAGAAAATATTAACTTCGCGCCTATGGGGC
>NZ_JABEQE010000050.1 GCF_014174375.1 Gluconacetobacter asukensis
CGTCTCGATCGCGCGCGGCATCAACGACCAGAACGGCAATCCGGACCGGCTGGGGCTGCAGGACGTCAACCCGATCTTCACCTGGGTGCGCCTGGCGCAGCGCATTCCGGTACGCATCCATCTGGACCACGTGCCCGAGAGCGTGACGCTGGCGGCGGGCATGACCTGCACGGTGACCGTCGGCCCGCAATCGCGCAGCCAGAAGGGGCAGCTCACCACCTGGCTCCAAGACCACCTGTGACCTGTCTGCTTGCAGACGCGGTCTGGCGGCGATCCGACGCGCGTTTCCTGCGCTTCGGTGCTCACGGCCATCAAGGCCGCTCCGCTCCGATGCTCGGAAACACACGACGGCCGTGCCGCTTCGCGGCACTCTCGCTCACCAGCCCACGTCTGCAAGCAGACATCTTTTCATTGCTGTTCGGGTCTGTTGCACAATCATGATCATGACGACGAAAAGCCGGCGAGCTGGGTTGGTTCTGACTTCGATGGTCGTGCTGGCGGGTTGCACGGTCGGCCCGCGCTACCAGCCGGACCGGATGAAGGTGCCCGCGCACTTCACCGAGGACGAGCATCCGGCAACCGATGCCGAGATCGCGCGCACCAATGCCGAGCTGAAAGATTGGTGGCACCGCTTCGGCGATGCGGAACTGGACCGGCTGGTCGACCGCGCCATCGGCGGCAATTACGACCTGCAGATCGCCGGCCAGCGCATCCTGGCCGAGCGGGCGCTGCGCGACAGCCAGGCCTCGGCCTGGTATCCGCAGGTCGACGCCAACACCACCAATGGCGACGCGCGCTTTTCGATCAACGTGGATAACTGGCCGATCAGGCCGGGGAGTCCGATCAACCGGCCCGGGGCGTCCTATCTCTCCTACGGGGTCAGCGCGAGCTGGCAGATCGACGTGTTCGGCCGCATCCGCCGCAGCGTGGAAGCGCAGGAACGCGCGGTCGAGGAGACGGTCGAGGACCGGCGCGCGGTGCTGATGACGATGCTCTCGGCGCTGGTCAGCGACTATATGGTGCTGCGCGACACCCAGTTGCGGCTGGAGATCTCGAACCGCAACATCAGCGTGGCGCAGGAAGCCTATGATTTGACGCAGCGCCTGTATCTGGAGGGCGTGGGCAACACGCTGCAGATCGCGCAGGCCAAGGCGGAGCTGGACAGCCAGCTTGCGGCGCGCGAGCCGCTGCGCACGCATATCGCCCAGATCACGCATGCGCTCGACGTGCTGATGGGCCAGA
>NZ_JABEQE010000051.1 GCF_014174375.1 Gluconacetobacter asukensis
AGAGTATCCGTTGTGATCAAGCGGCTTTTGGAGCCCATGTTCGATCATCGCGCAGGAGTGCGTTGGCGAGGATGACGAGCTTGCGCATGACGGCGGTGATGGCGACTTTGGCGTGCTTTCCCATGGTGGTCAGTCGGTCGTAGACTTGCTTGAGGTCGGGATTGAAGCGCATGGCGACGATGGCTGGCATGTAGAGTGCATGCCGGATGGCAGCCCTGCCGCCCTGAATGAAACTTCTTCCCCGCCATGTTCCGGACTGGCGGGTGATCGGGGCGAGGCCGGCAAGAGCGGCAGCCTGGCCTTCCTCCATTGTGCCGAGTTCCGGCATGTCGGCCAGCAGCGCGTGGGCCGTGATCAGGCCAAGACCTGGGATGCTGGCCAGCACGTCCCGCCGGCGAGCCAGGTGCGGGTCTTCTGCCACCAACGCTGCGATGGCGGCATCGAGAGAAGCGATCTGCACTTCAATCTGCCGCAAACGATGCCGGCCATGGCGTTTCAGCAAATCGATCGTCAGGGTTTTGAGGCGATTGATCGTTGCCGTCCGGTCTCGCATCAGGCTGCGGCGGGCTGCGACCAGTTCGGCCAGGCGGTTCTGCAGGTCTGAACGGACCGGGCGTGCGACCGGCTCCAGCAGCGCGCCATAGCGCGCCAGCATCAACGCATCGATACGATCGGTCTTGGCGAGCCTGCCGGTAGCTTCGGCGAAACGGCGCGCCTGCCGCGGGTTGACCTTGATCGTTGGCACGCCCAGGGACGCCAGACGTTCCTCCAGCAGCCGGTGATACGGGCCAGTCGGCTCGAATACCACCCGCGCGACGGCCTTCATGTCGCCGATCCAGCGCAGGAGCGCGGTCTGGCCCTTGCGGGTATTGGCCACGCGTACGGTCTCTCCACCGGGGTGACGGGCCGCGTCGAGATGATCCTTGGAGACGTCGATCCCGATCGTGATCGACGTAGGCTGTAGTTCGGGCTTGGAAGCCGTGGCCGGATGCGTCATCTTTTCCATGTCCTATGCTTGTCATCCGAGGCCAGACCCTCGGGTATCCGTTCAGGGCACAAGGAAAAGAAGGGGCGATCATACTCTCAAGCCGACCCATCACGGTCTGCCTGTCACCGACCCGTCCCCTTCCTGATTTTTCCGGGGTGGCCACCCCGGAAAAATCAGTCCTTTGTCGCACGCAGCGACACGGAATGCATAAGACAAGCCTG
>NZ_JABEQE010000052.1 GCF_014174375.1 Gluconacetobacter asukensis
CCGGACCAAACGCCGACCACGCCGAAAGCCCGCCCCACGCCAGAACCGCAATCAACCCACCCAGCAGGCCAAGGATCAGCCACCCGGACAGACGCACCAGGCCCGCAAACACAGGGTCCCCCACACCGCCGGTCGCGCGGGGCTGAACAGGAGAAGCCGCGGCAGACGACGCGGACGAAGACCCGGACGAAGACCCAGGCGAAGGCGGGGGCGATGTTTGATCCATGCGGACTCCGGACAGCAGGACGCCCCACATGGAAGCGACGTCAGGATCGGCCGCGCCGGACCGGCGCGAACGCGCGACCATTACTGGAGCGCACCCCGATCCGGCAACCTTCCATCGCCCCGTCTCAGTGCTTTATGGCGATCCGATGCCAAAGCGCGACAGGCGCTCGATCACCAGATCGAAGTAACCCTCGGCATCCACCCTGTTGAGAACAAGGGCGTTCGGATGCCGGCCGGTCACGCTCCACCAGTCGATCACCGTCATGCCCCGCGTCAGCGTTCCGTGGCATTCGACCCCGACATGCGCCAGCCGGCCGCTGAACAGATCCGGGCGCAGCAGCGCCGCAATCACCGTCGGATCATGCAGCGGGCCGCCATCCGTGCCCCACTGGCGCGCGTTGAAGCGCTTGTTGAAGGTCAGCAGATGATAGAACGCCTCGGCCAACGGCGTGCCGATCGCGCGCAGCCGCGCCATGCGCGCCGCCGTCGTCAGCGCCCGGTGCGTGCAGTCCAGCGGGATCATCGTAATCGGAACGCCCGATTCGAAGATCCGCGCCGCGGCTTCCGGGTCGACATGGATATTATATTCCGCCGCCGGGGTGATGTTCCCACCCTCGGTCCGCGCCCCGCCCATCAGCACGATCCCGTGCAGATGTTCGGCCAGGCGCGGCTCGCGCGCCATCGCCAGCGCGATATTGGTCAGTGGCGCCAGGCAGCACAGCGTCACGCTGTCGCGCGGGCGGCTCATCACCAGCTCGACGATCCGATCAGGGGCGAAGCCCCATAGGCGCGAAGGTAATGGATTGAATTGAGTGTCCGACTTATGATTCAAGAGAAAGATGCGTTCTGTATCTCTTCTTGGCGGGGATTGGGGGTCTGTTGTCCGCG
>NZ_JABEQE010000053.1 GCF_014174375.1 Gluconacetobacter asukensis
CGTCTCGATCGCGCGCGGCATCAACGACCAGAACGGCAATCCGGACCGGCTGGGGCTGCAGGACGTCAACCCGATCTTCACCTGGGTGCGCCTGGCGCAGCGCATTCCGGTGCGCATCCATCTGGACCATGTGCCCGACAGCGTGACGCTGGCGGCGGGCATGACCTGCACGGTGACCGTCGGCCCGCAATCGCGCAGCCAGAAGGGGCATCTGACCACCTGGCTCCAAGATCATCTGTAAGGCCCCCGGCGCGAGCATGACCATGATGACGAAGACCCGACGGGCCGGCCTGGTCCTGACCTCGGCGCTGGTAATGGCGGGTTGCACGGTCGGCCCGCGCTACCAGCCGGACCGGATGAAGGTGCCCGAGCACTTCACCGAGGACGAGCATCCGGCAACCGATGCCGAGATCGCGCGCACCAATGCAGAATTGAAGGATTGGTGGCACCGCTTCGGCGATGCGGAGCTGGACCGGCTGGTCGATCGCGCGATCAGCGGCAATTATGACCTACAGATCGCCGGCCAGCGCATCCTGGCCGAGCGGGCGCTGCGCGACAGCCAGGCCTCCGCCTGGTATCCGCAGATCGATGCCAACACCACCAACGGTGACGCGCGCTACTCGCTCAATATCGACAATTGGCCGCTGCGCCCGGGCAACCCGGTCAACCGCCCCGGTGCGTCCTATCTGTCCTACGGGGTCAGCGCGAGCTGGCAGATCGACGTGTTCGGCCGCATCCGCCGCAGTGTGGAAGCGCAGGAGCGCGCGGTCGAGGAAACGGTCGAGGATCGGCGCGCGGTGCTGATGACGATGCTCTCGGCGCTGGTCAGCGACTATATGGTGCTGCGTGATACGCAGTTGCGGCTGGAGATCGCGAACCGCAATATCAGCGTGGCGCAGGAAGCCTATGATTTGACGCAGCGCCTGTATCTGGAAGGCGTGGGCAACACCTTGCAGATCGCGCAGGCCAAGGCGGAGCTGGACAGCCAGCTTGCGGCGCGCGAGCCGCTGCGCACGCATATCGCCCAGATCACGCATGCGCTCGACGTGCTGATGGGCCAGA
>NZ_JABEQE010000054.1 GCF_014174375.1 Gluconacetobacter asukensis
CCGCGCATCCGGGCCCGCACCCGCTCGCCATCCACGCCGTCGGGGATATAAACCCCCGTCACATTGGTCATGCGGTAGGCATCCTGGCCATACAGGCTCAGCCCCATGGCCCGCAGTCCGGCACTCATCGCGGCACCCGCCGCCCGATGCCGCGCGAAACGCGCTTCCAGCCCTTCTTCCAGCATCACCCGCGCCGCCTCGCGCGCCGCATAGAGCATGCTGGTCGCCTCGGTATGGTGGTTCAGCCGCTTCTCCGACCAGTATTCCATGATCATCGCCAGGTCGAAATAATTCGACCGGATCAGCGCCCCCGGCCCCTCGTCCAGATCCTCGCCGCGAATGCCCGCCTCGACATGCCGGCGCTTCATGATATGCACCGCCGCCCGGTCGGAGATCGTGATCGGCGCCGAACCCGGCGGGCCGCCCATGCATTTCTGCAAGCCGCCCGTCACCACATCCACGCCCCATGCATCGGTCGCCACCGCCATGCCGCCCAGCGTCGCCGTGGCATCGACATAGGACAGCACACCATGCCGCTGGCAGATCGCCCCGACACCCGCCAGCGGCTGCGCCATGGTGGTCGAGGTATCGCCATGGATCGCCGCAAACACCTGCGGGCGATGGGTCGTAATCGCCGCCTCGATCTGCTCCAGGCTCGCCACTTCGCCCCAGGGAATATCCAGCGTGCGGATCTCCGCCCCGATCCGCTGCCCGATTTCCGACAGCAACAGCCCGAACCGCCCCGCCTGGATCACCAGCAACCGCGCACCGGGCTCGACCAGCGACACCAGCGCCGCCTCGATCCCCGCCCGCGCCGTGCCGTCCACCAGGAACGTCCACCGGTTCTCCGTCATGAACACCCGGCGATACAGCGCCATCGTCTCGTTCATGTAGCGCGTCATCTCCGGGTCGAACTGACCCAGCATGTCCGCCGACATCGCCCGCAGCACGCGCGGATGCACGTTCACCGGGCCAGGCCCCATCAACAGCCGGTGCGGCGGGTCGATCT
>NZ_JABEQE010000055.1 GCF_014174375.1 Gluconacetobacter asukensis
AGAGTCCGTTTGAGAATGGTCATGGGTGGACAATTCTGCGGAGCATGAGGCTACCGAGAGCGACATGGATCATTGCCTCCGAGACGTCGATCCTCTGCTCGTAATCCCGAACGAGGCGCTTCCAGCGCATCATCCAACCGAAAGTGCGCTCGACGACCCAGCGCCGGGGCAACACCTTGAAGCCCGGCTCCTTGTCGGAGCGGCGAATGATCTCGAGGACGAAATCCTGATAGGTCGCGGCATCCATAAGACGGGTGCGGTCGTAGGCACCGTCAGCGAACAGATGCTTGAGCCAGGGCCATCGCTTGCGAATGGCCACGACGATCGCTTGAGCACCAGCACTATCGGAGATATCGGCGGTGGTCAGATTGACCATGAGCAATCGGCCATCTGTATCGACGGCAATGTGTCGTTTACGACCGACAACCTTCTTGCCAGCATCAAAGCCCCGCTTTTCCGCGGCTGGTGCCTTGATGGACTGGCTATCAACGACGGCGGCCGTCGGGCTCTGCTCGCGCCCTTCGCGTTCACGGTCGAGCATCAGTGCGACGTCGTGGATCGTGCGGAACAGGAGCCGGCGCATGAAGCGGCGGAACCACCAATACACTGTCTGCCAGGGCGGGAAGTCGTTCGGCAGCATCCGCCATCCACCGCCTGTTCGTGCCAGATAGCGAAGCGCATCAAGCACATCGCGCAGGTCCGTCGCAGGCTTGCGACCGCGCTTGGCCGCTGACGGCAGAAACGGCTGAATGAACAGCCATTCCTCATCCGTCAGATCGGTCGGGTAGCGCTTTAATCGCTTCTCAAATCCAGCCATCCGGCCACGGCTCGCTCGGGTCCACATCCCCAGCTTGAATCACGCCCAAGCCACCGCATCAACACATTCTCAAACGGTCTCT
>NZ_JABEQE010000056.1 GCF_014174375.1 Gluconacetobacter asukensis
CTAGAGGGTGTTATGTACTTTCGTGCGTGATTGGTTCAGTAATGCTGAATGACGCAAGTTCGGAAGCCGTATCCCTCTGACGTATCAGACGAAGAATGGTCGTTGGTTGTCCCGTATCTGGTTCTGATGCGAGAGGACGCGGAACAGCGGCGGCATGATCTGCGCGAACTGTTCAACGGGTTGCGCTACGTGATCCGCTACGGGATTGCCTGGCGCGCCATGCCGAACGATCTTCCGCCTTGGTCGGCGGTCTATCAGCAATCCCGTCGCTGGATGGAGGCAGGCTGCTTCGAAGCACTGGCGTCTGACCTACGGGCTGTGCTGCGCATGGCCTCCGGCCGCAAGGCGGAACCCACGGCGGCCATCCTCGACAGCCGAACCTTGCGTTCGACACCGGAGAGCGGACCGCGCGCCGGATATGATGGGGCCAAACGCAAAAAGGGCTCAAAACTGCATATGGCAGTGGACACGTTTGGCCATCTGCTGGCCCTGCACGTCACGCCAGCCAATCGGGACGATCGCGTCGAGGTCGGACGCCTCGCCGCAGCCATTCAGGAGGTGACGGAGGAAAGCGTCGAACTGGCCTATGTCGATCAGGGATACACGGGCGAGAGGCCGGCCGAGGCAGCCCGCACCCACGGTATCACGCTTGAAGTCGTCAAGTTGCCCGAAGCCAAGCGCGGCTTTGTCCTGCTGCCTCGCCGATGGGTCGTAGAACGGTCTTTCGCATGGGCCACACGATGCCGCAGACTCGTTAAGGATTACGAGCGCTACGCTTCAACGCTCGCAAGTCTCCATGTCGTCGCTTTCGCATGCTTCATGCTCAGAAACGCCGCTATACTCGCTCAAGGTGCATAACACCCTCTA
>NZ_JABEQE010000057.1 GCF_014174375.1 Gluconacetobacter asukensis
TAGGCGCTGTCTGCATTCATGGATTCCCTTTGATTTGAAGTTCTGATTCAAGGCTGTCGATGGAGGGCAAGCCTTGAGCAGACGGACACTGACAGACGAGCAATGGAGCCGGATCGAGGGCCATCTTCCCGGCCGGCTCGGAACGCCCGGGCGGGGCGGGGTCGACAACCGGCTATTCGTGGATGCCATCTTGTGGATGGCCGGCAATGCGGCGCGCTGGCGTGACCTGCCGGACGTGTTCGGCAAATGGACGGCGGTCCACGCCCGTTTTCGACGTTGGTCACATTCGGGCGTCTGGGAAAGGCTTTTCCATACCCTGGCCGACACGCCGGACTTCGAATACGTCCTGATCGACAGCACCATTTCGAAAGTTCATGCTGATGCGACTGGTGCAAAAGGGGGGCTGAAGCTGCCGCCATCGGTCGTTCACGTGGCGGCCTGACGACCAAGCTGCACGCTGTCGTCGATGCGATCGGCCTGCCTCTGCGGATCCATCCGACGCCGGGACAATACGGCGACCGGCCCCAGGCCGAGACTCTCCTGTCCGGTTTGCAGGGCGTCGGCCATGTCATCGCCGATGCCGCTTACGATGCAGACCCGCTACGCGCCTTCATCGCTGACGACCTCGGGGCAACCGCACAGATCAAGGCCAATCCCAGCCGCGCCATCATGCCTCCGATCAACTGGAACCTCTACAAGGAACGCCATCAGGTCGAATGCTTCTTCAATAAACTCAAACGCTTCCGCAGAATCGCCTTGCGATGCGAGAAAACGCTCCCCGCCTTTATGGGCTTCGTCCACCTCGCATGCGCCATGATCTGGCTGCGGTGAATGCAGACAGCGCCTAGG
>NZ_JABEQE010000058.1 GCF_014174375.1 Gluconacetobacter asukensis
TATGGATGGGACGGTGATGCAGGACGCGGCGTCGGCGCTGGCAGTGCGGGGACTGGATTTCTGGTATGGGGCGAACCACGCGCTGAAGGGCATCACGATGGATTTCCCGGCGCGGCGGGTGACGGGGATGATCGGGCCGTCGGGGTGCGGGAAATCGACGCTGCTGCGGGTGCTGAACCGGATGTATGATCTCTATCCCGGGCAGCGGGCGACGGGGGAGGTGCTGTTTGACGGGCGGAACATCCTGTCGTCGGACCTCGACCTGAACGTGCTGCGGGCGCGGGTGGGGATGGTGTTCCAGAAGCCGACGCCGTTTCCGATGTCGATCTACGAGAACATCGCCTTCGGGGTGCGGCTGCATGAGCGGCTGTCGCGGTCCGAGATGGACGAGCGGGTGGAAGACGTGCTGCGGCGGGTGGCGCTGTGGGGCGAGGTGAAGGACCGGCTGGGGGCGTCGGCGGCGGCACTGTCGGGCGGGCAGCAGCAGCGGCTGTGCATTGCGCGGACCATCGCGACACGGCCGGAGGTGATCTTGCTCGACGAGCCGACCAGCGCGCTGGACCCGATCTCGACGGCGCGGATCGAGGAATTGCTGGACGAGCTGAAAGGCGAGTTCACGATCGCGATCGTGACGCATAACATGCAGCAGGCGGCGCGCTGCGCGGATCGGGTGGCGTTCTTCTACATGGGCGAGCTGGTCGAGGTGGACAGTGCCGACCGCATGTTCACCGCCCCGCGCGAGCGGCGCACCCAGGATTACATCACCGGCCGGTTCGGCTGAGTTCG
>NZ_JABEQE010000059.1 GCF_014174375.1 Gluconacetobacter asukensis
ACCGGAATGCGCTGCGCCAGGCGCACCCAGGTGAAGATCGGGTTGACGTCCTGCAGCCCCAGCCGGTCCGGATTGCCGTTCTGGTCGTTGATGCCGCGCGCGATCGAGACGACATGGCCGGGGATGATCTGCTTGTAGCCCATCAGCTTGACGCGGGCGACGTCGCCGACATGCACGCCCCACATCTTGGTTTCCTCGAAATACCCGTTCACCCAGTAGGAATCGGCATCGATCACCGCCAGCCGCGGCTGGCCCGCCGTCAGGTAATCACCCACCCGCAGGTTCAGGTTGGTCACATAGCCGTTGACCGGCGAATACAGCATCGAGCGCTGCAGGTTCAGCTTCGCCAGGTCCAGCGCCGACCGCGCTGCATCCACCGCCGCCACCTGCGTCGCCACGTTGGAGTTGAATACTTCCTGTTCTTCGGCCGACACGATGCCGCCCAGCCCCATGCGGCGCTTCGCATCGCTGCGCTTCAGTTTCAGCTCTTCCTCCGCCCCGTCCAGCCGCGCCTGCGCCTCGCGGATCGCCAGGCGGAAGCGCACCGGGTCCAGCACGAACAGCGGCTCGCCCTTGTGCACGAACTGGTTGTCCACCACCGGAACCTGCACCACCGTGCCCGGAACTTCAGGCGCCACGTCCACCACATACACCCGCACGCGCCCGTCGCGCGTCCATGGGGCAATCATATACGTGTCCCACAGGGTCACCCCCAGAACGATCGCCAGCACAACGACGCTCAGGGTCAGGACCACGCGGATCAGGGTGCGCAAAAGAGGCATTG
>NZ_JABEQE010000060.1 GCF_014174375.1 Gluconacetobacter asukensis
TCCAGCTTCGTGAATGGGGTGGAACTGTCTGTCGACGGCGGCTTCTCGGCCATCTGAAATCGTGCCGGATCGCGGGAAGCGGCCGACCGGCGGGAACCAGCATGTCCATGGCGGAACGACTTCCGCACTGGGCGGTCAGTCCGGCCGCGCGGAAGTCGCGCACGCACAGGCCGCCATACAGCGAAACGGATAACCCTGCGCCGCAGAAGGCCGGGAAATCGATATCAACACGGATCGGAAAAGCATAATGCGCTACGCGATTGTAGGTTTCGGCAAGATAGGCCAGGCCCTCGCCCACGCCTTCGCCCGCAAGAACATCGACGTAACCGTCGCGAGCCGCCGGCCGCCCGAGGCGTTGGCGCCACAGGCGCAAGCGATTGGACCCACGGTCGTCGCCAGGTCGCTGCGGGATGCGCTCGAGGCCGACACCATCATCCTGGCCGTCCCGTTCGAGCAGCACCGCGAGGTTGCGAAGGCCCTGCCGAACTGGAAAGGCAAGACGGTCATCGACGCGATGAACTCGCTGGCTCCCCTTGAGGAGATGGACGGTCTCCTGTCCTCCGCGTACGCCGCGAAGGCGTTCGCCGGCGCCAAGCTGGTGAAAGCGTTCAATCACCTGATTGCCGCCACCCTGGCGACCGATCCGGTCGTCGAGGGCGGCCACCGGGTCGTCTTTCT
>NZ_JABEQE010000061.1 GCF_014174375.1 Gluconacetobacter asukensis
TTTCTCGGGGCTGTCGGGGGGGATTGCGCTGGCGGTGCTGTTCGTGCCGGTGGTGGTGCGGACGACGGAGGACATGCTGCGGCTGGTGCCGCTGACGATGCGCGAGGCGGCCTATGCGCTGGGGGCGCCGAAATGGCGGGTGGTGCTGCAGGTGTGCCTGCGGTCGGCGCGCGGCGGCGTGCTGACGGGCATTCTGCTGGCGGTGGCGCGGGTATCGGGCGAGACGGCGCCGCTGCTGTTCACCTCGCTGGGGAACATGAACTGGTCGCTGGACCCGCGGGCGCCGATGGCGAGCCTGCCGGTGGCGATCTATCAATATGCGGGCTCGGCCTATGATGACTGGGTGCAGCTTGCCTGGACGGGGGCGCTGCTGATCACGACGGGGGTACTGGCGCTGAACGTGCTGGTGCGGCTGTGGAGCCGGCAGGCTGGATCTGGACGCTGAAGATTTGAGGGCCTGGCTGAAAATGTGGGCTGGTGAGCGGGAGCGGCCCGGCGCCGGATCGCCGCCAGGGCGCATTTTCAGCCAGGCCCGGGGGAATACGGATATGGATGGGACGGTGATGCAGGACGCGGCGTCGGCGCTGGCAGTGCGGGGACTGGATTTCTGGTATGGGGCGAACCACGCGCTGAAGGGCATCACGATGGATTTCCCGGC
>NZ_JABEQE010000062.1 GCF_014174375.1 Gluconacetobacter asukensis
GCCGTCAAGCTGATCGGCCGGAACGTGACCGGCGTACGCGGCGACGCGGCCAATCTGGACGACCTCGACCGCCTGTTCGATACGGTCAAGCGGGAAAAGGGCAGGATCGACATCCTGTATGCGAGCGCGGGCACGGGCGAAGCCGCGCCGCTGGGCGAGATTACCGAGCAGCATTTCGATACAACCTTCAACCTGAATGCGCGCGGCACGCTGTTCACGGTCCAGAAGGCGTTGCCGCTGTTCAACGATGGCGGATCGATCTTCATGACCGGGTCGGTTGCTTCGCTCAAAGGTTTCCCCGGTTACAGCGTGTATGCGGCGAGCAAGGCGACGCTGCACGCATTCGCGCGCGGGTGGCTCAACGAACTGAAGGGCCGGAATATCCGGGTGAACGTGCTGCATCCGGGGCCGATCGCCACGCCGATGCAGGACCAGGTCCTGACCGAAGAGGCGAAGCGGATGTTCGAATCCCTGATCCCGCGGGGAACGATGGGCCGTCCCGAGGAAATCGCGGCGGCCGCGCTGTTTCTTGCTTCAGACGATTCCAGCTTCGTGAATGGGGTGGAACTGTCTGTCGACGGCGGCTTCTCGGCCATCTGAAATCGTGCCGGATCGCGGGAAGCGGCCGACCGGCGGGAACCAGCATGTCCATGG
>NZ_JABEQE010000063.1 GCF_014174375.1 Gluconacetobacter asukensis
TGCAGATCGCGCAGGCCAAGGCGGAGCTGGACAGCCAGCTTGCGGCGCGCGAGCCGCTGCGCACGCATATCGCCCAGATCACGCATGCGCTCGACGTGCTGATGGGCCAGATGCCCGGCACCACGGAAGCGGAGCTGAAAATCGCCCGCCCGCTGCCCAAGGTTCCCGACTTCCCGGCAACCATGCCCTCGATCGTGCTGGCCAACCGTCCGGACATCCGCCGGGCGGAACGCGCCTATGCCGAGGCCACGGCGCGGATCGGCGTTGCGGTGGCGCAGATGTATCCGAATTTCAGCATTCCGCTGAACTTCAACCCCAATGCCTCGGCGATGTACCAGCTCTTCCAGGCCGGGGCGCTGAGCTGGCAGTTCTTCATGCTGGCCTCGCTGCCGCTGGCCCATGGCGGCAAGCTGACGGCGCAGGTGCGCGGGATGCAGGCGGCGGCGGAAGCCAGCCGGCTGAGCTATCGCCAGACGGTGCTGACGGCCTTCCGCGAGGTCGAGGACGCGATGGCGGCCTGGCATGACGATGTGGAACATACCGAATTGCTGCACCGCGCGGCCGAGGACAGCCGGCTGGCCAGCGACCG
>NZ_JABEQE010000064.1 GCF_014174375.1 Gluconacetobacter asukensis
GCCGGGAAATCCATCGTGATGCCCTTCAGCGCGTGGTTCGCCCCATACCAGAAATCCAGTCCCCGCACTGCCAGCGCCGACGCCGCGTCCTGCATCACCGTCCCATCCATAATTGTTTTTCCCCGGGCCAGGCCCTCAAATCTTCAGCGCCCAGATCCAGCCTGCCGGCTCCACAGCCGCACCAGCACGTTCAGCGCCAGCACCCCCGTCGTGATCAGCAGCGCCCCCGTCCAGGCAAGCTGCACCCAGTCATCATAGGCCGACCCCGCATATTGATAGATCGCCACCGGCAGGCTCGCCATCGGCGCCCGCGGGTCCAGCGACCAGTTCATGTTCCCCAGCGAGGTGAACAGCAGCGGCGCCGTCTCGCCCGACACCCGCGCCACCGCCAGCAGAATGCCCGTCAGCACGCCACCGCGCGCCGCCCGCAGGCACACCTGCAACACCACCCGCCATTTCGGCGCCCCCAGCGCATACGCCGCCTCGCGCATCGTCAGCGGCACCAGCCGCAGCATGTCCTCCGTCGTCCGCACCACCACCGGCACGAACAGCACCGCCAGCGCAATCCCCCCCGACAGCCCCGAGAAA